>NZ_JBEAAJ010000004.1:0-752014 GCF_040446465.1 Streptomyces sp. RG80 | reverse complement strand
ACCCGTTCGCCACTAATCCCCACCGAAGTGGTTCATCGTTCGACTTGCATGTGTTAAGCACGCCGCCAGCGTTCGTCCTGAGCCAGGATCAAACTCTCCGTGAATGTTTACCCGTAATCGGGTGCACATACACGAGAGCGGAACAGTCAGGCGGAATAGGCCCGACCGTTCACAGCGTCCTCGCTGTATGTTTCTTCAAAGGAACCTCATCTTCGGCCGTGATGGCCTCAGACGGGGTATCAACTAATCTGGCGTTGATTTTTGGCACGCTGTTGAGTTCTCAAGGAACGGACGCTTCCTTTGTACTCACCCTCTCGGGCTTTCCTCCGGGCTTTTCCCTTCGGTCTTGCGTTTCCGACTCTATCAGACCGTTTCCGGTTCCGATTTCCTCGGTGCTTTCCAGGTTCTCGCTTTCGCGTTTCCCTTTTCGGCGGTTCCGACTCTATCAGATCCTTTCGGGCCTGACTCCCAGTCAGCGGGGTTTGTCTTCCCGGCTGTTGGGCCGTTCCGACGAGTGAGACTTTAGCGGACTCCGCTGCCCCGCGCTAATCGGGGCTGCGTCCTTTCGAACGCGGATTCCTCATTTCGCAAATACGCATGCCAATAAGAAGACTGCGGCCGGATCGACGGCAGTCGACTAGTTGTTGGTACTTGCGGAATGGCTGTCCGGGGACCGACCGGAGTCGGCGCTCACGTCGGACAACTCGGAGAACACTACGTATGGGGGCGGGGAGTGTCAACTCAGCGCCGGGCAGGACCCTGGAGGCGTACCCTGGTCCGCATGACGACGCGTACGTACACCCAGCAGTGGTGGGCCGCCTGACGGCGGCCGGACTTACGTATGCATCCAACGGCCGCCGCTTCGGCGGCCGTTCTCGTATCTCCCTCCAGAGCTCCTGAGGGCCGGCCGTCGGGGTCGGCGGTCTCGACCAGGAGGTGGAGTAGAGATGACGCGGGTCTTCAGTGGGGTCAAGCCGACCGGGCATCTGACGCTGGGGAACTACCTGGGAGCCATGCGGCGGTGGGCTGCCGTCGATCAGCACCAGTCCGACGCCCTGTTCTGTGTGGTCGATCTGCACGCGCTGACCGTGGACCACGATCCGGCGCGGGTACGGCGGCTCAGTAGGCAGGCGGCGACGTTGCTGTTGGCCACCGGACTGGATCCGGAGCTGTGCACCGTCTTCGTACAGAGTCATGTCGATGAGCACGCGCGGTTGTCGTACGTGCTGGAGTGCGTCGCCACGGACGGGGAGATGCGGCGGATGATCCAGTACAAGGAGAAGGCCGCGCGGGAGCGGCAGCGGGGTGGGAGTGTGCGGCTGTCGTTGCTGACGTATCCCGTGCTGATGGCGGCGGACATCCTGGCCTACGGGGCCGACGAGGTGCCGGTCGGGGATGACCAGACGCAGCATGTGGAGCTGACGCGGGATCTCGCGGTGCGGTTCAACCAGCGGTACGGGCACACCTTCGTGGTGCCGCGGGCCACGCCGCCGGCGGTGGGGGCTCGGGTCATGAACCTCCAGGACCCGGGCTCGAAGATGGGCAAGAGCGAGGACGTCGGGCCCGGGATCGTCTATCTGCTCGACGAGCCGGACGTGGTGCGGAAGAAGGTCATGCGGGCCATGACCGACAGCGGGCGGGATGTGGTGTACGACCGGGAGGGGCAGCCCGGTCTCGCCAACCTGCTGGAGATCCTCGCGGCGTGCACGGGTGGGAACCCGGAGGAACTGAGCGGTGTATACGAGTCGTACGGCGCCTTGAAGAAGGACACCGCTGAGGCCGTGGTCGAGGTCCTCAGGCCCGTGCAGGAGAGGCACAAGGCGTTGTGCGCGGATCCCGGCTATGTGGAGGGGGTGCTGCGGGATGGTGCGGAGAAGGCTCGGGCCATGGCCAGGCCGACCGTCGATGCGGCCTATCGGGCGATCGGGTTGCTGCCGGCGGCCGCGGCTGCGGATATCGCCGTGAGCGCGTAGGGCGTGCGCTGGGCCGCCCCCTGGGTGGAGGGCGGCCGGGCGTCGTCAGCTGTTGTTGCCGGAGGCCAGTTGGCGGCTGCGGTCGCGGGCGGCTTCGAGGGCGGCGATGAGGGCTGCTCGTACGCCGTGGTTCTCGAGTTCGCGGATGGCGTTGATCGTGGTGCCCGCGGGGGACGTGACGTTCTCGCGGAGCTTGACCGGGTGCTCACCGCTGTCGCGGAGCATCGTGGCGGCGCCGATCGCGGACTGGACGATGAGGTCGTGGGCCTTGTCGCGGGGCAGGCCGAGCAGGATGCCGGCGTCCGTCATGGCTTCGACCAGGTAGAAGAAGTACGCCGGGCCGGAGCCCGAGAGGGCGGTGCAGGCGTCCTGCTGGGACTCGGGGACGCGGAGCGTCTTGCCGACGGCGCCGAAGATCTCCTCGGCGTGGGCGAGGTGCTCGGCGGTGGCGTGGGTGCCGGCGGAGATGACGGACATGGCCTCGTCGACGAGGGCCGGGGTGTTCGTCATGACGCGGACGACGGGGGTGCCCGTGGCGAGGCGCTCCTCGAAGAAGGAGGTGGGGATGCCCGCCGCGCCGCTGATGATCAGGCGGTCGGCGGGGACGTGCGGGGCGAGTTCGTCGAGGAGGGTGCCCATGTCCTGCGGCTTGACCGTGAGGATCAGGGTGTCGGCGGTCTTGGCGGCCTCGGCGTTGGTGACGGGGCTGACTCCGTAGCGCGTGCGGAGTTCTTCGGCCCGTTCCTGGCGGCGGGCGGTGACCAGGAGGTCGGCGGGGGCCCAGCCGCCTCGGATCATTCCGCTGAGCAGGGCTTCGCCGATCTTGCCGGTGCCGAGGACTGCGACTTTCTGGGTCATGGCTGCGGGTGCCCTCCGGGGGTTTTGTCGTCCGGGGTTCATCCTCGCACCGGGGGTGGGTGCGCGGCGCGGCTGTCCGCAGGGCGGGACGTCGGTTACTGCGTCCTGCGCCTCAGGGTTGCCGCACCCAGGCCCAGCACCAGCAGGGCGCAGCCGGCCACGATCAGGGCGTCGCGGACGAAGGTGGCGGTCATGTCGGTGTGCCGGAGGACCTCGTTCATGCCGTCGACGGCGTAGGACATGGGCAGGACGTCGGAGATGGCCTCCAGGACGGGGTGCATGTTGTCGCGCGGGGTGAACAGGCCGCAGAGGAGGAGCTGGGGGAAGATCACGGCCGGCATGAACTGGACGGCCTGGAACTCGGAGGCGGCGAAGGCCGAGACGAAGAGGCCGAGGGCGGTGCCGAGGAGGGCGTCGAGCAGGGCGACCAGGAGGAGGAGCCAGGGGCTGCCGGTGACGTCCAGGCCGAGGAACCAGACGGCGAGGCCGGTGGCGAGGGCGGACTGGATGATCGCGAGGGTGCCGAAGGCGAGGGCGTAGCCGGCGATGAGGTCGCCTTTGCCCAGCGGCATGGCGAGGAGGCGTTCGAGGGTGCCGGAGGTGCGTTCGCGCAGGGTGGCGATGGAGGTGACCAGGAACATCGTGATCAGCGGGAAGATCCCAAGGAGGGAGGCACCGATGCTGTCGAAGGTGCGCGGGCTGCCGTCGAAGACGTAGCGCAGCAGGAGCAGCATCACGCACGGGATCAGGATCATCAGGGCGATGGTGCGCGGGTCGTGGCGGAGCTGGCGCAGGACCCTGGCCGCGGTGGCGATGGTGCGGGATGCGCTGAGGGCGCTGGTCGGGGCGGGGGCGACGGGGGTGGTGGCTGTCGTGGTGCTCATCGGGTCGTCTCTTCTTTCTTGCGTCCGGCCGCGACGGCCTCGTCGACGAGGTGCAGGAAGGCCGCTTCGACGGTCTCGGAGCCGGTGCGGGTGCGCAGGGCGTCGGGGGTGTCGTCGGCGAGGATCTGGCCCTCGCGCATGAGGAGGAGGCGGTGGCAGCGCTCGGCCTCGTCCATGACGTGGGAGGAGATGAGGAGGGTGGCGCCGCGGGTGGCGGCGATGTCGTGGAAGAGGTTCCAGAGGTCGCGGCGCAGGACCGGGTCCAGGCCGACCGTGGGTTCGTCGAGGACGAGGAGTTCGGGGGTGCCGAGGAGGGCCACGGCCAGTGACACGCGGCTGCGTTGGCCGCCGGAGAGGTTGCCGGCGAGGGCGTCGCTGTGGTTGGTGAGGTCGACGTCGTCGATGACGCGGGTGACGTCGGCGTGCCGGCGGTCGGCGGCCGCGTGGCCGGGGGTGAGGATCGCGGCGAAGTAGTCGAGGTTCTGGCGGACGGTCAGGTCGTCGTAGACGGAGGGGGCTTGGGTGACGTAGCCGATGCGGGTGCGCAGGGTGGCGTGTCCTGCGGGGCTGCCGAGGACGTCGAGGGTGCCGGTGACCTTGGCCTGGGTGCCGACGATGGAGCGCATGAGGGTGGACTTGCCGCATCCGGAGGGGCCCAGCAGTCCGGTGATCTGGCCGCGCGGGACGGTGAAGTCGAGGCCGCGCAGGACGGTGCGGGGGCCGCGGACGACGGTGAGGCCTTCGGCTCGGACGGCGGGGGTGGTCGTCGGGGTGTCGGGGAGGGCGTCGGGCGGTCCGGGAGAGTAATTCATCATGTGATGAATAATGCTCCCGCGGACGGAGCCCGTCAAGCCGGTGCGTACGGCGGCGCAGGCGCGCGGCGGCGTGATCGGAGGCGGGTGATCCGGTTCGCGCACCTCCGGATGCCTCCGGATGCCTCCTGATGCCTCCTGTGGTCACGGGAACCGGGTGCACGATCAACTCCCGTTCCCGACAATGGATTTCAGTACGAGGTCATATGCCGCGTACGTCCATCAGCCGTGCCCTCCCCCGGTACGGCGCCCGCGCATCTCCAGCCGATCACCGGAGGTGCTCCTGTCATGCGAGTCATGCGCTGTGGCGTACGCAAGGCCGATCTGCTCGCGTCCCTTGTCGTGTTCCTCGTGGCACTGCCGCTGTGTGTGGGCGTCGCCATGGCCTCCGGTGTGCCCGCCGAGCTGGGGCTGGTGACCGGGATCGTCGGCGGCCTGATAGCCGGGGCGCTGCCCGGCAGCAGCCTCCAGGTGAGCGGGCCGGCGGCCGGGCTGACGGTGCTCGTCTACGAGGCCATGCAGCGGTACGGGGTCGCGGCACTCGGGGTGTTGGTGCTCGGGGCCGGGCTGGTGCAACTGGCGCTCGGGGGGCTGCGGCTGGGGCGGTGGTTCCGGGCCGTGTCCGTGTCCGTGGTCCACGGGATGCTCGCCGGGATCGGGCTCGTCCTGGTCGCCGGGCAGGTCTACGCGCTGGGCGACGCCACCACGCCCGGCGGCGGGCTGGAAAAGCTGACCGCGCTGGTGTCGCTGCCCTGGCTGCTCGATCCGACGGCGTTGTCAGTGGGGGGTGCCACTATTGCGGTACTGCTGCTGTGGCCGCGATGGAAGCGCGGGGCTCGCCTGGTGCCCGCGCCGCTGGTCGCGGTCGGCCTCGCGGCGGCGGTGACCGGGGTGTTCGGCCTGGACGTGCGACGGGTCGAGGTGCGGGGGCTGCTGGACGCGGTGCGGCTCCCGGAGACCTCGGACCTCGGGCGGCTCACGGAAGTCGGCGTGCTGGGGACCGTGATCGCCTTCGCGCTGATCGCGTCCGCCGAGTCACTGTTCAGCGCGGCGGCGGTGGACCGGCTGCACGACGGACGGCGCACCGACTACGACCGTGAGCTGATCGCGCAGGGCGCGGGCAACGTGGTGTGCGGGGTGCTGGGCGCCCTGCCGATGACCGCGGTGATCGTGCGGAGCGCGGCGAACGTTCGGGCCGGGGCGGAGACCAAGGCGTCCCGCGTGCTGCACGGGGTGTGGCTGCTGCTGTTCACAGTCGTCGTGCCCGGGGTGCTCGGGGTGATTCCGGTGGCGGCGCTGGCCGCGCTGCTGGTGCACGCCGGGTGCAAGCTCGTGCCGGTGCGGGAGGTGCGGGTGCTGTGGCGCGGGCATCGTGGGGAGGTGGTCGTGCTGGGGGTGACGGCGGTGGCGATCGTCGTGGGCAATCTCTTCGAGGGGGTGTTGGTGGGGTTGGCGCTGGCGGTGGCGAAGACCGCGTGGGACGCCAGCCATGTGCATCTGGAGACCGAGGACCGGGGCGAGGCGGGGATCGTCGTACGGGTGCTGGGGCATGCGACGTTCCTGCGGCTGCCGAAGCTGCTGGACGAGTTGGAGGCACTGCCGCGGGACCGGGAGGTGCGGCTGGAGCTGGGCGGGCTGCGGCATCTGGACCATGCGTGCGCGGCGGCCCTGGAGGGGTGGGCCGCCGGGCGGGGTAAGGCGTTGCTGGCGAGCGGAGGGGCGCCGGCGTGAGACGCCCCTGGTCTGCCTCGGTTCCTATCGGCGGGGCTCAGGTCCTGGCGAGCAGCAGGATGACGTCGTAGACCTCTTCGAACATGCCGTCCGGGAAGGCGCGGAGCAGGTGTTCGCGCTCCTCGGCGAGGAAGGCCGCGGAGGACTCCTCGCTCTGGACCAGGAAGGCTGAGTGGCTGCCGAGGTTGGCGAGGTGGGCGTCGATGGTGACGCGGCGGCTCCAGCGGACCTCGCGGCGGGTGAAGTCGAGGCGGTCGGCGGGGTCGGCGACGTGGGCGTTGACGTCCAGCTTCTCCTTGGCGAGGTTCAGGCCGAGGTGCCTCTCGACACGTCGGGCGGCGTCGGCGATCCAGGGCACGTCGAGGGCCTCGGTGTTCCACCACAGGGCGAGTGCGCCGCCCGGGCGCAGGACGCGGACGGCCTCCGGGATCGCGCGGCTCGGGTCGGTCCAATGCCAGGCCTGGGCGTAGGTGAGGAGGTCGGCGGAGTGGTCGGTGAGGGGCAGGGTGTTGCCGTTGCCGCGGACGATCGGGATGCCGGGGTGGCTGCGGCGGAACTCGGCGGCCATGCCGTCGCCGGGTTCGACGGCGAGCACGTCGGCGCCGCGGGCCTGCAGGAGGGCGGTCGCTATGCCGGTGCCGGCGCCGACGTCCACGACCCGGGCGCCGGTGAGCGGGCGGCCCGCGAGGTCCTCGATCGCGTCGAAGAGGGCGGGCGGGTAGGAGGGGCGGTTCGCCGCGTACTGGGCTGCGGCCGCGTTGAAGGAGTGGGCGCGGGCGGTGTGCGAGGGAGCCGTCATACCGCCATGGTGACTGGGTTCGGCGGGGCGGGCGGTGATTTTTCGGTGTGAACGGGTCCGGCCATGGGGGCGAAGCGGGGGCTGGCTGGCGGTGTGAAGCGGGGTCCGGCTGTCGGTGTGCAGCAGGGTCCGGCCATCGGCGTGAGGCGGGGTCCGGCTAGGAGCGACGGCGCTTTTTCGACGGGTTGCCGGTGCGGCGGGAGGTGCGCTTCTCGTACTGCTTGACGGCGGTCTCGTACTCCTCGCGGTGGAGCTTCTCGCCCGGGGCCTCGGTGAGGGAGCGGAAGAAGTAGGCGAGGAGGGAGCCGACGAAGCCGATGCCCAGCAGGCCGCGGAGGGAGGCCTGGCGGTCGGGGTCGGGGCGCCGGGTGAAGCCGTTCCAGGTGTGGCGGAAGGCGAGGGCGCTGCAGATCGCGAACATCACGACCATGAGGAGGGTGACGAAGCCGCCGATGTCCGCGATCTGGAGGCCCTGGAAGGCGAAGCGGAGGATCAGGCAGGAGGCGACCGCGGCGGCGAGGGAGCCGACGGCGGCACCGATGCGGCGGACCGGGTAGCCGTTGCCGTGGTCGACCCAGGTCGTGCCGAAGAAGCGGATGGGTTCGGGGCGGGGGCCGGGTGCGGAGCCCGCGGGGGTTTCCTGGGTGCCGTTGTCTTCGCTCACGCGTCGATTATGGCTCCGGAGGGCCGTGGGCTCCGAGTGGGTTCAGCAGTCCCTGGTCACGAACCCGAGCCCGAGCAGCGCGGGGCCACGTAGCCGTCGCTGCCGGTCCTCAGGTAGGTGTCCGAGATGTAGCCGCCGTCGGCGAGCTTGTCCCAGATGCTCGAGGTGCCGAGCGGGCCGGTGATCGTCTGGCCGGGCGTCTGGCAGACGAGCGTGACGTTCGTGCCCTGCTTGATCTCCTTGACGATGGAGTAGCTGGTTCCGGGGCCGGTGCGCATGTTCACGGTGCTGACCACGGCGTAGGAGGCGGCGGAGGCCTGGGAGGCGGCGCCGAGGACGGTGAGGAAGGCTCCGGCGGTGCCGGCGAGCAGGAGGGAGCCGCGCTTGAGCGGTGTCATGGGGGTGGTCCTCTGTCAGTGGGGGCGGGGTGGGGGCGGGATCAGAAGGAGCAGCGCGGGCGGACGTAGCCGTCGGTGCCCGTCTGCACGTAGGTGTCGGAGATGAACTCGCCGTCGTCGATGTTGTCCCAGATGGTCGACGTCCCGTACGGGCCCGTGATCCTCTCGCCCGGCGTCTGGCAGAAGATCGGGACCATGGCGCCCTCGGGCAGGACACGGGTGATGGGGTACTGGGTGCCGGGGCCCCTGCGGACGTTCACCCGGTAGCCGGGGGCGACCGGGTAGTAGCGCAGGGCTGCCTCGGCGGTGGTGCCGCTCACCGTGATGAAGGCTCCGGTGGCGCAGGCGAGGAGGACGGATCTGCGGGTCAGCGATGACATGTCTGTGCCTTGGGGAGAGATTCAGAGCTTGGGGGTGAGGTTCAGGAGCAGCGGCCGGCTACGTAGCCGTCGCTGCCGGTGTGCACGTACGCGTCCGACACGAACTCACCGTCGTCGATGTTGTCCCAGATGGTCGACGTCCCGTACGGGCCCGTGATCCTCTCGCCCGGCGTCTGGCAGTAGACCGGGACCTTGGCGCCCTCGGGCAGGACACGGATGATGCTGTAGCCGGTGCCCGGCCCGCTACGGACGTTCAGGCGATAGCCCGGGGCCGTGTCGTAGTAGCGGACGGCAGCGGCCTCGGCATGTGCCGCACCGACCATGAGGAAGGCGCCGGCGAGGCCGGCGAGCATGACGGATCTGCGCTTCAGGGATGGCATGGGAGTCCTCTGGGTGGGGCGGGAGTGGGGGTTCAGAGGGAACAGCGGGGGCGGATGTAGCCGTCGCTGCCCGTGTTCACGTAGGTGTCCGAGATGTACTCGCCGCTGGCGATGCAGTCCCAGATCTTGGTCGTCCCGTAGGGGCCCGTGACCGTCGTGCCGGGCGTCTGGCAGGTGATCGCGACCCTGGAACCCTCGGGCAGGACATCGACGATCGAGTAGCTGGTGCCGGGACCACTGCGGACGTTGACCCGGTAGCCCGGGGCGATCGAGTAATAGCGCACCTCCGCCGAGGCGGTGGTCGCCGAACCCAGCACTGTGATGAAGCCGCCGGTGGCACCGGCGAGCAGCACGGATCTGCGAGTCGGGGATGACATGGACGTCCCTTTGGGGTGTGTGGCGGGAATCAGAGCGAGCAGCGCGGGCGGATGTAGCCGTCGCTGCCCGTGCTCACGTAGGCGTCCGAGACGTACTTGCCACTGGCGATGCAGTCCCAGATCTTGGTCGTCCCGTAGGGGCCGGCGACGGTCGTGCCCGGGGTCTGGCAGAGAATCGCGACCTTCGCGCCCTCGGGGAGTACGTCGACGATGGAGTAGCTGGTGCCCGGTCCGCTGCGGACGTTGAGCCGGACGCCGGGAGCGACCGGGTAGTAGTACACGGTCGTTGCCGAAGCCACCGCCGTCACGGCGATCTCCTGCTCGCCGCCCTCAGCCTCTTCCACGCGGTCAACAGACATGAAAACCCTCCCCCGTTGAATCCCACGCTTTCCGTGGGCCCCGTTGATTCCCCTGCGACACGTCGCGAAACAGACGTGCGCAACTCGAACACGAACGCTAGCAAGCCGCCTCTGTCTCGTACGAGTCATCGACTAGGCTCCGTGCGTCGCGCGCGCGGACGAACAGCACGGGGGTGGTTCCATGGCGCCACAGCACAACACCGGAGCGGGCGCGGAAGCGGAACTTCCGGAGTACGCCGGCCACTACCGCCTGGAATCCCACCTGGGGTCCGGAGGGATGGGCGTCGTACATCTGGCCCGGAGCGCCTCGGGGATGACGCTCGCGGTGAAGGTCGTACACGCGGAATTCGCCAGGGATCCTGAGTTCAGAGGGCGTTTCAGACAGGAGATCGCTGCCGCGCGGAGGGTCAGCGGCGCGTTCACCGCTCCCGTCGTCGATGCCGATCCGGACGCCGAACGGCCCTGGATGGCCACCCTGTTCATTCCCGGGCCGACCCTCTCCGACGAGGTGAAACGGAACGGACCCATGAAGGCCGGCAAGTTGCGCCAGCTGATGGCAGGGCTCGCTGAGGCGCTGCGGGACATTCACCGGGTCGGTGTCGTACACCGTGACCTCAAGCCGAGCAACGTGCTGCTCGCCGAGGACGGGCCCAAGGTCATCGACTTCGGTATTTCTCGGCCGAAGGACAGCGAACTACGCACCGAGACCGGCAAGTTGATCGGAACGCCGCCCTTCATGGCGCCCGAGCAGTTCCGGCGACCACGGGAGGTCGGACCGGCCGCCGACATCTTCGCGCTGGGGTCCGTGATCGTGCACGCGGCCACAGGGCGTGGGCCGTTCGACTCCGACAGTCCGTACGTCGTCGCCTACCAGGTCGTGCACGACGAGCCCGATCTGACCGGCGTACCGGAGAATCTCGCACCGCTCGTCGAACGATGTCTGGCCAAGGAGCCCGAAGACCGGCCCACACCCGACGAGTTGATGCGGGAGCTACGGTCGGTCGCGGCCTCGTACGACACACAGGCCTTCATTCCGTCGCAGCGGGACGGCGCGGCGCACGGCCCCGAGTCACTTACCCCGGCTCCCGAACCTCGCCGCCGCAAGTGGCGTCCCGGCAAAGGAGTGACACTCGCAACCGGCGCTCTGGGCCTTGCCGCGGTCGTCACGCTGGCCTCGGTCCAGTTCCTCGGTGACGGGGACACCGCCCCGAGACACAACGCGGCACGGACCACCTCGGCGGGGTTCAGCCCTTGGGTGACGAAACCGAAGGCGAAGGAAGGCGGTCTGCCTCGGTGCTCGTACGGAACCCGGCGACTGGTGTGCGCACAGCCCGGGCTCGTCACGGCGCTCGACCCGGCCGACGGCCATGTGTTGTGGCGGCGCTCACTCGGCGAGAGCACCTCCTCCAGTGAACCGCCGGTCTTCTCAGGGGACTTGGTGCACGTGGTGACGAACTCCGGCAAACGGCTGCTCGCGCTCGACCCGGCCTCGGGAACCGTGCGGTGGAAGCTGGACGTGTCGGCGTATCGCGGCTTCGGCTATGCCCGGGGCGTGCTGCTGCTGAGCGGCGCCGACGGGAAGGTCACCGGCGTCGACAGCACCACGGGCGACATCAGGTGGAGCAGACGGATACCGGGCGTGACGACCACGTCCTCCTTCGGGTCGTTCCCCGACAGCCCTTGGGCGTACGCCACCAGCAGATCCGCCGACGGAACCCGCACGAGGATCGTCACGGTGGAGCCGGCCACGGGAGACGCGCATGACGCACGGCTCGACGGGGCGCTGAGACCTGTCGGCGCCTCGGCCGATGCCGTCTTCTTCTCGGCTGACGGAGGCAGCTACGACGTGACGAAAGCTGTGGTCCGCTACGACCCCGAGTCCGGGGCCACACGGCGAGTGACGTTGCCCGTGCCGATGAACCAGACCATGGCCGCCGTCCACGGCGACCTCGTCGTTCTCCTGGGCACAGGCGGCTCCCTCGTAGCCGTCGACATGCGCGCGAAGAAGCAGCTGTGGTCCCTCGAGACCTCAGTCAGCCAGGCCTCGGCGCCCGTAACCGACGGTCGGCGCATCTACGTCACCGCCGCCGATGGTCGGCTCCTCGCCGTGGACGCCGTGCAGGGCACTCTGCTCGGCCAGACCCCGCCGAGGCTGGGCCGTGAGTCGGACGAGGTCGTGGCCACGCTGTCGGTGCCCGTGATCGCCGACGGCCACGTCTACGCCACCGCCCCCGACGGCACCGTCTTCGCGGTGAACGCCCGCAAGCCCTCGGCCTGGTGACACGGAAAGGGCCGCCTCCGGAGAGGCGGCCCTCACCCGATCCCGGGGATCAGCCCAGCTTGGAGACGTCGCGCACGGCGCCGCGGTCCGCGCTCGTGGCCATCGCGGCGTAGGCCTTCAGCGCGGCCGAGACCTTGCGCTCGCGGTTCTTCGGGGCGTACACCCCGCCGAGTGCCGCGTCGCGGCGGGCGAGCTCGGTGTCGTCGACGAGGAGCTCGATGGTGCGGCCGGGGATGTCGATGCGGATGCGGTCGCCGTCCTCGACCAACGCGATCGTGCCGCCGGCCGCCGCCTCCGGGGACGCGTGGCCGATCGACAGACCCGACGTGCCGCCGGAGAAGCGGCCGTCGGTGATCAGGGCGCAGGCCTTGCCGAGGCCGCGGCCCTTGAGGTATGAGGTCGGGTAGAGCATCTCCTGCATACCGGGGCCGCCCTTGGGGCCCTCGTAGCGGATGACGACGACGTCGCCCTCCTTGACCTGCTGGGTCAGGATCTTCTGGACGGCCTCTTCCTGGGACTCGCAGACGACCGCCGGGCCCTCGAAGGTCCAGATGGACTCGTCGACGCCGGCCGTCTTCACCACGCAGCCGTCGACCGCGAGGTTGCCCTTGAGGACCGCGAGGCCGCCGTCCTTGGAGTACGCGTGTTCGGCGCTGCGGATGCAGCCGCCCTCGGCGTCCTCGTCGAGGGTGTCCCAGCGCTCCGACTGGGAGAAGGCCTCCGCCGAGCGGACGCAGCCGGGGGCCGCGTGCCACAGGTCGACCGCCTCGGGGGACGGGGAGCCGCCGCGCACGTCCCAGGTCTTCAGCCAGTCCGCGAGGGAGGGGCTGTGGACGGAGTGGACGTCCTCGCGCAGCAGGCCCGCGCGGTGCAGTTCACCGAGGAGGGCGGGGATGCCGCCGGCGCGGTGCACGTCCTCCATGTAGTACGTGCGGTTCTTCGCGACGTTCGGGGCGACCTTCGCGAGGCAGGGAACCCGGCGGGAGACCGCGTCGATCTCGGCGAGGCCGAAGGGGACCTCCGCCTCCTGGGCCGCGGCCAGCAGGTGCAGGATCGTGTTGGTCGAGCCGCCCATGGCGATGTCGAGGGCCATGGCGTTCTCGAAGGCGGCGAAGGAGGCGATCGCGCGCGGCAGGACCGTCTCGTCGTCCTGCTCGTAGTAGCGGCGCGTGATGTCCATCACCGTGCGGGCCGCGTCCTCGTAGAGGCGGCGGCGGGCCGTGTGGGTGGCCAGGGTCGAGCCGTTGCCCGGGAGCGAGAGGCCGATGGCCTCCGTCAGGCAGTTCATCGAGTTGGCGGTGAACATGCCGGAACAGGAGCCGCAGGTCGGACAGGCGTTCTCCTCGATGCGGAGCATGTCCTCATCGGAGATCTTCTCGTTCACGGCGTCGGACATCGCGTCGACCAGGTCGAGCGTACGGACCGAGCCGTCGACCAGCGTGGCGCGACCGGACTCCATCGGGCCGCCGGAGACGAAGACCGTGGGGATGTTCAGACGCAGGGCCGCGTTGAGCATGCCCGGCGTGATCTTGTCGCAGTTGGAGATGCAGATCAGGGCGTCGGCGCAGTGGGCCTCGACCATGTACTCGACCGAGTCCGCGATCAGGTCGCGGGAGGGCAGGGAGTACAGCATGCCGCCGTGGCCCATCGCGATGCCGTCGTCGACGGCGATCGTGTTGAACTCGCGCGGGATGCCGCCGGCCGCGGTGATCGCCTCGCTGACGATCCGGCCGACCGGCTGGAGGTGGGTGTGGCCCGGCACGAACTCGGTGAAGCTGTTGGCGACCGCGATGATCGGCTTGCGGCCGATGTCCGCACCGGGTACACCGGAGGCGCGCATAAGGGCGCGGGCGCCCGCCATGTTGCGGCCGTGGGTGACTGTGCGGGACCTCAGCTCGGGCATCGTCGCTCGCTCCTTCAGACAGGTAGGGCTGCTATTGAGCGTACGCCGGTCATCCAGGGGTCGGACACAGCGTCCGGAATGCGGGACGGCCGTCTCACCGTGCCAGGCGCCTCAGGCACCTCAGACGCCTCACACACCCCAGGCATCTCACGGGTTCGTCAGATGCCCCTGCACTACCGGCGCCACCCGCGCGATGATCTGCTCCACGTCCGCCGAGGCCAGCGGTTCCACCTTGATCACGTACCGGAGCATGGCCGTCCCCACCAGCTGCGCGGCCGCCAGCTCGGCGCGCAGCTCGGCGTCCGGGAGGTCGACCTGGGCGGCGATGCGGCGCAGCAGCTGGGAGGCGACGATACGGCGGAAGACGGCGGCCGCGGTCTCGTTGTTGACCGCCGAGCGGACGATCGCCAGCAGGGGCGTACGGGTCGCCGGGTTCTCCCAGACGCCGAAGACGAAGCGCGTCAGACGCTCTCCGACGCCCTCCAGCGGGCCCTCGGCGACCGCGTCCCCGGCGCCCAGTGCGGGGGCCGCCGCAACCTCGATCGCCGCCTCGAAGACCTGTTCCTTGGTGCCGAAGTAGTGATGGACCAGGGCCGAGTCGACCCCCGCCGCCTTGGCGATGCCGCGCACCGAGGTCTTCTCGTAGCCCCGCTCGGAGAACTCCTCGCGGGCCGCGGTCAGGATGCGGTCGCGGGTGTCGGCCGATTCCGTACGAGGGGGTCGGCCCCGCTTGCGCGCGGTGGCGCCGCCGGTCATGGCCGCGGCACCTTCACCGCGGACGCCAGGTGGAGACGGGTGAACGCCAGCGCCTCCGCCAGGTCTGCTTCGCGTTCGGCGCTGGACATCGCGCGCCGGGTGTTGACCTCGATGACGACATGGCCGTCGAAGCCGGTCAGGGCGAGACGTTCCAGCAGCTCGGCGCAGGGCTGGGTGCCGCGTCCGGGGACCAGGTGCTCGTCCTTGGCCGAGCCGCGGCCGTCGGCGAGGTGGACGTGGCCGAGGCGGTCTCCCATCCGGTCGACCATGTCCATCGCGTCGGAGCGGGCCGTCGCGGAATGACTGAGGTCGATCGTGAAGTGACGGTAGTCCTCCTTCGTCACGTCCCAGTCGGGGGCGTACGCGAGCATCTCGCGGTCGCGGTAGCGCCAGGGGTACATGTTCTCGACGGCGAAGCGGACGTCCGTCTCGTTCGCCATGCGCCAGATCCCGCTCACGAAGTCGCGGGCGTACTGGCGCTGCCAGCGGAACGGCGGGTGCACGACGACGGTGGACGCCCCGAGCTTCTCGGCGGCCGCCTGGGCGCGCTGGAGCTTGACCCAGGGGTCGGTGGACCACACGCGCTGGGTGATGAGCAGGCAGGGGGCGTGTACGGCGAGGATCGGGATCTGGTGGTAGTCGGACAGGCGGCGCAGGGCTTCCATGTCCTGGCTCACCGGGTCGGTCCACACCATGACCTCGACACCGTCGTAGCCGAGGCGTGCGGCGATCTCGAAGGCCGTCGCCGTGGACTCCGGGTACACCGAGGCCGTGGAGAGCGCGACCTTCGCATCCGGGATCCGTACGACTGGTTCTGCCACGGGGGTCAGCCTAAGGGTTGGGGTGGGTGGGGTGCGGGGCGCCTGATGGCCGTTGTGGTGAGTGCCATAGGCGGGGCGCGGGTGCGCCGTACCGCCCGGGTTCCCCACCTGGATCGCATGTGACCGAGTAGGTCGCTACGCCGATCTCATGTGATCGAGTCGACGCAGAATCACGCCTTCCCGCAGCGCCCACGGACAGATCTCCAGGTTCTCCACGCCGAACAGGTCCATCGTGCCCTCGGCCACCAGGGCACCCGCGAGCAGCTGTCCCGCGCGGCCCTCCGAGACCCCGGGCAGCTCCGACCGCTGTGCCGTCGTCATCCCGGCCAGCTGCGGCACCCACGCCTCCAGGGACTCCCGCTTCAGCTCGCGCTGGACGTAGAGGCCCTCGGTGGAGCGGGCGGCGCCGGCGAGACGGGCCAGCTGCTTGAACGTCTTGGACGTGGCGACCACGTGGTCCGGGGCGCCGAAGCGGCTGAACTCGCCGACCGTGCGGGCGATCTGGGCGCGGACATGGCGGCGCAGCGCCCTGATGGCCTCGGGGTCCGGGGGGTCGCCCGGCAGCCAGCCCGCCGTGAGCCGGCCGGCGCCCAGCGGCAGCGAGACCGCCGCGTCGGGCTCCTCGTCGATGCCGTAGGCGATCTCCAGGGAGCCGCCGCCGATGTCCAGGACCAGCAGCTTCCCCGCCGACCAGCCGAACCAGCGGCGGGCGGCGAGGAAGGTGAGCCGGGCCTCCTCGGCGCCGGTGAGGACCTGGAGCTCGACGCCGGTCTCGGCCTGCACGCGCGCGAGGACGTCGTCGGCATTGCTGGCCTCGCGCACGGCGGAGGTGGCGAAGGGGAGCAGGTCCTCGACGCCCTTGTCCTCGGCGGCCTGGAGGGCCTCCTTGACGACTCCTATGAGTTTGTCGACCCCTTCGGGGCCGATGGCCCCGCCCTCGTCGAGGAGTTGGGCAAGGCGCAGCTCCACCTTGTGCGAGTGCGCGGGCAGCGGGCGCGCGCCCGGGTGCGCATCCACCACCAGCAGATGCACCGTGTTCGATCCCACGTCGAGGACACCGAGTCTCATGTACGGAACGCTACTGCCACCTGCGCGGTCGACCGTCCCCGGAGCCTTGCCAAGCGTCTTACCCTGGACGCGTGCCAAAGACGAAAAAGGCGAAGACCGACAAATCTTCCACCGGTTCTTCGCAGGCGAAGTCGCCGGTGAAGTCACCGAAGAAGGCGAAGAAGGCCCTGGCAGCCGACGAGAAGGGGCTCGACTTCGCGCGCGCGTGGGTGGAGTTCCCTGATCCGGCGGACGACGAGCAGGTCTTCCGGTGCGATCTGACATGGCTGACCTCTCGCTGGAACTGCATCTTCGGCAGCGGCTGCCAGGGCATCCAGGCGGGCCGCGCGGACGACGGGTGCTGCACGTTGGGTGCCCACTTCTCCGACGAGGACGACGAGAAGCGGGTCGCCGGGTATGTGGCCAGACTCACTCCGGAGATCTGGCAGTTCCACGACGAGGGCACCGAGCGCGGCTGGGTCTCGGAGGACGAGGACGGCGACCGCCAGACCCGCCCCTTCCAGGGCTCGTGCATCTTCCAGAATCGTCCCGGCTTCGCCGGCGGCGCGGGCTGCTCGCTGCACATCCTGGCGCTCAAGGAGGGCCGGGAGCCGCTGGAGACCAAGCCGGACGTCTGCTGGCAGCTTCCGGTGCGCCGGACGTACGAGTGGATCGACCGGCCCGACGACACCCGGGTGCTCCAGGTGTCGATCGGTGAGTACGACCGTCGTGGCTGGGGGCCGGGCGGCCATGACCTGCACTGGTGGTGCACCTCGGCGACCTCGGCGCACGGCGCGGGCGACCCGGTGTACGTCTCCTACCGGCCGGAACTGACCGAGCTGATGGGCAAGGCGGGCTACGACCGACTGGTCGAGCTGTGCGAGGAGCGACTGGCCTCGCAGCTGCCCCTGCTGGCCCCACATCCGGCGGACCCGGTCGGCTAGGCCTCTGCGGCCGGTCCGGTCGGCTGGACCTTTCCGGCGGACCCGGTCGGCGCGGATCATGTCGGTCGGATCACGTCGGCGCGGGCTGCGGCGACATGGGCCATGCCGACTGGACCTCGCTTGCGGATCGTGTCGGCGCGAATCCCGTCGGCCTGGGTCGGGGCGCATGGACCCGGTGGGCATGGATTCGGTCCGCCCGGACCGGGTGGGAGCAGATCGGGTCGACCTGGATTCGGCCGGCCCGCATCCTGTCGGAGCAGAGGACGCCGGCGTCGCGACGTCCGGTCCGCCGAGCAGCACCCGTTTCTCACAGGCGGCCCGGTCCGCCGGACCCGCCCTGGGAAGCCCACCAGGCTTACGACGTCGACGGGCTCGGGTCGCCGCTGTCGCTGGGCGGTGGCGGTGAGCTCGCCGGGTCGGACGGGGTGGTATCCGTCGGCGTCGGGTCCGGTTCGGACGTCGAGGGCGGCGGATCGCTGGGGGTGGGGTCCGTGGGGGCCGAGGTCGTGGGGGTCGGATCCGGGTCCTGGGTGGACGGGGGCGGATCGACGGGGGTGCCGGGGTCGGTCGGGGCGGGCGCGGTGCCGTAGCCCTCGATGGAGACGACGGCGCCGGCGGGTGAGACGGCCACCCGCGCGCTCCAGTAGCCCGAGGGCTCGCGCAGATGGTCGACGTACACCTTGATCGTCAACGATTCGCCGGGGTCCAGGGTTCCCGCGGACTGGCTGAGGTAGAGCCAGGCGGCGCCGGTGCTCGCGGACCAGCGGACCGGGGCGTCGCCGGTGGCGGTGAGGGTGATCAGCGTGGTGTCGCCGCTGTTGCCGGCCGCGACCTCCAGATGTCCGGCGCCCTTCTTGCCCGCTCCGGCGACGCTGATGACCTTCACCGACACGTCGGGCTTCGTGCCCTTGGTGAAGCGGTCGGCGGGCTGGGCGCTGGCGTTGCCGGCGTTCTCGTAGCCGCCGCCCGTGGTCTCGCCGTTCAGGCTGTCGGGGCCGTGCGCCTCGCTCGCGGTGGCGGAGCGGCCCTCGGCGCCCTCGGCGGCGGGGGTGCCCCGGTAGGCGGCCCAGAGGGCGAGCACGGGGGCGGCGACGACGGTGGCGACGACCGTCGTCGTGACGGCACGCGCGCGTAGCCGGTCGCGGCGGGCCGCGCGGTCCTTGGGATCCATCGGGAAGCCGCGGCGGTCGAAGCGGGGCGCCGCCGCGCGGGAGAAGTGCGCCATGGCGACGTGCAGCGTCGCGCGCGGGGCCGCCAGGACCGGTAGCTCGGACGGGGTGATCATGGCGCCGGGCCAGCGGCCGACGACCGCGCGTTCGGCGGTGCGGCGGCACTGCGGGCAGTCGTCGACGTGCCGTACGAGCTCGCGGCGCACGGCCGTGCCGAGCACCAGCTGGTGGTCCCCCGTGAGGCGGGCGACGCTCGGGCAGTTGCCGGTCTCCACCACGGCGAGGGCCGCGCGCGTGCGCTCGACCTCGCAGGCGGCGGAGGCGAGCAGCTCGCGGGTGGCGGCCAGGTCCATGCCGAGCACGGCGGCGACCTCGTGGGCGGCCAGGTGGTGGCGTACGGCGAGTTCGAGCGCCTCGCGCTGCTCCGGGGTGGTTCCGGCCGCCTCCGGCCAGGCGAGCAGGGCGAGTTCACGCCGGCGCTCCTCCTGGACCTCCTCGGAGACGGGCGGGGCGGCCTGCTGTGCGGTGCTGTGGCGGCCCGCCGCGTGGGTGGCCTGACGTTTCTGCTTGGCCTCGGCCAGCTTGCGCAGACAGGACCAGCGGGCCAGCGCGTACAGCCACGCCCGGCGGTCCCCGGCCGCCTCCGGACCGCGGCGGCGCTCGGCGAGCGCGAGGACGTCGCCGAGGGCGGCGCCGGCCGCGTCGTGGTCGCACAGCACGGACAGGCAGTAGGTGAACAGACCGTCCAGATACGGCTCGTAGCGCGCCGGCGTGCGCTGCGCCAGCGTGCGTGCCGCACCGCGGTCACGCGCCTCCCGTTGCGCCCGGTGCGCGCCGGTGGTGCGGGTCGAGGTCTCCGGACTGCTGCTCATCACCCGTGGACCGTAGGGCGCCTGCGATCGCCCCTTCTTCCCCCTTGAGCACTTTTACTCCGTACGGGTGAAACGATCCCTCATAAGGGGACAGGAACCCTGGATTCCGTGGCCTGTTCTTGACGTCGGTGGCCGGTTAATGTCAGGCGCTCATGGCCGTCGACCGGCATTGTCAGTGTCGCCCGTTACGGTTCGTGCATGGCTGCCCGTACGAAGACCGCCAAGGACCGACCCGCCTTCCGCTGCACGGAGTGCGGCTGGCAGACGGCGAAGTGGCTCGGCCGCTGCCCCGAATGCCAGGCGTGGGGCACGGTCGAGGAGTACGGCGCGCCCGCGGTGCGTACGACGGCCCCGGGCCGCGTCACCACCTCCGCCCTGCCCATCGGCCAGGTCGACGGCCGCCAGGCCACCGCCCGCTCCACCGGCGTGCCCGAACTGGACCGGGTGCTCGGCGGCGGCCTCGTACCCGGCGCGGTGGTGCTGCTCGCGGGCGAGCCCGGCGTCGGCAAGTCCACACTCCTGCTGGACGTGGCGGCCAAGTCGGCGAGCGACGAGCACCGCACGCTGTACGTCACGGGCGAGGAGTCCGCCAGCCAGGTCCGGCTGCGCGCCGACCGCATCAAGGCCCTCGACGACCATCTGTACCTCGCGGCCGAGACCGACCTGGCCGCCGTCCTCGGCCACTTGGACGCGGTGAAGCCGTCCCTGCTGATCCTCGACTCGGTGCAGACGATCGCCTCCCCCGAGATCGACGGCGCCCCCGGCGGCATGGCCCAGGTGCGGGAGGTGGCGGGCGCGCTGATCCGGGCCTCCAAGGACCGCGGCATGTCGACCCTCCTGGTGGGCCATGTCACCAAGGACGGCGCCATCGCGGGCCCGCGCCTGCTGGAGCACCTCGTGGACGTGGTGCTCTCCTTCGAGGGCGACCGGCACGCGCGCCTGCGCCTGGTCCGTGGCGTCAAGAACCGCTACGGGGCGACGGACGAGGTCGGCTGCTTCGAACTGCACGACGAGGGCATTACGGGCCTCACCGACCCAAGTGGACTTTTTCTGACGCGTCGTGACGAACCGGTGCCCGGCACCTGTCTGACGGTCACCCTGGAGGGCCGCCGCCCGCTGGTGGCCGAGGTCCAGGCCCTCACCGTCGACTCCCAGATCCCCTCGCCCCGCCGTACGACGTCCGGTCTGGAGACCTCCCGGGTCTCGATGATGCTCGCCGTCCTGGAGCAGCGAGGCAGGATCAGTGCACTCGGCAAGCGGGACATCTACTCCGCGACGGTCGGCGGAGTGAAGCTCTCCGAGCCGGCCGCGGACCTCGCCATCGCCCTCGCCCTGGCCTCGGCCGCGAGCGACACCCCGCTGCCCAAGAACCTCGTCGCGATCGGCGAAGTAGGCCTTGCGGGCGAGGTCAGACGGGTTACGGGCGTCCAGCGCCGACTGTCCGAGGCACACCGTCTGGGCTTCACCCACGCACTCGTGCCGGGCGACCCGGGCAAGATCCCTCCGGGCATGAAGGTCCTGGAAGTCGCCGACATAGGAGACGCTCTGAGGGTCCTTCCGCGCTCGCGTCGGCGAGAGGCCCCACGGGACGAGGAGGAGCGCCGGTAGACTTTGCCCTGGTCTCGCCCGTCCGTACGAACCGAATGTGCGAAACGGGAGCGCCCAAGACCCCGCGACCGGAGGAGAGCAGTGGCAGCCAACGACCGGGCAGCAGCTCCCGGAAAGTCCGGTGGGAGCTCCGGTGCCGATGGCCTGATGCGCGCCTCACTGAGCGCCGTGGCACCCGGCACGGCCCTGCGCGACGGCCTCGAGCGGATTCTCCGCGGCAACACGGGCGGGCTCATCGTGCTCGGCTTCGACAAGACCGTCGAGCCGATGTGCACGGGCGGTTTCGTCCTGGACGTCGAGTTCACGGCCACCCGCCTGCGTGAGCTGTGCAAGCTCGACGGCGGCATCGTGA
The DNA here is from genome assembly GCF_040446465.1 of Streptomyces sp. RG80. NCBI lineage: Bacteria > Bacillati > Actinomycetota > Actinomycetes > Kitasatosporales > Streptomycetaceae > Streptomyces > Streptomyces sp. RG80. Next base: position 730,646 of record NZ_JBEAAJ010000004.1, on the reverse strand, counting down.
TCTCCACCGACGGATCGAAGATCCTGCGGGCGGGCGTGCAGCTGGTGCCCGACCCGACCATCCCGACGGAGGAGACGGGCACCCGGCACCGTACGGCGGACCGCGTGAGCAAGCAGGTCGGCTTCCCGGTCGTCTCGGTCTCCCAGTCGATGCGCCTGATCGCCCTGTACGTCGACGGCCAGCGCCGCGTCCTGGAGGACTCGGCGGCGATCCTGTCCCGCGCGAACCAGGCCCTGGCCACCCTGGAGCGGTACAAGCTCCGCCTCGACGAGGTCGCGGGCACGCTGTCCGCGCTGGAGATCGAGGACCTGGTGACGGTCCGGGACGTGTCGGCGGTGGCACAGCGCCTCGAGATGGTCCGCCGTATCGCCACCGAGATCGCGGAGTACGTGGTCGAACTCGGCACGGACGGCCGCCTCCTGGCGCTCCAGCTCGACGAACTGATCGCCGGCGTCGAGCCCGAGCGCGAGCTGGTCGTCCGGGACTACGTCCCCGAACCCACGGCCAAGCGCTCCCGCACGGTGGACGAGGCGCTGTACGAACTGAACGCCCTCACCCACGCCGAGCTCCTCGAACTGTCGACGGTGGCACGGGCGTTGGGCTACACCGGCTCCCCCGAGGCGCTGGACTCGGCGGTCTCTCCGCGGGGCTTCCGTCTGCTGGCGAAGGTCCCCCGTCTCCCCGGCGCGATCATCGACCGCCTGGTGGAGCACTTCGGCGGTCTGCAGAAGCTCCTCGCCGCCAGTGTGGACGACCTTCAGACGGTGGACGGGGTCGGCGAGGCGCGCGCACGGAGCGTACGAGAGGGCCTGTCGCGACTGGCGGAGAGCTCGATCCTGGAACGGTACGTCTGAGCGGGCGGGGTGGAGCGCCCCGAAGGGGGGCGGGGCCGTATCGCTGTGCGGCTCCCCCTCAGTCGCTCTCCAGCACGAACGACGTCTGCACCTTCGCGTACCCCGGCGCCGCCAGCTCCACCAGATACGTCCCGGCCCCGGCCGACCCCGCCGCCGGCGTCGCGCACTCCGGCGCGCTCGGCTTGCGGTCCCACTTCACGGTGTAGGTGATGCTGCTCCCCGCGGCGACCCGGAACACCAGGTTCCCGGCGGTCTTCGGGCAGTCGGCGGAGGACCAGTACTCGTCGTCCTCCGCGGCCTGAGTGACCGTCAACACCGCGCTCTTCGGGCCGAGATCGACCTTGCAGTCGCTCCCGGAGGAGTTCTCCGCGGTCAGCAGGAGCGTCGGCGTCTCGCCGGGGCCGTAGCCGTTGTGCAGGCTGCGCACCGTCAACTTCACGGCACCGGCGGTGCAGTTGGGCAGTGTCGAGCCCGCGGGAACCGTGTCGTCCTTGCCGACCCCGCTGCCGGTGCCACCACCGGCCGCGCCGTCCGACCCGCCCGCACCGGATCCGGAGCTCGACCCGTCATCGGAGCCGGAGCCTGAACCGGACCCGTCGTCGGTGCCCGAGCCGGAGCCGGAACCCGACCCGCTGGAGTCCCCGCCCTCCGTCGACTCGTCGCGCCCGCCCGGCGCTTGACTGATCGCCGGCCCCGAACCGGTCGGTCCCGGCGTGATGGTCGAGGGCGAGGGATTCTTGTCGTTCGTCCCGTCGGCGCCGTTCTTGCCACCACCGCCGCCCGTGGAGACGATCCAGGCGATCAGCAAGGCCAACACGGCCAGCACGGACAGCATGACAGCCCTCCGTCGCCAGTAGATGGAGGAGGGAAGCGGCCCGACCGGATTGCGCAGAGATCCCACGGCGCAAACTGTACGAGAGATCGGCGCCTTCGCCGCCCGTACCCGCCGCCGCGCGCGACAACTTTTCCGGATCATCATTCCGGAGACGGCCCTCGCCGCCCCGCCCTCCGTCGGGCCGGACACCTGAAGATCGCGGACCGTGACGGTTTCCTTCCCGCCACCTACCCTCGGTGACCGCGCACTTGGAGACGCCCCGTTCGCACACGACACCCCTACGTGGGTACAGCGCACGATCAGGACATGGACGAGCGGCGACCCGCCACGACCCACCCCACGCGTTCGCGAACGCGGCCCTTGCACCTCTGGCCACGACCGGGACGGCGGTCCTTCGCACTCCCCGCACACCGCCCCCCGCCGTACCCCTGAGGGGTGGCGCTTCCCCCGCGCCCCCTCTCGCGCATGGCAGGATCGGAAGGCCATGACTGCGCCCACGAAGCCCCCGTACAACAGCCCCTCCGACGCCCCCTCCGGATCCCTCGACGGATCCCCCGGCGGAGAGCACCTCCACGCCCCCGTCATCGACTGGTTCGACGAGCACGCCCGCGATCTGCCGTGGCGGCGCCCGGAGGCCGGTCCCTGGGGGGTGATGGTCAGTGAGTTCATGTTGCAGCAGACGCCGGTCAGCCGGGTCCTGCCGGTGTACGAGCAGTGGCTGGCCCGCTGGCCACGCCCCGCCGACCTCGCGGCCGAGGCCCCCGGCGAGGCCGTGCGCGCGTGGGGCCGGCTCGGCTACCCACGCCGTGCGCTGCGGCTGCACGGGGCGGCCGTGGCGATAACCGAACGGCACGGCGGCGACGTACCGACCGACCACGCCCAGCTGCTGGCGCTGCCCGGCATCGGGGAGTACACGGCCGCGGCGGTCGCCTCCTTCGCGTACGGGCAGCGGCACGCCGTCCTCGACACCAACGTCCGCCGGGTCTTCGCGCGGGCCGTCGCCGGTGTGCAGTACCCGCCGAACGCCACCACCGCCGCCGAACGCAAGCTGGCGCGCGCCCTGTTGCCCGAGGAGGAGTCGACGGCCGCCCGTTGGGCCGCCGCCTCCATGGAGCTCGGCGCGCTGGTGTGCACCGCGAAGAACGAGTCCTGCCACCGCTGCCCGATCGCCGCCCAGTGCGCCTGGCGGCTCGCGGGCAAGCCGGAGCACGACGGTCCGCCGCGGCGCGGACAGACGTACGCCGGGACCGACCGCCAGGTCCGCGGCAAGCTCCTCGCCGTCCTGCGCGAGGCCCACGCGCCCGTGCCGCAGGCCGCGCTCGACCGGGTGTGGCACGAGCCGGTGCAGCGGGCGCGGGCGCTCGACGGACTGGTCGCGGACGGACTGGTCGAGCCCCTTCCCGGTGGTTTGTATCGGCTGCCGTTGACGTAACGACGGCGCATCACACTGCCAAATCACCCTGAACCGGCGCTAATCGGTGCGCCGGTTTACCCCTTTCCTGCTTCCGTTACACAACCGACGGACAGCCGAGTGCTGGCCGCGCGCTGCTCCGCACAGCCCCGTGACAACTGCTCCGTAGCTTCATTGGCGTACCGCAGGACCGCGGCACACAGGCAATGAAAAACCGGCAGCGGGCGGGTCGGAAACGGGGATGGAGGCGGTCGATCATGGCGCAGGGCGAGGTGCTCGAGTTCGAGGAGTACGTGCGTACCCGGCAGGACGCGTTGCTGCGCAGCGCCCGTCGCCTGGTCCCGGACCCGGTCGACGCCCAGGACCTGCTCCAGACGGCGCTGGCCCGGACGTACCACCGCTGGGACGGCATCGCCGACAAGCGGCTCGCGGACGCCTACCTGCGCCGGGTCATGATCAACACCCGGACCGAGTGGTGGCGGGCCCGCAAGCTGGAGGAGGTGCCGACCGAGCAGCTCCCGGACGCCTCGGTGGACGACGCCACCGACCAGCACGCGGACCGCGCCCTGCTGATGGACGTCATGAAGGTGCTCGCCCCGAAGCAGCGCAGTGTCGTCGTGCTGCGACACTGGGAGCAGATGTCCACGGAGGAGACGGCCGCCGCCCTCGGCATGTCGGCCGGAACGGTCAAGAGCACGCTGCACCGGGCCCTCGCCCGGCTCCGTGAGGAGCTGGAGAGCCGCGATCTGGACGCACGCGCGCTGGAGCGTGAGGAGCGGGAGCGTTGCACGGCGGCCTGACCGACGCGCCCTCACGGGGCCGGGGCACCCTACAGGCGGCGATGACGGCGTTGGCCGTACTCGCCGCCCTCGCCCTTTTCGTCTCCGCCTGCGCCACCGGTGGCACCGGGGCCCGTGACGAGGGCCCGGCCTTCGCCGATTCCTCGGCCGGCAGCGACATGGCGGCGGGCACCGCACCCTCCGAGGCCCCCGTCGTCGCTCCTTCGGGCGTGCCCTCCGACACCCGCTCGGCCTCGCTGACCCACGCGGAGGCGGCCAAGCTGGTCCAGGACGACCCGATGGTCTCGGCGGAGGTCAAGGACGACCTCAAGCCCTGCGTCGCGGACGAGTACCCGGTCGACGTGGCCCACGGCGACCTCACCGGAGGTTCCACGGACGACGTCGTGGTCAACGTGCTGACCTGCGGCGACGGCGTCGGTGTCGGCTCGTATGTGTATCGCGAGACGCGTGGTGCGTACGAGAATGTGTTCAGCGCCGAGGAGTCCCCGGTGTACGCGGAGATAGACAGCGGCGGCAATCTGGTCGTGAGCAAACAGGTGTACGAGAAGGGGGACTCGGTGTCGAGCCCGTCCGGCGAGGACGTGATCACCTACCGGTGGACGGCGGGCCGCTTCGTCAAATGGCGGTTCATGCACAACGAGCTCGGCGACCTCGGTCCCGAGCCGTCGGCGGTCCCTTCGCAGGCACCCTCGCCGGTCCCTTCGACGGAGTGAACCGATCGGGGCCCTCGATCCGATCACCTGTCGACAGCAACCTGAGACCCTCATCGGCAACCCGAGACCCCACAGCGACAACCCGAGACCCCTCATCGGCACCGACCCGATATCCGTAACCGACAGCGACACGAGGACAGAGAGCAGCGGGATGGCAGACCAGACCCACGTTCTGTTCGTCGAGGACGACGACGTCATCCGCGAGGCCACCCAGCTCGCCCTGGAGCGGGACGGCTTCGCGGTCACCGCCATGCCCGACGGACTGTCGGGCCTGGAGGCGTTCCGCGCGAACCGCCCCGACATCGCCCTGCTGGACGTCATGGTCCCCGGGCTGGACGGCGTCAGCCTGTGCCGGCGCATCCGGGACGAGTCGACCGTGCCGGTGATCATGCTGTCGGCGCGCGCGGACTCCATCGACGTGGTGCTGGGCCTGGAGGCGGGCGCCGACGACTACGTCACCAAGCCGTTCGACGGTGCCGTGCTGGTCGCCCGTATCCGCGCGGTACTGCGCCGCTTCGGGCACGCGGGCGGCGGCGACCGGGGCGAGGACTCCGCCGCGGCGACCGACGGCGGCGTGCTGACCTTCGGCGAGCTGGAGATCGACACCGAGGGCATGGAGGTGCGCCGGGCCGGGGAGCCGGTGGCGCTCACCCCGACCGAGATGCGGCTGCTCCTGGAGTTCTCCTCCGCGCCGGGCACCGTCCTGTCCCGCGACAAGCTCCTGGAGCGGGTGTGGGACTACGGCTGGGGCGGTGACACCCGGGTCGTCGACGTCCATGTGCAGCGACTGCGCACCAAGATCGGCCAGGACCGGATCGAGACGGTCCGCGGTTTCGGCTACAAGTTGAAAGCCTGAGCGGGGCGGACATGCGGGGGACACTGCGGCGCCTGGTCCCGGCGCGACTGGAGCGTACGGGCCTTCGTACGGGCATCAGGTGGAAGCTCAGCGCGGCCATCGCGCTGGTCGGCGCGCTGGTCGCGATCGCGCTGAGCCTGGTCGTGCACAACGCGGCCCGGGTCTCGATGCTGGACAACGCCCGCGACCTCGCGGACGAGCGCATCCAGATCGCCCAGAACAACTACGAGAAGACCGGGCGGGCGAACTTCCCCGGCGTCAAGAAGGGCGACTCGGCGCTGCCGCCGCCACTGCGGGACATGGTCGAGCAGGGGCGCCGGGCGACGTACGTCACGGAAGGGCCGCGCGGTGTGCCGGACATCTGGGCCGCCGTGCCGGTGTCCGACGGAAAGGTCCTGTCCCTGCACACCGGGTTCACCGACCGCAGCACCGACATCCTCAAGGACCTCGACCAGGCGCTGGTCATCGGCTCCATCGCGGTCGTCCTGGGCGGCAGCGCGCTCGGCGTGCTCATCGGCGGCCGGCTGTCGAGCCGGCTGCGCAAGGCCGCGGCCGCCGCCAACGAGGTGGCCGGCGGTCAGACCGATGTGCGGGTGCGGGACGCGATCGGCGGGGTCGTACGGGACGAGACCGACGACCTCGCGAGCGCCGTGGACGCCATGCGGGACGCGTTGGAGCAGCGTCTGGAGGCGGAGCGGCGGGTCACCGCGGACATCGCGCACGAGCTGCGGACGCCGGTGACGGGGCTGCTGACCGCGGCCGAGCTGCTGCCGCCGGGCCGGCCGACCGAGCTGGTCCTGGACCGGGCGAAGGCCATGCGCACGCTCGTCGAGGACGTCCTGGAGGTGGCCCGTCTCGACAGCGCGTCCGAGCGGGCGGAGCTCCAGGACATCCTGCTCGGCGAGTTCATCTCCCGGCGGGTGGCGGCGAAGGACCCGGAGATCGCGGTCCGGGTGGTGCACGAGTCGATGGTCACGACCGACCCGCGGCGCCTGGAGCGGGTGCTGTTCAACCTGCTCGCCAACGCCGCCCGGCACGGCAAGCCGCCCATCGAGGTCACCGTCGAGGGCCGCGTCATCCGGGTCCGTGACCATGGCCCCGGGTTCCCCGAGGACCTGCTCGCCGAGGGACCGAGCCGCTTCCGCACCGGCAGCAGCGACCGGGCGGGCCACGGCCACGGGCTCGGCCTGACCATCGCGGCCGGCCAGGCGAGAGTGCTGGGCGCACGCCTCACCTTCCGCAACATCCGCCCCGCGGGCGCCCCCGACGGCATACCGGCGGAGGGCGCGGTAGCCGTGCTGTGGCTACCGGAACACGCACCGACGAACACGGGAAGCTACCCGATGATGCCGTAGCCGTTTCCGACGGGGCGGCGGACGCTGCGGCGCCGTTCCCGACGGGGCGACGGTTGCCGCGGCGCCGTTCCCGACGCGGCAGCCGATGCCGCAGCTGTTTCCGACGGGGGCGGCCGAAGTCCCGGCCCGTAGCCGTTGCCTACGGATGCGACCGACGCCGTGGCCGTTCCCGACGGAGGCGGCCGGGCCGTAGCCGTGCTGCCGGGGCACCGAAGCCGTAGCCGTGCCGTTCCCCACGGAGGCGATGCCGTGGCCGTCCCCGCCGCGGCAGCCGAAGCCGTAGCCCTCCCCGCCGCGGCAACCGAATACATCCGCCGTTCAGAACGGCTTCGAGAAGTCCAGCTCCTCGCTCCGTTCGGTCAGCGAGTACCAGTTGCCGTTGTCGTCACGGAAGATCGCCTCGACGCCGTACGGCCGCTCCTTCGGCTCCTGGATGAACTCCACCCCGCGGGCCCGGAAGGTCTCGTAGTCCCCCCGGCAGTCATCGGTACGGAAGGCCCCCGCCCCGATGACGCCCTTTCCCACCAGCTTCTTCAGCGCCTCGGACGACTCGGGGTCGAGCCCGGGCCCGTCCAGGCTCATCAGCGCCAGCTCCACACCCGGCTGGTCCTTGGCGCCGACGGTGACCCAGCGCATGTCGCCCATGGAGATGTCGTCCCGCACCTCGAAGTCGAGTTTCTCGGTGAAGAAGGCCTTGGTGCGCTGCTGGTCGAAGGTCCATACCGTGGTGATGCCCAGGCCCTTGATCATGGCTCTGCTCTCCTGTCGTCGGGGGCTCGCAACGCCACGGTAGGCAGGGCCGGCGTCAGGGCGCTTCTTCGGAGTTGCGGTCCTTGCGCGGGAAGCCGCCGGCCCAGAAGAGCGCGTAGCACCCGGGGATCAGCGAGGCCCCGCGCCCCACATGCTTCGCCCGGTACTCGCTCGGCGTCAGCCCGGTCCGTGTCTTGAAGCGGGCGGAGAAGGTGCCGAGGCTGCTGAACCCCACCAGATGGCAGATCTCGGTCACCGACAGGTCGGCGCCGCGCAGATACTCCTCGGCCCGCTCGATGCGCCGGTGGGTCAGATACTGGCCGGGCGTCTCGCCGTAGGTCTCCTTGAAGGCCCGCAGGAAGTGGTAGCGCGAGTACCCGGCGTGCGCGGCCACCGCCCCCAGGTCGAGCTCCGGGTCGGCCCAGTCACGGTCCATGGCGTCCTTGGCCAGGCGCAGCTGCCGGGTCCTGTCCATGGGACCGATGGTGACACGCGGCACCGACAGGAGGTACGGCGAAGGCCCTCCGGGGCGGACACCGCCGGAGGGCCTTCGGTTCGTTCGAGAAGGGCGGGTGGGGTCAGACGGCCTCGGCGACCGCCATCGGGGCCGAGGCCTGCTCCGCCGCCTTCTCCTCGTCGGTCTTCGGCCCCGCCCCCTTGAGCGGAACCTCCTTCACGAACACCGCCGCGACCAGCGCCAGCACCGCCACGACGGCTCCCAGCAGGAACGCGGAGTGGGTGCCGGCCGACACCGCGTGCTGGTACGCCTCGCGGGCGGCCTCCGGCAGCTTCGCCAGGCTCGCCGCGTCCAGCTGCGCGGACTGCTCGGTCACCTTGGACCCGATCGCCCCGGCCCGCTCGGTCATGACGTCCTGGACCCGGCTGTTGAACAGCGCGCCCATGATCGCGACACCGAAGGAGGAGCCGAGGGTGCGGAAGAGGGTCGTGGACGAGGACGCGACGCCCATGTCCTTCATCTCGACGCTGTTCTGCGCGACCAACATGGTGATCTGCATCAGGCAGCCCATGCCGAGCCCGACGACGGCCATGAAGACACCGGAGGTGACGCGCGAGGTGCCGGTGTCCATCGTCGACAGCAGGTACAGCCCGACGATCATGAGGGCGCTGCCGAGGACGGGGAAGACGTAGTACCGGCCGGTGTTGGTGGTCACCCGTCCCGCCACCATCGAGGTCACGAGCATCGCGCCGAGCATCGGCAGGAGCAGCAGCCCGGAGTTGGTCGCGGACGCGCCCTGCACGGACTGCTGGTACAGCGGCAGGAACAGTGTCGCGCCGAACATCACGAACCCGGTGATGAAGCCGATGAGGGACATCAGCGTGAAGTTGCGGCTGCGGAAGATGTGCAGCGGCACCACCGGCTCGGCGGCCTTGGTCTGCCAGAACACGAACCCGATCAGCGCGGCCACGCCGATGCCGATGAGCTCCATGATCCGCGCGGAGGTCCAGGCGTACTCGGTACCGCCCCACGTGGTGACCAGGACGATCGCGGTGATGCCGACGGTCAGCAGCCCGGCGCCGAGGTAGTCGATGCGTGCCTTGGCCCGCTTCTTCGGCAGGTGCAGCACGGCGCTGATCGCGGCGAGCGCGACGACACCGAGCGGCAGGTTGATGTAGAAGGCCCAGCGCCAGCCCCAGTGGTCGGTGATGGTGCCGCCGACCAGCGGTCCGCCGATCATCGCGAGCGCCATGACGCCGGCCATCATGCCCTGGTACTTGCCGCGCTCCCGCGGCGGGATGAGGTCGCCGATGATCGCCATGACGCCGACCATCAGACCACCGGCGCCGAGTCCCTGCACGGCCCGGAACCCGATGAGCTGCGCCATGTCCTGGGCCATGCCGCTCAGTGCCGACCCGATGAGGAAGAGCACGATCGACGACATGAAGACGCCCTTGCGCCCGTACATGTCACCGAGCTTCCCCCACAGCGGGGTGGAGGCCGCGGTGGCCAGCGTGTACGCCGTCACGACCCACGAGAGGTGTTCGAGCCCGCCCAGCTCGCCCACGATCGTCGGCATCGCGGTGCCGATGATCATGTTGTCGAGCATCGCCAGCATCATCGTGATCATCAGGGCGAGCAGGACGACCCGCACGCTCCTGGGTTGCTTGTCGGCCTCCGGTACGGCCGCTGCCTGCGTGTCCGCCATGATTCCCACTCCCCCAGCCACTTACTTGCCGCCCGGCAAGTTAACTACACTGGGGAAGGTAGCCCCGTAACTAGCCGGGCGTCAAGTAAGTTTTATTCAAAGCCAAGGGCTTCACGGAGGATGGGCGGCACCATGGACGGCACCAAGCAGCGACGGCGCGGGAACACCCGCCAGCGCATCCAGGACGTGGCCCTCGACCTCTTCGCCGAGCAGGGCTACGAGAAGACGTCTTTGCGCGAGATCGCCGAGGCGCTGGACGTGACCAAGGCGGCGCTCTACTACCACTTCAAGACCAAGGAAGAGATCCTGGTCAGCATCTTCGACGATCTGACCCAGCCCATCCTCGACCTGATCGAGTGGGGCCGCCGCCAGCCCCACACGCTGGAGACGAAGCAGGAGATCGTACGGCGCTACAGCGACATCCTCGCCGACGCCGCCCCCCTGTTCCGCTTCATGCAGGAGAACCAGGCGACGGTTCGGGAGCTCCGGGTCGGCGAGACCTTCAAGGAGCGCATGCAGGGCCTGCGGGACATCATGATCGACCCAGCGGCGCGGATGGTCGACCAGGTCCGCTACACCAGCGCGATCTTCACCCTGCACGCCGGGATGTTCCTCCTCCAGGACCTCCCCGGCGAGGCCGAGGACAAGCGCAAGGCGGCCCTGGAAGTGGCGTTGGACCTGGTGGCGCAGGCCCACCGGGGAGCGACCGGCACCGCTTAGACGGTCACGCCCTTGGAGCGCAGGAAGGCGACCGGGTCGATGGCGGACCCGTAGTTGGCGGTCGTACGGATCTCGAAGTGCAGGTGCGGACCGCTGGAGTTGCCGGTGTTGCCGGACAGGGCGATGCGCTGACCGGTCTTGACGACCTGGCCGACCTTCACGTCGATGCGCGAGAGGTGGGCGTACTGCGAGTAGGTCTTGCCGCCGTGCTTGATGACGATGGCATTGCCGTACGCCGACCCGTCACCGGCACCGTTGCCGCCGGCCTTGACGACGGTTCCGCCGTGCGCGGCGAAGACCTTGGTGCCGCTGGACACGGCGAAGTCCTGACCGCTGTGGGTGGACTGCCACATGGCACCGGCCTGCGCGAAGCTCGCGCTGAGCTTGTACTTCTTCACCGGGTCGATCCAGGAGGCGGCGCCGCTCGTGCCGGCGGCGGCCGCGACTCCGGTCCCCAGCACGGCCGAGACCCCCAGGCCGGCGGCCACCACGGCCACACGGGAGCGGAGCAGGGACGTACGGGAAGAGCGGGACGGGACGCGCTGGGACATCGGAACCTCATGGGGACGGGGACATCGAAAACCACCCGGCGCACAGACGGCTGCCGGATGGGGCATCCCTTGGTAACCCCGAGCGCCCGAAAGCCCCAAACCACCTATCTACGACGGAAGCTAGTACTTCATCGGAAAACTTCCCGGTTCTTGACAGAGGCCCCATCTGGAATGAATCAACCCAAGACGGCAGAACCGGCTCCGAGATTGCGTGAGAAACGTCCCTTTTGCCCGGGTAGCACTTTCCACTATTAGCCCTAGTAACGGACAAATCGCCTGTGCGTCATGTCACCGGCGCCCAGGATCTCCGCATCCCCGATTCCGAATTCATGTGACGCACACCTCTTGGCACTTACCCCCCAGTAACCCTACGGTTCCCCTCGCGCCACCCACGCCAACGAGCATGCACCCGACAACGGCAGTGTTAATGACGTGAGAGGACCCCCACCCATGACGAACCGACGCCCCTTGGTGCGCCGCCTCGCCGTCACCGCCGTATCCACGGCGGCCCTCGTGTCACTGGCCGCCCCGGCCGACGCCGCGACCACCGAAGACGTCGACTACACCACCTGGCAGCAGGACTGCCAGGCGGTGATGAACCAGGCGCTGCCGTACCTGAAGCAGCGGATCGCCGCGGCCAAGCCGGGCGAGAAGCAGGCCATCGTCCTCGACATCGACAACACCACCCTGGAGACCGACTTCGGCTTCGCCTATCCCCAGCCGGCCAACCAGCCGGTCCTGGACGTGGCCGAGTACGCCCAGGACCACGGCGTATCCCTGTTCTTCGTCACGGCCCGCCCGGGCATCATCTACTCGTTCACCGACTACAACCTCGAGCACGTCGGCTACGAGGTCTCCGGCCTCTACGTCCGCAGCTTCGTCGACCTCTTCAAGGACGTCGCCGCCTACAAGACGGCCCAGCGCGTCGCCATCGAGAACAAGGGCTACACGATCATCGCGAACATCGGCAACAGCGCCACCGACCTGTCGGGCGGCCACGCCGAGAAGACGTACAAGCTGCCGGACTACGACGGCCAGCTGTCCTGATTCTCCCCCTCAACTCCGGGTAGCCTCACCCTCGTTCGCGCGATCACGGGGGTGGGGCGGATGGATCCGGCGGTACTCGGCAGCAAGCTCGCGTCCGGCCTGGTGGCCTCCCTCGTACGGAAACTCTTCGTGCCGGACGCCCCGGGAGCGGGCCTGGTCGACAAGCCCGTACGTCTGACCGCCCTGGTCTCCTTCCGGGGCGAGAAGCGCACGCTGGGCGAGAAGGAGGTCCGCGCGCTGGCCCGACGGCTGGTCGGCGCGGCGACGGACTCCCCGGGCGAACCGCCCTTCCCGGCCGACGAGGAACCCTCGGTCGTCGACGCCCTGACCGCCCGCCTCCTCGCCCTCGGCGACCTCGACATGGACGACGTCCAAGCCGTACGCCTGGGCCATCGCGACCTCGCCCGGGAACTCCGCGACCAGGCACCCCCACCCGTCGGCCTCTCCACCGACGCCGGCTATTTCCTCGACTCCGCCACCGAGTGGGCCTGCCTCCACATCCTGGACTTCTTCACCCGCCGGTCCACGTTCGTGGCGCGGACGCTCGTCGAACAGACCCGCCGCCAGACCGAACTGATCGCGAAGATCGACGAGTTGACGGCCCGCACGCCCCGCCCCGGCGCCCCGGACCGCACCTTCGAACGCCGCTACCTCACACACATCGCCGGCCACCACAACCACATCACCATCTACGGCATCGACCTGCGCGACTCCCCCGACCGCTGGCCTCTCGAAGTGGCGTATCTGAGCCTGGAGGCGACGACAGCCGATGAGCGAGCCCTGCCGGAGGAACGCCCCGGCGGCCCGGTGACCGTCCAACTCCCCGCCGAGGACGCTCTGCTGACCCACGACAGGGTCCTGCTGCGCGGCGACGCGGGCTCGGGCAAGACGACGCTGGTGCAGTGGCTGGCGGTGACGGCGGCACGTGAGGGGGCCCGCATTCCGTACGTCCTCCCGCTGCGCACACTGGTCCGCGCCGGTGCCCTGCCCGCACCCGCGGACTTCCTGAAGGCGGTGAGCTGCCCGCTCAGCCCGCCGGAGGGCTGGGCGGAACGCGTTCTGGCAGCCGGCCGGGGCCTGGTCCTCGTCGACGGCCTGGACGAGATCCCGTCGGCCGACCGCAACCGCACCCGCGACTGGCTCCAGTCCCTCATCCAGGCCTTCCCGGGCAACCACTGGCTCCTCACCTCCCGCCCCACCGCGGTACGCGCGGACTGGCTGGCCTCCGAGGGGTTCCGCGAACTGTCCCTGGCCCCGATGCGCCGCACCGAGGTGACCACGTTCGTACGACGCTGGCACACGGCGGCGCAGGCACCGGAGTTCGAGAGCCCGCTCCTGGACTCCCTCCGCACCAAACGCGACCTCGCCCGCCTCGCCACCAACCCCCTCATGTGCGGCCTGATCTGCGCCCTGCACCGGGAACGCCGCGGCTACCTCCCCACGGGCCGCAAGGAGTTGTACGACGCGGCCCTGACGATGCTGCTCTCCCGACGGGACCGGGAGCGCGGCATGGGCACCTTCGACGGGACGGAGCTCGGCGAGGAGGCCCAGCTGGAGGTGCTCCAGCGCTTGGCCTACGCGCTGGTCCTGAGCGGCCGCACGGAGATGGACGTCGAGACGGCCGAGGGGATCGTGGAGCGATGCCTGCCGTCGATCGCGGTGCCGGGGGACGCGGGGGCGGTACTGCGGACCCTGCTCCTGCGCAGCGGCCTGCTGCGCCAACCGGCCGAGGCCGTCGTGGACTTCGTCCACCGTACGTTTCAGGACTACCTGGGGGCGCGGTACGCGGTGGAGGAGGGCCACCTGGACGTCCTGCTCAGCCATGCGGACGACACCCAGTGGGAGGACGTGATCCGGCTGTCGGTGGCGCATGCGCGGCCGCGGGAACGGGCCTTCCTGCTACGGCAGTTGCTGTCCCGCGGGACTTCCCGACTGACCCTGCTGGCACTGGCCTGCCTTGAGCATGCGACAGCCCTGGCTCCGGATGTGCGACTGGAGGTCGACTCGCAGGCGGTCGAGCTGATCCCACCGTGGTCGACGGAGGACGCGAAGACACTGGCGGCGGCGGGCGGCCCGCTGGTCCTGGAGTTGTTGCCGGGTCCGGCGGATCTCACCCCCGAACAGGCCAGGAACGTCGTCGTCACCGCTTCGGTTCTCGGCCGGGACGAGCCTGAGGGAGCGTTGGCGGTGCTGCGCCGGTTCCGGGACCACCGCGACCTCGACGTGCGGCGCCAGCTCGTGGGGACCTGGCATCGGTTCGACACCGTGGAATACGCCACTGAGGTCCTGGACCATCTGGATCGGACGGACCTCTTCCTCAACTGCGAGTCGGCCGAGGAGCGCGCGGCCATCGCCACCATGCGCCCTTGGCACGGCCTGTCCTTTCGGGGCCCCCACCGGATCGAGCAGTTGTCGGCCGCTGTGCCGCGTCCGGAGGCCGTGACGGGTATCGAGCTGCAGAACAATCCCCACCTCGTCGATGCGGGTGTCCTGCTGCCGTTCCGCTCCCTACGCGAGGTGTGGCTCACGGAGTGCCCGGCCACGCGGCTGGACCGGCTCTCCGAGCTGCCACTCGTCCGTCTCAGCTGCAATCAGGTCGCCGACGTCGCCGGGCTCCGCTCGCTCCGGTCCCTCCGCCGCCTCTCCCTGACACAGGAGCTGCCCGGCATCGATCTCACCGAGAGCCTGCCGGTCGACGCACCGCTGGAGACTCTCTTCCTGGGCAGGAACACCACCGACACCACAGGTCTGCGCGGACTGCAGCACTGGTCCGGCCTCCGCTCGCTCAGCCTCGGCTCCCTGACCGCTGAACTGACGGACACGGACTGGATGGCGGTCACCGAATTGCCCGAGCTGCACCGACTCCATCTGAACGCGGCGCTTGTCCGGGACTTTCCTCACTCGTTCGCGATCATGCCCGAACTACCCGGCATCGAGACCCTGCGAATCACCTGGATATACGGCGACGAGGACCTGTCCGCCCTGGCGCCCCGCCTACCAGGCCTGCGCACGGTGACCCTCCAGGTCGACCCCAGAGAGTCCTCCCGTTTCGCCGCGTTCTTCCCGGGCGCCGAGATCGAGCTGAACTGAACACCAAAAAGGGACCGCCCCAGAACCGAAGTCCCAGGGCGGCCCCTCTTCCGCGCAATCCCCGAAGGGCTACGCGTCCTTGCTCAGATTCGGCCCCGCTCCACCGGCCGCCTGCTCGATCGGCGGGACGTCCGGCAGAGCCGACTTCTCCTCGCCGCGGAAGGTGAAGGTCTGGGTCTCGCCCTCGCCCTCCGTGTCGACGACCACGATGTGACCGGGACGCAGCTCGCCGAAGAGGATCTTCTCCGACAGCGTGTCCTCGACCTCGCGCTGGATGGTGCGACGCAGCGGACGCGCACCCAGCACCGGGTCGTAACCCTTCTTGGACAGCAGCTCCTTGGCGGACTGGGAGAGCTCGATGCCCATGTCCCGGTCCTTGAGGCGCTCGTCGACCTTGCCCACCATCAGGTCGACGATCTTGAGGATGTCGTCCTGGGTCAGCTGCGGGAAGACGACCACGTCGTCGACGCGGTTGAGGAACTCGGGCCGGAAGTGCTGCTTGAGCTCGTCCGAGACCTTGTTCTTCATGCGCTCGTAGTTGGTCTTCTTGTCACCCGAGGCCGCGAAGCCCAGGTTGAAGCCCTTGGAGATGTCCCGGGTGCCGAGGTTGGTCGTCATGATGATGACCGTGTTCTTGAAGTCCACGACCCGGCCCTGGGAGTCGGTCAGACGACCGTCCTCCAGGATCTGCAGCAGCGAGTTGAAGATGTCCGGGTGGGCCTTCTCGACCTCGTCGAAGAGGACGACGGAGAACGGCTTGCGGCGGACCTTCTCGGTCAGCTGGCCGCCCTCTTCGTAGCCCACGTATCCGGGAGGCGAACCGAAGAGACGCGAGACCGTGTGCTTCTCGCTGAACTCCGACATGTCGAGGGAGATCAGCGCGTCCTCGTCGCCGAAGAGGAACTCCGCCAGAGCCTTGGAGAGTTCCGTCTTACCGACACCGGACGGGCCGGCGAAGATGAACGAACCACCGGGACGCTTCGGGTCCTTCAGACCCGCGCGCGTACGACGGATCGCCTTCGACAGCGCCTTGACGGCGTCGACCTGGCCGATGACCCGCTTGTGGAGCTCGTCCTCCATGCGCAGCAGACGCGAGGACTCCTCCTCGGTCAGCTTGAAGACCGGGATGCCGGTGGCGGTCGCGAGGACCTCGGCGATCAGCTCGCCGTCGACCTCGGCGACGACGTCCATGTCGCCGGCCTTCCACTCCTTCTCCCGCTTGGCCTTCGCGGCGAGGAGCTGCTTCTCCTTGTCGCGCAGGGACGCGGCCTTCTCGAAGTCCTGCGAGTCGATCGCGGACTCCTTGTCCCGGCGGACGTCGGCGATCTTCTCGTCGAACTCGCGGAGGTCCGGCGGAGCCGTCATCCGGCGGATGCGCATCCGGGAACCCGCCTCGTCGATCAGGTCGATCGCCTTGTCGGGCAGGAAGCGGTCCGAGATGTAACGGTCGGCCAGCGTCGCGGCCTGGACCAGTGCCTCGTCCGTGATGGAGACACGGTGGTGAGCCTCGTACCGGTCACGCAGACCCTTGAGGATCTCGATCGTGTGCGGCAGGGACGGCTCGGCGACCTGGATGGGCTGGAAGCGGCGCTCGAGGGCCGCGTCCTTCTCCAGGTGCTTGCGGTACTCGTCCAGCGTGGTGGCACCGATGGTCTGGAGCTCACCGCGGGCCAGCATCGGCTTCAGGATCGAAGCGGCGTCGATGGCGCCCTCGGCGGCACCCGCACCGACCAGCGTGTGCAGCTCGTCGATGAACAGGATGATGTCGCCGCGGGTGCGGATCTCCTTGAGCACCTTCTTCAGGCGCTCCTCGAAGTCACCGCGGTAGCGGGAGCCGGCGACCAGCGCGCCGAGGTCGAGGGTGTAGAGGTGCTTGTCCTTGAGGGTCTCGGGCACCTCGCCCTTGACGATGGCCTGGGCGAGACCTTCGACGACGGCGGTCTTGCCGACGCCGGGCTCACCGATCAGGACCGGGTTGTTCTTGGTACGGCGGGACAGCACCTGCATGACCCGCTCGATCTCCTTCTCGCGCCCGATGACCGGGTCGAGCTTGGACTCACGAGCGGCCTGGGTGAGGTTCCGGCCGAACTGGTCGAGGACCAGGGACGTCGAGGGGGTGCCCTCGGCAGGCCCGCCGGCGGTGGCGGTCTCCTTGCCCTGGTAGCCGGAGAGCAGCTGGATGACCTGCTGCCGCACCCGGTTGAGATCGGCACCGAGCTTGACCAGGACCTGGGCGGCGACGCCCTCGCCCTCACGGATCAGGCCGAGCAGGATGTGCTCCGTGCCGATGTAGTTGTGGCCGAGCTGAAGGGCCTCGCGGAGCGACAGCTCCAGGACCTTCTTGGCACGGGGGGTGAAGGGGATGTGCCCGGACGGGGCCTGCTGGCCCTGGCCGATGATCTCCTCCACCTGCTGGCGGACCGCCTCGAGCGAAATCCCGAGGCTCTCAAGGGCCTTGGCGGCGACACCCTCACCCTCGTGGATCAGGCCCAGGAGGATGTGCTCGGTGCCGATGTAGTTGTGGTTGAGCATCCGGGCTTCTTCCTGAGCCAGGACGACAACCCGCCGCGCGCGGTCGGTGAACCTCTCGAACATCGTTAATCGCTCCTCAGAGCGGTCAGGCAGTGGGGGGAACTTCCCCTCCCTGTCCTTCCGCAGCTTAGTCCCGCAAGCGGGGACCGCTCATTCCAACTGCCGACACCGTCGATGGCCTCCTGACCCCGAACGCCGACATCTGCTCCAACCTGATGGTGCGAGACGATGTTCCCGCAGGCCAGGCAGTTACCCCTACCTCCAGTACGCCGATGGCGAACGTGAGACGTCCTGTCCTGCGTGTCGCCCCCTCCCACTAGGGATGTCTTACCCGCTGGGACTGACACTCCATGCCGCGCGCACCGGTTCCCTCCGCTACGGGCGAACAACCTTGCGCCTCGCCACACCCCCGAACGCCCCCTCTTCCAGCACTCTGCGCAATCATGGGAACACCCAGCGTAACTCGGGCGCCCTTTCGGCGGTTGCACTTGGCATGGTTGGCACAGTCCCCCCGGTCACCACGGTCCCCTTCCCCCGCCGGCCGCTCGAATCGAGCGATCAGGTCCGCCGGTGGTACGAGAACGAACTGGGGTGGCCGACGGTGCCCGCAGGCCCAGGATCTCCCCTACGGCTTTGCGTCGGCCCGTGCTACGACGTCCTGGACGTGCCGCTGGAGGCGGGCGGGGCCGGGCTGCGCCACCTGGCGCCGGGCTCTCCGGTGGCGGTACAGGGCGACCGGATGCGGCTGCTGCTGGCGGCGGGCAGCGCGGAGGAGGTGCCCGGAGTGCTGGACTGGCTGGAGTGGGGCGCGCTGGCGCTCGATCTGCGGACGCTCGGCGAGGGCGGGCTCATGGACGCGCCGCCGCCCCCCGGCCCGGGGGCGCCCACCGACGTCGTACGACGTGCTCTCCTGCCCGGGGCGACCGGCGCGCGAGGTCTCGCCGAGCCGGGTCCTACCGGATCGCGACCGACTCTTGCGGGTCGCTCCGGTGCGCCTCGGGGGGCCGCCGTCTGGCTGCGACCCCCCGTGCCGGGGCGCGAGACCGAGGTCTCGCTGCCGACGCTGTCGGCCTTGGGGGGCGGTGGGGACGCCCCCGATCTCGTAAGGCTGCTGGACACGGTGGCGACGTGGTGTCACCGCCTGCGGTTGCGCGCGTGCGCTCAGCCGCCCGTCTGTCCATAAGGGTCGCGCTCAGGCGTTGGCCTTCTCGTAAGCCTCGCGAATGGACGCGGGAACACGGCCGCGGTCATTGACCTCGAGACCGTTCTCCTTCGCCCACGCGCGGATCTGCGCGGTGTCCTGGCTGCCGCCGGAAGTGGCGCGCGCCTTTCCGCGACCGCCCGCAGCGCGGCCTCCGGTACGACGACCGCCCTTCACGTAAGGGTCGAGAAGGCCACGGAGCTTGTCCGCATTGGCAGTCGTGAGATCGATCTCGTACGTCTTGCCGTCCAGCGCGAACGTCACGGTCTCGTCCGCCTCGCCGCCGTCGAGGTCGTCGACAAGAAGGACCTGAACCTTCTGTGCCACCGGATTTCCTTTCATCGATAACTGAAGGGACTGGGGTCTGCGGCGTCCGCCGTTTCGCCGCCCCCTGTTATATGCAGTACTGCGTTACGTCGGAAAGCAAACCGCTTTTGATGGAAAAACACAAACCCCTGGGAGAGACAGACCGACCGTCTCCGGTCCGGAAACATGCGCGTTTCGGACATAGGGAACCTGGGCAGGGCCGTCCTGTGGAATAGGGCATGACGATCACAGATGCAGAAGCATCCGGCTGTTGCCCAAGGTGTTCGGTTTCACTCGTTCGAGACCGAGGAACTCCGCGACACCCTCGTCATAGGAACGCAGTAGCTCCGCGTAGACATCGGTGTCAACAGGAGTCTCGCCGATCTCGACGAAGCCGTGCTTGCTGAAGAAGTCCACTTCGAAGGTCAGACAGAAAACCTTCCGAACACCGAGCCAACGCGCGGTGTGCAGCAACTTCTCCAGCACCCGATGACCGACACCGGCGCCCTTCAGACCCTGCTTCACGGCGAGAGTGCGCACTTCGGCGAGGTCTTCCCACATCACATGCAGTGCGCCGCAGCCGACGACCTCGCCGTTGTCGTCGCGTTCGGCGACCCAGAACTCCTGGATGTCCTCGTAAAGCGTCACGGTGGCTTTGTCGAGCAGGATGCGAGCGCGGACGTACTCGTCGAGGAGACTGCGCACGGCCGGGACATCGCTGGTGCGGGCCCGCCGGACCGTGATGGCTTTTGCGCTGACTTCGGGACGCTGAGCGGACGAGCTCTCTGCTGACATGTGCGGACGCTATCGCCCGTCGCCCTCCGGCGCCGAGCCGGGGTTCTCGCCGCCGGTTTCGCGAGTGGTATCCGCGGCGGCTTCGACGGTTTCCGGTCCTTGGACGATGCGTACGGCGTCCCGCAGGGAGAGTCGCTGTTCCTCGCTCATCATGCCGAAGAACGCGACGAGAGCGGCCGCGGGGTTGTCACTCTGCGACCAGGCGTCGTTCATCAGGGCGGCGGCGTAGGCGGCCCGGGTGGAGACGGCCTCATATCGATAGGCCCGTCCTTCGGCCTCCCGTCGCACCCAGCCCTTCTGATGGAGATTGTCCAAAACGGTCATCACCGTGGTGTAGGCGATGGACCGTTCCTGCTGAAGGTCTTCCAGGACTTCTCGAACGGTCACCGGGCGGTTCCACTTCCACACCCGCGTCATGACCGCGTCTTCGAGTTCTCCCAATGGGCGAGGCACAGCTCAGCACAATAGTGGGAGAACCCGGTATTCGCGTGCCGGACGTGCGCTTCACCGTCAAACAGGAACAAAAAGGGCGTACGACTCGGAAAACGGGAGTCGTACGCCGGTGAGGGTGCGGGGGCCGGGAGGTTCAGGCGTCGCCGCGCGCGGAGGCCTGCTTGGCGCCCTCCACGCGCGCGAGGGCGGCGTCGACGACCGCGTCCTCCTTGGTCTTGTTGGCCCCGCCCTGGGTCTTCACGATCACCCTGATCACGCCGATGAAGAACACGGCCATGACGACCGGGGGCACGAGCGCGGAGACGTAGTCCATGCGTCCAGGGTAGCCACGGGGTGGGCGGGGACAGGGGGCGGGGCCGGGGTTCGGGTCAGCCCGCGGCGAGCTGCTGCGGCGGGTTCGGGGGCGGCGGGGCCGGCTTGCGGCGGGGGAAGACCTCGCCGGGGGTGGGGATGGGGCGCGTGGGCTGCGGCGACGCGGGGGCCGGCTTCGGGGTGGCCGGTTTCTGCGCGGGCCTCTTCTGCGGAGCCTGGGGCTTCTCACCGGCGTCCTCCCCGGCGACTCCCGCACCGGCACGCCCGGTGACCTCGGAAAGGCCTCCGGGAAGGGCCAGGAGGCGGGTCCGGGACGCCGGCACGGCCGGGGCGGCCGGGATGGACCTCCGGGCCGCTCCGCGCGCCAGCCGGGCCCGTACGCCCTGCTCGGCGAGGACGAGGCAGCGGTCCAGCAGCGCGGCCGCGACGGGACTGCCGCGCAGGGCTCTGAGGGCGGCGAGGTCGTCGACCTCCGGGCGGTACCCGGCGCTCAGCGCCTCCTCCAGGAGGGTGAGGTAGCCGGCGGCGGTGCCGGGCAGGGCGGCGCGGTACCGGGCGAGGTCGGCCACCAGGAAGGCACGCAGCCGGGCGCCCTCGCGCATCGCCTCGTCGAGGGAGTCGGCTAGGCGGAGACAGTCCTGAACGTCCTCGGCCGAGGCGGTTCGGGGGTGAAGGGCAAGGGCGAGAGCGCGGCGGAGCACACGCAGCTCCTCCACACCGAACGCCATGCCGCCGCGGGATCCGTATGGCGTGGGCATGCGGCGACAGTACGCGCTAATCAGACAAACTCGTCATAGGGGGCGGGTGTGGCGCGAGCGGAGCCACCCGGGCGGACGCGCCCGCGTTCCGCGCCTTCGCCACCGCATCGCTGCATCACCACTGCGGCTCTCGGCTTCCGCCTCGCCACACTGCTGCTCTCGGCTTCCGCCTTGCCGCGTTTCCGCCTTGCCGTCTCGCGGCATTTCCGGCTAACCGCATTTCCGCTGCCGCCGTACCGCGCCGCGTCACCACCGCCTTGCCGCGGAGAGTTTGCGGCGCCGTCCCGCCGCACGGCCTCTCCGCTGCCGCTTTCCGGCTTACGCCTCGCCGCGCGCGCCGCACCTCACATCCGCGACACGTTCCGCTCGTACACCAGTCGCAGGCCCACCAGCGTCAGCCACGGCTCGTGCTCGTCGATCACCGAGGCCTCGCCCAGGACCATCGGGGCCAGGCCGCCGGTGGCGATGACGGTGACGTCCTCGGGGTCCTCCGCGAGTTCGCGGGCCATCCGGTTGACGACCCCGTCGACCTGTCCGGCGAAGCCGTAGATGATGCCCGACTGCATCGCCTCGACCGTGTTCTTGCCGATCACACTGCGCGGCCGGGCCACCTCGATCTTCCGCAGCTGCGCGCCCCGCACGCCGAGCGCCTCCACGGAGATCTCGATACCGGGCGCGATGACCCCGCCGACGTACTCCCCGCGCGCGGACACCGCGTCGAAGGTCGTCGCCGTGCCGAAGTCGACGACGATCGCCGGGCCGCCGTACAGCTCGACCGCCGCGACCGCGTTGATGATGCGGTCCGCGCCGACCTCCTTGGGGTTGTCGGTCAGGATCGGCACGCCCGTCTTCACGCCCGGCTCGACCAGCACCGCGGGCACGTCGCCGTAGTACCGCCGCGTCACCTCGCGCAGTTCGTGCAGCACCGAGGGGACCGTCGCGCAGATCGCGATGCCGTCGATGCCGTCGCCCAGCTCGTCACCGAGCAGCGGGTGCATGCCCATGAGGCCCTGCAGCAGGACCGCCAGCTCGTCGGCCGTGCGGCGGGCGTCCGTGGAGATGCGCCAGTGCTCGACGATCTCCTCGCCGTCGAACAGGCCGAGGACGGTGTGCGTGTTGCCCACGTCGATGGTGAGGAGCATGGCGACTACTCCGCCTCACGCAGGTCGAGACCGATGTCCAGGATCGGCGAGGAGTGGGTGAGCGCCCCGACGGCGAGGTAGTCCACGCCGGTCTCGGCGTACGCGCGCGCGTTCTCCAGCGTCAGCCGTCCCGAGGCCTCCAGCGCGGCTCGCCCCTGCACGAGCGCCACGGCCTCCTCGCACTCGCCGGGCGTGAAGTTGTCCAGCAGGATCAGGTCCGCGCCCGCGTCCACGACCTCGCGCAGCTGCTCCAGGGTGTCGACCTCGACCTCGATCGGCACGTCCGGGAAGGTCTCCCGTACGGCCTTGAAGGCCTGGGCGACGCCACCGGCCGCGACCACGTGGTTGTCCTTCACCAGCGCCGCGTCGGACAGCGACATGCGGTGGTTGACGCCGCCGCCGCAGCGCACCGCGAACTTCTCCAGCGACCTGAGGCCGGGCGTGGTCTTCCGCGTGTCACGCACGCGTGCCTTGGTGCCCTCCAGTACGTCCGCCCACGCGCGCGTGGCGGTGGCGATGCCGGACAGCCGGCACAGCAGGTTGAGGGCGCTGCGCTCGGCGGTGAGCAGGTCACGGGTGCGCGTGGTGACCGACAGGAGCTTCTGCCCTGCCTCCACCCGGTCGCCGTCCTCGACGTGCCGCTCGACCTCGAACTCGTCCTCGCAGACCACCGAGACGACCGCCTCGGCGACCCTGAGGCCGGCCACGACGCCCGCCTCGCGCGCGACGAAGTCGGCGGTGGCGACGGCGTCCTCGGGGATGGTCGCGACCGTCGTCACGTCCACGCCGTGGTCGAGGTCCTCCTGGATGGCCACGTTGGCGATGTCCTCGACCTCGATGGGGTCGAGCCCCGCGTCGGCCAGGAGCTGGGCGAGCGCGGGGTCGAGCCCGCACTCCAGGTACTCCTCGCCGCCGTCTGCGCCACAGGCACAGCCGTCGCCGCAGCCGCCGGTCTCAGCGAGGGGAAGGTCGGGGGTGCTCACGTCTGTCACTGCTCCTGAAGGGGCTGCCGGGTCGGGGGGAAGTCTGCGGTATCGGTGGTGTGTACGGCGAGTGTCCGGTCCGGATTCAGCCGTACGACGATGTGGCGGCGCCACGTCGGGTCGTCCCGGTCGGGCCGGTCCTCGCGCCAGTGGCAGCCGCGCGTCTCCTCGCGCTGCCGGGCGGCGGCGACCAGGACGCGGGCCACGCACATCAGGTTGGTGGCCTCCCAGGTGTCGACGCCGGGCTCGGCCGTCTTGCCGTTCTCGACGAGGGCGTCGCGGGCGTCGCTGTGCAGCCGCTGGAGCTGGTCGGCGGCCTTGGCCAGGGACTCGGCGGAGCGCAGCACTCCCGCGCCGTCGGTCATGATCCGCTGGATGGCGAACCGGGCCTCGGGGGCGAGCAGGGGGTGCGCGGGCGTCTGGGGGTGCTCGAACGGTTCGGGCACGCGCGCGTGGAGGCCGTTCGCCGCGTGGGCGGCCGTGATGTCCGCCGCGATGCGCTCGGCGTAGACCAGGCCCTCCAGGAGGGAGTTGGAGGCGAGCCGGTTGGCGCCGTGCACGCCGGTGCAGGCGACCTCGCCGCACGCGTACAGGCCCGGGACGGTCGTACGGCCCCGGGAGTCGGTGCGTACGCCGCCGGAGGCGTAGTGGGCGGCCGGGGCGATCGGGATGGGCTCGGTGACCGGGTCGATGCCGTGGGCGCGGCAGGCGGCGAGGATCGTCGGGAAGCGGTGCTCCCACATGTCGGCGCCGAAGTGCCGGCCGTCGAGGAACATGTTCTCGGCGTCCTGCTCCTGCATACGGCGCATGATGCCCTTGGCGACGATGTCCCGGGGCGCGAGCTCGGCCAGCTCGTGCTGTCCGACCATGAAGCGCACGCCGCCGGCGTCGACCAGGTGGGCGCCCTCGCCGCGTACCGCCTCGGAGACCAGGGGCTGCTGGCCCTCGGCGTCCGGGCCGAGGAAGAGCACGGTGGGGTGGAACTGCACGAACTCCAGGTCGGAGACCTCGGCGCCCGCGCGCAGGGCGAGTGCCACGCCGTCGCCCGTGGAGACGGACGGGTTGGTGGTCGCGGAGAAGACCTGGCCCATGCCGCCGGTCGCGAGGACGACCGCGGGGGCGTGCACGGCGCCCACGCCGTCGTGCTGGCCCTCGCCCATGACGTGCAGCGAGACGCCCGCCGTCCGGCCGCCGGCGTCGGTGAGCAGGTCCAGGACGAGCGCGTTCTCGATCGTGCGCAGGCCACGCGCGCGTACCGCCTCGACGAGCGCCCGGGAGATCTCCGCGCCGGTCGCGTCACCGCCGGCGTGCGCGATACGGCGGCGGTGGTGGCCGCCCTCGCGGGTGAGTTCCAGGCGGCCTTCCTCGGACTCGTCGAAGTGCGCGCCGGTCTCGATGAGCCGGCGTACGGCGTCGGGGCCCTCGGTGACCAGGATCCGTACCGCCTCCTCGTCGCAGAGCCCCGCGCCCGCGACCAGGGTGTCGTCCAGGTGCTGTTCGGGGGTGTCGCCCTCGCCGAGGGCCGCGGCGATGCCGCCCTGGGCCCAGCGGGTGGAGCCGTCGTCGAGGCGGGCCTTGGTGACGACCACGGTCCTGAGGCCCGCGGCCTCGCAGCGCAGGGCCGCGGTGAGGCCGGCGACGCCGGAGCCGACGACCACGACGTCCGCGGCGATGGACCACCCGGGCGCGGGCGCGTGCAGTCGTATGCCTGTGCTGGTCACGAGGCGGCTCCGAGGGTTCCGAAGGTGAGAGGGAGGTTGTCGATCAACCGGGTCGTACCGACCCGGGCGGCGACGGCCAGGACGGCCTCGCCGGTGAAGTCGTCGTCGATCTCCGAGAAGTCGGACGGGTCGACGAGCGCGAGGTAGTCCAGGGCGATCGGCGGGTCCATGCGGGCGGCGTCGTCGAGGACCAGACGGGCGGCCGCGCGGACGGCGGAGGGGGCGCCCGGGAGGGCCTTGGCGACGGCGTGCGCGTCGGCGGCCGCGCGGGACTCCCCTATGGCGCTGAGCGCCTCGGCACGCGCGTGCGTGGCGGGCACCTCACGCGCCCGCGCGCGGAGGGCCTCCTGCGCCGCGTGCCGGTCGCGGCCCGCGAACAGCGCCTGGGACAGGGCGAGCGCGGTGCGCCGCTCCTTGGGCGACAGGTAGCGGTTGCGGCTGGACAGGGCCAGTCCGTCGTCCTCGCGGACGGTCGGTACGCCGATGATCTCGACGCCGAAGTTCAGGTCCCGCGCCATGCGCCGGATCAGGGCGAGCTGCTGGGCGTCCTTCTGCCCGTACAGGGCGACGTCGGGGCGGGTGAGGTGCAGCAGCTTGGCGACGACGGTGAGCATGCCGTCGAAGTGCCCGGGGCGCGAGGAGCCCTCCAGGCGCTCCCCCATGGGGCCCGCGCTGATCCGGACCTGGGGTTCGCCGCCCGGGTAGACCTCGTCGACGGACGGCGCGAACACGGCGTCCGCGCCCGCCGCCTCGGCGATCTTGATGTCGGCGTCGAGGGTGCGCGGGTAGCGGTCGAGATCCTCGCCCGCGCCGAACTGGAGGGGGTTCACGAAGACGGTGACGACGACCTCGCCCTCGGGTCCTGCGATCTCGCGCGCGGTGCGGATCAGGGTGGCGTGGCCCTCGTGCAGGGCGCCCATGGTCATCACGACGGCACGGCGGCCGTGGCGTGCGCGCGCGTGGAGCTCGTCGGCGGTGCGCAGCAGGGTGGTGGTCATCCGGCGTCTCCCTCGGTGCCGTGGGTCCCGGTGGTCCCGTTGGCGAGTACCCCCAGCAGGTCCTCGGCCAGCTCGGGCTTGAGCAGCCCGTGGGCGAGGGCCCGGTCGGCGGTGGCGCGGGCCATCGCCAGGTACCCGGCGACGGTCTGCGGCGCGTGCTTGCGCAACTCGGTGACGTGCGCGGCGACGGTGCCCGCGTCGCCGCGCGCGACGGGACCGGTGAGGGCCGCGTCGCCGGAGCGCAGGGCGTTGTCGAGGGCGGCGCCGAGCAGCGGGCCGAGCATCCGGTCGGGGGCCTCGACGCCCGCCTCGCGCAGCAGCTCCATGGACTGGGCGACCAGGGTGACGAGGTGGTTCGCGCCGAGCGCGAGGGCCGCGTGGTAGAGCGGGCGCCGCTCCTCGGCGATCCACTCGGGCTCGCCGCCCATCTCGATGACGAGGGCCTCGGCGGCCATCCGCAGCTCGTCGGGCGCGGTGACCCCGAACGAGCAGCCGGCGAGCCGCTGGACGTCCACCGGGGTGCCGGTGAAGGTCATCGCGGGGTGCAGGGCCAGCGGCAGCGCGCCCGCGCGCAGGGCGGGGTCGAGGACCTTCGCGCCGTACCGCCCGGAGGTGTGCACCAGCAGCTGTCCCGGGCGTACGGCCCCCGTCTCGACGAGGCCTTCCACGAGGCCGGGCAGGGTGTCGTCCGGGACGGTCAGCAGCACCAGGTCGGCGTGCCGGAGCACCTCGGCGGGCGGTACGAGCGGCACGTCGGGGAGCATCTGCGCGGCCCGCCTGCGGGAGGCGTCGGAGACCCCGGAGACGGCGACCGGGCGGTGCCCGGCGAGCTGGAGGGAAGCGGCCAGCGCGGGGCCCACCCGTCCGGCGCCGACGACACCGACGGTGAGCCGCGCGGGGCGGTCCTTGGGGTCTGGCAGTTGGCTTGTACTCACGCGACGGCGGCCTTCCCGTTCCAGTCCGCTCCGGGTACCGGACGATTTCTCGTCATGTTAACGCGATTGGTTCGAGGGGCGTTCGGTTGTCCACAGGCTGTGGGTTACGACGGGCCGTACGTGAACGGGAATGCGGGTGCCTCCGGGGAGGGGCTCGCGGGATGATCCAGGGCATGAGTGATGCTGCGGAGCAGGTTGAAGAGCAGTCGGCGGAAGAACGGCTGCGGGAGCGGCGCCGGAACGCCGCGCGGACGGCTCGGCGCGTCCTGTGGCGCGGCGGGCTCAGCGGCACGATCCGGGAACGGCTCGCGTCGCTGGCACAGGCCGCGCCCGACGTGTACGACGTGGAGGAGTCCGCGGACATCTATGGCAACGGTGTCGTGGCGGCCCTGGAGGAGCACGTCGCGACCCTGCTGGGCAAGGAGGCCGCCGCGTTCTTCCCCACCGGCACGATGGCCCAGCAGGTCGCCCTGCGCTGCTGGGCGGCCCGTACCGGCAACCCGACTGTCGCCCTGCACGCCCTGGCCCACCCGGAGGTCCACGAGCGGCAGGCCCTCACCCAGGTCAGCGGATTGCGCCCGGTTCGCCTGACCGCCGAGCAGCGGCCGCTCACCGCCGACGAGGTGCGCGACTTCGACGAGCCCTACGGCACGCTGATGCTCGAGCTGCCCCTCAGGGACGCCGGATTCGTCCTGCCGACCTGGGAGGAGCTCACCGAGACCGTGGAGGCGGCGCGCGAGCGCGACGCGGTGGTGCACTTCGACGGCGCGCGCCTGTGGGAGACGACCGTCCACTTCGACCGCTCCCTGGCGGAGATCGCGGGCCTGGCGGACAGCGTCTACGTGTCGTTCTACAAGTCCCTCGACGGCCTCGCCGGCGCGGCGCTGGCCGGCCCGAAGACCCTGGTGGACGAGGCGAAGACCTGGCGCCACCGCTACGGAGGCATGGCTTTCCAGCAGTTCCCCATGGCGCTGTCGGCGCTCGCCGGCCTGGAGCGGGAGCTGCCCAGGCTGCCGGAGTACGTCCGGCACGCGCGCGTGGTGGCCGCCGCGCTGCGCGAGGGCTTCGCCTCGGCCGGCCTGCCGTGGGCGCGCGTGCACCCCGAGGTGCCGCACACCCACCAGTTCCAGGTCTGGCTGCCGTACGACGCCGAGGTGCTGATGGAGGCGGCGGTGCGGCAGGCGGAGGAGACGGGGACGTATCTGTTCACCGGCTACTGGGAGCGCGGCGGGCCGGGCCTGGGCCTCACCGAGGTCACCGTCGGCGCGACCGGCCTGGAGTGGACGGCCGACGACGTGAAGGCGGCGGTGGCGGATTTCGTGAGCCGGCTGCCGTAGGGCTCGGTGGGTGCGGCTGCCGCGAGGGCTCAGTGGGAGGGGCGCGGCCGGCGGCCCAGCAGCCGCCGTATCCGCCCGTGTACCGGCCGTCCCGCCAGGACCGCGCGGAACCGTCGCCGGTCGCGCAGTTCGCGTACGACCTGCCAGTCGTGGGTGCCGGGCGCGGGTGGGACGGGCTCGCCGAGGTGCTGGGCGCGGTAGGTGTCCAGGAGGTACTGCTGGGTGAGGCTCATGGCGTGTCGCCTTCTCGGACGTTGATCGACGGGACGCTGGTCGACGGATCGCCGGTCGATGGGTCGGGCTCCGCGGCTGCCCGGTTCTCCCAGGTTGCGCCGGTTCGCGGGCGAAGTCGCGTCGATTGACGGCCGCCGTCAATCGAGGACGGCGTTGTCAGTGGCGGGGTGCACCATGAGGTCATGAGCGTGCGCATCGACATCGCGGGGCTGCGGCCGGAGAGGGTCGCCGTCGTGCCGTCCCCCCTGGCCGAGCTCGGCATGGCGCTGCACGCACTGGCCGAGCCGGGACACCATCCGGGACTTCAGGGCTGGGTGACGGGCGTGACGGCCGGCCTCGACCCGCATCTGGCCGACCGGATGTGCGACGCGGACTTCCTGTGGACGACGACGTTCGCGGACCTGTTCCTGCCGTACGCGGGCATCCCGGGCGGCACCACCCTGCCGGGAGCCACACTCACCGAGGAACTCGACCTGCTGGACAAGCTGACGGACGAGCAGTTCGTCAACGCGGCACTGGAGTTCAGCTGTGCGACCTGTTACGGCGTCGGGGGCGGTTGGCTCGTCGACGCCGATCAGGGGCGGCGCGCCCTGGAACTGGCCGCCGCGCGGGGACCGCGCCAGGAGCGGTTCACCGAGCTGCTGCTCACCGATCCGCCCAAGATCCGGGCCTGGCTGCGCCAGTTCCTGGAGGACTGCGACGAGGCGTTCTTCGCGGAGGCCTGGTCCCGGCTGCGCCATCAGCTCGCCGCCGACGCCCGGCACAAGACCGAGCTGCTGCGCCGCAAGGGCCTGGGCGAGATGCTGGCCGCCGCGTCCCCTGCGGTCACGCTCGACGAGGCCGCCGCGGAGATCACCGTCGACAAGCTGAGCGTGGGCCGTACGAGCACCGGGGACGGCGCGCTCCTGCTGGTGCCCACCAGCCTCGGCCGGCCGCACCTGGCCGTGCTGTACCGGCCCGGCTGGCAGCCGGTGCTGCACTATCCGGTCGGCTCCCCCGAGCTCGCGGCTCCGCCCTCCGTGGAGCAGCTCGCCCTGCGGATGACGGCCCTGTCCCATCCGGTGCGGATGCGGATCTGCCGCCACCTGGCCCGCAGCGCCTGGACCACGAGCGAGCTGGCGCAGGCGCACGGCATGACGGCCCCCGAGATATCCCGGCACCTGAGCGTGCTGAAGAAGGCGGGCCTGGTCACCACGCGTCGCCGCGGCCGGTATGTGCAGCATCAGCTGGACATCGCGGTGGTGGCCCGGCTGGGCAGCGACTTCCTGGAAGGCATCCTGCGCTGAGCACGCGGCTCAGTCGAACGCTGAGCACCCGGCTCAGTCGAACCGGATGTGCCGTACCCCGATCCGTACCTGCCGCAGCCGCGTGCGCAGGGCGCCCTCCCGGTTCGGCCTGAGCGTCAGGCCGGCCAGGACGGCGATGCGGTCGGCCGTCTTCGGCACCGTCGAGTGGTCCGTCCACAGATGCTCGGCGAACTCCGGCTCGCTCAGCCGCTCCAGACAGTGGTCGAGCTGCCGCACGGCCCAGGTCTCGCGTCCCAGACCGGCGTTCTTCCCGCCGACGTACTGAAGGAGGTGCCCAAAACCCCGCTCCCGCAGTCTCTTGAGGACGGTCTCGCGCTGGGCCAGGAGCGTGAAGTGGCGTACGTCGTGGCCGAGTTCGCGCAGCCGGCCCACGGTCTCGGCGAAGTAGCCGGAGTCGGTGACCGTCATGGGGACGACGACCACGCCGTCGTGCTTGGTGAGGGCGAGGTCGAGGACCTCGACGACGCCCTCCCGCCAGGATCTCAAGTCCTGGAAGTCACCACGCAGTTCGGGCGGCAGCATGCGGCGCAGGCCGAAGCCGGCGTGCTCGGGGTCGCAGACGACGCTGCCGGGCAGGCGCCGCTGGATCTCGTATGCCGTCTGTGTCTTGCCGCCGCCGAAGGGGCCGTTGATCCAGAGGAGCATGCGCAGACCCTAGTGGGCGCCGGTTACGCGGACGTCACGCTCGCGGCGCGCGGGGAGGTACGCCCCGTCCTCAGCCGTGCCCGCCCGCCCGCACCAGACCCGTCTCGTACGCCAGGACCACCACCTGCACCCGGTCCCGGAGGCCGA
Organism: Streptomyces sp. RG80; assembly: GCF_040446465.1. Taxonomy (NCBI): domain Bacteria; kingdom Bacillati; phylum Actinomycetota; class Actinomycetes; order Kitasatosporales; family Streptomycetaceae; genus Streptomyces; species Streptomyces sp. RG80. The sequence goes on along the minus strand of NZ_JBEAAJ010000004.1, from coordinate 699,693 downwards.
GCTTGGTCAGGATGCGGCCCACGTGCGTCTTCACGGTCGCCTCGGACAGGACGAGCCGGGCGGCGATCTCGCCGTTGGACAGGCCCTGGGCGACCAGCATCATGACCTCGCGCTCGCGGTCGGTCAGCCGCTCCAGCTCCTTGTGCTGGGGTTCCTTGCCGGCGCTCGGCAGCATCGGCGCGAACCGGTCGAGGAGGCGGCGCGTGGTCGAGGGGGCCACCACCGCGTCGCCGCTGTGCACCGAGCGGATGGCGGTGAGGAGTTCGCCGGGCGGCACGTCCTTGAGCATGAAGCCGGACGCGCCCGCCTTGAGCCCGGAGAAGGCGTACTCGTCGAGGTCGAAGGTGGTCAGGATCAGCACCTTCGGCGGGTTGGCCTCCTGGCAGATGCGGCGGGTCGTCTCCACCCCGTCCAGCTTCGGCATGCGCACATCCATCAGGACCACGTCCACGGCGGTCGCGCGCAGCACCTGGAGGGCCTCGACGCCGTCGCCCGCCTCGGCGACGACCTCCATGTCCGGCTGGGCGGCGAGCACCATCCGGAATCCGGTGCGCAGCAGCACCTGGTCGTCGACGAGCATCACGCGGATCGTCATCGGGGCCTCTTCCGTCTCTTCTGGTTGCTTCGGCTTGCTTCGGCGGGGGGGGGTGTTACAGGTGTCAACGAGGGGCGTGCGTCGGCGTCAATGCGCGGGTTTGAGCGGGAGCAGCGCACTGATACGGAACCCTCCGCCGGGACGGGGCCCCGCGTCCAGGGTGCCGCCGACCATGCCGACCCGCTCGCGCATGCCGATCAGGCCGTGGCCCTGTCCGTCGGTGCCGCCCTCCTCGTACAGCTCGTGCGGGGCGCCCTTGCCGTCGTCCTCGACGAGCAGGCCGAGCCCGTCGTCGAAGTACACCAGGCGCACGCTGGCGCCCGCGTTCGGCCCACCGTGCTTGCGGGTGTTGGTGAGCGCCTCCTGCACGATGCGGTACGCCGTGAGCTCGACACCGCTGGGCAGCGGGCGCGGGGTGCCCTCGACCTTGAAGTCGACGGGCAGGCCGGAGGTGCGGCACTGCTCGACGAGGTCGTCGATCTGATCGACGTCGGGCTGCGGGACGTACTCGCCGACCTCCTGGTGCTCGCCGGTGCGCAGCACGCCCAGCAGGCGGCGCATCTCGGCGAGGGCCTGGCGGCCGGTTGAGGAGATCGTCTCCAGGGCCTTCTTCGCCTGGTCGGGCGCGGTGTCGAGGACGTAGGCGGCGCCGTCGGCCTGCACCACCATCACCGAGACGTTGTGCGCGACCACGTCGTGGAGCTCGCGCGCGATACGGGCGCGTTCGGCGGCCACCGCGACCTTCGCCTGCGCCTCGCGCTCCTTCTCGAGCCGGCTCGCGCGCTCCTCGAGCTGCGCGAAGTACGCGCGGCGGGTGCGCATCGAGTCGCCGAGCACCCAGGCCAGCGCGAACGGCACCGTCTGGAAGACGACGACCCCGACGTTGTTCAGGGCGCTCGCGTTCTCGTTCCACCACCGCAACTGCGCCACGCACGCCGCGCCCAGGCTCACCACGAGCGCGAGGCGGGAGGACCAGCGGGCGCCGGTCGCGGCCACCGTGTAGACGACGACCAGCAGCGCGAAGTCGGCGGGCAGCGTCGCCACGTCCAGCACGAGCTGCGCCACCCCGACCCCGATGGCCAGGACCAGCATCTTCTCCGGCATGCGCCGGCGCAGCGCGATCACCAGGCACAGCAGGACGATCACCGGGAGGACCGCCATCGGCGCGTCGGTGCCCCGGTCCGCCTTCTCGGCGACTTCGGTCACCACCGAGATCCCGAACAGGAAGACGGCCCAGAAGCCGTCGACCCATGTCGGGTGCCTGCGGAGGAAGTCATAGAGGCGCTGCACGTAACCCAGCGTAGGGAAGCGTGAAGCGTGCAGGGGTCAACCGGAGGACCGATCCATGCCCGGCCCGCGTACTCCCCAAGGTGGAGGCTCCGTTCCTCTGTACGCCTAGTCTGGCGCCGTGACGGACGAGACGGCGGGCGTGTGGCGTGGCTGGCGGGCGGCCACGGAGACCGCCCTGTACGGCCCTGAGGGCTTCTACCGCAGGCCCGAGGGACCGGCCGGTCACTTCCGCACCTCGGTGCACGCGTCACCGTTGTTCGCCGAGGCCGTGGCCCGACTGCTGAGCCGGGTCGACGAGGCCCTCGGCCGGCCCGAGAGGCTCGACTTCGTCGACATGGCCGCCGGCCGGGGCGAACTGGTCACCGGCGTACTCGCCGCGCTCCCCGCCGACCTGGCCGCCCGCACGCGCGCGTACGCCGTCGAGCTCGCCGCCCGCCCGCCCGGCCTCGACCACCGGATCGAGTGGTCGGCCGAACCCCCGCACGGCATCACCGGGCTCCTCTTCGCCAACGAGTGGCTGGACAACGTGCCGGTCGAGGTCGCCGAGACGGACTCCACAGGCGTGGCCCGGCGGGTGCTCGTACGGGAGGACGGGACCGAGCGGCTCGGGGAGCCGTTCTCGGGCGCCGAGGCGAACTGGCTCGCGCGGTGGTGGCCGCTGCCGGCCGAGGAGGGGTTGCGGGCGGAGGTGGGGCTGCCCCGGGACGAGGCATGGGCCGGCGCGCTCGCGACGGTCGGGCGGGGGCTCGCGGTCGCGGTCGACTACGCGCACACCGTGGACACGCGCCCTCTGTTCGGGACGCTCACCGGTTTTCGCGCGGGGCGCGAGACGACGCCCGTGCCGGACGGCTCGTGCGACATCACGGCGCACGTCGCACTGGACGCGTGCGCCGCGCATGCCTCGCACGCCGAAAACGCTCCCCGAGCGCACACCGAGACCGCGCGCACCCGGCGCGAGGGGCGCGTGCTCAAACAGCGCGCCGCCCTGCACGCCCTGGGCCTCACAGGCGCACGCCCCCCGCTCGCACTGGCGTCCACGCACCCCGCGGCCTATGTACGCGCCCTGGCGAGCGCCGGCGAGGCGGCCGAACTCACCGCCCCCGGCGGCCTCGGCGACTTCGGCTGGCTGTTCCAGCCGGTCGGCATCCCGGACGCACCGGAGTCACCCCTCGGGGAGCTACTTGTCGATGTCCCCGACCACGAAGAACAGTGACCCGAGGATCGCCACCATGTCCGCGACCAGCGTGCCCGGGAGCAGTTCCACCAGCGCCTGGATGTTGTTGTACGAGGCCGAGCGGAGCTTGAGCCGGTACGGGGTCTTCTCGCCCTTGCTGACGAGGTAGTAGCCGTTGATGCCGAGCGGGTTCTCGGTCCACGCGTAGGTGTGTCCCTCGGGCGCCTTCAGGACCTTGGGGAGCCGCTGGTTGATCGGGCCCGGCTCCAGCTCGGCGAGCCGGTCGAGGCAGGCGTCGGCGAGGTCGAGGGCGTTGTGGGTCTGCTCCAGGAGGACCTCGAAGCGGGCGAGGCAGTCGCCGTCCACGCGGGTCGCGACCTTCAGGGTGCCCTGGAGCTCCCCGTAGGCGAGGTAGGGCTCGTCGCGGCGCAGGTCGAAGTCGACACCGGAGGCGCGCGCGATGGGCCCGCTCACGCCGTACGCGTGCACGGCCTCCGGCGCGAGAACGCCCACGCCCCGCGTGCGCCCCCGGAAGATCTCGTTGCCGAGCACCAGGTCGTCGTAGACGTCCATCCGCGAGCGCACGGCGGCGACAGCGGCACGCGCGCGTGAGGCCCAGCCGGCCGGCAGGTCCTCCTTGAGGCCGCCGACGCGGTTGAACATGTAGTGCATACGTCCGCCGGAGACCTCCTCCATGACGTTCTGGAGCACCTCACGCTCCCGGAACGCGTAGAAGACCGGGGTGATGCCGCCGAGTTCCAGGGGGTACGAGCCCAGGAACATCAGGTGGTTGAGCACCCGGTTGAGCTCCGCGAGCAGCGTGCGCGTCCACACCGCGCGCGTGGGGACCTCCATGCCGAGCATGCGCTCCACGGCGAGGACCACGCCCAGCTCGTTGGAGAAGGCCGACAGCCAGTCGTGGCGGTTGGCGAGCATGACGATCTGGCGGTAGTCACGCGCTTCGAAGAGCTTCTCCGCGCCCCGGTGCATATAGCCGATCACCGGCTCCGCGTGCTGGATCCGCTCGCCGTCCAGGACGAGCCTGAGGCGCAGCACACCGTGCGTCGACGGGTGCTGGGGCCCGATGTTGAGCACCATGTCGGTGCTCTCCGCGGCGCCGCCGATACCGACCGTGGTCTCCGTCGTGGGAGTCATGGACACAGTCTCTCCTACGTACGCTGGCCGTATGGAGACGGGGAACGAGCAGGACACGGAGACGACGGGGGGCGAGCCGGTGTGGATCGGCCTGCCTCCGGGGCTGCTGCGAATGCGACGGCTGTTGCTGGTGGTGTGGCTGGGACTGCTGGCCGTGGCGGTCGGGGTGCTGCTGTACCTGTTCGCCGGCCCCGTCTGGGCCGCGTTCGCGCTGCCGCCGCTCGCCGTCATGGCGTGGGGCTGGGTGATGCTGGGCCGCAACTGGGCCTCCTGGCGGTACGCCGAGCGCGCCGACGACCTGCTGATCAGCCGGGGCGTGCTGTGGCGCGAGGAGACCGTCGTGCCGTACGGGCGGATGCAGCTGGTCGAGGTCACCTCCGGGCCCGTGGAACGGCACTTCGGGCTGTCCAGCGTGCAGTTGCACACCGCCGCGGCGGCGACCGACGCCACCATCCCGGGGCTGGACCCGGCCGAGGCGGAACGGCTGCGCGACCGGCTGACCGAGCTCGGCGAGGCCCGATCGGCGGGCCTGTGACGGCGCCGGGAGTCCACGACGACGTACGGCCCAAGCCGCCCGTGACCGAGCGGCGGCTGCATCCCGTGACACCGCTCAGGCGGGCGTGGGCGCCCGTCGCCGTGCTCATCGGGTGGGCGGTGCACGACCCCGACCAGGCACAGCGGCAGCTGACCCGGCTGACCACCACGACCCTGCTGATCGCGCTCGCCGTGCTGGTCCCGGCCGCCGCCCTCTACGGCTTCCTCACCTGGTGGGCCACGCACTTCGCGGTCACCGATTCCGAACTGCGCATCCGTACCGGCCTGCTGTTCCGGCGCACCGCGCACATTCGGCTGGAACGCATCCAGGCGATCGACGTCACCCAGCCGCTCCTCGCGCGCGTGGCGGGCGTCGCGAAGCTGAAACTCGACGTCATAGGCACCGACAAGAAGGACGAGCTGGCCTTCCTGGGGGAGCGCGAGGCGCGTGCGCTGCGCGCGGAACTCCTCGCGCGCGCCGCCGGGTTCGCGCCCGAGACGGCGCACGAAGTCGGCGAGGCTCCGGCGCGCGAGCTATTGCGCACGCCCCCGCGCGACCTCGCGATCGCCCTCGTGCTGACCGGCGCCACCTGGGGGGCGCTGGCCGCCGCCCTCGTCGTACCGCCGCTGCTGTGGTTCGCCACCCACAGCCTGTGGACGGTCCTCGCGACCGGCGTACCGCTGCTCGGCGCGGCCGGCGCGAGCAGTGTGGGGCGGTTCGTCGGCGAGTACGACTGGACCGTGGGCGAGTCGCCCGACGGGCTGCGGATCGATCACGGGCTCCTGGACCGTACCCACGAGACGGTGCCGCCGGGGCGGGTGCAGACCGTGCGGATCGTGGAGCCGCTGCTGTGGCGGCGGCGCGGCTGGGTGCGGGTCGAGCTGGACGTGGCCGGGTCGTCCAACTCCGTGCTGGTGCCGGTCGCACCGCGCGCGGTCGCCGAGGCGATCATCGCGCGCGTACTGCCCGGGGTGACGGTGCCGCCGCTGTCGGCGCTGTCCCGGCCCCCGCGCCGCGCCCGACGCTGCGTACCCGTGTGGTGGCGGGGGTACGGACTCGCGGTCACCGACGCGGTGTTCGCGACCCGGGAAGGCCTGCTGCGCCGCAGCCTCGCGCTCGTCCCGCACGCCAAGGTCCAGAGCGTGCGGCTCTCCCAGGGGCCCTGGAAGCGCGTCTGGCGGCTCGCCGACGTCCATGTGGACACCGGGGCCAACAAGACCGTCACAGCCCGTCTGCGGGACGCCGAGGAGGCCGCGGAGCTGCTGCGGGCACAGGCGGAGAGATCACGGACCGGACGGCGCGACGCCCGACCGGACCGGTGGATGGCCTGACCGGACGTCTCCCCCTCCGGCGCCCTCCCCGGAACTCACCGACGCACCGACGCACCGACGCACCGACGCACCGACGCACCGACAACGGAAAACCGCGCGGCCCCTCAGGAGTCCGCGCGGTTTCACGTCAACGCCTCGTTCAGGAAACCGCGCTCCGCAGCCCCGGGCTCCGCAGTCCCTGCACATCGATCTGCTCGGTCTCGTCGTGCGCCGTCAGGTCGATGACCTGGCCGATGCCCCGGGACTGCTCGTCCGCCGGCTTGAACTCCGCCTCGGACTCGGCCTTGTGAAGAGCGAGCGCCTCCTGGCCGACCACGTCGGCGAGGTCCTCGTTCTGCACCGCCTCCAGCGCGGCGGACGCCTTCTGCGTGCCGAAGAAGTCGAAGCCGCCCTCGACAGCCACGCGCCGCACGGGCGCGGCCGGCACCACGGCCACCGCGGTCGGGGCGACGAAGTGCCCGGAGGACTGGGCGGACTGGTCCGACCGGACCGGCTGGGTCTGCGGGGTGACGGCGGCCGCGCGCTCATGCCCGTCGACCGCCACGGGCTGCCCCTGTGCCTCGTCCTCCTGCGTGGCCTCCACCCGGTCACCGGAGTCGCGGGAGGCGATCACGTCGGCGGCGACGGGACCGGCCTGCGCGGGAACGTCCTTCGCGGGAACGTCCCCCTTCAGACCGCCGCCACCGCCCGGGAAGCCGTCGCCCTTGGGGGAACCGTCGCCCTTGGACGAACCGTTCCTGACCGAGCCGCCCTTCGACGAGCCCTCAGGACCCTCGTCCCCGGGAGCCTCGTCCTCGGGAGCCTCGCCAGTGGAGGAATCACTCTCGACCGAGTCGTCCTCGACCGAAGCCTCGGGCGCGTCGTCAGCCTCGGGCGCGTCGTCCTTCGCACCGCCCTCCGCGCCGTCGAACCGCGACAGCGCCGCCTTGGCCCGCAGGAACAGCTTCGAGCCCTCCGGCGAGAAGATCGCGGGCGTCTCCGGCTCGTCGTCGGCGGCCTCGGCGCTCTCGGCGACCGCCTCGGTCCCCGACGCCCCCGAAGTCTCCGCGCTCGCCACAGACTCCACGCGCTCGGCGCTTTCCGCGTTCTCCGCCGCTTCGTCCTCGGCCGAGGCAGCCACAGCCCCGGCCTCCTCCGCGACGTCGGCCGGCACGGGCGGCAACGCGCGCGCCGGTGCCGTGGTCTCTATCTCGAGCAGTCGGCGGCCCTCCAGGGCGCTCGCCCGCTCGGTCTCCGCCGTGGCGTACCGGCGCAGCAGGGCCGCGTGCTCGTTGCGCAGGCCCGCCAGTTCGGTGCGCTTCGCGCGCAGCCGCTGCTCCAGCTTGGCGCGCAGTTCGCGCGACTCCTCAAGGTCGGTCTCCAGCTCGGCGACCCGTTCCTCGAACCGCCACTCGTCGCTCGCACGCGCGCGTATGAGGTCGGCGACCTGCTTGCCCGCGAGCGTGTCCCAGCGGCGCATGACGGCCGCACCGACGACCGCCGTCGCGGCGGCCGCCGCGGCGACGACGCGCAGCACGGCCGGCTGCGAGAACGCCCAGGGGCCGAAGGCGCAGACGACGGAGACGCCTGCGATCGCCGACGGGGGCAGCAGCCTGTGCAAGGGCGGGGAATGGCGATGACGTCCACGTGGCATGGCCAGAAACTTACCGCGCGTAGGCGAATCGTGGTGCCCCGGCCCGTAAAAACACAGCCATCCCGCAGCCTTCACACGACATCAGGAATCAGACCCGCCACCCAATTCGACAAGAGGGCCGCGCTTTGCAAGATCGTTTTCCGTCGCGCGCCGTTCTCGGCAGCCGCTTCTCGACGGTCTTCTCAACGGTCGCTCAATCGCCCGCTGATCCACTGAAGCGTCGCCGGAATCTCCCGCCGCCAGGTGTTGAAGTTGTGCCCACCGCTTTCGAGGATGATCGACGAGACGCGCGTCAGATTCGTCGCCTTGACCCGGTCTATGAACCTCAGCGTGTCCTTGTAGTTCGCCTCGCCGATCTTGCTGCTGCTGACGAGCAGTGAGGTGTCGGGCGCGGGCCGGTGCTTGAGACACCAGAACAGGTTCGCGCGATTGCGCAGCTCCTTGTCACCGTGGAAGAGATCGCCGGTGGTGGGGTCGAGCGGCGCGTTGTAGTACGGCGACAGACCCGCGCCCGCGGCGTACACCTCGGGGTGGTGCATGGCGAGCTTCAGCGCGCAGTAACCGCCCGTGGAATCGCCGATGATTCCCCAGCTGCCCGGCTTCTTCCCCACCCTGTAGTGCGCGAGTACGGCGTCGGGCAGATCCTTGGCGAAGAACGACTCCGCCTGGGGCCCGCCCGGAACGTCGACGCACTCCGTGTCCCGCGGCGGTGCCACGGTGGGCCGCAGCATCACCAGGATCATCGGCTGCATACGGCCGTCCTTGGCGAGGTCCAGCGCCGTACCCGGGTAGTGGAGTTTGTCGACCAGCGCCTGCGCGGTGCCCGGATATCCGGTGAGGACGACGGCCGCGGGAAACGTCCGCGCGCGGTACCGCTTCTGGAAGTACTCCGGCGGCAGGTAGACGAAGGCGGACGTGGCGAGGTGCGTCGTACGGCCGACTATGGCGACCTTCTGGATCTGCCCGCCGCTCTGCGGCCGCGCGCTGCCCGCCTCCCTGACCCGCCGGACGTCCGTCACCTGGAGCGGGCCGCCCGAGCCGCCGTTCGCCGTGTGGTCGACGACCACCCCCGGCTCGTCCTCCTGCCCGAACAGGTCGGCCCAGCTGGCGTAGAACCCGAAGGCCTGGTTGGCGGCGAGCCCGACCGCCACGAACAGCGTCAGCTGGGTCGCGAGCAACAGCCCCACGCGTCCGCCGACGGCCCGCCAGGTGCGCCGGGACAACCGTGGCCACAGCCACACCGTGCCGCCGAACAGCAGCACCGCCGACCCGACCGCCAGCACCAGCACGTTGTTGCCCGTGAGACCCATGGTTGGTTTCCGCCTGCGCTTTCTCCCCGTGCCGGCTGACCTCCCGCGGATCTTCGCGAGGGCTTGTCCGGCCCTTTTCCCGGCCTTTGAACCGGCTTTGGGAAGAGGAGTGAACCTCTCCCCCGAAGACACCGTCCTAGAGGGCGCAATGTCGCCGGACGCCCGATACGGGCCCGGATCCAAGGTCTCTCGCAGAACAACGGGATGCGATGTCTGTCAGGACAGATGAGGAAATGTCGGGCGGGGTTCCGAACCGACCGCGGTGGGCACGGCACGCGCTGCGTGGCCCGCGCCCCGAGGCCGTCCCCGTCCTCGTCGCCAGAGCCTGCGCGGTCGTGGGCCTGCTGGACATCGCCGCGGGCGTCTTTCCGCGCTTCCGGCACAGCCGTATGCACACCCTGGCCGAGGTGCTGCCCGGGGCGCTCGGCCCGTTCGCCGCGGCGCTCTCGCTGAGCGCGGGCGTGCTGCTGCTCCTGCTCGCCCACGGCCTCAGGCGCCGCAAGCGCCGGGCCTGGCGGGCCGCCGTGGTCCTGCTGCCGGTCGGCGCGGTCGCACAGTTGACCTACCGCCACTCCCCGCTGGGCGTGCTCATCTCGCTGGCCCTGCTCGCGCCGCTGCTGGTCCACCGCGACCAGTTCGCGGCCCTGCCGGACCCGCGCAGCCGCTGGCGCGCCCTCGCCAACTTCGTCCTCATGGGCGCCGGTTCCCTCTTCCTCGGTCTGATCATCGTCAGCGTCCACCCGAAGACGCTGGTCGGCGACCCGAGCCTGGCCGACCGCATCACGCACGTCCTGTACGGCCTCTTCGGCTTCGAGGGCCCGGTGGACTACCAGGGCAACACCTCCTGGACGGTCGCCTTCTCCCTCGGCGCCCTGGGCCTGCTCACGGCCATCACGACGATCTACCTGGCCTTCCGCCCCGAACACCCCGCCGCGCACCTCACAGCGGACGACGAGGTTCGCCTCAGGGCCCTGCTGGACAAGCACGGCGGCCGCGACTCCCTCGGCCACTTCGCGCTCCGCCGCGACAAAGCCGTCGTGTTCTCCCCCAGCGGCAAGGCCGCGGTGACCTACCGCGTCGTCTCCGGCGTGATGCTCGCCAGCGGCGATCCCATCGGCGACGTCGAGGCCTGGCCGGGCGCCATCGAGCGCTTCATGGACGAGGCCCAGGCCCACTCCTGGACGCCCGCCGTCATGGGCTGCTCGGAGACCGGCGGCGAGGTGTGGACCCGCGAGACCGGCCTGGACGCCCTCGAACTGGGCGACGAGGCGGTGGTGGACGTCGCGGATTTCTCCCTCGCCGGGCGCGCGATGCGCAACGTGCGCCAGATGGTCAAGCGCATCGAACGCGCCGGTTACGAGACGCGCGTACGACGCGTCCGTGACCTCGGTGAGACAGAACTGGAGCGCATCCGCCGCGCCGCCGAGGACTGGCGCGGCACCGACACCGAACGCGGCTTCTCCATGGCGCTCGGCCGCATCGGCGACCTCGCCGACGGCGACTGCCTGATCGCGACCGCCCACAAGGCCGACGAGGTACCGGGCGAGTACGGCGACCTGAAGGCGATCCTGCACTTCGTCCCGTGGGGCACCGACGGTGTCTCCCTGGATTTGATGCGCCGCGACCGCTCGGCCGACCCCGGCATGAACGAACTGCTCATCGTGGCCTCCCTCCAGGCGGCACCGAAGCTCGGCATCGCGCGCGTGTCGCTGAACTTCGCCATGTTCCGCGCCGCCCTGGCGCGCGGCGAGAAGATCGGCGCGGGCCCGGTCCTGCGCGCCTGGCGCGGGCTGCTGGTCTTCCTCTCCCGCTGGTTCCAGATCGAGTCCCTGTACAAGTTCAACGCCAAGTTCCAGCCCCGCTGGGAGCCCCGCTTCGTCGTCTACCGCGCCTCCGGCGACCTGCCCCGGATCGGCTTCGCCGCCATGCAGGCCGAGGGCTTCGTCAACCTCGCCCTCCCTCTGCCCCGTTTCCTGCGCCGCCGCCGGACCGCCGCACGCGCGTGTGCCCATGCCCTCCCGGAGAGAGACGTCCGCGCGGCATGACACCGGCCCCGCGCCGAGGGCCGAGCCCGCACCGGCGCGGACCATGGGACAGGCCCGAGTGGAAACCTCCTCCCCTCCTCCAGCCCGAGGGGATTCCACTCGGGCCGCGGCGTTCCGGGGGCCGAGCCGACGCCGGCGCCCGATCGCCAGGCCCCGCCCTGACCCGGCCCCGCGCACGGGACCGAGCGGTCGCCCGCCCCTTCCCTGGGCCTAGGCTGAACGTATGAGCAAGCAGAGCGGACGCGGGCGCGTCGCCGGCCTTCCCGAATGGGACCGCTGCGCGGTCATGGGAGTCGTCAACGTCACCCCCGACTCCTTCTCCGACGGCGGCCGATGGTTCGACACGACGGCCGCCGTCAAGCACGGCCTCGCCCTGGTCGAGGAGGGCGCCGACCTCGTCGACGTCGGCGGCGAGTCCACCCGCCCCGGCGCCAGCCGCGTGGACGAGGACGAGGAGCTCAGGCGCGTCATCCCGGTCGTCCGCGGCCTCGCCTCCGAGGGCGTCACCATCTCCGTCGACACCATGCGCGCCACGGTCGCCGAGCAGGCCCTCGCCGCCGGCGCCGCCCTCGTCAACGACGTCAGCGGCGGCCTCGCCGACCCCGCGATGATCCCGGTCGTCGCCGACTCCGGCGCCCCCTTCGTCGTCATGCACTGGCGCGGCTTCCTGGCGGGGGGCAACGTCAAGGGCGTCTACGCCGACGTCGTCGCGGAGGTCGTCGACGAACTCCACGCGCGCGTGGAGGCCGTCCTCGCCGGCGGCATCGCACCCGACCGCGTCGTCGTCGACCCCGGTCTCGGCTTCTCCAAGGACGCCGAGCACGACCTCGTCCTCCTCGCCCACCTCGACCGTCTGCTCGCCCTGGGCCACCCGCTCCTCGTCGCCGCCTCCCGCAAACGCTTCCTCGGCCGCGTCCTCGCCGGCCCGGAGGCCACCCCGCCCCCCGCCCGCGAGCGCGACGCCGCGACAGCCGCCGTCTCCGCCCTCGCCGCACAGGCCGGCGCCTGGGCGGTGCGCGTGCACGAGGTACGCGCGACGGCCGACGCGGTACGGGTCGCGCGCGCCGTGGAAGGAGCGCGCGGACCGGACCACGCGCCGAGCCCGAACCAGCCGAGCGGGGCGCACACGACCAGCGACGCGCCCGGCGCGACCACCGAGCCCCCGGCACACACCCCCACGCACACGCCCCCCGCCGGCTCCCCCGAAGGCGCCCGGTGAGCGCCCCCCACACCGACGTCGAGCAGGTGGAAGCCGCCAACACCACCTACTACGAGGCGATGGAGCGCGGCGACTTCGAAGAGCTCTCCTCGCTCTGGCTCACCCCGGCCGACCTGGGCGTCGACGAGGAGTACCACGACCCCGCGGACACCGGCGTGATCTCCTGCGTGCACCCCGGCTGGCCGGTGCTGACCGGGCGCGGCGAGGTCCTCAGGTCGTACGCGCTGATCATGGCGAACACCGACTACATCCAGTTCTTCCTCACCGACGTGCACGTCTCCGTCACCGGCGACACCGCCCTCGTGACCTGCACCGAGAACATCCTCAGCGGCGGCCCCGCCCCCGAGGGCGGCGAGGAGCTCGGCCCGCTCGTCGGCCAGCTGGTCGTCGCCACCAACGTGTTTCGCCGCACCCCGGCCGGCTGGAAGCTCTGGTCCCACCACGCCTCTCCCGTCATGGCCGAAAACGACGAGGCCGAACCGGACGACACACCGTCCTGACGGGGTAGGCGCACCCACAGGTCACCCGTCCCCGGCACACCGCCGGCCCCCACAAGGACCAAGAAGTGGTTGGAATCACGGACCTCGGGGTAGGGGCGGCTACCAACCCGTGAGCCACCGGGTTCCCCAGGGGAAACACACGATGAAACCTCCTGGCCCCGGCCATGGCCCCCGCCCCCGCGGCCCGGCCCTGTCAGTGCCCGCAGGTAGATTCGTTCGAGGCCGGTGTGCCGCCCGCACCCGGTACGAACCGGCCGTTACCGACGATTGCAGGAGTGATTCGCGTGGATCGTGTCGCGCTGCGCGGCCTCAAGGCCCGCGGGCACCACGGTGTGTTCCCCAAGGAACGCGAGGAGGGCCAGACCTTCATCGTGGACCTCGTCCTGGGACTGGACACCCGGCCGGCCGCCGCCGACGACGACCTGTCCAAGACCGCGCACTACGGCATCGTGGCGGAGGAGGTCGTGGCCGTCGTCGAGGGCGAGCCCGTGAACCTCATCGAAACGCTCGCCGAGCGCATCGCGCAGGCCTGTCTGAAGCACGAAGGGGTCCAGGAGGTGGAGGTCTGCGTCCACAAACCGGACGCACCGATCACGGTCCCTTTCGACGACGTGACGATCACCATCACCCGGAGCCGAGTATGACTACCTCGTTCACCGAGGGGCAGAGCGACCCGACCGTACAGCCGGTGCCCGCCTCCGTCGTGCAGCAGGTCGACGCCGCCGACACCACCCTCCACAACCCGAAACGGGCCGTGATCGCCCTCGGCTCCAACCTCGGCAACCGCCTGGAGACCCTCCAGGGCGCCATCGACGCCCTGGAGGACACCCCGGGCGTCCGGGTGAAGGCCGTCTCCCCCGTGTACGAGACGGAGCCCTGGGGCGTCGAGCCCGGCAGCCAGCCGTCGTACTTCAACGCGGTCGTCCTGGTGAAGACCACCCTCCCGCCGTCCTCGCTCCTGGAGCGGGCGCACGCGGTCGAGGAGGCCTTCCACCGCGTCCGGGACGAGCGCTGGGGCGCGCGCACGCTCGACGTCGACATCGTGGCGTACGCCGACGTCGTCTCCGACGACCCGACGCTCACCCTCCCCCACCCGCGCGCCCACGAACGCGCCTTCGTCCTGGCGCCCTGGCACGACGTCGAGCCCCAGGCACAGCTTCCCGGCCGCGGTTCGGTCTCCGGCCTGCTGACCGCCGTCACCCGAATCGGCGTGGAACCCCGCGCCGACCTGGAACTCCGGCTGCCCGAATAGTCGTTAAGGTCAAAGCAACCACTGTCCGTGGGTATCCGGGGGAGCTGAAGGGGCACCGTGAGAGAGCTGCGCATCAGGCTGCTGGCCGGCGTATTCGTCGTCGCCGCCGTCCTGTCCTGGGCGGGCGCCCGTCTGTGGAACTCGATCGGGACCCTGCCCAGCGTCCCCCTGGCCGCCCCCATCGTCCTGGCCCTGATCGCCGTGGTCCTCGTGGCCACGGCGCTCTCGATCCGCTCCCGGCTCAAGGCCCAGCGTGAGCGCCGCCCCGACGCCAAGGGCGTCGACCCCCTGATGGCGGCCCGCGCGGTCGTCTTCGGCCAGGCCAGCGCCCTGGTCGCCGCCCTCGTCGCCGGCATGTACGGCGGCACGGGCGTCTTCCTCCTGGAGTCCCTCGACATCCCCGCCCGCCGCGACCAGGCCATCTACGCGGGCTTCTCGGTGCTGGCGGGCATCGCGGTCATAGTGGCCGCCATCTTCCTGGAGCGCGTCTGCAAGCTCCCCGAGGACGACGACCGCAACACGGGGGCGGCGTCGGCAGCGTGACGCCGGCCGAGCCCCACGGCACCGTGCGCGTCAGCGCGCCATGATGAGGCTCATCGCCTCGTTGCGCGTGGCCGCGTCCCGCAACTGCCCCCGGACCGCGGACGTCAGGGTCTTCGCGCCGGGCTTGCGGATACCGCGCATCGACATGCACATGTGCTCGCACTCGACGACCACGATCACACCGCGCGGCTCCAGGATCTCCATCAGGGAGTCCGCTATCTGCGTGGTGAGTCGTTCCTGCACCTGCGGCCGGCGGGCGTAGACGTCCACGAGCCGCGCCAGCTTGGACAGACCGGTGATCTTGCCGGTGGTGGCCGGGATGTAACCCACGTGAGCGACGCCCCGGAACGGCACCAGATGGTGCTCACAGGTCGAGTACACCTCGATGTCCTTGACCAGCACCATCTCGTCGTGACCCAGGTCGAACGTCGTGGTCAGCACATCCTCGGGCTTCTGCCACAACCCCGCGAAGATCTCCTTGTACGCCCGGGCCACCCGCCCCGGCGTCTCCCGGAGCCCCTCTCGGTCAGGGTCCTCCCCGACTGCTATGAGCAGCTCGCGTACGGCGTTCTCGGCGCGCTTCTCGTCGAACTCGCCGATCGTGCCCTCGCCGTCCAGCGTCACGGGGTCGGTCATTTCTGCCTCGTTCCTGGGTGTCCCTGCCGCGGCGGCCGAAAAGCGCCGCGCCCCCCAGGCTAGATCCTGGGGGGCGCGGCATCCATTCCGGGCCTGGTGGGGTCACCGGGGCCGGGGTGTCAGCTCTCCGGGCGGTCCTCGGTGACCGGCTCGGCCACCGGGGCGGAGTCCGCCGCCGTGGACTTGGCGGTGGAGATCGCCGGGGTGGCACCGTTGGCGCCGTTCGTCAGTGCGAGCTCCTTGGGGGAGAGCACCGGCGGACGGGTGGACGGCGTGCGGCGGGAGGAGCCGGTCCAGGCCGGCCGCGGGGGACGCTTGACGATGGGAGCGAAGATCTCGGCGATCTGCTCCTTGTTCAGCGTCTCCTTCTCCAGCAGCTGGAGCACCAGCTGGTCGAGGACGTCGCGGTTCTCGACCAGGATCTCCCAGGCCTCGTTGTGCGCGTTCTCGATCAGCTTCTTGACTTCTTCGTCGACCAGCGCGGCGACCTCTTCCGAGTAGTCACGCGGGTGCGACATCTCACGGCCCAGGAACGGCTCGGTGTTGTCGCCACCGAACTTGATGGCACCGAGGCGCTCGGTCATGCCGTACTGCGTGACCATCGCGCGGGCCGTCGCCGTGGCCTTCTCGATGTCGTTCGCGGCGCCCGTGGTCGGGTCGTGGAAGACCAGTTCCTCGGCCGCGCGACCGCCCAGCATGTAGGCGAGCTGGTCGAGCATCTCGTTGCGCGTGGTCGAGTACTTGTCCTCGTCCGGGAGCACCATCGTGTAGCCCAGCGCACGGCCGCGGCTCAGGATGGTGATCTTGTGGACGGGGTCGGAGTTGGGGGAGGCCGCCGCGACCAGGGCGTGTCCGCCCTCGTGGTACGCGGTGATCTTCTTTTCCTTGTCCGACATGATCCGGGTCCGCTTCTGCGGGCCCGCCACGACGCGGTCGATGGCCTCGTCGAGCATGTGGTTGTCGATCAGCTTCTTGTCGCTGCGCGCCGTGAGGAGCGCCGCTTCGTTCAGCACGTTCGACAGGTCCGCGCCGGTGAAGCCCGGCGTACGGCGGGCGACTGCCGACAGGTCGACGTCCGGTGCGACCGGCTTGCCCTTCTGGTGAACCTTGAGGATCTCCAGACGGCCCTGCATGTCCGGACGGTCGACCGCGATCTGGCGGTCGAAGCGGCCGGGGCGCAGAAGGGCCGGGTCGAGGATGTCGGGCCGGTTCGTGGCGGCGATCAGGATGACGCCGCCCTTCACGTCGAAGCCGTCCATCTCGACGAGCAGCTGGTTCAGGGTCTGCTCGCGCTCGTCGTGACCACCGCCGAGGCCGGCGCCGCGATGGCGGCCGACCGCGTCGATCTCGTCGACGAAGACGATCGCCGGGGCGTTCGCCTTGGCCTGCTCGAAGAGATCACGGACTCGGGAGGCACCGACACCGACGAACATCTCGACGAAGTCGGAACCGGAGATCGAGTAGAACGGCACGCCGGCCTCGCCCGCGACGGCACGCGCGAGCAGGGTCTTGCCGGTGCCGGGAGGGCCGTACAGCAGTACGCCCTTGGGGATCTTGGCGCCGACGGCCTGGAACTTCGCCGGCTCCTGGAGGAACTCCTTGATCTCGTGGAGTTCCTCGACGGCCTCGTCGGATCCCGCGACGTCGGCGAACGTCGTCTTGGGGGTGTCCTTGGTGATGAGCTTGGCCTTGGACTTCCCGAAGTTCATGACTCGGGAGCCGCCGCCCTGCATCTGGTTCATCAGGAACAGGAAAACGACCACGATGAGGACGAAGGGGAGCAGGGAGAGCAGGATCCCGACGAAGGCGTTCTGCTTCGTCGGCGAGACGGTGTACCCGTCCGGGATCTGCTTCTGCTGGAACTTGCCCTGCAGGGTGTTGGCGATGTCGACGCCCTGGTCGCCGATGTAGCTCGCCTGGATCTTCGAGCTGCCCTCGACCTTTTCACCGTCCTTGAGCTGGACCTTGATGGTCTGCTCGTCGCCGGTGGTCAGCTTTGCCTGTTCGACCTTGTTCTCATTGATCGCCTGGACGACCTGGCCGGTGTCCACCGTCTTGTAGCCGCCGGACGAGCCGACGACCTGCATCAACACGACCACGGCAAGGACGGCCAGCACGATCCACATGACCGGCCCACGGAAGTATCGCTTCACGTCCATCCATACGGAGCGATGTCGCCCCGTCCCTCCTGCCATAGTGAGTTTGATAAGACAGTTCTTCTGACGGTACCCCAGCTTTGTCGCCCGAAGCCGCACAGGGCGGCCGCCCGGACGGCTGACGAACCCGTCTGCATGCTCCAACGGCGCGGTGCCCGCCGGGGTTCCCGATCTTCCTACGGGGCTGGGCCCTTCGGGTCAGCCGCCGTAGACGTGGGGCGCGAGCGTACCGACGAACGGGAGGTTGCGGTACTTCTCGGCGTAGTCGAGGCCGTAGCCCACGACGAACTCGTTGGGGATGTCGAAGCCGACCCACTCGACGTCGATGGCGACCTTGGCGGCGTCCGGCTTGCGCAGCAGGGTGCACACCTTGAGCGACTCCGGCTCGCGCGAGCCGAGGTTCGACAGCAGCCAGGACAGGGTCAGGCCGGAGTCGATGATGTCCTCGACGATCAGGACGTGCCTGCCCTTGATGTCGGTGTCGAGGTCCTTGAGGATCCGGACGACACCGGAGGACTGGGTGCCCGCGCCGTACGACGACACGGCCATCCAGTCCATGGTGACGGGGGTGGACAGCGCCCGCGCGAGGTCGGCCATGACCATCACCGCGCCCTTGAGGACGCCGACGATGAGCAGGTCCTTGCCCGCGTACTCCGCGTCGATCTTCGCGGCCAGCTCGGCGAGCTTGGCGTCGATCTCTTCCTTGGTGATGAGCACCTCTTTGAGGTCGGTGCCCATGTCTTTCGCGTCCACCCGCATCACTTTCGGTCGTCCCACCGGCTGTCCACCCCGTCGAGGGGCGTCCCGACCCCGATCAGGGGCGTAAGGATTCAGCCTTGCCGAATCACCAGTCTGCCACCCTGACGCTGGGCGACGACCTTGCCGGGGAGATTGATGGCTCCCTGGCCGCGCCAGCCGGTGATCAGCCGGTCGACTTCCTCGATGTGCCGGGCGAACAGCGAGCCCGCGGGGGCGCCGGCCTCGATGGCGGCGCGGCGCAGGACGCGGCGGCGCACGGCGGGCGGCAGGGCGTAGAGCTTGGCGCACTCCAGGAGGCCGGCCGCGTCGCGGACGGCGGTCGCGGCCTGGCCGGCCCAGGCGTCGAGGGCGTCGGCGTCGTCGCGGGAGAGCTGGGCCGTACGGGCGAGTGCCTCGACGACGCCTTTTCCGAGGGCCTTCTCCAGGGCGGGCAGGCCCTCGTGGCGCAGCCGGGAGCGGGTGTACGCCGGGTCGGCGTTGTGCGGGTCGTCCCAGACCGGCAGCGACTGGACCATGCAGGCCTTGCGGGCGGTCTGCCGGTCGAGTTGGAGGAAGGGGCGGCGGTAACGGCCGTCGGCCCCCGAGACCGCGGCCATTCCGGACAGGGAGCGGGTGCCGGAGCCGCGGGCGAGGCCGAGCAGGACGGTCTCGGCCTGGTCGTCGCGGGTGTGGCCGAGCAGGACCGCGGTGGCGCCGTGGCGGAGGGCGGCGGCGTCGAGGGCGGCGTAGCGGGCGTCGCGGGCGGCTGCCTCGGGGCCGCCTTCGCGGCCGACGGTGACGGCGACGGACTCGACGGGATCGAGGCCGAGTTCGCGCAGGCGCAGGGCGACTTCGTCGGCGCGCAGGTCGGAGCCGGGCTGCAGGCCGTGGTCGACGGTGACGCCGCCCGCGCGGATGCCGAGCTTGGGGGCCTCGAAGGCGAGGGCGGAGGCGAGGGCCATGGAGTCGGCCCCGCCGGAGCACGCGACGAGCACGAGCGGAGACGGCGGCCGCTCGTGCGGGGTCTGCTCGGAGGAGGTCTGATGGTCGTTGAGGATGTCGTGGAGGACGCGGCGGACCGCCAGGCGTATCGCCGCGACCGCAGGATGGGGACCCATGTCCGGTTCCCTTCATGAAGTTTTCGGGGGGTGAGCCCGAAGTTCGGTCACTCAGAGTGTGTAGATGGTGACAGAACCGGGCCGTTCCCCGAGCATTGCACGCCTACCCAGGGCTCACGGTCCCTCGGACGGGTGATTGAAGGGGCGTTCGCCTGCCGACGGCCGGTTTTCTTTCACGACCTTTCCGCGGGGCTCACGACTCGGTGCCCGGACTTCACGACTCGGCCTTGCGGTGCACCCGCGCGACCCAGTCCGCCGGTTTGGCGATCTCCGCCTTCGTCGGGAGGGTGTTGGGGGAGGTCCACACGCGGTTGAAGCCGTCCATGCCGACCTCGTTGACGACGGCCCGTACGAAGCGTTCGCCGTCGCGGTACTGCCTGAGTTTGGCGTCCAGACCGAGCAGCTTGCGCAGGGCCATGTCCAGCCGGGAGGCGCCCTTGGCCCGTCGCTGCTGGAACTTCTCGCGGATCTCCTGGACGGTCGGTACGACTTCCGGACCCACTCCGTCCATCACGAAGTCGGCGTGGCCCTCCAGGAGGGACATCACGGCGGTGAGGCGGCCGAGGATCTCCCGCTGGGCGGGCGTCTGCACGATCTCGACGAGCGAGCGCCCGCCGTCGTCCTCCTCGCCCTCGGGACGCCCGCCGGCGAGGGACTGGGCGGCTTCCCGGATGCGTTCCAGGACGGTCATGGGGTCGACCTCGGTCTCCCCCAGGAACGACTGGATTTCGCCCTCCAGGTGGTCCCGCAGCCAGGGCACGGCGGTGAACTGCGTGCGGTGCGTCTCCTCGTGCAGGGTCACCCACAGGCGGAAGTCGTGGGGCTGTACGTCGAGTTCGCGCTCCACGTGCACGATGTTCGGCGCGACGAGGAGCAGCCGGCCGCCGCCGCTCGCACCGGCGGGCAGGTCGCGGGTGGCCGGGGCGAAGGTCTCGTACTGGCCGAGGACGCGGGAGGCCAGGAAGGACAGCAGCATCCCGAGTTCGACGCCGGTCACCTTGCCGCCCACGGCGCCGAGGACCGCGCCGCCGGGAGTGGCGCCACGCCGTTCCTGCATCTTCTCGAGCAGCGGCTTGAGGAGCTCCCGGAAGCCCGCGACGTTCGCCCTGACCCAGCCGGCGCGGTCGACGACGAGGACCGGGGTGTCGTGGGTGTCCTCGGTCCCCATTCGGGTGAAGCCGCGGACGTGTTCCTCCGAGGCCTTGGCGTGCCGGCGGAGCTCGGCGACGACGGCCCTGGCCTCGTCGCGGCTCACTTCCGGGCCCGGCCTCACGAGCCGGGTCGCGGTCGCCACCGCGAGATTCCAGTCGACCATCTCGGCACCACCGATGCTCGTCATGCGTCAACCGTACGTGAGCGTCCCCGCTTGGGGCAGGCCACTGAGGCCGGTTGCGGCTGCCGTGCGCTGTGGGGTCGCCCGAGGCCGCTGTGCTCGCAGTGGTGCCGCTACGGCGGTGTCGGCGCCCCCGGTCAACGGCAGCCGCACGCCGCCAGCGCCGTGGCCGTCCGGTCCAGGGCCGTCTGTGCCGCGTCCTTGCCCGGCGTGTTCGACGCGAGGAACGCGAAGGCCAGCAGCCTGCCGTCCTGGTCGACCACGGTTCCCGCCAGGGTGTTCACGCCGCTCAGCGTGCCGGTCTTCGCTCGTACGATGCCGGCCGCGCCGTCGGCGTAGCGGGTGGTCAGGGTGCCGGTGAAGCCGGCGACCGGGAGGCCGGTGAGGACGGGACGGAGTTCGGGGTGGTCCGGGTCGCCCGCCTTCACCAGCAGGGCCGTGAGCAGGTTCGCGGTCAGCTTGTCCTCGCGGTTGAGGCCGCTGCCGTCCTTGAAGGAGACGCCGGATACGGGGAGTTGGAGCTTCTTCAGCTGCGCCCGGATCGCCGTGCCGCCGCCCGCGAAGTCGGGGCGTACCTTCGTCGCCACGGCGGTCTGGCGGGCCAGGGCCTCCGCGAGGTCGTTGTCGCTGTTGGTCAGCATGCGCTCGACCAGGGCGGACAGCGGCGGGGAGGTCACCTCGGCGAGGGTCTTCGCGCGGGCGGTGGCCTTGGACGGCCCCGGGGACGTCGTTCTGATCCCCTGGTCCTCCAGGAAGCCGGCGAACTTGCGGGCCGCGTCCTCGGCCGGGTTCTCCACGCGGATCGCGGTGCCGCTGGTGGTGTCGTTGGTGCGCCCCTCGTCGACCATGAGGGCGCTGACCGGGGCGAGGTTCTCGTCCACGCCGATCGGGTGCAGCTCGGAGCCGGCGTACAGGGTCTTGTCGTAGGAGAGGGTGACCTGCCGTACGCCGTCCTTCTTCAGGGTCCTGGCCGTCTCGGCGGCCAGGTCGCGCAGGCTCGCGGAGCCGTCGGCGTCCTTGCGGGCCGTCAGCGTGGGGTCGCCGCCGCCGACGAGGACGAGTTCGTTGGTGTCGGGTTCCAGGGCCGCGCGGGTGGTGAGGCGGTGGTCGGCGCCCATCGCGGAGAGAGCGGCGACCGCGGTGGCGATCTTGGTGGTGGAGGCGGGTGTCTGGGCCACGCCGACACCGCTGCCGTACAGGCGCTTGCCGGTCGCCACGTCGACGACCGCGGCGGTGCGGCTGCTGCCGAGCGCGGTGTCCTTCAGGAGCGGGCCCAGGACGTCGGCGAGGGCCGGTCCGGTCGGCGCCGACTTCACGGTGTTGCCGGCGCCGCCGAGGCCGATGAGGACGGAGGCGGCGCTGGGAGCGGGCTTGGGCCCCGCCTCCGTCGTACCGGAATCGCGACCGTGATCTGCGCCACCCGTGTGGTCCAGGGCGGCTGCCCGGTCCCGCTCGGCCGTACGCTGGCCGGAGGAGTCCCAGGGGCCGGCGGCGGTCACCACGACGGCGGTCAGTGCCAGTCCGGCAGTGGCGGCACCGGCCGTGAACTGCCAGGTCCTCGGGCCTGTGACCTGCGCCGACATGGTTCGGCCGAGTCGCGTGACCCGCGGCCTCGCGGCCGTCGCGGCCCGTGCCAGACGGGGGCGTACGGCGTTCGCGACCCGCGTCACATGCGGTCTCGCGGCCCGCCAAGGCCTCAGTTCAGGCACGACCACCAGCCCCTTTCGCGATCACACACCTGCGTGAGGGACACTTAACCACCAGAACTATGTGTTGATCATGGAGGAGCCACCGGTGGAGTTCGACGTCACGATCGAGATTCCGAAGGGTTCGCGGAACAAGTACGAGGTGGACCACGAGACCGGTCGGATCCGCCTGGACCGTCGACTCTTCACTTCGACCGCCTACCCGACCGACTACGGATTCGTCGAGAACACCCTCGGCGAGGACGGCGACCCGCTGGACGCGCTGGTCATTCTTGACGAGCCGACCTTCCCAGGCTGCCTCATCAAGTGCCGCGCGATCGGCATGTTCCGTATGACGGACGAGGCCGGCGGCGACGACAAGCTGCTGTGCGTCCCGGCGACGGACCCGCGCCAGGAGCACCTGCGTGACATCCACCACGTTTCGGAGTTCGACCGCCTGGAGATCCAGCACTTCTTCGAGGTCTACAAGGACCTGGAGCCCGGCAAGTCCGTCGAGGGCGCCAACTGGGTCGGCCGTGTCGACGCCGAGGTCGAGATCGAGCGTTCGTACAAGCGCTTCAAGGAGTCCGGCGGCCACTGAGCCTCCGGTCGTCCGCTGACTTCCCACGGGCCGCACGCACACGCGTGCGGCCCGTGGTGTGTCTGTGCGCATACTGGTGCGAACCGGAGGTGCGTACACGGGAGCTGGGAGTGACGGAAGCGGAGGACCGCAAGCCGCAGTCGGACGAGGCGAGGAGTGTCTACGACCCGGAGATCACGTCCGAGTTCGCGATCCCGCAGGGGCTCGCCGTGCCCAGAGGCGGCACCGAGCCGGAGACGACGAGCGAGTTCGCCGTCCCCGACGGCCTGGACGTCCCGCAGACGCCCGCCGCCGAGTCCGAGGGGTCGGCGTTCAACACCCCGCGCACCTACAGCGCCAGGCAGGCGCCCGCGTTCACCCCGGCGTCCGGCATACCGGTGGTCAGTCTGACCAAGGACGTGCCCTGGCAGGACCGGATGCGCACGATGCTGCGGATGCCGGTGGCCGAGCGGCCGGCGCCGGAGCCGCTGCACAAGGCCGAGGACGAGGGGCCGGCCGTCCCGCGCGTGCTCGACCTGACGCTGCGTATCGGCGAGCTGCTGCTCGCGGGCGGTGAGGGCGCGGAGGACGTGGAGGCGGCGATGTTCGCCGTGTGCCGGTCCTACGGGCTGGACCGCTGCGAGCCGAACGTCACCTTCACCCTGCTGTCGATCTCGTACCAGCCGTCGCTGGTGGACGACCCGGTGACGGCCTCGAGGACGGTACGGCGGCGCGGCACCGACTACACGCGGCTGGCGGCCGTGTTCCAGCTGGTGGACGACCTCAGCGACCCGGAGACGGCGTTCTCGCTGGAGGAGGCGTACCGGCGGCTCGCCGAGATCCGCCGCAACCGGCATCCGTATCCCGGCTGGGTGCTGACCGGGGCGAGCGGGCTGCTCGCCGGTGCGGCCTCGGTGCTCGTCGGCGGTGATCTGATCGTGTTCGTCGCGGCCGCGCTGGGCGCGATGCTCGGCGACCGGCTGGCCTGGCTGTGCGCGGGGCGCGGGCTGCCGGAGTTCTACCAGTTCACGGTCGCCGCGATGCCGCCGGCCGCGATAGGGGTCGCGCTGACGGTGGCCGACGTCGACGTGAAGGCGTCCGCCGTCATCACCGGTGGGCTGTTCGCGCTGCTGCCGGGGCGGGCGCTGGTGGCGGGCGTGCAGGACGGGCTGACCGGCTTCTACATCACCGCGTCGGCGCGGCTCCTGGAGGTCATGTACTTCTTCGTCGGCATCGTCGCGGGCGTGCTGATCGTCCTGTACTTCGGGGTGAAGCTGGGCGCCGAGCTGAACCCCGACGCCGTCCTGACCATCGAGAAACGGCCGCTGTGGCAGATCGGGGCGGCGATGCTGCTCTCGCTGACCTTCGCGGTGCTGTTGCAGCAGGAGCGGACGACCGTGCTGGCGGTGACCCTGAACGGTGGCGTCGCGTGGTCGGTGTACGGCGCGATGCACTACGTCGGCGAGATCTCACCGGTTGCCTCTACGGCGGTGGCGGCGGGGCTGGTGGGGCTGTTCGGGCAGATGCTGTCGCGGTACCGGTTCGCCTCGGCGCTGCCCTATACGACCGCCGCGATCGGGCCCCTGTTGCCAGGGTCGGCCACGTACTTCGGGCTGTTGTCCATCGCGCAGAACCACGTGGACAAGGGGCTGGTGTCGTTGGCCACGGCCGCGTCCTTGGCCATGGCCATCGCGATCGGGGTGAACCTGGGGTCGGAGATCTCCCGGTTGTTCCTGCGGGTTCCGGGTGGGTCCGCGGCGGGGCGCCGGGCGGCTAAGCGGACGCGGGGGTTCTGAGCGCCCACGAACTCGGGCGGTCCGGTCCGACGGCGCCTGCGGGTTCGCTGTGGCTTGTCGCGCCCGCGCGGCGGAGCCGCACATCGATACAGCCCCGCGCCCCTGGGTGGGTCTCAGTAGCCCTGGTTGGGCGGGTACTGCTGGTTCTGGTGGCCGTAGCTCTGGCCCTGCGGGTACTGCTGGGCGTACGGCTGTTGCTGCTGGGGCTGGGGGGCGTAGTACTGGTCGTAGCCGCCGTAGTGCTGCTGACCCTGCTGGCCCTGCGGGCCCTGCTGCTGGTCGTCGTCCGAGGGGATGCGGCGGAGCTGGGTCGTGGCGTCGTCCATCGGCGGGGGCTGGTAGGCCTGGGGCTGGGGGGCCGGGGTCTCGGCTGCGGCCTTCTTCTTCTTGGAGCGCTCGCGGAGGTACTCGATGATGATCGGGACGACCGAGACGAAGACGATGAGGACGAGGATCGCCTCGACGTTCTTGTGGATGACGTCGATCTGACCGAGCCAGTAACCCGCGAGCGTGACGCCGGTGCCCCAGGCGATGCCGCCGATGACGTTGTACGTGAGGAACGTGCGGTACTTCATACGGCCGGCGCCGGCCACGATGGGCGCGAAGGTCCGGACGATCGGCACGAAGCGGGCCAGGACGATCGCCTTGGGGCCGTACTTCTCCATGAACTCGTGTGCCTTGTCCAGGTTCTCCTGCTTGAAGAGCTTGGAGTTGGGCCGGTTGAAGAGCTTGGGACCGAAGAACTTGCCGATCATGTAGCCGACTTGGTCACCGAGGACGGCCGCCAGCACGATCAGGAAGCAGACCAGCCACAGGGGCTGGGTGATGAACTCGCCCTGCGCCACGAAGAGGCCCGCCGTGAACAGCAGCGAGTCGCCGGGCAGGAACGCGAACAGACCCGATTCCGCGAAGACGATCAGCAGGATGCCGGGGAGGCTGAACGTCTCGATCAGATAGTTCGGGCTGAGCCACTCGGGGGCGAGCGCGAGCGTGGTCACGGGTCTGTGGCTCCTGATGTGGGGGACGGGCTGGGACTGGCTGCCCAAAAGTATCAACGCAGCCGTCGTGGCCCAGGTTCCATGCGGTCTCCCAGGATGCACTGTGCCCTCGCTGGGACAAAGCTGTGAGCCATGGGTATCGAAGAATACGGCGGCGGGCAGGGGCCCCAGCCGGACGTGCTGGTCGTGACCACGAACGACGTACCCGGCTATCGGGTCCAGGAGGTTCTTGGCGAGGTGTTCGGGTTGACGGTCCGCTCCCGGCATCTGGGGAGTCAGATCGGTGCGGGGCTGAAGTCGATGGTCGGCGGTGAACTCAAGGGGCTCACCAAGACGCTCGTCCAGACCCGGAACCAGGCTATGGAACGGCTCGTCGAGCAGGCCCGCGCGCGGGGCGCCAACGCGGTGCTGATGTTCCGCTTCGACGTGACCGAGGCGGCGGACGTCGGCACGGAGGTGTG
This sequence comes from Streptomyces sp. RG80, assembly GCF_040446465.1. Classification (NCBI taxonomy): domain Bacteria; kingdom Bacillati; phylum Actinomycetota; class Actinomycetes; order Kitasatosporales; family Streptomycetaceae; genus Streptomyces; species Streptomyces sp. RG80. The sequence continues at coordinate 673,610 of NZ_JBEAAJ010000004.1, read as the reverse complement.
CGCGTACGGGACGGCGGTCGTTCTGACCCGGGAGTAGGCCCTTGACTCCCGGGCCGGAACGTCAGGAGGTGTGCCGGGCCGCGTTCGCGTCGATCGCGGCCCTCAGGTGCTCGGCCAGACCGGGGCGCATGGAGTCGTAGAACGCCTTGAAGCGCTCGTCGGACACGTACATCTCACCCAGGCACCGGTGCACGTCGTACGGGCACTCGTAGAACCAGCGGCCGATGTGCCGCCGGTGTTCCTCGGCCAGGTCCATGGCCGCCTCGGAGGTCGGCGCCTCGCCGGCCTCCATCAGCGCGCCGTAGCTCTCGCTCCAGGCGGCCACCTCGGCCTGCATGCGTTTCCAGTCGTCCTTGGTGTAGCCGGCGGCGCGGCGCTGGGACTCCGCGTACGCCTCCGTGCCTCCCCAGCGCTGTTCCGCCTCCTCGGCGTACTGCTCGGGGTCCTTGTCGCCGAAGACCTCGAACCGCTCCTCGGGTGTGAGGTTGATGCCCATCTTCCGTGCCTCCATGGCCTGCTCCACGGCCTCCGCCATCTTCCGCAGCTTCTCGATCCGGGCGGTCAGCAACTCGTGCTGGCGGCGCAGGTGTGCGCGCGGGTCCGTGTCCGGATCGTCGAGCAGGGCGGAGACCTCGTCGAGCGGGAAGCTGAGCTCCCGGTAGAACAGGATCTGCTGAAGCCGGTCGAGGTCGGCGTCGTTGTAGCGCCGGTGGCCCGCGTGGCTGCGCTCGCCGGGTACGAGCAGGCCGATGTCGTCGTAGTGGTGCAGCGTGCGCACCGTCACTCCGGCGAAACCGGCGACCTGTCCCACGGAATAGCTCACTTCGTCCGCTCCCTTCTCGGTACGTCCCCCACGCTGCCGCCTCACGCCACGTGAGGTGCAAGCCCGTTTCCTCCGTCCGGCGCGGTGCCCGGCCCCTCCGGATGTCCCGCCCGTTTTGTCCGCTTATCGTGAGCCCGTGGTCCAGGACACCGCGCAGCAGGCACCCGCCGCCCCGGCGACCCCGGCCCGGGCGCTGCTGCCGTTGATCCTCCCCGCTCTCGTGGTGGGCGTGGGCGCGAGTCTGCTCTTCCTCGGGGTGAGCGCGGCGGCCGAGGCGCTTCAGGACGTGCTGTGGCGGAACCTGCCCGACGCCCTGGGGGTGGGCCGCTACTCCGCCCTGTGGATCATCGTCATGCTCACCGCCACCGGCGTCGCCGTCGGCCTCGTGGTGTGGAAGGCGCCTGGGCACGCCGGCCCCGACCCGGCCACCACCGGACTGGACGCCCCCGTCCTGCCGCCCGCCGTGCTGCCGGGGCTGCTGCTGGCCACCGCGCTGATGCTCGCGGGCGGGCCCAGCCTCGGCCCCGAGAACCCGATCATCGCCGTGAACGTCGGGCTCGCCTTCTGGCTCGGCCGCCGGCTGCTCCCCCGGATGCCCGGCGGACTGTGGGCCGCGCTGGCGGAGGCGGCGACGATCGGCGCGCTGTTCGGCACCCCGGTGGCGGCGGCGCTGCTCATCTCCGAGGCGCTGGCCGGACGGCAGCTCAAGGGTGCCCTGTGGGACAACGTCTTCGGTCCGCTCGTCGCCGCCGCCGCGGGCGCTCTGACCACCACCCTGGTGGCCCATCCGACCTTCGATCTGCACCTGCCCGCGTTCGGCCGGCCCGGCTGGGGCGATCTGCTGGCGGCGCTGCTGATCGCGCCCGCGGCCGCGCTGCTCGGCATGTGCGCCGTCCGTGCCTTCCCGTACGTCCATGGCGGCTTCTCGCGGCTGCGTCACCCGATGCTCGCGCTGCCCGTCGGCGGGCTCGTCCTCGGACTGCTGGGGGCCCTCGGCGGCCATCTCACGCTCTTCAAGGGGCTGGACGAGGTCGGGGAGATCGCGGCCGACCCCGACGGCTGGTCGGCCGGGGAGTTCGCGACGATGACGGTGGTGAAGCTGGCCGCGCTGCTCGTCGCCGCGTCCTGTGGCTTCCGCGGCGGACGGATCTTCCCGGCCGTCTTCGTCGGCGCCGCCTTCGGGCTGTGCGCGCACGCGCTGGTGCCCGGCGTCCATCCCGCCCTCGGTGTCGCCGCCGGTGTGCTGGGCATGCTCCTCGCGGTCACCCGGCAGGGCTGGGTGAGCCTCTTCACCGCCGCCGTGCTGGTGTCCTCCCCGGCGATCCTCGCCCTGCTGTGCATCGCCTCGCTGCCCGCCTGGCTGCTGGTGACCGGCCGCCCCCAGATGCAACTGCGCGAGGACGGAACCCCGGTCCGCTGATCCCTCTTCAGGAGACTCAGGAGAACATCCATGCCGCTCCACCAAGGCCCCGAGAAGCCCGACGAGCGCCCGCTGTCCGTCAACCCCTTCTACGGGGAGGCGAACCCGGTCGCCGGCATGACCGAGGCCCCGCCCAAGCACCGCCTCGCGGACGCTCCACTGCCACCCTCCACCGCCTACCAGCTCGTCCACGACGAGCTGATGCTCGACGGCAACTCCCGGCTCAATCTCGCCACCTTCGTCACCACGTGGATGGAACCCCAGGCCGGGGTCCTGATGGGCGAGTGCCGGGACAAGAACATGATCGACAAGGACGAGTACCCCCGCACCGCCGAACTGGAGCGGCGCTGCGTCGCGATGCTCGCCGACCTGTGGAACGCCCCCGACCCGGCGGCCGCCGTGGGCTGTTCGACGACCGGCTCCAGCGAGGCGTGCATGCTCGCCGGGCTCGCGCTCAAGCGACGCTGGGCGCAACGCAACGCCGACCGCTACCCCGCCCATGACGTGCGCCCGAACCTGGTCATGGGTGTCAACGTCCAGGTCTGCTGGGAGAAGTTCTGCAACTTCTGGGAGGTGGAGGCCCGGCTGATCCCCATGGAGGGCGACCGGTTCCACCTCGACCCGCAGGCCGCCGCCGCGCTGTGCGACGAGAACACCATCGGGGTCGTCGGCATCCTGGGCTCCACCTTCGACGGCTCCTACGAGCCGATCGCCGAGCTCTGCGCGGCCCTGGACGAACTCCAGGAACGCACCGGCCTCGACATCCCGGTGCACGTCGACGGCGCGTCCGGCGCCATGGTCGCGCCCTTCCTCGACGAGGAACTGGCCTGGGACTTCCGGCTGCCGAGGGTCGTCTCCATCAACACCTCCGGGCACAAGTACGGTCTCGTCTACCCGGGCGTCGGCTGGGCGCTGTGGCGTGACAAGGAGGCCCTGCCCGAGGAACTCGTCTTCCGCGTCAACTACTTGGGCGGCGACATGCCGACCTTCGCCCTCAACTTCTCCCGGCCCGGCGCCCAGGTCGTCGCGCAGTACTACACCTTCCTGCGGCTGGGCCGCGAGGGTTACCGGGCCGTCCAGCAGTCCACCCGGGACGTCGCCGAACGCCTCGCCGAACGCGTGGAGGCGCTCGGTGACTTCCGGCTGCTGACCAGGGGCGACCAACTGCCGGTCTTCGCCTTCACCACCGGCCACGACGTCACGGCGTACGACGTCTTCGACGTGTCCCGGCGGCTGCGGGAGAGCGGCTGGCTGGTCCCCGCCTACACCTTCCCGCCGCACCGGGAGGACCTGTCCGTGCTGCGGGTGGTCTGCCGCAACGGCTTCTCGGCCGACCTCGCCGAGCTGTTCGTGGAGGACCTGCGCCGACTGCTGCCGGAGCTGCGCCGCCAGCCACACCCGCTGACCCGGGACAAGGAGGCGGCCACCGGGTTCCACCACTGAGGGGGCGACCGCTGGGGGGCCGATTGGTGAGAGGCCAACCGCTGAAGGGCCGACTGGTGATAGGCCGACTGGTGAAGGGCTCGTCTCTGATGGGCCCGCCACTGAGCCGCCCTCCCCTGGACGGTCCGCCCTTGGACCGTCCGCCCTTGGACCGTCCGCCGGCGAGCGGGCCGCCACGGGGTGACCTGCCGCGGGGCGGTCCGCCGTTGAGCAGCCGCTCCCCGTCAGGGTCCGTCGCCCAGGTCGAACGTCGTCCAGCGGACACCGTCGGCGGATATGCGCCACCTCCCGGCGCCGAAGCTGTCGCCCCACAGATAGCCGAGCGGGGTCGTGCTCACCCAGCCCGACGGTCCCCTCGCACCGGCGCGTGCGAAGGAACGGCCGCCGTCGGTGCTGCGCCAGGCGCCGTCCTCGCCGTGGACGGTGAGGCTGCCGTCGGCGGCGGCGATGGGGGCGCCGAGCAGCGAGCGGGGTTCCGCACCCTTGCGGTGCCGCCAGGTCCGCTCCCAGGTGAGGCCGCCGTCAGTGCTGCGGTGGAGGCTCAGCAGGCCGTTCTTGACGCCGTCCTCGTCCAGGAGTTGGCCTGACTGTGCCGCGTACAGCACGGATCCGTCGGTCACCACGGTCATGCCCCAGCCCTGCTCCGGGCCGGTCGCCAGGGTGAGCGTTCGCCAGCTTGCCCCGCGGTCCTCGCTGACCGCGAGCGTGGGCCGGCCCGAGCGCGGGTCGAGGCCTGAGGCGAAGAGCCTGCCCGGGGTCCGGCCCGCGGGGGTCACGATGCCCTCCAGCGGGGGCTGGGTCGCCAGGACCCGGTACTCCCCCGTGTCCGGCACGACCGCCAGCAGTCGGGATGCCGCGCATCCGTTGCCCTCCTCGTCCGTCCCGGTGCAGTCCTGGACCAGGGCGCCCCCTTCGGGGACCCTCGGTGTCGTCCCCGCGGGTTCGTTCGTCGACCGGCGCCAGCTGCTTCCTCCGTCGCTCGTGAACCAAGTGCGGTCCGGCGGCGGCCACTTGCCCTCGGTGATCAGCGCGCGCCCGGGCCCCAGGACGACGAGCCCGGCGGTGATGCCGAGGTCGCCCGTCACGTCCGGAAGCGGCGAGGTCACCGGCCGCCAGGCCCTGGCCCCCTTTTCCAGCACGGCGACCCGCTGCACGCACCTCGCCTTCCCGCACTCCGCGAGCAACGCGAACCCGCTGCCGTCCGAGGCGAACCCCACGTCCACCGACTCCCCCGGCAGCTCGGCCCCCGACGGGACACGGGCAGGCGCAGCCGCCGCCGGCGCAGCGGAGGCCCGCCCACTCGAACCCGCGCCCCCACTCGACTCAGACCGCCCACTCGAACCCGCCCGGTCACACGCCCCCAACACGGCCAGCAGCCCCAGCACAAGGGCCACCACGACCGCCACCGGCGCCGTGCCCCGCCCCGCTCCCCTTCTCCTGACCCACCCCATGCCGCCCCCCGATCCCGGTCCGCGATGCACCGACACTCCTGGTACACCGCTCACCGCGCCGAGGTTCCCACTCCCCCACAACGAATCCCGCCCCACCTTTCCGGGGGGGGCGCGGGCTCCTCCCTCCCTACTTGCTCAACGCCCCGAACCGCCGCACCGCCAGCGGAAAGAACACCGCCACCAGCGCCACCGGCCACGCCACCGCCGCCCACACGTGCCCCGACTCCCCGCCGGGCCCGCCGAACAGGTCCCGTACCGCCGTGGCCGTCTGGGACATCGGGTTCCATTCCACGACCGTCCCCAGCCAGCCCGGCATGGACTCGGGCGTGGCGAAGGCGTTGGACAGGAACCCGACCGGCCAGACCAGGATCTGCACGGCCTGCACCATCTCGGGCTTCCCGGCGACCATCGCCAGGTGGATGCCGATCCAGAGCATGGCGAACCGGAACAGCAGCAGAAGGCCGACGGCGCCGAGGAAGCCGGCCACCCCGCCGTGGGCGCGCCAGCCGAGCGCCCAGGCGACGCCGATCATCACCGTCAGGCCCAGCGCCGACTGGAGCATGTCGGCCGCCGAACGCCCCACCAGCACCGCCCCGTTGGCCATCGGCATCGAGCGGAACCGGTCGATGACACCCTTGTTGAGATCCTGGGTGACGGCGAGCATCGTGCCCTCCAGACCGAAGGCCATGGTGAGCGCGAGCATGCCGGGGACCAGGTAGTCGACGTAGTCACCGGTGACGCCCCGGCCGCCGCCGACCAGGTACGCGAACATCAGCAGGAGCATCACGGGGAAGACCAGGTTGACCACGACCTGCACCGGCTGCCGCCCCCAGTGGGCGAGTTCGCGGCGCGTCATGGTCCATGAATCGGTCAGCGCGTACGTACTCACGCGGCCTCCTTCTCTCGTCGGTCCCCGTCCGTGAGGTGCAGGAACACCTCGTCCAGCGTCGGCCGCCGCAGCGCCACGTCCTCCGCCTCGATGCCGGCCTCCTCCAGCGCGCGTACCACCCCGGAGAGCGCCGCCATCCGGTCGCTGACCGGCGCGCTGAGCAGCCGGCGGTCGGTGTCGACCGAGACACCCGCGCCGCCCAGCGGCAACAGGGCGACCGCCGCGCCCAGTTGCCCCGCGTCCCGCAGGACCACGTCGATCCGGTCGCCGCCCGTCAACGCCTTCAGCTCGTCCGCCGTACCGTCCGCGATCACCCGGCCGGCGTCGACGACGGAGATGCGGTCGGCGAGCTGGTCGGCCTCCTCCAGGTACTGCGTGGTGAGCAGGACCGTCGTGCCGCCACCGACGAGGGAGCGGACCGCGGACCACACCTCGGCGCGCCCGCGCGGGTCGAGTCCTGTGGTCGGTTCGTCCAGGAAGAGCACCTCCGGTTCGGTGATGAGGGAGGCCGCGAGGTCCAGGCGGCGGCGCATGCCTCCGCTGTAGGAGCGGACCGGCTTGCGGCCGGTGTCCGTCAGCTCGAAACGCTCCAGGAGTTCGTCGGCACGCGCGCGTGCCCGGCGCGCGCCCAGGTGGTAGAGACGGCCGAACATCTCCAGGTTCTGCCGGCCGCCGAGTTCCTCGTCGAGCGCCGCGTGCTGGCCGAGCAGACCGATACGGAAGCGCACGTCGTGCGCCTGCCGTACGACATCGCGGCCCGCCACCTCGATGCGGCCCGCGTCCGGTCGTAGCAGGGTGGACAGGACGCGGACCAGGGTCGTCTTGCCCGCGCCGTTCGGTCCGAGGACTCCGTGCACCGTGCCGCGCCCGACCTGGAGGTCGAGACCGTCCAGTGCCTTCTTGTCGCCGTATTTCTTGTGTGCGCCTTCGACGGTGATCGCCGTGTCGGCCACAGACTCTCCTTCGCTAATCAAACTTGACTACCCGCTCGAAGCTAATACCCGAAGCCCGATTGGTCAAACTTGATTAGCGATGATCTCCAGGATGCGGTTCCGGCGTCCCGTACGGGTTCTCCTCACCTTCCCCGAGAACCCCGACGAACGGCTCGCCCTCCCCCGCGAAGCTGTACGCCCCGCCCTCGATACGGGCGATGAGCCCCTCGGTCCACTCGGCCTCCGCGTCGGCCGTGTGGATCCAGAGGTTCATGATCTCGCCGATGTGGCCGAGCTGTGCCGGACCGTCCTCGGGCACATAGTGCTCGGTGACGGAGGAGCGCCACGCCTCGATCCCGCGGATCCGCTCCTTCAGCAGCGCCACCGCCTCCGCGCGCGGCAGTTCGACCATGAAGCCGATGGCCGCCGACTTCATGTCCATTTTCTGGTCGTACGAGGTCAGCGCCTCGCGGACCAGCCTGAAGCACTCCTCGACACCGGCCTCGGTGATCTCGTACTCCGTGCGCGGCGGCCCGCCGGCCGTGGACGGCGCGACTTCGTGCGCGATCAGGAGCCCCTGCTTGGCCATCTGCTTCAGCGCGTGGTAGATCGAGCCGGGCTTGGCGTTGGACCACTCGTGCGCGCCCCAGTACTCCAGGTCGTTGCGCACCTGGTAGCCGTGGGCCCGCCCGTGCTGGCGCACCGCGCCCAGCACGAGGAGACGGATCGCTGACATGCGGTCCAGAGTAGGCCGCGCGGCCTCACCCCCAACCGCTGCCCTGCTCTTTCGCGACCAGAGCGAAGGCGGTCGCCCCGTCCAGGGACTCGCGGATGATGTCGGCGTGGCCGGCGTGCCGGGCCATCTCGCGGATCAGGGTCAGAACCAGCCAGCGCATGGAGACCGCCTCGTCCGGCGGGAACCACGGCTCGTTCGGCAGCGGGAAGGTGTCGTCGAGGCTGGGTACCGCGCGGATGAACGCCTCCGTCTCGGCGGCGACCTCCTCCCAGTACGCGAGCTGCTGCTCGACGCTCTCGCCCTCGACCAGCGCGAAGCACTCGTGCCAGTTCGACTCGTCCCGCTTCACCGCCGGCGCCTCGCCCTTGGCCCGTGCGACCCAGCCCTGCTCGACCTCGGCGACATGCTTGAGCAGCCCCGACAGCGACAGCTCGCTCGCGCTGGGCCTGGTGGCGGCCTGCTCGTCCGTCAGCCCCAGCAGGGAGCGCCGGATGCCGCCGCGCTGCTCCGCCAGGAAGGAGAGCAGTGCGCCGCGCTCGTCGCCGTATGCCTCGGGTCGCACGTGGGTGACCATGACGGCCGCCTTTCGTCGGAATCAGCTGGCTTTGCCTGACATCTACGAAGGTAGAGGGGCTTGCGGTCAGTTTCTGTCCTCAATCGCGGCGGCTTCGCTACGACGTCCAGGGCGCTCGGTAAGGATTCGCCGAGAGCCTCTCCGCGTGCGACCCGACGGGCCTTCCGTCCGAGGAGGATCGTCGCGGTGAGGGGAGGGCTCGGTGGGCAAGGGGTCCAGGAAGAGACGGCATCCGCGGAAGAGGAAGCCGGGCGGGGGGCCACCGGTCGCTCTCCGGCCCGTGCGGTCGCCGGCGTCGGCGCGATCGCCCCGGACCGGCAGGATCAGCGCGGGCTTCTTCGTGCTGGTTCTGGGGCTGCTGCCGTTCCTCGGCGGCGGGTACATGCTCGCGGGGGCGCTCGGTGTCGTGGGGCACCCCGGTGTCTTCACCGCCACGCGCTGTTCGGTGGTCGGGACGGGCAGGGGGCGTTACGTCGCCTGCGGGGGCGAACTCGTCGTCGCGCACCGGGCCCCGCGGCAGGCCACCGTCGACACGGGGCTGCCGCTGGGGAGGCGTACGTCGGTGCGGGTGCTGCCCGCGGGGCCTGTGGAGACGGTCGGGCCCGTCGCCACCTCCGGCTGGGCGACCGTCACCCTGGGTGGGCTCACCGTCCTGACCGCCGGGGTGCTCGCGGCGTTCCGGGCCCGGCTGAGGCCACCGGTGCGGGACACCGTGTTCCGGGTCCTCGTCGGGCCCGCCGGTCTGACGCTGGGTGGGCTTGTCGTCTACGTCGCCGTCCGGATCGCCTCGTGACACCGGACCGGGCCTTCTTCGCCCCCGCCGCCCCTACCCGTTCCCATCCCCCAGGGGCTGCCGCCCCTTCGACCCCGCACCCAGGGGGCTCCGCCCCCTGGACCCCCAACGGCCCTGAACGGGCCTCGTCCTCAAACGCCGGACGGGCTGAAGACAAGACACCGACCGGCCTCCAGAGGTGTCAGCCCCGTCCTCGAAACGCCGACAGGCTGAAAACGCCGAACCGGCGTACCAGCCCCGTCAGGGCCGGTCGCCGGTTCGGTGGTCGTGGTGGTGTCAGAACGGGAAGCCGCTGCGGCCGTGCTGGATGGAGATCCACTTCAGGGTGGTGAAGGCGTCGAGCATGGTCTCGCCGTTGAGGCGGCCGACGCCGGAGCTCTTCTCGCCGCCGAAGGGGACGATGGGCTCGTCGTGGACGGTGCCGTCGTTGACGTGGAACATGCCGGTGTCGATGCGCTTGGCGAAGTTGACGCCGCGCTCGATGCTCGCGGTGTGGACGGCGCCGCTGAGGCCGTAGGGGGTGTCGTTGACGATGCGGACCGCCTCCTCCTCGCCGTCGACCGGGATGAGGAAGGCGACCGGGCCGAAGACCTCCTGCTGGAGGAGGGCGGAGTCGGCCGGGATGCCCGTGAGGACCGACGGGGCGACCAGGTTGTCCGTCGTCTCGCCGCGCACCAGGGCCGTCGCGCCCTCGGTGACCGCCTGCTCGACGACCGCCGAAAGGGCGTCCGCCTGGGAGGAGTTGATGACCGGGCCGATGACCGTCGCCGGGTCGCTCGGGTCGCCGACCTTCAGGGACTTCACCTTCGTCACGAACTTCTCTGTGAACTCGTCCGCGATCGAACGGTCCACGAGGACACGGTTGGCGGCCATGCAGACCTGGCCCTGGTGGACGTACCGGCTGAAGACCGCGGCGTCGACGGCGTAGTCGATGTCGGCGTCGTCGAGGACCACGATGGCGCTGTTGCCGCCGAGTTCGAGGACCGAGCGCTTGAAGTGCGAGGCGGTGACGGTGGCGACGTGGCGGCCGACCTTGTCGGAGCCGGTGAAGGAGATGACCTTGGGGATCGGGTGCTCGATGAAGGCGTCGCCGATCTCCGCGATGTCGGTGACGACGACGTTCAACAGGCCCTTGGGCAGGCCCGCGTCCTCGAAGATCTTGGCGACCAGGGTGCCGCCGGTGATCGGGGTGTTCTGGTGCGGCTTCAGCACGACGCCGTTGCCGAGCGCCAGCGCCGGGGCCACCGACTTGATCGAGAGGAGGAAGGGGAAGTTGAAGGGGCTGATCACCCCCACCACGCCCACCGGCACCCGGTAGACGCGGTTCTCCTTGCCGTCGATCGGGGACGGGATGATGCGGCCCTCGGGGCGCAGCGAGAGGTGGATCGCCTCGCGCAAGAACTCCTTGGCGAGGTGGAGCTCGAATCCGGCCTTGACGAGGGTGCCGCCGAGCTCGGCGATGATCACCTCGGTGATCTCCTGCTGGCGCTCCTCGATGAGCCCCAGCGCCTTCTCGAAGACCGCGCGACGCGCGTAGGGGTTGGTCTCGGCCCACTCCTTCTGGGCGCGGGCGGCCGCCTGGTACGCCTCGTCGACCTCGTCGACCGTGGCTATGGTGATCGACGCCAGCTTCTCCCCGTCGTACGGGTTGAAGTCGATGATGTCCCAGGAACCGGTGCCCGGGCGCCACTCACCGTCGATGTACTGCTGGGCCAGATCAGTGAAGTACGACGACATGTGATCCCCAAATCGCTAGCGGACGCCCGATCAACGTCACGGCCTGATCACGCGTCATCGTACTTGTGTCGTAAGGGAGTTGGGGACACAGAGCGATGTTCTGGGGAAAACCCTAGGAGAGTTGGAGGAGACCGCGCAGGAGGTCGCGGCTCTCGTCCGGGCCGGGGCTGTCCTGCTGGAGCTCCTTGAGCGCCTTCTCGTACTGGGCGACGTCCTCGCGCTTGTCCAGGTACAACGCGCTGGTGAGCTGCTCCAGATAGACCACGTCCGAGAGGTCGGACTCGGGGAAGCTGAGGAGGGTGAAGGCACCGGACTCGCCGGAGTGGCCGCCGAAGCCGAACGGCATGACCTGAAGGCGTACGTTGGGGCGCTCGGAGACCTCGATCAGATGCTGGAGCTGACCGCGCATCACCTCGCGGTCGCCGTACGGCCGGCGCAGCGCCGCCTCGTCCAGCACGATGTGGAACTCGGGGCCGTTGTCGTCGGCGAGGTACTTCTGCCGCTCCAGGCGCAGCGCCACCCGCTTCTCCACGTCGGCCTCGCTCGCGCCCTTCATACCGCGCCGGACGACCGCGCGGGCGTAGGCCTCGGTCTGGAGGAGGCCGTGCACGAACTGCACCTCGTACACCCGGATCAGGGTGGCCGCGCCCTCCAGGCCGACGTAGGTGGGGAACCAGCTCGGCAGGACGTCGGAGTAACTGTGCCACCAGCCCGCCACGTTGGCCTCGCGGGCGAGGGAGAGGAGCGAGGCGCGCTCCTGCTCGTCCGTGATGCCGTACAGCGTGAGGAGGTCTTCGACGTCCCTGGTCTTGAAGCTCACCCGGCCCAACTCCATCCGGCTGATCTTCGACTCGGAAGCGCGGATGGAGTAGCCCGCGGCCTCGCGGGTGATTCCGCGTGCCTCACGCAGTCGCCTGAGTTGCGAGCCGAGCAGCATGCGCCGCACCACCGATCCGGGCTCTCCCGCGCTCACGTTCGCCAGCCTCCCCAGCCGTCTTCAGGAGCCGAAGTCTGCCACTAAAACACTTCGAGCTGTACTCGTCCGATTACAGAGATGGAAAGAAGCCAAAGATTCCACACAGGAGGACGGGAGGAGAAGGCAAGAGAGGTAAGGAAGTTGGCGGAAAAAATGCCCAACAAGCGGTACGGGAGCGTCCAATTCGGTCACGTGCACGTGCATCTGCACCTTGCATCTGCACTCTTCATCCGAAACCATGGTCCCGCGCAACCGCTGCATCGCAACGACCGCGAACCTCCGGGAGTGCCTCGCATGGGGACGAATGGATCGACCATGCTCGAGCCGTTACGGCAGGGCCTTCCGCCGCTGGATCCCGCGGCCGTGTCCAACGCCGCCTCTTGTGCCCTGCCCGCCCGCTACGAAGCGGTGCGCGAGGCACGGCAGTTCACCCGCAGAACGCTCGACCAGTGGGACATAGGCGACCGTTTCGACGACGTCTGCCTGGTGGTCTCCGAGCTGGTCACCAACGCCCTGCGGCACGGACTGCCGACGAGCAACGGACACGCTCCCGAACAGATCCCGCCAGTGCGGCTCCATCTGATGCGCTGGACCGAGCGCCTGGTGTGCGCGGTGCGCGATCCCAGCCACGACAGTCCGGTGGCGCGCGATTCGGAGGACGACTTCTCGGCGGAGTCCGGGCGGGGCCTGTTCCTGGTCGACTCCTTCGCCGACAGCTGGGGCTGGCACCCGCTCGCGGGCACGCTCAACGGCAAGGTCGTCTGGGCGCTGTTCCGGCTCCAGTCCGCCGAGTGACGCCCCGCGGCGTTTTTCGGCGCCGCGGTTCTACGCGCGTCACCGGGCGTGATGCGACGATTGCCCTGAGTCCTCCGCCCGCGACCGGGCCTCGGCCCTGACCTTCAGCCCGCCACCAAGTGGTCGAACTCGCCGTCCTTGACCCCGAGGAGCATCGCCTCTATCTCGGCGCGCGTGTAGACGAGCGCCGGACCGTCGGGGAAGCGGGAGTTACGCATCGCCACGCCCCCGTCGGGCAGCCGCGCGAACTCCACGCAGGATCCCTGGGAGTTGCTGTGCCGACTCTTCTGCCAGGCCACCCCGTTCAGGTCCGCGGCCGCCATGCCGTTGTACACGCCGATGCCGTTGTACACGTCGTGGTCCACAGGTCGCTCCCCGGTGGTGCGGTGGCCTTGGGGCCATTGATGCAGTGGTCAACTGGTCCGGATCATAGCTCTGTTCACGTGCAGATGCATGAGCAGATGCACGTGCACGCGGGGTGGTCCTGTGGTTACAGATGTGACGTACGGGGCGCCGGATCCGTTCCCCGGCGCCTTGGGCATCTGGGTCGAACCCCCTCGTGTATAAGGAACAGACGCGTACCGCGCCCATCGTGTTCCAACCTTCACCCAAATCCTGCACAGGCAGAGCTCGGCCCCGGCGCGCGGAGCGTCCGCGCCGGGGCCTGACAGAGGGACGAGCGATCAGCGGCTGCTGTACGGCAGCAGGGCCATCTCCCGCGCGTTCTTGATGGCACGGGCCAGCTGGCGCTGCTGCTGGGCCGAGATCCGGGTGACCCGGCGGCTGCGGATCTTGCCGCGGTCGGAGATGAACTTCCGCAGCAGATCGGTGTCCTTGTAGTCGATGTATGTGATCTTCGCCTGGTCCAGCGGGTTGGGCCGGTTCTTGGCGGGCTTGCGCTCGGGCTTGCGGGGCATCGGGGTCAGACCTCCAGGAGGGTGTCGAAGGCGGGCGGCAACTGCTTCCACGCGTCGCGGCCGGCGGCGTACTCGGTGTCCGTCAACAGGCAGGACTCCAGCAGCCGTTCGAGGCCGTCGCGGTCCAGGGCGGGCGAGGTGAACACCAGGTGCTGGCAGCAGTCGCCGTGCTCGGGGTGCCAGTCCATCGCGGCGGCGGCGCGACGCACCGGCGGGACCATCTCCCAGGCCGCGTCGGGGAGGGAGGCGAGCCAGGGGCCCGCGCTCTCCACGCACAGCGCCCCGCCGGCCGCGTCCCAGTGCAGCAGTACGTCCGGTCGGTCGGCGAGCCAGAACCGGCCGCGGCTGCGGGCGGCGGCGCAGGTGATGTCCTCCAGCGCCTCGTACAGCCGCTCCGGGTGGAAGGGGCGGCAGCGGTGCCAGACCAGGGTGGAGACGCCGTGCGCGTCGGCCTCGGTGGGCAGGAGGGCACAGGCGGGGTGCTGGGCGGCGGCCGCGGCCTCCACGTCGAACCCGGCGAGCACGGCGTCGGCGAGCGCGGACGGGGCGCCCGCCAGGTCACCGTGGCCGATCGGGACCTGGCGGGCCGTCGGGTGCAGCTGGGCGAGCAGCTCGCGGTCCTCGTCGTCGGCCTCCTCCGAGTCGGCCACGGCGAGGATCGGGGCGTACTCCAGCTGACGGGCGAAGGTGTCGGCGACCGTGCGCTGGTCGGTGGCGGCCGCGGCGAGGCCGCGCTCGGCGAGGTCGTCGCCGTTGCCGAGGTAGGGCAGGATCAGCGCCGGGTCGACGGCGGTGACCACGCCGGTGACGATGAGCCCGCCGGCCGTGACGACCTCGGCCATCGCCTTGGGCTCCACCGAGTCCCACAGCTCGACGACCGCGAGCCGGGTGAGCCCGTCGTCGGCCAGCCGGCGCAGCTCCGGCACCAGGTCCTCGCGCAGCGCACAGCACGCGCAGTCGTTGACCAGGGGCGCCTCGCCCGCGGAGAGGATGCCGGAGGCGTCCCGGACGGTCCGTACGACCGTGCCCGCCGCGGCCGTCGCCAGGTCGTGGTGGAGGACGACGCTGCCGGGCACGTCGGCGAGCAGCCGCTCGACGGCCGCCTTGCGGGCGTCGGCGTGCAGCCCGCCGACGATCACGACGGAGAGCATCAGCCCTTCTTTCCGTACCGGCGCTCGAAGCGCTCCACGCGTCCGGCGGTGTCCAGCACGCGCGCGGTGCCGGTGTAGAAGGGGTGGCTGACGTTCGAGATCTCGACGTCGACGACCGGGTACGTGTGGCCGTCCTCCCACTCGATCGTCTTCTCGCTCGTCATGGTCGAGCGGGTGAGGAAGGCGTAGTTCGCGGCACGGTCACGGAAGACGACGGGGCCGTAGGCGGGGTGGATTCCGTTGCGCATGGCGGTGGTCAGCGCTCCTCTCGGAAGTCGACGTGACGGCCGACGACCGGGTCGTACTTGCGGAGCGTCATACGGTCCGGGTCGTTGCGGCGGTTCTTGCGGGTCACATAGGTGAAGCCGGTCCCGGCGGTGGACCGGAGCTTGATGACCGGGCGGAGTTCGTTGCGAGCCATGCTGCTATCTTACTGAAAATGAATTCCATTTACACAACTGCTTCGAGAGAGGTGCATCACCCGTGTCCGCCCACTGCATGCTGACCGGCGCCCAGCCGGGCTTCGGCAACCGCATCTCGCACTCCCACCGGCGCACTTCGCGCCGCTTCGACCCCAACATCCAGTCCAAGCGGTACTGGCTGCCCAGCGAGGGCCGGCACGTCCGGCTGCGGCTGAGCACGAAGGGGATCAAGACCGTCGACACGATCGGCATCGAGGCCGCCGTCGCGCGCATCCGCGCGCGCGGGGTGCGGGTCTGAAGGGATCTGAGGGAGAACCGGTATGGCGAAGAAGAGCAAGATCGCGAAGAACGACAAGCGGCAGGAGATCGTCGCCCGGTACGCCGAGCGGCGCGCCGAACTGAAGGAGATCATCCGGCGGCCGTCCTCCACGGACGCCGAGCGGGCCGCCGCACAGCAGGAGTTGAGCAGGCAGCCGCGCGACGCGAGCGCCACGCGCGTGCGCAACCGGGACCAGGTGGACGGACGGCCGCGCGGCTACTTCCGCGCCTTCGGCCTCTCCCGGGTCGGCCTGCGCGAGCAGGCGCACGCCGGGTACCTGCCGGGGGTGCGCAAGTCCTCCTGGTAGCTTGCTGCGGTCGTTGCGTCGACCGCTACAGCAGGGAGCCTCCAGTGACTTCGGCGATCTTCTCGCGCACCACGTCACGCCGGCGGATGCGGATCGCGGCGGCGGCCGTGTCCCTGGCGGGCGCGCTCACGCTGACCGCGTGCGGCGGGGGCGGCGACTCAGACTCCGACGACTCCTCGTCGCCGAGCGCCAGCGCCTCCTCGACGGCGACCGCCGACACGGGAGGCGGGACCGGCGGGTCGTCGTCGTCCGCCGCCCCCTCCGGCGACCTCGCCGGCAGCTGGCTCGCCACCACCAAGGGCAAGGCCGTGGTGCTGATGGTCAACGGCACGGAGGCCGGGCTCTTCACGACCGGCGGAACCGTGTGCAGCGGGACCGCGGGCGAGGAGGACGGCATGCAGATGATCCACCTCAAGTGCACGGACGGCAGCAAGGACCGGCAGACCGGGATGGTCGACTCCGTCGGCAAGACCAGCCTCAAGGTGACATGGGAGGGCGGTCTCGGCACGGAGACGTACACGAAGTCGGAGGGCGGCCAGCTGCCGTCCGGGCTGCCCACGGCGAGCCTGGGCTGATCCTCGTAGGACATCGAGGCCACGGCGGGGGCGGGCAACCGATTCCCAGGTACATGCGTGATGATCCATGCACGCGTTCACGCAGCACCTGAACCATCAAGGACCCCACATGCGCGCACTCCCCCTCGCCGTCGGCGTCGTCGCCGCCGCCCTCCTGCTGACCGGCTGCTCGGACGACGGCGGGGACAGCGGCGGGAAGGCGGACGCGGACAGCGGTGCCAAGAAGAGCGGTTCCGCCTGCACGTTCGACGAGATGACCGTGCAGGTCGGTCCCGCCAACGCCGCCCCGGCCGTCGGGGACACCGGCAACGTGCCTGTCACGCTCACCAACAAGGGCGCCGCGTGCACCCTGGACGGTCTCCCCGGCGTCGACCTCCACGCGGGCGCCACCTCGGCCACCGTCGCGCCCGACGAGGCCGCCAACGCGAAGAAGACGACCCTCACCAAGGGCGGCGTCACCTCCTTCACGATCACCTACGTCCGCGGCGAGGGCGGCGGCACGAAGAGCCTCGGTGTGAAGTCGGCGACGTTCACGCTGCCCGGCTCCACCGACACGCACAGCTTCAAGTGGTCGTACGGCGATGTGGCCCTGAAGAGCGACGGACAGGCCCCGGACGCCTCGGTGAGCGGCTTCCAGCAGACGGGCGACTAGCGACCGGGCGGCTGGTCCAGCCGTCGGCGGGACCTGACCTGTGCCCGGTCCGCCGCCTCGGCACCCTCGGTCCAGCCCGCCTCGTCGCTGACGCCGCGCAGCCGGGTCGTGGTGGTCTGCGGGAACATCTGGTCGAGGCGGTCGGTGACGGCGACCTCGCGGGTGGCGAGGACCGGGAGCAGGTCGTCGCCGACCTGGGTCTCTGCGGCGGCGCGCAGCCGGGTGCCGACGCGGTGGGCGTACGCCGCGAGGAAGGACTGCCGGAAGGTCTTGGTCCGTTTCCGGCCGCCCGCCCGCTGCGCCGCCTCCGCCGTGGTCATCGCCGTCATGGCCTGGACGAGGAGCGAGGTGTGGAGGAGCTCCACGACCTCCAGATCCCCTTCGAAGCCGACCACCGTGGAGAAACCGAACGCCTCGTTCCACACCGCCCGGCAGTGGTTCGCCGTCGCCACCGCGTCCAGCAGCACCGCCTTGGCCTGCTCGTACGGCGGCTCGACCCCGATCCGGCAGGCGCCGGGGGTGATGGGGGTCCCCCCGCGCGAGCGAAGCCGAGCGTGGGGGAGCGTGGGCGCCTGAGCGTCGATCAGCGCCTCGTCGACGCTGTGCCGGGCCATCAGCTCCTGCGCCTTGGCGCTGAGCGCCTCCGCCTCCTCCGGGTAACCGGTGGCCTCGGCCTTGGCGAGCAGCGCGCGGATCCGGGTGAGCATGCGGGACTCGGGGGCCGCCTTCCGGCCGGCCGGCTCCTCCAGGGGCTCCAGCGCGGGAAGGCGGAGCAGCAGGCGATACAGCTCCAGGACCGCGGTGGCGTGGGAGAAACGGTCCGTCGCGAGCGGCTCGGCGGTCAGCTCTTCGAGCTGGGCCCGCCAGCGGGGGCCGCGCGCACGGTCGTCGGACGCCTGCGCACGGATCAGGGCCTGCGTCAGACGTACGTGTACGTCGTCCAGGTCACGCCGCACCATCCGTACGACGTCGGCGGGCTGCCAGCCGCGCCGCCAGGCCTGCGCGACGAACTCCCGGCCCCGGCGGTCGAGTTCGGCGTCCGCGGTCCGGTCGGCGGCGAGGAGGGAGGCCGCCGTGTCGAGGGCGGCGTCGGAGTCCGCGTAGAGGGCGGCCTCGAAGGCGCGGTCGACGGTACTGGGGGTACTGCTGCTGGTCACGGGGCGATCGTCTCACTCCCCGAAAATCGTTCGCCGCTCCCCCGGGCCGGTCCGAGCATGGCCGCATGGTGGACATGTCTCTCTACGCGGCCTTCCTCGTGGCCGCCTTCGCGCTCTGTGTGACTCCCGGCCCCGACATGATGTTCATCGTGGCGATGGGCGGCCGGGGCGGGCCCTCGGCCGGGGTGATGGCGGCGTTCGGGGTGGCCTGCGCGATGTTCGTGCACACGGTCGCCGCGGCGCTGGGCCTGTCGGCGCTGTTCCTGGCCCTTCCGGCGCTGTACCACGTGCTGCGCTGGGCGGGCGCGGCCTATCTGCTGTATCTCGCGGTGAAGGCGTTCCGGGACCGTTCGCCGATGGGCGAGGGGGTGGTGGCCGGGCCGGGGATGCGGCGGGCCTTCTGGCAGGGCGCCGTCACCAATCTCCTCAACCCCAAGGTGATCCTCTTCAACGTGGCGTTCCTGCCGCAGTTCGTGGCGCCCGAGAAGGGACACGTGTGGGAGCAGTTCCTGGTCCTCGGGCTCTCGATCACGGTCATGGGCTTCGTGGTGGACGGCTCGATCGGACTGCTCTCCGGGAAGCTCTCCGCACTGCTGCGGCGCAGTCGGCGGGTGGCGCGGGGGCTCAACGTCTTCAGCGGGACGGTGTTCACGGGGCTGGCGGTACGGCTGGTGGCTTCCTCGCCGAAGTAGGGGCGCGGGGTGAGGTGAGGGGGCGCGGTCGGGGCACGCGTGCGTGGATGCCTGCAATGTCAACTCAAGGTTGACACCCCTCTACTGTCAACCTAAGGTTGACACATGACGACGAACCCCAAAATCACGTCATCCGTACGCCTCGACGACCTCATCGCGGCCATCAAGAAGGTGCACCCCGAGCCGCTCGACCAGCTCCAGGACGCGGTCATCGCCGCCGATCACCTCGGTGACGTGGCCGACCACCTGATCGGCCACTTCGTCGACCAGGCCCGGCGTTCGGGCGCCTCCTGGACGGACATCGGCAAGAGCATGGGAGTCACCCGGCAGGCCGCGCAGAAGAGGTTCGTGCCCAAGGAGGGCGCCGACTCGAGTGCCGCGCAGGACTTCAGCCGCTTCACGCCGCGTGCCCGCAACACGGTGATGGCCGCGCACAACGAGGCCATCGCCGCCCGCAACGCCGAGGGCTGCCCCGAGCACCTCGTCCTCGGACTGCTGGCCGAACCGCAGGGCCTGGCCGCCAAGGCGATCACCGCGCAGGGCGTACTCCTGGACGCCGTACGCCAGGCCGCCACCGCCGCGCTGCCGCCGGCCGCGGAGGAGGTCCCGGAGCTCGTGCCCTACGGCTCCGACGCCAAGAAGATCCTCGAACTCACCTTCCGCGAGGCCCTGCGCCTCGGCCACAACTACGTCGGCACCGAGCACATCCTGCTGGCCCTGCTGGAGTTCGAGAACGGCGAAGGCGTGCTGTCCGGCCTCGGGATCACGAAGGAGGCGACGGAGGCGGACATCGCCAAGGCGCTGGCGGAGTTGCAGGAGAAGTAGGGGCGGGCGGCGCCCTTGAAGCCGACGGCCCCACGAGACCGTGCTCAGCCGGGTCCGGGTCCGGGCCGGGGTCGAATCTGGGGGCCGGGGCCGAATCGGGCACCGAGAATGGGACCGGGCCTGGGTCCACGGCCGAGGCCGGGTCCGAGGCCGCGGTCAGGGCCGGGTCCGAGGCCGCGGTCAGGGCCGGCACTGGACCGTCGGCCTCGCGGGTCGTGTCGAGGCCCGTTGTCAGACCCTCCTGCGACACTCGCAGCCATGACCGACCGCTGGGCTCTCGCACCGGCCGAGGACGGTGGTGTGGAGATCGCCGCCCTCGGTCCCGACGGGCTGCCCGCCGGGCCGGTGCGGTGGGAGGCGGATCTCGCGGCGGCCGTGCGGGGGCGGCCGGAGGTCGCGCGATGGGTGTGGCGGTCCACGGCCGAGGTGTATCCGCGACTGCTCGCCGCAGGGGTGCGAGTGGAGCGGTGCTACGACGTCGAGGACGCCGAGACCCTGCTGCTGGGCCACGCAGGCAGGTCCGGCGAACCCCGGTCGGCCGCCGCCGCCCTGGCCCGGCTGCGCGGTGGCCCCGTACCGCCGGATCCGCCGCTGCGCTCGGCCGAACCCGGCTCGCAGTCCTCCCTCTTCGAGCCGCAGGCTGTCCATCTGCCCCTGGCCGACCTCCTGGAGGTCTACGCCGACCAGCAGCGCCGCCAGGACGCCACCGCGCACCCGGACCGGATGCGGCTGCTGATCACCGCCGAGTCGGCCGGGATGCTGGTGGCCGCCGAGATGAACCGCGCGGGCCTGCCGTGGAGCGCCGACGTCCATCGGCGGGTCCTGCACGAGATGCTCGGCGAGCGGTACGCAGGCGGCGGTGAGCCCCGCCGGCTCGCCGAGCTCGCCGACGAGGTGTCCGCCGCTTTCGGGCGCCGGGTCCGGCCCGATCTGCCCGCCGATGTCGTCAAGGCCTTCGCGCAGGCCGGCATCAAGGTGAGCTCCACCCGCCGCTGGGAGCTCGAGTCCGTCGACCACCCGGCCGTGAAGCCCTTGATCGAGTACAAGAAGCTGTACCGCATCTGGGTCGCCCACGGCTGGTCCTGGCTCCAGGACTGGGTGCGCGAGGGCCGGTTCCGGCCGGAGTTCCTCTGCCACGGCACCGTCACCGGACGCTGGGTCACCAACGGCGGGGGCGCCCTCCAGATCCCCAAGGTGATCCGCCGAGCCGTGGTCGCCGACCCCGGCTGGCGGCTGGTCGTCGCCGACGCCGACCAGATGGAACCGCGCGTGCTCGCCGCGATCTCCCGCGATCCCGGGCTGATGGAGGTGGCGGGGCGGGAGAGCGACCTGTACCAGTCCGTCTCCGACCGCGCCTTCTCCGGCGACCGCGACCAGGCGAAACTCGCCGTGCTGGGCGCGGTCTACGGCCAGACCTCCGGCGACGGCCTCAAGAACCTCGCCGCGCTGCGACGCCGTTTCCCCAAGGCGGTGGCGTACGTCGACGAGGCGGCCCGCGCGGGCGAGGAGGGGCGGCTCGTACGGACCTGGCTCGGGCGGACCTGTCCACCGGCGGTCGGTTCGGGCGACGCCGCCGAGGAGGCCGGCATCCCCCAGGAGGACACCGCCGAGACCCCCGCCGAGGACGGCTGGGTGCCGGGCTACGCCTCCCGCAACGCACGCGCCCGTGGCCGCTTCGCCCGAAACTTCGTCGTCCAGGGCAGCGCCGCGGACTGGACCCTGCTGCTGCTCGCCGCGCTGCGCCAGACCTGTGCGGACATGGCGGCCGAGCTGGTCTTCTTCCAGCACGACGAGGTGATGGTGCACTGCCCCGAGGAGGAGGCGGAGACGGTCGTCGCGGCGATCCGGGACGCTGCGGAACTGGCGGCACGCCTGACCTTCGGGGAGACGCCGGTGCGGTTCCCGTTCACGACATCGGTGGTGGAGTGCTACGCGGATGCCAAATGAACCGGGCGCTCAGGGGTCGGTCGCGGGACAAGAAGCTCAGTCGTCGAGCAGGGCGCGGAGCTCGGCCACGACCTCCTTGCGGTCCGTGCCGTCCAGCGCGGCGAGGGCCGTACGCCACTGGTCGTACGCCTCCTCGGTGCGCCCCAGTTCCTGGAGCAGCAGCCCGTGCTGGTGGCGGGCGAGACCGCCCGCGTAGCCGTCGGCGCGGGCGTCCGCGCGGCTCAGCAGCTCGACGCACTCGCTCTCGGCCTGTTCCGTACGGCCGAGCAGCCGCAGGGCGCGCACCAGTCCGAGCCGGGTCTGGGACTCGCCGTGCCAGTCGCCGTGTCCGCCGAGGATGCGCCGGCTCTCCTCGAAGTGCGGCAGGGCGGCGGCCGGTTCACCGAGGGTGAGATGGGCGTAGCCGATGTTGCAGTGCGCGGAGTGCTGCACGATGACGTTGCCGATCTCGACGCCGATGGCGAGCGAGCGCCGGTGCTGCTCGATGGCGGCGCGGGGGTCGGTGTGCTCGTACAGGTTGCCGAGGTGGCCGTAGGTCACGGCCTCGCCCCAGGGGTCGTCCAGTTGCCGGGACAGCTCCAGGCTCTGCCGCAGCGCCTCCGCGGACTCCTCGTACCGGCCGAGGGTCTCCAGCAGCAGGCCCCGGTTGCCGAGGCCGCGCCGGATCCGGGCGAGTGCGCCGAGCCGCCGCCAGAGCACCAGGGATTCGTCGACGAGGGTGAGGGCCTCGCCGGGGCGGCCGGTGAGGAAGTGCAGACCGGCGAGGTCGAGCAGCGCGTACGCCTCGGCGGCTTCGTCCCCGAGCCGCCGCGCCAACCGGACCGCGGCCTGCCCGAGCCCCTCCATCTCGGAGACCCGGCCACTGCGTTGCAGGTAGGGGAAGAACAGCCGCAGCAGGGTGGAGACATGGGCGGCCGTGCGCTCGTCGGGGGCGTCCGCGTACCGCTCGACCAGGGCGATGACGTTCTCCAGCTCCGACGTCCCCCAGGCGAAGGCCTCCTCGGCGGAGGCGAAGGCCGGTACGGACAGCACGTGCGCCGCGTGCTCGGGCGGCTGCGCGGCGGTCGGGCGCCGGCGGTCGTCCTGGTCGAGGCCGGGCTCGACGATCGCGGTGAGGGCGCGTTCGGCGACGCCGGTGTACCAGCGCACGGCGGTGCGGGCGATGTCGGGCGCCCCGGCCGGCGTGGCCAGTTCGCGGGCGAAGTCACGGACCAGGTCGTGGGGGGTGTAGCGGCCGTACGCCGTCTCGTCCAGGAGCGCCACGTCCACGAGGCGGTCGAGCGCGGCCTCGGCCCGGCTCGTCTCGGTGCCGAGCAGCCGGGCGATGAGAGGGGCGCCGTAGGTGGGCAGGTCGAGCGCGCCGAGCCGGCGCAGGGCGAGGGCGGCGTCCCGGTCGGTGCGGCGACCGGACGCGGCGAGCGCGTCGTGGGCGACGGCCAGGGAGCGGCGTACGGACAGGTCGTCGTACTCCAGATGCCGCAACCGGTCCTCCGTGGCGGCCAGTTGGTCGGCCAGGACGTCCGGGGTGAGGGCGCGGCGGGCGGCCAGGCGGGCGGCGACGATGCGCAGGGCGAGCGGGAGACGGCCGGTGAGTTCGACCAGGGGGTGGCTCGCGTCGATACGGTCACCGTCCGCCGCGTCCCCGGCCCCGCCGCCGTCACCACCACCGCCTTCACGGCCGGACACCGTCCGCAGCAGTGCCGCGCTGTCCTCCGCCGACAGCGGGGCGAGCGCGAAACGGCGGGCGCCGTCGAGAGTGGTCAACGGGGAGCGGCTGGTGACGATCACCCCGCAACCGGTGCCGGCCGGCAACAGCGGCCGTACCTGCGCTGCGGTCCCGGCGTCGTCGAGCACCATGAGCGTGCGGGTCGGCGCGAGCATGGAACGCAGCAACGCGGCTGCCGCGTCCGGGTGTTCGGGGATGGAACGCGGGTCGGTGCCCAGGTCGCGCAGCAGCGCGGTGAGCGCCTGGGACGACGTCAGCGGGGTCATGCCCGGGGTGGCGCCGTGCAGGTTGACGTACAACTGGCCGTCCGGGAAGCGTTCCCGCAGACCGTGGGCCACGTGCAGCGCGAGCGCGCTCTTGCCCACACCGGCCATGCCGCTGATGACGGCGACGGTGGCGGGTTCGGCGTCGGACAGGGTTCGGCGTACGTCGTCGAGGACGGCTGCGCGACCGGTGAAGTGGGGTGGTGGCGGGGGGAGTTGGGCGGGGCGCGGTGGTGATGGCGCGGCCACGGTTCGGGGCTCGGCGGCTGCTGTGCCGGGGTCCGGGTCGGCCGGGTCGCCGTTTACGCCGAGTGCCTCGCCTTCGACGCCGGCCGCTTGGAGTACGGCGTCGGTGGGGGCGAGCGTGGCGTCGGCGGTTCCGGGGGCGGGGGCTTCGTCGACCACCCCTGGGGCGGTGTTGGCCGCTCGGGGGTCGGCTCGCGTGCCCTCAGTTCCGGTGGAGGTCTCCGTCGCCTCGCGCAACACCTCGACGTGGGCCTCCCGCACCCCCGCACCGGGTTCCACTCCGAGTTCGTCGAGGAGTCGCGTCCGCAGGTCCCGGTGGACGGCCAGGGCCTCCGCCTGCCGTCCGGTTCGGTGCAGGGCCAGCATCAGCTGGCGGTGGAAGGCCTCGCGGAGCGGATGTTCGGCGGTCAGGGACATCAGTTCGAGGACCAGGGCGTCGAGCCGGTCGCCGACCGCGAGCTCGGCGTCGTAGCGCAGCTCGAGAAGCAGCAGCCGAGCCTCCCGCAGTCGCTGCGCGAAGGCGTATCCGCCCAGCTCGGCGGGGAGTCCGCTGAGCGGCGAGCCCCGCCACAGCGCGAGCGCGTCGGTGCACGCGCGCACCGTCCCCGCCCAGTCCCGTCCGGCGTGCGCGGCGCGCGCCTCGGCGACGTGGGTGTCGAAGACATGGACGTCCAGCTCACCCTGCTCGACGCGCAGCAGATAGCCGGGCGGCACCGCCCGTAGCCGCTCGGGGTCGTCGAGGAGCCGTCGCAGCCGGGTGACGTGGTTGTGCAGCGAGGCCTGTGCGGAGGCGGGCGGCGCCCCGCCCCACAGCGCGTCCTTGAGCGACTCGACCGACACGGTACGGCCGCCCTCGAGGAGCAGCGCCGCCAGCAGTGCCCGCGCCTTGGGACTGCCCAGCACCTGGGCCGTGCCGGCGTCGAAGAGCACCGGCGGCCCCAGCAGTCCGAACCGCAGCTCGTACCGCTTCACGCCGAACCACTGCCTTTCCACGCGCCGTACCCGGCGGCGCTCCACACCCGACACCCCGCACTTCTGGCGGGATCACGCCTTCCGCGCGACGGTTTCCCGCCAGCGCCCGCCGACCGACGATCAGGCCGGAATCCGCTACCGTACCGGCCATCCGAAGGCCTCGCCCGGCGACTTCACGCCAATCGACCGACGCCGCCGGAGAGGGCCATTGGCCACATGTTAGCGATCTGTTGGCGCCGCCTGATCTGATCACTCCATCGGATCTGGCCCGACGGTGCGCGCGTACGACGCGTAGCTCGGGGGAGTGTCGCCGCCGTGGCCGGATCCGGGGACGCGAGAGAACCCCGGTCGGCGGAGGTGAACGACCGGGGTTCTCGTCCTGACTGGGCTTCTCGTCCTCTACGGGCCTTCACCGGCGTTCAATTGCCGGGGCCGGGGCCGGCAAGCGGTCAGATGATCGGCGGCCGTCCCAGCCGCGTGAGCCGCCACACCGTGCGCCAGCGCATCGGACGCCGCTCCCCCGCCGACTCCCGCACACCTTCTGCGAATCCGCCGAACCAGGCGCGCAGCCCCGCCACCGACCGGTTCCGCGCGAGCGTGAGCAGCACCCAGACTCCGAGATGGACCGGGACCAGCAGCAACGGCAGTCGGCGCCGGGCCAGCCAGACACGGTTGCGGGCGTTGACGCGGTAGTAGACGGCGTGCCGGGCGGGCGAGGTCTTCGGGTGCTGGAGCAGCAGTTCGGGCGTGTACAGGATGCGCCACCCCGCGTCGACGGCCCGCCACGCCAGGTCGGTCTCCTCGTGCGCGAAGAAGAACCGGGCCGGCCAGTCGCCGATCTCGTCGAGCATCGTCATACGGAAGCCGTGGCCGCCGCCGAGGAAGCCGGTCACGTACCCGCCGCGCATCGGATCGGAAGCCCCGACGCGGGGCACGTGCCGCCGCTGGGTCTCCCCGTGCTCGTCGGCGATCCGGAAGCCCACGACGCCGAGTCGCTCGTCGGCCGCGAACAACTCCCCTACGCGGCGCAGCACATCGGCGTCGACCAGCAGCCCGTCGTCGTCCAGCTCCACGACGACATCGACGTCCCCGAACTCCCGTAGCCGCGCGATCCCGACGTTGCGGCCGCCGGGACAGCCGAGGTTGTCGTCCGTTTCCAGGACGGTGACCTCACCGGGCAACGACAGCCGCTCGGCGAACTCCGGCAGCCGGCAGCCGTTCCCGACGATCACGATCCGGGTGGGCGGCACGTCCTGCTTGGCCACGGACTCCAGCAGGGCATCGACCTCCTCCGGCCGGTTCCCCATGGTCACGACGGCAACGGCGACGCGTGGCGCCTCCCCCATGCCCTCACCTCATCCCGGCTCGCAAGTACCGCCGCGATGCTAACCGTTCACGGTAAGGACTTCTCAGATACGCCCGTTCACCGACGCCGGTTCGCCTTCGGGATCGCGTCCCGGCCACGGTTCCGCTTCCGTTACCGCTCCCCTGTCCGATTCGCTTTCCTGCGTACGAACTTCAGCCCCGACCAGTCCTCCCCCAGCGCGGCCACCTTCACATCGACGACGCCGAGCGGGAGGAAGAGCTCGCGCAGGTCGTTCTCGCTGATGTCGCTGACATGCCCGGCGGCCTTCCTCGGCCAGGCGATCCACAGCATCGCGTCGTCGGCGAGATCCTCAACAAGCGCGGCGGCCTCGGCGGCCAGCACCCGGTGTTCCCGATAGAAGGCGAGGGCGACATCCACCCCACCCGGCCCACCCGCCACGACCTCGCACCCGTCGGGCAGCCCAGGAATGTCCCACCCCTCGGGCGCATACCGCAGCCCCACCCGCTGCCCACCCTTGATCCCGATCTTCCGCCCGAGCGGCGTACCGGAGTAACCACCCATCCCACACCTCCCCTCCCATGCTGACGGGCCGGGCGAGGTATGTCCCGCCCACGGGGACGGGAGCGAACGAGAAGGCCCACAGGAACGCAAAAGCCCAGCTCAGACAGTGTCTGAGCTGGGCTTGGAAAGAGCCGCCTTCGGGATTCGAACCCGAGACCTACGCATTACGAGTGCGTTGCTCTGGCCATCTGAGCTAAGGCGGCGCGCCGTCCGCACTATGGTGCGATCAGCAACGTCGGTAAGTCTACACAGTTTCCGAGGGTGCTCCGTACCGGCCCCGGAGGCGGGCGCTCCGGGGGTGCGGGCGGGGCGTGGAGGGGCTGCTGGAGGGGTTATGAGCAGCGCTTTCCCTTCGTCGGCGGGGTCCCCCGCAGGAGGTACGCGTCGATCGCGGCGTCGATGCAGGTGCTGCCGCGGCCGTACGCGGTGTGGCCGTCGCCCTCGTAGGTGAGGAGGCGGGAGGAGGAGAGCTGGGCGGCGAGGGCGCGGGCCCAGCGGTACGGCGTGGCCGGGTCCCGGGTGGTGCCGACGACGACGATCGGGGCGGCGCCCTCCGCGGTGATGCGGTGCGGCTCGCCCGTCGCCTTCACCGGCCAGTACGTACAGTTCAGTGAGGCCCAGGCGAGGCCCTCGCCGAAGACCGGGGACGCCTTCTCGAACTCCGGCAGCGCCTCCCGTACCTGGTCCGGCGAGTCGAACGCCGCGGGGAGGTCGAGGCAGTTCACGGCGGCGTTGGCGAACATCAGGTTCGAGTAGCGGGCGTCGGCGTCCCGCTCGTAGTAGCTGTCGGACAGGACCAGCAGTCCGGCGCCGTCGTTCTCCTTCATCGCCGAGTTCAGCGCCTCGCGCAGTTGCGCCCAGGCCCCCTCGTCGTACATCGCCGCGATCACCCCGGTGGTGGCGAGGGACTCACCGAGCTCGCGGCCGTCCACGTCGCCCGTGGGGATCGGCTGCGCGTCGAGCTTCGCGAAGAACGCCTTGAGGTTCTTGCCGACCTCTCCCGCCTTCGTGCCCAGCGGACAATCCGGCTGCTGCACACAGTCCCGCGCGAACGACTGGAACGCCGTCTCGAACCCCGCCGTCTGGTCGAGATTCATCCGGCGGGCCGGCAGGGACGGGTCCATCGCGCCGTCCAGGACCAGGCGGCCCACCCGGTCCGGGAAGAGGCCCGCGTACGTCGCACCGAGGAAGGTCCCGTACGACGCCCCGACGTAACTCAGCTTCTCGTCGCCCAGCGCCGCCCGCAGGATGTCCATGTCCCGCGCCGCCTCGACGGTCGAGACATGACGCAGCAGGTCGGGCGAGTGCGCGCCGCAGCCCTCCGCGAACTTCCGGTAGGCGGCGACGAGTTCGTCGGTCTCCTCCGCGTCGTCGGGCGTCGTGTCGGTCTGCGTGTACGCGTCCATGTCCCGCCCGTCCAGGCACTCGACGGGCTCGCTGCGGGCGACGCCGCGCGGGTCGACGGCGACCATGTCGTACCGCGCGCGGACCTCGGCGGGGTAGCCGATCGCGGCGTACGCCTGGAGGTAGCCGACCGCCGAGCCACCCGGCCCGCCCGGGTTCACCAGCAGTGAACCGACCGGCTTGCCGGAGCCGGTCGCCTTCTTGCGGGCGACGGCGAGGCGGACGTCGCCGGCGTCCGGCTTGTCGTAGTCGAGCGGTGCCTTCATCGTGGCGCACTGGAAACCGGGCACTCCGCAGCTGCGCCAGTTCAGCCTCTGCCCGTAGTACGACGAGAGAACGGACGGCGTGGACTTCGGCAGCGCGGCCAGCGCAGCCGCCTCCGCGGTCGAGCCGGCGGAACCGCTGCCCGCGGAGCACGCGGTCACCACCAGCGCGGCGACGGCGAGGAGGGCGCCGGCGGTGCGCGGACGCCGGCGGCGGGGCGGGTCGAGCGGGGGTGCCTGGCGGAGGCTACGCCTGATGTACATCAGCCGAGCGTAACTCTGCGCAGCCACTCGATCGCCTTCCGTGCATCTTGCGGCTCGTACGAGGGACCTGGTCAACCTTCTGTTGATCAGGAGCGAAGGGGCGCGGATACGCCGTGCCTCAGCCGGCTCTCAGTGCCATCGTCATCGCCTCCACCGCCAGCAGCGGCGCCACATTGCGGTCGAGGGCGTCACGGCACGCGGCGATCGCCTCGATGCGGCGGAGCGTGGACTCGGGGGATCCGCCGCGGGCGAGGCGCTCCAGGGTGTCCTCGGCCTCCGCGTTGGCGATCGCCACCCGGGAGCCGAGCTGGAGGGCGAGGACGTCGCGGTAGAAGCCGGTGAGGTCGGTCAGGGCGAGGTCGAGACTGTCGCGCTGGGTACGGGTCCGGCGCCGCTTCTGCTTGTCCTCCAGGTCCTTCATCACCCCCGCCGTACCCCGCGGCATCCGCCCGCCCTGGACCGCGCCCATGGCCGCCTTCAGCTCCTCGGTCTCCTTGGCGTCCATCTCCTCGGCGAGCAGCTTGGCGTCCTCGGCGGCCGCGTCGACGAGTTCCTGGGCGGCCTTGAGACAGCCGCCGACGTCCTCGACCCGCAGGGGCAGCTTGAGGACGGCGGCCCTGCGCTCGCGCGCGGCGGGGTCGGTGGCCAGCCGCCGGGCCCGGTCGACATGGCCCTGCGTGGCCCGGGCGACGGCCGCGGCCACGCCGGGCTCGATGCCTTCCCGCCGTACGAGAAGGTCGGCGACGGCGTCGACGGAGGGCGTGCGCAGGTTCAGGTGCCGGCAGCGGGAGCGGATGGTCGGCAGGACGTCCTCGATGGAGGGCGCGCACAGGAGCCAGACGGTACGGGGGGCGGGCTCCTCGACGGCCTTCAGTACCGCGTTGGCCGACTTCTCGTTCAGCCGCTCGGCGTCCTCCACGAGGATCACCTGCCAGCGGCCGTTGGCCGGCGAGGTGAACGACTTGCGGACGGTGTCCCGCATGTCGTCGGCGAGGATCTGGGTGCCGACCGCGGCGACGGTGGTGACGTCGGCGTGGGTGCCGAGGAGGGCCGTATGACATCCGTCGCAGAACCCGCACCCGGGCACCCCGCCGAGCGCCCGGTCTGGGCTCACGCACTGCAGGGCGGCGGCGAAGGCCCGCGCCGCCTGTGTCCGTCCCGCCCCGGGCGGGCCGGTGAACAGCCAGGCGTGCGTCATCTTCGACGCCTCGGGCCGCGGAGCGGCGGTGGCGACCGCGGTGACGAACGCGTCGGCGTCCCGAGCGGCGGCGCCGAGCTGCTCGCTCACCTTCTCCTGGCCGACGAGGTCGTCCCAGACGGTCATGGCTCGTGCCGCCCTTTCGTCACGGTGGGGGGTGCGGGATCCATTGTGCGGGTCGCCACTGACAACGGTCCCCGCCGACCGCCCGGGAAGCGGTCAGCCGCACTGCCCCGCCCCGCCCGCGCAAACAGTGCTCCCGGGCCGCACCCAACTCCGGCTCAGCCTCGACGCCCCCGGCCCCGACGCCCACGCTCCTCGCCGAACTCCTCACCGTCATGCGGCCCGAGCAGCTCGTCCGCCAGTGACGGCAGGTCGTCCAGCGGTGTCTCCTCGGCCCAGTCCGACCGGGCCCGCTTGCGAGGCGCCCCCGACTCGTCGACCTGGGGCATCTCCCGCGTACGGTCCTCGGTCCCGTCCGGCCCCGCCTGCTCCTCCCGGAAGAACCCGGGCGGCACCCGGTCCGCGGGAGTCTCCCCCGGCACGGGCGGCAGCACAGCGGTCTCATCGGCGGCACCCGGCACGACGGGCGGCAGCACAGCCGTCTCATCAGCCGCACCCGGCACCACCGGAGGCAGCACCGCGGTCTCGTCCGCAGCCCCCGCCGGCGGCTTCGGCAGCTCCGCAGTCACCTCGTTGTCCGAAGGAGCCGAGGAAGGAGACGAAACCGCGGCCCTCCTCTCACTCTTGCCCTCGCGCCCGTCCCCGTCCCGCACCGGCCGCAGCACAGCCGTCTCCTCCACCGGCCCGCCCGACGCGTTCGTCGGCGTCACCACCGGCGTGGGCACGGTCACCGCCTCCGGAGGCGCGGCCGTCGGCGGCACCGGCTTCCTCGGCCCCGCCTCCGCGGCCGCCGTGGCCTGCTCGGCGAGCCGGCGCGCCTCCTCGGCCCGCAGCAGTGCCTCCTCGGCCTTGCGCTGCTTCTCCAGGCGCCGGGCCTCGGCCTCGGCGTGCAGCCGGGCCTCCTCCTCGGCCTGCTTGCGGCGCCGTTCCTCCTCGGCCTTGCGGCGAGCCTCTTCCTCGGCCCGCGCCTTCTCCTCGGCGAGCAGCCGGACCCGCTCCTCCTCGGCACGCTTGCGCGCTTCCTCGGCCCGCAGCCGGGCCTCCTCCGCCTGCCGTTCGGCCTCGCGGCGCTGCGCCTCCTCCAGCTCGCGGCGCTTGCGCTCCTCCTCCTCGGCGCGCAGCCGCTCGAGCTGTTCCTGGCGCTCGCGCTCCAGGCGCTCCTCCTCGGCCTTGCGCGCGGCCTCTTCCTCGGCCTTGCGGCGCGCTTCCTCCTCGGCCTTGCGGCGGGCCTCCTCCTGCTCCCGGATCTCCTGCTCGGAGAGCGGCAGCAGCTGGTCGAGGCGGTGGCGTACGACGGTGGTGACGGCCTCGGGCTCCTGGCCCGCGTCGACGACCAGGTAGCGGCCCGGGTCAGCGGCGGCCAGCGTGAGGAACCCGGAGCGCACGCGCGCGTGGAACTCCGCCGGCTCCGACTCCAGCCGGTCCGGCGCCTCGGTGAACCGCTCCCGGGCGATCTCCGGGGAGACGTCCAGCAGCACGGTCAGATGCGGTACCAGGCCGTTCGTCGCCCAGCGGTTGATGCGGGCGATCTCCGTCGGAGACAGGTCGCGGCCCGCCCCCTGGTACGCGACGGAGGAGTCGATGTAGCGGTCGGAGATCACGACCGCGCCCCGCTCCAGCGCGGGCCGCACCACGGTGTCCACGTGCTCCGCGCGGTCCGCCGCGTACAGCAGCGCCTCCGCGCGGTGCGAGAGCCCGGCGCTGGAGACGTCGAGCAGGATCGAGCGCAGCCGCTTGCCGACCGGCGTCGCCCCCGGCTCGCGCGTCACGACGACCTCGTGGCCCTTGGCCCTTATCCACTCCGCGAGCGCCTCGGCCTGGGTGGACTTCCCGGCGCCGTCGCCGCCCTCCAGGGCGATGAAGAAGCCGCTCGCGGCGGGCACCGTCACCGGGTCGTCGCCGCCGAGCAGCGCGTCCCGCAGGTCGTGCCGCAGCGGCACCCCGGAGCGGTCGTCGACCTTGGCGAGGACCAGCGCGGCCACCGGCAGCAGCAGCGCGCCGACCAGCATCAGCGTGAACGCGGCACCGCCGTGCGCGAACACGAACTTGCCGTTCTCCAGCCGGTGCGGCCCGATCAGCGCGGCCACCAGCGGTGCGACGACCGCGCCGAGCGCCACGAAGACCCGTACGACCGCGTGCAGATGCTCGGTCGTGCGGCCGCGCCGGTAGTCCTCGGCCTCCTGGTCGAGCAGGGTGTGCCCGGTGTTGGCGGCCACGCCCGCGCCGACGCCGGCCAGCGCGAGGATCAGGATCACCGTCGTCACGTCCGGGACGAGACCCGCGGCCAGCAGGGCGACGCCGGTGAAGGCGATCGCCAGTGCGAGCAGCCGGCGGCGCGAGAGCGCGACCAGCACCTTGGGCGCCGTACGGATGCCGACGACGACGCCGCCCGTCAGGGCCAGGACCAGCAGGCCGAACGTGACCGGCCCGCCACCCAGGTCCTTGGCGTGCAGCACGGCCACGGCGACGGCCGCGGAGATCGCGCCCGCGACGGCCGCGGAGGCCAGCACCAGCAGCGGGAGCACGCCGGTGCGGCCCTTGTCGACACCGGTGCCGGTCTTGGGGCGGCGCATGCCCTCCAGCGGGGAACGCGCGCGTGGCGTGCGGGTGTCGGGGAGTTCCAGGAAGGTCAGCACGGACAGGGACGCCGCGAACAGACCGGCCGCGACGTACGAGGCGAGGGCCGCCTGGTGCTGGGCGAACCAGTCGATCCCGGCGCCCAGCAGGTTGTTGACCAGCGAGGCGGTGACTAGCGCGGCGGCGGCCAGCGGGATCGCCACGAAGCCCGTGCGCAGCGACAGTCGGCGCAGCGCGTCCATGTGGTCCGGCAGCGGCCGTACGGTCGCGCCCTCCGGCGGCGGGGCCGGCAGCAGGGCGGGCGCCGCGCTCTCCCGGCACACCGTCCAGAAGCGCTCGGCGACCCCGGTCACGAAGGCGGTCACCAGAAGGAAGGCCAGGGCGTTGTCCGGCGTCCAGTCGATCCACAGGGGCGCGACGATCAGCGCCAGCGTCCGCACCGCGTCCGCGCCGACCATGGTCCAGCGCCGGTCGAGCGGGCCCTCCTGCGAGGTGAGCGACGTCAACGGGCCGAGGAGCACCGCCCCGAAGAGCAGTGTGGCCAGAATGCGCACCCCGAAGACGGTCGCCACTGCGAACGCCACGCCCCGGTAGCCGCCGCCGAAGGAGCCCTCGGCGATCGCCGCCTGGAGGGCGAGGACGACCAGCACCAGCAGGGCGAGGGCGTCGCCGACACCGCCCACCAGCTGCGCGCTCCACAGCCTCCTGAGCTGCGGTCGGCGCAACAGGGCGCGGACGGCGCGCTCGCGGGAGTCCGCGGCAAGGGCGTCGTCGGGGGCCGGGTGGTGGGCCGTTGGCTGCTCGGCTCGCGTCATGCTTTCAGCCTATCGGGCGGCACCGACACCCCGCCTCGCCCGTCCGAACGTGCGCACGCCCCGACACCAAACCGATGCCGGGGCGTTCGTTTTGCGAACCCGGGGTGAAGGTCCGCGGCGCAACTCGGTCACATCAGCCGCGCCCGACCCACCGAGCGCGTCCCGTTCCGTGCCTCAGTCGTCGGACGCAGTCTTCGAAGCGGCCGCCTTCTTCGCGGTGGCGGTCGTCTTCTTGGCGGCCGTCGTCTTCGCCGCGGTCTTCTTGGCAGCCGTCTTCTTGGCCGGAGCCTTCTTGGCGGCGGCCTTCTTCGCGGGAGCCTTCTTCGCCGTCTTCTTGGCGGGCGCCTTCGCCCGCTTCTCGGCGAGGAGTTCGTAGCCGCGCTCCGGGGTGATGTCCTCGACGCTGTCGCCGGAGCGCAGGGTCGCGTTGGTCTCCCCGTCGGTCACATACGGCCCGAAGCGGCCGTCCTTGACCACGACCGGCTTCTCGCTGACCGGGTCGGTACCCAGCTCCTTCAGCGGCGGCTTGGCGGCCGCGCGGCCCCGCTGCTTGGGCTGGGAGTAGATCTCCAGCGCCTCTTCGAGGGTGATGGTGAAGAGCTGGTCCTCGGTCTGGAGCGAGCGCGAGTCCGTGCCCTTCTTCAGGTACGGCCCGTAGCGCCCGTTCTGCGCGGTGATCTCCTGGCCCTCGGCGTCGGCGCCGACGACGCGCGGCAGCGACATCAGCTTGAGGGCGTCCGCGAGGGTCACGGTGTCCAGCGCCATCGACTTGAACAGCGAGGCCGTACGCGGCTTCACGGCGTTCTTGCCGGTCTTCGGGGTGCCCTCGGGGAGCACCTCGGTGACGTAGGGCCCGTAGCGGCCGTCCCGCGCGATGATCTGGTGGCCCGTCACCGGGTCGGCGCCCAGCTCGAAGTCACCGCTCGGCTTGGCGAGCAGCTCCTCCGCGAGCTCGATGGAGAGCTCGTCCGGGGCGAGGTCCTCGGGGACGTCCGCGCGCTGGTGGCCCTCGGCGTCCTTCTCACCGCGCTCGATGTACGGCCCGTAGCGGCCGACCCGCAGCACGATGTCGTTGCCCACCGGGAACGACGACACTTCGCGCGCGTCGATCGCGCCCAGGTCGGTCACGAGCTCCTTGAGACCGCCGAGGTGGTCCCCGTCGCCGTTGCCGGCGACCGCCGCACCGCCCTCGGTGCCCTCGCCGAAGTAGAACCGCTTGAGCCACGGCACGGACTTCGCCTCACCGCGCGCGATGCGGTCGAGGTCGTCCTCCATCTTGGCGGTGAAGTCGTAGTCGACGAGCCGCCCGAAGTGCTTCTCCAGCAGGTTGACCACGGCGAAGGACAGGAAGGACGGCACGAGTGCCGTGCCCTTCTTGAAGACATAGCCGCGGTCGAGGATGGTGCCGATGATCGAGGCGTACGTCGACGGGCGGCCGATCTCGCGCTCTTCGAGCTCCTTGACCAGGCTGGCCTCGGTGTAGCGGGCCGGGGGCTTGGTGGCGTGCCCGTCGACCGTGATCTCCTCGGCGCCGAGCCGGTCGCCCTCGCTGACCTGGGGCAGCCGGCGCTCGCGGTCGTCCAGCTCCGCGTTCGGGTCGTCCGCGCCCTCGACGTAGGCCTTGAGGAAGCCGTGGAAGGTGATCGTCTTGCCGGAGGCGCTGAACTCGACGTCCCGGCCGTCGGCGGCGGTGCCGGCGATCTTCACGGTCACGGAGTTGCCGACCGCGTCCTTCATCTGGGAGGCGACGGTCCGCTTCCAGATCAGCTCGTAGAGCTTGAACTGGTCGCCGGTCAGTCCGGTCTCGGCGGGCGTGCGGAAACGATCACCCGAGGGGCGGATCGCCTCGTGCGCCTCCTGCGCGTTCTTGACCTTCCCGGCGTACGTCCGCGGGGCCGAGGGCAGGTAGTCGGCGCCGTACAGCTGCGTGACCTGCGCGCGGGCCGCGGACACGGCGGTGTCGCTGAGCGTCGTGGAGTCCGTACGCATATAGGTGATGAAGCCGTTCTCGTACAGCTTCTGCGCGACCTGCATGGTCGCCTTCGCCCCGAAGCCGAGCTTGCGCGAGGCCTCCTGCTGGAGCGTCGTCGTACGGAACGGGGCGTACGGCGAGCGGCGGTACGGCTTGGACTCGACCGAGCGGACGGCGAACTGCGTCTGCTCCAGGCCGGCGGCGAGCGCGCGGGCGTTCGCCTCGTCGAGGTGGAGGGTGTTGGCGCCCTTGATCTGGCCCAGGGAGTCGAAGTCGCGGCCCTGTGCGACCCGCTTGCCGTCGACGCTCTGGAGGCGGGCGACGAGGGTCGACGGGTCGCTCGGGTCGCCCGCGCGGCCGGTCGAGAAGGTGCCCGTCAGGTCCCAGTACTCGGCGGAACGGAACGCGATGCGCTCGCGCTCCCGCTCGACGACGAGCCGGGTGGCGACGGACTGGACGCGACCCGCCGACAGCCGCGGCATGACCTTCTTCCACAGGACCGGCGAGACCTCGTAGCCGTAGAGACGGTCGAGGATACGGCGGGTCTCCTGGGCGTCGACCAGCTTCTGGTTGAGCTCGCGCGGGTTGGCCACGGCGGCCTGGATCGCGGCCTTGGTGATCTCGTGGAAGACCATCCGCTTGACCGGGACCTTGGGCTTGAGCACTTCCTGGAGGTGCCACGCGATGGCCTCGCCCTCGCGGTCCTCATCGGTGGCGAGGAAGAGCTCGTCGGAGTCCTTCAGCAGGTCCTTGAGCTTCTTGACCTGGGCGCGCTTGTCGGCGTTGACGACATAGATCGGCTCGAAGTCGTGCTCGACGTCCACGCCGAGCCGGCGGACCTCGCCGGTGTACTTCTCCGGCACCTCCGCGGCGCCGTTGGGGAGGTCGCGGATGTGCCCGACGCTCGCCTCGACGACGTAACCAGGGCCCAGATAGCCCTTGATCGTCTTCGCCTTGGCAGGCGACTCGACGATGACGAGTCGGCGGCCGCCCTTTGCGGTCTCGCTGGTCGGGGACAACTTCGCTCTTCTCTCCGGTCGACGCTGGGGCCTCCCCAGGCGCCTTCTTCCCGGGGTCGGGTCATGGTGACGCTGCGGAGTGTGACGGTACATCCCGCCCCCGTGTCAAACGGGAAAAGCCCGCAACGGCCACTCGAACGGTAACCCGACTACCGCCATTCCTGCCGCCCGGTGTACCCACCGGCTATTTCGAGCCTGACCGGAGGGCGACCTCCCGATTAGCGGGACCTCGGCCTTTCCCCGCTCCTCAGATACGGGAAAGGCAGTATGCGCCGAGGGCGAGCGCGACCACCGCGGCGAGGCCCGCGAGGGTCGCCGATGCGACGGGGTTCACACCGTGCGCGACGGGTTCGCGCTGCCGCACCCGGGTCGCCGTCCACATCAGAAGCCCGCCTCCGAACAGGGCGAACACCACCCCCGCGAAGATCGCCGGTCCCCTCTCCATGCCGCCCTCTGCCCCCTTTTGCACCGTCCGCGCGTGTCCAGCCCCGGGAGGTTGACACGCGTGGGCGGCGGCCAGGCGAACCCGAGGTGAACGCCGGGCCGACGCCGCTGTGGACTGTCCGGGCGGCTCGTCGGCGGCCGGGCTCAGACGGAGCCGGGCGCGGGTATCTTTCCGGTCGTCTTGCCGTTGTCGGCCCGTCCCACGGTGCACACGGCCTTCTTGAAGCCGAGTTTCCAGTCGTCCTCATCGGCCACCCAGCCGAACACGGCCCGCTCCGAACCCGGCGCCCAGGTCGACTCGAATTTGTTGCCGCACAGCTTGGTCGCGCTGTCGACGCCTTTCTCGTAACTCAGGCTTCCGGGCACCTGAACCATCCCTATGACCTGGTCGGTATGGGGTTTGGCGCAGTCGGTGAGCGGCGCGTTGTAACCGTCCTCCTCTTCCTCGTAGACCCAGCAGTCGCCGACGCTCATCTGACCGACCCACAGGTTGGAGCCCTCGTCGCGGAACCGGCCCACTTCACCGCCGATCGCGGCATGGCGGCCCAGTACGAGACATGCCGTACCGCTGTTGGCCGTGGTGAAGCCCTCCTTGGTCGGTACGACGGCGTAGCCGGCCGCGTCCGGCAGGGCGTCGACCACCGCGCGCGTCTGGTTCGCACAGCGCCCGGCCCCCTCGGCGGCCGCGTCGGCGGCGTCGGTGGCCGTGTCCACCGCCACGACCTGACCGTCGGGCCAGTCCTCGGAGCAGCTCACCTTGCCGAGGTTCGGCACCGACTTGAAAGGCGTCCCCGACCAGACCGCCTGCACACAGTCGCCGGTCTCCAGCGGCTCGCTGAGCCCGACGACATCGCCGTACGGCAGCACGGGCCCGGTCGGCGGGGGCGAGGACTTGGGCACGCCGGAGGTGGCCGGCTTCTTCTGTGTGGCGTTGCTGCCGTCGCCGGAGTCCCCGGTGAGCGAGACGGCCAGCCAGGTCCCGCCCGCGACGACGAGCACGGCGGCCACGACGAGCGCGACGAGGGCCAGCCGCTTCTTCGCGGGGTCGGAAGGGCCGGGCGGCCCGCCACCGGCCCCGCCCGTGCCCCAGCCGGCGCCATAGGTGCCGCCCGCGTAGGGCGGAGTGGGGCCTCCCGGGTAGGGCGTCGGGCCGCCGCTTCCCGCGTACGGGCCGTACGGTCCGGGGCCGCCGCTCCCGCCGGTCGGCGACTGGGCGTAGGGATTGCCGGGCGCCGCGGACTGCTGTGGCGTGGCGCCCTGCCGCCACGGGTCGTACGGCACCCCGGGCGCCCCGCCCGGCGCCCCCGCGGGCGTGGCGGGACCGCCGCCACCGGGACCCGCGGTCCCCGGTGTGGCCGGGCCCAGCGCCCCCTGGGGCGTGCCCGCCGGTGTGTGCGGGGTCTGCGGGGTGCTCGGCGTCGGCAGCGCACCCGGCGTCTGCGGTGTCGCCGCCCCGAACCCCGGCGTCACCGCTCCGAACCCCTCGGGCGGCGGCCCGTAGCCTCCCGGCGCCCCTCCGGGCCCCGCCGCACCGGACGCCGCCGTGCCGGTGCCGGGCGCCGCGGGCCAGGCCGGTGAAGCGCCCTGTACGACCCGCTCCAACCCCCGCGCCACCGTCTCCGGCGACGACCTGCGCACCGGGTCCTTCACCAGCAACCCCTGGAGCACCGGCGCGAGTTCGCCGGCCCGCACCGGAGCCGTCGGTTCCTCCCCGAGCAGCGCCGTCAGGGTCGCGTAGTCACCGTGCCGGTCGAAGGGGCCGCGGCCCTCCACGGCGGAGTACAGGGTCGCGCCCAGGGAGAACAGATCCGCGGCCGGGGTCGGCGGCTCCCCACGCGCCCGTTCCGGAGCGAGATAGCCGGGTGTCCCGAGGATGCCCGCGGTGGCGGTGAGCCGGGGCTCGCGGGACTCCGGTTGCAGCGCGATGCCGTAGTCCGTGAGCAGCACGCGTGCGTACGGGTCGCCCGAGGCGTCCGACGCCAGCAGGATGTTGGCCGGTTTCACATCCCTGTGGAGGATGCCGATCCGGTGCCCGGCGGTCAGCGCGTCGAGCACGGCGAGCCCGATGCGGGCCGCCTGGGCGGGCGGCAGCGGCCCCGAACGCCGTACGACCGCCTGAAGGTCGACCGCGTCCGGCACGTACTCCATGACGATCCACGGCAGCCCCTCGTAGACCACCACGTCGTGCACCGTCGCGACATGCGGGTGGCCGCGCAGCCGCGCCGCGTGCCGGGCCTCGCTGCGGGCCCGCGCGATGCGCTGCGCGGGCTCGGTCGCGTCCATCGGCACGTCCGGAAGCGCGATCTCCTTCATCGCGACCTCGCAGGCCAACTCCTCGTCGTACGCGAGCCAGACCCGGCCCATGCCGCCCGCGCCGAGCGTCCGCAGCAGCCGGTAGCGCCCGTTGATGACCCTGCCTTCGCCCTGTTCCGGCGTATCCCCCACCATCACGCCTCCCCCCGAGACCCGAGTCGGCGTGCCTCCCCCGAGGACGCGTGGACTCTGTCTCTCGAAGGTAGCTTCGCACCCACCACTGACAGGAGACCTTTTCAGGATCAATCCCGCCAGACCGGGCACGCTGACCCCACGGGCGCGCGTTCACCTCACGGGTCACGCCGGATCAAGGCACCGGTCACGCCGGATCGAGGAATCCCTGCTCCACGAGCACCCGGATCTGCGCGGGCGTACGGTCTCGCAGCAACACCGGGTCCTCGCCCACCAGTTGCGCGATGGCGTCCAGGATCCGCCCCGCGCTCAGCGAGCCGTCGCACACGCCGGCGAAGCCCGCGCCGACCGTGTCCACCTTGGTGGCCCGGCGCATCCCGCGGTTCTGCCGCAGCACGACATGCTCGGGGTCCTCGGCGCCGGGCAGCCCGACCTGCTCCTGGACGATCTCGGGGGCGAGCTTGAAGTGGCCCGCGAGCAGGGCCGCGTCATCGTGTTCGCGCAGGTAGTCGAGGCGCTCGAAGTGCGCCCGGACCGTGTCGCCGAGCGGCTGCTCGACCGGGTGCGGCCACTCCTCGGCGACGACCGAGGGCACGGCGGCGCCCGTCCTGCGCAGGGTGATCCAGCCGAACCCGACGGCCTTCACCTTGCGCGCCTCGAACTCGTCCAGCCAGGCGTCGTACAGCGCCTGGTACTCGACCGGGTCCCCGCGGTGGTCCCCGGCGTCCCTGAGCCACAGCTCGGCGTACTGCGTGACGTCCTGCACCTCGCGCTGCACGATCCACGCGTCGCACCCGCGCGGCACCCAGGAGCGGATGCGGTCCTGCCAGTCCTCCCCCTCCACGTGCTGCCAGTTGGCGAGGAACTGCGCGAACCCGCCCTCGTTCAGCCGCTCCCCCGCCTGCTGAACGAGCGACCGGCACAGATCGTCCCCGCCCATCCCGCCGTCCCGGTACGTCAGCCGCGCGGTCGGCGAGATCACGAAGGGCGGGTTGGAGACGATCAGGTCGTACGTCTCCCCGTCCTTGACCGGCTCGAACAGCGAGCCCTCCCGCAGCTCGGCCGCCGGGGCGCCGGAGAGCGCCAGCGTGAGCCCGGTGATGTGCAGCGCGCGCGGGTTCAGGTCGGTCGCCGTCACGCGCGTGGCGTGCTGCGCGGCGTGCAGCGCCTGGATGCCGGAGCCGGCCCCGAGGTCGAGGGCGGCGCCGACGGGCGTACGCACGGTGATGCCCGCGAGGGTCGTGGACGCCCCGCCGACCCCGAGGACGACGCCCTCGTCGCGGCTGCCGATGCCCCCGGCGCCCCCGACGGCACACCCCAGGTCCGACACGATGAACCAGTCCTCGCCGCCGGGTCCGCCGTAGGGCCGTACGTCCACGGTCGCGGCGACCTCGTCACCGGACGGCCCGCCGGCCCGCGCGAGCCAGCCGCCCTCCAGACACGCGTCCAGGGGCAGAACGTCCGCCACGCGCGCGTGCGGCACCGGCTGCTGGAGCAGGAAGAGCCGGACGAGCACCTCCAGCGGCGTGTCCCCGCGGGTCGCCCGCAGCGCGGGCACGGTCTCGCTGCGCGCGAGCGCCGCGTACGCGGGCGCACCGAGCAGTTCGAGCAGCCCGTCGGCGGTGAAGGAGGCCCCCAGAAGGGCGTCCCGCAGGCGCGCGGCGACGTCGGGGCGGTCGGAGGGCAGGGGGGCAAGGCTGGCGTTACTCACTCCCCCATTGTGAACCGGCGCCGCAGGCGATGCCTACGGCGCCGGGGCCACGCGAGGGTGGATGTCAGCCGGTGGTGGCCGACGGCGCGGCGGAGGCGCTCTTGCAGCTCTCCTGCTGCGCCATCGCCTTGCCGACGTCACCCTCCTCAAGGGTCTTGAGGGCGTCGCTGCCGCTGGTGCTCAGCTTGTCGAGCTCGGTCGCGATGTCCTTGAGGCCGTCGGCGAACTTCCCCTGGTCCTTGGTGTCGAGGTCGGCGACCTGCTTCTGGAGGGAGGCGTAGGACGCGGAGATGCTGTTGAGCTCCTTGACCGCGTTCTTCTGCTTCGTCTCGCCGTTGTCGACGTCCGGCGCCCCGGCCTTGGTGACCGCGGCCCCGATCGCCTTGTAGGCGTCGGACATGTCCTGGAAGGCCTGCGCGTCGGTCTTCTGGACCTCCTCCGGCGTGCTGTTGTCCGAGGTCTCCTTCTGGATCGCGGCGTTGGCGGCCTCGATCTTCTTGGCCTGCGGCTGTACGGCGTCGCAGACCTCCTTGGCCCAGGAGTTCAGCTTGTCGCTGTTGTCGTCGCTGCTGCATCCCGACAGCGCCAGTACCAGTACCGCACCGCCGGACAGTGCGGCCGCGAGCTTCTTGTTCACCGGATTGGTCCCTTCCATGGCTCTCGGCCCCGGAAGATACACGCCGGACGGCCCCCGTCCGCGCGCCGGACATCCGTATAGACATCTTTTGTAACCATTTGCACCAAGAGAGAGAAGGCTCACGGTGCGGGCGTAAACACACGAGGGGCGGGCGGGCGACGCGTCAACGCGCGCCGCCCGCCCGCCCCTTGAGCAGGACCGTCGTAAGACCGCCTACGAAACCACCGCGGGATCGGCCGAGTTGGCCACCCGCTTGGCCTTCTCCTCGTCCCCTACTGCGATTCCGCGCCGCTTGGAGACGTAGACCGCCCCGACGATCACGAGGAGCGAGAGCACGGCGATGGTGATCCGTACACCGATGCTCTTGTCCTCGCCGTAGCTGAACTTGATGACCGCGGGCGCGATGAGCAGCGCGACGAGGTTCATCACCTTCAGCAGGGGGTTGATCGCGGGACCGGCGGTGTCCTTGAAGGGGTCGCCGACCGTGTCGCCGATCACGGTGGCGGCGTGGGCCTCGCTGCCCTTGCCGCCGTGGTGACCGTCCTCGACGAGCTTCTTGGCGTTGTCCCAGGCACCACCGGAGTTCGCGAGGAACACCGCCATGAGCGTGCCCGTGCCGATCGCGCCCGCCAGATACGAGCCGAGCGCGCCGACGCCGAGCGTGAACCCGATGAAGATGGGCGCCATCACGGCCAGCAGACCGGGTGTGGTGAGCTCGCGCAGGGCATCCCTGGTGCAGATGTCGACGACCTTGCCGTACTCCGGCTTCTCGCTGTAGTCCATGATCCCGGGCCGCTCGCGGAACTGCCGCCGCACCTCGTACACCACGGCACCCGCCGACCGCGAGACGGCGTTGATGGCGAGTCCGGAGAAGAGGAAGACGACCGCGGCGCCCGCGATGAGGCCGACGAGGTTGTTGGGCTGCGAGATGTCCATCATCAGGTTCATCGGGGCGCCCTCGCCGGACACCTTCTCGCCGACGTCCTGCGCGCCCGTGACGATGGCGTCGCGGTACGACCCGAAGAGCGCCGACGCCGCCAGGACGGCGGTGGCGATGGCGATGCCCTTGGTGATGGCCTTGGTGGTGTTGCCGACCGCGTCCAGGTTGGTGAGCACCTGCGCGCCCGCGCCCTCGACGTCGCCGGACATCTCGGCGATGCCCTGCGCGTTGTCGGAGACCGGCCCGAAGGTGTCCATGGCGACGATCACACCGACCGTGGTGAGCAGACCGGTGCCGGCCAGTGCCACCGCGAACAGCGCCAGCATGATCGACGTACCGCCGAGCAGGAACGCCCCGTAGACGCCGAGGCCGATCAACAGGGCGGTGTAGACGGCCGATTCCAGACCGATCGAGATACCGGCGAGGACGACGGTGGCGGGCCCCGTGAGCGAGGTCTTGCCGATGTCCTGGACGGGGCGGCGGTTGGTCTCGGTGAAGTAGCCCGTCAGCTGCTGGATGACGGCGGCCAGCAGGATGCCGATGCCCACCGCGACGAGCGCGAGGATCCGCGGGTCGCCGTCCTTGGCCGTGATCGCCGTGTCGGTGACCCCGTCGAGGTCGGCGTACGACGACGGCAGGTAGGCGAACACCGCGATCGCGACGAGCACGATCGAGATCACCGCGGAGATGAAGAACCCGCGGTTGATCGCCGTCATGCCACTGCGGTCGGACCGGCGCGGCGCCACCGCGAAGATGCCGATCATGGCCGTGAGCACGCCGATCGCCGGTACCAGCAGTGGGAAGGCGAGTCCGGCGTCGCCGAAGGCGGCCATGCCGAGGATCAGCGCGGCGACCAGGGTCACGGCGTACGACTCGAAGAGGTCGGCCGCCATGCCCGCGCA
This sequence comes from Streptomyces sp. RG80, assembly GCF_040446465.1. Taxonomy (NCBI): domain Bacteria; kingdom Bacillati; phylum Actinomycetota; class Actinomycetes; order Kitasatosporales; family Streptomycetaceae; genus Streptomyces; species Streptomyces sp. RG80. Next base: position 630,268 of record NZ_JBEAAJ010000004.1, on the reverse strand, counting down.
GTCGCCGACGTTGTCGCCCACGTTGTCGGCGATGGTCGCGGCATTGCGCGGGTCGTCCTCCGGAATGCCCTGCTCGACCTTGCCGACCAGGTCGGCGCCGACGTCGGCGGCCTTGGTGAAGATGCCGCCGCCGACTCGCATGAACATGGCGATCAGGGCGGCCCCGAGGCCGAAGCCCTCCAGCACCTTCGGCGCGTCGGCCGCGTACACGAGCACCACGCAGGAGGCACCCAGCAGACCGAGGCCCACCGTGAACATGCCGACGACGCCGCCCGTACGGAAAGCGATCTTCATTGCTTTGTGCGAGACGGCGGTGAGATCCTTTTCCGGCTCACCTTCCGCAGGTGTCGCTTCCCGTGCCGCCGCGGCAACGCGCACATTGCTGCGCACGGCGAGCCACATGCCGATATAGCCGGTGGCCGCCGAGAACGCCGCGCCGATCAAGAAGAAGACGGATCGACCGGCGCGCTGATTCCAGTCGTCCGCGGGCAGCAGCATGAGCAGGAAGAACACGACCACGGCGAAAACGCCGAGCGTGCGCAACTGCCGGGCCAGATAGGCGTTGGCGCCTTCCTGGATCGCCGTCGCGATCTTCTTCATGCTGTCGGTACCCTCGCCCGCCGCGAGCACCTGGCGTACCAGGATGCCCGCGACCACGAGCGCGGCCAGCGCGACGGCGGCGATCACCCAGATGATGATCCGGTTGTCGTCGGTCAGAACCGCGGCTGCGAGGGAAGTGGGATGGTCCAACTGATGAGGGGTAGAAAGCCCCGCCATTCGTCCTCCTTGACGCCTGTGCTGAGCTCAAGATGTGGACGGATTGTAGGTAGCGGAACCTGATCAAAACAGTACGCGGTAAACGGAATTGGCCTTCACATGCTCTTCAGCAAATGATCGACGTCACGACATGGAACCCGAAAGAGCTAATGCCTCAAAGGCATTGACGCCTACATTGGCGCTTGATCGAATTATCGGGCGATTGATCGTGAATTCTTTCACGAATTCGATGGCAAAAAGAAAGGGCCCTGCTGAGCAGGGCCCTCGATGTCTTCTACGACGGTGAGATCAGGGGAGCGCCGCGGCCGGCGGAGTGGTCGGCCAGGTCATACGGATCGACCCGCCGTGCTCCCCTGCGGTGACCTCCACGTCGTCGACCAGACCGCTGATGACCGCGAGGCCCATTTCGTCCTCGTCGGTCTCCGCGTCCGGATCCTCGGCGGCCCCGCCGGGCGCCCGGTCACCCGGGGCCGAGCGCGGCGCCTCGTCGCCGACCTCGATGGAGAACTGCTTCTCCTCCTCGATCAGCAGCACCTTCACAGGTGCGGTGATGCCGCTGTTCTGGTGCAGTCCGACGGCACGGGAACAGGCCTCGCCGACGGCGAGCCTGACCTCGTCGAGAACGGCCTCGTCCACTCCGGCCCTGCGCGCCACCGCGGCCGCCACCAGACGGGCGGTGCGGACGTGCTCGGGCAGCGCGCTGAAGCGGAGTTCAACGGTGGCCATGCATCCCCCTCGGAACTACGGGCGTGCTGTCGGGGGACCGGGCTGCCGAAAGCCCGGACCCCCCATGTACAACGGCCGCCCCGGGCTCGGTCCTTTTTCCGCGCCCGGGCCGGTTGGTCAGTCGGTGGCCGCCACCGCTTCGTCGACCGAGGTGTGGATCGGGAACACCTTGGTGAGACCGGTGATGCGGAAGATCTTCAGAATGCGCTCCTGGTTGCAGACCAGGCGCAGCGAGCCCTCATGGGCACGCACCCGCTTCAAGCCGCCGACCAGCACGCCGAGCCCGGTGGAGTCGAGGAAGTCCACGCCCTCCATGTCTACGACGAGGTGGAAACTCCCGTCGTTCACCAGCTCGACCAGCTGCTCGCGCAACTTGGGCGCGGTATATACGTCGATTTCGCCACCGACCTCGACGACCGTACGATCGCCGACGGTACGGGTCGACAGGGACAGGTCCACGGATCCTCCAGCACCTTGCTATCGAGCGGTCGTCCCGCGGGACACCTCGGCTTGAAGCCCCCAGGACGGTTCGCCAGCCGCGATGGCATTCAATCACTTACCGGCAGGCGTGCACGACGCCTTGGTCCCATTGTCCGTCACGCCAGTGACACACTCGGTGCCGATGGCCAAGAATCACCGAACCGATCGACCCTCGGCGGACCCCGTGTCCCGGCCGGAACCAGGCACGGTCCTGGACCGGCTCGCCTCCGGGCCGAGCCGGGCTGCGCGCATCACTCATACGGAGCACTTGCCCCCACGTGAGGGCCGCCATGCCCTCTGGCCTGACCGGATTCGCTCGGAGGTCGTGGCGGCCGTGCAGGCGGCGGGCGTCGCACACCCCTGGACCCATCAGGCACAGGCGGCCGAGCACGCCCTGGACGGCGACTCGGTGGTCGTCGCCACCGGAACCGCCTCCGGCAAGTCCCTGGCCTACCTCATGCCCGTCCTGTCGGCCCTCCTGGACGGTTCCGAGGCCCCGAACGGCCGCGGCGCCACCGCGCTCTACCTCGCCCCCACCAAGGCCCTCGCGGCGGACCAGTGCCGTTCTGTGAAGGAACTTTCACAACCGCTGGGCAATTCTGTTCGACCCGCGGTCTACGACGGCGACACCCCCTACGAGGAACGCGAGTGGATCCGCCAGTACGCCAACTACGTCCTGACCAACCCGGACATGCTGCACCGCGGCATCCTCCCGTCCCACCCCCGCTGGTCCTCCTTCCTGAAGGCGCTCAAGTACGTCGTCATCGACGAGGTCCACACCTACCGCGGCGTGTTCGGCTCCCACGTCGCCCAGGTCCTGCGCCGGCTGCGTCGCCTCTGCGCCCGCTACGGCGCCTCCCCGGTCTTCCTGCTGGCCTCCGCGACCGCCGCCGAACCCGCGGTCGCCGCCCGCCGCCTCACCGGCCTCCCCGTGGTCGAGGTGGCCGACGACGCCTCACCACGCGGTGAACTGGTGTTCGCCCTCTGGGAGCCCCCGCTCACCGAGCTGCACGGCGAGAAGGGCGCCCCGGTCCGCCGTTCGGCGACGGCCGAGACCGCGGACCTCCTGACCGACCTGACCGTGCAGGGCGTCCGCTCGGTCGCCTTCGTGCGCTCCCGGCGCGGCGCCGAGCTCATCTCGGTCATCGCCCAGGAGCGGCTGGCCGAGGTCGACCGCTCCCTGGCCCGACGCGTGGCGGCGTACCGCGGCGGCTACCTCCCGGAGGAGCGCCGCGCCCTGGAACAGGCCCTTCACTCCGGCGAGTTGCTGGGCCTCGCGGCGACCACGGCCCTGGAACTCGGCATCGACGTCTCCGGGTTGGACGCGGTCGTCATCGCCGGCTACCCCGGCACCCGAGCCTCCCTGTGGCAGCAGGCAGGCCGCGCGGGCCGCTCCGGACAGGGCGCCCTGGCGGTCCTGGTGGCCCGCGACGACCCCCTGGACACCTTCCTCGTCCACCATCCCGAGGCCCTCTTCGACCAGCCCGTGGAGTCCACGGTCCTCGACCCCGACAACCCGTACGTGCTGGCCCCGCACCTGTGCGCGGCGGCGGCGGAACTGCCGCTGACCGACGAGGACCTGGCCCTGTTCGGACCGGAGACCGAGGGCCTGCTGCCCCAACTGGAGGCCGCCAAGCTGCTGCGCCGCCGCACGAAGGCCTGGCACTGGACCCGCCGCGAAAGCGCCGCCGACCTCACCGACATCCGCGGCGGGGGCGGCAACCCGGTCCAGATCGTCGAGTCCGGCACGGGCCGCCTCCTGGGCACGGTCGACGCGGGCGCCGCGCACACGACCGTCCACGAGGGCGCGGTCCACCTCCACCAGGGCCGCACCTATGTCGTCCGCGCCCTGGACCTGGAGGACTCGGTGGCCCTGGTCGAGGAGGCGAACCCGTCGTACTCGACGGTGGCCCGCGACACGACGTCCATCTCCGTCCTGGAGACGGACGTCGAAGTCCCGTGGGGCCAGGGCCGGTTGTGCTACGGCTCGGTCGAGGTCACCAACCAGGTCGTCTCCTTCCTGCGCCGCCGGCTCATCACCGGCGAGGTACTGGGCGAGACGAAGCTCGACCTCCCTCCTCGTACGCTCCGCACACGCGCGGTCTGGTGGACGGTCACCGAGGACCAACTGGACGAGGCCCGCATCAACCCGGAGACCCTCGGCGGCGCCCTGCACGCGGCGGAACACGCGTCGATCGGCATGCTGCCCCTGTTCGCCACGTGCGACCGCTGGGACATCGGCGGCGTCTCGGTCCCGCTGCACCCCGACACCCTGCTCCCCACGGTCTTCGTCTACGACGGCCACCCCGGCGGCGCGGGCTTCGCCGAGCGCGCCTTCCACACCGCCCGCGCCTGGCTCACCGCCACCCGCCAGGCCATCGCCGCCTGCGAGTGCGACGCGGGCTGCCCGTCCTGCATCCAGTCCCCCAAGTGCGGCAACGGCAACGACCCGTTGCACAAGAGGGGGGCGGTGCGCTTGCTCACGGTGCTCTTGCGCGGTGCGCCGGAGGAGAAGGCGGAGGGGGCCCCTGCGCCGGAGGGACGGGGCCGGCCGGTGCCGGAAGACCAGGCTCCGCCGGGGCGGGGAGAGCTGGCTCCGCCGGGGCCGGGAGAGCTGGCGCCGGGAAAGCCGGCTAGGCCGGTGCCGGAGGGCCTGGCTCCGCCGGTTCCGGAAGAGGCGGCTCGGCCGGTCCCGGAAGAGGTGGCCCCGCCGGTCCCGGAAGAGGCTGGTCGGCCGGTCCCGCCCGGGCTCTGACCTCCGCCGCGAAGGGTCCGCGGCCCGCTCTCGCCGTGACGTCCGAGGTCTCGCCCACGATCGCGCAGCGCACGAGCCGGGTGCCCTGGGCCCGTGCCAGGCCTTCCGCCAGGGCACAGGCCCCCGTGCCGCCCTCCGTCCAGTGGTCGGCCGCCGCGAGGGCCGCCAGATCCGCGGCGCCCGCCGCGCGGTGCCGGGTCACGACGGCCTGCCCCAGGGCAAGCACGACGCCGAACACCACGCACAGCACGGCGATGGCCCCGACGCTCCAGACGGTGGCGGACCCGCGATCGGAGCCAAGACCCCGGTGCCACCGGAATCCCCGTCTCATGGACCCGCCCCCTCCACGGCCGCCACCGCCTCCTCCCGTACCTCGAAGGGCAGCCCGTGCAGGACCGGCGGCCTCGCCACGACCACCACGCGGACCCGGCCCTCCTCCCGGCCGACCGTGACCTTCGCACCGCGAGGTGCCGCCTCCCGGGCCACCTCGACGACCGCGCCGGCCGAGTCCTGCCGAGCAGCCGCCCGAGCCCCCGTGCGCGCGGCGTCCACGCACTGGATCTGTGCGGCCACCACGAGCAGCCCCCACACGAGTGCCGTCGCGAACATCACCAGCACGGGCAGCACCACGGCCGACTCCGCCGTCACGAACCCCCGGTCCGCGTCCCGCTCACATCCGCGCATCGAGCGCCTGCTTCACGATGGCCTGCAGCTCCGCGCTGACGGCTCCGCTGGTCACCACCTTGTAGAGAACGGCCGCGAACGCCACCGCCGCGACGATCCCCACCGCGTACTCCGAGGTGACCATCCCCACGTCCCGCCGCGCCGCACGCGCCGCGCACACCAGGGCACGCATCCGTGCCCGTACCGCCTTGTACATCTCAACCCCCGTAAAGGTCAGCTCTGTTCACCGCTACTTCTTGATCACCGGTCGTCGCTCACGTCCCGTGTCATCCACCACCCCCTCCCAGCACCCCGTCCGCCAGCCCGATCACCACGGGCAGCACACCGACCGCGATGAAGGCGGGCAGGAAACACAGCCCCACCGGCGCGGTCACCATCACCGCCGCCCGCCGGGCCCGTGCCGTCCCGGTGCGCGCCCACTCGGCCCGGGCCTCCGCGGCGAGCCGTGCGACCGGTGCGGCCGCGGGGAGTCCGGACTCGTCGGCGCGTTCCAGCAGCCGCGCCAGCGGACCGGCGCCCGGCAGCGCGGCCAGCCGTTGCCAGGACTCGCCGGGCGGCCCACCCAGCCGTACCTCCACGGCGCCCCGCGCGAGTGCCTCCCCGACCGGGCCGCCCAGCGCCTCGCCGACCGCCCGCGCCGCGATCACCGGGCCCGCGCCGGCCGCGATACAGGCCGCCAGCAGATCGGCGGCGAGCGGGAGTTGACGTACCGCCTCGTCGACGTCGTACGCCTCTCCCGGGGCCTGGGGGGTCTGCCGCCCGCGCCACCACCACAGCCCGCCGGCGCCGAGCAACCCGACCGCGACACCGACGACCCCACCGACCAGCACCCATCCGCCGGCCACCACACCCAGCGAGGGCAGCCACCGCCGCACGGCCGTCCGGACCTCAGCCCGGATGTCGGCGGACTCCGTCTCCCGTACGACCAGCCGTGCCAGCCGGCGCCGAAGCCTCCGCTCGCGCCGCACCCCGGCCACCCACCGGGCGAGCCACCCGAGCACCATCGCGGCGCCCGCGACCGCCCCCAGCCTGTGGACGACTTCCGCACTCACCACGCCCTCCTCTCCGAACCCCTCGCCGACTCCGCCCTCACACGGGACCCCGCCCTCACACCGCCTCCGCCCCGTGCACGATCCGCAGCGCCCACCACGTCCCCAGCCCTTCCAGCAGGCCGCCGATCACCAGGCAGCCCAGGCCGGGACCCGTGTGCAGCAGAACGTGGAGCGGGTCGGAGCCGAGGGCCGTGCCCAGGAGCAGGCCGAGGGCCGGCAGTCCGGCGAGCATCACGGTCGTGGACCGGGAGCCCGCCAACTGGGCGCGCAGATCGGCACGTTGGTCCCGCTCCGCGCGCAACGCCGCCTCCAGCCGGTCGAGTCCGGCGGCGAGGCCCGCGCCCCGGTCCACCGCGACCCGCCAGCACGCCGCGAGACCCAGCAGCCCGTCCGCCCCCGGCTGTCTCGCGGCCCCGGCGAGAGCAGCCGGTACGTCACCGCCGAACCGGGCCGCCGCCAGCACCGCGGACTGCGCCTCGCCGAGCCCGTCGGAGTCCCGCGTGGCACACAGCAGCGCCTCTCCCGGCTGTCGCCCGGCCCGCACCTCCCCCGCAAGCGCCCCGCACAACGCGATGACCGCGTCCCCTCGGCGCTCCCGGGCCCGGCGCGCCTCCCGGGCCAGCCGCACCCGCCGCAGCAACGGCACCCCGGCGACCCCCGCGACGAGCGGCAGCACCGAGGCACCCAGCACGGAGAGCACCAGTCCCGCCGCCACCGACCACCACTCGCTCCCCAACCGCCGCACCCCGTCGGTCAGTCGACGCCAGGAGGGCTTCGGTGGCCCCGTCCCGACCGCCCCACCGACCCCGGCGAGCAGCAACTCGGCCCGCCGCGTCCCCGAGCGCCGTCCGACCGAGAGCCAGACCGCCGCCACGCCGCACAACAGGGCCGCGCCCGCCGACACCGCGCTCATACCGGTCGCCATCCCGTTCCCCGCCCTTCGACACCTCGGCCCCTCATGTCCGCACGCCTCCTGTCGGCCCCGCGACCCCGAGCAGCCCCCGCAGCCGCTCCCACCCGCGCTCGTACGCGAACGCCTCCGCGCCCCACCGCAACGCCGGCACCGTCCGCACCAGCCCCGACGGATCCCGCTCCAGCACATGCACCTCGGCGATCCGCCGCCGCCCGTTCCGATCCCGGGCGAGGTGCAGGACCACCGACAACGCCGCCGCCAACTGGCTGTGCAGCGCGGCCCGGTCGAGCCCGGCGGCCGTTCCCAGCGCCTCCAGCCGGGCCGGTACATCCGCGGCCGCGTTGGCGTGGACCGTGCCGCAACCGCCCTCATGGCCCGTGTTCAACGCGGCCAGCAGATGGACTACTTCAGGCCCTCGCACCTCGCCCACGACCAGCCGGTCCGGCCGCATCCGCAGCGCCTGCCGCACCAGGTCCTGAAGGGTGACGAGGCCCGCACCCTCCTGGTTGGCGGGTCTGCTCTCCAGCCGTACGACGTGCGGGTGCTCCGGCCGCAGCTCCGCGGAGTCCTCGGCGAGCACGATCCGTTCGCCCGGTCCGACGAGCCCCAACAGGGCGCTCAGCAGCGTCGTCTTGCCACTTCCCGTGCCGCCGCTGATGAGGAAGGACAGCCGCGCCTCGATCAGCGCCCGCAGCACCCGGTCCCCGCCCGGCGGCACGGTGCCTGCCGCCATCAACTCGTCGAGGGTGAACGCGCGCGGCCGTACGACCCGTAGCGCCAGGCAGGTGCAGTCGACGGCCACCGGCGGCAGCACCGCGTGCAGGCGTGTCCCGTCGGGCAGCCGGGCGTCCGCCCAGGGCCGCGCGTCGTCGAGCCGGCGTCCCGCCACCGCGGCCAGGCGCTGCGCGAGCCGTCGTACGGCGGCGGCGTCGGGGAACGTGACGGTGGTCAGCTCGAGCCCACCTCCCCGGTCCACCCAGACCCGGTCCGGTGCCGACACCAGTACGTCGGTCACGGACGGATCGGCGAGCAGCGGCTCCAGCGGGCCACTGCCGACCAGCTCGGAGCGCAACCGCTCGGCGGCTCCGAGGACTTCGGCGTCCCCGAGCACCCGCCCCTGCTGCCGCAACGCCTGTGCCACCCGCGCGGGCGTCGGTTCGGCCCCACTCTCGGCGAGCCACTGCCGTACGCCGTCGAGCAGCCGCGGGGTCAGATCCGCACCACCCGACCGCCACGCCTCGGAAGCCCCACCGCCCGACGCCCGCCACGCCTCGGAAGCCCCACCGGCTGCAAAACCCGCCGAGGCCTCGGGAGGTCCGGCGCCGACCATCCGTCCCGTTCCGGAGTACGCGTTCATGCCGCCTCCACCAGGGCCCGCTCCCAGAACTCCTTGCAGAACCGCGCCAGCGGCCCCCGTCCGGCACCCGGCGGGGTCCTGCTCTCGTGCGGCCGGACCAGGCCCGCCTCCAGGGGCACCTCACCCACCAGCGGCAGTCCGAGCAGCCGTGCCACCTCCCGGTCGTCGAGTCCGGGCGCGCGCGGCCCGCGCACGGCCACCCGCAGATCGCGTACGACCATGCCGACCGCGGAGGCCATCCGCCCGGCCGCCGCGACGGCCCGGAGTTCGGCGGGGACCACGAGGATGCCGAGGTCGAGCTGGGCGAGGGTCTCGGCGACGCCGTCGTCGATGCGGCGCGGCAGGTCGACCACGACCGTGCCGCCCCGGCGGCGGGCCGCGGCGAGGACCGCGCGGACGGCCTGCGGCGGGACGGCGACACAGTCGCCGCGGTCCCAGCTGAGCACCCGCAGGGAGTGCAGCTCGGGCAGCGACTCCTCCAGGGCGCCGCCCCCGACCCGGCCGCGCGAGGCGGCGAAGGCGGGCCAGCGCAGCCCTTCGGCGGTCTCACCGCCGAGCAGTACGTCGAGTCCGCCGCCCAGCGGATCGGCGTCCACCAGCAGGGTGCGCAACCCCTCCCGCGCGGAGGTGACGGCGAGGGCGCACGCGAGCGTGGACGCTCCGGCGCCGCCGCGGCCGCCGATGACGCCGACGGTGAGGGCGGGCCGGCCGACGCCCTCGGCGACGTCGGCGATCCGGTCGACCAGCCACTGCTCCCCGTCGGGCAGCATCAGGACGTGGTCGGCGCCGATCTCGACGGCCCGGCGCCAGACCCCGGAGTCGTCCTGGTCCCGTCCGACGAGCACCACGCCGCCTCGGCGGGCGGCTCCGCGCACCCGCCGGGCGGCGTCGTCGCCGACCAGGACGAGCGGCGCGGCCTCCCAGCGGCCTCTCGCCTCCGGCACCCCCGGATGGACCTCCGGCGTGGCGCCGGCCGCCGCGCACAGGCGCAGCAGGTCGTCGAGGAGCACCGGGTCGTCGGTGACGATCAGCGGTTCGCCCTGGCGCCCTCCGGTGCCGTGCGGCGGATCGTGTGTGACGGCTGCGGCCACGATTTCCATCCCCCTTCGCTGCATCTCGCGCCGGCCACGAGGGCCCCGCGATTCCCAAACGTGTGAAGAACCGGCAAGCGGCCCCATATGAACGGCCGATAGGAACCGGCCAAACACGGCCGACTAACCGGAACCGGCCATCAAGTCGGCGTCGGCGGGCCGCGCTGGAATCACCGTGCAGCGATGCCGGAAATCTTGTGGATCTTGGTCGATAACTGTGGACAACTCAGCCGTTGTGAATATCGCCGTCACCCATGCCGGTGCACTCCGCACCGGCGTCTGTGCGAGTTCCGCAGAGCAGTGCGACAGCTACGCACAGTGACGGATCATGGGCATGCGAAAGAGGCGGCCGCAGCCGCCTCGACACGACGTAGAGCCGCACAGGGACACACAGGGAAACGGAAAAACCCACCCGGACATGCGACGACCCCCACCGGGGGGGAGAGTGGGGGTCGTCTCCACGGCCGACTCGGGGGGGGAGGAGCCGGGCCGGGTTAGCACGGTCGCGAACGATCCGTGACTTCCATGGTGTACCCGAGAGCCCTCTCAGGCAAACCCACGCGCCACACCTTACGCCGAATGGGCTGCGCCTATGCTCGGGGTCGTGGAAAACCACTCCTTGCCCCGCACAGCGGCCTTCTTTGACCTGGACAAGACGGTCATTGCGAAGTCGAGCACGCTCACGTTCAGCAAGTCGTTCTACCAAGGCGGACTGATCAACCGCCGGGCCGCCTTGCGTACCGCGTATGCCCAGTTCGTCTTCCTCGTGGGCGGTATGGACCACGACCAGATGGAACGAACCCGCGAGTACCTCTCGGCACTCGTGCGCGGCTGGAACGTCCAACAGGTGAAGGAGATCGTGGCCGAGACCCTTCACGACCTGATCGACCCGATCATCTACGACGAGGCCGCCTCCCTCATCGAGGAGCACCACACCGCGGGACGCGACGTCGTGATCGTGTCCACGTCGGGCTCCGAGGTGGTCGAGCCGATCGGCGAACTGCTGGGCGCGGACCGGGTGGTGGCAACCCGGATGGTCGTGGGCGAGGACGGCTGCTACACCGGCGAGGTGGAGTACTACGCCTACGGCCCGACGAAGGCCGAGGCGATCAAGGAGCTGGCCGAGTCCGAGGGGTACGACCTGGAGCGCTGCTACGCCTACAGCGACTCGGCGACCGATCTGCCGATGCTCCAGGAGGTCGGCCACCCCCACGCCGTGAACCCGGACCGGGCGCTGCGCCGCGAGGCGGTCGCGCGCGGCTGGCCGATTCTCGATTTCCACCGGCCGGTCCGGCTCAAGCAGCGGCTCCCCGCGTTCTCCGCACCGTCCCGTCCGGCGCTCGTCGCGGCGGCGGCCATAGGAGCGGCGGCGGCCACCGCGGGGCTCGTCTGGTACGCCAGCCGACGCCGGGCGACGGTCCTCTGACCGGCGGATGTGACCGGCAGATGCCCGTTTGATGACTGTTTGAGAGTAAAAGTAAAGAACTGCTGCCAGGGCTTCCGCTTGCCCCGGACCAGGAGTACAAAGGAGTCAACGGCCCGCGAGACCAAGGACATCCGAGAGGATCACCTTAATAACGCATTTGGCCCCACGGACCGCGCATGAGCATCGAGCACCCACGCGACGTCGACCCGTCGATTACGGGCCAGCCGCACCAGGTGACGGGCCAAGTTCCCGACCTGATGGGCAAAATATCGAGGACGCTTGGTAACCCGGTGAACATGCCAGCGGCGGTACGAATCCTCGTACCGCCGCAACCCTGTTCAGGCCCTCCTTCGGGAGGGCCTTTTCTGTAACTACAGTTACGCCCTTCTGTAATTACAGTTACGCCGCCCCGCGCTGAAGCGCCTCGCAGACCGCCGTCGACTCACGCGCGCCGAGCACGACCGCGTTGCCGCAGTGCGCGATCCAGGCGGCCATGCCCTCCGGGGTCCCGGAGACATAGCCCTCCAGCGCCGACAGATAGGCCGCCCGGCCCGGCTCGGCGTGACCGACCTCCGCCGGGCAGATGGACTTCGGGTCGAGGCCGCTGCTGATCAGCACGATGCGTTCGGCCGCGCGCGCGACGAGACCGTTGTGGGAGGTGAAGGGCCGCAGGGCGAGGATCTCGCCGTGCACGACGGCCGCCGTCACCAGCGCGGGGGCGGAACTGCCCGCGATGATCAGCCCGGAGAGGCCGTCCAGCCGGCCGTGCACCTCGGCGCTGTCGGGCAGCGCGAGCTCGATCAGCGGCTCGTCGACCGGCTCACCCGCCTGGCGCGGGCGCCCCACCTCGTCGCCCTTGGTCGCGGCCGCCACCAGGTGCAGCCGGGCCAGGACACGCAGGGGCGACTGGCGCCAGATGGACAGGAGTTGGCCCGCCTCGGCGGTCAGTCTCAGGGCGGCTCCCACGACGCGCGCCTCGTCGTCGCCGCTGAAGTCGGAGCGGCGGCGCACCTCTTCGAGCGCCCAGTCGGCGCCGGACAGCGCCGCCGAGCCACGGGCTCCGCGCAGGGCCGCCTCGGAGGTGACCGCGGTGCTGCGGCGCCGCATGATCCGGTGCCCGTAGACCCGGTCCACGGCCTTGCGCACGGACTCCACGGAGTTGGCCACGCCGGGCAGCGAACCCAGGGTGGCGAGCGGATCGGCAGTCGCGCCTGTCGTACTCATGAGTACGACATTACGCAACCGAGGCGCGCACCCCACGAAGGAGTGGTCTTCTTCACGCACGCCTGCCACGTACAGCTATCGCCCCACTACCCTTCGTGAACATGAAAATTGCTTTCGTCGGGAAGGGCGGCAGCGGCAAGACGACGCTGTCCTCCCTGTTCATCCGCCATCTCGCCACCACCGGCGCACCGGTCGTCGCCGTCGACGCCGACATCAACCAGCACCTGGGCGCCGCCCTCGGTCTCGACGAGGCGGAGGCCGCCGCGCTGCCCGCGATGGGCGATCGACTGCCGCTGATCAAGGACCACCTGCGCGGCACCAACCCGCGTATCGTCTCCGCCGAGACGATGATCAAGACGACCCCGCCGGGCGAGGGCTCCCGGCTGCTGCGGGTGCGTGAGGACAATCCGGTCTACGACGCCTGCGCCCGGCCGCTGGAACTCGACGGCGGCGCCGTCCGTTTGATGGTCACCGGCCCCTTCACGGACGCCGACCTGGGGGTCGCCTGCTACCACTCCAAGACGGGAGCGGTGGAGCTGTGCCTGAACCACCTGGTGGACGGGCGTGACGAGTACGTCGTGGTGGACATGACCGCCGGCTCGGACTCCTTCGCCTCCGGGATGTTCACCCGCTTCGACATCACGTTCCTCGTCGCCGAGCCGACCCGGAAGGGGGTCTCCGTCTATCGCCAGTACAAGGAGTACGCCCATGACTTCGGCGTCGTGCTGAAGGTCGTCGGCAACAAGGTGCAGGGTCAGGACGACCTCGACTTCCTCCGCGCCGAGGTCGGGGACGACCTGCTGGTGACGGTCGGGCACTCGGACTGGGTGCGCGCCATGGAGAAGGGCCGGCCGCCCCGGTTCGAGCTCCTGGAGGACGTCAACCGCCGCACCCTGCGGCAGTTGCAGACCGCCGTCGACGCGACGTACGACCTGCGTGACTGGGAGCAGTACACGCGCCAGATGGTCCACTTCCACCTGAAGAACGCCCGATCCTGGGGCAATGAGCGCACCGGGGCCGACCTGGCGGCGCAGGTCGACCCCGGGTTCGTGCTGAGTGAGAGCGTCGCGGCGAACGCCTGAGGGCCGCTTCCTAGAAGGCCGGCTCCCGGACGACCGGAAGACTCACTGCTTGGCCGCCGGCGCTCCGGGAACTCCCTTCGGGGCCGGGGCGGGGCGGCCCGAGAGGAAGGTCGCCCAGTCCTCCTTCGGGGCCTGGCCGACGCCGAGGGTCCGCAGCTTCTCCAGGGCCTCCGGGTCCTGGGCGTCCAGCCAGTCGGCGAGCTGCCGGAAGGAGACACAGCGCACGTCGGGCTTGTTGCAGACCTGCTCGATGGTCTCCTCGACGGCCCGCATGTAGGTGCCACCGTTCCAGGACTCGAAGTGGTTGCCGATGATCAGGGGCGCGCGGTTGCCGTCGTAGGCCCGGTGGAAGCCCTTGAGCAGGCTGTCACGCATCTGGTCGCCCCAGAAGGCGTGCTTGTTCGGGTCGCCGTACATCGTGCCCGACTGGTTCACGGCGAAGTTGTAGTCCATGGTGAGCTGCTCGAAGGAGTGCCCGCTGAACGGCACGAGCTGCATCGACAGGTCCCACAGGCCTTCCTTCTTCTTCGGCCAGAGCTGGTCGTTGACACCGCTGGTGTCGTAGCGGAAGCCCAGCTCGCGGGCGGCCTTCATGAAGTTCTTCTGGCCTTCCAGGCACGGGGTGCGGGCGCCGATGAGCTCCTTGTCGTAGTCGAAGGGGAGCGGGGCGGCGTTCTTCATGCCGGTGGTGGTCTTCCAGGACTTCACGAACTGCTTGGCCTGGGCGATCTCGTCCTTCCACTCCTCGACCGACCACTGGCCGACCCCGCCGCCACTGCCGCAGAAGTGGCCGTTGAAGTGGGTGCCGATCTCACTGCCCTCCAGCCACGCCCCGCGCAGCTGCTTGACGGTCTCGGCGATGCCCTTCCTGTCGTTGAAGCCGATGTCGGAGCGGCCCGGGGAGTGCTGCGGGGGCTTGTAGAGGTCACTCTTGTCCTCGGGGAGCATGTACACGCCGCTGAGGAAGTACGTCATCGTCGCGTTGTTCGCCTTGGCGACCTTGCGGAAGTGGGAGAACAGCTTCTGGCCGTCCTCGCCCGCGCCGTCCCAGGAGAACACCACGAACTGCGGGGGCTTCTGACCGGGCTTCATCCGTTCCGGTCGGGGCAGGTGGGGCTGCGCACCGGTGTACGCGGTGGAGCCGTCGCCGATCAGGCGGACCGCGCTCTTGGGCGGTGCCTGGGCCGGCTTGGCCTTCTGCGGGCCGAGGGCCCCTTTCTCGGCACCGTCGGTGCCGATCGCGCAACCGGCGAGCGATGCGGCACAGACCGCGGCGACCACGGCGCCGGCGGCGATCCTCTGGGTGGCGGCCATGTTCCGCCCACCTACTTCCTTCTCTCGGGGCCAACGACAGCGCCGCCAAGCTCGCACGGGGCCCGGAAGGAATTAGTACGACAAGCCGATCAAATATCCGCATCACCCTGATGAGTGACTTATTAGCCTATTTGCCAGGAAAGTCTATGCCTGGCCTTTACTCTGAATTACGATTCGTTTACCGAGCGTTGATTCATCCCGCCGCTGCACGCCGTGACCCACGGCCGCGACCCGCCCCCCGCCCGCCGGGGGACCACCTGATCCGCGACCGCGCTGCCCCGGAGGAGACGGGAACCATGTCCGCCTGCGTCCCCACCCGCGCCACCGACCCGAGTCGGAACAAGCGCATCCACCGACCCCACAGTCCACCGCCGTCCCGGCCCCGCCGCTTCCGTGTCGCGGGCGCCGATGTGTCGGCCTCGATCGCGGTCTTCCTGATCGCCCTGCCCCTGTCCCTCGGCATCGCCCTCGCCACCGGCGCGCCCCTCCAGGCAGGCCTCGTCGCCGCCGCCGTCGGAGGACTCGTCGCCGGCTGGCTGGGCGGTTCCCCGCTCCAGGTCAGCGGTCCCGCGGCCGGCCTGACGGTCGTCACCGCCGACCTGATCCACCGCTACGGCTGGCGTACCACCTGCGCCATCACGGTCCTCGCGGGCCTGGCCCAACTGGGCCTCGGCTGCCTGCGCGTGGCGCGCAGCGCGCTCGCCGTCAGCCCCGCCATCGTGCACGGCATGCTCGCCGGCATCGGCGTCACCATCGCCGTCGCCCAGCTGCACATCGTCCTCGGTGGCACCCCGCAGAGCTCCGTCCTGGCCAACCTCCGGGCGCTGCCGGCCCAGTTGGCCGAGGTGCGCCCCGCCGCCGTGTCGGTGAGCGCGCTGACCCTGGCCCTGCTGCTGCTCTGGCCCCGGATTCCGGGCCGGGTCGGCTCCGTCCTGCGGAAGATCCCGGCCGCGCTCGTCGCCGTCGCCGGAGCCAGCGCGACCGCCGCTTTCGCCGGGCTGACGCTACCCGAGGTCGACCTTCCCTCGTGGAGCAGCCACGCCCTGGCCGGACTCCCCGACGGGCCGGTGCTCGGCCTAGTCGCCGCCGTGCTGACCACCACGCTGGTGTGCAGTGTGCAGTCGCTGCTCGGCGCGGTCGCCGTGGACAAGATGGCGGCCGGGCGGCCTGGCCTGACCGGCCGCGTCAGACGCTCGAACCTGGACCGTGAGCTGCTCGGTCAGGGCGCCGCCAACATCGTCTCCGGTTCGCTCGGCGGGCTCCCGGTCGCCGGGGTCGCCGTGCGCAGTGCGGCGAATGTGAACGCGGGTGCCGTGAGCCGGAACTCCACGATGCTGCACGGCGTTCTCGTAGTGATCGCCGCGCTGCTGATGGTCCCGGTGCTCGAGCTCATCCCGCTCGCCTCGCTCGCCGCTCTGGTGATGGCCGTCGGCATCCAGATGGTGTCCCTGCACCACATCCGCACGGTGACCCGCCACCGCGAGGTCCTGGTCTACGCCGTCACCACCCTCGGCGTGGTCGTCTTCGGTGTCCTGGAGGGCGTCACGCTCGGCATCGCCGTGGCCGTCGCCGTCGCCCTGAACCGTCTCGCCCGTACCCGTATCACCCACGACGAGCTGGAAGGAGTCCATCACGTACACGTACGAGGACAGTTGACCTTCCTCGCCGTGCCCCGCCTCAGCCGGGCTCTGCATCTCGTGCCCCAAGGTGCCCAGGTCGTCGTCGAGTTGGACGGCTCCTTCATGGACCACGCGGCGTACGAGGCACTTCACGACTGGCAGAGCACCCACACCGCGCAGGGCGGCACCGTCGAACTGACCGGCCGTCGTGCCGGGGTCCGGATCGCGGAGCCCGGGGAGGTCCCCGCCGCCCACACCGCGCTCGGGGTGGGAACCGGTCGCGGAAGCGCCCTCGGAGCCCGACCGGGCGCCGGGTCCACCGACCCAGCCACCTCAGCCGGTTGCCGGTGCAGCCCCTGGACGCCCTGGCGCAACCACCAGTGCGAGGACCCTCGGTCCGGGTCGTCGTCCGGCGGAGACCCGGGCGAGTCCGGCGCCCCGCCCCAGACCGGCGGTGTCGGCGGGACCGGCCCTTCCGGTCCCAGTGGGCATGAACTGGCGCGCGGTATCAGCGCGTTCCAGCGGCACACCGCTCCTCTGGTGCGGAGCGAGCTCGCGCGGCTGGCTCGGGAGGGTCAGCGGCCCTCGCAGCTCTTCCTCACCTGTGCCGACTCGCGGCTGGTCACCTCGATGATCACCTCCAGTGGTCCGGGCGACCTGTTCGTGGTGCGCAACGTGGGCAACCTCGTCCCGCTGCCCGGCGAGGAGAGCGGCGACGACTCGGTGGCGGCCGCGATCGAGTACGCGGTGGACGTGTTGAACGTACGGTCGATCACCGTGTGCGGGCACTCCGGGTGCGGCGCCATGCAGGCGCTGCTCAACTCCGAGCCCGGAGGCGCCCGGACGCCGCTCAAGCGGTGGTTGCGGCACGGGCTGCCCAGCCTGGAGCGGATGGCCGACGACAGCCGGCCGTGGGCCAGGCTCGCCGGGCGGGCGCCCGCGGACGCGGTGGAGCAGCTGTGTCTGACCAACGTGGTCCAGCAGTTGGAGCATCTGCGCGCGCACGAGTCCGTGGCCCGGGCGCTGCGGGAGCGGGCGTTGGAGCTGCACGGGATGTACTTCCACGTGGGCGAGGCGCAGGCGTATCTGCTCACCGGGGTGAGCGGGGACGAACTGTTCGACCACGTGGAGGCGGCGGACGTCCCGGCGTGAAGCCGGGGCTGGCGGCCCCTGCCATGAGGGCCGCCAGCCCCACCGCCGGACCCACGCCAGAGCCCCACCCTCGGCCCCGCCGTCAACGCCCTGCCCGCGCCCGGTCAGCGCCCGACGGACGAAGGGGAAGCGGTCAGCTCCACGAAGTCCCTGTCGGCCGCCGTCGGCACACAAGGCTTGATCGCACCCTTGACCGCGTAGAAGGCCAGAGCCGTCTCCTTCCCGCCGTCGCCGGTCCGGTGGTTCTCGAAGGCCACGGTGTCGCCGGGACGGAGAGTGATCCGCCAGCCCTCGCCGGGGTGAACGGGCCTGCTCTCCGGCAGCTGCTCACCGCGTGGCTGGCGGCACAGGTGGTCGTCGTCGAGGTTCGCGATGTCCACGTGGACCCGGCTGGGCCGGAGCCGCTCGGCGAGTTCGCGCTGGGACTCGAGCGTGGGGGCCAGGTCCTCGAGGGTGAGGGTGACGCTGCCGTCGTCGTTCCGCTCCACCGCGTACGCCGGTGCGTCGGCCGGTGAGCCCGGCACCAGCACCGTAGCGAGACCGGCCACGGCACACACTCCGGCGGCGAGGGCAAGCCGACGGCCCGTGGACAGCCGACGCCGTACGGCGGACGCAAGGTCGGCAGGCGCCAGGTCGGGAGTCACAAGGGCAGGGGGCGCCATGACAACAGACGTCGGGACGGCCTCCCGGCGCTCGATCTCCCCCCGCAGCTCCGCGAGCAGCCGGTCCTCGAACGTGGTCTTCGTGCTCATGCCTCTCCCCCGGTTGTTTTCGTGACGTACGACAGGTGCGTCCCGCGTGGATCCGGCGCCGCCGAATCCGTCTGCTCGCGCAGCGACTTGCGGGCCCGGTGCAGCCGCACCCGTGCCGCGACCTGGCTGATGCCCAGCGCGGCCGCCGCCTCGGCGAGCGTGAGCTGGTCGACCGCGATGAGTTCCAGAACGGCTCGCTCCCCCGCGGGGAGCCGTTCCAGGGCGGCGAGGGCGCGGCGGCCGGGGCTCTCCGCGTCGAGCTTGTCCTCCAGGCGGGCGATGTCGTCCGCCTCCAGCAGGCGCCGGCCCGAGATCCGCCGGTCCCGGACCGTCTCGCGGGCCACACGCCGGCGTTCCGAGGAGACGACGTTGCGCGCGATGCCGTAGAGCCACGCCGTCTCGCTGCCCCGGCCGGGGCGGTAGGTGTGGGCGGAGTCCAGGACCGCCAGGAAGATCTCGGCCGTGAGGTCGGCCACGGTGTGCGGGTCCACGACACGCCGGGCCACGAAAGACGTCATGGCGTCCACATGGCGCCGGTAGAACTCCTCGAAGAGCTCAGGGTCGCGGACCGCCGCCTGCGGCCCACCCCGTATCCCTTCCACTCGGAACTCCTTTCTCGCGGGTGGCGTTACACCCGTACTTGGGCCGGAGTGTGAGAGGCGTTACAGATCATGAACTCTGCCTGGTCGGCGTACGTGGGTACGAATGAGCCCGGCCGCCGAGCTTGACGAAGGAACGGACCCTCACAGGTCTAAACCAATTTTCAAACGGCCCTTGTCAGACACCCTCCGGTCTGATGAGCTGTGGCCTGGGACACAACGGACACCCTGGGAAAGGGAGATGTCGTGAGCAACGAAAGCCTGGCCAACCTCTTGAAGGAGGAGCGTCGCTTCGCGCCGCCTGCTGACCTGGCCGCGAACGCCAACGTCACGGCCGAGGCGTACGAAGAGGCCAAGGCTGACAGGCTCGGCTTCTGGGCCACGCAGGCCCGTCGGCTGACCTGGGCCAAGGAGCCGACGGAGACGCTGGACTGGACGAACCCGCCGTTCGCCAAGTGGTTCAAGGACGGCGAACTCAACGTCGCGTACAACTGCGTCGACCGGCATGTCGAGGCGGGCAACGGCGACCGGGTCGCCATCCACTTCGAGGGCGAGCCGGGCGACAGCCGGGCGATCACCTACGCCGAGCTCAAGGACGAGGTCTCCAAGGCCGCGAACGCCCTGCTGGAGCTGGGCGTGCAGAAGGGCGACCGGGTCGCCGTATACATGCCGATGATCCCGGAGACGGCGATCGCGATGCTGGCCTGCGCCCGCATCGGCGCCGCGCACTCGGTCGTCTTCGGCGGCTTCTCCGCGGACGCGCTCGCCACCCGCATCCAGGACGCCGACGCCAAGGTCGTCATCACCTCCGACGGCGGCTACCGCCGCGGCAAGCCGTCCGCGCTCAAGCCTGCCGTCGACGAGGCGCTCACCAAGGTCGACAACGTCGAGCACGTGCTCGTCGTGCGCCGGACCGGGCAGGAGGTCGCCTGGGACGACAGCCACGACGTGTGGTGGCACGAGATCGTGGAGCGGCAGTCCGCCGAGCACACCCCCGAGGCGTTCGAGGCCGAGCAGCCGCTGTTCATCCTCTACACCTCGGGAACGACCGGTAAGCCCAAGGGCATCCTGCACACCTCCGGCGGCTACCTCACCCAGGCCGCGTACACCCACCACGCCGTCTTCGACCTCAAGCCGGAGACCGACGTGTACTGGTGCACGGCCGACGTCGGCTGGGTCACCGGGCACTCGTACATCGTCTACGGGCCGCTCGCCAACGGCGCCACCCAGGTCATGTACGAGGGCACGCCGGACACCCCGCACCAGGGCCGCTTCTGGGAGATCGTGCAGAAGTACGGCGTCACGATCCTCTACACGGCCCCGACGGCCATTCGTACGTTCATGAAGTGGGGCGACGACATCCCCGCGAAGTTCGATCTCAGCAGCCTGCGGGTGCTGGGCTCGGTCGGTGAGCCGATCAACCCCGAGGCGTGGATCTGGTACCGCAAGCACATCGGCGCGGACCGGACGCCGATCGTGGACACCTGGTGGCAGACCGAGACCGGCGCGATGATGATCTCCCCGCTGCCGGGCGTCACCGAGACCAAGCCGGGCTCGGCGCAGACCCCGCTGCCCGGCATCTCGGCCACCGTGGTGGACGACGAGGCGCAGGAAGTCCCCAACGGCGGTGGCGGCTACCTGGTCCTCACCGAGCCGTGGCCGTCGATGCTGCGCACCATCTGGGGCGACGACCAGCGGTTCCTCGACACCTACTGGTCGCGCTTCGAGGGCAAGTACTTCGCCGGTGACGGGGCGAAGAAGGACGACGACGGCGACATCTGGCTCCTCGGTCGCGTGGACGACGTCATGCTCGTCTCCGGCCACAACATCTCTACGACGGAGGTGGAGTCCGCGCTGGTCTCCCACCCCTCCGTCGCCGAGGCCGCCGTCGTCGGTGCCGCCGACGAGACCACCGGGCAGGCCATCGTCGCCTTCGTGATCCTGCGTGGCACGGCGAACGCCGAGGACGAGAACCTCATCGCCGACCTGCGCAACCACGTCGGCGCCACCCTCGGCCCGATCGCCAAGCCCAAGCGGGTCCTCCCGGTCGCCGAGCTGCCGAAGACCCGCTCCGGCAAGATCATGCGCCGGCTGCTGCGGGACGTCGCCGAGAACCGTCAGCTGGGCGATGTCACCACCCTGACCGACTCCACGGTCATGGACCTCATCCAGGCGAAGCTCCCGGCGGCGCCGAGCGAGGACTGAGATCCCGTCCGCTGAAACGGGTGCCCGGCGTGAAAGCGCGCCGGGCACCCCTTTTCGGTAAGCTAACTTAGGTAAGCTAACGAAAACAGCGTGACTCCGAAGGTGTGCCGGGAAGTCTGGTCGGCGAGCAGCTCCGCCCTACCCACCGACCGGAGGACCCCCCGATGGCCGCGCCCCGCACCCCCCACCACCGCAAAGTCCTCGGACGGCTGTCCCTGCCCGAGCGGACCTTCGTCGGGGATGCGCTGCGCACCGAGACCGTCGGCGGCGTACTGCTCCTCGTCGCCGCGATCGCGGCCCTGATCTGGGCGAACGTACCCGCGCTGCACGACAGCTACGAGAGCGTCAGCCACTTTCACCTCGGCCCCGAAGCCTTCGGCCTGCACCTCTCGATCGCCCACTGGGCGGCCGACGGCCTCCTCGCGATCTTCTTCTTCGTCGCCGGGATCGAACTCAAGCGCGAGCTCGTCGCCGGTGACCTGAAGGACCCCAGGGCAGCCGCGCTGCCCGTGGTCGCGGCCCTGTGCGGGATGGCCGTACCGGCCCTCGTCTACGTCCTGACCAACCTCTCCGGCGGCGGATCGCTCCAGGGCTGGGCGGTCCCCACCGCCACCGACATCGCCTTCGCGCTGGCCGTGCTCGCGGTCATCGGCACCTCCCTGCCGAGCGCCCTGCGCGCCTTCCTGCTCACCCTCGCGGTCGTCGACGACCTCTTCGCGATCCTGATCATCGCGGTCTTCTTCACCGCCGAGATCGACTTCGCCGCGCTCGGCGGCGCGGTGCTCGGCCTGGTCGTCTTCTGGCTGCTGCTGCGCAAGGGCGTACGCGGGTGGTACGTCTACGTGCCGCTCGCGCTCGTCATCTGGGCCCTGATGTACAACAGCGGCGTCCACGCCACCGTCGCGGGCGTCGCGATGGGCCTGATGCTGCGCTGCACCACCCGGGAGGGCGAGCAGCACTCCCCGGGCGAGCACATCGAGCATCTCGTACGTCCGCTCTCGGCGGGGCTGGCCGTCCCGATGTTCGCCCTGTTCAGCGCCGGTGTCTCGGTGTCCGGCGGTGCGCTGGGCGATGTGTTCACCAAGCCGGAGACGCTCGGAGTCGTCCTCGGGCTGGTCGTCGGCAAGGCGCTCGGGATCTTCGGCGGGACCTGGCTGACGGCCCGCTTCACCCGGGCCGCGCTCAGCGACGACCTCGAGTGGGCCGACGTCTTCGCGGTGGCGACCCTGGCCGGCATCGGGTTCACCGTGTCGCTGCTCATCGGCGAGCTGGCCTTCGACGGCGACGCTGCACTCACCGGCGAGGTCAAGGCGGCCGTACTGCTGGGCTCGCTCATCGCGGCGACCCTCGCGACCACGCTGCTGAAGATCCGCAACGCCAAGTACCGCCGGATGGTCGAGGCCGAGGAGCGCGACGACGACCTGGACGGCATCCCGGACATCTACGAGGAGGACGACCCGGCGTACCACCTGCGCATGGCCGCGATCCACGAGAGCAAGGCCGCCGAGCACCGCCGGATCGCCGAACTGAAGGCCGCCGAGCGACAACGGCTTGCCGAAGTGACGGGCGGGGCAGGCGAGGAGGACGACCGTCGGGCATGATCTGACGGGACGGTACAAAAGACGAATCCTTACGCAGGACGAATCCAGGGAGAACGCGATGAGCGCACCCGACGGCAGCCCGGTCGGCGCCGAACGCAGCATCGGCCAGCTGTTCGCCTCGGCGACGACCGAGATGTCCGCGCTGGTGCACGACGAGATCGCGCTGGCCAAGGCGCAGCTCAAGCGGGACGTGAAGCGCGGCGCGACGAGCGGCGGCGCGTTCATGGTGGCCGGCGCGGTGCTGGTGTTCTCCCTGCCGATGCTGAACTTCGCCCTCGCGTACGGCATCCGGACCTGGAGCGACTGGAACATGGCGGTCTGCTTCCTGCTGTCCTTCGCGGCCAACGTGCTGATCGCGGGCCTCCTCGCGCTGATCGGCGTGGTCTTCGCGAAGAAGGCGAAGAAGGGCGGCGGCGCGCAGAAGACGGCCGCGTCGATGAAGGAGACGGCGAGCGTTCTGCAGAAGGCCAAGCCGCATCCGCGGCCCGAGCTGACGCAGGACCGTGTGCCGGAGGCCATCGAGGCTGTGGCACGCTCGTCGTCATGACCGACCCCGCCACACCTGCCTCAGTAGTACGACCGGACGGGCCCTGGACCCATCGCGAGGTGGCCGCCAACGGTGCGCGCTTCCACATCGCCGAGATGGGCGACGGCCCGCTGGTCCTGCTGCTGCACGGTTTCCCGCAGTTCTGGTGGACGTGGCGGCACCAGCTGCCCGCGCTGGCCGACGCCGGGTTCCGGGCCGTCGCCATGGACCTCAGGGGCGTCGGCGGCAGCGACCGCACCCCGCGCGGCTACGACCCGGCCAACCTCGCCCTCGACATCACCGGCGTGATCCGCTCCCTCGGTGAGCCGGACGCCGCGCTGGTCGGCCATGACCTGGGCGGATACCTGGCGTGGACGGCGGCCGCGATGCGCCCGAAGCTGGTGCGGCGGCTCGCGGTGTCCTCGATGCCGCATCCGCGGCGCTGGCGCTCGGCGATGCTGTCGGACGTCAAGCAGACGCGTGCCGGTTCCTACATCTGGGGGTTTCAGCGCCCCTGGGTGCCGGAGCGGCAACTGACCGCGGACGACGGCGCGCTGGTGGCCCGGCTGATGCGGGACTGGTCCGGCCCGGTGCTGCCGGACGACGACGCGGTGGAGACGTACCGCCGCGCGATGTGCATCCCGTCGACGGCGCACTGCTCGATCGAGCCGTACCGCTGGATGGTGCGCTCCCTGGCCCGTCCCGACGGCATCCAGTTCAACCGCCGTATGAAGCGGCCGGTGCGGGTGCCTACGCTGCATCTGCACGGCTCACTGGACCCGGTCCTGCGGACCCGCAGCGCGGCCGGCTCCGGCGAGTACGTCGAAGCCCCCTACCGCTGGCGCCTGTTCGACGGCCTCGGCCACTTCCCGCACGAAGAGGATCCGGTCGCTTTCTCGGCAGAGCTCATCAACTGGCTCAAGGATCCGGAACCCGACCGGTGACCGGCGTCCGCGCGGAGATCGGCTGGGGGTCCGGGGGTCGGCCCCCGGGAAAGCACAGTCCGCACGAGGAGGATCCGGTCGCTTTCAGTGCAGAACTGATCAATTGGCTGAAGGATCCCGAACCCGATCGGTGACCGTGTGGGCGCGCCCGGTATTCGGAACTGAACACCTGTCCTACGAACAGCCAATTGCCTGGCGCATAGGCCAATTGGGGGCCCTGGGGGCGGTTATCGACCTTGGGGCAGGGGCACACGTCGGGGTATGGGCTGGACGCACGACTACAGTGACGCAGCACGCAACCGCCGCTCGGGCCACGGTCTGAGCCCCCACCAGCGAGGAGGGGCCCCGCAGATGCAGGGCACGGACCTCCGGGTGGGCATTCCGCACATCCTGCGCCGCCGGGCCCGCTGGGTCTCGGTGCGCCTGCGCCACCCTCGAGGCTGACGCCCTTCTCGGCAGGGCCGAGCAGGACTCACAGCGCGCAGCTGTCGCTGTCCACCTGCTGGTTCGCGGTGCGCCCCTTGACGATGTCCTCCTCGATCTCGTCCGCGGTCAGCGCGTACCCGGTGGCGGCGTTGTCCAGGGACTTCGCGAAGACCACGCCGTACACCTCCCCGTCGGGGGTGAGCAGCGGGCCGCCGGAGTTGCCCTGGCGGACGGTCGCGTAGAGGGAGTACACATCGCGGTGCACGGTGCCGCGGTGGTAGATGTCCGGCCCGTTGGCCGGGATACGGCTGCGCACACGCGCCGCCCGGACGTCGTACGCGCCGTTCTCCGGGAAGCCCGCGATGATCGCGCTGTCGCCGCTCTTGGCGTCCGTGGACGTGAACTTGAGGGCGGGCGCGTCCAGGTCGGGCACGTCGAGTACGGCGATGTCGCGCTCCCAGTCGTACAGGACGACCGTCGCGTCGTACTTCCTGCCCTCGCCGCCGATCTGGACGGTGGGCTCGTCGACGCCGCCGACCACATGCGCGTTGGTCATGACGCGGCGCTCGGCGAAGACGAAGCCGCTGCCTTCGAGGACCTTGCCGCAACTCTGCGCGGTGCCCATGACCTTGACGATGGACTGCTTGGCGCGGGCGGCCACCGGGCTGTTCGCGAGGGCCGGGTCGGGCGGCTGGACCTCGTTGATCGGCTCGTTGGCGAACGGGCTGAAGACCTGCGGGAAGCCGTTCTGCGCGAGGACCGAGGAGAAGTCCGCGAACCAGGTGTTCGCCTGGTCGGGCAGCGCCCGCGCGACACCGAGGAGGATCTTGGAGTTACGGACCTCCTTGCCGAGCGTCGGCAGGGTGGTACCGGCGAGGGCGGACCCGATCAGCCACGCGACCAGGAGCATCGCGACGACGTTGACGAGGGCGCCGCCGGTGGCGTCCAGGGCGCGGGCCGGGGACCAGGTGATGTACCGGCGGAGCTTGTTGCCGAGATGGGTGGTCAGGGCCTGGCCGACGGAGGCGCAGACGATGACCACGACGACCGCGACGACCGCGGCGGTCGTGCTGACCTCCGCGTTGTCGGTGAGGACGTCCCAGACGACGGGGAGCAGATAGACGGCGACCAGGCCGCCGCCCATGAAGCCGATCACCGACAGGATGCCGACGACGAAGCCCTGGCGATAGCCGACGATCGCGAACCACACGGCGGCGAGCAGCAACAGGATGTCCAGCACGTTCACCGGTTCAGGCCTCGCCTCATCACACGACACAACACGGCAGACACCCTGTCATGACCGCCAGTCGAGCGGGACCTGCTTCTCCCGGTCCCAGGGGCGCTCCCAGCCCGAGAAGTGCAGCAGACGGTCGATGATCCCGGCCGTGAAGCCCCAGACCAGCGCCGATTCGACCAGGAATGCCGGACCTCGGTGGCCGCTGGGGTGGACGGTCGTGACCCGGTTGTCGGGGTTCGTGAGATCCGCCACGGGAACCGTGAAGACCCGTGCCGTCTCGTTGGGGTCGACGACTCCGACCGGGCTCGGCTCGCGCCACCAGCCGAGGACCGAGGTCACGACGAAGCCGCTGACCGGGATGTAGAGCTTGGGCAGCACACCGAAGAGCTGGACACCGGCCGGGTCGAGCCCGGTCTCCTCCTCGGCCTCGCGCAGGGCGGCCCTGAGCGGCCCGTCGGCCTTCGGGTCGCCGTCCTCCGGGTCGAGGGCACCGCCGGGGAAGGAGGGCTGCCCGGCGTGGGACCGCAGCGAGCTGGCCCGCTCCATGAGCAGCAGCTCGGGTCCGCGGTCGCCCTCGCCGAACAGGATCAGCACGGCCGACTGCCGTCCCGCCCCGTTCGCCGGCGGCAGGAACCTGCTCAGCTGCACCGGCTCCACCGTCTCGACGGCGTCCACCACCGGGTCCAGCCAGTGCGGCAGGCCCTCCTTGCTGAGTGCCACGCCCTGTGCGTTGCTCGCGCGTGTCATCGCCACCCCCGTCCTTGCGAGTCCAACGCCTCGAGGCCCCGAGATCGTTCCTGGGAGCGTGCCCGACGGCGTGTCATCCAGCCCCCAACGGCGGCGCGGGTTTCCCGCCCGCGTCCAGATACGCCTGCGGAGGGTTGAGCCGCTGCCCAGGGAAACCGCCCTTCTCGTACTTGAGGAGCTTCGTCGCCTTCTCCGGGTCCGTCTCGCCCTCGCCGTACGCCGGGCAGAGCGGGGCGACGGGGCAGGCGCCGCAGGCGGGCTTGCGGGCGTGGCAGATTCGGCGGCCGTGCCAGATGACGTGGTGCGAGAGGTCCGTCCAGTCGCTCTTGGGGAACAGCGCGCCGATCGCGGCCTCGATCTTGTCGGGGTCGGTCTCGGCGGTCCACCGCCAGCGCCGCACCAGCCGCTGGAAGTGCGTGTCCACGGTGATGCCGGGTCGCCCGAAGGCGTTGCCGAGGACGACGAAGGCGGTCTTGCGGCCTACGCCGGGCAGCTTGACGAGGTCCTCCAGCCTGCCGGGCACCTCACCGCCGAAGTCCTCCACCAGCGCCTTCGACAGCCCTATGACCGACTTGGTCTTGGCCCGGAAGAACCCGGTCGGGCGGAGGATCTCCTCGACCTCCTCGGGATTGGCGGCGGCCAGGTCCTCGGGGGTCGGGTACTTCGCGAAGAGGGCGGGGGTCGTCTGATTGACCCTCAGGTCGGTGGTCTGGGCGGACAGCACCGTGGCGACCACGAGTTGGAAGGGGTTCTCGAAGTCCAGCTCGGGGTGGGCGTACGGATACACCTCCGCGAGCTCGCGGTTGATCCGGCGAGCGCGGCGCACCAGCGCGGTGGGCGACTCCGTCTTCGCGGGCTTGACGGCGACGGTCTTGGCCGGAACCTTTCCCGCCGCAGCCTTCTTCACGGGGACCTTCTTCTCGGCAGCCTGCTTCACCACCGCCGGAGCCTTTTTCACCGCAGCCTTCTTTGTCGCTTTTGCCGTTTTCTTTCCGCCACCGGGGTCCTGTTCGCCCACAGCGGAATCCCGACGTACAACCACCCGCCCAGCCCCCTTGGCCTGTGCTCTCACCGGCGATTTGGACACCCGGCCAGCCTAAAGCCCGGCACCGACAATCGCCCCGGACCCAGGAGATCGGCCCCCGATTGGACCCCTGCCGCTTACCTCGGGACATGTGTGCGGCATCCTTGTGACAGATCACACTGTTTGGACCGTCCGGCAAAATGGGGAACACGGTCCCCTGGTACCAAGGGGGAGCAAGATCCCCTGAGCAGGTCGACAAGGAGAGAACTCGTGGACGACGTTCTGCGGCGCAACCCGCTCTTCGCGGCGCTCGATGACGAGCAGTCCGCGGAGCTCCGCGCCTCCATGAGTGAGGTGACCCTCGCGCGTGGCGACTCCCTCTTCCATGAGGGCGACCCTGGCGACCGGCTCTACGTCGTCACGGAGGGCAAGGTCAAGCTGCACCGCACCTCCCCCGACGGCCGCGAGAACATGCTCGCCGTCGTCGGCCCCGGCGAGCTGATCGGCGAGCTGTCGCTCTTCGACCCGGGCCCGCGCACCGCGACCGCCACCGCGCTGACCGAGGTCAAGCTGCTCGGCCTCGGCCACGGCGACCTCCAGCCCTGGCTGAACGTCCGCCCCGAGGTCGCCACCGCGCTGCTGCGCGCCGTCGCCCGCCGACTGCGCAAGACCAACGACCAGATGTCCGACCTGGTCTTCTCGGACGTCCCCGGCCGCGTCGCCCGCGCGCTCCTCGACCTCTCCCGCCGCTTCGGCGTGCAGTCCGAGGAGGGCATCCACGTCGTCCACGACCTCACGCAGGAAGAGCTGGCCCAGCTGGTCGGCGCCTCCCGCGAGACGGTCAACAAGGCCCTCGCCGACTTCGCCCAGCGCGGCTGGCTCCGCCTGGAGGCCCGCGCGGTGATCCTGCTGGACGTGGAGCGGCTCGCAAAGCGGTCTCGCTGACGCTTGGTCTTGGCCGTACGAGTCTCAGGGGCCCGTCTCTTCGTGAGGCGGGCCCTCGCTCGTGTGCCCGTCGCCTCCTGGGGGCTGCGCTGACGAGTGCGGGGCCGGGTGGGTGGGGCCCCGGGGCCGCCGTACCCTTCCTCGAACGCCGGAGCGGGTGGAGTTGGCACAGTTGACCCATGGCTGAATCGATTCGCTCCCAGGGGCTCGACTCCGAGGGCTATCTCGAGCGCGAAGGCTCCCTCGCGCGCGTGCCGCACGCCTTTCGTCCCGTCGTCGCCGTGGCGCGGGACCGGTTGCTGGAGGTGTTCGGGGCGCGGCTGCACAGCGCGTACCTCTACGGGTCGATCCCGCGTGGCACCGCGCGCGTGGGGCACAGCGACCTGGATCTGCTGGTCGCCCTGCACGAGGAACCGACGGACGCGGACCGGGAGGCGGCGGGGGCGCTCGACACCGCCCTGGACAAGGAGTTCCCGCAGATCGACGGGGCCGGGACGCTGCTGTACGGCCGGGCACGGCTGCTCAGCGAGCCGGAGACGTACGACCTGGGGTGGTTCGTGGCCTGTCTGTGCACCCCGCTGCTCGGCGACGACCTCGCGGAGTACCTGCCGCGCTACCGCCCCGACTCACGGCTCGCGCGCGAGACCAACGGGGACCTCGCCCTGCTGCTGCCGCGCTGGCGCGAGCGCATCTCGCGCGCGGACGACACGGAGGAGGCCCTGCGGCCTCTCGTGCGCTCCATGTCCCGCCGTCTCGTCCGCACCGGCTTCACCCTCGTGATGCCCCGCTGGAACGGCTGGACGAGCGATCTGACGGAGATGGCGGAGGCGTTCGGCGCGTACTACCCCGAGCGGGCCGAGCAGATGCGGGCGGCGGCGGTGCGGGGGTACGAGCCGCGCGGGGACCGGGCCGTGCTCATGTCGTACGTCGACGATCTCGGGCCGTGGCTGGCGGAGGAGTACGCGCGCGTGCACGGCGTGAAGGCGACGCGCGCGTCAGGCGCCGGGGCCTAGATCAGCCCGTGCTCCTGGAGGTACTCCAGCTGAGCCCGGACCGACAGTTCCGCCGCCGGCCACAGGGACCGGTCCACGTCCGCGTACACATGGGCCACGACCTCGGAGGGCGTCCGGTAGCCGTCCTCCACGGCCGTCTCCACCTGGGCGAGCCGGTGGGCGCGGTGGGCGAGGTAGAACTCCACCACGCCCTGGGCGTCCTCCAGGACGGGGCCGTGGCCCGGGAGGACCGTGTGGACGCCGTCGTCGACCGTGAGCGACCTCAGGCGGCGCAGGGAGTCCAGATAGTCGCCCAGGCGGCCGTCGGGGTGCGCCACGACCGTCGTCCCGCGTCCCAGGACCGTGTCGCCCGTCAGGACCGCCTGATCGGCCGGGAGATGGAAGCACAGCGAGTCCGAGGTATGCCCGGGCGTCGGTACCACCCGCAGCTCCAGGCCGCCCACCCGGACCACGTCCCCGGCGGCCAGCCCCTCGTCGCCGAGCCGCAGCGCCGGGTCCAGGGCCCGCACCTTCGTGCCGGTCAGCTCGGCGAAGCGGACGGCGCCCTCGGCGTGGTCCGGGTGACCGTGCGTCAGCAGCGTGAGGGCGACGCGCCTGCCGGCCTGCTCGGCGGTGTCGAGGACGCGGCGCAGATGCCCCTCGTCCAGCGGTCCGGGGTCGACCACGACGGCCAGTTCGGAGTCGGGCTCGGCGAGGATCCAGGTGTTCGTGCCGTCCAGGGTCATCGCGGACGCGTTGGGCGCGAGGACGTTGACGGCCCTCGGGGTGGCGGGGCCGGAGAGCACCCCGCCCCTCGGCTGGCCGGGCAGGGCCGCTGCGTCGGTCATGCGGAGGTTCCTTCCAGCGGCGTCGACCGTGCCGTCATGCCGTGGCTCCACCGGTCGGGATGTGCTTGGTGAACTCGTCGTGGCCCGGCCAGGACAGCACGATCTCGTCGTCGACCAGGTGGGCCCTGGCCAGGACGGCGGTGAGGTCGCGGTCGGGGGCGGCGGTGAGGGCGGCGGCGGCCGTGTCGTACGGGGTGAGCTGCCGCAGGGTCGCGATCGTGGGCGGCATCATCAGCAGCTCGCCCTTGTCGTACGAGGACGCCGCGTCCTCGGGCCGGATCCACACCGTGCGGTCGGCCTCCGTGGAGGCGTTGCGGGTGCGCTGGCCCGCGGGGAGGGCGGCGACGAAGAACCAGGTGTCGTAGCGGCGGGACTCGAACTCCGGGGTGATCCAGCGGGTCCAGGCGCCGAGGAGGTCCGAGCGCAGGACCAGGCCGCGGCGCTCCAGGAACTCGGCGAAGGACAGATCCCGGGCGACCAGCGCCTCCCGGTCCGCCTCCCAGTCCGCGCCGGTCGTGTCCCCGACCACCGAGTCGGGGGTGGGACCGGCGAGCAGGACGCCCGCCTCCTCGTACGTCTCCCGTACGGCCGCGCACACGACGGCCTGGGCCTCCGCCTCGCCGACGCCGAGCCGCTGGGCCCACCACGCGCGCGTGGGGCCCGCCCAGCGGATCTGGTGGTCGTCGTCGCGACGGTCCACCCCGCCGCCCGGATACGCGTACGCGCCCCCGGCGAAAGCCATGGAGGCGCGTCTGCGCAGCATGTGCACGACGGGACCGGCGTCGGTGTCCTTCAGGAGCATCACGGTCGCCGCGCGCTTGGGGACGACCGGGGTGAGCGTGCCGTCGGCGAGCGCACGGATGCGTTCCGGCCAGTCCTGCGGAAACCACTGCCCATTCGCCATGGGCGGAGGCTATCCCGTGGTGCGCGAATGTTCGAGAGGTGACCGGTGGTGCCACCACCCATCGGCTACCCACCGGTCAGGTCCACGCGGATCTCGGCTACTCGCCGGTCAGCTCCACCTGGACCTCGACCTCCACCGGCGCGTCCAGCGGCAGCACCGCCACGCCGACCGCGCTCCGCGCGTGGACGCCCTTGTCGCCGAGAACCTCGCCGAGCAGCTCGCTCGCGCCGTTGATGACACCCGGCTGACCGGTGAAGTCCGACGCGGACGCCACGAAGCCCACGACCTTCACCACGCGCGCGACGCGGTCCAGATCACCGGCGACGGACTTGACGGCCGCCAGCGCGTTCAGCGCGCAGGTGCGGGCCAGCTCCTTGGCCTCCTCGGGGGTGACCTCCGCGCCCACCTTGCCGGTGACCGGAAGCTTGCCCTCGACCATCGGCAGCTGGCCGGAGGTGTACACGTACACGCCCGACCGCACGGCCGGCTGGTAGGCGGCCAGCGGAGGGACGACCTCCGGCAGCGTCAGACCGAGCTCGGCGAGCCTCGCCTCGACCGCGCTCACGCCTTCGGCCGCTTCAGGTAGGCCACCAGCTGCTCGGGGTTGTTCGGCCCGGGCACGACCTGGACGAGCTCCCAGCCGTCCTCGCCCCAGGTGTCCAGAATCTGCTTCGTGGCGTGTACGAGCAGCGGCACAGTCGCGTATTCCCACTTGGTCATGCGGCCGACTTTAGCCGCTGCCCACGCACGGGCTTCGCCCCCGGGGGTCCGGGGGCCGCCCCCCGGAAAAACGCAGTATCCACAGCCTGCCGGTTGGTACCCGCATCGAATGGTTACGCTCGAAGGCGTGAGCAGGCTCCAGGTCGTCAGTGGCAAGGGCGGAACCGGTAAGACGACGGTGGCCGCGGCCCTCGCGCTGGCTCTGGCCACCGAGGGGAAGCGCACGCTTCTCGTCGAGGTCGAGGGCCGCCAGGGCATCGCACAGCTCTTCGAGACGGAGGCATTGCCCTATGAGGAACGGAAGATCGCGGTAGCTCCCGGCGGCGGGGAGGTGTACGCCCTCGCCATCGACCCCGAACTGGCCCTTCTGGACTACCTCCAGATGTTCTACAAGCTCGGTGGAGCGGGCCGGGCCCTGAAGAAACTCGGCGCCATCGACTTCGCCACCACCATCGCGCCCGGCCTCCGGGACGTCCTGCTGACCGGCAAGGCGTGCGAGGCGGTGCGCCGCAAGGAGAAGTCCGGGCGGTTCGCCTACGACTACGTCGTCATGGACGCACCCCCCACCGGACGCATCACCCGCTTCCTGAACGTCAACGACGAGGTGGCGGGGCTCGCGAAGATAGGGCCGATACACAATCAGGCGCAGGCCGTGATGCGGGTGCTGAAGTCGCCGGAGACGGCCGTGCACCTGGTGACGCTGCTCGAGGAGATGCCCGTCCAGGAGACCGCGGACGGGATCGCCGAGCTGCGGGCGGCGAAACTGCCGGTGGGGCGGACCATCGTGAACATGGTGCGCCCGGAGGTGTTGGACGCCACCGAGCTGGAACTCGTACGGGAGACCACTCGTTCCTCCTTCGCGCAGGTGCTGTCGGCCGCCGGGCTCGGCGGGGCGCGGCGCGGTGGGCACGCCGAGCGGCTGGTGGACCCGCTCCTCGCCCAGGCCGAGGAGTACGCCGAGCGGTACGCGCTGGAGCACGAACAGCGCGCGGTGCTCGCCGAGCTGGGCCTGCCGCTGCACGAACTGCCGCTGCTCGCCGAGGGCATGGACCTGGCGGGCCTGTACGAGCTGGCCACGGAACTGCGGAAGCAGGGAGTCTCATGAGCGCGGACCAGGACCGGCAGCACCGCCTCTCCCCCGCGCGCGTGCTCGACCTCGACCCCCTGCTCGACGACCCGGCGACCCGCATCGTGGTGTGCTGCGGCTCGGGCGGGGTCGGCAAGACCACGACCGCGGCGGCGCTGGGCCTCAGGGCCGCCGAGCGCGGCCGGAAGGTCGTCGTGCTCACCATCGACCCGGCCCGCCGGCTCGCCCAGTCCATGGGCATCGACTCGCTCGACAACACCCCACGCCGGGTGAAGGGCGTCGAGGGCGACGGCGAGCTGCACGCGATGATGCTCGACATGAAGCGCACCTTCGACGAGATCGTCGAGGCGCACGCGGACCCCGAGCGGGCGTCCGCGATCCTGGGCAACCCCTTCTACCAGTCGCTTTCGGCGGGCTTCGCGGGCACGCAGGAGTACATGGCGATGGAGAAGCTGGGGCAGCTGCGGGCGAAGGACGAATGGGACCTCATCGTCGTCGACACCCCACCGTCCCGGTCCGCGCTGGACTTCCTGGACGCGCCCAAGCGGCTCGGGTCCTTCCTCGACGGCAAGCTGATCCGGCTGCTCACCGCCCCGGCCAAGCTCGGCGGACGCGCGGGGATGAAGTTCCTGAACGTCGGGATGTCGATGATGACCGGCACCCTCGGCAAGCTGCTCGGCGGTCAGCTCCTCAAGGACGTCCAGACGTTCGTGGCCGCCATGGACTCGATGTTCGGCGGGTTCCGCACGCGCGCGGACGCGACGTACAAGCTGCTTCAGGCGCCCGGCACGGCGTTCCTGGTGGTCGCGGCACCGGAGCGGGACGCGCTGCGGGAGGCCGCGTACTTCGTGGAACGCCTGGCCGCCGAGGACATGCCGTTCGCGGGGCTGGTGCTCAACCGGGTGCACGGCAGCGGCGCCGCCCGGCTGTCGGCCGAGCGGGCACTCGCCGCCGCGGAGAATCTCGACCTGGTCCAGGACCCCGTCGCGGAAAATCTTGCGAAGTCCCGCATTGTCGATCAGGAGGGCGGGAAAGCTGGAGTTCGTAACTCTCCCGACACAGACGGCAGTTCAGATTCCCCCGCGTCTTCCCTCGTGTCCGATCAGGCTTCCTCCGAAGGCTCCCCCGCCGTCGCAGACTCCGCCGCGGACCCGACCGTCGAACAACTCACCGCAGGCCTGCTGAGGCTGCATGCCGAGCGTATGCGGCTGCTCTCCCGCGAGCAGCGCACGCGTGACCGCTTCACCGCGCTCCACCCCGAGGTGGCGGTGGCAGAAGTGGCCGCGCTGCCCGGCGACGTACACGACCTCGCGGGGCTGCGAGACATCGGAACACGGCTCGCGGCCGGTCGGCCGGAGCTGCCCGAGACCACGGGCGACCCGGAGACCGCGGACGGCTGAGACCGACCACTGACGACGCTGGGACCGCGGACATGCAGCGGCTGAGCCCACGGCAGCGCGGCCGAAGCCGACGGGCGGCCGGGGCCGTCTGACGGTCGAGCGGAGGCGGACGGACCCCGAAGGGCCTCGCCCTCAGCTCACCGCCGCGTAGTGCTCGTACACCTCGTCATCGTCGAGGGGCAGGATGCCGGCCCCTCGCTCGTACTCCGTACGCGCAGTCTCCAGAAGCCGGCGCCAGGAGGTCACGGTGGGCCGCCTGCGCAGCAGTGCGCGGCGCTCCCGCTCCGTCATTCCTCCCCACACACCGAACTCGACGCGGTTGTCGAGCGCGTCCGCCAGGCACTCCGTGCGCACCGGGCATCCGGTGCACACCGCCTTGGCCCTGTTCTGCGCTGCTCCTTGAACGAACAGTTCATCCGGATCGGTAGTGCGGCAGGCCGCCTGCGCACTCCAGTCGACTACCCAGCCCATACCGGCGCCGTCCTCTCCCGAATCGAGGCTCCCCCACGGCGGCAGCGGCATATTCACCGCCGCCAGTTGAGGACGTTACGGAAGGTGGGCACAGCGCAACACCCCCTTCGGGCCCAATCTTGAATGGCCCGAACGGACTATGGGTAAGCGGCAGATCACCCGGGGGAGTGAGCCCGCGACATGCGTGATCATCCCGGCAAAGCGGGACAGTTCAGTTGAGTCACAACGGGCACCAGATGACACACAAGGCGGATTCGGACACGTCCCCTACAAAAACTTGGGGAACCTCCGGAACGATTCGGGGTCGCCGGACGTATTGATACGTGGCCGCACTGCTGTGACAGTTGAGAGCAGCTTAGGCCAAGGCCTGCGCGCGTGTCCGGCGAATGAGAAGGTAGGCGCTCTCTTTGCCATGCGCTCGAAACGGCCACGGGACTCGTCGAACGTTCATGAGTACGGATTAGGCTGCCCTCCATGTCGAAGAAGC
The DNA here is from genome assembly GCF_040446465.1 of Streptomyces sp. RG80. Lineage (NCBI taxonomy): Bacteria > Bacillati > Actinomycetota > Actinomycetes > Kitasatosporales > Streptomycetaceae > Streptomyces > Streptomyces sp. RG80. Next base: position 594,701 of record NZ_JBEAAJ010000004.1, on the reverse strand, counting down.
GCTCCGGTGGTGGGCTCTCCCCCACCCAGCAGGCCGCCAAGTTCCTCGGTGTCAGCGTGCTCTCGGGTGCGGTGCTGGCCGGTATCGCGCTGCCCGCCTTCGGTGCGCTCGGGCTCGCGGCGAAGGGGTCGGTGGAGAGCTTCGACGAGCTCCCGGCCAACCTCAAGACGCCGCCGCTGAGCCAGCGCACCACGATCCTGGACGCCAAGGGCGGCACGATCGCCACGGTGTACTCACGCGACCGCACGGTGGTCGAGCTCAAGGACGTCGCGCCGTCCATGCAGAAGGCGATCGTCGCGATCGAGGACTCGCGCTTCTACAAGCACGGCGCGGTGGACCTGAAGGGCGTGCTCCGCGCGCTCAACAAGAACGTCCAGAGCAGCGGGGTCGCCGAGGGCGCCTCGACGCTCACCCAGCAGTACGTGAAGAACGTCTTCGTGGAGGAGGCCGGCGACGACCCGACGAAGGTCGCGCAGGCCACCCAGCAGACCCTCGGCCGCAAGATCAAGGAGCTGAAGTACGCGATCCAGGTCGAGGAGGAGCTCGGCAAGAAGAAGATCCTCGAGAACTACCTGAACATCACGTTCTTCGGCCAGCAGGCCTACGGTGTCGAGGCCGCCGCCCACCGCTACTTCTCCAAGTCCGCCAAGGACCTCACGCTGGCTCAGTCGGCGCTGCTCGCCGGCATCGTCCAGTCGCCGAGCCGCTACGACCCGATCAACGACGAGGCCGAGGCCACCAAGCGGCGCAACATCGTGCTCCAGCGCATGGCCGAGGTCGGCGACATCTCCCGCGCGGAGGCCACCAAGGCCCAGGAGGAGAAGCTCGGCCTGAAGGTCAGCCAGCCCAAGAACGGCTGCATCACGGCCGTGAAGGGCGCCAGCTTCTTCTGCAAGTACGTCGAGGCCGTCTTCAAGAGCGACCCGGTCTTCGGCAAGACCAAGGAAGCTCGCGCCAAGGTCTGGAACCAGGGCGGTCTGACGATCAAGACCACGCTCGACCCGCAGGCGCAGGACTCGGTCCAGGCCTCGCTCAAGGACCACGTCTACAAGTCGGACAAGGTCGCCGCCGCGGCCACCCTCGTCGAGCCCGGCACCGGCAAGATCGTCGGAATGGGCCAGTCGAAGCCGTACGGCTACGGCAAGAACGAGACCGAGATCAACTACTCGGTCGGCTACAGCATGGGCGGATCCAACTACGGCTTCCCGACCGGTTCGACGTTCAAGCCGTTCGTCGCGGCGGCCGCGCTGGAGGAGGGCCGGCCGGCGAACCAGGAGTACTCGTCGCCGTACCAGATGGAGTACCCGAGCCCGGTGCAGACCTGCGACAGCAAGCCGTGGGTCAACACCAACGGCGAGACGCTGGAGAACGAGTCGGAGTCGGAGAAGGGCCCCTACCGCCTGCGCAAGGCGATGGAGCTGTCGGTCAACACCTACTTCGTGCAGATGATCTCCGACATCGGCCTGTGCCCCGTGGTCAACATGACCAACAAGCTCCAGGTCGTCCAGGGCAACGGCGACAAGCTGCCCGAGGTGCCCGCGATCGCGCTGGGCTCCAAGGGCATCTCCCCGCTGACGATGGCGACCGCGTACGCCGCCTTCGCCGCCCGCGGCATGTACTGCACGCCGATCGCCATCGAGTCGATCACCCAGAAGGTCGCTCAGCAGCACAAGTCGCTGGAGGTCCCCAAGTCGACCTGCTCGCGCGCCATGTCCGAGACGACCGCGGACACCGTCAACCAGCTCCTCAAGGGCGTGGTCGACTCCGGTACCGGTACGGCGGCAGGCCTCTCCGACCGCGACAACGCCGGTAAGACGGGTACGACGGACTCCCGCAAGAACGCCTGGTTCGTCGGCTACACGCCGAACCTCTCGGGCGCCGTCTGGGTGGGCAGCGCCTCCCAGAAGGTCGAGATGAAGAACATCTACATCGGCGGCGAGTACAACGACCTCGTCTTCGGCGGCAAGGTCCCGGGCCCGATCTGGAAGGACGCCATGACCGGCGCCCTCGCCGGCAAGGACTCCCCGCGGTTCAACTTCATCCAACTCCCCCCCGACAACCCGGACCGCGGGAACGGGGACGGGAATGGGAACGGCAACGGAAACGGCAACGGGAACGGCAACGGAGACGGGGACAACGGCGACGACGACGGCGGCTCGGACAACGGCGGCACGGACGGCGGCACCTTCCCGGACCCGACCTTCTCGATCCCGGAGAACCTGTTCCAGGGCAACAACGGGAACGGCGGGCGGAACGGCTGAGCGGCTGGGTGGTTGAGCAGTCCGGTGGCTGAGCGGCTCCGGTAGCTGAGCGGTCGGCCCGTCGAAAACGGCGGCCCCTTCACCCTCGTACGGAATTCTCTGTACGACGGTGAAGGGGCCGTTCGCCGTTGTCGGGCGCGGTCGGTCAGCCGGCCAGCAGCTTCTTCACGGTGGCGGCGACGCGGCCGCCCTCCGCCAGGCCCGCGACCTTCGGGTTCACGATCTTCATGACGGCACCCATGGCCCGCGGCCCCTCGGCCCCCGCCGCCTTCGCCTCCTCGACGGCCTGGGCGACGATGTCGTTCAGCTCCTCGTCGGACAGCTGCTTGGGCAGGTACGTGGCGAGGACCTCGCCCTCCGCCTTCTCCCGCTCGGCCGACTCGGCACGACCACCCTCGGCGAAGGCGTCGGCCGCCTCGCGGCGCTTCTTCGCCTCCTTGGTGATCACCTTGAGGACCTCGTCGTCGGAGAGCTCCCGCTTCTCCTTGCCCGCGACCTCCTCCTTGGTGATGGCGGCCAGCGTCATGCGGAGCGTCGAGGAGCGGAGCTCGTCGCGCTCCTTGATCGCGGCCGTGAGGTCTTCCTGAAGCTTCGACTTGAGCGTGGTGGTCATGTGACTGATTCTCGCAGGTGCGCGAGGCCGGACGCCCGCCGATTTAAAGGGAGCGTCAAGGGGGTTGGTTTCGGGGGACGGTGGACAGTGGGGGGCGGCTTCAGGGGGACGGTGGGGGACGAAGCCCTTCCCGCGTCTGACACGATGGGACCCATGCGCGCGCGATACGGAGTACCTCTGTCGGTCGCGGGGGCGGGCGCCGCCGGTCTGGTGTACGCGGCGGGCTTCGAAGCCCGCTCGTTCCGACTCCGACGGGTGACGGTCCCCGTCCTCCCCGCCGGGATGGGCCCACTGCGCGTACTCCAGGTCTCCGACATCCACATGGTCGGCGGCCAGCGCAAGAAGCAGCGCTGGCTGCGCTCGCTGGCGGGCCTGCGCCCCGACTTCGTGATCAACACCGGCGACAACCTCTCGGACCCGGACGGCGTGCCGGAGGTCCTGGACGCGCTGGGCCCGTTGATGGAGTTCCCGGGGGCGTACGTCTTCGGCTCGAACGACTACTACGGTCCCAAGCCCCGTAACCCCGCCCGCTATCTGCTGGAGAAGGCGAGCGGCCGCCACGGCCTGAACGGCAACCCGCCCGCCGTGGGCGTGGTCCACAACCCGTGGGAGAACCTGCGGGACGGTTTCGACGCCGCGGGCTGGCTGAACCTGACGAACACCCGCGGCGTGCTGAAGATCGAGGGCATGTCGGTCGAGCTGACCGGCCTGGACGACCCGCACATCAAGCGGGACCGGTACGCGGAGGTGGCCGGCGGCCCGTCGTCCGCCGTGGACTTCTCGATGGGCGTGGTGCACGCGCCGTACCTGCGCGTCCTGGACGCGTACACCGCGGACGCCTACCCGCTGCTCCTCGCCGGCCACACCCACGGAGGACAGCTGTGCATCCCCTTCTACGGCGCGCTGGTGACCAACTGCGACCTGGACACGGAGCGGGTGAAGGGGCTCTCCACGCATGCGGCGGAGGGCCGGACGTCGTATCTGCACGTGTCGGCGGGGTGCGGGACGAACCGCTATACGCCGGTGAGGTTCGCGTGCCCGCCGGAGGCGACGCTGCTGACGTTGGTGGGGCGGGAGTAGGGCCCGTGCGGGGGGGGCGGGTGGGGCCGGTGACGAGGGTGTGGTTGCCGGTCGGCTCTGTAGCTGCCGTGCGGGGGCTGGGTCGTGCCGGTGACGGGGGTGCGGTCGTAGGCGGCTTCGTAGCTTCGGCACGGGTGCCGGGCCGGTGGCGGGGGTGCTGGCGCTGGTGGGGCGGGAGTAGGTCCCGCGTGGGTGGCGGACGGTGCGGGCGACGAGGGTGTGGTTGCCGGTCGGCTCCGTGGCTCCCGCACAGGTGCCGGGTCCTGCGGGTGACGAGGGTGCGGTCGCAGTGGGGCCCTCTAGCTCCCACACGGGTGCCGGGTCCTGCCGGTGACGAGGGTGCGGTCGCGGTGGGTCTCCCTAGCTCCCTCACGGGTGCCGGGTCGTTGGGTAACCCGCACGGCCCGCCCGTATCGCCCCATTTGTCGGGGGTGCTTAGCGTGAGGGCATGACCGCCCCGATACCCAGGGACATCCCGGACCTTCCCGCGATCCCGGGCATGCCCGCGCTGCTGCCCTCCCCCGTCCCCGCGACGGCGGTGGTGGCCCCCGTACGCCGACCCCTCGCCGCCGCGTACCGCCTGCTGGTCGCCCTCGCGACCGCCGCGGCCGTGACGATCGACCTCGTCCTCGGCAGCCCGACACGCGTGCTGAGCTACTTCACGATCCAGAGCAGCATCCTGCTGGCACTGGTCCTCACGGTGTCGGCGAAACGGGCGTGGTCCGCCCGCCGCCCGCTGCCGGCCGCGCTGACCGGCGCGACGCTGCTCTACGTCCTGATCAGCGGCTCGGTGTACCACCTACTGCTGGCCGACGCGGCGAGCCCCTTCTCGCTGACGGGCGGGGCGACGGCACCGACGGGCTGGCAGGCCCTGACGAACCACGTCCTGCACACGGCGGTCCCGATCGCGGCGGTGGTGGACTGGCTGTTCCTGACCGCGCCCGGCCGCTTCCACCTCCGCCAGGCGGCGACCTGGCTCTTCTTTCCCCTGGCCTATCTGGCGTTCTCCTTCACCCGAGGCGAACTGATCCTCCCCGGCACGCCGGCCCGCTATCTCTACCCCTTCCTCGACGTCGACCTGCACGGCTACAAGACCATCCTCGGCAACGCCCTCCTCCTCGGCCTCTCCTTCTACGCCCTCGCCGTCCTCCTCGTCGCCCTCGACCACGCCCGCCCCAATCCGATCCGCCACCGCGCCCACCACCGCGCCAAAACCGGATTTCGTCTCCAGCCACCAGTGGGCTAAAGTAAACGTCGTCGCCGCGACAAGCAGGAACAGCAGCGACATCGGGGTGTAGCGCAGCTTGGCAGCGCGCTTCGTTCGGGACGAAGAGGTCGTGGGTTCAAATCCCGCCACCCCGACAGCTGAAACAGCAGGTGAGGCGTCTACGGAATCCGTGGGCGCCTCAGCTGTTTGGTGTGGGTCCCCGCGGGGGTGGTCGTAGCCTTGGCGGCAGGCATCGGTCTGGGCCCCGAAAGGATCTCGCATGATCATCTTTGGTACCAAGGGTTACCTCTACCAGCTCGCGATACTCACCCTGGTCTGTGGCCAGTGTGGGAATCCCGCTGCTCATACGCTTCGGAAGCGGGTCACGAAGTTCACGTTGTTCTTTGTGCCGCTGTTCCCGTTCTCGACGAAGTACTCGACGCAGTGCACCTTCTGTGGCGTGGAGCAGAAGATCACCGGAGAGCAGGCGGAGCAGTTGCAGGTGCAGGCCGCCGGTGGGCAGCAGGCGTACGGGCAGCCTCAGCAGCAGCCCTATCAGCAGTGAGGCGTGTCGATCCCAGGGTTGAGGACGTGCAGGTCCAGGCCTGCCGTGCCGGGGCGTTCCCGTTCCGGCAGTAGGCGCATGTCGTGGTCGTAGTCGCCGCCTGTCAGGGAGCGGTACGGGATCGGTTCCGCGGTGAACAGGGTGTCCAGGCGCCTCGCGTATGTCTGTCGGGCCGCCTCGAAGCGGTCCTCCGGTAGCTCGTTCGCGTCGTACACCGCGAAGGGGTCCAGGGGGGCCATGCCGGTGAACCAGAACAGGCCGTGCTGGAGCGGGTGGAGCACGTCTGTCAGGCGACCGTGGATGCCTCGGTCGGAGAACGACGTCTCCCTGGCGCCCAGTGTCACGGAGAGCAGGGCTCGGCGACCGTCCCCCAACGAGCCTTCGCCGTACGGGGGCGGGACCTCGGGGCCGTAGGCGAAGCCGCTGGTGAAGACGCGGTCGATCCAGCCCTTCAGGATCGCCGGTGGGCCGAACCACCACATCGGGAACTGGAACACCACCGCGTCCGACCAGCGGATCTTCTCCTGTTCCGCGGTGATGTCCGGGGCCAGCCTGCCTTCCAGGGTGGCCTGTTCGGAGTCCGCCATCACGTGGAGGCGGCGGGCCGGGTCGTGGTGGTCGGGGTAGTCGTCGGCGTCGACCGTCGGCTTCCACTTCATCGCGTAGAGGTCGGAGAGGCGTACCTCGTGGCCTGCCTCGCGCAAGTGGTTCACCGCGAACGTCGTCAACGCGGCGTTCAGGGAACGGGGTTCGGGGTGGGCGCTGACGATCAGGATCTTCTTCATCGACTTCATCGGCTTTATCCGCTTCTTCGGCTTCTCGGCTTCGTGCCTTCACCGTCTCCCGGTCGGCCCTCGCCAGCCAGAACCCCCTTCGACCAACGGATCGGCAGTCCTGGTATCCGTAGGGCCACCCATACTGGGGTCATGGACGGGAGTTACTACGGGCAGCGGGCTCTCGGCAGCTTTCTGCGGGCCCGTCGTGGGCGGGTCGCGCCGGAGCGGGTCGGGGTCGGCGGGCAGAAGCGGCGGCGGGTGCAGGGGTTGCGGCGCGAGGAGTTGGCGCAGCTTGCCGGGATCAGCGTGGACTACTACGTCCGTCTCGAGCAGGGGCGGGCCAACCAGCCGTCCGCCGAGGTGCTGGACGCGCTGGCCCGGGCGCTCGGGCTCGACGCGGCGGAGCGGCGGCATCTCGACACCCTCGCCTCCGGGCGGCCCGAACCCGTGCCGGACACCCGGATCGGGCCCGGACTGCGGCGCGCGCTGGACGCCATGGATCGGCTGCCCGTCTTCGCCACCGACCATCGCCTCGACGTGGTCGCCTGGAACCGGCTCGGGTCCGAGCTGATGGGCGGTCTGGGTGTGCCCGGGCGGCGGGACCCCAACAACGCGCGGTTCGTGTTCCTCGATCCCGCCGCCCGGGAGCTGTATCCGGACTGGGAGGCTCGGGCCGCCGAGGCCGTGGGACAGTTGCGGGTGGCCGCCGGGCGGCATCCGGACGACGGTGAGCTGGCCGCGTTGATCGGTGAACTGACCGCCGCCAGCGATGAGTTCCGGCGGATCTGGGACTCCGGCGAGGTCACGATGTGCGCCGCCGGGCGCAAGCGGCTGCGGCACCCCGTCGTCGGGCTGCTGGAGCTGGACTTCGAGACGCTGCATGTGCCCGCCGGACCAGGTGAGTCCGGGCTCGTGCTGCATGTGTTCAGCGCGGAGGAGGGCACCGCGGCGGCCGCCGCCCTCGCGCGCCTGTCGTGACGGTCACCTGTTTCGGGCCTTGCTGGTCCTACTTGTTCCAGGTCTCGTCGTACGGGTCCGGCGGTGCCGTCACCGGTCTTGATGCCGTGACCTTCAGATACGGGATCGGGCCGTCATTGACCGGGTCCTTCGTCCGCTCGGGTGTGTAGGTGCCGGTGACCTCCAGCCAGGCGTCCGGTCGCAGGACCGGGGGGATCGTGCCGGTGAGGGCGATCTTGACCGGCTGGGCGTCCGCGGCACAGCAGTTGAGGGCCATCCGGACCAGATAGGGCCGGCCCGAGCGGTCCACGGCGACGAAGCCGGTGACCTTGATCTCGCGGCCGGCGAGGGACTTGCCGTGGTCGTAGACGGCGCGGCCCGCGTAGTCGGCCACGCCGAGACGGAGCGTGCCGTCGGCGGGCAGGTCCTCGTAGCCGTACGCCTGCTGGAGGGCCGTACCCGTGCGCATCGCGCTGTAGGAACCGAGGGCGGGCGGGGCGACCAGGACCAGGGCGAGGAGGGGGAGGACCAGGAGCCAGGAGACTCGGGGTTCGGCATGCTGGTGCTCTTCGTGGCCGTCGTCGGGCTGGTGCCCTTCGTGGCCTTCTTCGGGCTGGTGCTCTTCCTGCCCGTGTTCTTCGCGTGGGCCCCGCCGCTCGTACCAGAGTGTCGCTACCGCCGCGGCGATCAGGACCGCTCCGGAGAGCAGGAGCAGGGGGCGCAGGCCCGCCTTGACGTATCGGAGGTACAGGTCGGTGCTGCCCGCGTGCAGCAGGGTCGCGCCGAGGAGGAACATCACCGCCGACTGCGCGTGCCGGTTCACAGCAGCACCGCCCCGACGGCGACCGACACCAGGACGGCCAGGACGAACGTGGCGGGGGCGAAGCGCAGGGCGAAGCCGCGGCCGAAGGTGCCGGCCTGCATCGCGAACAGCTTGAGGTCGATCATCGGGCCGACCACCAGGAACGCCAGCCGCGCGGTCAGCGAGAACTGCGACAGCGAGGCCGCCACGAACGCGTCCGCCTCCGAGCAGATCGACAGCAGGACGGCCAGTACGGCGAGGGCGAGCACGGAGACGAACGGGTTCCCGGCCGCCGCGCGCAGCCACTCCTCCGGTACGACCGCCTTCAGGGTCGCCGCCGCCATCGCCCCGACGACCAGGAAGCCGCCGGCGTGCATCACGTCGTGGCGGACCGACCCCCAGAAGGCCACTCCCCTGCCCTGACCCTCGTACGACGCCCGGGCGGGCGGTCGCAGCCAGTCGGTGCGGCCCACCCGCAGCCACAGCCAGCCCATCGCGCACGCCACGAGCAGGCTGGCGACGAAGCGGGCGAGGACCATCTCGGGGTCGTTCGGGAACGCGACCGCCGTCGCCGTCAGGACGATCGGGTTGATCGCCGGTGCGGAGAGGAGGAAGGCGAGCGCGGCGGCGGGGGCGACACCCCGGCGGACCAGGGCCCCGGCCACGGGTACCGACGCACACTCGCAGCCCGGCAGCACCGCGCCCGCCGCGCCCGCGACCGGCACCGCCAGGGCCGGGTGCTTCGGAAGCGCGCGGGCGAAGAACGACGCCGGTACGAAGACCGCGATGGCCGCCGAGAGCAGGACACCGAGGACGAGGAACGGGAGCGCCTGGACGACCACCGCCACGAACACCGTCATCCAGCTCTGCATCACCGGGGCGGCGAGCAGCCCGCGGATCGGGCCCTGCATGAGCAGCACCACGAGCAGGAGCATCGTGAGCAGGAGGGGGGAGTTGAGGTGGCGGGCCTGTGGGTCGTGGTCCGGGGGTGCGGAAGGCCGGGAGGCAGGGGCCTCGGAGGCAGGAGCCTCAGATGTCGGGGCCTGAGGCCGGGGGGCCGGCGTCCGGTTCGGCGCGGCTTTGGTGAAGGCCACGGGCGCGGTACCTCCGGGCTCGGTGTGCGGTGCCTTTCCTCCCATACGGGCATTCTGGCGCCGTTGCTCAACCCGGGGCGGAATCATGGCGGGAACGGTACGGGAGAGACAGGTTCGGGGGTGGGGATGACCGGCGGCGCCAAGCAGCGGTACTTCATCAGTTACGCGGGGGTGGACCGGCCCTGGGCGGAGTGGGTGGGCTGGTATCTCAAGGCGGCCGGGCACGAGGTCGAGCTGGATGTGTGGGACTGGCGGACCGGGGACGACTTCGTCGACCGTATGGACCGGGCGCTCAACCAGGCCGATGCGGTCGTGGCGCTCTTCTCCGAGGCGTACTTCGATCCGAAGCGGTGGACGCGCGGGGAGAAGAACGCCGCGCTCGCCGGTGACCGCCGGATCATTCCCCTCGCCATCGAGTCACTCGCGGAGGTGGCCGTACCGCCTCTGCTGTCGACGCTCGTCAGCCAGAAGATCCACGGTCTGGACGAGGAGGCGGCGCGGGAGGCTCTGCGGGAGGCGGTGGAGGGAGCACGGCTGCCGGATGAGCCGCCGGTGTTTCCGGGGCGTGCGGTGACCCTGGAGGCGGTGGCGGTCCCGGGGGGTGCGGCGGTCTTGGAGGGGGTGGCGGTGCCGGAGAGCGCGGCGACTCCGGGGGACGCGGTGGCTGGTCTGGGCGAGGACGGGGTGCGGCCACGGCTTCCCGGTGCGGCCACCTCGTCCGATCCCGTGCTCCGTCTCGGGCGCCGCAACCTCGACTTCTCCGGGCGTGAGGCCGAACTGACCCAGCTTCGGGAGGACTTGACCAACGGTGACCGGACCGTCGTGCGGGCTCTGCACGGCATGGGCGGCATCGGGAAGACGCAGCTCGCCCTGGAATACGCGCACCGGTTCGCGGGCCAGTACGACGTGGTGTGGTGGATCGACGCCGAGCAGGCCGATCAGGTGCCCGTGCACTACACCGAGTTGGCGAGACAGCTCGGTCTGGGCAGGCCGGAGGCCGGAGCCGAGGCCAATGCGCGGACTCTGCTGGGGCATCTGCGGACACGGCAGCGGTGGTTGATCGTCCTCGACAACGCGGAGGACCCCGAGCAGCTTCAGCCCTGGCTGCCCGACGGGCCGGGGCATGTACTCATCACCTCGCGCAATCCCGACTGGCGTGGGGTGGCTCGGCAGACGGGGCTGGACGTGTTCGACCGGGCGGATTCCGTGGCGCATCTGCGGGCGCAGATCCCGACGCTCGGGGTGGAGGACGCGGGGCTGCTGGCGGCGGACCTCGGGGACCTGCCGCTTGCCCTGGCCCAGGCGGCGGGGGTGATCGGGAGCGGGATGACGGTCGAGCGGTATCGGGGGCTGTTGGCCACCGACACCGAGCGGCTTCTTGAGGCTGGGGGCGCGCCTGGCGACCGGGCGTCGCTGGCGGCTGCCGTAGGGATCGCCGCGGCGCGGGTGGCGGGTGAGTTTCCCGTTGCGGCGGCCCTGTTGCGCCTGGGGGCCTTCTTCGGACCCGATCCGATTCCGATCAAGTGGCTGGAGGGAGGCAGGGGGCGGCTCACCGACGCCGCCGGGGAACTCGACGATGTGATGTGGCCGCGCAGTGCGTTGCAGCCGCTGAACCGTTTCGGGCTCGCCCGGGTGGATCACGAGAGCTTTCAGATCCACCGGCTCACTCAGGCCGTGTTGCGGGAGCGGATCACGGCGGAGGGGGCCCGCAAGGTCCGGACCGAAGCCGCCCTCGTCCTCGCCGACGCGGTTCCAGGGGATCCGGAAGCGCCGGAGAGCTGGGCCTCCTGGGCCACGTTGGCCTCGCATCTCGTCAGCGCGCACATCGATCGGACCGAGCCGGACGAGGTGCGGTCGGCACTGCTCAACGCCGCCCACTTCCTGATCCTGAGCGCTCAAGTACACAAGGCGTGGAGCCTTGCCTCGGACCTGCGTACTTCGTGGACCGCCGCGCTCGGTGCGGATCACCCCGACACCCTCGGGTGCATGGAATACATCGGTCGCGCGATGAGTGAGACCGGCGACGTCCACGAAGCCCTGTCGCTCATCCGGGACACCCTCACCCGTCGGCAGCGCGTCCTCGGCGAGGACCATCCCGACACCCTGCGGTCGGCCAACGACCTGAGCGTCACGCTGGACTCCTGCGGCAGGACCTCGGAGGGGCGGGCCGTCATGGAGGACATCTGCCGGCGGCGACGCCGACTACTCGGCGAACACCATCCGCTTACCCTTCAGGCGACCAGTCGGCTCGCCCACTCCATGCTCGACAGCGACCCCGAGACAGCGCAGCGCATGCACGAGGAGGTTCTCCAGCACCAGCGGCGCGCCCTTGGCGAAGACCACCGGGACACCTTGAGCACCGCGCACGGCCTCGCCTCCGCCCTGGCCTTTCTCGGTCGGTACGCCCAGGCCCGCCCCATGCTGGAGGACATCTGGCGGCGAAAACAACGCACGCTCGGCGACCATCACCGCGACACCCTGATGACCGCCCAGCAGCTCACCTATGTCCTGAGCAAGATGGGCGAGCACGACGAAGCCCTGCGGATCAGTGAAGGTGTCCTGCGTATGCAGCGGCAGACCATGCGCGACGATCATCCCGAGGTGATCCATGCGGTCAACAACCTGGCCACCACCCTCAGTTATCTCCGGAGGTTTCCCGAGGCGGTGGAACTACTCATCTCGGCACGGAACAACGCCAGACGTGTGCTGGGCGACGACTCCGAACTCACGGAGCGCATCACCAAGAACCTGGCCAGGGTCTACATCGCCCTGGGCAAGCCCTTCGAGGCCCACCGTCTGACCTCGGACCGCCGAAAGCAGCGCAAACGCGCCACCGGCCGCAAGAAGAAGCGCCGTTGACCTGTGCCCTCCTGGAACCACCCCTTTCGGTGAGGCACTCTTTTCCCTCGTGGGCACCGTTCCGAATCAAGGTCAGCAGGCCGCTGCCGCCACGCACATGGTGGTCTGTGGCGACGACGGGCTCGCGCATCGGCTGGCGGCCGAGTTGCGGGGTGTGTACGGGGAGCGGGTCACGCTGGTCGTGCCGGCGTCCGAGCGGAGTGTGCGGCCGCCGGTCGTCGGGCGGGCCCGGGCCGCTTCGGCGGCGTTGCTGGACCGGATGGTGAGTGCCGCCGGTGGTGGCCGGGTGGGCGTGGGTGAACCCCTCGGCGGGGAGCGGCTGTTGGAGGCCGCCGAGGCGACCGAGGCGGTACTCGCCGAGGCCGGGGCGGAGCGGGCCGACGCGCTGGCGCTCGTGTACGACGACGACGAGACCAACATCCGCGCCGCGCTGACCGCCCGGCGGCTCAATCCCCGCATTCGGCTCGTACTCCGGCTCTACAACCGGCGGTTGGGGCAGCACATCGAGGAACTTCTCGATCAGGCGGCCGCCTTGGCGTCCGGTGGCGCCTCCGGCTCCGACTCCGACTCCGGTTTCGGCTCCGGTTTCGATGCCTCTACGACCGTGCTGTCCGACGCCGACACCGCCGCGCCCGCGCTGGTGGCCAGTGCCGTCGCCGGGACCAGCAAGGTCGTACAGACGGACGGGTTGCTGCTGCGGGCGGTGGAGCGGCCGCCCGGGGTCGGTGGTTCCGGGCTGGCCACGCTGGCGCTGCTGTCCGCGAGCGGCAACGGCACCGGCGGGCCGGACGGGGCCGCGCCCGGTGCCGGCGAGCAGGGGCCCGAGCTGCTGCCCGACGCGGAGGCGGTACGGGCGGCCCCGGGGCGCGGGACAGTCGTGCTGGAGCAGGTGTCGTACGCGGGACCTTCGCTGCCGGTGGGGCGGGGGGTGGTGCCGCCGTTCGCCTCGCTCTTCTCGCGGCGGCTTCGGTGGTCGTTGGCCGGACTGGTGGGGTGTGTGGCCGCGCTCGCCGTCGCGCTGACGGTGGTGACCGGGGAGCATCCGCTGTACGCGACGTACATGACGTTGCTCGATCTCTTCGCCATCAACGATCCCGCACTCGGGGCGTCGACCGGGCGGCAGGTGCTGCAACTCCTGGCCGGGCTCGTCGGGTTGTTGCTGCTGCCGGTGCTGCTGGCCGCGGTCCTCGAGGCGCTGGGCACGTTTCGGACCGCGTCCGCGTTGCGGAAGCCGCCGCGGGGGCTGGGTGGGCATGTGGTGCTCCTCGGGCTGGGGAAGATCGGGACGCGGGTGCTGACCCGGTTGCGGGAACTGCACATCCCCGTGGTGTGCGTGGAGTCCGATCCCGAGGCTCGGGGGCTGGCGACGGCTCGGCGGCTGCGGGTGCCCGTGGTGCTCGGGGATGTCACGCAGGAGGGGGTGCTGGAGGCCGCCAAGGTGCATCGGGCGCATGCCCTGTTGGCGGTGACCAGCGCGGATACGACGAATCTGGAGGCCGCGTTGTACGCGCGGTCCGTGCGGCCGGATCTTCGGGTGGTGCTGCGGCTGTACGACGACGACTTCGCGACCGCGGTGTACCGGACCTTGCGGGCCGCTCATCCGCAGGCCTCCACGCGGAGTCGGAGCGTCTCTCATCTGGCCGCGCCCGCGTTCGCCGGGGCGATGATGGGGCGGCAGATCCTGGGGGCGATTCCGGTGGAGAGGCGGGTGTTGTTGTTCGCGGCGGTGGAGGTGGGCGGGCATCCGCAGTTGGAGGGGAAGACGGTGGGGGAGGCGTTTCGGGCGGGGGCGTGGCGGGTGCTGGCGTTGGACACGGGTCCCTCCGGGCGGCGGGAGGAGCCGGCTGTGGAGGGGGCGTACGAGGAGGTCGGGGGGTCGGGGCTGGTCTGGGATCTGCCCGATACGTATGTGCTGACAGGGGCGGATCGGGTGGTGTTGGCGGCTACTCGGCGGGGGTTGGCGGAGTTGTTGGGGCGGCGGGGGGAGCGGGAGCCTGCCGGGGCGTAGGCGGGGCGCCGGGGCCTTTTTCGCCCCCGCCGCCCCTACCCGTCCCATCCCCCAGGGGCTGCCGCCCCTTCGACCCCGCCCCCAGGGGGCTCCGCCCCCTGGACCCCCGACGGCCCTGAAGGGGCCTTGTCCTCAAACGCCGGACGGGCTGAAAGACAAGACACTGGCCGGCGTCGAGAGGCGCTGCCCCCTGCGGGTGGGTGGGGGATCGGGACGGCAAGGTCCCAACCTCAGACGCCCGACGGGCTGAGATGCGGCAACCGTTTACCGGCCGCCCCCCAAATACCTCTCCGCGAAGTCCAGTTCCAGTTTCACCTGCTTGATGCGTTCGTCCACGACCAGGGAGCCGTGGCCCGCGTCGTAGCGGTAGACCTCGTGGGTGGCGCCCCTTGTTTCCAGGCGCTTGACGTAGTTGTCGATCTGGCGGATGGGGCAGCGGGGGTCGTTGACGCCGGCCGAGATGTAGACGGGGGCCTTGACCTGGTCGACGTAGGTCAGGGGCGAGGACGCCTCGAAGCGTTCCGGGACCTCTTCCGGGGTGCCGCCCAGAAGGGTGCGGTCCATGGCCTTCAGGGCCTCCATCTCGTCGTGGTACGCGGTGACGTAGTCGGCGACGGGGACGGCCGCGATGCCCAGGGTCCAGGCGTCGGGCTCGGTGCCGAGGCCGAGGAGGGTGAGGTAGCCGCCCCAGGAGCCGCCGGTCAGAATCAGGCGGGTGGGGTCGGCGAGGCCGGAGGTCACCGCCCATTCGCGCACCGCGGCGATGTCCTCCAGCTCGATCAGGCCCACCCGGTGCTTCAGGGCGTCCGTCCAGGCCCGGCCGTAGCCCGTCGAGCCTCGGTAGTTGACTCTGACCACCGCGTATCCGTGGTCGACCCAGGCCGCCGGGCCCGCCGCGAAGGCGTCGCTGTCGTGCCAGGTCGGGCCGCCGTGGATGTCGAAGACCGTGGGGAGGGGGCCCGTGACGCCCTGCGGCTTCTGGACCAGGGCGTGGATGCGGCCGCCCGGGCCCTCCACCCACACGTCCTCCACCGGGACCGAGCCCGGGGACTTGAGGCCGGGCGGGTCCAGGACGGTACGGCCGGTGGTGGAGCGGACCGTCGAGGGTTCGGCGGCCGAGGACCAGAGATATTCGACGCTGCCGTCGGGGCGGGCGGTCGCGCCGGAGACCGAGCCGGGCGGGGTGGGGATCCTGACCAGTTCGCGGGTCGTCAGGTCGTAGCGGAAGAGTTCGCTGCGGGCCTCGAAGCTGTGGGCGATCAGCAGGCCTGTGCCGTCCGGGTACCACTCCGCGCTCACGTCGCCGGGCAGGTCGAGGGCGAGGTCGCTCTCCTCGCCCGTCGCCACGTCCCAGACCAGGGGCTCCCAGCGGCCCCGGCGCTGGTGGCCGATCAGCAAGCGGGAGTCGCCGTCGACCGGGGCGAACCCCAGGACCTCCAGGCCCAGCTCCTGGGTGCCGTCCTTGGTGTCGTCGAGCTCGGCGACCGCCGTGCCGTCGGGGCGGACCACCCGCAGTGCCGAGTGCATCGCGTCGCCGTGCTCGGTGTGCTCCAGGGCGATCAGCGTGCCGTCGTGGGAGAGGTCGCCGACGCCCGCGGATTCCCGGTGGCGGTAGATCTCCACCGGGTCCTCGCCGGTACGGGCGACATAGATCGTCGTACCGTCGTCGTCGGTGGAGCGGCCCACCACCGCCGTGCGGCCGTCCCTCGCGAGGGCGAGGCCCGCCGGGTAGGAGGCGTCCAGGCCCGGGGCGGCGAGTTCGTCCTCGCCGCCGTTGAACGGCTGGCGGCGCCAGACGCCGAACTCGTCGCCGTCCTTGTCGTCGAACCACCAGATCCACGCGCCGTCGGGGGCGAGCACGCCGTCCGTCGTGCCGTTCGGCCGGTCGGTGACCTGGCGCTGCTCGTCCGTGACGCGGTCCCAGGCATACAGCTCGTACGTCCCCGTCGCGTTCGACACGAACAGGGAACGGTCCGGTGCGTCCTCCGCCCAGTCCGGCAGGGACACCCGGGGCGCCCGGAAGCGCTTCTCCCAGTCCGGCATCGCTTCGTTCTGCTCGGGCGAGACGGACCCGTTGCTCTCAGTCATGGCCCCATACTGCCTGGCCCCGCCCACAATGCGCCGACGAGGTCCCCAGCCTGTGGATAACCTCCACCGATCACACCGCGAGGGCCGATTGTCAGTGGCCGGGTGCAGACTCGTCGCCATGACCGATCTGCGCAAGACAGTCGAGACTTTCTGGGCCACCGCCGAGGCACGGGACTGGGACGCGTTCGCGGGCACCCTGGCCGAGGACGTGGTGTACACGCTGCCGCAGACGAGGGAGCGGATCAGCGGTCGGGAGCGGTTCGTGCAGTTCAACCGGGAGTACCCGGCCGACTGGCGCATGCGGATCGAGCGGATCATCGCCGAGCCGGGGCACGTGGTCAGCTGGATCCACTTCACGGTGGGCCTGGAGGAGATGTACGGCATCTCCTTCTTCACCGGGGACGAGTCCGGCCGGATAGCCGCCGTCACCGACTTCTGGCCCGAGCCGTACGAGCCGCCGACAGGCCGGGAGCACCTCGTCGAGAGGTTCTGACCCCGCGGACCGGCGTCGCCGGGCTGCCCCGTACCGTTGAGGTGTGTACCGGTTTCTGCTGACGCCCCGTTGGTGGGGGATCAACGTCTTCGTGCTGCTCGCCATCCCCTTCTGTGTGTTCATGGGGTCCTGGCAGCTGAGCCGGTTCGAGGACCGGATGGCGGACCACGACCGGGCGACCTCGCGGGTGGCGACGGACGAGCGCGATGTCGCACGGCCGCTGGCGGACCTGCTGCCCGTGGACAAGGAGACGTCCGGGAAGCAGGTCATCGCGTCCGGGCGGTACGGCAAGCAGTTGCTGGTGCCGGACCGGGAGCTCGACGGCAAGCCCGGCTACTACGTGCTGACGCTGCTGCGGATCGACGGCGGCAAGGCGCTGCCCGTCGTACGGGGCTGGCTGCCGGGGACCGCGGACGCCGCGAAGGCCCCGGCCGCGCCCTCGGGCGAGGTCACCGTCAGGGGCGCCCTGCAGGCGTCCGAGCAGCCCGGTGAGAACGGCGTCAGTGCGCAGGGCGGGCTGCCGGCCGGACAGACGTCGGCGATCAGCGCGGCATCGCTGGTGAACCTCGTGTCCTACGACGTGTACGACGCCTGGGTCACGCTCAACACCGGGGATTCGGGGATGAAGGCGGTGCCCGCGGCCGCGGCTCCGGACACCGGCCTGAACCTGAAGGCGTTCCAGAACCTGGGCTACACCGGGGAGTGGTTCGTCTTCGCCGGCTTCGTGGTGTTCATGTGGTTCCGGCTGCTGCGCCGCGAGGTGGAGTTCATCCGGGACGCCGAACTCGGGTTGCTGCCCGAACCGGGGACGAACCCGGAGACGAAGCCAGACGCGGAGACGAAGCCAGAGGCGGAGCCGGACCCGGGCGCGAAGCCGGAGACGGGCGAGCAGCGCGCGTCCGTGTAAGGCGCCCAGTCACCGGCGCCCAGTCACCGGCGCTCAGTCACTCGGGCGCTCAGTCATTCGACGCCCGGCCATGCGGCGCCCCGCTACGAGGCGTCCGCCGACAACACGTTCGGCTACACCGTCGGCGACAGCAGGCCCGTGAAGTACACCGTCCCCGCGCACGCGTTCGTCACCGTCGCCGAGGTCGACGGGGTGCCGCCCTCCGCCGCGCCGGTGATCGTCACGCTGCCGTCGAGCGTGCCGTCCTCCGTCATCAACTGCGTGGTGACGCCGGTGTCGCCGCCCGTGGAGGTGCCCTCCGTGGTGGTGCCGGAGTTGTCCGTGGGGGTCGGTGTGGGCGTCGGGGTGGAGCCGGTGTCGGTCGGGCAGGTCTCCGAGGGGACCCAGGCGAACTTCACGTGGTACGAGGCGCCGGGCTGAAGGACCAGGGAGGCGAGCTCGGTGGACGGGTCGGGCAGGGAGACCGCCGCGTCACCGGAGACGTGCCGGGCCGCGAAGACCTTGTTGTCGTCCGCCGCGCCAGACACCGCCTTGCTCACCGAACCCGGGCCGGTGACCGTACAGGCCGCGCCGGAGGCGTTGGTGAAGGTGAAGGTGCCGTACACCGCGCCGGCCGAGTCGGCGGCGTCGGTGCTCGCGGTCGGAACACCGAACGAGGCGGCCGTGCACGCGGCGACGCCCTCCGTGCTGGTGGCCGACGGGTCGGAGCTGTCGCTGCCCCCGGTGCCGGCGCCGGTGCCCTTGTCCTTGTCGTCGTCCTTGGTGTCGCCCTTGCCCTTGTCCTCAACCTTGCCGGAGGAGCCGCCGGAGGTGCTCTCGCCGCCGTCCGGGCCCTTGCCCTGGCCGGCACCGCCCTGGGCCTGCGAGGAGAGGCCGGCGTTCTGAGGGTCGGCGTCGGAGCCGACAGCCCCCGAGACGTGCAGCAGGGCGGGGATCGCGGTGCCGACGAAGAGCGCGGCGGCCGCCATGCCGACCAGCGCCTGCCGCTTGCGGGCCCGCCGGGCGGGTACCGCCGTCCGCAGATGGTCGAGCGTGCCGTCCCGCGGCTCGATCTCCTGGACCGCCTGATGGAGCATGCGGCGCAGTGCCAGCTCGTCCGAGTCGAGCCCTCCCGAGGGGCTCTGGTCGTCGAGGCCGTGGTTCACAGTTCCGTTCCCAGCAGTTGATTGCTTCGGCTTGGCTTGCGCGCCCGTACTGCCCGGTTCGCGCCATGCGTAGGGCTCGTGCGGGGCGTGCGAGGGGCGGCGCCCATCATGCTCTCCGGAGCCGCTCATGCCGTTGCCTCCATGGCGACCCGGAGCGCGGCGATGCCGCGGGAGCCGTACGCCTTCACCGAGCCCAGGGATATCCCGAGCGTCTCGGCGACCTGCGCCTCGGTCATGTCCGCGAAGTAACGCAGAACGAGGACCTCGCGCTGGCGGCGCTGGAGACCCTTCATCGCCTTGATGAGCGAGTCGCGCTCCAGCTGGTCGTACGCCCCCTCCTCGGCGCTCGCCATGTCCGGCATCGGCTTGGACAGGAGCTTCAGTCCGAGGATGCGGCGGCGCAGGGCCGAGCGGGAGAGGTTGACGACGGTCTGCCGCAGATAGGCGAGCGTCTTGTCCCGGTCCCGGACGCGTTTGCGCGCCGAGTGGACCCGGATGAAGGCCTCCTGGACGACGTCCTCGCAGGAGGCGGTGTCGTCGAGGAGGAGGGCGGCGAGACGCAGCAGGGAGCTGTAGTGCGCCCGGTAGGTCTCGGTGAGGTGATCGACGGTGGTGCCGGCTGCCGCGACATCCTCGGCGCCGTCACGCTGATTGGGTATGCGGGCCGGCCGCGCTGCGGGCATGGGCGCGATCACCGGCATGCCACCGGGAGCACCGGCCATGCGGGGTCGTACGGCCGGCGGGCGCGGCGGCCGGAGGGCCGTGCCGCGCGAGACCGCTGTGAAGTCGAGTACCTCTGCCACGCCAGTTGGACACCGCTACCCCCGTGAGGGTTGTACGTGCCGAGCGTCACTTTTGCGTCGCCTCTCGCGGTCGGCCGTCTGATGTCAGGCAGCACAACTGACCGTGCGTCAAACGCCCTCATGCCTACCCGCTCTTCCCCTATATACCGGATGACCGAGATGTCCCCACACCTCGTGTCACATCCCCGCGCCCCCTGAAGGGCGTTCGCAAAGACGCTCCCCGCCCTGCGCGCGGTTGCGAAGGACGGGGAGGAAAATCTTCGGACGACAAGGGCGTCCGCAGCAAGTGATCCGGAGCGTCGACCGGCTCACACTTGGTTCACAGATCTTACAAACTCACCGGGCTCAGCCACCCGTGAATTCCGCCGCCACCAGTTCGGCGATCTGCGCGGTGTTGAGCGCGGCGCCCTTGCGCAGGTTGTCGCCGCAGACGAACAGTTCCAGGGCGGTCGGGTCGTCCAGCGCCCGGCGCACCCGGCCCACCCAGGTGGGGTCCGTGCCGACCACGTCGGCGGGGGTCGGGAACTCCCCCGCGGCCGGGTTGTCGAACAGCACGACACCCGGCGCGGTGGCGAGGATCTCCCGCGCCTTGGCCACGGTGACCTCGCCCTCGAAGCGGGCGTGGACGGTCAGCGAGTGCGTGGTGACCACCGGCACCCGGACACAGGTGACCGCGACGGGCAGCTCCGGCAGTCCGAGGATCTTGCGGGACTCGTCCCGCACCTTCATCTCCTCCGACGACCAGCCGTCCTCGCGCAGCGACCCGGCCCACGGCACGACGTTCAGCGCGACCGGCTCCGGGAACGGCCCGGTGTTGTCGCCCACGGCCCGCCGTACGTCTCCGGGGTGGGTCCCCAGTTCCGTACCGGCGACCATCGCGAGCTGCTGGCGCAGTGTCTCCACACCGGCCCGCCCCGCCCCGCTCACCGCCTGGTACGACGACACCACCAGCTCGCGCAGCCCGAACTCGGCGTGCAGCGCGCCGAGGGCGACGATCATCGACAGGGTCGTGCAGTTGGGGTTGGCGATGATGCCCCGCGGCCTGACGCGTGCCCTGTGCGGGTTGACCTCGGGGACGACGAGGGGCACCTCCGGGTCCATCCGGAAGGCGCCCGAGTTGTCCACGACGACCGCGCCGCGCGCGGCGGCGACCGGCGCCCACTGCGCGGAGACCTCGTCGGGGACGTCGAACATGGCGACGTCGACCCCCTCGAAGGCCTCCTCGGTGAGGGCGACGACCTCGACCTGCTCCCCGCGCACGGCCAGCTTGCGGCCGGCCGAGCGCGGGGAGGCGATCAGACGGATCTCGCCCCAGATGTCCGCGTGCTGGGACAGGATCTGGAGCATGACCGTGCCGACGGCTCCGGTCGCGCCCACGACCGCGAGCGTCGGCCGCCCCGGTCGCCCGGACCCTGTCCCGGCCATCAGCGTCCCGTGCCCCCGTAGACGACGGCCTCGTCGCTGTCGGAGTCGAGACCGAAGGCGGTGTGCACGGCGCGCACGGCCTCGTTGACGTCGTCGGCGCGGGTGATCACCGAGATACGGATCTCCGAGGTGGAGATCAGCTCGATGTTCACGCCCGCGTCGGACAGCGCCTCGAAGAAGGAGGCGGTGACGCCCGGGTTGGTCTTCATCCCGGCGCCGACCAGGGAGATCTTGCCGATCTGGTCGTCGTAGCGCAGGGAGTCGAAGCCGATGCCGGCCTTGTGCCGCTCCAGGGCGTCGATGGCCTTGCGGCCCTCGGTCTTGGGGAGCGTGAAGGAGATGTCCGTCAGACCGGTGGCCGCGGCGGACACGTTCTGCACGATCATGTCGATGTTGATCTCGGCGTCCGAGATCGCGCGGAAGATCGTGGCGGCCTCGCCCGGCTTGTCGGGCACGCCCACGACCGTGACCTTGGCCTCGGAGGTGTCGTGCGCGACACCGGAGATGATCGCCTGCTCCACCGGCTTGTCCCCTTGCTTGATCGGCTCACTGCTGACCCACGTGCCCTGGAGTCCGCTGAAGCTGGACCGGACGTGGATCGGGATGTTGTAGCGACGGGCGTACTCCACGCAGCGGTGGAGCAGCACCTTGGAGCCGGACGAGGCCAGCTCCAGCATGTCCTCGAAGGAGATCCAGTCGATCTTCTTCGCCTTCTTCACCACGCGCGGGTCGGCGGTGAACACGCCGTCCACGTCGGTGTAGATCTCGCAGACCTCGGCGTCGAGCGCGGCGGCGAGGGCGACGGCGGTGGTGTCGGAGCCACCACGACCGAGCGTGGTGATGTCCTTCTTGTCCTGGCTGACGCCCTGGAAGCCCGCGACGATGGCGATGTTGCCCTTGTCGAGGGACTCCTGGATCCGGCCGGGCGTGACGTCGATGATCCGGGCTTTGTTGTGGACCGAGTCGGTGATGACGCCTGCCTGGCTGCCGGTGAAGCTCTGGGCCTCGTGGCCCAGGTTTTTGATCGCCATGGCCAGCAGGGCCATGGAGATACGCTCTCCGGCGGTCAGCAGCATGTCGAACTCACGCCCGGCGGGCATCGGAGATACCTGCTCGGCGAGATCGATCAGCTCGTCCGTCGTGTCGCCCATCGCGGAAACGACCACGACCACCTGGTGGCCGTTCTTCTTCGCTTCCACGATCCGCTTGGCGACGCGCTTGATGCCCTCGGCATCGGCTACGGAGGAGCCTCCGTACTTCTGCACGACAAGGCCCACGTGCGCTCCTCGCTCACTCAGTCACTATCCGCACATACGCATATGTACTGCGGTCGGCTCAGTCTAACGAGCGTCCGAAATCGACCTTCGTGAAACCACATGGTGAGACCCGGACGCCCAGCACGACCCTGCCCATCCCCACGGTGAACACTCGGCAAAGTGGGCCAGGTCACCCGTTGACGCTCTCCGTAGTCGAACGCTAACTTCGCGTCGTCGTCGCCACACCAGGAGCACACGGCTCCCCCGGGACTAGCGACGCGCGAAGGACTTCCTTCCCTTGACGACTGCGACCGCAGAGATCCAGCACGTCACTCCCGCCGACCTCTTCGAGGTCCGCCCCTTCACCCCGCACTGCGAGGTCATCCGAGCCGCCGGCGACCACGCCGTCATCGGCGTCTCCCCCGGCAACAGCTACTTCTCCGCCCGCCGGGTCCTGGACCTGGCCCGCTGGTCGGTGGCCCTGTTCGAGCGGGTGGACTTCGTCTACACCGACCTGCACGTGGCCGAGATGTACGAGGCCTCCGGCTATCCGGCCGACGACGCGCGCCGCAAGGCGGTGAAGAACCTGCGCGGCGTACGGGCCAAGGTGCTGGGCGCTGTCCAGGCCGTCGACCCCGGCGGCACGCGCCTACGGGCCCACGCGATGTCGGAGCTCCGCGCCAGGTCGGCCTACCGCGACCTCCACGAGCACCTCACCGCCCGCCTCGGCACCGACGAGGAGTTCCGCACGACCTGCGAACAGCTCGTCGGCACCTTCCTCTCCGGCAAGATCGAGGACGTCACCGAGGCCCAGCGCGAGGTCTGCCTGGCCTACGTCTGCGCCGAGGCACCCCTCTTCCTGGACACCCCCGCCATCCTCGGCGTGCCGTCCTCCCTGAACTGCTACCACCAGCTGCTGCCGATGGCCGAGCTGCTGTACGCCCCCGGCGCGGGCCTGCGCGCCTCCCGCAACCAGGGCCACGCGATCGTCACGCCCGCCGAGGAGGTGCACCTTGTCCGCCGCTGACCTGATCGTCGACTTCCCGTTCTCCTGGCGCGGCGACCAGCTCCCGGCGGAGGTCGAGGAGCTGCGCATCGACGCACCCGTCCGCCGCGTGCGCACCATCGCCGGGGACGAGGCCTGGCTGGTGTCGTCGTACGAGCTCTGCAAGCGGGTCCTCGAGGACCCCCGCTTCAGCCTGAAGGACACCTCGGCGCCGGGGGTGCCCCGGCAGTACGCGCTGACGATCCCGCCCGAGGTCGTCAACAACATGGGGAACATCACGGGCGCCGGACTGCGCAAGGCCGTACTGAAGGCCCTCAACCCGAAGAGCCCGGGGCTCGTGGAGTGGATGCGGTCGTACGCCGGTCAGCTGGTCGACGGGATGGTCCGCGAGGGCGCCCCGGCGGACCTGCGGGGTGGTTTCGCGGACCCGTACTCGGCGGGCATGCACTGCCATCTCCTCGGCATCCCGTACGCGGACGCGCCGAAGCTGATGCGGAGCCTGGACATCGCGTTCATGAACTCGGCATGCCCGGTGACGGGCGCCCGGCTCAACTGGGACCGGGACATCGCGTACATGACCGAGCGCCTCGACGACCCGGCGACCACGGGTCTGATGGCGGAGCTGGCCGCCCTGCGCGCGGACCCCGAGTACGCCCACCTCACCGACGAGATGCTCGCGACGGTCGGGGTGACGATGTTCGGGGCGGGCGTGATCTCCACGTCCGGGTTCCTGACCATGGCCCTGCTGGCGCTGATCCAGCGGCCGGAGCTCCAGGAGGAGCTGGTCGCGTATCCGGAGCGGATCCCGGCGGCCGTGGAGGAGCTGCTGAGGATCAACCTGTCCATCGGGGACGGGCTGCCGAGGCTGGCGCTGGAGGACGTGCAGCTGGGGGAGGTCGAGGTGCGCGCGGGCGAGCTGGTCCTCGTACTGGTCGAGGGCGCCAACTTCGACCCGGACGCCTTCCCCGACCCGCACTCCGTCGACCTCGACCGCGCCAACAGCGCCGCGCATCTCTCCTTCGGCGGCGGCCGGCACTACTGCCCGGCCACCGCGCTGGGCCGCAGGCACGCCGAGATCGCCCTGGCGGTGCTGCTGGAGCGGCTGCCCCGGTTGGCCCTGGCCGTGCCGGTCGAGCAGCTGGTGTGGCGGACCGGATTCATGAAGCGGATCCCGGAGCGGCTGCCCGTCCTGTGGTGATCGCGGGCTGAGAGGCTCGGCGACCGACCGTCTTTAAACTTCAAGCATTAGGGTTCGCCTGTGCGCGTACTGCTGGTGGAAGACGATGAGCCGGTCGCCGAGTCACTCCGGCGCGGACTGCTGCGTTACGGCTTCGAGGTGGCCTGGGTCACCACGGGCGGGGCGGCCCTCAGGCACACGGAGCCCTACGACGTCGTACTCCTCGATCTCGGGCTGCCCGACACCGACGGGCTCGACGTGTGCAAGGCGCTGCGTGAGCGCGGGGACGTGCCGATCATCGTGATCAGCGCGCGCAGCGACGAGACGGACCGGGTGGTCGGGCTGGAGCTCGGCGCGGACGACTACGTCTCCAAGCCGTTCGGGGTGCGCGAGGTCATCGCGCGGATAAGAGCGGTGATGCGGCGCGCGCAGCCGCGCACCGGAGCGGGCGCGGCCGGTCCCGACCGGTACGGCGACCGCCTCACCGTCGACCGCAAGGCGGCCCGGGTCCACCTGGACGGCGCGGAGGTCGCGCTCGCGCCCAAGGAGTACGACCTGCTGGCCTTCCTCACCGAGGAGCCGGGCGCGCTGATGTCGCGCGAGCAGATCATGGAAGCGGTCTGGGACGCGAACTGGTTCGGGCCGACGAAGACCCTGGACGTCCATGTGGCGGCGCTGCGGCGGAAGCTGGCCGGGGCGATCAGCATCGAGGCGGTCCGAGGCGTCGGCTTCCGGCTGGAGATCGTCAAGGGCGACGGCAACGCTTCATGAACCGGCAACTGATCCGCAGTTACATCCTGCTCGTCGCGGTGGCGATCTTCCTGTTCACGGTGCCGGTCGCCTTCACGCTCACCAAGCAGCTGCGGGACGACACCAGACAGTCCGTCCTGCGCGAGGCGAACACCATGGCGCTACTGCTGGGCAACGGCGACCGGGCCTCGTGCGAGGCACTGACCAAGGTGGCCAGAGCCTACGGCGACGTCCAGGCGACCCCCACCGCCGAGTGCGACCCGAAGCTGGAGAGGCCTACAGCGGACGCGGCGCTGACCCGGGCCGTGGAGGAGAACGAGCCGACGACCGACTGGGGTTCCGACTTCGTCTGGGGCAGGCATCTGACGGTCACGGTCCCTGTCGAGGGCGACGCGGCCGTACGGATCGTCTACTCGACCTCGGACATGACGAAGCGGCTGTGGCAGATCTGGGGCTTCCGGGCCGGACTCGCCGCGCTCGTACTGGCGGCCGCGGCCGCGATCGGGGCATACGCCGCCCGCCGGATCACCGCGCCCCTGCGCGAACTCAACGCCATGGCCAGCAAGTTCAGCGACGGCGACCTGACCGCCCGCTCCCCCGTGACGGGCCCGCCGGAGACCCAGACGCTCGCGCGCACCCTGAACCAGGGCGCGGAACGCCTGGACACGCTGGTCGCCTCGCAGCGGATCTTCGTCGCGGACGCCTCGCACCAACTCCGTACCCCACTCACCGCGTTGCGGCTGTCGCTGGACAACATCGCGGACGGGGTGGACGACGAGTTCGTCCGCGAGGACGTCGAGCAGGCGACCGCGGAGGTGGTCCGGATGAGCCGTCTGGTGAACGGCCTGCTGGTGCTGGCGCGGGCGGAGGCCAAGGTGACGGCGGCCGAACCGCTGCCGTTGTTCGACATCGTGGCCGAACGACTGGCGGTGTGGAGGCCGGCCGCCGACGAGCGCGGAGTCACCATCGCGCTAGGGGGGAGTACCGCCGACGGCCGGCTGCTTGTGCTGGCCAGCCCCGGCCATCTGGACCAGGTGCTGGACAACGTGTTCTCCAATGCCCTGGAGGTGTCGCCCGACGGGGGCACGATCACCGTCCGGGTCGAGACGCGGGGCGAGGAGGTCCTGCTCTCGGTCCTCGACCAGGGACCGGGCATGTCCGACGCGGAGAAGTCCCGCGCCTTCGACCGCTTCTGGCGCGGTCAGGGCCTGACCGGGCGCTCCGGTTCGGGCCTCGGTCTCGCCGTCGTCAAGCAGTTGGTGACCGACGACAACGGGACCGTGACTCTCGGGGACGCGCCCGGGGGCGGGCTGTCCGTGCGGATCAGCCTTCGGGCATCACCGAAGAGTGGTGGTTGACGATCTTCCACTCGCCGTCCCGCTTCTCGTACTCGTACGTGTAGCGGGCCTTGACCACGCTCTTCGCGCCGGTGTCCGGGTTGGTCAGCGTGAACTGGTAGACGCCGGCGTCGAGCGCGGAGTTCCTGTCGAGGATGTTGATGTGGGTCTCGATCTTCTTGCCGACCGGCTTGTTCAGCAGGAAGTGCTCGAAGTAGTCCTCGATACCGGCGTGGTCGGTGCGGACCTTGTTGGAGACGGTGGGCAGCAGGACCGCGTCGTCGGCGTACCGCTCGGTCACGATCTCGGGGTCACCGGTCTGGAGCGACTTGTTCCAGCCGTCGAAGAGGCCGGCGATCTCCTTCTTCGTGGGCTTCTTCGGCGACTCCGGCCCGGCGAGGCTGACACCCGCGGTGACGGTGCCGGCGGCGACGAGGGCGGTGGCGGCGATGATGGCTGCGCGCTTGGTTATCGGGCGACGGGTCATGTCAACTCCAGTGCGGGCGAGGGGGGTTGCTTCCTCTCTCTGTCTGCGGTCCCGGGTTCCGGTCCCTGTCGAGGAAGTGACTCCAGATTCGCGTGACACCGGTTAGCGACCGTGCAGGCGTCGTACAGGGGACGTCCAACGAAGACCCAACTCACCTGCGGTGACGGCTCGATCACTCAACGCCACTTTCCCCCGGAGGTGATCACCAGGGCGTACCCTCCCGGAGGCGCGGCGACCGTACCGCGCCCGGACGACGAACGGAGTGGGGCGAGTGGGCGACATACTGCTGCTGGCCGGGATCGTGCTGCTCGGCTCCTCCGTGCAGTGGCTCACCGGCATGGGTTTCGCCCTGGTCGCCGTACCCGCGCTCATCCTGCTGCTCGGCCCCGCCCAGGGGGTCGTGCTCGCCAACTGCGCGGCCGGGGTGATCTGTGTCGTGGGGCTGGCCGGCGGCTGGCGGCGGGTGCGCCCGGCCGCGATGGTGCCGTTGTGCGTGGCGGCGGCCTGCACGGTCCCGGCGGGGACCTGGGTGACCCGCCGACTCCCCGAGTCCTGGCTGCTGTTGGTCATGGGCGGGCTGGTGACCGTGGCCGTGCTGGTCATCATGCGAGGGGTGCGGATACCGGCGTTGCGCGGCACCCGGGGCGCGATCGCGGCGGGCGCGGCGGGCGGGTTCATGAACTCCGCGGCCGGCGTGGGCGGCCCGCCGATCTCCCTGTACGCCGTCAACGCGGGTTGGACGGTACGGGAGTTCGTACCGAACGCCATGTTCTACGGCGTCGTCGTCAACGCGTTCTCCGTGGCCTCCAACGGGCTCCCTGAGCTGCGCGCACCGCAGTGGGTGTCCGTCGCCGTCGCGATGGCGCTCGGCGGGGTCATCGGCAGAGGGCTCGCCGCCCGGACACCGGAACAGCGGGCCCGTCTGCTCGTACTGCTGCTCGCCCTGACGGGCGGGGTCACGGCCGTGGGGAAGGGCCTGTGGGGGCTGTGGGGGCCGTGACGGGGGCGCCGGAGGGCGAGCCGCCCTACTGCACCGGCCGCAGGCCCAGCGGGCCCGCGATCTCCTCCGCCATCACCTTGCCGGCCTCCATCTCCAGGGTCTCGTCGCCCATGCTCTGGTCCGTGTCCAGGCCGTCCAGCTCCTCCAGGGGCTGGTTCAGGCGGACATGGGCCACCACCGACTGAAGGGCGCGCAGGGTCGCGGAGGCCGTCGAGCCCCAGTTGGAGAAGTAGGAGAACTGCCACCACCACAGGGCCTCCGTGGTGCGGCCCGCGCGGTAGTGGGCCATGCCGTGGCGGAGGTCGGTGATGACATCGGTCAGGTCGTCGGAGATCCGGGCCGGCACCGGAGCCTTGCGGGGCTCGTAGGGGTCGAAGACCTCGGAGTAGACGTCGATCGGGTCCAGCAGCCGCGCCAGGTTCTCGCGGAGCTCGTCCACGTCGGCGTCCGGGCCCGTGTCGGGCTCGTAGCGCTCGTCGGGGACGATGTCCTCATGGGCGCCGAGGCGCCCGCCGGCCAGCAGGAGCTGGGAGACCTCCAGGAGGAGGAAGGGCACGGCGGAGTCCGGTTCGTCGCCCCTGGCCACCTCGGTGACGGCCACCAGGAAGCTCTCCACCTGGTCCGCGATCTGGACCGCGAAGTCGTCCGGGTTCTGGGCGGTCGCGTGCAGTGTGGCGTCAGACATCTAGAAGTCGTCTCCCCTCGAAGGCGCGGCCGAGGGTCACCTCGTCCGCGTATTCCAGGTCGCCACCCACCGGGAGGCCGCTGGCCAGGCGGGTGACCTTGAGGCCCATGGGCTTGATCATGCGGGCGAGGTACGTGGCCGTGGCCTCGCCCTCCAGGTTCGGGTCCGTGGCCAGGATCAGCTCCGTGACCGTCCCGTCGGCCAACCGCGCGAGAAGTTCTCGTATCCGCAGGTCGTCGGGTCCGACACCCTCGATCGGGCTGATGGCGCCGCCGAGGACGTGGTACTTGCCGCGGAACTCGCGCGTGCGCTCGATCGCGACGACGTCCTTCGGCTCCTCCACCACACAGATGACGGTGGGGTCGCGGCGGGTGTCGCGGCAGATGTTGCACAGCTCTTCCTGCGCCACGTTCCCGCAGGTCGCGCAGAAGCGGACCTTCGCCTTGACCTCCATCAGGCACTGCGCGAGCCGCCGTACGTCCGTCGGTTCGGCCTGCAGGATGTGGAAGGCGATCCGCTGCGCGCTCTTGGGACCGACGCCGGGCAGCCGCCCCAACTCGTCGATGAGGTCCTGGACCACGCCTTCGTACACGGACTGCCGTCCTTCCTGGGTTCCTTGGGTACGTACCGTAGTTGGCCGACGCCCGTCTTAGAAAGGCAGGCCCGGAATGCCGCCGCCCAGCCCCTGGGCCAGCGGGCCGAGCTTCTGCTGCTGGAGGGTCTGGGCGTTCTCGTTGGCCGCCTGTACGGCCGCCACGATCAGGTCGGCGAGGGTCTCGGTGTCTTCCGGGTCCACCGCCTTGGGGTCGATCTTCAGGGCGCGCAGTTCACCGGAGCCGGTGACCGTCGCCTTCACCAGGCCGCCGCCCGCCTGGCCGTCGACCTCGGTCCGCGCGAGTTCCTCCTGCGCGTTCGCCAGGTCCTGCTGCATCTTCTGGGCCTGCTGGAGCAGCTGCTGCATATTGGGCTGGCCACCACCGGGGATCACGATCAGCTCCCTGCTGTTTTCCGCCTGGGTCCTGCTGTGCTCTTACGTCTGTCACGAGCCTACGTGGTCTGCGCAGCCATCGCTCCAGCACTCTTTCGAGTGAGATGCCGTCGAGTCCTATACCTGATCAAGGGCCACTTCCGAGGGGAAAAGAGGCGAAAGCTATCCCTTCGCCACCCATTGGGCGGTAGGAAGGGTCCGGCGCGTCAGCATCATGCGTCACACAGCGTGCTCGTGCGTGTTCGTCGTGGTCAGTAGGGAGTGCCGGGTGGGTCAGCCGGAGATGCAGCCCGAGGATCCTCCTCAGGACGGGCGGGGCGGGGAGGCGGCCGGGCCGCGGCCGGACGACCTGACGGGACGGACGTTTCCGCTCGGCGACTGGGGCGAGCCCGCGCTCCGGCTCGACGAGCTGTACCGGTGGGTGGAGCGCGGGGCGCTCGACACCGCCGCGTGGTACCTCGCGGACCGGATGTGGAAGCGGCGGGGGGCGCGGGCGCTGCGGGCCGGTGCGGCGGCGGGTGCGGTCGCCGGGGCCTCGCTGCCCCTGCTGGACCTCACCGGGGTGATCGGCGGGGGCGCCACCTGGGGATATCTGGCGCTGCTCCTCGCCGTCGCGTGCGTGGCCGTGGACCGGTTCTTCGGTGTGACGTCCGGCTGGATAAGGGACGTGGCCACCGCGCAGGCCGTGCAGCGGCGGCTCCAGGTACTTCAGTTCGACTGGGCCTCCGAGAGCGTGCGGGAGGTGCTGGGACCGACCGAGGGGACCGCGGGTGAGGCGGCCGAGCGGTGCCTCGGGGTGCTGCGGCGGTTCTCCGAGGACGTGACGGAGCTGGTGCGGGTGGAGACCGCGGACTGGATGGTGGAGTTCCGGACGGGGTCGGCGCCGCTGGGGATTCAGGCGGCGGTGGCGGGGGCGGGGCGGTCGGACGGGAATGTGGTGCAGGGACGGTTCCCCTTGCCGCCCAGTGCCGGCGGCGCTCGACCGAACATGCCTCGGCAGCGGCCGCCGGAGGCTCGGTGACCGGGGGCGCGGTGACCGGGGGCGCGGTGGGGGGCGGGGCCGTCGTGGAGGTGCGGGTTCGTCGTGGCTTGTCGCGCAGTTCCCCGCGCCCCTGGGTGGGTGAGCTCGCCGCATGATTCGGTAGCGGCCGCCGGAGCGCGTGACCGGGGGCGCCGTAGGGGCTGGGGTCGTCTTGCGGGTGCGGGCTGCGTGTGGCTGGTCGCGCCCGCGCGGCGGAGCCGCAAAGCGATACGGCCCCGCGCCCCTGGGTGGGTCCAGTTCCCCTACGTCAGAAACACCAGCTCCATCCCCACCAGCATGTCCACCACCGCGCACCATTCCGCGAATGTCGGTGCCACCACCCCCTTCAGCCTCGCCAGCGTCAGGTGCGCGAAGTCCCAGATGCCGTGGCAGAACCAGCCCGCTGCCACGAACCAGCGGCCCAGGTCCGGGTCGACCAGCAGGCCCGTCACCGCCAGTGCGCCGAAGACAACCGCCCCCGCGGCCTGTAGCGCCAGGTTCTCCCTCCCGTGTGGGGTGCCCCGGACCATCCCCCACAGCAGTACCGCCAGTGCCAGGCCGACCATGACGCCCGCCGGGGAGACCAGGTCCAGGGCCTGGAGGCCGAACACCAGCGCCAGGCCGCCGCCTAGGACCGGCCAGGTCGACCTCGGGGTGCCGGTCTGGTTGATGACGACGTAGAGCAGGGGTAGGAGGGGGAGGATCTCCGCGAAGCCGGTGACCGAGTCGTCGAGGGTGTCGGAGGTGCTCGCCGCGGCCTGGGCGGCCCAGACAGTGAGGGCGAGGGCTGTGGGCCAGCGACGGATCGCCGAGGGCGCGCTCATGCCGCGTACTCCGTGCGGCGGCGGAGCAGGACGGCGAACATCAGCGGCAGCATCGCGAGGTGCTCCCACGTCATCGCCGTACCCGGGGACCTAGATCCCAGGACAGCAGGGGTACGAGGACCAGGGCCGGGAGGAACATCGCGCCGCACATCTCGGCGATGCCCGGCCAGGCGTGACCGCGTCGGCGCATCCAGAACGCCATGCCGGCCGACATCGTGAACGCCATTTCCAGCGTGACCAGTTCGGGATGGCCGGCCATGCCGTAGGTGAGGTCGGCGAGGGCCAGTACGCCCCTGAGGGCCGCGCCGAGGACGAGCATGGCGGCCAGCATCGCGAGGATCATCTCGACGTAGTGGCGGGCGAGTCCGTGGTGCCGTTCGTGGGGCATGACGCCTCCCTGAGAGGTACGGGGGTGGGGTATGTCCCCACGGCTCTCAGACTGGCCTCGGCGGCACTGGCGCCAGTAGTGCCGGAACCGCACGTCCGCGTATGACATCTGTCATCCGTCGCGCCGCCCCCGCTGCCAGAATGGCCGCGTGGAGGACGGGGCGGGGCTCACGAGTTTTCGGCGCTACACGTGGTGGGCCGTACCGGGGACCGTGCTGTGTGTGCTGGTCGTGGCGTACGGGAGTTGGGCGCTGGACGCCGATGTGCCGCTGTGGGCGCGGGCGCCGATCGTCCCCGCGCTGGCCGTCGAGGCGGTGGCGGCGACCGTGCTGCTCGGCGGGGCGCTGGACCGGGCGCCCGCGTCGGGGCCGTTCGCGGGCTGGGTGCTCACCGCCTGTCTCGCCTCCGCCGCGCTCGCCGTACCGCCGCTGGCCCGGCACGACTACGGGCTGTGGGCGGTCGCCCCGGCGGTGACCGTGGCGATCCTCGCCGCGTGTCTGCCGGGGACCGGGAAGCGGTGGCTGATCGGCGGGGCCGTCGTCCTCGCGACGCTGCCGGGCGGTGCCGTGAGCCTGGCCGCGGGGGACGGGGAGTTGGCGTACGCGGCGCTGTTCCCGGCCTGTCTGACCGTGTTCACGGTGTGGACCGTGCTCGGGCCGCTGTGGGCGTGGCGGATCGCGGGGCGGCTGGACCGGGCGCGGCGGCTGGAGGCGGAGCTCGCGGTGAAGGACGAACGGCTGCGGTTCGCCTCCGACCTGCACGACATCCAGGGGCACCATCTGCAAGTGATCGCACTGAAAGCCGAGTTGGCGTCCCGGCTCACCGAGACGGACCCGGCGCGGGCCGCCGCCGAGATGCAGGAGGTGCGGCAGTTGTGTTCGGACGCGTTGCGGGACACCCGGGCCGTGGTGCGGGGGATCCGGCGTACGACCCTGGACGACGAGATCGCCAACGCGACCCGGGTGCTCGCGGCGGCCGGCATAGACGCCCGGATGAATCTGGAACTGACCGCGCTGGGAGCCGAGTTGGGCGACGCCGGTCGCCAACTCCTCGGCCTGGTCGTGCGGGAGGCCACCACCAACGTCCTGCGGCACAGCGACGCGGGGCACGCCGAGGTCGACTACCGCCTCACCGGGGGCCGGGCCCGGCTGCGGATCGGCAACGACCGGTCCCACACCGACCCGGGGGCCGGCGACGGCACCGGACTGCGCGGGCTCGCCGAGCGACTGCGGGGCGCGGGCGGGGAGTTGACCTGGGAGCGGGCGGACGGCGACCGTTTCGTGGTGACCGCGACCCTGCCCGTACGAGGAGCCGAGAAGTGATCCGGCTGCTCCTCGCCGACGACGAGGACCTGCTGCGCGGCGCCCTGGCCGCGCTCCTCGCCCTGGAGGACGACCTCACGGTGGTCGCGGAGGCCTCGACCTCCACCGACGCCGTACGGCTCGCCCTGGAACACCGGCCCGACATCGCCGTACTCGATCTGGAGATGCCGCCCACGGACGGGCTGCGGGCCGCCGGGGAGATCCGGGACGCCCTGCGGGACACCCATGTCGTCATCGTCACCCGGCACGCCCGGCCGGCGGTCCTGCGCCGCGCGCTCGCCGCCGGGGTCCGCGGGTTCGTGCCCAAGACGACCCCCGCGGCCCGGCTCGCGGAGATCCTCCGGGACATCGCCGCCGGACGCCGGTACGTCGATCCGGACATCGCCGCGTCCGCCCTGACCGAGGCCGACTGCCCGCTCAGCGAACGGGAGTTGGAGGTGTTGCGGGCGGCCCGTACGGGGGCGTCGGTGGCCGAGATCGCCGCGCAGGTGCATCTGGCACAAGGCACCGTGCGCAACTACCTCTCCGCGGCGATGTCCAAGCTCGGCGCCTCCCCCCGGCACGCGGCAGCCCATCAGGCCTGGCAGCAGGGCTGGATCTAGCCGGCCGACCGACCGGTAGCGCTCGTCGGCCCTAGGCCTGTGGCTCCGGGAAGGCCACCGGGCTCCTCAGACCCTTCGCGTTCACCGCCCGCACCCCGAAGAACACGTTGTCCTTCGACAGGTCGACCTCGTGCCGTGTCACGTCGCCGACCGGGATGACGTGCGTCCACTCCGGGGCCGTCGTCTCCCGCCACACCACCTCGTAGCCCGCGAGGTCCGGTTCCGGGCCGCGGGTCCACACCAGTTCGGTGGCGTTGGTCAGGTTGGTCGTGACGATCTTCGCTCCCCTGGGGGTGCCGGGGGCCTGCGCCAGGGTCCACAGGGCGGCGCCGTTCACCCGGGCCACCCGGGCGATGAAGTCGAAGTCGCAGAACTCGGGCAGGTCGCCGTACTGCTTGCCGTTCTCGACCCGGACGTCCTGGTGCTGGTGGGCGAAGTCCTCGGCGGGCTCGGTGAACCGGGCCGCCGGGTAGGCGCGTTCGAGGAACGGGATGTGGTCGCCGCCGCGGCGGTAGCGGTCCCGGCGGTAGATCACGCGGACGTTCATGCCGGTGGCGTCGTTGTCGGCCACGTCCCGGACGAAGCGGGCGAGTTGGCGGGTCGCGGAGTCGTTCTCGCCGCCGACCGAGCGGCGGGTCGCGGCCTGTTCGGCGGTCTCCGAGGACGGGACGCCCTCCGCGAAGAGACGGATGGTGTACGGGTCCCGGGTACCGTCGTCGGCGGTCGGGCTGCCGACGATGTCGTTGGTGAACATGCCCTGCACATCCGCCCCGGCCGCCTTGAACCGCTGGGCCATGTGGGCCGATCCGAACAGGCCCTGCTCCTCCCCCGCCACCGCCGCGAACACGATCGTCGACGCGGGGCGGCGTTTCGCCATCACCCGCGCCAGCTCCAGCGCCACCGCCACGCCGGACGCGTCGTCGTCCGCGCCCGGGGCGTCCGAGGTGGCGTCCATGACGTCGGTGACGCGGGAGTCGTAGTGCCCGGAGACGACGTAGATCCGATCCGGGGTGACCGAACCGCGCAGGGTCGCCACGACGTTGGTGATGCGGGTCGGCGTCGGGATACGGGGGCCCGGTTCCTGGACGTACGACTGGAGTTCGGCCGTCATCCGGCCGCCGGAGGCCTCGGCGTACGAGCGCAGTTCGGCCAGCAGCCAGTCGCGGGCGGCGCCGATGCCGCGCCTCGGGTCGTCCTGGGCGGAGAGGGTGTGGCGGGTGCCGAAGGAGACGAGCTTGCGGACCGTGGCCTCGATGCGGCCCGGGTCTATCTCCCGTAACAGGGCGCGGAGTTCACGGGTCGGCGGCTGGGCGGTGGCCGGGGGGCGGCTGCCCTTGGGTGTCTGCCCGGCCGTCGGGGTGGGCTCGGCCGCGGAGGGGGTCGCCTCGGCCGGGCCGGCGGTCGTGCAGGCGGCGGCCGCGGCCGCGCCGGTCGCGCTCAGGACCGTTCTTCTGCTGGGACGCATGTGCTCTCCCGGGGTAGGGGATGCCATCACCCACACAGCCTTACGGGCAAGGGGACTTCGGGGCTACTCCTTCGTGTAGGTCAGCTTCTCTCCGTTGCCGCTGTTGACCCGCTCCAGGGTGCCGTTCGGGAGCAGGGTGACCTCGCTGGCCGCGCCCGGGGTGCAGGAGCTGGCGGGCTCGCCGACCGTCACCGTGGACGGGCCGATCTTCAACGGGCCGTCCGCGCCGGGCTCTTCGGCCAGGTCCGCCTCGAACACGCAGTGGTAGTCGGGGCCGTCGGCCACGAGGGAGAGGACCGTGTCGCCGACCTCTCCCTGCTGGATGGTGAGCCGGCGGTCGTGCGAGCCGTCGGCGTTGTCGATGGTGCTGGTCCAGGTGCCGAGGTAGCCGGCCGGGATGCCGCCGTCCGTCGGCGCGCTCGTCGTCGGCGTGGGGGACGGCGTCGGGGTGGTCTCGTCGGGGCTCGGGCCGGGCGTCGTCGGCGCGCTCGTCGTGGGCGTGGGCGTGGCCTTGTCGTCGTCACCGCCCCCGCTCATCAGGGCGTAGACCGAGCCACCCGCGCCGAGCGCGACGACCAGGGCGACGATGACGAGCGCCGCGGTGGAACGGCCGTTGCGGCGCGGGGGTTCCTGGGGCGGGACGTAGCCGGGACCGGGACCGGGACCGTATGGCGGAGTCCCGTGGCCGCCGCCGTAGGGGCTGTACGGCGCCGGGACGCCGGGCTGGGAGGGGTAGCCGTACGGCTGGGCCGGCGGCTGCTGGGAGTGGTGGGGCGGGGGGCCGTACGCCGGTGTCTGCGGCGGTTGCGGATGCTGCTGGGGGTAGCCGTAGGCGGGGTGGGACGGCTGGGGCGGCGCCGGCGTGTGGGCGGGCGGAGGCGTCGGCGGGGCGCCGAAGGGCACGGGCGGCGTCGGAACACCCTGTCCAGCTCCGGCTCCGGCTCCGGCTCCGGCTCCGGCTCCGGCTCCGGCGACCATCGTGGGGAGGTGGTTGTGCGGCGTCCCCGCGCCGGGGCGGCCCGGAGCGGGCGGGGCGTCGTCCGGGGACGCGGGCGCGTGCTCGGGCGAGCCTTCACCGGAACCGGAACCGGAACCGGGACCGGGACCGGGACCTGTCCCCGGTCCCTCCGGGTCCTCCGTGTCCAGCAGCTGCACCGCGTGCCGGCCGAGCTGGGCGACCAGCGCGCTCGGCAGCCAGGGGTCGCGCGAGCGTCCGCCGGACACCGTGTCCTCGGCGCCGGTCCGCTCCAGGATCTGGTCCAGCGTCGGGCGTCGCGCCGGGTCCTTCTTCAGGCAGTCGCGGACGAGCTCGGCGATGCCCTCGGGCACGCCCTCCAGGTCGGGTTCCTCCTGGGCGATGCGGAACATCAGGGCGTGGACGCCGCTGCCCCCGGCGCCGAACGGAAGCCGGCCGGTGGCGGCGTACGCGAGGATCGAGCCGAGGCAGAAGACGTCGCAGGCCGGGGTGATCCGGTCGCCCCGGACCTGTTCGGGCGCCATGAAC
The DNA here is from genome assembly GCF_040446465.1 of Streptomyces sp. RG80. NCBI lineage: Bacteria > Bacillati > Actinomycetota > Actinomycetes > Kitasatosporales > Streptomycetaceae > Streptomyces > Streptomyces sp. RG80. Next base: position 557,807 of record NZ_JBEAAJ010000004.1, on the reverse strand, counting down.
CCGGGCGACCCGACGAGCGCGCCGGTTCGGGTGAGGCCGCCGTCGGTCACCGTCTCCAGGGCGCGTGCGATACCGAAGTCGATGACCCGGGGTCCGTCGATGGTGACCAGCACGTTGGAGGGCTTCAGGTCCCGGTGCACGATCCCGGCGGCGTGGATGTCCTTGAGCGCGTGCGCGAGCCCGGCGGCGAGGATCTTCACCGACCGCTCGGGCAGCGCCCCGTGGTCGTGTCCGACGACCTGCTGGAGGCTGGGCCCGGCGACATACCCGGTGGCGACCCACGGCACGGCGGCCTCGGTGTCGGCGTCGAGGACCGGCGCGGTCCAGTACCCGCCGACCTGCCGGGCGGCCTGCACCTCCTGCCGGAACCGTGCCCGGAACTCCTCCTGCGCGGCCAGTTCCTCGCGCACCAGCTTCACCGCGACGGTCCGCCCCCGGTCCGACCGCGCGAGATACACCTGCCCCATCCCACCGGCCCCGAGCCGCGCCAGCAGCCGGTACGCCCCGATCCCCTGCGGATCCCCGGCCCCGAGCTTGTCCATCGGGCCCTCCCCCAAGTCCCCCGTGTGCACCCCCTGTGCGACAACCAACGATAGTGCGGGCATACGAGGAGGTGAGCGCTCCGGCATCGACGGTTCCGTAACGGAGCGCCCCGGCTCCGTCACCCCGAACCGCGACCGGCCGGTGCCCGCGCCCACCCCGCCGCCCACACGACAACCTGTCGCGGAAAGCCCCTGTCCACAGACAGGACGCCGATACCGCTTCCGCATCGCGGACATTTACGCTCACGGGCATGACCCCTCAGCCAAACCCCGAGGCCGGCGCAGCCGTGAAGGCCGCGGACCGCGCGCACGTCTTCCACTCCTGGTCCGCGCAGGAGCTCATCGACCCGCTCGCCGTCGCCGGCGCGGAGGGGTCGTACTTCTGGGACTACGACGGCAAGCGGTATCTCGACTTCACCAGTGGCCTCGTCTACACCAACATCGGCTACCAGCACCCGAAGGTCGTCGCCGCGATCCAGGAACAGGCCGCAACCCTGTCCACGTTCGCGCCCGCCTTCGCCGTCGAGGCCCGTTCGGAGGCGGCCCGGCTGATCGCCGAGCGGACGCCCGGCGACCTGGACAAGATCTTCTTCACCAACGGTGGTGCCGACGCCGTCGAGCACGCCGTGCGCATGGCCCGGCTGCACACCGGCCGCGCCAAGGTGCTGTCCGCCTACCGCTCGTACCACGGCGGCACCCAGCAGGCGATCAACATCACCGGTGACCCGCGCCGCTGGGCCTCCGACGGTGCCGCCGCAGGTGTGGTGCACTTCTGGGCGCCGTACCTGTACCGCTCCCGCTTCTACGCGGAGACCGAGGAGCAGGAGTGCGCCCGGGCGCTGGAGCACCTGGAGACCACGATCGCCTTCGAGGGGCCGGCCACCGTCGCCGCGATCATCCTCGAGACCATTCCGGGGACGGCCGGGATCATGGTCCCGCCGCCCGGCTACCTCGCCGGTGTGCGCGAGATCTGCGACAAGTACGGGATCGTCTTCATCCTGGACGAGGTCATGGCCGGGTTCGGGCGTACGGGTGAGTGGTTCGCCGCCGACCTGTTCGACGTCACCCCGGACCTGATCACCTTCGCCAAGGGCGTCAACAGCGGGTACGTGCCGCTGGGCGGTGTCGCCATCTCCGCCGAGATCGCGGCCACCTTCGGCAAGCGGCCCTACCCCGGCGGTCTGACCTACTCCGGGCACCCGCTGGCCTGTGCCGCCGCCGTCGCGACCATCAATGTCATGGCGGAGGAGGGCATCGTCGAGAACGCCGCCCGGCTCGGCGCCGAGGTCGTCGAGCCCGCGCTGCGGGAGCTGGCGGAGCGCCACCCGTCGGTCGGCGAGGTGCGCGGTGTCGGCATGTTCTGGGCGCTGGACCTCGTGAAGAACAAGGAGACCCGCGAGCCGCTGGTGCCGTACAACGCGGCCGGTGACGCGAACGCCCCGATGGCCGCGTTCGGCGCCGCCGCCAAGAAGCACGGCATCTGGCCGTTCATCAACATGAACCGCACCCATGTCGTGCCGCCGTGCAACGTCTCCGAGGCCGAACTGAAGGAAGGCCTCTCCGCGCTGGACGCGGCGCTCTCCGTGGCGGACGAGCACACGGAGTAGCCGTGGCGACGCTGTGACGGACGCTACGTGAGTAACCGCGGGAAACCCGAACGCGTAAGGTGGCGTGCTCGTAGTCATACGTGTACGTGTACGAGCACGCCACCCGACCGCCATCAGGGAGAGGCCCGACGATGCCCGGCAGCAGCGGCAACGGCGCCGTGACCCGCAGCACCCTGCGGCAGCAGATCGCCGACGCGCTCCGCGACGAGGTGCTCGCGGGGCGTCTCCAGCCGGGTCAGGAGTTCACGGTCAAGGAGATCGCCGAGCAGTACGGGGTCTCCGCGACCCCGGTCCGCGAGGCGCTCGTCGACCTCTCCGCTCAAGGGCTCCTCGAAGCCGACCAGCATCGCGGTTTCCGGGTGCACGAGTACTCCCTGGACGACTACCGCGGCATCATCGAGGCCCGCAGCCTCGTCATCGACGGCATGTTCCACGCGCTGGACGGCGGTCACAAGGGGTTCGTCAACGACCCCGACAACACCCGCGTCCTCGCCGCCCTCGCCGGGGTGCGACGGCGGGGCGAGGAGGCGCAGCGGGCCGCGCTCGCCGGTGACCTCTCCGTCCTGATCGGCTACGACCTGCGTTTCTGGCGCGAGTTGAGCAACGTCTTCGGCAACCCCTACCTCGCCGACTTCCTGCACCGGCTGCGCGTCCAGTCCTGGGTGTGCGCGGTCCAGCACCTGCGCCGGCTGACGGAACTGCGCGGCGAGCTGTGGGCCGACCACACCGCCCTGGTCGACGCACTGGTCAGCCGGGACACCGCGGCGGCCCGGGAGATAGTCGCCGCGTACAACCACCATTCCCTCGCGGTCGTCGAACGGTTGTCCGGCCGTTAGGCACTGTCCGGCGGACGGCCATACGTGGGCGGCCGCGGGGTGGGTATGGGTCCTTCAGCACGCGGCCGACCCCGCCCCGGGGGAAGCCATGGCACGCCGAACCGATTACTCTTCCCTGACCACTTCGCTACACCGTGCTATGCGAGGAGCCCTCTTTGGCCTGTGACCTGTGGCTGGTACCGCTCGTCGACGTGTTGTGCCACACGCCCGACAATCCGTTCGCCGAGGAACTCGCGCAATACAACAAGGTGCTCGCCGAGTCCGGGCTGCCACCGGTGCCGGTGTACCAGTACATGCCGGGCCTGTCCGGCGAGGTCGCCCCGGTGGCGGGCTTCGACTACGACGCGCTGCACTTCCTGCGCCGCGCCTACCTGCTTCAGGTGTGCGGTCTGCCGGTGAACCCGGTGGACGAACTGGGCGGGGACTACGAGCAGTTGCTGGAGATGTTCGAGGCCACGGCCCAGCAGTCCCACCTGGTCTGGCACTACGACCACGCCGGCGCCTATGTCCCGGTGGACTTCCCGCACCCGCTGGCCAACGACGAACTCCTGGCGAGCGGCGGCCCGTTGGGCTCCTCGCAGACCCTGCTGCGGGAGCTGGAGCTGGTCGCCCCCGCGATCGGCATCGACCCGGCCAACCCGCCGGCGGCCCCCCAGCCGCCCCTGGGCCCGACGGAACTGGAGGAGCCGGCCGTCCCCGCGCCGTACGACCCCAGCCCCTTCGCCCGGGAGCGGCACGTCTGGCTGGGGCTGCACGCGGCGGCGACCCGGAGTCTGGCGCAGGGGTCGATGATCATCTTCAGCTGAGGCCGGTCACCGCAGTGCGGAGAGCCCCTTCTGCAGGTCCTCGGCGTTCATGACCGGGGTCATGTCCAGTTCGGCGTCCAGGTCCATGAAGAAGGGCTCACCGATCGGCGGCATCTGCGAGCTGTCCTGCAGGTCGAAGACCAGGTAACAGGTGCGGACGCCGTGGTCGAGGGTGAAGTAGGCGGCCTCGGGCTTGATGTTCTCGAGGGTTTCCTGCATCAGCTGGGGCAACTTGCCGCTGCGGATCAGCTCGTTCGCCTTCTCGGTGTTCAGGGACGCCTTGAGCAGGACGCGCATCGCACTCACCTTCTCCTGTTGGCGCACACGCGTACGTTTAGATCGTAGCCCCGATGACCGGTCCCAGCCCGGCCAGCCGCTCCGGCTCCGCGATCACATCGATCTCGCTGATCAGGTCGCCGTCGAAGGTGAACCGGAGCAGCACCCTGAGGCGTCCCGCCGCCAGCATCGCCACGCACACCCGGCCGTCGACCAGCACCAGGTCCGCGAACCGCGCCCGGCCCATGGAGCCCATCGCCGCATCGGCGACCGGGCGGCCGCCGACGAGAAGGATCGGCTCGGGCGTCGGTACGACCGCGCGGTCGGCGCGCAGCACCACGTCGGGGTGGAGGAGGCCGAGCAGGGCCTCGAAGTCCCCGCCCCGCGTCGCGGCGAGGTACGCGCCCACCACCCGCCGCTGACGCGGCAGATCGGCCGTGGGCGAGGGTGCCCCCTTGACCCGGCGGCGGGCCCTGCTGGCCAGCTGCCGGGTCGCCGCCGGGGTCTTCTCGATCAGCGGGGCGATCTCGTCGAAGGGCACCTGGAACATGTCGTGCAGCACGAAGGCGAGCCGTTCCGCCGGGGCGAGGGTGTCCAGGACGACCAGCAGCGCCAGGCCCACCGAGTCGGCGAGCAGCGCCTCCTCCTCGGGGTCGGCCGCGCCCATGGACTCGGCCCGCTCCAGCGGCTCCTCGCGTCGGTGCTCGCGCGAGCGCAGCATGTTCAGGCACACCCGCGCGACCACCGTCGTCAGCCAGCCCGCCGGGTTCTCCACGTCCTGCGTGTCCGCCCGGCTCACCCTCAGCCAGGCGTCCTGCAACGCGTCGTCGGCCTCGCTCAGCGACCCGAGCATCCGGTAGGCCACAGCCCGCAGCCGCGCCCGATGCGCCTCGAACTCCTCGATCATGTTCCCCCGTTCGCCGCCGGGACCCCGGGGCCTGTCGTTTGGATCAGCTCGGCGTCGCGGGGTCTGGCACGCACTCCCCCAGAGGGGGGACCCCCAGCCGCGTTGTCGTCGGTCGCCGACGCTCCGCGTCGACTCCCTCCTCCGCCTTGCAGGTGCACGCTCCCCCACGCTCGGCTTCGCTCGCGCGGGAGGGGCCCCCATCGCCCCCGCTCGGGTCGGCCCGGAAGCACTGATTCTCACGGCCGACCTGATCCAAACAACAGGCCCTAGAACACGGCGGTCCCGCCCTGCGTCAGCTTCCAGTTCGTCGCGGCGAAGTCCGCCGGATCCAGCGTCCCCTTCGCCGTCACGTAGTCGATCATCAACTGCCGGATCTCGTTCGTCGAGCTGTAGGCGATGTCGGCGGCCGCGATGTGCGGGTATCCCGAACCCCCGTTGGCCCGGTAGTTGTTGACGGCGACGACGAAGACCTGGTCGTCGGTGACCGAAGTGCCGTTGTAGGAGAGGTTCTTGATGCGAGAGCCCTCGGCCGCCGCGATGTCGATGTCGTACGAGACACCCGCGGCGGTGTCGTACATGTAGTCCCAGAAGCTGTTGGCGTTGGTGAGGGTCGCGGTGTCGACCTTCGTGCCGGCGGGCACCTGGTGGTAGTACTTCGCCGCGTACTCCAGATAGTCCTTGAGCTGCGCGCCCGTGAGCTTCTTGCCGTACAGGGTGTTGTCGTAGATGTAGAGCCCGGCGATGTCCTTGATGGTGACGCTGCCCGCGGGGATGTCGGCGGTGCGGGAGAAGGGCGCGGCGACGGAGATCAGCGGCAGGGCGGCGTCGGCCGTGGAGAGGCCCGCCTTGACCGCGTCCATCTGGACCTGGTGGATGAAGTCCATGATGGGGACGTCCTTCCAGCAGGACTCGGCGGCGGACAGGTCCTCGGTGCAGGTGCCCACAGCGGTGTTGACGTACTTCACGACGAGCTCGTGGTCGGCCTCCAGGAGCTTCTTGATCTCCGGGTCCTCGTCGACCGTGTTGGGGTTCAGGGTCTGGGCGCTCTTCTTGGTGACCTTCCACTGCCCGCGCACGAGTTCCAGCTCGAAGTCGAAGACACTGAGCCGGTAGCCCCAGCAGTACGGCTCGGACAGCAGCACGTCCTCGCCGGTCTCGGTGTTGGTGACGGTGTACGACGGCACCTCGACGTGGGTGTGCCCGACGAGGATCGCGTCGATCCCGGGCACCTGCTGGGCGACGAGGTTGGAGGCGTTCTCGACGTACGGCAGCTCGTCGCCGTACGACGACGACCCGTCCAGCCCCGAGTGATCGGTCAGGAAGACCACGTCACAGCCGAGCGCGCGCAGCCTCGGCACGTACTTCTTCGCCTGCTCGACGAGCCCCGGGAAGACCATCTTCCCGCTCACGTTGTCCTTGTCCCACAGCGCGATACCGGGGTTGGTGAGGCCGAGGATGCCGACCTTGATGTCGGGGGCGCCCGGCACGCAGATCCGCTTCACGGTGTACGGCTGGAAGGCGGGCTTCAGCGTCTTGGCGTCCAGCGCGTTGGCGCCGAGGAGCGGGAAGCGACACTGGCTCTCGAACTTCCGCAGCACCTCGATGCCGTAGTTGAACTCGTGGTTGCCGAGGGCGGCGGCGTCGTAGCGCATGTGGTTCATGGCGACGGCCATCGGGTGCTTGGGGGCGCCCTTGTCGGTGATGGGCCGCACGCGCGCGAAGTAGTACGCCAGCGAGGTGCCCTGGATGATGTCCCCGGCGTCGACGAGCAGCACCCGCTCCTCGCCCTTGGCCTCACGCTGCTGCTTGATGAGCGTCGCCACGCGCGCGACGCCGACGGAGTTGCCCTTGGCGTCGGAGTAGGCCTTGTCGAGGTAGTAGTCCCAGTCGAAGACATGGCTGTGCAGGTCGGTGGTGCCGAGGATGGAGAACGACCAGGTCCTGGGCTTGCGTTCGGCGGCTTGGGCGGGCGTCGCGGCGACGGCTCCCGCCGCGGCCACGGCCACACCGGTGACAGCCGACTTCTGCACGAACTCGCGACGGTTCATGGGACTGACGGGCATACGGAGCTCCTGGGACTGGAGAGGGAGGAGGGTGCAACTACCCGCGTAGATAGTTGCCTTCCCCTACTTCCGGACGGAACCAGGAACAGACCATGGGCCGGTCAAGGAAATCCTTGACCGGCCCATGTGGGGCGCGTCCTAGATGAACGAGTTGATCTCGATCGTCTCGTCGCGGCCCGGGCCCACGCCGATCGCGGAGATCGGGGCGCCGGACATCTCCTCGAGCGCCTTGACGTACGCCTGGGCGTTCTTGGGGAGGTCGGAGAAGGACTTGGCCTTGGTGATGTCCTCGGACCAGCCGGGGAGGGTCTCGTAGATCGGCTTCGCGTGGTGGAAGTCGGTCTGGGAGTACGGGAGCTCCTCGACGCGCTTGCCGTCGATCTCGTAGGCCACGCAGACCGGGATCTGCTCCCAGCCGGTGAGGACGTCGAGCTTGGTGAGGAAGAAGTCCGTCAGGCCGTTCACGCGGGTCGCGTAGCGGGCGATGACCGCGTCGAACCAGCCGCAGCGGCGGTCACGGCCGGTGGTGACGCCCCGCTCGCCGCCGATGCGGCGCAGCGCCTCGCCGTCCTCGTCGAAGAGCTCCGTCGGGAACGGGCCCGAGCCGACCCGGGTGGTGTACGCCTTCAGGATGCCGATGACCCGGCTGATCTTCGTCGGGCCGACACCGGCACCCGTGCAGGCGCCGCCCGCGGTCGGGTTCGAGGACGTGACGAAGGGGTACGTGCCGTGGTCGATGTCCAGGAGGGTGCCCTGGCCGCCCTCGAAGAGCACGACCTTGTCGTCCTCCAGGGCCTGGTTCAGGATCAGGACCGTGTCGGCGACGTACGGCTTCAGGCGGTCCGCGTAGGAGAGCAGCTCCTCGACGACCTGGCCGACCTCGATGGCACGGCGGTTGAAGACCTTGGTGAGGAGCTGGTTCTTGCCGTCGAGCGCCGCCTCGACCTTCTGGGTCAGGATCGACTCGTCGTACAGGTCCTGGATGCGGATGCCGACGCGGTTGATCTTGTCGGCGTACGTCGGACCGATGCCGCGCCCGGTCGTGCCGATCTTCCGCTTCCCGAGGAAGCGTTCCGTCACCTTGTCGACGGTCACGTTGTAAGGCGTGATGACGTGAGCGTTACCGCTGATCAGGAGCTTGGACGTGTCGACGCCACGCTCGTTCAGCCCGTTCAGCTCGGAGAACAGGACCGACGGGTCGATGACGACGCCGTTGCCGATGACGGGAGTGCATTCAGGTGTGAGGATTCCGGAAGGGAGGAGGTGCAGGGCGTACTTCTGATCGCCCACGACTACCGTGTGGCCGGCGTTGTTGCCGCCCTGGTAGCGCACCACATAGTCAACGGATCCGCCAAGCAGGTCCGTCGCCTTTCCCTTGCCTTCGTCACCCCACTGAGCACCGAGCAGCACAAGTGCGGGCACGCGCGTACACCCCTTCCGGGCGGGGCATGTCCAAGGTCAGGGGCGTACGCGACACGGCCTTGTGCCTCGTACCCCGGCGACCTGCTTCGGCCACCGTTCGGCCATAGTCGGCCGCGAACCGTCGGACCCGGATGCCCCGGAATAGACGAAGCCCCTGGCGCAATAGCGCAAGGGGCTCTTGCACAAAGATGCTACCCGAGGAAGCGAGGCATGACCGAGGTGGCGACTTCAGCGACTTCCGATCAGCTGCTGGTGGTCATCGATCCGGTTGCCCGCAGGACGGACGGGGAGTCCGTCCGCATCGCGAAAGACGTGCTCAGCGCGGGTGCGGCGGGGACGAAGGTGTGCCTGCCCGAGGACCCGGAGGAGTTCGCCCGGGTACTGGCCCGGCGCGGCTCGCGGCGGCCGGTGGTCGTCGGCGACGACCGGGCGCTGGTGCGCGCGGTGTCCCTGTTGCACCGGCGGCGGGAGCTGGCCGGATGTGTGCTGTCGGTCGTGCCGGTCGGCGGCGCGCTCACCGTCGCCCGGTCCCTGGGCCTGCCCACGGGCGCGGTGGCGGCGGCGCGCGCGGTCCTGGACGGCGCGGAGCGGCGGCTCGACCTGCTCGTGGACGACAGCGACGGGGTGGTGCTGGGCGCGCTGCGGATCCCCTCGGTGCCGGGTCCGCCGGACGGCGAGCCGCTGGAGACGGCCTCGGCGGCGGCACGGCCCTGGCTGCGCACCTGCCAGTCCCTCGTCCGCACCCTGGTACCGGCCCGCCCGGCCCGGGACACCCCGGTCCCCGTGCTCCGGCCCGCGCGGCTGCGGGTCGAGGTCGACGGGGTGACGCTGGTCGACCTCGACCAGCCCGTCGAGGCGGTGTCGGTGACCCCGGGCGACTCGGGCACGGCCGCGGTGGAGGTGCGCCCGCTGTCGGTGGGCGCGGAGGCCTCCCCCCTCCAGGCCCAAGGACGCACGGTGACCGTCTCGGGGACGGACTTCCGCTACCGGGCGGACTCCGGCGTGTGGGGGCCGGTACGGAGACGGACGTGGACGGTGTGGGAGGGTGCGCTGGGACTGACCTTGCCGGGACGGTGAAGGGCCCGCGGGACGCCCTCGCGCTGGTCGAGGGGTGCGCTGGGTCGAGGGCGACGCTGGTGGAGGGTGCCCCTGGTCGGCGGTGACCCCGGTCAGGGATGCGCCGCCCGCCACGCCGCCATCGCCCGGTCCCACTCCTCCCCCGACAGTGCCGTCAGCGAGGCCGGGAACAGGCCGTCCTCCTCTTTGGCGATGTGGCGGCGCAGTTCCCGGACCGCCTCGGTCAGCGTGCGGACGTCGGCCGGGTCGGTGAGGTCCAGCGAGGGCAGCAGCGCGGCGAGCTCGCGGTGCTCGGCGACGAGGGCGTCGATGTGGTCGGCGTACTCCGGGTCCGTCCGCATCACCGCGAACAGCCCGTCCTCCTCGCCCCGCCAGTGGCTGTCGAGCTCACGCGCCATGACCTCGACCAGCTCCCGGGCCCGCCCGTGCGCCCCGCGCTCCAGCGCCCGCAGGGCGTCGCCGGCGGCGTCGGTGACCCGCTCGTGCTCGGCGATGAACTCCTTGATCAGCGGGATCTCACGGCAACCGCAGTAGTGGCACATGGGGTTGTTGTAGGCGCCCCGGACCGCGGCGCGGCGCAGCGAAACGCGGGTGCGGCCCGTCGCCCGGTCCGGCTACGGTGCGGGTCCGTGACCAGGGCCGGGAGGGGCAGCGGTGAGCCAGTACTTCGACGTGGGTGACGAGACCCTGTGGAACCCCTCCAACGGCGCGGCCCGGCTGTTCCTGCGCCATGTGCGGCTGTACGAGGAGGAGCTGGGGGTGCCGTCGGGGTTCGGGCCGATGGAGAACGACGAGTGCGCGATCGACCCCGCCGCCTTCGAGACGTACGTGGACGCCCTGCTGGAGCTCCACGACCGCACCCGGCACGCGATCGTCGACGCGCTCTCGGAGGGCTTCGTCGCGACGGTGCTGGTGCTCGCCGAGCGGGCCGGCGTCGAGGTGCGGCGCCCTGCCCCGGCGGAGGGCCTGGAGGGGCTGACGGACGTGCAGGTACCGCTGCCCGACGCCCAGGACCGGGCGGTACGGCTGCGCGAACGCGCCGGTCTCCTCGAGCGCCGTATGCCCGTGTAGGTCACGCCGAGGCCCACGGGGTCCGCCGCCGGCGGGCCTCAGCCCGGCATACCGGTCGGCCTCAGGCCGGCACACCGCTCACCGCGCTCGGTCGAGGCGGCGTACGGCCGCCGGTCACCCCCGCTCACCTCTCCGGCCGGGTCTCGGGGCCCGCGGCGCCCTCCCTCGGCCGCGACACACGGGCGACGCCCAAGAGCAGGACGCCACAGGCGGCGACCAGGATCCAGCCCGGGCGGGAGGCGTGGGCGAGCTCCTTCGGGCCGGTGGCCGTGACCAGGGCGCCGGCGATGGCGATGCCTAGGGCGGCACCGAGTTGCCGAGCGGTGGAGGTGATGGCGCCGGCCACGCCGGCCCGGGCGGGCGGGAGTCCGTTGACCGCGGTGTTGGTGATCGGGGCGTTGGCGAACCCGAACCCGATGCCGATGAGCGCGTACGCGGCCAGCAGCAGGAGCACGCTCGTGTGCGGGGTGAGCCGGACCAGACAGAGCCCGCCGGCCGTGATGAACCCGCCGGCGAGGAGCAGCGGCAGCCGCGGTCCCGTGCGGCCGACCAGACGGCCGGACCAGGGGGCGCAGACGGTCGCTCCGACGGCCAGGGGCAGCGCCGCCACACCGGCGGCCAGCGGCGTCCAGCCCCGGGTGTGCTGGAGGTAGAGGGTGTTCAGCAGCAGGGTGACGTTCAGCGCGACGAAGGCCGCCACCGCGCCGACGACGGCACCGCTGAAGACCGGGCGGGTGAAGAGCCGCGGATCCATCAGCGGCTCGGGGCGGCGGGACTCGACCCGCACGAAGGCGGCTGTCGCCAGGGCGGCCGCCGCGTATCCCGCCAGCGCCGCGGGGGAGGTCCAGCCGATCCGCGGCCCCTCGATCAGGACGCCGACGACGACGGTGAGGACCAGGGTCAGCAGAAGCTGGCCGGGCAGGTCGAGCCGACGGGCCCGCGGCGCCCGGGACTCCGGCACGAACACCGCGCTGAGCAGCAGGGCGACCGCGATGACGGGGGTGTTGATCCAGAACAGGGCCCGCCAGTCGAGCCACGCGAGCACCGCGCCGCCGGTGACGGGTCCGGCGGCCATGCTCAGTCCGAACACCGAGGCCCAGATGCCGATCGCCCGCGCCCGTTCCTTCGGGTCGGGCATCGCGTTGACCACGATCGCGAGGGCCACGGGGCTGAGCATCGAGGCGCCGATGCCCTGAAGGGCGCGGGCCGCGATGAGGACGCCCGCGGACGGTGCGAGCGCGCAGAGCAGCGAGGCCACGCCGAACGCGGCCAGCCCGCACTGGAACACGCGGCGGCGTCCGAAGCGGTCCGCCAGTGCGCCGGAGGAGATCAGCAGAGCGGCCAGGACGAGGGTGTAGGCGTCCACGATCCATTCGAGGTGGCGGGTGTCGACGTCCAGGCCGCGTCCGATGGCCGGCAGACCGACGTTGACGATGGTGGTGTCCAGGCCGACCAGGAACATGCTCAGACAGCAGACGGCCAGTACGGTCCGGCGTCCGCGCGCACTCAGCGCGGGCGCCGCCACGGGTGGAGCGGCGGCGTGGGTCGTCGCGGTCACGGTCTACCTCCGAAGTCCGGGAACGGTGCGCGGCCAGGCTCGGCCCGGGCGAGTTCCGCGGCCCATCGTTTTTGCGGACACTGCAAGAATGGGCCCATGAGCGCAGGACCGACGAGCACAGGACCGACGAGCACAGGACCCGTGAGCACAGGACCGGGCGACCCGGAGCTGGACGAGATCCTCGACGGCATCGGGCACCGGCTGCGCCGCCTGCGCAAGGAGCGGGGGCTCACGCTGGAGGCGCTCGCGGCGACGACCGGCATCTCGGTCAGCACGCTGTCCCGGGTGGAGTCGGGCAAGCGGCGCCCGACGCTGGACCTGCTCATCCCGCTGGCCCGGGCACACCGTGTCGCTCTCGACCAGCTGGTGGCGGCCCCGGCCAGCGGCGACCCCCGGGTCCACCTGCGGCCCCTGCGCAGGCACGGGAGCGTCCTGGTGCCCCTGACGCAGTACCCGGGCCGCGTACAGGTCTTCAAGCAGGTACTGGCACCCCGGCAGCCGGAACTGGTCACTCACGAGGGCTACGAGTGGCTCTACGTCCTGGCCGGCCGGCTCCGTCTCGTCCTGGGGGCGCGGGACGTCACGCTGCTCCCCGGCGAGGTGGCCGAGTTCGACACCACCGAGCCCCACTGGTTCGGCCCTGCGGACTCGAACGCCGTGGAGATCCTGCATCTGTTCGGCCCGCGAGGGGACCAGGCCGTGGTCCGCACCTAGCGCCCCGAAAGGGCGCGGGGCTGTGTCACTTTGCGGCTGCAGCCGCGTGGGCGCGACCAGCCACGACGGCGCCGCAGACGGACAGCGACCCGCCCCCGCACTTCCAGCGAAGCGCTTACGCGCCGAACTCCCGCTCCCGGTGCGCCCGCCACCGTTCCATCATCGCGGCGACCTCGCCCTCGATGAACTCGAAGAAGGCGAGCGTCTCGGCCATACGACGGCCGGCCGGGGTGTTCTCCCCCAGGCTCGCGACGCCTTCGCGCAGGGCGCCCTCCCAGCGCTTGATGAGGGCCTCGCGGTTGGTGAGCGCCTCGTACCACTGGTCGCCGTGCACCCGGTAGCGCTCCCGGCGGGAACCGGGCTCCCGCTCCCGCGACACCATGTGCGTCTGGGCGAGGTAGCGCACCGCGCCGGACACCGCGGCCGGGCTGATCCGCAGCTGTTCGCCCAGCTCGACGGAGGTCATCGTGCCGTCGTCCGAGGAGAGGAGCGCGGCGAAGACCCGGGCGGGCATGCGCTGCATCCCGGCCTCGACGAGCTGCGCCGCGAACGACTCGACGAACTTCGAGACGGCCTCCGCGTCCCGCCCGCCAGGTGTTTCCGTCATGGCGTCATCCTATCCGGGCTTCATACGCTTCCTTAACTTCACAAATTTCTGAAAGAAGCGTACGTTCGGAAGCATGACGAAGGCAATCAGCGTCGCCGGCCTCCACAAGGCCTTCGGCAGGACGCACGCGCTCGACGGACTGGACCTGGAGGTCGAGACCGGCGAGGTGCACGGCTTCCTCGGCCCGAACGGCGCCGGGAAGTCCACCACCATCCGTGTCCTGCTCGGCCTGCTGCGCGCCGACTCCGGCGCCGCGCAGGTGCTCGGCCGCGACCCGTGGGCGGACGCGGTCGAGGTGCACCGCAGGATCGCGTACGTCCCCGGCGACGTCACGCTGTGGCGCAACCTGTCCGGCGGCGAGGTCATCGACCTCTACGGCAGGCTCCGGGGCGGCCTCGACGCGGCCCGCCGCGCCGATCTGATCGATCGCTTCGAGCTGGACCCCACCAAGAAGGGCCGCACGTACTCGAAGGGCAACCGCCAGAAGGTCGCGCTGGTCGCCGCGTTCGCCTCGGACGTCGACCTGCTGATCCTGGACGAGCCGACCTCGGGCCTGGACCCGCTGATGGAGGAGGTCTTCCAGCGGTGCGTGGAGGAGGAGCGCGACCGGGGCCGTACGGTCCTGCTCTCCTCGCACATCCTCAGCGAGGTCGAGGAGCTCTGCGACCGGGTCAGCATCATCCGGCGCGGGCGCACCGTGGAGACGGGGTCCCTGGCCGACCTGCGCCACCTCACCCGCACCAGCGTGACCGCCGAACTCGCGGGCCCGCCCAACGGGTTGGCCAGGCTGCCGGGCGTCCACGACCTCGACGTCCAGGGGCACCGCGTCCGGCTCCAGGTCGACACCGACCGGCTGGACGGCGTACTGCGCTCGCTGAGCGAGTCGGGCGTGCGGTCGCTGACGTCGACGCCGCCGACGCTGGAGGAGCTGTTCCTGCGGCACTACCAGGACGAGGCGGCGACCCGATGAGCACCCTCACGGGTACGGGCGTACTGCTCCGCTTCTCCCTGCGCCGCGACCGGCTGACGACCCCGCTGTGGGTCGGCGTGAACACGCTGATGGTGCTGTCGATGCCGAGCAGCCTCAAGTCGCTGTACGGCACCCCCGGGGAACGCGCCGACCTCATCCACCAGGTGTCCACCAACGCCTCCTTCCGCGCCCTGATCGGCCCGGTCTTCGACACCTCGCTGGGCGCGCTGACGGCCTGGCGGGTCGGCGTCTACGCGGGGTTGCTGGCGGCGGTGACGAGCCTGCTGATCGTCGTACGGCACACCCGGGACGAGGAGGAGAGCGGCCGTCAGGAGCTGGTGGCGTCCGGCATGGTGGGCCGCCGGGCCTCGCTGACGGCGGCGCTGCTCGCGGCCGGGGTCGCCAACGCCGTACTGGCACTGCTGGTGACGGCGGGCCTGGCCGGACAGGGCATCACGGGCGCGCTGGCCCTCGGTCTCGGCCTCGCGGCCGTGGGCATGGTCTTCGCGACGATGGCGGCGATCGTCGCGCAGCTGACCGAGAGCGCGCGGCTGGCGCGCGGCCTGACGGCGGGTGTCCTGGGCGCGGCCTTCGTGCTCCGGGCGGCCGGCGACGCGGCGACGGACGACGGCTCCTCGGCCCTGACCTGGCTGTCCCCGCTGGGCTGGCTGTCGCAGTTGCGCCCCTTCGCCGGCGAACGCTGGTGGGTACTGCTGCTGTTCGCGGCCGCGGTGGCCCTCCAGGCCCTCGTGGCCTACGAGTTGGCGGGCCGCCGGGACGTCGGCATGAGCTTCTTCCCCACCCGCCCGGGCCCCGCCACCGGCCGCCTGCGCACGGCGGGCGCCCTGGCCTGGCGGCTCCAGCGGGGCAGCGTGTACGGCTGGAGCCTGGCCTTCTTCGCCGTGGGAGTGGTCTACGGCGGGCTGACGGACGGCGTCAGCGACCTCGTCGGCGACAACGCGGGCGCCCGGGAGATCTTCGAGCGGATGGGCGGCCACAGCGGCCTCACCGACGCCTTCCTCGCCTCGATGATCGGCATGATGGGCCTGATCGCCGCCCTGTACGTGGTCGGTTCGGTGCTGCGGCTGCACGGCGAGGAGACCTCGGGCCGCGCGGAACCGGTGCTGGCGAACGCGGTCGGCCGACTGCGCTGGGCCTCAGGCCATCTGGCGGTGGCCTTCGGCGGCTCCGCCCTCATCATGCTCCTGACCGGCCTCGGCTTCGTCGTCGGCTACGGCGAACAGGCCGGGCCCATCATCGGCGCGGCCCTGGTCCAGCTCCCGGCGGTGTGGGTGGTCGGCGGCCTGGCGGTCGCCCTGTACGGGCTGCTGCCGCGCGCCGCGATGGCCGCCTGGGGAGTCGCCGGGGTGGTGCTGCTGATCGGCTGGGTCGGTCCGGCGCTGGACGCCCCGCAGGCGGTGCTGGACGTGTCGCCGTTCGGGCATCTGCCGAAGTTGCCGGGCGGGGAGATGAGTTGGGGTCCGGTGCTGGTGCTGACCGGTGTCGCCGTGGCGCTGGTGGCCGCCGGACTGGCGGGGCTGCGGCGACGGGACATGACGACCTGACCGACGGGCGGAACCCCTGGGCGGCCCGCGTGCGTCCGTCCCGGACATGGGACAACGTGCACAGGCCACCGCGGGGTGTCTGACCGCCGCCGTCGGCGCCGGGGTCGGGCTGGCGGTGTGGTCCGTCGACGTCCGCGAACGCTTCCGGCCCTTCGAACAGGCCCCCGACTGGAGCGTGCTCTACGCGGAACTGCCGCTGATGGTCCTGGCCGGCGTCGCGGCCGCGCTCGGGGCGTGGGCGCTGCTGCGACGCAGACCGTGACGCTCAGACCATGACGCCTCAGACCGTGACGCCTCAGACCGTGACGCTGAGCCCCTCCAGACCCCGGATCACGAAGTTCGGCTTGCGCTCCGGTTCCTTGGCGAGGGTCAGGGTGGGGGCGCGGTCGAGGAGGGCCGTCATGGATGCCGCCAGCTCGATACGGGCCAGCGGGGCGCCGATGCAGTAGTGGATACCGGCGCTGAAGGAGATGTGCGGGTTCTCCTTGCGGGTGAGGTCGAGCCGCTCGGGGTTCTGGAAGACCTCGGGGTCGTGGTTGGCGGAGCCGAAGAGCATGGCGATCTCGGCGCCGCGCGGGACGGTGGTCCCGTCGATCTCGATGTCGTCCAGCACCCAGCGTTCGAAGAGCTGGAGCGGGGTGTCGTAGCGCATGAGCTCCTCGATCGCGGACGGCACGAGACCGTGGTCCGCGCGGAGGGCGGCGAGCTGCTCGGGGTTGCGGAACAGGGCGTACCAGCCGTTGACGGTGGCGTTGACGGTCGCCTCGTGACCCGCGTTGAGCAGCAGGACACAGGTGGAGATCATCTCCTGCTCGGTGAGCCGGTCGCCTTCGTCGTGGGCGGCGATGAGCCCGGAGATGAGGTCGTCACCGGGCCGCGCGCGCCGCACGGCGATCAGCTCGCGCAGATACTCGGAGAACTCGACGGACGCCCGCACGGCCTTGGCCGCCACGTCCTCCGACGGCTTGAGCTCGTACATCCCACAGATGTCCGCGGACCAGGGCCGCAGCGGAGCCCGGTCCGCCTCCGGGATGCCCAGCATCTCGGCGATGACGGCGACGGGAAGCGGCTCGGCGACATCGGTCAGCAGATCACCCCCGCCCTGCTGGACCAGCCGCTCCACGAGCTCTCCGGCCAGCCGGTCCACGTACGGCTTGAGCCGCTCGACCGTCCGGGGCGTGAACGCCTTCGACACCAGCCGCCGGATCCTGGTGTGGTCCGGCGGCTCCAGGTCGAGCATCCCGTGGTCGTTGAGCGTGTGGAACGGCTCGTGCTCGGCGGGCGGCGCGGTCCGCCCGAAGTCCTCGTGACTGAACCGATGCTGATACGTCCGCCCCAGCCGCCGCTCCCGCAACAGCGCCGATACGTCGGCATGCCGCGGCACGAGCCACTGGCTGGTGGCCTCGAAGTACTGCACGCGGCCCTTGGCGCGCAGCTCGGCGTAGGCGGGGTAGGGGTCGGCGAGAAACGCCGGGTCCCAGGGGTCGAAGGCTGCCATGGACGGACGCTAGCCCGGCGGTACCCCTTCTGACCAGGGGTGTCTTGTGGCAGTGTGGATCCCTTCGACTGAAGATCCACAGGGTGGGGGCAGTTGTGGCAGTGGGGAGGGCCGCCCGCCGGGCGGAACGCCTGGCAAGGTTCCAAGAGGAGTTCGGAAAGGACGCGGCTCCCCGCGCACTCGATCTGATGGAGCTGCTCGAGTACGCCTGGCACGACTGCTACAGGGACGTCACACCGGATGACCAGGTGATCGAGGATCTCCTGGTCTGCTCCCAGGGCGACCTGACGAAAATGATCCGGTACTGCCTGTTGGCCGTCGAGGACTGGCGGGATCTGCGGGTGATGGCCAACGGGATCCGAGCCGGCGGGCAGTCCTGAGTCCTAGGCCTGCCCGAAGTCCGGCAGGGTGACCGTGCCGTCGTCGGCGAGGGGGAAGTCGGGGTTGTGGGCGATTTCCCAGGCGTGGCCGTCGGGGTCGGTGAAGGCGCTGGAGTAGAAGCCGATGTCGTTGACGGCGGCGGGCTTGGTGACGGTGCCGCCGGCGGCCTCGGCCGTGGCGAGGAGTTCGTCGACCTCGGCCTCGGAGCGGACGTTGTGCGCGAGCGCGATCCCGCCGAACCCCGCCGGGGGCGGGCCGGGCTCGATACCGCAGTCCGCCGCGAGCTTCTCCCGGCCCCACAGGACCAGTCCGAGCCCGCCGGCCTGGAAGAAGACGGTCTCCTGGACCTCCTGCCCCTGCCAGCCGAGGGCTTCGTAGAAGGCCTTGGACCGGGCGAGGTCGGAGACGCCGAGAGTGATCAGGGTGACTCGCTGTTCCATGAGGGGCGGCCCTTCAGGTGGGTGATGAGGGCGGTGAAGGCGGGGGCGGGGAAGGAGAGGGTGGCGCGGAGGGGGGCCTTGGAGTCGCGGACGGCTATGTGGGTGGGGTGCGTCGCTATCTCGACACAGGTGTTGCCATCCCCACCGTCGGAGTAGGTGGACTTCCGCCAGTTCATCAGAGGTCCTTGGTCAATCGATGGATGAAGTCCCGCGACGCCACCGGATCCAGTGACGCCTTCTCCACCCTACGAAGCAACGTGCGAAGGTGCTCCAGCTGAGGCTCGGCATCGATGAACGCGGTGCCGGTGGGCGAATCACGCAGTCCTGTGTCCAACTTGGGCACCGGACCCCCGAGGTACATCATCGAGGCTCCGGTACCGCCGAAACCGTCCTGGTCGATGGGGATGACGCGCACACTCGCGTGACCCTCTTCGATCTTCCCGAGGATGAACCGGAGTTGCGACAAGGAAGCCTGGCGGTCGGCCACCCGGACCCGCAGAGCGAACTCGTGGACGACGGTCTCGTACGGTGTCGGGGCATCTCCCTCGATGGCAACGCGCCGTTGCATCCGATGCTCCACACGAGGCGCCACCTCACTCTCGGGCAGTTCGGGGCGCATGTAGCCGAAAACCGCCCGCGCATAGTCGGGCGTCTGCAAGAGCCCCGGCACGTGCGTGATCACGACCTCGCGGATGAACGTGGCATGGTGCTCCACCTCGGCCATGTCCATGAACACCGGTGGCAGGACGCCCCGGTAGGCCTCCCACCATCCCTGTGTGCGGTCGGTGGCCAACGCGACGAGCGCTTCGATCAGCGCCCCGTCCATACAGCCGTAGTTGGCGGCGAGACGCCGAACTCGCTCAGCGCTCACGCCCGCGACGGCGGACTCGATCTGACTCATCTGAACCGAGTCGACCCCGAGCAGCGCCGCGGCCTCCCGCGCCTTCATGCCCGTGGCCTCTCGCAGTTTGCGCAGTTCAGCGCCCAGACGAACCCTGCGGGCCGTTAGCTGCCTCTTCGGCGGCACCGGCGCCTCCCACCCCAACTCGCCTTCGAACGTACCTCGTTCGGGGGTCGAGAATACGGCAACGGCTTGCGGCATCCTATTTTTAGGAAGTACTGTCAGTGACGCAACGCACACGCTGCGGAAGTGCACCGCTCCGCCCTGCCACCCCGGACGCGGCACCGCCACCGCGCGACCCCCCACCCCCGAACGGAGTTCCCCGCATGCCCGAAACAACCGACGACTCCTGGGAGTACTCCCTCTACATCCCCAACGACCCCCGCGCCGTCCCCATCTGCCGCCGTACCCTCCGCCTCATCCTCACCATGCACGGCCTGATCACCCTCACCGACACCGCGGAGCTCCTCGCCACGGAGCTGGTCTCCAACGCCGTACTGCACACCGACGGCCCCGCCGCGCTACGTGTGCGCTACGGGGCCGGCGTGCTGCGGATCGGGGCCTGGGACGCGGACCCCGAACCGCCGGACATCACGGGCGGCCGGGGCCTCGCACTCGTCAGCACCTCCGCCACCCTCTGGGGCTGGCAGCCGCTGTCCAGATTCGGCAACCGCGGCAAGTACGTGTGGTGCGAACTGGCGACAGCCTGAGGGCCGTCAGCAGCCGGAGGCGGTGTCGATGCGTATGCCGGTCACGATGGAGCTGGGCTGGAAGTGATACGTGCTGTTCGGGGCCAGGCAGTAGTAGTACGTCACGCCGTCGTTGATGTAGCGCAGGTAGGCCCGGTCGTCGTTGCGGGTGTTGCGGACGTAGTTGGCGCCCCGGCTGTTCGATCCGAGGGTCTGGTAGGAGCTGGTGACGTCCTGGTACGCGGCCGTGGGATCGCCGTCGCTCCAGTCGCTGTCGGTCAGATAGAAGCAGACGCGGGGCCAGCCACAGCCGTTGTAGTCGTCGGCCGAGGCGGTGGGCGCCGCGGCCAGTACGCCGGCGGCGAGAGCGGCGGCCGCTGTCGCCACGACGGCCGTTCGCCCGGTGGCCCTGGTCCTCACTCGTGCACGCACAAGGAATCAACTCCCCGTTGTCCCGGTGGGTACGTGCCCGACCGGGCACACCTGACGGTCTCCCGAACACCGGCGGCACGGGTACCTGTAACAGTTCAGGTTCCGGCGGCCGCCCCCGTGGGGAACGGCCGCCTGCGGTCTCCGCGACCGAGCCGATCAGTGCAGGTCAGACGACCGGTGACGCGCTGAACTGGTAGTTGCGGTCGCCGTGGCCGTCGTTCTTCCAGTTGAGGTGGAGTTCGCCGTCGCCCAGGCCCTTGCCGGCGCCGATCTTGTAGCTGAGGGTGGGCGTGGTGTACGAGCCGTTGTAGTTGCCGGTGGAGTCGCTGTTCTCCAGCTTGGCCTCGATGCCGCCGTAGTTCGCGGACTTCTTGACCGGGTCGGTGCCCGACTGGGACTTCTTGATCTGGACCTTGAAGTAGGCGTCCTCGAACTTCGTGGTGTCGTCGACGCTCGAGTAGACCGGCCCGTCCCAGCTGGTCTTGGCGTAGCTGTAGACGGTGGAGCCGGAGCGCTTCGCGCACACCTTGACCGTGAAGTCCCAGTTGTCGGCCCACGGGCCCGAGTACGACGGGTCGTCGATCGACTTGGAACTGCTGGTGCACTTGTAGGTGGCGGCGGCCGCCGGGCCGGCCGTCGCGACGGCGGTGCCACCGGCGAGCGCGGCGACGACGAACGCGGTGGAGGCGGAGCGCGTGAACTTGCGCATGCTGTGTCCTTCGCTGAGCAGGAGATCTGGGACTGCGGCAGGGGTTGTGGTGGGGGGTGCCTTCGAGGACAGGCAGGACAACCGCTGGCGAACAACCGTTCGCTTCCCTTGCGGCAATCCTGATCCAACTGGGCCCCACCAACAGCCCGCCAACAGATCACGGGCCCTGACACACCGCTCGCCAACCTCCCCGGATCCCCCACTTCTCCCGCACGCGAGCGCCCCCGGTCCCCTACCCCGGCGTCACCAACCGCGCCTCGTACGCGAACACCGCCGCCTGCGTCCGATCCCTGAGGCCCAGCTTCACCAGGACCCTGCTGACGTGGGTCTTGATGGTCGACTCCGCGACCACCAGCCGCTCGGCGATCTCCGCGTTCGACAGCCCCTGCGCGATCAGGACCAGCACCTCCGTCTCCCGCTCGGTCAGTTCGCCGTACGCCGCGTGCGCGGAGGCCATCAGGCGCGGGGAGTCGGAGAGCTTCGAGAACTCGGTGATCAGTCGCTTGGTGACCGAGGGCGCCAGCAGGGCCTCCCCGGACGCCACCACCCGTACTCCCTCGGCGAGTTGCCGGGCCGAGGCGTCCTTGAGGAGGAAGCCCGAGGCGCCCGCGCGCAGCGCCTGGTAGACGTACTCGTCCAGGTCGAACGTCGTCAGCACCAGCACCTTCGCCGTACCGTCCGCCGCGACGATCTCCCTCGTCGCCTCGATGCCGTTCAGCTCGGGCATCCGGATGTCCATCAGCACGATGTCCGGGGCGAGTTCACGGACCCGCTCCACCGCCTCGCGACCGTTGACCGCCTCACCGACGACCTCGATGTCCGGCATCGCGTTCAGCAGCACGGAGAAGCCCTCGCGCACCATCATCTGGTCGTCCGCGATCAGCACGCGGATGGTCATGACCCGTCCTCCGCGGTCGTGGTGACCGGAAGGAACACCGCCACCTCGTAACCCCCTTCGTCCGTCGGGCCCGCCGTCATCTCGCCGTTCAGCATCGACACCCGCTCCCGCATCCCCGTGATGCCGTGGCCGGCGCCGGGCGAGGGCTTGATGAGCGACGAGGCCGGCGGCGGGCCGTTGACTATGCGCAGGCCGAGACCGCCGAGCACGTACCCGATCTCGACGCGGGCGCTCGCGCCGGGCGCGTGCCGCAGGGTGTTGCTCAGCGCCTCCTGCACGATCCGGTACGCCGACAGCTCCACTCCCGGCGGCAGCTCGCGCACCGCGCCGGTCACCACCTTCTCGACGGCCGGCCCCGTGTCCCGCACGTTCGCCAGCAACGCGTCCAGGTCGGCCAGGGTGGGCTGCGGGGCGTCCGGGGCTTCGTAGTCCTCGGCGCGGACCACGCCCAGCACCCGGCGCAGTTCGGTGAGGGCCGCCACCGCGTTCTCCCGGATCGTCACGAAGGCACGCTCCAGCTCCGGCGGCGGGTTCTCCACCCGGTAGGGGGCGGCCTCGGCCTGGATCGCCACGACCGACATGTGGTGGGCGACCACGTCGTGCAGCTCGCGGGCGATGGTGGTGCGCTCCTCCAGCAGGGTGCGCCGGGAGCGCTCCTGCGCGGTCACCGTCTGCTGGGCGGTCACCTCCTGCTGAGCCTCCCTGCGCGTGTGCCAGATGGCGACGACGAGCAGGACCAGGGCGGAGAAGACCAGCAACGGGGCGGTGTCGTCGGCGTAGTAGTAACTCGGACCGAGGATCACGTCCGCCACGAAGCCGTACGCCGCGGTGACGGCCCACATGTACGCGGCCGTGCGCGGCCTGGTGCGTATGGCCACGACCGTCAGCACCGTCAGATGGCAGGCGAAGCTGGCGGGCAGCCAGGGGTAGCCGTCGTAGTAGCTGCCGAAGAGCTGGCTGATCGGGGTGGCCGCCATGGACAGCCAGAACGCTCCGACCGGCCGGAGCATGGTCAACAGGATCGGGAGCACGGCGAGCGGACCGAGCAGGACGGCCGCGTCGCCGGAGTCGACCGTGGCCATGAGCAGCGTGAACAGGGCCGCCCCGGTGATCACCGCGTGCGGTGTCCAGGCCGTGTACTCCCGCAGACGGCCGGGCAGCCGCCGGGTCAGCGGGCCGTCGACCCGCATCCGGGGCAGCGGACGGTAGGCGAAGGCGTCGTGGAACAGATCCTGCCGCAGCCCGTGCAGGGCGTTCGCGGCCAGCCGGTACTCCGGGCTGCGCGGCTTGGTCCCGCTCCCCGGCGAGGGCGTCTGCATGTGGGTCGTCTCGGTCACATACAGAACGGTAGGCGGAGCACCGTGTCCCGGTCGTCCCCTGCGAGAGGGGTCCTTCGGCGTCCCCCTCAGGTACTACGGGTACCCCGGGCGGAAGCCCACGTCAGTACCCGGACGGCCGCACCAGCCCCGACTCGTACGCGAACACCGCCGCCTGGGTCCGGTCCCTGAGGCCCAGCTTCACCAGGATCCGCCCCACATGCGTCTTCACGGTCTGTTCCGCCACCACCAGCCGCTCCGCGATCTCCGCGTTCGACAGTCCCGCCGCGATCAGCGCGAGCACCTCGGTCTCGCGCTCGGTCAGATCGCCGACGCGTTCCTTCAGCCGGCCCCGGGGACGGTCGCCGAGCCGGGAGAACTCGGTGATCAGGCGCCTGGTGATACCGGGCGCGAGCAGCGCGTCACCGGCCGCCACCACCCGCACCGCCTCGGCCAGCTGGTCCGCGGAGGCGTCCTTCAGCAGGAAGCCCGAGGCGCCCGCGCGCAGCGCCTCGTACACGTACTCGTCGAGGTCGAAGGTAGTCAGCACGAGCACCCGGATCTCCGGGGTCGCCTCGGTGATCCGCCGGGTCGCCTCGATACCGCCGAGCTCGGGCATCCGGATGTCCATCAGCACGACGTCCGGGGCGAGCTCGGCGACCTGCGCCACCGCGTCCAGGCCGTCGACCGCCTGCCCGACCACGTCGATGTCGGGCTGGGTGTTGAGCAGCACGGTGAAGCCCTGCCGGACCATCTGCTGGTCGTCCGCGATGAGGACACGGATGGGGCTGCTCGTCATACGGTGCCGTCCTTGAGGTCGCCGGCCGGGTCGGAGGCTTCGGTGCCCGGGCGGGCCGGGAGGAACGCGAACACCTTGTAGCCGCCGTCCGGAAGAGGATGTGCGGTCATCGAACCATTGAGCATCCCGACCCGTTCCCGCATGCCGAGCAGCCCGTGCCCGGCGCCGGGCGAGGTCGGTGCGGACCCCGTCGGACGCGAGTTGACGACGTCCACGATCAACCCGAAGGCCGTGTGCCGGAGTTCGACATGGGCGACCGCGCCCGGCGCGTGCCGCAGGACGTTGCTCAACGCCTCCTGCACTATCCGGTAGGCCGACAGCTCCAGGCCCGGCGGCAGGGGACGCGGCTCGCCCCGCACGTCGACCTCGACCCTGAGACCGGCCGCCCGGGTGTTCTCCACCAGCGCCTCGATCCGGTCGAGGGTGGGCTGCGGGGTGTGGGGGGCGGTGCC
The DNA here is from genome assembly GCF_040446465.1 of Streptomyces sp. RG80. NCBI lineage: Bacteria > Bacillati > Actinomycetota > Actinomycetes > Kitasatosporales > Streptomycetaceae > Streptomyces > Streptomyces sp. RG80. The sequence goes on along the minus strand of NZ_JBEAAJ010000004.1, from coordinate 533,271 downwards.
CGTGCCGGGCTCCACGGGGTCCGGGGCGTCCGGGTGCTCGGAGCGCAGGACTCCCAGCACCCGGCGGAGCTCGGTCAGCGCCTCCAGCGCGTTCTGCCGGATCCCGGCGAGGTTCTCCTTGAGCTCCTCGGGCGGGTTCTCCACCAGGTGCGGGGCGACCTGGGCCTGGATGGAGATCACCGACATGTGGTGCGCGACCACGTCGTGCAGCTCGCGGGCGATCCGGCTGCGCTCCTCCAGCAGGGTGCGCCGGGCGCGCTCCTCGGCGGTGAGGCTGGTCTGCTCGATGAGCTCCCGACGGGCCTCGCGGCGGCCGCGCAGAGCGGTGCCGAGGAGCACGACGACGGTGAACAGGATGACCGCGAGCAGCCCGGTGGGCGAGTAGTCGGCCGCGCCCACCAGCCCCTGGACGACGTACGTGAGGAGCAGGTTCAGGGCCAGCGCCTCGACGGACACCCGGGTGCGCACCCGCAGGGCGAGCAGGAGGAGGACGGTCATGTGCCCGATGAGCCCGGCCGACGTCCACGGCCAGGTGAAGTCGGGCGCCCCACCGGCCAGCAGCTGACGGCGTACCTCGAAGGCACCCACCAGCATGGCCACGGTCGAGAGCCACCACGCCGGGACGGGCCGCCACATCGCGAACACCACGGCGGCTCCCTGGGCGAGCCCGATCACGAAGGCCAGTTGGAGGCCCACCCCGCCGTTGTCCACGAGCTGCCCCACAGCACCGAACGTGACCCCGACGGCGACCATGCACAGCACCCCGTGCGGCAGCCATCGCAGCCACATCGACGCCGGCAGCGGATCCGGGCGGGCGGTCCACAGGTCGTCGCGCAGCACCCGCAGCCAGCGCAGCACCCGGCCCATGACCTGGTGCTGGATCCCCGTTCCCATCACGCGACCCACCCTAGACATGGCCCACCTCGACCGTCGTCTCCCTTTCGGACAGACGGTGCGCCCGGACCACCCGTGAGCCGCGCACCGCCCTCGCGGCCCCGCCCCGGCGGCCGCCCTGCTCGTAGGAGCGGAACGCGATCCAGCAGACGGCGAGCACCAGCACGAACACCGGGAGCCAGCCGAGGCGGGCCGCGACCCAGTCCAGGCCGTCCGGAACGGTGTGCAGCCCGGGCAGCCGGCCGGCGAGGAGGCCGGTGGCCGTGGTCGCCATCAGGGCCGTCTGGTGCCAGAGGAAAATCGTCATCGCGGAGAGGTTCACCAGGGCGACCGCCGCCCAGACCAGGGGACGGCACATGACGACGCGCAGCCGGTCGCGCAGCAGCAGGGCGAGTCCGCACTGGGCCAGACCGAAGGTGACGGCGGCCAGGGTCGGCGGGTTCAGGTTGGACACCGAGGCGCCGGGCACGCCGACCATCGACGCGGGATAGCCGGCCCAGGCGACCAGAACCGCGGTCATCACGGCGCCACCGGTGAGCAGGATCCAGCCGGAGCGCCGGCGGTCCAGCTCACCCCGGGTCCAGGCCGCGCCGAGGGTGTACGGCACGAGCCAGCCGGCCGCGAGGTTGACCCAGCCGAGCCAGGACGGGCCACCGAGACCGAAACGGATCAGGTCGACGTGGAGGACGACGGCCAGCGGCCACAGCGGGCTCAGCCGGGTCAGCAACGGGGTCGCCACCGTCAGCGCGGCGAACACGAGGAGGAACCAGAGCGGTGACAGGGCCAGCTTCACCAGGGCGTGCACCGTCGCCTGGTCCGCGCCCGTGAGCAGCAGTCCGGCGGCGATCACCGTCCACAGGGTGAGGACGGCGGCGACCGGCCGGAACAGCCGGGACAACCGGGCGGTCAGCCACCGGCCGTAGGAGGTGCCCCGCGCCCGCGCCGAGGCGTAGCTCTTGGTCGCCACATGGCCGCCGACCAGGAAGAACACCGCGAGGGTCTGGAAGGCCCAGGAGATCGGGGCGAGCCACGGCATGTGCTGGAGCGGGCTCGCGGTGTGCAGGGACCGGCCGTCCGAGACCAGTGCGGTCACCAGCCAGTGGCCGAGGACGACACCGAGGATCGCGAAGGCGCGCAGGGCGTCGACGGCCCGGTCCCGGCCCGCGGGCGTGGCCGCGTCGACCTGGGCGGCACCCTGCCGTAGGGCCTCCCGGACCTGCCGTCGTATGCCCTCTTTCGTCGAGCGCGAGGTCGTGTCACGCACGGGACACCTCCGAGGTCTCTCCCAGGACGATCCGGGCCAGGTTGGTCAGCGAGACCGAGCCCGGGGTGAAGTACTCGCTGTGGCCGCCGTCGCCCGCGGCGAACACCTGGGCGCCGAAGGCCGGGGACACGGGGTCGGTGCCGAAGCCGACCGTGAAGCCGAACAGATCGGCCCTGACGTGCGGGACCTCCCCGACCCAGTCGTCCGTGCCGCGCGCCGCCCACACCCGGGCGCGGGTGTGCAGGCCCGCGACATCGTCGGCGCCGGTGCCGGGGCTGCCGAGGAGGACCAGGTCGGTCGCGTCCAGGCCGTCGGCGGCCCGGGCACAGACGACCGAGCCGTAGGAGTGGCACAGGAGGGAGACGGTGGCTCCCTGGCCGGCTATGCCGTGCAGTTGCCTTATGAACTCGCGCAGGTGGGGGGCGGCCTGGTCGGCTCGGCCGGTCGTGGTGACGGTCGTGCTGATGGTGGCCGGGGTTTCGTAGCCGAGCCAGGCGATGACCGCCGTACGGGAGTTGACGCGGGCCAGCTGCTGGTGGAGGGCGGACGCGGCCCGCTGGAAGCGGCCGTAGGTGTCGAGGGAGGTGTCGGAGCCGGGGACGAGGACGGCGATGTGGTCGGCGTGGGCGAGGTCGCCGAAGACCTCCGTGGCCCGGCCGGTGCCTCGGCCGTCGAAGTGCAGGAAGTGCCGGGCGGGGGCGGCCATGGCCCGGTCCGCGGCGGCCCGTTCATGGTCTCCGTGCGCCGCGGCCATACGGGACGCCTCGGCGGCGTTGGCACGGTTGGCCGCATAGGCCTCGTCCAGGGTGGTCGCCGTCAGGGGCGGGAGAGCGGCCGGCGCCGGGGCCGGGATCTCGGGGTGCGCCGCGGCGGAGAGCGGGAGGACGACGGCACCGGTGATGAGCGCGGCGAGGCCGGCACGGCGCCAACGGTGGGTGCGGCGACGCCGGGACGGCACGGGCCGCGACGACGAGCCCTGCGGCTCGACGGTAGACGAGCCGTCCGGCTCGACCGCCGACAAGCTCTCCGGCTCAGCCGCCGACAGATTCCGCCGCCCCTGGCCGCCACGTCGCACCCAAGCGGCCGCCCGCAGCCCTGGAGCCCCGCGCCCCTCCGCCCCGTCCCCCGTCCCGAACCCCACGGCCCTCTCCCTCCCGGCAAGCCCGTCCATCAGGCCTGTCTGGTGGGGAAGTTACGGATCCGGCCGCGTAGTCCGCGTCCCACCGGGGAGCTCACTCACGACGTAGCTCTCAGGTATTACGGGTATGAAAGGGGGCCCCTCAGAGGCACATCAGAGGCACATCAGAGGCACCCGTCAGAGGCAGGAGAAGAGGGCGGCGTCGCTCACCACGCCAGTTGCGCGATCTCCTCCACCACCACCGCACACGCGTCCGCCGCCGGATCGATCAGCGGGAAGTGCCCGACGTCCTCCAGCAACGTCAGCCCCACCACCTCGCCCGCCTTCGCCGCCGCGTCCGCGTACGACTCGGCGACCGCCTCCGGGACGACCGTGTCCGTCCGGCCCTGGACGAGGGTCGTCGCGATGCCCGTCGGAAGCAGCAGCGACGGGTCCGCGTAGGGACGGCGGTCACCGAACTGCGCTTCCCCACCGAGGAGTTGCAGCGCGGCGCCCCCGCACACGTCCAGCTTCCCCGCGACCGCGAAGTCCGCGATCGGCGCCAGCGCCACCACGCCCCGCAGCGGCGCGGGCCGGTCCGTGCGCCACGGCGCGTCCGCGGGCAGCACATGCCGGGCCGCCGCCCACAGGGCCAGGTGGCCGCCCGCCGAGTGCCCGGTGATCACCGTGCGCCGCGGATCGGCCTGCGGCAGGACCTCCCGTACGAGCGCGGGCAGCGCGTCCAGCGCCGCCGCGACGTCGTCGAAGGTGTCCGGCCACCGCCCCGCGACCGGCCCGCCGACGGCTCCCTCGCCCGACTCCGGCGCCACCGCCCCCCGCCGGTACTCCACATTGGCCACCGCGAACCCGCGCCGGGCCAGGAAGTCCGCGAACGGGGTGATGTGCCGCCGGTCGTACGGTGCGCGCCAGGCGCCCCCGTGCAGGACGACGACCAGGGGCGTGAGCGCGACCTCGTCGCGCGGGGCGTAGAAGTCGATCACCTGGTCGGGGTGGTCCCCGTACGCCGCGCTGACGTCCGGGTCGACGGGCGGGTGGGAGAAGGCCGACTCCTCCTCGGCGGCGGCCCGGGCTGCGGCGGCGTCGTCCGGCATGGTCCAACCTCTCAGCGGTGAAACGGATTTGGACGAAACAGATGTGGCGGACCTGGCGAGAGTTCGGCCGTTGGCGGGGACGGTATCAGGCCGGTGACGTGCGCGGACACGGGGATGTCACGCTCGGTGAGGGTTAAACGGTTCTGCTGTTTCGTTACGCTGGCCTCCATGCCGCACGTCGGCACCGCCCGTCCCTCACGACCGTCCCATGGAGACCGTTATGTCCGCCGAACCCGGCACCCTGCGTCCCGGAGGACGTACCGCCCGTGTGCGGGCCGCCGTGCTGCGGGCCGCCGGTGACGTCCTCGCGGAGCGGGGATTCGCGCACCTCGACCTCGCGGACGTCGCCCGCCGGGCCGAGGTCGGCAAGACCACCGTGTACCGGCGGTGGGGCTCGGTCACCGGACTGGTCGCCGATCTGCTGGCCGACATGGCCGAGCAGTCGCTGCCCCGCGAGGAGACCGGTTCGGCGCTCGGCGACCTGACGGCCAACGCCCGTCTGGTGCAGCGCACTCTGGCCGATCCCCGCCAAGGCGCCCTGTTCCGCGCGGTGATCGCGGCGGCCACCTGCGACGACCGTACGGCCGAGGCGCTGCGCCGCTTCTACGACATCCGGGTCGCCGAGTGGGCTCCCTGCGTCCAACTGGGCGTAGAACGCGGGGAGTTGCCGCCGGGCACCGATCCCGCAGAGGTCATACGAGCGGTCTCGGCGCCCCTCTACTACGCACTCCTCACCACCGGCACGCCCCCCGCCCCCGAGGCCGCCGACCGCGCGGCACGAGCCGCGTTCACGGCCGCCGCGGCGGGCGCCTACCTGACCTGACGCCCCGCCGCGCGCACCCCGACTTCTCGGCTCCCGCGAACCGCGTCAGGCCACGACCTCGCCCAGCACCCGCGCCGCCCGCTCCACGTCCGCGAACCCGACATACAGCGGAGTGAACCCGAACCGCAGCACGTCCGGGCGCCGGAAGTCGCCGACCACGCCCCGCTCGATCAGCTTCTTCATCACGTCCCCGGCGTCGTCGCAGCGCAGCGCGACCTGGCTGCCGCGCTCCCCGTGGGCGACCGGGGTCAGCGACTCCACCCGGTCCGCGGGCACGTACGCCGTCACGCACTCCAGGAAGAAGTCCGTCAGGGCAAGGGACTTGGCGCGCACCGACTCGATCGGGACGCCCTCCCAGACCTCGAGCGCCGCCTCCAGCGCCAGCATCGACAGGATGTCCGGCGTGCCGACCCGCCCGCGCAGCGCACCCGGCGCCGCCTCGAAGTCGGGCCGCATGCCGAAGGGCTCCGCGTGGGAGTTCCAGCCGGGCAGCGGGGAGTCGAAACGGTCCTGGAGACCGGAGCGCACATAGAGGTACGCCGGTGAACCGGGGCCGCCGTTCAGGTACTTGTAGGTGCAGCCGACCGCCAGGTCCACCCCGTGCTCGTCCAGCCCGACCGGCAGCGCGCCCGCGCTGTGGCACAGGTCCCAGACCGCGTAGGCGCCCGCGTCGTGCACCGCGGCCGTGAGCGAGGGCAGGTCGTGCAGCCGTCCGGTGCGGTAGTCGACATGGTTCAGCAGCACCGCCGCCGTACGCTCGCCCAGCACCCCCGGCACCTCGGCCGGGGTCACGGGACGCAGCGTGCAGCCGGTCAGCCGGGCCGCGGACTCGGCGATGTACCCGTCGGTGGGGAAGGTCGTGGCATCGACGACGATCTCGTCCCGAGGGGAAGAGTCATAAGAGTCGGCCCGCGCCATCCGTACGGCCGCCACAACCGCCTTGAAGACGTTGACACTTGTCGAGTCGCCCACGACGATCTGCCCGGCCGCCGCACCGACCAGCGGGGCGATCAGATCACCGATCCGCTCCGGCGCGGTCCACCAGCCGCTCTCGTCCCAGGACCGGATGCGCAGGGCACCCCACTGCCGCCGTACGACGTCCTCGACGCGTCCGGGGACGGCGGCGGGCAGCGCGCCCAGCGAGTTGCCGTCCAGATAGACGACCTCGTCGAGCACGAACTGCTCGCGCAGACCTGCCAGTTGATCCCCGGCGTCCAACTCCCTTGCCTTGAAGGTCAGTTCAGACATAGGACCGCGCCGTCCACAGCTCGGGGAACACGTTCTTCTGCGCGCGCTTCTCCAGCCACGCCACCCCGGCCGAACCGCCCGTGCCCGCCTTGGCGCCCATCGCGCGCCGGGTGGCCACCAGATGGTCGTTGCGCCAGCGCCACACCAGCTCGGCGACATCGGTCAACGCCTCGCCCAGACGGGCGAGTTCGTCGTTCGGGTCGCCGGAGTACAGGGCCGTCCAGGCGGCCTCGACCTCCTCCGACGGCTCGTACCGGCGGGAGACGTCCCGGCTCAGCACGGCCTGCGGAATGGCGTGCCCGCGCCGCGCGAGGAGGCGCAGGACCTCGTCGTACAGGCTCGGCTCGTGCAGCGCCTTCTCCAGCTCGGCGTGGACGCGGGGCGCGCCCCGGTGCGGGACGAGCATGGACGCGGACTTGTCGCCGAGCAGGAACTCCATCCGGCGGTACATCGCCGACTGGAAACCGGACCCCTCGCCGAGGGCCGCCCGGTAGGAGTTGAACTGGGCCGGCGTGAGCTGTCCGAGCGGCCGCCAGGACGCGTTCAGCGCCTCCAGCTCCCGTACCGAACGCTTCAGCGCGTCGACCGCGACCGGCACGTCGTCGGAGCGCAGCGCCCGCGCCGCGGTCTCCCACTCGTGGACGATGACGGTGAACCACAGCTCCATGACCTGGGTCGTGACCAGGAAGACCATCTCTCCGGGATCGTCGGAGAGGGTGTGCTGGAGGTGGGTGAGCACGTCCGCCTTGACGTAGTCCTCGTACGGCGTCGTGCCTTCGAAGTCGAGATGCGGGGTCTCGGGCTCCTGCGATTCATGAGCCTCATGGGACGACATCGCTGTCTCCTGTATTACTCCGGGTAGCGGTCCGCAACCTGCCGTCGTCGACAGGGCGCCCCGGTCCCCGCGGTGCATCCTCTTCGATGGTCCCGCGAAAAGGCAAGGTCCGCCTGAGCAGTCAGACGGACCTCACACCCGGCCGACGGTCAGCCCAGCGTCTGGGCCGCCGTGGGCGAGGAGTCCTTCAGGAACTGCGAGCAGCGCTCGTACTCCTCCTGCTCACCGATCGACCCCGCGGCGCGGGCGAGGGCGTGCAGGGCGCGCAGGAAGCCCCGGTTCGGCTCGTGCTCCCAGGAGAATGGCGGAAGATGTACCTTAGAGTGAGAGGGGATCACGGTATGACCGAGCAGGAGTGGCTGGACAACATCGCGGCTCAGCTGCCGGAGCGGGACCTGCAATGGGTGGTGGAGCTTGCCAGGATCTGCTCCACGGATTGGGCAGGCGACAAGCCGCCGACGGGAGAGATCCACGCGCGTCCAATGGATTAAAAGTCCTGGCCAAAGCTTGCTGGGAGGTTCCGGTTCCGGACGGTTCGGTGTCCGGAACCACCTGGCCAGAGCACTTTCGCCTATGGGGCGATCCACATACCGATGACTGGTGCCAGATCGTCCGCTCACGCAGGACAGGCTGGTGACCGGTATTTTTCAAGCTCCACCACCAGGGCTGATGCGTTCTCCGAAAACGCGGACCTCCCCCTACGGACATCACGCCCGAACGACAGGGTGGTGAAGGTGCCTATGAACCATTCCACCAGCTCAGGACTTCTTCCCTAGCCGGATGAACTTCCAGGTCAAGAATGCCGCGCCTGCCATAAAGGAAGACACCGAAAGAATACGTCACCGAAAATATCAGTCCCGCACGGATCTACGCCTTACCTTTCTCCGCCGTGCTCGATTTGCCGCAATCACTCCAAGATCGGATCGCATGTGCGGCGGAACGACGAACTTCGGCCAGTTGAACAGAACAACGCAAGCTTCAAGTATCAAGCTAAGCGCGATCACGGCCATGGAGATGAGGAAGATGACACCAGTGATCGCACTGCCCTCCTCCGTCCAGGCCGTAAGGAACAGAAGCCCGATACCCCAGAGTGACGCAGCCGTCAGGCTCACAGAGCGCACCTCGCCACGCCTTGTTTCCTCACCGAATGGGAGGACTGTGAACGTGGCCATGAAGAACGAGACCTGATCAGCGTTAAGCCAAAGCTGACGGGCCTTCCAGGACATGAAAGCGGCTCCGCACAGAAAGAAACAGGCCCCTATAAGGTATGCCATTTCACGATCCTTCAGTCCTCACATCATGCGCTGCAGCTGGATACGGGATACCGGGTGGGTACCACAGCAATGCCGACGCTGCGATAGCCACCCGAGGCCATAACGTGGTCAGTGTGTCAGCCGAACAAACCCTTGACGGCCTTCCATCCCCTCGACATCAGGTTGCTCATCGGGCCAGTAGAGAGGATGCCCGTGACGTCTCCGGCTGCCCCTCCGATGACGGCGCCGACAACGGTTCCCGGCGGGCCCCCGACGGCCGTGCCGATAGTCGCGCCGAGGGTGGCTCCCAGCTTTGCGGCACCAACAACCACCGCATAGTCCGCGACTGTCTCTGCGGTCGACAGAGCTATGTCGCCGTCGGTGCTGTTGTAGTTGGACCACCAAGCGAAGGCAATCCCACCAGGGACCACAACCCCCTTCCGATCGCCGGCACCATCAGGCTGCGTCCGATGCTCCCCCACTCGCTAGAAGCCAGGGTGGGTCTGCAGGGAGCGCAGAGTTTTGCCCGCCTAGCTGCACACCCCCGGATCAGGGTGGGCCGGCCCACCAGAGAGCTCTGCGTTATCAGCGACCTTCCGGCTTCTTGCGCGTTGCCCTCCGATGCGCCCGGCGCTCTGCGATTACCCCTAGATCGGATCGCATGTGCGGAGGAACGACGAACTTCGGCCAGTTGAATAGGACCACGCAGACCTCGAGCAGTACACACAAAAGCACTAGAAACACAAAAGCGGCAGAAAGTATAAGCAATATACCCTTCTGTTCGACATCATAGAGCCCCAGAAAAAACATGGGCATAATAGACCATAGCCCCACGACGGTGAGACCCAGCGAGCGAACTTCACCTCGACGAACATTTTCACCAAACGGCAAGATGGTAAATGAATTCATAAAGTGGTCAACCAGTCCAGGATTAGCCCACAATTGCACAACCTTCCAGGACATAAATGTCAGCGCCAGCGAGAATGCAATTCCAAGGAAGACCATATGCCACACCTTCTGGATTTATTCAAATATCGCTGCATTGATGAATAAGGCCAGGCGGCCTCGATGCGGATATCCCACCCCGAAGGCCACCCGGCCTACATGCTGTCGGCTGTCAGCTAGTCGAACCACCCCCTAACACCCCTCCACGTATTTGACATGAAGTTGTTGACCGGCCCGGTCATCAGAATTCCGGTTACTGCTCCGCCTGCTCCTCCGATAGCGGCGCCGACGACGGTACCGCCCGGCCCAAAAGCGGTGCCAATGGCTGCGCCTAGGTTGGCTCCTACCTTTGTGGCGCCTAGGACGACATAGTAGTCGGCGGCTGTTTCAGCAACGGTCAGCGGGATATTGCCGCCTGTACTGTTGTAATTAGACCAACCAGTGAAGGCAATCCCACCAGGAACCAAGACCTTGCTTCCTATCGCCTGTGCCATCGGGCTGCGCCCGATGGCACCCACCCGCTGTAGGCCAGGGTGGGTCTGCAGGGAGCGCAGAGTCTTGCCCGCCTGGCTGCGCACGCTGGGATTGGGGTTGTTCCGCAAGTCGCGGGCGGACTGCGAAATCAGCTGACTGGAACGGTTGAATCCCTCCTGAAGGTAAGTTCCGGAAGTCATGAGTCCGTTGCCCGCGTTGCAGAGGTAGTTCCATTCCGACTCGATGCCGCAGTTGGCCGAGAAGGACAGGATGGGAGCAGGATCGGGCCCTAGCAGGAGTGGCGGCTGTGACGGTGGGCCGTAGACGGGGCCGCAGGCTGGGAGCGGAGGAGCCCCGCAGCTCGCAGGACCGTATACAGGGCTGGAGCCTCCGCTTCCGCCTCCTCCACCACCAGAGCCTCCGCTGCCGGAGCCACCACCCCCGCCTCCGCCATATTCGGGGCATTGCGGGTCGGTGAGGCTGGGACAGGGCGCACCCGGCCCAGGGTTGGGTGGTGGGCCACAGAAGGAGGGGTCGACATCGCACCTGGTGCGTCCCGTTGGGTCGCTGGTGGTTACCGGATTGTTTGCGGCATAGGAGTAGCCGTTCAGTGACTGACTGTCGTCGGTTTCCATGACCGGATCGACACTGATGAACTGACCGATCTTTGGGTCGTACTCGCGGGCATCCAGGTGAGTGAGGCCCGTCGTTGTGTCTTTCGTCTTGCCCAGGAAGCCTTTGTCGTCGGGCCAGCTGCCTCCCTCGGTCGCGCCTCGTTCCGCACCGAAGGGGGTTGTACGGCGCTTGGTGAATGCCTGAGCGCTATCCGCAGACACAGACAGGGTCTGCGTCCCCTGGTGATCTCCCGCCAGGTAGAAGAGCTTGTTGTTCCCGGACTGGTTGGTGCGAACGGCGATGTCCAGACTGCCCGAGGAGTACGTGCGCTGCGCCCAGGTGCTGCCGTTGGCCTTCAAGTGCAGTTCGGTGCTCCCGGCATACAGGATGCGCTCACCATTCTCCGTACTGCGGATCAGCAGGTCCCCATCAGCGTCGTAGAGGTAGTCGGTCTTCTTGCCGTCATCGGTGAGCTCGGCAAGTCGGCCCTCCGAAGACCAGATGAGTGCCTGGTCCCCACCGCTGCCGGGACGCTTGGTGGTGTTTCCGGAGGTGTCGTAGCCGTAGGAGCTGTCAGGAGACGCGCAGTTGGCGCTCTTGCTGGTTCCGGAGAGCGTGTGCGGGCGCCCTTCCTTGTAGCAGTAAGTGGTGGTGATGTCTCCGCTCGCCGCGTGCTGGACCTCTGTGACTCGCTGCCCGGCCGAGTTGTATGTGTAGTCGGTCCAGTAGGGCGCGGGCCCGGAGAGACTGGTCGCGGTGGGTGTGTCGTCGCACTTCTGGGATGACGGGGTCCAGGCCCTGACGAGGCGTTGGTTCCCGTCATACCCGTAGCACTGGGTTTCGGCTGTGCTGGTGCCGCCGAGTGTTGCCGGGTCGGCTACGGCGGTGATGTTGCCGGCCTGGTCGAAGGTGTAGTTCAGGTCCATCAGCATGTACGAATGCGTCTGATCCTTGACGAAGCTACGGATGAGGCGGCCGGTTCCCTCCTCGAACTTGTTGTTGACGTAGACCTTCTTGTGTTCTTCCGTGTTGGCAGTGCCAAGCGTGTACTGCTGCGCGCGTCCCAAGGCCGAGTAGTCGGCATCCAGCAGGTATCCGGTCGCCCCGATGATGGACTCGACCTGGCCCAGAGGGGTGTACGTGTACTCGATGACCTCGGACGGCAGTCCACCAACGGCAGGTTCCTTGTTGCTGCCCAGGGTGCCGTCGAGCCGATAGGAGCTGGAGAACTCAACAGTGGCGGGCGCACCTCCGGCGACGAGCGGGTCGGTGGACGGCAGAGTGAGTGTGGTGGCGGTGGGGCGGTCGAGTGTGTCGTAGCCGGTGACCGTCTTGGTGTACGCGCTGCCGTTCTTGCCACCCACGTAGCGGGTGGTCGAGGCCGGCTGGCCTTTGAGGAGCGAGTCGTAGGTGCGCGCGGTCAACTGATGACCATCGTCCTTCACACCGTCCCAGGTACCGATGACCCTTCCCAGTTCGTCGTAGCCCGTGAGAATGCTCTTGCCGCGCGCTACTTCTGTGCTCTTGGTGAGCTGGTCAAGCACGTCGTACTCCATCGTCGACATGCCCTTGTCCGGGTCAGACACGCTGCTCTGCCGTCCGAACAGGTCGAAGCCGTACGTCCAGACAGCGCCGTCCGGCCCGGTGACGATGCGTTCCTTGTCGTCCAGAGTGTGCTGGAACTTCGTGGCACTGTAGGTGGCACCGACGCCGCCACCGAAGTCCGGGTCTGCCGGGCTGGTACCTGCGTACTCGCGTTTCTCAGTCTCGCGGCCACGGGCGTCCGCAACGGTGCGGGTCGCACCACTGGAACGCCCACGGCTCGGTGACCCGGAACGTGGCGTCCAGGACGTTCTTGCCCTTCAGGCTGGCGGGGGAGAACTCGAAATACAGGCGCTGCACGTATCCCGGGCCGCAGTAGTAGCTGTTCCAGGTGCCACACTTACCTGCGCCCTTGCCGAGGCCGTCCTCGCCGTTACCCCAGCCGTAGGACTCGTAGCCGTCCGAGCGCAGCAGAGTGCGTTCCGACTCGCCCCAGGTCACGGTCGGGTCGATGAACAGTGGAAAGTCGGCGGCCTCCGTCTTGGTGAGGAGGTCGGGGTCGGGCACGACGGTCAGCGTGTCCTTCGTCACCCCGACATCCATGCGAGCCACGGTGTCGCCCTGGCCCGGCTCCAGCCCTGAGCCCGACGGTGCTGCCTCTGCCGGATCGGACGGATCCGCCGCCGCGCTTCGCGCCAGCCTCATCTGCTGCTGCGAGGCAGCCGTGCCTGCCGAATCCCACATCAACGCTGGGGGCGCCCGGAACACGGTCTGCCCATCCGCATCAACGGCGGCCAGGTTGCCCGCCGTCCCTTTGATGATGTCCAGGCCCTGCGTCTTGAGGCCGAAGGTGAGTTCCTTCAGTTCCTCGTCGGCTGCCGCATCCGGGGTCTTGACCACCAGCACGTACTGGAAGCTCTCAACTGTTGCGGTTACTTTCAGGTCTACGTCCGGCAGCACCTCTCGATACAGCGCGCTGGCGTCGTCGAGCTCCGGTGCAGGCAGTTCGCCCGGCCAGTCCAGTTCCAGTGACCGGCCCTGCTCAACGATCCGGGCCAAGGGCGCATCCCCGCCGCCGGAGAACATCATCTCCACGGCAGCTGCCTTGGGAGCGACCGAACCCTCCGCACGCTTCTCCAACGTCGCATCCGGCGTGCGCCATCCACCACCAGGCGTAGCCACCCGCACCGGGACGGACGACTCCTCCAACGTGAACGTGTAACCGTCCGGATTGGCGAAGACCGTTGTGCGCTCCCCACGCTCCCCGGTGACCTCCACCCGCTCGCCGGACTCCTGTGCCTCGGCCAGCGCCTTCTGCCCTTCAGACAGTTCAGCGCTGTCAGCAGTTGCCTGGGCGACGGGATCCGAACCCGCCACCGGTAAGACCGCCAACAGCGCCGCAGCAGTTATCGCCGAGACACCTCTCCGTCTCCATCTACCGATGCCGGAACGCCCGCCCCGCGTTGTTCTCATATCCCCCACCCAGGTTCACAGCCGATTTATGACGCGTACCTGACCAAGCTCTTTACCCAGCGCGCGAAGGCATGACCATCCTGTGATGAGAATGTGATTAATGAGGGCTGGGTTCCGTGGTGTCAGTATCGAAACGGGAGCAACCGGAATCGCTTCGCTGGGCGAGATAGAAGGACTGAGTGATGTGCCCCACTCAGCCCGACCCCCGTGTCGGTCTCCTGGCCGAGCACCTGGTCGAAGTTCTGGGGCGGGCCGCGCTGTTGCCCATCGCACCGGCTGCTGCCTCCGACGCTTCACCCGCAGCGGGAAGCCGCGAGCCGCCCAACCATGGTTAGCGCCTCCGTGCTTGCGTCTGCTGCGAGGATGGAGAGGCAGCACTAATCTGGACCGGCCCTGCGATACGGCACTGAGCGCCGACACTGCGGGCCTGCGCCGCGCGGGCTCGGGCGCTGGGTGCCGGCCTTGCGCTGAGGCGCTCGATACGCCAGGCCAGGGTCCTTGCAGGGGATCGGGTGTCGTCCAGGGTGCGCTGGTCGGCGGCCTGTCGGAGGAGCCGTTCAGGGTTGTGGCCTGCGGCCTCGGCTGCGGCGAGGACAGCGGTGAGGGCGTCGAAGGCGGGGTCTTCGGTGATCTGCTCGGCGTGGTCGGGTACGGCCTGGCGTAGGTGGCGGATGTGCCGGTCGACGGTCTGTTGCGGCGGTCGACGCTGGGCGAGGGCGGCCAGTGGTGCAGCTGCTGTCTGCTCGTAGGCGGCCTGGAGATGGATCAGGGTCTGATGGGCGGCAGCGACCTGCTGGTCGTGGTGGCGGAGCTCGTGCCAGCGGGCGGCGGCGATGACGACGAGGAGCGCGGCGTCGAGGAGCATCGCCAGGGCAGCGCCGTCCTTGGGCGCAGGCTCGCGGAGCATCGCCCGTACCGCGCCGCGCAGGGCGCGGGCGTGGTGGTGTTCGGCGCGGATGCGGGAGCGGGTGGCGCGCTCGAACGCGGTTGCCGCCTCTCGCAGTTGGGGCCTGAGGGGGTGGGGTGCGAGGAGGGGGAGGGCGTCGAGGGCTTCGCCGAAGGCGGCGAGGTGGGCCTGGGAGGCTTCGTCGTGGTTCTGGGCGAGGCGATGGGGGATGCGCTCGGTGGCGGCCGTGGCCTGGTGCCAGGGATCGGGTCGGCGTCGGCCCGGCTGGTCGGTGGGATGCGGTTCGATGTTCTCCAGGCGTTCTTGGATCTTGGGGAAGGACAGGTCGGGAGCGAGTTTCGAGCCGGAGTACCAGATGGGGCTGCCTGCGTCGTCTGCGAGAGCGACCTTGTAGCCGCGCACGTCGCCGGAGGGGAAGTACACGACCTCGGCGAGCACGCCGTCGAGGTGGCTGAGCAGGTGGAGGAACTCGTCCATGCTGGAGGCGGCGGCCACGGCGGTGCGGACGGTGGCGCGCAGCCGCTCCGGGGCGGTCTTGTCCTGGCCAGCTCGGCGAGCCTTCTCCTGCTCGGCGCGGGTGGGCCGTTTGGCGGCCGTGCGATCGCCGCGTACGACGCGGAAGAGGCCGTATTCCTTCTCGATGGCGGCAAGTTCGCGGTCGGCGGTGAGGTAGTCGTTCCAGTGGCGTGCGGTGCGCAGGTCCGCCCGCACCTTGGTGGCGGCGATGTGGATGTGGTCGGGGGCGTGGCGAACGGCGACCCAGCGGCAGCCGTCCGGGTCGCCGACGGGTGCGATGCCGGTCGCGGCGACGATGCGGCGGGCGATGTCGGCCCACTCCTCGTCGCTGAGGACGCGGTCGGTCTCGGCAGCCCGGACCGAGCAGTGCCACGTGTGCTTCTCGGGTGCGCGGCCCAGTCGCCGTACCTGCTTGACGTGCAGGTCGAGGTCGGCGACGAGGAGCTTCCTGGTGACGTCGGGGTCGTCACTGCGGCCGGGGTCGGGGGCGAAGCCGTCCCAGGAGGCGACCAGATGCGGGTCGGTGTGGTCCTTGGCCTTCTTCGTGTCGAACAGGTACCGGATCAATCCGGCGGTCTTCTTACCGCTGATGATCTTCGCGATCATCGGGCTGCCTTCTTGGCGACGGCCTGGTTCGCGGCGGTGGCGATGTGGCGGACGGTGGTGCCGACTGCCGTCAGGGTCTGCTCGGTCTGGGTCAGGACGGCGGTGTCCCCAGGGTGTGGATGACCGCCGGAGTTGAGCTTCTTGGCGATCTGGTTGATGTTGTAGCCGATCTTGGCGACCTCACTGCGCAGGGCGGTCAGCTCGTCGATGTAGTCGTCGAGTTCGGTGCGCTGGCCGGGCAGGGCGAGGTCACCGTGGACGTGGGCCATGACGACGGCTCCGACGTAGTGGGCGCCGGCGATGTTCAGCGACCGGGCCCTGCGCAGGATGTCGGCCTTCTCGGCGACGCTGTAGCGGGCGTCGACGCGCTCCTTGCGCTGGCCGTTGGCGTCTCGCCGACGGCGTCGGGCGACACGGTGCAGGGCTGCGGCTTCGGCAGCGCGCGGCAATGGCGCGGCGGTGCCGGCGGGCTGTTCCTGCTCGGGCGCCCCCTGGTGCCCGAGTACCTCCGCCACCCCCGGGGCGGAGGCATCCCCGTCAGGGCCGTCCGTGGACGGTCCAGCGGGATACCTTGCTGCGCCGTCTGGGGCTGAGGTGGCCGCTATCCCCTGCTGGGGCGTGGGGAGTTCATGGTGCGGTTCGTGCATGGGGTGGGTCTCCGTGGGGTGCTGGGTGCAGCGCTGTGCGTGGCCGCGGACCTCTGCGCTCGTGGGCACGAGGGTGACCGGGAGGGAGGGCGGTCGGTGGGCCGTTTTGCGGGGGTCAGGCGGCGCCGACGGGGGCAGGGTCGGGTTCCTTCTGCCGCTGGGAGGCGGTTTCATCGAGTCCGTCGAGGGGCTCGGCTTCGAAGCCGTCGTAGGCGACGCGCTCGGCCTGGCCGGTGCGCTCGGCCTGCAGTAGGTCGCGCACGGCGCGGGCCCGCTTCTGGCCGATCCGCAGTCCGCTACGCAGGCGCTCGGCGGTCAGCCGGTCGTCGCTCCAGTCGGCGGTCAGGTGTCGGGCCTCGTCGAGGACTTCGGCGTCGGTTCGGGTCCGGTCGGCGGTCGACTTGGCGGTGGCGGCCACCCGACCGGTCGCCCGACGCGGGGTGCCTCCGGTCAATTCCGCCACAGCGGCTGACCGGGGCGGTCGGGTAGCGGGGGCCGACTCGGCGGCCTCGGTCGGCCTCGGCATGTGTGCCTCAGCGACCTTCCCGGGGGTTGAGTCGGTCAGCTGCTCGGGGGCCGATTCGGCCTGGTCAAACCTTGACCGTCGGGCCTGCCGGTCAGCTTGCTGACTCACCGACCGGGCAGCGGCTGCTTCGGCGGAGTCGGCCGACTCGGGGTTGTGGTGCAGCACCTTCGCCACCAGGTCCGACCCGAAGTAGATCGACCCGACCGGGAGCGACGTGGCCAACAGCACGAGAGCCCAGTTCGCAGGGTCCCAGCCGACCAGTCGGCCCCACTCGACCGACGTGGTGTGCAGGGCCGGAACGAGGCCGTGCACGTAGTTCAGCAGGAGGCTGGCGATCGTATAGGCCGCCAGGACCCGCAGAGCGAACTTCCGGTCGGCGCCGGTCAGCACGAGCGTGGCGATCAGGGCGAGGGCCATCAGCCCGTCGACGACGATCGGGTAGAGAAAGGCGGCGGTGGGGTCGGCGCCGATGGCGCGGGCTACGTCGGACAGCGCGTTCCACGAGACCCGGAAGGCCATGAGGACGACCGCCACCAGGCCGAGGACGAGGGTGGTACGTCCCTTGTGTTTCACGCGACGCCCCTCAGCGGTAGCGGGTGCCCGCCGGCGGAGGCGAGCGGGAAGGCGCCAGCGTCGGCGGGCCGGTTGCCGCACGTGGTGGGGGTTGTCAGGCATGGGTGAGTGCAAGGTGAAGGGCTCCAGGTGCAGGGGAAGCGGGGCTTGTGGTGCGGGGGTGAGGAGCGTTCACGGCGGGGGCGTTCACGCGGGCCCCCTTCTAAAGGGGGTCCCGCGCGTGTACGCCTGGGCGCGTGTACGGCGTGGACGCTCGCGTGATCGCTTGACCTGCGGTTTTACGGTGAGCGTGAACGCTGTGAGCGGCTCACGGCGGCCTTGGTGCGTGAGGGCCGCGTGTACGGTCGCGTGAACGCTTCTGGGCGCTGGCGCCCGGCCTCAGCCGACGGCGGTGAGGTGCCGGGAGGTGGCGTAGTAGCGGGTCTGCTGCCCGCCTCCGACACCTCCGGCGACACCGTCCACCCTGGTGGCCAGACCGCTGTCGACGAGACGACCCAGGGCGCGGCGTGCCTTTTCCACGTCGCCGCGTTCGGGGTCGCCACCGCCGATCAGGACGGTCGCCAGGTCACGGGCGGTCAAGCCACCGGGGGCGTTGCGCAGCAGGACGGCGGGATCCTTGGTCGGGTCGAGCGTGGTGGTGCCGCGCACGTGGTCGTGGGTGACATCCAGCGGGCCGACCTCCCCGGTGGGGGTCTTGAGGTGGTGCAGGGTGACGGCGGGGTCTCCGGCCCGGCCGGTGACGAACAGGACGCTGCCCGCCCCGGCGGTGAACCACGTGGAGCCGTAGACCTGGTCCAGCGCGGGGCGCTGGCCGCGCGGGGCGTCGGCGGTGGCCTTGCGCTGGTGGTGCAGCTCCAGAATCTCCACGCCGCCTCGCAGGGCGCGCATGCGGGCGTTGTGGAAGGCGACCGCGAGGCCGTCGTCGACCATCGTGCTGACCGCGTCCTTGAGACTGTCGATCACGATGGTGTCGGCCCGGTGGGCGGAGGCGAGGTCGGCGAGGAGGTCGGGCTCCTTGTCGAGGGTGGCGGGCAGCGGGCCCTCCCAGACCACGAGCCGCTCGCGCAGGATCGCCTCGTCGGTGTCGAAGACGCGGCGGGCCATGGCCTTGGCGATCTGCTTGGGACGGTCCATCGCCAGGTACAGCACCCGCCTGCTCGGGGCGACCGGCATCTCCAGGACCGTCTCCGACAGGCCGAGACGGGCGAAGACCACCTGGTGGGCCAGGGTGGTCTTGCCGACCCCAGGAGCGCCGACGATCATCAGGCTCTCGCCCGGCGCCCAGACGGTCTTCTCACGGGTGCCC
Source organism: Streptomyces sp. RG80 (assembly GCF_040446465.1). Classification (NCBI taxonomy): domain Bacteria; kingdom Bacillati; phylum Actinomycetota; class Actinomycetes; order Kitasatosporales; family Streptomycetaceae; genus Streptomyces; species Streptomyces sp. RG80. The sequence continues at coordinate 514,595 of NZ_JBEAAJ010000004.1, read as the reverse complement.
CACAACGGCTCGGCGTCCGCGCCGGTCTCCTTGACGAAGGACCACCCGTCCCTGGCGAACCGGTTCAGACGGCCCTGGCCCGAGGCGAGGGCCCGCTCGCGCTCGGCCCGCATCTCCGCCTCGACCTCGCTGCGTATCGCCTCGGGATCGGCACCCGGCTCCTGGGCACGCTGGACGGTACGTATCGCCGAGGCGAGCAGGCGTCGAAGATTGGCCTTCTCGCGGATGATCTCCGCGTGGTGCTCCGCACTGCCGACGCTGTAGTGCACGTCGGCGAGCTGATGCAGGTAGGCGGGGCCGCCCACGCGCAACAGGTCGTCCTGCTGCTGGAGCAGCTCGGTCAGGACGATCGGGTCGGTCGGCCTGTCCTCACGGTGCAGGGCGAGCAGAGCACGCCAGATGGTCTCGTGCGCGGGCCGGTAGAAGGCGCCCTCGCCCAGGATGTGCCGGACCGTGTCGATGACGGCGCTGTCGTGCATACAGGCGCCGAGCACCGCGCACTCGGCCTCCAGGTTGAACGGAGCCTGCCCGGGCTCCTCCGGCGACGGCGCGGGGCCGTGTCCGAAGTGGGATGGCGTATTCGGTGGGGCGTCGGTCATACTGGGCATCAGCTCCTCTGCTCGCGGGCCATACGGGACGGCAATCCCGGCCTCGCGGGTCGATCGCTAGGGATGGCGGTTGAGAGGTTTGCGCTTGGCCCCCGGTGACAGCCGGGGGCTTTTTGCATGCGGTGCTACGTCGGGTGGGCCGCGGGGACTCCCCGGGGTTGATGGAGGTGGGGCTACCACTATGCCACATGAATTGCAGATAGCAGAAGTGCTCTGCGTCTCGCAGAACGCATGCTACTGTTTGGGGGTTGCTGCATACGGCAGTGACTTGCTACGAACGGAAGGAGGCGGCCGTGGCCGATGAAGACCCCCCGCAGGGTGTGCTGCTCAGCGGCGAGGCGAACGTCGCGGTGCGCATCAAGCTGGAGCGCGAGGCCCGTGGCTGGAGCACCAACGCCCTGTCTGACCGCCTGAACGAGGCCGGCCACGAGATGAATCCGTCCGCGGTCTGGCGCATCGAGAACGGCAAGCGCCGCATCAACCTCGACGAGGCCATCGGCTTCGCCGAGGTCTTCGGCATCGACCTGCGCAACCTCGTGGGCCCCCCGCAGCTCGCCGCCCAGGCCCGCGCCATGGAGCTCATCGACGCCGTCGTGGACGCCTTCCGCGAAACCCAGCGGGCCAACGCCGCCTACACCCAGGCGCGTGACGCCCTGGACGCCTACCTCGCCGAGCACCCCGACATCCGCGAGGAAGCCGACGTGATGGTCTCCAACGCCATGGCCGAAGCGTCCACCAAGCACCTCCTGGAGGCATACGGACTGCCACCTGCCCAGCACCTGGACGCGGCCGACACCTCAGACGAGGCATAGCCCCCACCCTCCATCGACCCCCGTCCTGGGCCCGCAAACCCCCAGCACGGGCACCTCACCCCATCCCCAGCGATCGACCGGCGGACCAGTGTTGCCGCACCCACGCCCGCCAGAAGAGGACCCACCCCTTGCGCCAACCCGCAATACCCCCTGCCCCCGCACCCACACCGCGCGCCGACTCTGCCCTCCCTCCCCGCGTCCCACCGCCGCGTTCGCGCCCAACTGGCGCCCACAGCGGCACGGCGCGAGAGGGGCAGGTTCTTTGACCGAAGACGAGTGGCTGCGCCGAGTTGAGGCTCAGCTCCCCGACCGCGACGAAGAGTGGGTCGACGACCTGCTCCGCATCTTCGGCATAGACCGGTCATGAACGAACGGCGCCGAGTCCCCAGCCACAACGGGGACCCTGCGTCCTCGTATCACCGGAGCACCGGCTCGATATCCGCCGGATCGAAGATCGGCCCGTTGGACGCGGGCTTGATGATGACCGCGCGGAAGACCTTGAGGACCGCAGCGCGTTGCTGTTCGATCGCCAGGTTCTCCCACCGGCCCCTTATGTCGATGGGGCCGGCAGCGAAGGTCGCGGCCTCGGCCCGGTGCAGGGCTCGCTCCCGGTGCAGTTCCGCGATCTGCCGCTCCAGATCCTCGGTGAGTGCGATGTAGCGGGCGGCCGACATGCGCTTCTCCTGCCACGCCTGCTTGAACTCGGCCATATCCCGTTCCAGGGAGGCCAGTTGCTCCTCCTTGGTCCACTCCGGCGCACGTTCGCGGACGTTCGCCAGCGCCTTGTCCGAGCTGAGGAACACGGCGTTCCTGATGAGACGGTCGACCGGCTCGCCGGCCCGAGCCACTCCCCCGCATCCACCGTCGTTCCTACCGGGACACGCGTACTTGAACTGCGATGACGTCTTCGACTTCCGGTACGACGGGAAGGCCCGCATCTTCGTACCGCACCGCCCACACCGAGCGATGCCGGAGAGCAGGTACTTGGTGGCGTTGTCCCGTGGGACACGTCCCTCCGACTCCCGCTTGACCTTCTCCGTCAGCAGGTACCAGTCGTCGGGGGTGATGATCGCCTCCCAGTCCCCGACGACGGGACCACCGCTCTCGTCCAGGAACAACTCGCCCTGGTGCATCCGATAGCCGCAGATCCGCGGGTTCATCAGCATCCGCTTGATCTTGGAGTCGTCGAAGAAGCCTCCACTGTGCGACCTGATCCCCTTGTCCCGCCACTCACGCGCGATGGACGCCCAGCGGATGCCGCCCAGGAAGTCCTTCACCGCTTTGCGGAGGTTCTCGGCCTCTTCCGGCACCAGCGTCCTGCGGTCCTCGCGGTTCCATCCGTACGGCGCCCGACCACCGGGAAGCTTGCCCTTCGCCGCCAGTTCCAGGTGCTTGCGCTTCGTCCGCTTCGACGTGTCCGCCGAGGACTTGTTGGCGATGGTCACCTTGATCCGGGCGATGAACCGGCCGTTCTCCGTGGACAGGTCGATGTCCGAGGCCGACACGGAGTCGAAGACGAGGTGCCGCTTCCGACGCTCGGCGTCCTCGTACTCGTCGATCCACGCTTCCAGTTCACGAGGCTGACGCGTGAAGCGGTCGATGTCCCAAGCGACGACCCCGTCGATCCGCCCGGCCTTCAGGTCTTCCAGCATCTGCCGAAACTCGGGCCGTACCGTCTTGCGCTTGTACGCGGAGAGGTCGTTGTCCTCGTAGACCTTGGCGACTTCCCATCCCCGGGCAGCACAGTGCAGCCGGCAGTCCTCCTCCTGCCGTGCGACGCCGAGACCCTCGGCCTCGTCGTCCTTGCTGATCCGGGTGTAGATGCCTACCTGTATGGCCCCGGAGGACCCCCGTCGTGCCGCCATGCGCCGGATGGTCGCACATCACGATCAGGGACATCAAGCGCCGTTCTCACCCACACTCGGTCCACGGCCCTTTTCCCTTGCGAGCGTCCCGGATATCAGGCGAGAGGTGGCAGACTGACGGCATGACGACTCACAAGAATCTGCTCGGCGGCCCGGACCCGACCTACCTGCCGGAGAACGAAGAGGCGTACCGCCTGCTGGGCGAGGAGTCCCTGGCGCCGACCGAGGTCGCGGCGAAGCACCCCACGTTCTCGCTTGCCTGGGCGATGCTCGCCGACGACGCCTTCGAGGCGGGGCGAGTGGTCGAGTCGTACGCCTACGCGCGCACCGGCTATCACCGGGGTCTCGACTCGCTGCGCCGGGCCGGGTGGAAGGGGCATGGCCCCATCCCTTGGGACCACCGCGCCAATCGCGGGTTCCTGCGCTGCCTCGCGGCCCTCGCCCGTGCCGCCGGCGCGATCGAGGAGAAGGAAGAGACGGAGCGTTGCTGGCAGTTCCTCAAGGACAGCAGCGCCGAGGCGTACGCCGAACTGAAGCGGTAGTCACCGCAGTTGAGACGTCTGTGCCGCCGTCACTCAGGCAGCGACGGCGGCACGGAATGCAGAAACTGAACGATTACATGTAGCACCGTTCTCCCAGGGCACGGGTCCGTGGCCCTTCCAGCCGCTGCGGCGCAGCGCGTCCAGACCGCGGTGGTAGCCCGTACGGGCGTAGGCGTACGACTCCACGACGCTGCCCCGCTCGAACGCCTCGTCGGCCAGTTGGGCCCAGGCCAGCGAGGACGTCGGGTACTTCGCGGCGACATCGGCGGGCGCGGTGCCACCGGCCAGCAGCTCACGCGGCTCCGGGTCGTCGGGGAGGTGGGTCGGGGGCGGTCCCCCGAGGAGGTTCTCGTGAATCGACATGGGTCAAGTCTCCTCCATCCGCGCATATGACGAACGGCCGCCGGGGCCAGTACGGCGGGATCCGGGCTACCCCAGCCGTTTCCGCGCCGGTCGACCCTCCAGCGGCGGGGCCGTGACGGAGCCGTGGTGCAGGCATTCGGGGCGGGTGCAGCCCGGCGGCAGCGGGCGTACGGTCGCGAAGGCAACGCCCGCGCCCAGCACCAGCAGCCCCGCGCACACCGCCATCGCCCGCCCGAACGCCTCGTCGAAGGCGCCCGGCGACCGGTACGCCGCCTCCCCCATCCCGGCGACCAGCGGCAGCGCGGCCACCGCGATCAGGCCCGCCGCCCGGGCCGCCGCGTTGTTGACCCCGCTCGCCAGACCCGCCCGCGCCACGTCCACCGACGCCAGGACGGTCGCGGTCAGCGGGGCCACCAGGGTGACCATGCCAAGGCCGAGGACCAGCAGCGCCGGCAGCACGTCCACGACGTACGAGGCGTCCTCCCCGACCCGCAGCATCAGCAGCATCCCCGCCGCGCACAGCAACGGCCCCACGGTGAGCGGGATCCGCGGGCCGATCCGGTCGGCGAGGGCGCCCGAGCGGGCCGAGAACAGCAGCATCAGAGCGGTCGTCGGCAGCAGGGCCGTACCGGCGCCGAGCGCCGAGTAGCCGGAGACCACCTGGAGCTGGAGCGCGGCCAGGAAGAAGAAACCGCCGAAGGCCGCGTAGACGCAGAGCGTGACCAGGTTGACCGCCGTGAACTGCCGCGACGCGAAGATGTCCAGCGGCATCATCGGGTCGGGGCGACGCTTCTCCACGACCACGAACGCCACCCCGGCGGCCACCCCGGCGACGGCCGAGACGACGACGGCGAGGGACGCCGTGCGGGCCTCGATCAGGGCGTACGTCACGAAGGCCAGCGCGAGCGCCCCGAGGACCGCCCCGAGCACGTCGAAGCGCGCATGGATACGCCCGTCCCCGGACTCCGGGACATGGCGTACGGCGATCGGGGCGCACAGCAGCGCCACCGGCACGTTGAGGAGGAACACCCAGCGCCAGCCGGGCCCGTCCACCAGCCAGCCGCCCAGGAACGGACCGACCGCCGCGCCGATCCCCCCGAACCCCGACCACAGACCCACCGCCCGCCCCCGGTCGTCGGGGTGGAAGGAGGCCTGGATGAGGGCGAGCGAGCCGGGGGTGAGCAGGGCACCGCCGACGCCTTGCAGGGCGCGGGCCGCGATCAGGACACCGGCGTTCGGCGCGAGCCCGCACAGCAGGGAGGCGGCGGCGAACCACACGACCCCCACGACGAAAATCCGGCGCCGCCCGTACCGGTCCCCGAGCGACCCACCCAGCAGGATGAGGCCGGCCAGCGTCAACATGTACGCGTTGACGGTCCACTGGAGGGCGGCGAGATCGGCGTCCAGATCCCGCCCGATCCGCGGCAGCGCGACATTGACGACGGTCGAGTCCAGCATCGCCATGCTGGAGCCGAGCACGGTGGTGAGCAGGATCCACTTGCCTTGCGGCGAGGACAGCCGGACGTCTGACATGCCCCAGATATACAACGAGCCCGGTGCCAGGGCACCGGGCTCGCAGTGGTCTCGCGGGTTACTTCAGCTTCGTACCCGTGGAACGCAGGTTGGCGCAGGCCTCCGTCACGCGCGCGGCCATGCTCGCCTCGGCGAGCTTGCCCCAGGTGCGCGGGTCGTAGGTCTTCTTGGAGCCGACCTCGCCGTCGACCTTCAGGACGCCGTCGTAGTTGCGGAACATGTGGTCCGCGACCGGGCGCGTGAAGGCGTACTGGGTGTCCGTGTCGATGTTCATCTTCACGACGCCGTTGTCCAGCGCGAGCGCGATCTCCGCCTCGGTGGAACCGGAGCCGCCGTGGAAGACGAAGTCGAACGGGGAGGTCTTGCCGTACTTGGCGGCGACACCCTCGTTGAGCTCCTTCAGCAGCTCGGGACGCAGCACGACGTTGCCCGGCTTGTACACACCGTGCACGTTGCCGAAGGAGGCGGCGAGCAGGTAACGCCCCTTCTCACCGAGACCGAGCGCCTCGACGGTCCGGATGGCGTCGTCGACGGTCGTGTACAGCGAGTCGTTGATCTCGTGCGAGACGCCGTCCTCCTCACCACCGGTCGGGGTGATCTCGACCTCGAGGATGATCTTCGCGGCGCGGGCGCGCTCGAGCAGCTCCTGCGCGATGGACAGGTTGTCCGCGAGGGTCTCGGCCGAGCCGTCCCACATGTGCGACTGGAACAGCGGGTTCTCACCCCGGGCCACGCGCTCCTCGGACACGGCGAGCAGCGGCCGCACATACCCGTCGAGCTTGTCCTTCGGGCAGTGGTCCGTGTGCAGCGCGACCGTGATGTCGTACTTCTTGGCGACGATGTGCGCGAACTCGGCCAGCGCCACCGAACCGGTGACCATCTCCTTGTTGTACTGACCGCCCAGGAACTCGGCGCCACCGGTCGAGATCTGGATGATGCCGTCGCTCTCGGCCTCGGCGAAGCCGCGCAGCGCCGCGTGCAGGGTCTGCGTCGAGGTGACGTTGATGGCCGGGTAGGCGAACTTGCCCGCCTTCGCCCGGTCGAGCATCTCGTTGTAGACCTCGGGAGTCGCGATAGCCAAGACACATTCCTCTCATGCGGGTCAACCGGCCTCGGGAGAGCCACTGCGCCGTGGCTTGTTCGGCCTTCTGTATGCGCCGTTAAGGCTACCCCTGCCTAGGAGGGGTGACAGCGCCCAAAAGTCCCCTCTTCCGCTCATCTGTCCGACCATGATCGACAGGCGAGGCCGGTGAGCCGGGACCCAAGCCCTTGGCCATGCCCGCGAGGTCGCCGAAGTCGATGACCGCCCTGTACTCGGCCCGGGGCCCCAGGTCCTGCCACACCCGGACACTGACACCGTGTTCGCGCAGGAAGGCCCTGCGATCCTGAACATCCATGTCGGCCCAGATGTCACGAAGAACGTCACCGAAGGCGGCGTCGAAGGCCTCGCCGAAGATCGCCTCCAGTTCGGACACCCGGATGTTCATCTTCGCCTCGCACGCGCCCTTCTTGGCGCGCTTCGGGCAGCGGTAGTAGGCGTGGTACCTGCCGTGCTTCCGGCTGACGGAGGTGGAGCCGAGGGCGCTGCCACAGCGGCCGCAACGAGCCGTCCCCGTCAGGGGGTGCTTCAAGGCCCCCTGACGGGCCGTCTCCTCCCGCTTTCGCGGTTCCAGTCGCAGGACGAGCTCCGACCAGTCCTCGAAGGACATGAAGGGGCTCTCCGCGATCAGCACAGGGTTCCCGTCGCTGTCCTCGACGGCTTCGCCCTTGTAGGTGTAGATGCCGGCGAACGTGGGTCGGCGTACGGCGTTGGCGAGGGTGGTCTGCTGCCAGTACGCGCCCCTGGGATCGGCTCCGCGAAGCGTCAAGCGGTAGTCGCTCCAGGTCAGCGCCCTCATCTCGTTGAGTTCGAGCGCGATTCGGTTGAGCGTCTTCCCGTCGGCGAGTCCCCCGAGGATGCGGTCCATGACCGGTGCATAGCCGGGGTCGCGTACCAGGACCTTGCGGTTCTGACCCGGGACACTCGCGATTGCGTATCCCATGGGCGGTGTACCGCTGACCCAGGACCGATTGGCGAGCCGACCCTGCACGCCGTCCCTGATCCGGTCCGTGATGGCGTCGAGCTCTGCCTCTGCGAAGGCCACCGAAGTCTGGGCCTTCAGTTTCGTCTGGGGATCTTCGGAGTCGTAGCCCTCAAAAACGCAGATGATGCGCTTGCTGTTCTCCCGCCCCCAGTCGTGAAGCTGCCCGAAGTGGAGCGCTCGACGGGTGAGGCGGTCCACGCTCATGGCGATGATCCCGTCGAACTCGTCGGCCCGCCGTGCAAGCCATTTACCGAGCTGGGGGCGCCTGAACGGGGACAGCCCTCCGGACACGTCCGTGTCCTCGGCCCAGCCGACAACGACTCCGGGGAAGCAGGCGGCGTTCACGTAGGACTCGATGCTCTCCCGCTGTCTCTGGATCGACGTGGACACCTGTTGGTCCTGGGAGAGCCTGAGTACGCCGACGTAGCGGCCTCGCGTGATCATGACGCGAAACTAACGAGGCGCTATGCCCGAATATCCTCTTCTTTCCAATGTGATGGGCATCTGCCGTTTCCTGTGACGTGCCCGTTCACTCCTGACCGGTGCTGCTCGCCTCAGTCCAGGCCCAGCTCATCCTTGGAGAAGGCGAAGCGGTAGGGAACCCCCGCGCCTGCTTCGATCTTTTCTGCCGCGCCGGTCGCGCGGTCGACGATCGTGGCGACGGCGACGACCTCGGCGCCGGCCTCGCGGACGGCCTCGACGGCGGTGAGGGGGGAGCCGCCGGTGGTGGAGGTGTCCTCGACGACGAGGACGCGGCGGCCGGCGATGTCGGGGCCCTCGACGCGGCGCTGGAGGCCGTGCGCCTTGGCGGCCTTGCGGACGACGAAGGCGTCCAGCCTGCGACCGCGCGCGGCGGCGGCGTGCAGCATCGCGGCGGCGACCGGGTCGGCGCCCATCGTCAGGCCGCCCACCGCGTCGAACTCCAGGTCCGCGGTCAGGTCCAGGAGGACCTGACCGACCAGCGGGGCGGCCTCCCCGTCGAGGGTGATGCGCCGCAGGGCGACGTAGTAGTCGGCCGCCAGACCCGAGGAGAGGGTCACCTTGCCGTGGACCACGGCCTTGTCCTTGATCTGCTGCAGCAGCTCGCCGCGTACGTCGTCCGTCATGCCGCCCAGCTTAGAGGCGGTGCCAGCTCCAGGTCGTCGAGGCCTCCAGCGGCTCCAGGGGCGTGACCAGGCGGGGCAAGGTGTTCAGGCCGTTCGGCGGCCCGGTCTGCGGCTCCACGCAGACCGCTTCGGCCTGCTCGTCGTACAGCACGACCCATTCCTCGCGGCTGGCCACCTTCAGCTCCAGCTGCCCCGGCCAGGTCAGCGTCACGTCGACGCCGCCGGGCATCCCGAAGCAGTCGTCCCACGGGCCGGGCTTGGGGTCGAGGCGGTTGCCGGTGGGCAGGTGGTCCTCGCCACGCTCCTCCTGCCAGGCGGCGGAGAAGGCCAGTTGTACGTCCTCGCCGCCCAGGTTCCGGTTGAACCACGGGTGCCAGCCGATCTGGGCCGGGAAGGACGAGTCGTACGTCTCGACGGACATCGTGAGGGTCACGGCGTCCGGGGTCAGGGCCACCTGCTGGGTGACACGGCCCGGGTAGGGCCACGGTTCGACCAGGTCGTACGTGATGACCGCCTCGTCCTCGGAGACGCGCGCGGTGCGCCAGGCGCCGTCGCGGGCGGTGCCGTGGATGGCGTGCGGCGGGGAGTTGAGCGGCAGTTGGTGGACCGTCCCGCCGTCCCGGAAACGGCCCTCCCTGGTCCGGCCGCACCAGGGCACCATCGGGAAGCAGCCGAAACGGTCGCCCTGCCGCAGCAGTTCGGTGCCGCCGACGCGCAGTCCGCCGATCCGGCCGCCGTTGCCCGGCAGTACGGTCACCTCCGCGTCGCCCGCGGTCAGCGTGATGGGTTCGCTACTCACGGGACGACCCTACTGGGGTGATCAAGGGGGTGCTTCCGGCCACCCTCCATGGCTCGGCCGTAGCCCGGTCTCAGCGCCGCCTGCGCAGCACCCGGCCGGCGACGATCGCCGACGCGACCACGAGCGCCGCGGCGGGGGCCGCCCAGCGGAGCGCGGAGTGCGAGGCGACGGTCTGCGGGGCGGGCACGGGCGCGTAGCGGCCGCGCGGCGGGGCGTGGTCGACCTCTTCCGCACTCCGCCCGATCATCGTGCGGCGCGCGTGGGCGGCTTCGGCGGGGAGGTCGGGGGTGGGGGTGAAGTCGGCGGGCTGCTCCGCGGGTACCGGGGCGTCCTCGGCGTCCGGACCGGCCTCGAAGTCACCGGTGGCGGCGGGTTCGAAGTCCTCGGTGGCTTCGGAGGCGAGGGGGGTGTCGGGGGCGGCCGGTTCCGTGGGGGTGGCGGGTTCCGTGGGGGCCGTGGCTTCGGGGGCGTCGGCGGCGGTCGGCGGCTCGGTGTCCTCCGCTGTCGCCGAGCCGTCGGTACCGGAACCGGTGCCAGTGCCGGCGTCCCCGGTGGTCGCCGTGTCCCCGGTGGCTCCCGTCCCCTCGGTAGCCGCCGCCCGCTCGGGCTGCGCCCCCCGCTTCGGGTCCCCCGACGCCGCCAGGTTCTCCGCGAAACGGTTCAGCAGGCGGGTGGCGGCCGAGGTGACGGCATCCGGCGGGAGTTCCGTGACGCGGCCGTCCGCGGTGGCGGTGCCGTCGAAGGTGAGGGTGGCGCCGCCGTCGGCCTCGTCCACCCGCAGCGTGAGGGTGAGTTTCACCGCGCCGGTACCGCGGGCCTCGGTGGCGTCGCCCTCGACGGCGTAGGAACCGTCCTCGTGCGCGGAGAGGCGGGCCGTGCCGCGGTAGGTGATGGTGTGGCCGCCGACGCGGACCTTCAGCCGCCCGGTGACGGGCTCGGCGCCGGCGTCCTGCTGGAGCCCGGGAACGGCCCGGGCGACCCGAACGGGATCGGCCAGCGCCTCCCTGAGCCGCTCGGCCGGAACCGGAACGAACACCTCATGCTCCATGTCTGCGGAGCCTACCCAGTGGGCGCCGTCGTGCACCTCCGTTGCCCGAAAGTGACCGCGCGTCTGGCGCACCCTCCCGGTCAGTACCGCGGATGCACCAGCGTCGACACGGCGAGGCCGCCGACCCGCGTCCGCTGGGCCGCCCTGCCGTCCGCCGCCAGCCCCGCCTCCGTCAGCGTCCGCGGCGTCGGCTCACGCGTGTCCAGCCGCAGTGCGGGACGCGCTCCCGCCGAGGCCAGGACGAACCCCCAGTCCTGGGGCGCGCGGCTCGCCTCCGTCGTACGGTCCGGGCCCGCGGCGAAGCCCGCGTCGCGGCCGCGTACGCAGTAGGGCGCCGTCCGCAGGCCCGCCGCGCGGATGGTCGTGTCCACGGTCCAGAAGACGCGGGGGCGGGTGGCGACCGGGCCGGCGTGGACGACGAGGCGGCCGGTCGGGGTCAGCGCGCGTCTGGCCAGGCCGTAGAACTCCTGCGAGTACAGCTTGGTGCTCGCCGTGATCCCGGGATCGGGCAGGTCCGCGATCACCACGTCGTACGCTCCTCTCGGCGCCCCCCGCAGCCAGCTGAACGCGTCGCCGGTGGTGACCTGGACGCGCGGGTCGTCGTACACGTGTCCGTTCAGTCCGGCGAGCGCCGGGTCCTCGCGGGCCAGCCGCACCACTCCAGCGTCGAGTTCCACGAGGTCCACGTGGTGTACGTCCGGATGGCGCAGCACCTCGCGGGCGGCCAGTCCGTCCCCGCCGCCGAGGATCAGTACGCGCGCGTGCTCGCCGTACATCGCGGGGTGGACCAGTGCCTCGTGGTACCGGCGCTCGTCGCGGCCGCTGATCCTCAGGCGGCCGTCGAGGAAGAGGTCGAGGGGGCGGCCTCGGGTGCCGCCGGTGAGGACGACCTCCTGGACGTCGGTCTGGAGGGCTACGCGTACGTCGTTGCCGTACACCGCCTGGCGGGCCGCCCGTTCGAAGTCGTCGACCAGGACGGCGGCCGCGGCCAGGATGCCGAGCACCGTGAGGTTGGCGATCACGAGCAGACAGCGGGCGCGGCAGGACAGGTCTCGGCGGAAGAGGCCCAGTACGAGGGCGCCGCCCACGATCGCGTTCACCGTGCCGGTGATCAGGGCGCCCGTGAGCTGGCCCAGCAGGGGCAGCAGGAGGAAGGGGAAGGCCAGGCCGCCGACGAGGGCTCCGACGTAGTCCGCCGCGAACAGGTCGGCGACCGCGCCGCCCGCGTCCTGGCGGCGGATGCGCTGGATCAGCTCCATCAGCAGCGGGACCTCGGCGCCGATCAGCAGGCCGATGGCCAGCGAGAACGCGACCAGCAGACAGCGTGAGCCGTTGGCCCAGGCGCCGCCCCAGTCGCCGGTCCAGGCGAAGACGGCGTAGAGGGCCATCGCGCTGCAACCGCCGACGAGGGCGAGGGCGGCCTCGATGGCGCCGAAGGCGGCGGCCGCGTGCCAGCGCAGCCGCTTGGCGAGGAGCGAGCCGATGCCCATCGCGAAGACCATGACGGAGAGGACGACGGAGGCCTGGGTGACCGAGTCGCCGATCAAGTAGGTGGCGAGGGCGACCAGTTCGAGTTCGTACACCAGTCCGCACGCGGCGCAGACGAAGACGCCCGCGAGCACCAGGAACCTGCCGATCCCGGGCCGGACGGGAAGCCGCGCGGGCCCGGCCCAGGGCGGCGTGGTGCCGGGTGGGGCGGGCGCGTGCGGTTCGATCACCTTGCGACCGTACGTCACACTCGGTGCACGCTTCGTCACCCACACGTGTGGAACTGTGGGGCATTGAGGCGTGCGGTGTTTGTGCGCTCGCACTACGTTCGCACCACGTTCCCACCACGCTCGCACCGGCTCCTCGACGGGCGGACGCGGGTCAGGGACGGGTCGGACGCGGGTCAGGCGCCGGTCGCGCTGAGCCGGCTCGCCGGGACTCTCACCCCCACCCGGGTCCTGGTCGCCACCAACTGTCCGTCCTGCGGGTACGCGTGCCAGGTCCGCCACAGCACCTGTCCCTCATGGCGCTGGGCGAGCAGCGCGGTGAAGGCGTGCGGGCTGCCGGGGAAGACGCCGGCGAGGCCGTGCGGGTGGTCGGAGACGAGGGCCAGCAACTCCTGGGCGCGGCCCGCGAACCGGCCGGGCGAGAGGGCCTCGACCCGGGCCGCGAACTCGTACTCCCAGTCGCCGATCCGTTTGGCGACGCCCAGCGGGAGCGGGGTGCTGCTGCCCGGGATGCATGCCACCGTCTCCGAACAGGTGCCCCGCTCCTCCTCCAGGAGCACCTGGTGGGACGCCCCGAGAAGTCTCAGTTCCAGTTTCGTCCCGGCGAGGACGAGGTCGAGGGTCGCGAGGGCGGGAAGCGGCTCGCGCCCCAGGGCCCAGGCGAGGTCGGCCGCGCGCGTGTCGGTGTACGAGGTGTTGAGGGTCGTGAGCATGGGTCGGCTCCGCAAGCACGCAAAGAAAGAAAAGGGAGGTGTGGTTCCGGCGCACCCGGGTCGACACCGGCGGGGATTCGGCCCGGTCGGCCCGGTCGGGAGGTCAGCAGGGGTGGCTCTGGGACGTCCGAAGGGCCGCCGAGTCAGGTGATTTAGAGAGAATCATGAACTGTGGCGCCGCCACAGGGTTTTTACCCAACTTCGTGGGGTTTCCATCCCTCAGAGGGCTCCACTGTTCACGTGTTCAACCACGGCGCACGCCAGGCCCGCCAGGGCGTGCGCCGGAGCATCGGGGCGCTCGCGGCACACGGAGAGCCGGGCCCCACCCCCGTGCGGGCCCGGCTCTCGTGTTCCGGATGCGGAAAGCTCAGCTGCCCCGTGTCAGCTGCCTCCACCGCATCCGCCCCCACCGCCCCCTCCGCAGGACGACCCGCCTCCGCAGGACGAGCTGCTGCCGCAGGACGCGCCACCGCTGTCTCCGCCGCTGTCTCCGCCCCCGTCTGCCCAGCTGTCGCTGCTGCCGCTGCCGTTGTTGCCGCCGCCGGACGACCGTCCGGACCGCCGGCTCCCCTGCCTGCGGCCGGCCCCCACGATCGCCGTCAGGAGCAGGGCAGGAAAAAGAACCAGCACGAAGATGCCGAGAGCCATGAGCATGGCGTTCCCCCCGTCCGCGGCTCAGCTGCCGCCGCCGCAGCCGCCCCCGCCACCGCAGGAGGACCCGCCTCCGCAGGACGAGCTGCTGCCGCAGGAGGAACCGGACGAACCGCACGAGGAGCCGACGCTTCCGCTCGCCCCGCCGCCGGCCCACCAGCTGCCGCTGCTGTCCCCACCGCTGCGGCGGCGCCCCCGCGCCGCGGACCGGCTCCTCGCGGCCTGCCTGTCCTCCCGAAGGCTGAGTCGTACGACCACGAAGACGAGTACCGCGGCAATCGCCAGGATGATGCCGAGAACCATGGCGCCACCCTCCTTCCGTTTCCCCGAGACGACCCCCCGTGGGCGCCTCGCGTTGTGCGTGCGAGGGAGATGCCCCCGTGTCTCACCAGCCAAAGCAGAGTTGAGGAAGTCCAGAGCTTGGGCGCAGGATGGCCGGGTGACCGGGACGGTCGGTGACACGCGCGAGGAGTTGGCGAGGACATGGGCGACAGGGCGTTGCTGAACCGCAGGCTGGACGGATTCGGCACGACGATCTTCGCGGAGATGTCGGCACTGGCGATGCGGACCGGGGCCATCAACCTCGGTCAGGGCTTCCCGGACACGGACGGCCCCGAGGCCGTACGGGAGGCCGCGGTGCGGGCGCTGCGCGAGGGCCGGGGCAACCAGTACCCGCCGGGGCCGGGCGTCCCCGAGCTGCGTACGGCCGTCACCGACCACCAGCACCGTTTCTACGGTCTGACCTTCGACCCCGACACCGAGGTGCTGGTCACCGCGGGCGCGACGGAGGCCATCGCCGCCACGATGCTCGCGCTGCTGGAGCCGGGTGACGAGGTCATCGCCTTCGAGCCGTACTACGACTCCTACGCGGCCTGCATCAGTCTCGCCGGCGCCACCCGCGTCCCGCTGACGCTGCGCGCCCCCGACTTCCGCCCGGACCTCGACGCGCTGCGGGACGCGGTGACCGACCGCACGCGCCTGCTGCTCCTCAACTCACCGCACAACCCGACCGGCATGGTGCTGACCCGCGAGGAGCTCACGGCCATCGCCGAACTGGCGGTCGAGCGCGACCTGATCGTGGTCACGGACGAGGTGTACGAGCACCTGACCTACGACGACGCCGAGCACGTCCCGCTCATCTCCCTGCCGGGGATGCGCGACCGTACGGTCTCCATCTCCTCCGCGGGCAAGACCTTCTCCTTCACCGGCTGGAAGGTCGGCTGGATCACCGCGTCCGCGCCGCTGGTCGCGGCCGTCCGTACGGCGAAGCAGTTCCTGACGTACGTGTCGTCGGGGCCGTTCCAGTACGCGATCGCGGAGGCGCTGCGGCTGCCGGACAGCTACTTCACCGGCTTCCGCGAGGAGTTGCGCGCCAAGCGCGACATCCTCTCCGAGGGGCTCACCGCGGCGGGCTTCGAGGTCTTCCGCCCCCAGGGCACCTACTTCATCACCACCGACATCGCCGCCCTCGGCGAGAAGGACGCCCTCGCCTTCTGCCGCGGCCTGCCGGAACGCTCCGGCGTCGTCGCCGTCCCCAACTCGGTCTTCTACGACGACAAGGAGGCCGGCCGCAGCCAGGTGCGATTCGCGTTCTGCAAGAAGGACGAGGTCCTGCGCGAGGCGACGGCCCGTCTCAGCAACGCGTAGGGGAGGGCACCACCGGGCGCCCCCCGTCACGGCCAGGTGCGCTCAACACGGTCGTGCCGTACGGCGTATGCCGCCGGGCCGCGCTTCTCGACAGCACGGTGGATGGCGTCACGACGTGCGACGAGACGTTCGACCATCTCGACGCTGCGAAGCTGCTGGTTGTCCAGGTAGAACAGCACCGCCTCGCGCGCCAGGACGGGCTGAATCTCCAGGTCCCGGGTCTTGATCCGCCCGTCCTTCGACAGCGGGACCCAGGACCGGTCGAGACCGTGAGTGATCCACTCCTCGTCCGGAACGTCCTGCCCGTCGTCAGGAAAGACGTCCCCGATGCGGTGAACCGTCCACCCGCAGGCTCTCAGTCCTTCCGCGACACGGCGACCGAGGTTCCGGTCGAGGAAGAACTCAGGCGGCAAGGTGCACCACGGCCCGGCAGAGCGCGTTCACCTGCTCGGGCGTCATGTCGTAGTCGTACGCGATGTCTTCGACCGTTTCCCCGGCCTCCCACAAGTCGGTGATGGCCTGGACCGTGACGCGGTTGGCGGCCACCACTGGGAGACCGTGGCCGAACCTCGGATCGATCACGACGGGGACGGAGTCCGGGTACTGCCTCAGGCGCAGGCTGGAGGGGAAGTCCTCGCCGGGCTCCCAAGTGAGATAACGGAGATAGTCGGAGACCACTTCATGGATGGGGACCTGGCCGTCGCGTGCTCTGCGGAGGTCTCCCCAACCGTGCTCGATGAAGATGTCCACGCCGTCCGTGGCGATCCGCTTCGACACGAGGCCGTAAGGGGTGTCGAAGGCATCCCGTACGGCGGCGGCCGCCTCCCTGATCTCGCTCATGCGAAGCCCCAGGGAACGCAGGGAACGAAGAACATGCGCCTCGGCCACCGCGATGAACGGCACCGAAGGCTGCCCCCTCCGCACCGGCTCGACCTGGTGGACCAGCGGCGCTCCGGCGGCCTTGCCCTTCAGCCACGAGGTGAGGGTCGACTGCGGAATCTCAAGGTAGGAGGCAGTCTCCGCGGGCGTCAGGAGCCCGTCATCGAACCTGTCGACCATGCCCCACCTCCTCCTGGCACCGGATTTCGCATCGTGCCACACCAAGCCTCCCACCTGCGGGGGGACCGCACACCCAGTCATCGGTTCAGCCGGCCGCACGGAGTTGGTCCCCGGCCCGGCAGCCCCGGCAACGGCCGGGTTCCGTCGAGCGGAATCCCCGATCGCACCCGTCGCAGTTCCGCAGGGGCGTGACCGCCGGACGTGCTGGGACTTCCGCGCTTCTGGTCGGTACCGGCAGGGGCGTCTCCTTGAGCCGGTAGGCGAGGATGCCGGCCGGGCGGGTGAGGAAGTGGTCCGGGAGCCGTGCGGTGAGGTGGTCCGTGATGTGCGTGGGCAGAAGACCCGCCGCGAGCCACCGGGTGACGGCCGGGGCGAGGCGGGCGGCTTCCTGCGCGGACAGAATGAGGCGGGGGTCGATCCGCCGCAGGGCCGTGAGTACGGCGATGGCCTTGGGGTCGGCGTCGGCGAGCGGGATCGGCGTCCCCGTCTCGGCTGGTGCGGGCACGGTCACCGCCTTCTCAGTGGGCGCGGATGCCGGTGTGACCGCAATGGCGGCGCCCTGCTTTCGGGGTCTACGCGGCTTCGACGGCTCGGGAGGTCCATCCGGGTCCGGGGCCGTATCCGGATCGGCGCCGGGGGCGTCGTAGAAGTACGTGCGGGTGCGGACGTGCCCGGTGGGCGTTCGCTCGCGGCGGCGCTCCAGGTAGCCGGCCGCTTCCAACTCCCTGAGCGCCCGTGAGATCAGGATCTCGCCCTCGCTGAAGTGCTTGCACAGGGCTGGGATGGTCACGGACGAGCCGTCGGGCAGTGAGGAGATGTACGCCGCGACGCCGACCGTGACCGCGCTGCCACGTCGCTGGGCGAGGGCGTTGGAGATCACCGTGAAGTCGGCCGTGAGGCGGGTGCGTACGTGGATCACGCCGGAGGTCGGTGCTCCGGCGTCGGCGCGCGAGGGCGCGTTAGACTGCGGGTCAGCCATGGGGAAGGTCTAGCTTCCTGCTTGGTCAGGCCCTCGTTCGGGATTGCCGTCCCGGCGGGGGCCGAAGTCTGTGTGCTGTTGTCGCGGCGAACGTAACCGCCCCCATCCCGCGTCTGCAAGCCGGTCACTCGGACGAGTGACGCGAGCCGTGCGGCCGGGGAGGGTGGGTGGGCGGGTAGTTCTTTCCCTCAGTCCTTTATGGAGGCCAGCGGCCTGCCGGGCCCTCGCGGACAGGGGTCCGGTGAGCCCGGGGCGTGGACGGTTACCAGCCCCCGGCGGACTCGGTTTCGGTGGTCTCCGGCCTTCAACTCGCCTATGGCGGCGGTCACGCCCCGCTGAGTACCGCGTGTTCCCGTACCGCGATGGCTGCCGCCTGGGTGCGGTTGGGGCAGTTCATCTTGGCGAGGATGTTGGCGACGAGGCGTTTGGCGCCGTGTTCGGAGATGCGGAGGCGGCGGGCGATCAGTTTGTTGCTGAGGCCCTCCACGAGGAGGTCCAGGGTCTCGCGTTCGCGTGGGGTGAGGGTGGCGATGCGTTCGCGCTGGGCGAGGGAAGGGCCGGGGGAACGCCTGATGAGGGCGTGCGAGAAGGCCGAGGGCAGCGGGAAGCCGCCGTTGCGGGTCTGGGCGAAGGCGAGCGTGAGGGCGTCGGACGTCAGCTCGTGTTTCAGCAGGACGCCGTGGGCGACGACCCCGCGGATCGAGTCGGGGTCGTCCACCATGCGTTCGTCCAGCAGGAGCAGCACCTTCGTGCCGGCCGCGCCCGCCCGCGCCGCGGTCTCGCGCACCCAGTCCTCGCGCGGACAGGACAGCAGCAGGATGTCCACGTCCGCGAAGTCGATGGCCGCGGCGGCCCGCGGCTCGTACGCGTGGTCGCGGACGGACGCCACGCCCGGGACGCGGGCCAGCAGGGTCCGTACCCCCGCACGGAGCACTTCGCTTCTGGTCAGGACAGCCACGTGCTCGGCGGTTGTGGACATGGACCGTCCCCCTCGTACGTCGGTCACCACGTAACAAACCGCGAAACAGTCTGACCTCGGGACAGATCTTTAGCAAGCCCTTTCTATCAACGCCCAGTTGGGCCGCCCGGGGTGGTCGTCAGACGCGCACCCCGTCCGTACGGCGCGGCAGGGACAGGGGGTTGGCCTCGCGCAACTGGGGCGGCAGCAGCGCGTCGGGCACCGACTGGTAGCAGACCGGACGCAGGAACCGGGCGACGGACGCGGCGCCGACCGAGGTGTGCTCGGGGGACGTCGTCGCCGGGTACGGGCCACCGTGATGGGTGGCCCAGCCGACGGCCACGCCGGTGGTGAACCCGTTCCAGACGACCCTTCCGCACACCCGGGCCAGCCGGTCGATCAGCCGCCCCGCCAGCTCCGGCTCCGCGTCCGTGGCATGCACCGCACAGGACAGCTGGCCGTCCAACGCCCCGGCCACCGCCTCGAGTTCGGCCGTGTCCTGGTACTCGGCGAGCACGGCGAACGGCCCGAAGCACTCCTCCAGCAAAGGCGCCTCGCCCTGGAGGAGTTCCTTGGCGTCGACACTCAACAGGACGGCACCTACGCGTCGTTCGTCGTCGCCCGCGGTCTGGCCCTCGGCGGCCGGGCGCACACCGGGCAGGGCCGACAGCCGCTCGACGCCCTGCCGGAACATGGTCCGGATACCGTCATTGAGCAGCCACGAAGGGGCCACTTCGGCCACCGCCCGGGCCACCTCCGCGCGCAGGGCGGCACCGTCGGGGCCCGCCGGGACGAGCAGCAGGCCGGGCTTGGTGCACACCTGGCCGTGCCCGAAGGCGAAGGACGCCACGAAGCCCCGGGCGATCGACTCGGCCCGTTCCCGTGCCGCGCCGGGGGTGACGAAGACCGGGTTGAGGCTGCTCAGTTCGCCGTGGAAGGGGATCGGTTCGGGGCGCGAGGTGGCCAGTCGGTGGAGTTGGCGGCCGCCCGTGAGCGAGCCGGTGAAGCCGACGGCCCTGATCCGGGGGTCGAGGACCAGCGCCCGGCCGGCCTCGAATCCCCAGACGATCCCCACCGTGCCGACAGGCGCGCCGGTGGCGGCCACCGCCCGGGTGACCGCGCGGAACGCCACCAGGCTGGTGGCCGGGTGGGAAGGGTGGGCCTTGACCACGACAGGGCAGCCCGCGGCGAGTGCCGAGGCGGTGTCGCCGCCCGCGACGGAGAAGGCGAGCGGGAAGTTGCTGGAGCCGAAGACCGCGACCGGGCCGATCGGCGTCATGATCCGCCGCAGGTCGGGCCGCTCCGGACCGGCGGCGTCCGCGGCCTTCGCCCGGTCGATCACCGCGTCGGCGTAGGAGCCCTCCCGCAGCACCTCGGCGAAGAACCGCAACTGGCCGCAGGTGCGGGCGAGTTCACCGGCCAGCCGGTCCTCGCCGAGGGCGGTCTCCCGGTCGGCCGTACGGACCAGGAGGGCGCCGTCCGCCTGGAGCTCGGACGCGACGGCCTCCAGCAGCGCGGCCCGGCCCGCCGCGCCCATACGGTCGAGCGCCTCGGCGGCCTCGGCGGCGGCCACACACACCCGGGCCACCTCCTGGGCGTCGGAGTCCTCCGCCACCATTTCCATGGTCAGGCCCGTGCGGGGGTCCATGGAGTACACCTCGCTCATCTTCAACTCCCTTTTAGATAAATGGACTTGGGGGGCAAGAGGCGGGTTGCACGGGCGCGACACCGCCGTCGCCTGCGCCCCAGCCCCCGGCTCCCAGCCCCGTCGTAGAGCGCTCACCCTCCTCGTAACGGGCCGTCGGGCGGGAGGGTCGGGCGGGCGGGCGGTCGGGGTGGCCGATCGGCTACTGCCCGATCGGGCAGCCCGGCCGGGCGATCGGGGTGGCATTCCCGCGAGGGCGGCCGCCTACGGATGCTCTTCGCGTCACGAACGGGACATGAGGCGGAGGCAGCGGTGACGGGTGGGTACGGCAGCAGACGGGAGTTTCTGCGGACGGTGGGTGTCGCGGGCGGTGCCGGGATGCTCTGGGCGACCATGGGGGCGCTCGGGCTCGCCCCCGACGCGGCCGCCGCGCAGTCGGGACGGGCGTATGTGCCGCCGCGCGAGGGCGACTTCACCGGTGGGCGCAAGGCACCGAAGGTGGTGGTCCTGGGCGCCGGCATCTCGGGGCTGACCACGGCGTACGAGCTGGCCAAGGCCGGTTACGAGTGCCGGATCCTGGAGGCCAAGCCGCGTCCGGGCGGCCGCAACTGGACGGTGCGTTCGGGCACCGAGGAGCGTGAGCTGGGCGGCGGGACACAGCGGGCGGAGTTCTCCGCGGGGCAGTATCTGAACGCGGGCCCGGCCCGGATCGCGCAGCACATGGTAACCCTCGACTACTGCCGTGAACTGGGCGTTCCCATCGAGCCGTTCGCGAACCAGAACGGTGACGCGTATGTGTACCTGGACAAGGTCGGCGCCCCGCTGCGGCACCGCACGGTGAAGGCCGACGCCCACGGCTATGTGTCGGAGCTGCTGGCGAAGGCCGTCGACCGCAGGGCGCTGGACAAGGAGCTGACCGCCGAGGACCGGGAGCGACTGCTGGCCTTCCTCGGCGACTTCGGCTCGATCGGCAAGCGCGCGGAGGACTACGAGTACCGGGGCGGGCCCCGGCGCGGCTACACCGTCCCGCCCGGGGCCGCCGGGCTGACGGGCGAGCCGTACGGGCCGCTGCCGTCGCTGTCGGAGTACCTCGCCCGGGGCACCGGCCGTTATCTCTCCTTCGAGGTCGACTACGACCAGGCGATGATGATGTTCCAGCCGGTCGGCGGCATGGACCGGATCGTGCAGGCGTTCGTGGAGCGGGTCGGCGAGCGGCGGATCTCCTACGGGTCCGTGGTGCGGGAGATCCGCGACCGGGGCACCGGGGTCGAGGTGCGGTACGCGGACGCGCGCGGCCGGGAGCGGGTGGAGCGGGCCGACTACTGCGTGGCCGCGCTGCCGCCCCACGTTCTGGCGCGCACCGCGCACAACCTCGGGTCCGCGGTGCAGTCGGCGCTGCGGACACCGGCGCCCCTGGCGGTCGGCAAGCTGGGGCTGGAGTACCGGCGCCGCTGGTGGGAGGAGGACCACCGGATCTACGGCGGGATCACGGAGACGGATCTGCCGCTGACGCACGTCTGGTACCCCTCGCACGGGTTCCACTCGGCGCGCGGGGTGCTGGTGGGCTACTACCACTACCGCCAGGACGCCCTGGACTTCGGCGCGTTGACCCCTCGGGAGCGGATCGCGCGGGCCGTCGCGCTCGGCGAGCGGATCCACGGTCCCGCCCATCGCGAGGAGTTGGCCTCGGGCTTCGCCGTCGCCTGGCACCGGATCCCGCACATCGAGGGCGGCTGGATCGAGTGGCCGGAGAACTCCGGTGCCGCCTACGACCTGCTCAACGAGCCCGCGGGGCGGGTGTACTTCGCCGGTGACTGGCTGACGCACTACATCGGCTGGCAGGCCGGTGCGATCGGTTCCGCCCGGCGCGCGGTGTCGCTGCTGCACGAGAGGTCGGTGAGCGCGTGACCGGCACCTCGGCTCCACGCCGGCTGCTGACCAGGGCGAGCGGCTGGCTGCGGCGCGTCAACCGGCGGCTGGAGGAGCTGTACCAGTCGATGACGTACCTCTGACCTCGGCCTCCCGTCGCTGACCTGCACCCGCCCCTGAACCCCGACTTCCGCTTCCTTCGCCTGAAATCGCTTTCTACGAAGGCGATATGAGGGATCGTCAGAGATCGTCGGGACATCTCTCCTATCGGCCTCTTCTGCCGCCTTGCGACCGCTTGTGGGGGATTGGCGTCCCAGCATGTGGTCGTTGGATTGAAGGATCGTTGAACGATCCTTAAGTTCCTCGCTGTCCCACACACCATTCCCACAGCCCGAAAGGGGCTCTCTTCATGCTGTCCACCGACGAAGCGGCGCTGTTCGACAACCGCGGCTACGCGCGGCGCGAATCGGCCACCATCCAGGGCGGCCGCCATGTCCGCATGGGCGTCAACCCGCCCCTCATCACGCCGATCTACATGACGGCCGCCTACGAGTTCCCCAACGCCGACATGGCGGCCGGCCTCTTCGGCCTGGAGGGCAACGGGCACGCCTACACCCGGCTCGGCAACCCCACCCTGAACGTCCTCGAAGAGCGCATGGCCCAGATCGACGGCGGTGTCGCCGGTCTGGCCACCGCCTCCGGGCACGCCGCGGTGACCCTCGCGATCCTCAACCTCGTCGAGGCCGGCGACAACATCGTCTCCTCCAACGAGCTCTTCGGCGGCATCTGGAGCCTGCTCGGCGCCACCCTGAAACGACTCGGCATCGAGACCCGGTTCGTCAGCCCCGCCGACCCGAAGAACTTCGAGGAGGCCACCGACGAACGCACCCGCCTCTACTTCGGCGAGACCCTGCCCAACCCGCGGCTGCGGATCTTCCCCATCGGCGAGGTCGCCGAGATCGGGCAGCGCTACGGCATCCCGCTGATCATGGACAACACCCTCCAGCCGTTCACCTGCCGCCCCTTCGAGTTCGGCGCCGCCGTCACCGTCTACTCGGGCACCAAATACCTGGGCGGCCACGGCTCGGCGATCGGCGGCATCATCGTCGACAGCGGCAACTTCGACTGGAACAACTCCCCGCGCCACCCGCAGATGACCCAGCCCGACCCGGCGTACGGCAACGTCGTGTGGGGCGAGGAGTGCCGCAAACTCCCCGACACCCGCGGCCGCAGCAGCTACCTGTTCAAGGCCCGCGAGACCCTGCTGCGCGACCTCGGTCTGTGCATGAGCCCCTTCAACGCCTTCCTCATCCTCCAGGGCATCGAGACGCTGCCGCTGCGCATGCCCGCCCACTCCGCCAACGCCCTGAAGGTCGCCGAGTTCCTCGCCGACCACCCCAAGGTCTCCCTGGTGCGCCACCCGAGCCTCGCCGAGGGGACCGAGCTCGACCAGGTCAAGCGGTACCTGGGCGGGGAGTTCGGGCCGATGGTGATGGTCGAGCTGAAGGGCGGGCGCACCGCCGGAGCCCGGTTCATCGAGGGGCTCAAGCTGTTCTCGCACGTCACCAACGTCGGCGACGTCCGCTCCCTGGCCACCCACCCGGCCTCCACCACCCACGCCCACCTGCCCGAGAAGGACCTGCTCGGCGCCGGCATCACCCAGGGCTCGGTGCGTCTCGCGGTCGGTCTGGAGCACGCCGACGACCTGATCCACGACCTCGACCAGGCCCTCGCCGCTGTCTGATCCGGCCGAACCGCACACGACTTCAGGGGGAAACTGTGGTGTTCACGGACTGGCCCGCACCGACCGGCAAACATCTGTCACTCGCCGTGCCCTTCACGGCCGACCGCCCGTTAGCGCTGACCTCCGGGGCCCGACTCGCCCCGGTGCAGGTGGCCTACGAAACCTACGGCCGGCTCAACGACGCCCGCGACAACGCGGTGTTCGTCTGTCACGCCCTGACCGGCGACGCGCACCCGGCGCGGCACCACGCCGACGACACGCCCGGCTGGTGGGAGACGATGGTGGGCCCCGGCAGACCGGTGGACACCCGCCGGTACTTCGTGGTCTGCGCCAACGTCGTGGGCGGCTGCGCGGGCACCACCGGGCCCTGGACGGCCGGGCCCGACGGAACACCGTACGGGGAGACGTTCCCCGAGGTCACGGTCGCCGACATGGTCACCGTCCATCGCGCGCTGCTCGCCGAGCTGGGGATCCGCAGGCTGCGCGCCGTCGTCGGCGGCTCGCTCGGCGGCATGCAGACCCTGGAGTGGCTGCTGCGCCACCCCGAGGACGCGGACGGCTTCGCGGTCATCGCGGCCACGGCCCGGCAGAGCGCCGACAACCTCGCCTGGAACGCGGTCGCGCGGTACGCCATCCGCGGCGGCGACGGCACCGCGGGGCCCGTACGGGAGGCGGGGCTGCGGACCGGGCTCGGCACCGCGCGGATGATCGCCCATCTGACATACCTGTCGGAGGCGTCGCTGCACCGCAAGTTCGGGCGCGCGCCGCGCAAAGGGGGCACCCGCACCCATCCGTCGTCCCTCGTGCAGGGCGACTTCGCCGTCGAGAGCTACCTGGAGCACCAGGCGGACAAGTTCCTGCGCCGCTTCGACGCCCGCTCCTATCTCCAACTCATCGGCGCGATGGACCACTTCGACGCGTTCGCGGTGCCCGACCGGCTGACCGGCGCCGCCGCGGAGCCCGCCGTACTGCTCTACAGCTTCGCCTCCGACCGGCTCTTCGGCCCCGAGCACAGCGACCACATCGCAGCCGAACTCGCCGGCCGGGGGCTCGCCGCCCGGCACGAGCGGGACGAGACGAGCGACGTGGGGCACGACGCGTTCCTGCTGGACGTGCCCGGCTTCCTGGCCGAAGCGGACCGGTTCCTGAAGGACCTGGACCTGCGGGCCGGCGCCCGGCGCGACGACCTCGTCGCCCGGTGACCCCGACCGACCTCCCCCGACCGACCCCATGGAAAGAGAAGACATGAGTTCCAGCCATCGCATCGGCGTGGCACAGGGAACCGCGCTGTACGTCGGCGCGGTCCTCGGCGGAGGCGTGCTCGCACTGCCCGCCCTGACCGCCCGTGAGGCGGGCCCGGCCTCCCTGGTGGCCTGGGCCCTGATGGTCGCCTTCTGCGTCCCGATCGCCAGCGCCTTCGCCTCCCTCGGCATGCGCTACCCCGACGGCGGGGGCGTCGCCACCTACGCCGCCAAGGCGTTCGGCCCCCGCACCTCCGCCCCCGTGGGCTGGCTGTTCTACTTCGCCGTCCCCGTGGGCACGGCGAGCGCCGCCATCGTCGGCGGTTCCTACGTCGCCGACGCGCTCGGCGGCGGCTACCTGATGTCGCTGGGCGTGGCCGCGACCCTGCTGTTCGGCGCGTACGTCAGCAACTGGCTGGGCCTGAAGCTCTCCGGCGGGCTGCAACTGCTGCTCGTCGGGATGCTCGCCGCGCTCATGGTGGTGGCCATCGCGGTCGCCGCGCCGGACTCGCACAGCGAGAACTTCACCCCGTTCGCGCCGCACGGCTGGCTCGCCGTCGGACACGCCGCGACGCTGCTCTTCTTCGCCTTCTCCGGCTGGGAGGCGGTCTCCCACCTGTCCGGCGAGTTCTCCAACCCGCGCCGCCAGCTGCCCATCGTCACCGGCCTGACCATCGTCGTCGTCGCCGTCCTCTACCTGGGCGTGGCGACCACCTCGATGGCCGTCCTCGGCTCCGACCCGGAGCGCGGCTCGGTGCCGCTGACCCTGCTCCTGGAGCGCGGCATCGGCGACTCCGCCCGTGCCGTCACCGCCGTGGCGGCCGCGCTGCTCACCTTCGCCACCGTCAACGCCTACATCGCGGGCGGCTCCCGGCTCGGCGCCGCCCTCGGCCGGGACGGCGACCTGCCGCGCGCGCTCGGCAAGGGCAACCGCGCGGGCGAGATCCCCAAGCGCAGCCTCGTCGTCCTCGCCTCGCTGACGGCCGTCCTGCTGATCTGCGCCGCCGCCCTGGACATCCGGCTCGACCCGATCATGACCGCCGCCTCGGCCTGCTTCGTCGCGGTGTACGTCGCCGGGCTGTCGGCCGCGGTCAAGCTGCTGCGCGGCAGCACCTTCGGGCGCCTCGGCGCCGTCGTCTCGCTCGTCGCGGTGCTCGTCGTCTTCGGTTTCTTCGGCTGGTACCTGCTGCTTCCCGTGGGTCTCGTCATCGGCGCGAAGGTCTTCCAGCGCCTCACAGGCGGGACCGGAGCGGAGCCCGGCACCGTGGACACGGAACCGGCACCGCAGGAGAGCCGCCCGTCCTCGGAGCCGGTCGCCGGCTGAGCGGCACGGGCCGGGCCGGGCCGCGTGGGCCGGCCCGGCCCGGCGACGGACCAACCAAGACCACTGGGGGGAATCACATGAAACGCACCACGGGAACGCTCCGCGTCGCCCTGCTCGGCCACGGCACCGTGGGCGCCGAGACGGCCCGCGCCCTGACCGAGCGCACCGCCGAACTCGCCGCCCGCATCGGCGCGCCCGTCGAACTCGCCGGGATCGCCCTGCGCCGCCCACGGCAACTGCCCGGTATCGACAGCGCCCTGATCACCACCGATGCCGAAGCCCTGGTGTCCCGTGGGGACATCGACGTGGTCGTCGAGCTGATCGGCGGCGTCGAGCCGGCCCGCTCGCTGGTCGCCACGGCCATGGAGTGCGGGGCGTCCGTGGTCACCGCGAACAAGGCCCTGATCGCGAGCGAGGGCGTCGACCTGCACCGCATCGCCCGCAAGCAGGGGGTCGGCCTCGCCTACGAGGCGGCCGTGGCGGGCGCGGTGCCGGTGCTGCGGCCGCTGCGCCAGTCGCTGGCCGGCGACCGGCTGCGGCGGGTCACGGGCATCGTCAACGGCACGACCAACTTCATCCTGGACCGGATGGCGGGATCGGGCGGCACCTTCCAGGGCGCCCTGCACGAGGCCCAGCGGCTCGGCTACGCGGAGGCCGATCCCACGGCCGACGTGTCCGGCGCGGACGCCGCGGCGAAGATGGCGATCGTGGCGCGGCTCGCCTTCGACACCGAACTGCCCTACGACGAGGTGCACTTCGAGGGCATCACCCACATCGGTCCGGGCGACATCGCGCACGCCGAGGCCAACGGCTGTGTGATCAAGCTGGTCGGCATCTGCGACCGCACCCCGGACGGCGTCAACGCCCGCGTCCACCCGATGCTGGTCCCCCGGGACCACCCGCTCGCGGGGGTCCGCGGCGCGAACAACGGCATCCTCGTCGAGGCCGAGGCCGCGGGCGAGCTGATGTTCCACGGTGCGGGCGCCGGCGGCCTCGCCACCTCCAGCGCCGTCCTCGGCGACCTCGTGGAGCTGTGCCGCGACCGGGTGGCGGGGCCGGGCCCGGCGCCGGCCGAGTTCTCCCAGGTGCTGCCCGTCAGACCGGTGGCCCAGGTCGCCGCCCGCTACCACGTGAGCATGTTCGTCACCGACGAACCCGGTGTCCTCTCGCAGGTCAGCGCGGTCTTCGCCGAGCACGGGATCTCGCTGGAGACGGTACGGCAGGAGGGCCTGGGCGCGGAGGCGCAGCTGGCGCTGATCACCCACCGGGCCACGGACGCCGCGGTCACCGAGGTACTCGCCCGGCTGCGGAAGCTCCCCTCCACGCGCGGCGTCATCCGCAGCATCCGGCTCCTCGACACGCGGAAGGAGTCCGCGAGTTGAGCACCGAAGTGAGTGCTCCGGCCACCGCGAAGACCCCGCCCCCGCAGACGGCGCCCGCACCCACCCCCGCCGCTCCGGCGGAGGGCGCCCGGACCGGGGGCCGCTGGATCGAGCACTGGGAGCCGGGCGACGCCGCGTTCTGGGAGCACACCGGGCGGCGGGTGGCCCGGCGCAACCTCGTCTGGTCGGTCGTCTGCGAACACCTGGGCTTCACCGTCTGGACGCTGTGGAGCGTCGTCACCGTAAAGCTCTCCGACCGGCACTTCACCCCCGACCAGCTGTTCTGGCTGGTCGCGCTGCCGAGCCTGGTCGGGGCGGTCCTGCGGATCCCGTACACCTTCGCGCCCGCCCGCTACGGCGGCCGCAACTGGACCGTCTTCAGCACCCTGCTGCTGCTGATCCCGGCGACCCTGCTGGCCTTCGCCGTCGCCGACCCGGCGACGCCCTACTGGTTCTTCCTGGTGTGCGCCGCGACCGCGGGCCTGGGCGGCGGCAACTTCGCCTCCAGCATGGCCAACATCACCCACTTCTACCCCGACTCCCGCCAGGGCGCGGCCCTCGGAATCAACGCCGCGGGCGGCAACGTCGGTGTCAGCTCGGTGCAGTTGGTGATCCCGTTCGTCATCGCGTCCCTGGGGCTCACCGCCGCCGGGCTCGTCTGGATCCCGCTGGTGCTGCTCGCCGCGCTCGGCGCCCTGCTGGGCATGGACAACCTGCGCACGGCGGCCACGGCACCAAAGCGGCGGTTCGAGGCGGTGAAGGCGGGCCAGACCTGGCTGGTCGCCGTCCTCTACATCGGTACGTTCGGATCGTTCGTCGGCTTCTCCACCGCGCTGCCGCTGCTGCTGACCGTGGAGTTCCCGCACTCCGCCGCCATCCACTACGCCTTCCTGGGCGCGCTGATCGGCTCGTGCGCGCGACCGCTGGGCGGACTGCTCGCCGACCGGCACGGCGGCGCCCGTATCACCCTGGTCAACTTCCTGTGCATGGCGGCGAGTTCACTGCTGGCCTGGGCCTCCCTGCGGACCCACTCCTACAGCGGGTTCCTGCTCTCCTTCCTGCTGCTGTTCCTCACCGCGGGCATCGGCAACGGATCCACGTACCGGCTGATCCCGTCCCTGTTCATCGCCCGCGCCCTGCGCGGTGCCGGCCCCGGGGACGACGTCGAGCAGCGCCGCGCCGAGGGCCGGCGGACGGCGGCCGCCGCGCTGGGGCTCGTCTCCGCGGTCGGCGCCCTCGGCGGATTCCTCGTCAACCGGGCGCTGGGCACCTCCATCGGCGCCACCGGCGACTCCGGGACCGCGCTGCTCGCCTTCACCGCCTACTACCTGCTGTGCACCGCCCTGACCTGGGCCTGCTGGCGTCTGCTGCGCGCCGGGGCACCGGAACGGACCGACGATGAGTGAGCACGGCACGGCCACCCACTGCCCGTACTGCGCGCTCCAGTGCGCCATGTGGCTGCGCACCGACGACTCGGGCCGCCCCACGGTCGCCCCCCGCGACTTCCCCACCAACCAGGGCGGCCTGTGCCGCAAGGGCTGGACCGCGGCCGAACTCCTCCGGCCGGGGCGCAGGTTGACCACCCCGCTGGTCCGGCGCACCCCGGGCGGGCCGCTGGAGGAGGCCGACTGGGACGAGGCGCTCACGCGCGTGGTCTTCGGCATCCGGCGGATCCAGGAGGGCGCGGGCCGGGACGCCGTCGCGGTGTTCGGCGGCGGCGGGCTGACCAACGAGAAGGCCTACCTCCTCGGCAAGTTCGCGCGCGTCACGCTGCGCACGGCGAACATCGACTACAACGGCCGCTTCTGCATGTCCTCGGCCGCCGCGGCCGGACTGCGCGCCTTCGGCCTCGACCGGGGCCTGCCCTTCCCCCTCTCCGACGTGGGCCGGGCCGACGCACTGCTCCTGGTCGGCGCCAACCCCGCCGAGACCATGCCGCCCTTCGTCCGCCACCTGGACGCCGCACGGGCCGCGGGCGGCGCCCTGGTGGTCGTCGACCCCCGGCGCACCGCCACCGCCGCCCGCGCCACCCTGCATCTGCGCCCGGCCCCCGGCACCGACCTCGCCCTGGCCAACGGCCTGCTGCACATCGCGGTCGCCGAAGGCCTCGTCGACGAGAAGTACGTCGCCGACCGCACCGAGGGCTTCACCGCCGTGAGGGAGGCCGTCGCCACCTACTGGCCCGAGCACGTCGAACGCCTCACCGGCGTCCCGGTCGCCGACCAGTACCGTGCCGTACGCCTGCTCGCCGACGCCCCCCGCGCCCTGGTGCTCACCGCGCGCGGCGCCGAACAGCACCGCAACGGCACCGACACGGTCAGCGCGTTCGTCAACCTGGCCCTCGCCCTGGGCCTGCCCGGCCGGGAGGGCTCCGGATACGGCTGTCTGACCGGGCAGGGCAACGGCCAGGGCGGCCGCGAACACGGGCAGAAGGCGGACCAACTGCCCGGCTATCGCCGTATCGACGACCCTCACGCCCGCGCCCACGTCGCCCGCGTCTGGGACGTGCCGGCCGACTCCCTGCCGGGTCCCGGCGTCAGCGCGTACGAGCTGCTGCGTTCGCTCGGCACCGAGGGCGGGCCGCGCGGACTGCTGCTGTTCGGCAGCAACCCGGTCGTCTCCGCGCCCAACGCCGGCCTGGTCGAGGAGCGGTTGCGCGGCCTGGACCTGCTGGTGGTCTCGGACCCGGTGCTCAGCGAGACCGCCGCGCTCGCCGACGTCGTGCTGCCCTCGGCCCAGTGGGCGGAGGAGGACGGCACGATGACCAATCTGGAGGGCCGCGTCATCCGCCGCCGCCGGGCGCTGGCACCGCCCCCGGGGGTCCGCACCGACCTGTGGATCATCAGCGAACTCAGCCGCCGGCTCGGCCGTGCCACCGGCTTCTCCGACAGCGCGCCGGAGGTCTTCGCGGAGCTGGGGCGGGCCGCCGCCGGGGGTCCCGCGGACTACTCGGGCATCACCTACGACCGTATCGACGCCCAGGGCGGGGTGTTCTGGCCGTGCCCGGCGGACGGGGAGGGCCGGAGCGGGCGTCCCGAAGCCGCGGCGGGTGTCTCCCCGGACCCCGACCCCGGCCCTGGCCCCGACCCCGTCCCTGGTTCCGACCCCGACGCCGGTACCCCCCGCATGTTCCTCGACGCCTTCGCCCACCCCGACGGCAAGGCCCGCTTCGTCGCCGTGCACCACACACCGCCGGCGGAAGAACCCGACGAGCTCTATCCCCTCCACCTGACGACGGGACGGATCATGCAGCACTACCAGAGCGGCGCCCAGACCCGCCGGGTCCCCGAACTGGCCGACGGGACGCGCGACCCGCACGTGGAGATCCACCCCGACCTCGCCGCCCGGCACGACATCGTCGCCGGGGACCGGGTCCGGCTGGTGAGCCGCCGGGGCACGACCGAGGCGGACGCCAGGATCACCACGGCGGTCCCGCCCGACCTGCTGTTCATGCCGTTCCACTGGGGCGGCGCGCAACGCGTCAACTCCGTGGTGGGCGACGCCCTCGACCCGGTGTCCCGGATGCCGGAGTTCAAGGTCTCCGCCGTACGACTGGAGCGCGTGGGATGACGCCGCCACACATCGTCGTCATCGGCAACGGCATGGCCGGGCACCGCGTGGCCGAGGAGACGCACCGGCGCGATCCGGACCTGCGGATCACCGTCGTCGGCGGTGAACCCCGGCACGCCTACAACCGGGTGCTGCTCACCAACCTGCTGGCCGGCCGCGCCACCGAGGAGTCCATCGCACTGCCCGCCCTCCCGCCGGACGTCCACGTGCTCACCGGCGCCGCGGCGGTCGCGCTCGACACCTCCCGGCGGACCGTGGCCCTCGACGACGGGACCGTCCTGTCGTACGACCGGCTGGTCCTGGCCACCGGCAGCACGCCCTTCGTGCCGCCGCTGAAACGGATCGTCCGGGACGACGGCGGCCTGGTGCGGGGCGTCGTGCCCTTCCGCACCCTCGACGACTGCCGCCGGATCATCCGGCTCGCCGAACCGGGCACCCGCGCCCTCGTGCTGGGCGGCGGACTGCTCGGCGTCGAGGCCGCGCGAGGTCTCGCGCAGCGCGGACTCGACGTCCAAGTACTGCACGCGGCCACGCACTTGATGGAACGCCAGCTCGACGAGCCCGCCGGACGGATGCTGGCCGACTCCCTCGGCGGGCTCGGCATCAGGGTGCTGACCGGGATCGACGTGGTCGGCGGCGGACGCGGCGAGACGTTCACCGGGGTCGAGCTCGCCGACGGCCGGACCGTCCCCGGCGACCTCCTGGTCGTTGCCTGCGGCACCCGGCCCGACATCGCCCTCGCCCGGTCCGCCGGGCTCGCCACCGGCCGCGGAGTGCTGGTGGACGAGTGGATGCGGACCGACGACCCGTTCGTGTACGCCGTCGGCGACTGCGCCGAGCACGCGAACACGGTGTCGGGCCTGGTCGCCTCGGCCTGGGAACAGGCCAGGACCGCGGCCGCCGCACTGACCGACGCCCCGGACGGCGTCCCCTACCGCCCCGCCCCGCCGGTCGCCCGCCTGAAGGCCGCGGGCATCGACCTCGCCGCCCTGGGCGACCCGGACGCCGGGGACGACCCGGACCCGGAGCGCGAGGTCGTCACGTACGCCGACACCCGGCGCGGGGTCTACCAGCGGATCGTGCTGCGCGACGACCGGGTCACCGGCGCGGTCCTGCTCGGCGACACCTCCACCGCCGGCGTCGTCACCCGGCTCTTCGACCGCCAGGAGACGGCGCCCCGCGACCGCAGGCTGCTGCTCTTCCCCGAACTCGCCGACACCGCGGGCACCGGCGGCGGCCCGGCGGCCCTCCCGGACGACGCCGTCGTCTGCCAGTGCAACGGCGTCACCAAGGGCGCGCTCATGCGCTGCCGGGCGGAGGGCGCGCGTGACCTCGCCGCCGTCGCCCGCCGGACCAAGGCCACCACGGGCTGCGGCGGCTGCTCCTCCGACGTCGAGGAACTCCTGCGCTCGCGGGGCGCGCCCGCCCCGACCGCACAACAACCCGCAACGGAAAGGCAGGACAACGCATGACGCTCGTCGTGCAGAAGTACGGCGGCTCCTCGGTGGCCGACGCCGAATGCGTCCAGCGCGTCGCGAGGCGGGTGGTGGCGGCCCGCAAGGCCGGCCACGACGTCGTCGTCGTGGTCTCCGCCATGGGCGACACCACGGACGAACTCCTCGACCTCGCCGACCGGATCAGCACCGGCCCGGCCGGCCGCGAACTGGACATGCTGCTCACCGCGGGCGAGCGGATCTCCATGTCGCTGCTCGCCATGGCGGTGACCGAACTCGGGCACCACGCCACCTCGTTCACCGGCTCGCAGGCGGGCGTGTTCACCGACGCCGCGCACGGCAGGGCCCGGATCGTCGACGTGGCACCCGCCCGGATCCACGCCGCGCTCGCCGCCGGATCCGTCGTCATCGTGGCCGGCTTCCAGGGCATCGCCCAGGACACCCAGGACGTCACGACCCTGGGCCGCGGCGGCTCCGACACCACCGCGGTCGCACTGGCGGCGGCCCTCGGCGCCGACCTCTGCGAGATCTACACGGACGTCGACGGCGTGTTCACCGCCGACCCCCGGATCGTGCCCACCGCCCGCCCGATCGCCGAGATCGGCTACGACGAGATGCTCGAACTCGCCGCCCACGGAGCCAAGATCCTGCACTCGCGCTGCGTGGAGTTCGCCAAGCGCTACCAGGTGCCGCTGCGGGTGCGCTCCTCGTTCGCGGACGACATCGACGACCCGGCCTCCCCCGCGGGCACGCACATCACCTCCGCCGCCACGCCCCGCGCCGCCACGACCGTCGCCACCACGACCGTCGCCACCACGACCATCGCCGCCACGGAAGGAACAACGGACCACGCCATGGAAGACCCGCTGATCTCCGGCATCGCACACGACCGGAGCCAGTCGAAGATCACCGTCCTCGGCATCCCCGACAAGCCGGGCGCGGCCGCCACCGTGTTCACCGCGCTCGCCGAGGCCGGCTGCGACATCGACATGATCGTGCAGAACGTCTCCGCCGACGCCACGAGCTGCACCGACATCTCCTTCACCCTCTCCGCCTCGGCGACCCCCGCCGCGCTGGACGCCCTCCAGGGCATCGAGGCGAACATCGGCTTTTGCGGACTGCGCCACGACGACCGCGTCGGCAAGCTCTCCGTGGTGGGCGCCGGAATGCGCTCCCACCCCGGGGTGTCCGCCGCGCTCTTCTCCGCCCTGGCCGAGACCGGCGTCAACATCCAGATGATCTCCACCTCGGAGATCCGTATCTCGGTCGTCGTGCACGTCGACGACCTGGAGGCCGCGGTCGCCGCCGCGCACACCGCGTTCGGCCTCGACAGCGACCAGATCGAAGCCGTGGTCTACGGAGGAACCGGACGATGAACCACCCCTGCACCTCCCTCGCGGCCGGCACCGTCCGCGAGGCCGCCCTCGCGGCCCGGTCCGCCGCCGACCGCCTCGCCGCCAGCACCGGCGCCCAGCGCGACGCGGCCCTCACCGCCGTCGCCGCCCGGCTGACCGCCCGCGTCCCGGACATCCTCGCCGCGAACGAGAAGGACCTCGCCGCCGCCCGCGCCGACGGCCTGCCGGACGCGGTCCTGGACCGGCTGACGCTGGGCGCACCCCAGATCGAGGCACTGTCCGCCATGGTGCGCGACCTCGTGGACCGGCCCGACCCGCTCGGCGAGGTCACCCACGGCGCGGTGATGCCCAGCGGCCTGGAGGTACGGCAGGTCCGCACCCCCATCGGCGTGGTCGGCATGATCTACGAGGGCCGCCCCAACGTCACCGTCGACGCGGGCGTCCTCTGCCTCAAGAGCGGCAACGCGGCCCTCCTGCGCGGCTCCTCGACCGCCCGGCACACCAACGCCGCGCTGATCGACGCCATGCGCGAGGGCATCACCGACGCGGCCCTGCCGCCGGACACCCTCCAGGCGGTCCCCGGCACCACCCACGCCTCGGTGCACGAGCTGATGTCCCTCACCGGCCTGGTGGACGTGCTGATCCCGCGCGGCGGCCGCGAACTGATCCGGACCACCGTGCGCGACTCCGCCGTACCCGTGATCGAGACGGGCGTGGGCAACTGCCATGTCTACGTCGACGAACACGCCGACCTCGACATGGCGCTGGGCATCCTGCTGAACGCCAAGACCCAGCGCCCCTCGGTCTGCAACGCCGCCGAGTCGCTGCTGGTGCACACCGCCGTCGCCGACGCCTTCCTGCCCCGGGCGCTGGCGGCCCTGGCCGAGCGGAAGGTGACCGTGCACGGGGACGCCCGGGTGCGGGCCCACGACCCGGCGGTGGTGCGGGCCACGGACGAGGACTGGGGGCGCGAGTACCTCTCCCTGGACATCGCGGCCGCGGTCGTGGACTCCCTGGACGCGGCGGTCGACCACATCCGGCTGCACGGCAGCGGCCACACCGAGGCGATCGTCACCGACTCCCAGACGGCGGCCCGCCGCTTCGTCGCCGCGCTGGACACCGCGGTGGTGGCCGTCAACGCCTCGACCCGGCTGGCCGACGGCTCCGAACTGGGCCTCGGCACGGAACTCGGCATCTCCACGCAGAAGCTGCACGCCCGCGGCCCGATGGGCCTGACGGCCCTGACCACCACCAAGTACGTCCTGACCGGCGACGGCCACCTCCGCGGCGCGTCCCCCGCCGCGCCGGGCCTGAGCTGCGACGTCCTCGGCGGCGCATAGGAGCTACGGCCGGGGGCGGGCCGAGTCACGTCGCCACGCCGGGTACGGAGAACCCGTACCCGCACGGCTGCTGGATGCTCGCCTTTATCCCCTTCACCCTGCAATGTGCGGGTGTGACTCACGCCAGTGCCCTCGACGCCGCCCTCGCGCCGCCCGCCGTCACACCGCCCGGCACCACCGGGCGGGCCGCCCCGCGCACCCCCCTCACGGCGACGCTCGGCACGGCCCTCGCCCTGTTCGCGCTCGCCCGGCTCACCGGCGTCGCCGTGCTCGCCGCGACCGCCTGGGCCACCGGACACCGCCCGCTCGCCCTGCTCGCACGGTCCTGGGACTCCCGGTGGTACCTAGGCATCGCCGAGCACGGCTACGGCCGCACCCAGCACCTCCGCCCCGACCTGGTCTTCAGCGACCTCGCCTTCTTCCCGCTCTACCCGGCGCTGATCCGGGCGGTGACGGCGGTCAGCCCGCTGAGCGGCGGCACGGCGGGTCTGCTGGTCTCCTGGACCGCGGCCGCCGTGGCCGCCGCCGGCGTCTACACGATCGGGCTCCGCCTCCACGGCCGGGCGGTGGCCACCACCCTCGTCCTGCTCTGGGGCCTGCTCCCGCACTCGGTCGTGCTGTCCATGGCGTACACCGAACCCGTACTGACCGCCTTCGCCGCCTGGTCGCTGTACGCCGTCCTCACCGGCCGCTGGCTGTGGGCGGGCACCCTGGCCGCGCTGGCGGGACTGGCCCGGCCCAACGGGCTCGCGGTCGCGGCGGCGGTACTGGTGACGGCGGCGTACGAGATCCTCCGGCGCCTGCGGGCGGGCCGAAAAGTTACCCACAGGCTGTGGACGGGCGCCGCGCTCGCCCCGCTCGGCTGGTGCGCGTACGTGCTCTGGGTCGGACACCGCAAGGGCGACCCGCTCGGCGGCTACTTCGAGGTGCAGCGCCTGTGGGGCTCACGCTTCGACTTCGGCCGGGGCTCCCTGCGCTTCGTACGCCACCTGCTCCTCCACGACGACCGCCTGCTCTACCCGGTGGCCCTGCTGATCGTCACGGCGGCGGTGCTCCTCTACGCCCTCCTCCTGGCCGACCGCCCCCCACTGCCGCTCCTGGTCTACAGCGGCGTCCTGCTCCTGATCACCCTCGGCGGCTCGGGCTTCTTCGAGTCCAAGCCGCGCCTCCTGCTCCCGGCGTTCCCGCTCCTGCTGCCCCTCGCGCGAGCACTGGTCCGCACGGCGAGAGCCCGGCCCTGGCACGCGGCCGTCGTGGCCGGCGCCCTGGCCGGGCTCTCGTTCTGCTACGGGGCGTATCTGGTCGTACTCGCCGACACGCCCCTGTAGCGGCGGCTTACTCCTCGTCGCCCTCGGGCTGCTCCGAGTCGTTGACCTCCTGCTCGAGGCCGAGCTGCTCGATGAGCCACTTGTCGAACTCGATGGCGGCCCGCACCCAGCTCACCGTCGACGACACGAAGTGCTCCAGGCTGACACCGGTACCGATCAGCATCTGGGCCTCGCCGATCAGGCGGACGGTGCCGTCGTCGTGCGTGTGCGTGTAGACCTTGGGCCACAGAGTGCGGCGGTTCCAGTCGTCGATGGACTCCAGCAGCAGCGGCTTCTCGTCGATCTTGTGGGACCGGTCGTAGAACGTCCGCACCGAGAAGACCTGCTGGTCACCCTCGCCACGGAACATGAAATACGTACGGAACTGCTCCCACGGCGCCGCGAGGTCACCCTCTTCGTCGACGACATACTTCAGCTCCATCTGGTCGAGGAGCTGCTTCACGAGGTCCTGATCCGGGACGACGGGGCCCGCCGGTCCTTGGGGCTGCGGCTCGGGCTGCTGGCCCCCGAAGTTCGGAATCGAGGACGGATCGATGGTCACCGTGAATTTCCCTTCGTACGGATTCCGCCATCCTCCCCCATACGGGGAGGGGCGTGGCAACCCCGACGGGTACTGTCAGCCGTCAGCTGACAGGAACCGGTCGGCGGGAAGCGAAGGGGCGGGGCGCATGGCGATGGCACACGACCACGGAACGACGGGACGTACCAGGTGGGGAGTGGTGGCCGCCATCCTGGGACTGCCCGCGCTGCTCCTGTGCGGCTTCGTCACGATGATGGCGGCCTGGGTGCTGATCGGGTGAGCGAGGGGGCCCCGGACGGGCCCCCTCGGTCGTGGATCAGAGCGTCTTGCCCGTAGCCGGTCCCACGAGCAGGCCGTCTCCGAAGGTGTCGACGCGGACCGTGTCGCCGTCCTTGATCTCGCCGGAGAGGATCTCCTTGGCGAGGCGGTCGCCGATGGCGGTCTGGACGAGGCGGCGCAGGGGGCGGGCGCCGTAGGCCGGGTCGTTGCCCTCGTCGGCGAGCCAGGCGAGGGCCTCGTCGGTGACCTCCAGGGTGAGGCGGCGTTCGGCGAGGCGCCTCGCGAGCCGGTCGATCTGGAGGCGGGCGATGCGGCCCAGTTCCTCCTTGTTCAGGGCGGAGAAGACGACCAGGTCGTCGAGGCGGTTGAGGAACTCCGGCTTGAAGCTGGTCCGCACCACCTCCAGTACCTGTTCCTTCTTCTCCTGCTCGCCGGTCAGCGGGTCGACCAGGAACTGGCTGCCCAGGTTCGAGGTCAGCACGAGGATCGTGTTGCGGAAGTCGACCGTGCGACCCTGACCGTCCGTCAGCCGCCCGTCGTCCAGCACTTGGAGCAGCACGTCGAAGACCTCGGGGTGCGCCTTCTCCACCTCGTCGAGGAGCACCACGGAGTACGGGCGGCGGCGGACCGCTTCGGTCAGCTGGCCGCCCTCCTCGTAGCCGACGTAGCCGGGAGGCGCGCCCACCAGCCGCGCGACGCTGTGCTTCTCGCCGTATTCGCTCATGTCGATGCGGACCATGGCCCGCTCGTCGTCGAAGAGGAAGTCGGCGAGCGCCTTGGCGAGTTCGGTCTTGCCGACGCCGGTCGGGCCGAGGAAGAGGAAGGAGCCGGTGGGGCGGTCCGGGTCGGCGATGCCGGCCCGGGTGCGGCGTACGGCGTCCGACACCGCTTGCACCGCTTCGGCCTGGCCGATCAGCCTGCGGCCCAACTCCTCCTCCATGCGCAGGAGTTTGCGGGTCTCGCCCTCCAGCAGGCGGCCCGCGGGGATGCCGGTCCAGGCGGCGACGACGTCGGCGATGTCGTCGGAACCGACCTCCTCCTTGACCATGGTGTCCTTGGCGGCCTCCTCCTCGGCTTCCGAGGCGGCCTCCAAGTCCCGTTCCAGCGTGGGGATCTCGCCGTAGAGCAGTTTGCTGGCCGTGTCGAAGTCGCCGTCGCGCTGAGCGCGTTCGGCCTGGCCGCGCAACTCGTCGAGCTTCTCCTTGAGTTCACCGACCCGGTTGAGGGACTGCTTCTCCTTCTCCCAGCGGGCGGTCAGGCCCCGCAGCTCCTCCTCCTTGTCGGCGAGGTCGCGGCGCAGTCGCTCCAGGCGCTCGCGGGAGGCCGGGTCGGTCTCCTTCTCCAGGGCGAGCTCCTCCATCTTCAACCGGTCGACGGCGCGCTGGAGTTCGTCGATCTCCACGGGCGAGGAGTCGATCTCCATGCGGAGCCGGGAGGCGGACTCGTCGACGAGGTCGATGGCCTTGTCGGGGAGGAAGCGGGAGGTGATGTAGCGGTCGGAGAGGGTGGCGGCGGCGACGAGCGCGGCGTCGGCGATCTGGACCTTGTGGTGGGCCTCGTAGCGGCCCTTGAGGCCGCGCAGGATCGCGATGGTGTCCTCGACGGTCGGCTCGGCCACCAGTACCTGCTGGAAGCGCCGCTCGAGCGCCGGGTCCTTCTCGATCCGCTCGCGGTACTCGTCGAGCGTGGTCGCGCCGACCATGCGCAGCTCTCCGCGGGCGAGCATGGGCTTGAGCATGTTGCCCGCGTCCATGGCGGAGTCGCCGCCCGCACCGGCCCCGACGACGGTGTGCAGTTCGTCGATGAAGGTGATGATCTGCCCGTCGGAGTCCTTGATCTCGGCGAGGACGGTCTTGAGCCGCTCCTCGAACTCGCCGCGGTACTTCGCGCCGGCGACCATGGCGCCGAGGTCGAGGGCGACGAGCCGCTTGTTCTTCAGCGACTCCGGCACGTCCCCCTTCACGATCCGCTGGGCGAGCCCCTCGACGACGGCGGTCTTGCCGACTCCGGGCTCACCGATGAGGACGGGGTTGTTCTTGGTACGCCGGGACAGGACCTGGACGACCCGCCGGATCTCCTGGTCGCGCCCGATGACGGGGTCGAGCTTGCCTTCGCGCGCGGCGGCGGTGAAGTCCGTACCGAACTTCTCCAGGGCCTTGTACTGCCCCTCCGGATCGGGTGTGGTCACCCGGCGTCCTCCCCTGGCCTTCTGGAACGCCTCCTGCAACTTCCTGGCGTTCGCTCCCTGCGAGGAGAGTACGTCCGCGGCCTGGCCGCCCTTGGCGGCGATACCGATGAGGAGGTGCTCGGTGGAGAGGTACTCGTCGCCGAGGTCCTTGGCGCGGGCGCCGGCGTCGGCGACGACGGCGAGCAGGTCGCGGCTGGGCTGCGGAGGCGCGACGGTGGAGCCGGTCACGCTGGGCAGCCCGGCGAGCACCTTCTCGGCGCCGGCCCGCACGGCGGCCTGGTCGGCCTCGACGGCGGCCAGCAGGTCGACGATGTTCTCGTTTGCTTGATGGCCTCGCCCCTGGAGCAGAGCCAGCAGCAGGTGAGCGGGGGTGAGATCGGCGTGCCCCGCGGCGGCGGCGCGCTTCTCGGCCGCGTTGATCGCGTCCCGGCTCCGGTTGGTCAGCTCGGCGTCCACGTGTCCGTACTCCTCCTCGGTGTCGGCGGCTCTCCATGGCCTGACTCATCCAACGTACACAAAGTTGAGTCTATTCCACTCAAGGTGCGGTGGGGAGGCGTGGAGGGACTACCTTCCGGCCATGACAACGCGTACCCAGGACCTCGCGGCCCTCCCGGAGCCGTACCTCAGCTTCTGGCGGGAGCGGCACCTGTGCACACTGACGACCCTCCGCCCGGACGGCAGCCCGCACGTCGTGCCCGTCGGAGTGACATACGACGCCGAGGCCGGACTCGCTCGGGTGATCACGAACGGATCGAGCCGGAAGGTGCGCAACGTGCTCGCGGCCGGGCCGGAAGGGGCGCGGGTGGCCGTCTGCCAGACGGCGGGCCGGCGCTGGGCCACACTGGAGGGGCGGGCGCGGGTCCGCACGGAGCCGGAGCGGGTCGCGGAGGCGGAGCGGCGGTACGCGCAGCGGTACGAGCGCGAGCCGCGGCCGAATCCTTCACGGGTGGTGATCGAGATCGAGGTGACCCGGGCGCTGGGTATGGGATGAAAACGCGTGAGCGATCTTTTTCGGCCAGCGACGGATTGGGTGGATACCCGGAAATGTCCCCGGAAACTGCAGCGGCGTCACCGTGTTCAGGTCACGGTGACGCCGCTGCGGGGGGAAGCACCTGCGCGATCTGTTACGACGGGGGAATCGCGTCAGGCACTGCGGGGGGTGGCTGGGATGGCCCGATGGGTGGGGGATTCAGGTTCCACCAGCCGGTGGTCTCGTTGGTCAAGATTCACAAAGATCATTCCGTACCGGATGGCACACCGCACAGGCTGCGGCGCCCCCCGAGGCCGCCGCAGACACCGGTACGCCCGGACGTCCTCGTCCTCGTCCCGCGTCACCACGACCGGCTCTCCGAAGACGGTCACCATCAACGAGTCACCGGCGTGGGGGATCGCGGTGACCAGGTCGATGAAGTGCCAGCCGGAGCGGTAGGCCGTGGCCATTTCGCGTCGGAAGGAGCGGTCGTCGGGAGGAGTGGTCATGATTCCGCCTACCAGCCCACGTCTTGTGTACCGGTGGCAGTGGCAGCACCCCAGCCGACGTCGCCGGGAGCGGCCTGAACCACCCATCCGACGTCCTGGGCCGTGGCGTTCGTCTGATCGACCGGCGCACTCCAGCCAACGTCGCCAAGAGAACCAGCCGCGCCACTGGCCAGCGCGACTACGAAGGCAGTGGCAAGCACCGAGCGAAGCATTCTCTTTTTCATGGTCGGCTTCGTCCTCACTTGATGGCTTCCTCTCCCCCGTGCAACAAGACGATGGCTCATTCAGGCACGTCAATGCCACACGCGAGATGCATCATGTTCCTGCACGTTCAGGACCCTGGGGGGTGGAGATTTACCCATGAAGCGCACAAAAGAGACACATCCTCATGGCATAGCCGACCTTTGTGCCGAAGGCGCGCGTCTTTATGCCAGCGCGCTGAGCTCCGGCCGGGTCTCGCGTGACGAGGTCGAGTTCGCACCGTGTCTGCTGGAGTTCGCACTGCTCCACCCTGATCCGGACGACGCCCAGTGGCTGCGGCCGGTTCCCCCGTCCGTCGTGCTCGCGCAGCAGCTCCAGCCACTGGAGCGCGAGATCCAGGACCGCCGTCGGATCACCCTGGACCTGTCCGAGGCTTTCCAACCCTTCCTCGACATGAGCGCCCAGAAACCCGCCACGACACACGCGATCACCGTGCTGGAGGGAATCGACCGTATCCACGCGGCCCTGGATGTGGCCATCGCCGAGGCCGAGACCGAAGTGCTGACCGTCCAGCCCGGCGGCAGCAGGCCGGAACACATCCTCAGCCAGGCCCTCAAACGCAGCAAGCCCCTCATCGAGCGGGGCATCTCCATGCGGACCCTCTACCAGCACACGGTCCGCCACAGCCAGAGCACCTATGCGTACATGGACCAGATGGCCGGCGCCCGAGTCGAGATCCGCACGCTGGAGGAACTCATCGAGCGGCTCATCATCTGCGACTCGACGGTCGCCTTCATCCCCGCCCAGGACGACCGGACGGTGGCCCTGGAGCTGCGCCACCCCGGTCTCGTGCAATACCTCATCAAGGTCTTCGAACAGCTCTGGCAGCGGGCCACCCCGCTCACGGACGTGGTGCCGTACGAGGCGACGCCCGAGGGCATCACCGGCGTACAGCACTCCATCGCCAAGCTCCTGATCGAAGGCCACGTCGACGAGGCCATCGCCCGGCGTCTCGGTATGAACGTCCGCACCTGCCGAGCCCACATCGCCAAACTGGCCGCGGCCCTCGGCAGCGGCAGCCGCGCCCAACTCGGCTTCCTGATCGCGCAGTCGGGAATCCTGGACCAGGACCACGCGGGAGGGTCCGGCCACTCATGACCGAGGGGCGCAGGCGCACGGCGGAGGAGGTCCGTGAAGGGATGCCCGGGCAGGAGGAGGTCTCGGAATGAACGCGCTGCCACCGCATCCGCACCACGGCGCCGAAGACCTGTGTGCCGCAGGGGTGGAGCTGTACGAGCGTGCCCTGCGCGAAGGTGTCGTGAGCAGCGCCGCCGCCGAGGCGGTCCCCTGCCTGGTCGATCTCGGGCTGCTGCGGCCGGACGTCGCCGACCCGAGCCGGCTGCGGCCCATCGCCCCGGCCTCCGCCCTGCACCGGCTGCTGCGCGGTGTCGAGGACCGCATCGCGGACGCGCGGCGGCGAGAGGAGTGGCTGGCGGAGACGTTCGAGCCGCTCATGACGCTGGGCAGTGGCGGGACGGCGGTGGCCGATACTCCCCTGATCAACGTCCTCAGCGGTTTCGACCGGATCAACCTGGCCATCGAGCAGGCCATGGCGAACGCCTCGGGCGAACTCCTCGCGATCCAACCGCGCAGAGGGCAGGACACGGCGGAGCGACTGGCGTTCTCACTCCGTCGCGACCAGGCTCTGCTCGATCGCGGCGGCCGCATCCGGACCCTGTACCAGCACACGGTCCGCCACTCCCCCGCCGTGATCGCCCGCTACGAGCAGCTGCGAGGCGACGCCGAGGCCCGCACCCTGGACGAAGTCACCGACAAACTCATAGTCGTCGACGACGCGGTCGCCTTCATCCCCGCCAGTAAGGACCGCACCCTCGCCCTCGAGGTCCGTCATCCCGCCCTGCTCGCCTTCTTCACCACCACCTTCGACCGCCTCTGGCGCCTGGCCACCCCCATGTACCCGCAGGCGGTGCAGCCGCCCGCCCTCAACGGCATCACCCCACGCCAGCGCGCCATAGCCGCGCTGCTCATCGAAGGTCACACCGACGCCGTCATCGCCGACCGCCTCGGCATGAACGTCCGCACCGCCCGCGAACACATAGCCAAACTCGCCGCCACCCTCGGCAGCGAGAGCCGCGCCCAACTCGGCTACCTCATCGGGCAGTCGGGGATCCTTGCTCCGGAAGGCTGAGGGGGTGTCTCGCGTCCCGGGGGCCGTCCAGGCCCACCTGGGCGATACGGACGCCCAGTTGGGTGCGGCTGGCCGCGCCCAGGGTCTCCGACAGCCGGGCGATATGGGCCCGGCAGGTGCGGACGCTTATGCCCAGCCGCTCCGCGATCACCGCGTCCTGGTGGCCCTCCGCCAGCAGAGCCGCGATGGACTGTTCCCGGTGGGAGATGCCCTCTATGCCGGTGTCGGGGAGCGGAGCCGTCAGGGGGATCGCCAGGCGCCAGAGCCTTTCGAAGACCGTACCCAGGTATTCCACCAGCGCCGGATGCCGTAGCTCCAGCGCCAGGGTGCGGTCCGCGTTGGCGGGGATGAAGGCGACCGTGCGGTCGAAGAGGATGAGGCGGTCGATGACCTCGTCCAGTGTCCTGGCCTGGACCGTGTCGCCCATCAGCTCCAGGTAGTTCAGCAGCCCCTGGCCGTGCCGGGCCACGTGTGTGTAGAGG
The DNA here is from genome assembly GCF_040446465.1 of Streptomyces sp. RG80. Taxonomy (NCBI): domain Bacteria; kingdom Bacillati; phylum Actinomycetota; class Actinomycetes; order Kitasatosporales; family Streptomycetaceae; genus Streptomyces; species Streptomyces sp. RG80. Next base: position 470,503 of record NZ_JBEAAJ010000004.1, on the reverse strand, counting down.
TCCCGCATCCGTACGCCCCGGCCGCGCAGCGCCAGGGCCCGGTGCAGGCCCTCGGTCAGTTCGTGTTCGGGGCGGATGCCGCCCGGCTGGACGGTCAGCACCTCCGACGTACAGGCCTCCGTCGCCGCGTCCATCGCGGCCTGGATCCGGGAGAGGCCGTCCAGGACCCGGATCGCGGAGCTCTCGGCGGCCGACGACTGGCGCTGCGTGCCGAGGCCGGCGTACCACTCGAAGGCGGCCACGGCCGACCCCATCCGCTGCTGGCTGGAGCTCACCTCGTCGTAGACACCGCGCAACAGCCGTGTCATGACCTCTTGCGGAGACGTCGGAACCAACCAGTCCATGTCGTCCGGATCGGGGTGCAGCAGGGCCAGTTCCAGCAGGCACGGGACCGGTTCGGCGTCGTCCCGGGGTACGCGGCCCCGCCGTACGGCCCGGGAATACACCCGGTCCCCGGCCTCACACAGTCGGTCAGCACCGTGTGGATGCTCATCCGTCGCGTGCCCGGCCATCGCCCAGCCCACCCCCGGTTCCAGCCTCTCGCTGCCCGGCGTGCGCGCGCTTGTGGCACGGACACACCCCTACGGCTCCGCAACTATGCGCGGACCGGACCTGCTCCGCAACACGGCTCCCCCTGCCGTGACCGAGGGAAACCGCCGGTATGCCCCTGATTATCCGCGCCTCCGCCCGTCGAGTTGCAACAAGCTGATGCTGGTGGGCCCTATCCACAGAAGGCCTCCGCAAAGGGAATCCGGCTCTCCGCGTGCACTGCCGGAAATCCGTGGGTGATCGCCTCGTTACGTATCGCCTCTAACGTCCCCTCATGGCGGACATATTTGACGCGTACGCGTTGGCCGACGCGTGGGACGAGATGTTTGTGCGGCCGGGTGAGGTCAGGACCGCCTATGAGCCGGTGCTGGCTGCCCTTCAGCCGATCGAGCCGAGTGAACTGCGCTTCCGCGCCGACCAGATGGCCCGGGCGTTCACCGACCGGGGCGTGACCTACGCCTTCGCGGGCGAGGAGCGACCCTGGCCGCTGGATCTCGTGCCCAGGATCCTCGACGGCCTCGAATGGGATCTCATACAACGCGGGGTGAGTCAGCGGGTGCGGGCCCTGGAGGCCTATCTCGCCGACGCCTACGGGCACTGCCGGGCCTTCGAGGACGGTGTCGTGCCCTGGCGGCTGCTGCTCAACTCCCCCCATTTCCACCGGGCCGCCCACGGGGTCGAGCCACCCGGCGGGGTACGGATCCACGTCGCCGGGATCGACCTCGTACGGGACGAGGCCGGGGACTTCCGGGTGCTGGAGGACAACGTGCGGGTGCCCAGCGGGGTCTCGTACGTCATCGAGAACCGCAGGGCCATGACCCGGGTCTTCCCCTCCCTCTTCGCCGAGCAGCACGTCCTGCCCGTCGACGGGTACGGGCAGCGGCTCCTCTCCGCGCTGCGGGCCGCCGCCCCCGGGGGCACCCAGGATCCCCGGGTCGTCGTGCTCACCCCCGGGCCCAGCAACGCGGCCTACTTCGAACACGCCCTGCTGGCCCGGCTGATGGGCGTACAGCTCGTCGAGGGGCATGATCTGGTGTGCCGGAACAACCGGGTGTGGATGCGGACGACCCGGGGTGAGGTGCCCGTCCATGTCGTATACCGGCGCCTCGACGACGACTTCCTCGACCCGCTGCACTTCAGGCCCGACTCGGTGATCGGCTGCCCGGGGATCATGAGCGCGGCCATGGCGGGCAACGTCACCCTCGCCAACGCGGTGGGCAACGGCGTCGCGGACGACAAGCTGCTCTACACCTACGTCCCCGACCTGATCCGGTACTACCTCGGCGAGGAGCCCGTGCTGCCCAACGTCGAGTCCTTCCGGCCGGACGAGCCGGGGCAGTTGGACGCCGTCCTCGACCAGATCGACCAGCTCGTCATCAAGCCCGTCGACGGGGCCGGCGGCCAGGGCATCGTCATCGGACCCAAGGCGGACAAGGAGACCCTGGACAGGACCAGGAAGGCCGTCGTCGCCGACCCGCGCGGCTTCATCGCCCAGCGGCCCGTCGCGCTGTCCACCTCCCCCACCCTCGCCGGCGAGCGCATGGCTCCCCGCCACATCGACCTCAGGCCCTTCGCCGTCAACGACGGCGACGACATCTGGGTCCTGCCCGGCGGGCTCACCCGCGTCGCCCTCCAGGAGGGCAACCTGATCGTCAACTCCAGCCAGGGCGGCGGCTCCAAGGACACCTGGGTCCTCGCCGAGGGGCCGGCGCGGACGCCCGAGCCGGAGAGCTCCGGGGCGCTGCCCGGCGTCGCCCCGCGCCAGCTGGGGCCCGACGGCACCCCCACCGTCGTACAGGAAGGAGGACAGCAGCAGTGAGCGACGTGATCCTCTCCCGGATAGCCGAGGCGCTGACCTGGACCGGGCGGTATGTCGAGCGGGCGGACGCCACCGGGCGCATCCTCGACGCCTATCTGCACCGCATGCTGGAGGACCCCTGGCGCGACGAGGACGCGGCCTGCCGGTCGCTGTACGCGATCCTCGGCGTCGACGCGGGCGACGAGCGCGTCGACATGCAGCAGGTCCTGGACCAGCTCGCCTTCGACGCCCGCTCGACCTGCTCGATCGAGGGCGCGCTGGGCGCGGCACGGCTGAACGCCCGCAGCGCCCGTGAGGCCGTCTCCTCGGAGATGTGGGAGTGCCTCAACTCGACCTGGCACGCACTCGCCGACCGGCGGCGCGCGGCCCGGCGGACAGGCCCCTACGCCTATCTGGAGCTGGTACGCGCGCGTGCCGCGCTGTTCTTCGGGCTCGCCGACTCCACGATGAGCCGGGACGACAGCTGGCGGTTCGTGGTCCTCGGCCGCAGCCTGGAGCGGGTGGACATGACCGTACGGCTGCTGTCCGTGCGGGTGCTGGACGCCGCGCACGCGCCGGACTGGACGACACTGCTGAGCGCGTCCGGCGCCGACGAGGCGTACGCGCGCGTGCACAGCGGTTTCGGCGACAACGCGCGGGTGGCCGAATTCCTGCTCCTGGACCGGGGCTTCCCGCGCTCGGCACTGCACGCGCTGACCACCGCGGAGGAGTGCCTCAGCGCCCTCGGCCGCCCCCGCCAGGACCCGGCGCGCCGCCCGATCGGCCGCCTGCGCACCCGCCTGGAGTACCTCGACTCGCACGCCCTGGAGGATCAACTCCCGGCCCTGCTGGGCGACTTGCAGCAGGCCTGCATGGCCTCGGCGGAGGCGGTGGCGGAGCGGTTCTTCCCGTACCAGGGGCCCGTCGAGTGGGCCCAGGAAGGAGCCTGACATGACCAGTCGCCTCCGTATCCGGCACATCACCCGCGTCTCGTACGCCCAGGCCGCCGTCTCCTCGCACAACGAGGTCCGGATGACCCCGCTGACGCTGCCGGGTCAGACCACACTGGACTCCCGGGTCACCGTCACCCCGGCGACCGCGACCTGGTCGTACTGGGACTACTGGGGCACCCAGGTCACCGGCTTCGACCTGATGGACCCCCACGCCGACCTCACGATCACGGCCTCCAGCCTGGTCGAGACGTCCCCGCCGGAGCCGCTGCCGACCGCCCCCACGTGGGAGGAGGTGGCCGAACGGACCGTGAACTCCCGCCTGTTGGAGTTCGCCGGCCCCACAGGCCGTACGACCGTCCCCGCGAAGCTCGTGAAGAAGGCACGCAGGGCCGCGGCCGGACTCGGCCCGCACGAGGCCGCCGTCGCCGTGTCCGCGCTGGTCGCCGACCGGGTCTCCTACCTGCCCGGCGCCACGAGCGTGAACACCTCCGCCGCCGAGGCCTGGGAGCAGGGCGCCGGCGTCTGCCAGGACATCACCCATCTCACCCTCGGCCTGCTGCGGGGCGTGGGCCTGCCCGCCCGGTACGTCTCCGGCTATCTCCACCCCGAGCGGGAGGCGGAGCTGCACCGGCCGGTCGCGGGCCAGAGCCATGCCTGGATCGAGTACTGGGCGGGCGACTGGTGCGGCTACGACCCGACCAACCGGACGCGCGCCGACGAGTCGCACGTGGTTGTGGGGCGCGGCCGGGACTACGACGACGTGACGCCCCACAAGGGCATCTACCGGGGCGTGCCCGGCGGCCCGCCGGAGGTGACGGTGGAGTTCACGCGGGTGGCGTGAAACGGGCTCCGCGAGGAAGGTGCCGGGCAAGGAAGGTGATGGGCGGGGCCGGGCGGCGGAACCCGGCCCCGCGTCCCGGCCCCGCGTCCCGACTACTCCGGTGCGAAGGCGAAGAAGCCGTCCTCCGTGGCCAGATACCCGTACCCGGTCGCCGTGTTGACGGCCGGGACGGCGGTCAGGTCCTTCGCGAGCACCTTGCGGGTCTTGACGTCCACGGCCAGCTCGCCGTCCCCGGTGCTGCCGTACAGCACCTCGCCGTTGCCGGAGAAGCGGATCGGGTCGAGGGCGTTCTCGCCCTCCTCCTGGGCCCACAGACGGGTGCCGTCGGCCGTCTTCCAGACCGCCGTGCCGTCGAAGCCGGTGTCGAACTCGCTCTTGTCCAGAGCGGCGAGCGAGCCGTCGGCCGAGTACACGACGAGCTGGCCGCCCTCGTAGGACGCGGTCAGGGCGCCGCTCGTGAGGTCGTACCAGGCGTAGACCTGGGTGGTGGGGCTGAGGCCGATGTCCTTCTTCCAGGCGACCAGGACCTTGCCGTCGGTGACCTTCACGATCCGGATCGTGCGGTCCGCCGGTTCGCCGTCCTCGAGGACGACCCCCTTGGGCACCTCGGCGTCGGCGGAGGACCAGACCTGCTTGCCGGTGGTCAGGTCGTTGAGGGTGACGTCGGAGGGGTCGTAGTCGTAGTTGCCGGCCGCCTCGAAGCCCGGGTAGTAGCCACCCGTGATCACCGGGGCGAAGGTCTTGTCGCCGCTCGCGATGCCCGTCTCGGCGTCGAAGTCGCACTCGGCGTCGTCGTCGCCGTTGCAGGGGACCGTGCGGGCGGTGCCGCCGCCGACCGGGGTGAGGGTCAGGGTCGCGTCGGCCGCGGAGACGGCGTGTCCGGCGACGATGTGGCCGAACTCGTAGCCGGACGTCTCGCCCAGCTCGGTGCCCTCGACGGAGTACAGGGTCGCCGAGGTGGTCGTCTCCTCCTGGGTCAGACCGTCGGACTCCTTCGTCGCGGACGTGCCGACGGCGATCGCCGGGGTGCCGTCCTTCCAGGTGACGCCCTCGACCGACTGCGCGGTCACCGCGAGGCTCTTGGTGACCGCGCCGGTCCTGGCGTCCCGGAACTCCAGCGTGAGCTTCTCCGGCTCGTCGGAGGAGAACAGGACGCGGTTGACGTCGTCGGGCTCGCCGTCCACGGTGGCGTCGGTGAGGTACTCCCCGCTCGCGTCCTTGGCGAACAGCAGCACCTGACCGAGGTCCAGGACACCGAGCTCGCGGTTGTCCGTGGGCAGGCTCCAGGCGGCCTTGGGGGCGTAGCCGGGCAGGGCGGCGCCACGGTACGCCGGGCCGCTCGCCGCGGGCTTCCCGGCGGCTTCGGTGTCCTTGCCGCCGGTGGCGGACTCCGTGTCGTCACCGCCGCAGCCCGTCAGCAGTGCCATGGACGCCATGGACAGCGACAGACCGGCGACCGCGGCCCGCGTGCGCACCCGGCTCCCCTTGGTGAGCGGCATGTTCTTCCCCCGTGCTCTTCCCCGTGTTCGAGACATGACAGCCCGCGATCCTAGACCAGTTCTTGATCTTGGCTTTACCGCGCACGCGTCCCACGGACCGAAGAGCCCAGAACGTTCACTTCTCCCCACCCGGGGCGCACAATCGCCCCTATGCCCACAGCGCGCCGCCCGCTCAGCCTCCTGGCCCTGCTCGCACTGCCGCTCACGGCGGGCTGCGGCGGGGACGGCGAGGGCACGGATCCGCCCCGCTCCCACAAGGACGGGCACCTCACCTTCACCCTGCTGTCGCTGAACTGCGGGATCACCGGAGTGACGGGATCGCACGCGGACGCGCCACCGCAGGGGCAGTTCTGCGCCGCCCGGCTGCGGGTGGAGAACCGGGACCCGAACTACCACACCTACGAGTCGGCCCGGCAGCGCGTCGCGGGCGTCAGCGGGGACCGGGCCCGGCCCGACTCCTTCGCGATGGCGGTGCGCCGCCAGTCGGACACCGTGAAGCTCGGCGGCCACACCCTGATGGAGGTCGAGCTCTGGTACGACGTCCCCAAGGACGCGACGGTCACCGGACTGCGTGTCTCGGGCGACAACGACCCGTCCGGCTTCATGAGCACCAAGCCGATCGGGCGGGCGCCCGACGGAGTCCTGATCCCCATGAAGCCCGGCACGGAAGGGGCGGCGGCTACTTCAACCTGATGGCGGCCACTGCGACTTGACAGCCGCTACTTCAACTTGATGGCCGCGCAGGCCGCCGCGTACTTGGCGGTGCAGATCTGCTTCACGGTGAAGATGCCGTCGGCGACGACCGTGCTCTTGATGTTGTTCTTCGTCAGCGCGGACACCGAAACCAGCTGCGCCGGGATCTGCTTGTCCGTGGGGCTGTCGACCCGGTCCTGGGTGAGGGAGTCGAACAGGATGTCCTTGCCCTGGATCTTGGCCACGGCCATCTCCGCGGCGGCCTCGGCCTCCAGCGGGTAGGACTTGTACACGCTCATGTACTGCTCGCCGGAGACGATCCGCTGCACGGCCTTCAGTTCCGCGTCCTGGCCGGTGATCGGCGGCAGCGTTGTCATGCCCGCCTCCTTCATGGCCTCGATGGCGGTCTCGGCCATGGCGTCGTTGGCGGAGTAGACGGCGGCGATGTTGTCCTTGCCGATCGACTCGATCGCCTCGGCCATGTCCTTCTTGGCGATCTCCGGCTTCCAGCCGTCGACGTCGTACTTCTCTGCGATCGTCACCTTGCCGTTGAGCTCGGAGAGCGCGCCCGCCTTGAACTGACCGGCGTTCGGGTCGGAGGGCGAGCCGTTGATCATCACGATCTTGTCGGAGGTGTCGATCCCCGAGCCCAGGGCCTCCACGAGGGTGCGGCCCTGCACCTCGCCGACGAGTTCGTTGTCGAAGGAGACGTACGCGTCGATCGGGCCCTCGGCGAGACGGTCGTAGGCGATGACGGGGATCCCCGCGTCCTTGGCCTTCCTCACCTCGGGGGCGATGGCCTTCGAGTCCACGGCGTCCAGCAGGATCACGTCGACCTGGTCGTCGATCATCTGCTGCATCTGGCTCGCCTGCTTGTCGGCGTCGGCCTCGCCGTTGGCGTAGACCGTCTTGCCCTTCTTGTCGGTGAGCTCGGCGACTTTCTTCTGGATGATCGGGTAGTCGAAGTTCTCGTACCGCGTGTTCGTCTTCTCCGGCATCAGCACGCCCACCGTCACGTCGTCGCCCTTGGTGGGGCTCGCGTCGGCGCTGCCTCCCGAGACTCCCAGCGCCCCGCAGGCGGTCAGCGAGAGGGCCATCGAGGACACGGCCACGCATATAGCGGTACGACGCATTGAGGAGCTCACTTCTGGTGCCATTTTCGGACGCGGGCGCAGCATTGCGACCCAGATGACTCAAAAGCCAACGCGGCACCGGCCCCCAGCGTCAAGCGGAATGACTTAACGAGTGGGCAACGCAACTCTCCGCTCGACTTGTGAAGACATCACGGAATCATCTGCAAACGCCCGTTACGGACTCTCCTTCAACGGGAGTCCCTGCGAAGGCAAAGATCCGTACAACCAACGCCAATCCTCACGAGTCGTGATCGTGACGGCTTCCCTCTGCCGTTCCTGTCCCGATCAGAGGATCGAATGAATCCAGCCAGACGTACGACGGCGACGGCTGTCGTGCTCGCCACCGCGGGCGGCCTCCTCACGGCCGTCGCCGTGCCCGCCGCCTCCGCCGCGACGACCTGCACGTCCCCGGTGTTCAAGCGGCAGTTCTTCGCGAACACCACCTTCTCCGGCACCCCGAAGAAGACGGACTGCGACTCCGCGATCGACCAGAGCTGGAGCGGCGCCCCCGCGTCCGGGCTGCCGTCGAACAACTTCGGCGTCCGCTGGTCCGTCACCCGCGACTTCGGCTCCGGCGGCCCGTTCTCCTTCAGCGCCGCCGGCCTCGACGGCATCCGGGTCTACCTCGACCCCGGCACCACCGGCGCCCGCAAGATCGACCTGTGGAAGAACACCTCCACCACGGTCTCCAAGACCGTCAACGTCACGATCCCCAAGGGCAAGCACACCCTCCGCGTCGACTACGTCAACTGGACCGGCAGCGCCAAGGTCAAGTTCGGCTACACGCCCAGGACGTCGGCCACCGTCGACACCGTCAAGCCCCTGGTCCCGACCGGGACTTCGGTGGCGTACGACAAGGTCACCGGCAAGGCCACGCTGACCTGGGCGAAGAACAAGGAGATGGACCTCGCCGGGTACCGGGTCTACCGGCGTACCGCCGACACCTGGACGCGGCTGAGCACGACCACGGCCACCTCGTACACCGACACCACCCTCCCGGTGACCGGCGCGACCTACCACTACGAGATCCGCGCCCACGACAAGGCCGGCAACGAGTCGGCGGGTACGGCGGACCAGCCCGTCACCACCGTCGACCGCACCGCGCCCGCCGTGCCCACCGGTCTCGACACCTCCCTGTCGTTGTCCGGCATCCAGATCGAGTGGACCGCGGTCGCCGGAGCGGCGTCGTACCGCGTGTACCGGGCGCCGAGCGGAAGCACCTCGTACACCGCGGTCGGGAACCCGACCACGGCCTCGTACCTGGACGCCTCGGCGGCCGAGGAGAGCTCCTACACCTACCGGGTGAGCGCCCTCGACGCGGCCGGCAACGAGTCCGCCCGCTCCGGCGCCGTCACGGCCACCCGCCCCGACACCACCGCGCCGCCCGCGGTGACCGGGCTCGCGGTCACACCGACCGCGTACGGCTTCTCGCTGACCTGGGACCCGAACCCGGCAACCGATCTGGGGCGGTACGTCGTCTACCGGGGTGAACTCCTGGGCGACGACGAGGAGAAGGTCTGCTCCGTCCACGAGGTCGAGTGGCTGTCCGCGGACACCACGTCGTACGAGTACGCGACCCTGCCCGACGGAGAGGAGGCCTGCCTGTTCGTGGACGCCTACGACGACAACTGGTGGTCCGCCTGGAAGACGAACGGCGACGTCAACATCGTGACGGCGACGGAGCTCGACATGACGCCGAGCGTCGCGACCCCCGAGGGCTCCCCGCTGGAGCTGGACGCGACGGCGGCCGAGGGCGACGAGGGAACCCACCTCGACTGGAACTGGAGCGCCAGTGCCCAGGAGACGACCGGTTACCGCGTCTACCGCTGGAACCCCGCCACCGAGACCTACGAGAAGATCGCCGACCTCGGCACCGGTGCCACCGACTACTACGACACCGGCGCTCAGCGCGGCACCACGTCCTTCTACTGGGTGACCACCCTGGCCGCGGACGGCACCGAGTCCGTGCCGGCCGGCGACTGGGCGGCCACCGCGCCCACTGCCTGAGACCCCACGAGGAGCCCTCATGCCCCTTGCCGAAACCCTCGTCACCGACAGCCTGTTCGGCCCGCTGACCGTCCGTCTGGAGACCGGCGGCGGTGTGGTCGAGGTCGAGGGGCAGACGATTCCCCGGGTCGTGCTGAGGCGTGCCACCGGTACCAAGGCCACCAACGAGGAGGTCCCCGTCGGCACCCGGAAGGCCGGTCTGCTGACCCTCACCGTCGACGGCGAGGGGGCCGCGCTGGCGCCCGGCAGGGGGCGGCTGATCCGCAGGTCGTACCGGGTGGACGTGCGGCACCGCGGGCACCTGTGGCGGCTGGTGCCGCACTCGATGACGGCCAGCCGGCTGCTGCGGAACGGGCAGCGGCTGGGCTCCTTCGCCTCCAGGGGCGACGGCCGGGTGACGGCCGACTGGCGGCCGACCGCCAAGCCGGACGCGACGGACGCGGCGCTCGGCTACGCGCTGGCCGCCGCGTTCGGCACGGGCGCGGAGCCCCTGTGGGCCTCGGCGGTCGACGGGATCGGCGATCTGATTCCCTGACCTGGCCGTACAACCAAACGCCGGTCCGGCCGGTCCTGATCGTCGACGGTTCTGTCTGCCGTCGACGATCAGCACCGAAGGAACCGATGAACCCAGCCAGACGCACGACCGCGGCCACCGCGACCGCCGTCGTGCTCACCACCGCGGGCACCCTGCTCACGCTCACGCCGTCCGCGTCCGCCGCGACCACCTGCACGTCCCCGGTGTTCAAGCGGCAGTTCTTCGCGAACACCACCTTCTCCGGCACCCCGAAGAAGACGGACTGCGACTCCGCGATCGACCAGAGCTGGAGCGGGGCACCCGTGTCCGGGCTGCCGTCGAACAACTTCGGCGTCCGCTGGTCCGTCACCCGCGACTTCGGCTCCGGCGGCCCGTTCTCCTTCAGCGCCTCCGGCCTCGACGGCATCCGGGTCTACCTCGACCCCGGCACCACCGGCGCCCGCAAGATCGACCTGTGGAAGAACACCTCCACCACGGTCTCCAAGACCGTCAACGTCACGATCCCCAAGGGCAAGCACACCCTCCGCGTCGACTACGTCAACTGGACCGGCTCCGCCAAGGTCAAGTTCGGCTACACGCCCAGGACGTCGGCCACCGTCGACACCGTCAAGCCGCTCACACCGACAGGCACCTCGGTCTCGTACGACTCGGCGACCGGCAAGGCCAAGCTGACCTGGGCCAAGAACAAGGAGATGGACCTCGCCGGGTACCAGGTCTACCGGCGCCTCAAGGGCACGTCCTTCGGCAGCACACCGCTGACGACGACCTCGTCGACGTCGTCGACGTCGTACACCGACTGGCTGCCGCGGTCGGGCGACGCGTACTACTACGAGGTCCGGGCCTACGACAAGGCCGGCAACGTCTCCACGGGCACGGCCGATCAGCTGGTCACCACGGTGGACCGGATCGCGCCGACCGTCCGCGATCTGAAGGCCGACGAGGGCTCGGCCCTCCTCGGGGTGTCCCTGTGGTGGATGTCCGAGGGGGCGGAGACGACCCGGCTGTTGCGGGCCCCCTCGCCCGACGGGCCCTTCACCGAGGTCAGGGGGCCTTGGGGCAACTCGGCGACCGATGCCGGCGCCCCGTACGGGGAGACCTCCTACTACAAGGTCGCGGTGTCGGACGCGGCGGGCAACACCGCTTACTCGTCGGTGGTGTCGGTCGCGAGGCCGCTCGCGGTGCCGTACTTCTGGAAGACGGAGAACCGGGCGGAGGACGGCGGCGGCGTCGATCTGCGCTGGGAAGTGTCGCCGTACGCCCCGGCCGAGTTCCGGGTGCACCGCGAGGAGCGCCGCTTCGACGAGGCCACCGGCACGTTCGACGTCGTCGACTCCCAGGTGGTGCCCTGCGACCCGAAGCTCACCGACACCGCCTACGGCACCAAGTACAGCTACACCTGCACCGACACCACCGTCGTACCGAGCCCGAACGACGGGTTCTACGTGTACTGGGTGACGACCGTCGACGCGCTCGGCCGGGAGTCGGCCCCCTCGCAGACCATCTCCCACGGCTACGGCGACGGCACCGCCCCGCCGCTCGTCACCGGGTTCACGGCCACCGCCACCACGTACGGCACGGTCCTGGACTGGGACGACAGCCCGGTCGACGACCTCGCCCGGTACAACGTGTTCCGGCTCAGCACGGTGGACGACGGGACCGACTACACGCACGTGGGGACGGTGCAGGCGGGCACCAGCCGGCTCGTCGACTCGGCGAACCTCCAGGACGGCGAGGACCACACCTACTTCGTGGACGCCGTGGACACCTCGGGCAACTCCAACTACACGACGGCCGACAAGATGGTGTCCACCACCGTCACCGAGCTCGACCTGCGGCCGAGCGTCCAGACGCCGCAGGACTGGCTGGTCGACGTGAGCGCCCAGGCCGGTGCCGACGGCGTCGACCTGACCTGGAAGCTCTCCAGCGGGTACCACGGGAGCGACATCACCGGTTACCGCGTCCACCGCTGGAACCCGGCCACCGCCGCCTACGAGCCCCTGACCGCCGACCCGGTCACCGGCACCTCGTACACGGACACCACGGCCGCCACCGGCGCCACCCACTTCTACTGGGTGACCGCCGTGCGCGCCGACGGCACCGAGTCCGAGCCCGGCGACGCCTGGGTGGCCCTGGCACCCTGACAAGAGCGTGCATACGGAAGGGGCCCGGAGGTTCGTCCTCCGGGCCCCTTCCGCATGCCTGTGTCAGTCCTGCCGGCCCTTCGGCCGCCACACCACCAACGCGCTGGTCTGCTGGACCTCCTGATACGGCACCAGGTCACGGCGGTACGAGGCGTGCACCGCCGCCTCCCGCTGGCGCATCGCCGCCGCGGCGCCCTCCAGGGCCGACTCCATCTCGGCGAGCCGGGACTGGAGCGCGGCGACCTGGTTCTCCAGCTCGATGATGCGCTTGATGCCGGCGAGGTTGATGCCCTCGTCCTGCGACAACTGCTGGACGGTGCGCAGCAGTTCGATGTCACGGGCCGAGTAGCGCCGGCCCCGGCCCGCGGTGCGGTCCGGGGAGACCAGGCCGAGCCGGTCGTACTGGCGCAGGGTCTGCGGGTGCAGGCCCGAGAGCTGGGCCGCCACCGAGATGACGTAGACCGGGGTCTCCTCGGTCAGTTCATACGGATTGCGTCGACGGCCGTCCATCTCGATCAAGCTCCCTTCGCCGCCTGGAACAGCTCCGCCCGCGGGTCCTCGCCCGCGGTCGCCTCGCGATACGCCTCGAGTGCGTCACGAGCCTTCCCCGTCAGATCCGTCGGGACACTCACCTCGACGGTGACCAGGAGGTCGCCGCGGGTGCCGTCCTTGCGGATCGCGCCCTTGCCCCGGGCGCGCATGGTGCGGCCGTTGGGGGTGCCCGGCGGCAGCTTCAGCGTCACGGCGGGGCCGCCCAGGGTGGGGACCCTGACCTCGCCGCCGAGAGCCGCCTCGGTGAAGGTCACCGGGACCGTGACCGTGAGGTTGTCGCCCTTGCGGCCGAAGACCGGGTGGGCGTCGACGTGCACGGTGACGTACAGGTCGCCGGCCGGGCCGCCGCGCTCGCCCGGTGCGCCCTTGCCGCGCAGCCGGATGCGCTGGCTGTCGGTGACCCCGGCGGGGATGCGGACCTGCATCGTCCGGGAGGACTTGGCGCGGCCGCTGCCCTTGCACTCGAGGCAGGGGTGCTCGGCCATCAGACCGCGGCCCTTGCAGTCCGGGCACGGGTCGGTCAGCGAGAAGCCGCCTCCCGAACCCCGGGCCACCTGCCCGGTGCCGACACAGGTCGGGCACACGCGCGGCGTGCCGTTCTTGTCGCCGGTGCCGGAGCAGGCCTTGCAGGGGGACTGCGAGGACATCCGCAACGGGACCGTGGCGCCCTCGATGGCCTCGGTGAAGCTCAGCGTGACCTCGGTGTCGATGTCCTGGCCGCGCCGGGGCTGGGTACGGGTCGTGCCCGTGCCGCCGCGGTTGAACAGACCGCCGAAGACGTCGCCGATCCCGCCGCCGAAGCCGCCGGAACCCTGGCCGCCACCGCCCTGGGCGCCGCCTCCGAAGAGGTCGCCCAGGTCGAAGTTGAACGAGCCGCCGCCCGCGCCCGGCCCCGGGCGGAAGCCGCCGTTGCCGAAGAGCGCGCGGGCCTCGTCGTACTCCTTGCGCTTCTTGGGGTCACCGAGGATGTCGTTCGCCTCGGAGATCTCCTTGAAGCGCTCCTCCGCCTTGGCGTTGCCCTTGTTGGCGTCCGGGTGGAACTCGCGGGCGAGTTTGCGGTACGCCTTCTTGATCTCGGCCTCGGTGGCGTCCTTGGGGACGCCGAGGACCTTGTAGTAGTCCTTCTCGATGAAGTCCTTGGTGCTCATCCTCGACGCGCCCCCTTTCCGCGGTTCCGCTCAGTCGCTGTGACCTCAGCCCTCCTCAGGGCCGCTGTCCTTGTCGTCGCCGGCCGCCGGGGCCTCGTCGGCCCCCTCGGCCTTGACCGTCTGCGCGCCCGGCTGCGGTTCGGCGACGGCCACCCGCGCGGGGCGGATGGTGCGCTCGCCGATGCGATACCCCGGCTGGAGGATCGCGACGCAGGTCGTCTCGGTGACGTCCGGTGCGTAGCTGTGCATCAGGGCCTCGTGGATCGTCGGGTCGAAGGGCTCGCCCTCCTTGCCGAACTGCTGAAGACCCATCTTCGCCGCGACGGTCTCCAGGGACTCCCCGACGGACTTGAATCCGCCGACGAACTCCCCGTGGTCCCGGGCGCGGCCGATGTCGTCGAGCACGGGCAGGAGTTCGGTCAGGAGGTTCGCGACGGCGATCTCCTTGACCGTGATCCGGTCCCGCTCCACGCGGCGGCGGTAGTTCTGGAACTCGGCCTGGAGCCGCTGGAGGTCCGCGGTGCGCTCTTCGAGCGCCTTGCGGGCCTGGTCCAGCTGGGCCGTCAGACCGGCGATCTGTGCTGTTGCGTCCCCGGCCGGGGCCGCCCCCGCCTCCGAGGAGGAGGTGGCGGCCTTCGGCTCGGCGTCGTCGGGGGTCGCGCCGGAGGGGACGTCGGGCTTCTCCTCGAAGCCCGGGGTCTCCTCGGTCACGCGGCACCGTCCTTGCGCTCGTCGTCGACGATCTCGGCGTCCACGACGTCGTCGTCGGCCTTGTCCTGCGGGGCACCGGCGTCGGCGCCACCGGCGGCCTGTCCGGCCTGGGCGTCGGCGTACATGGCCTGGCCGACCTTCTGCGAGACGGCCGCGACCTTCTCGGTGGCGGTGCGGATCTCGGCGGTGTCCTCGCCCTTGAGCGCGGTCTTCAGCTCCTCGACGGCGGCCTCGACCTCGGTCTTGACCTCGCCGGGGACCTTCTCCTCGTTGTCCTTGAGGAACTTCTCCGTCTGGTAGACGAGCTGCTCGCCCTGGTTGCGGGACTCGGCGGCCTCGCGGCGGGCGTGGTCCTCCTCCGCGTACTTCTCGGCCTCTTCGCGCATCCGGTTGACCTCGTCCTTCGGCAGCGAGGAGCCACCGGTGACGGTCATCTTCTGCTCCTTGCCCGTGCCGAGGTCCTTCGCGGTCACGTGCATGATGCCGTTGGCGTCGATGTCGAAGGCGACCTCGATCTGCGGGACACCGCGCGGGGCCGGCGGCAGACCGGTGAGCTCGAACATCCCGAGCTTCTTGTTGTACGCCGCGATCTCGCGCTCGCCCTGGTAGACCTGGATCTGCACGGAGGGCTGGTTGTCCTCGGCGGTGGTGAAGATCTCGGACCGCTTGGTCGGGATCGTCGTGTTCCGCTCGATGAGCTTGGTCATGATGCCGCCCTTGGTCTCGATACCGAGGGACAGCGGGGTCACGTCGAGGAGCAGGACGTCCTTGACCTCACCCTTGAGGACACCGGCCTGGAGGGCGGCGCCGATGGCGACGACCTCGTCCGGGTTGACGCCCTTGTTGGCGTCCTTGCCACCGGTCAGCTCGCGCACCAGCTCGGCGACGGCGGGCATCCGGGTGGAGCCACCGACGAGGACGACATGGTCGATCTCGTTGATGGAGACGCCGGCGTCCTTCATGACGTTGAAGAACGGGGTCTTGCAGCGCTCGAGGAGGTCCGCGGTCAGCTGCTGGAACTGAGCCCGGGTGAGCTTCTCGTCCAGGTGCAGCGGGCCCTCGGCGGAGGCGGTGATGTAGGGCAGGTTGATCGAGGTCTCGGTGGACGAGGACAGCTCGATCTTGGCCTTCTCGGCGGCCTCGCGGAGGCGCTGGAGGGCCATCTTGTCCTTGGCGAGGTCCACGCCGTGACCGGACTTGAACTGCTGCACCAGGTAGTCGACGACGCGCTGGTCCCAGTCGTCACCACCGAGGTGGTTGTCACCGTTGGTGGCCTTCACCTCGACGACGCCGTCGCCGATCTCCAGGAGGGACACGTCGAAGGTGCCGCCACCGAGGTCGAAGACGAGGATCGTCTGGTCGTCCTTGTCGAGGCCGTAGGCGAGCGCGGCCGCGGTGGGCTCGTTGACGATACGAAGGACGTTGAGACCGGCGATCTCGCCGGCTTCCTTCGTCGCCTGGCGCTCGGAGTCGTTGAAGTACGCCGGGACGGTGATGACCGCGTCGGTCACCTTCTCGCCCAGGTAGGCCTCGGCGTCCCGCTTCAGCTTCTGCAGGATGAACGCGGACATCTGCTGCGGGTTGAAGGGCTTCCCGTCGAGCTCGACCTTCCAGTCGGTGCCCATGTGGCGCTTCACCGAGCGGATGGTCCGGTCCACGTTGGTGACCGCCTGGCGCTTGGCGACCTCGCCGACCAGCACCTCACCGTTCTTCGCGAAGGCGACGACGGACGGCGTGGTCCTGGCACCCTCGGCGTTGGTGATGACGGTGGGCTCGCCGCCTTCGAGAACGCTGACGACGGAGTTAGTCGTGCCCAGGTCGATGCCGACCGCACGTGCCATGGTGATTTCCTCCAGCTGACTTGAGTGGAACGGACTCAAGTGTGCATGACGTCCCCGGCTCGGTCAACAGACCTGAGTCGCGGGGACTCAACTCTTATCCGTTCCTTACACGCAACTGGCCCCTGACCTGCGGTGACACAGGTCGAGGTGTGCTGGAGGGCTTGATGCGCAGCAGTCCCAGTACGACGATCAGGGCGCCGCCCGCCACCCAGAGCGCCCCGGTCGGGCCGACCCATCCGAGGTGCACCAGGACCGCGACGAGTACCCCGGAGAAGGCGGCCGCACCGAGAAGGACCGCCGCGCCCTGCGGGGTCAGCCCGAGCCGCCGCAGCCGGTGCGCGAGATGGTCGGGGCCGCTCCTGCCGGAGAGCCGCCGGGACACCACCACGAGCAGGACGTCGGCGCCGATGACCACGGTGAGCGCCCCGAACACCGCCGCGGTGGAGCCGAGTCCGTACCCGGCCCGGGTCACCACGGCCGCCGAGGCGAGGAGGAACCCGGTGAACAGCGACCCGCACGCGCCGAGCCCCACGCGCGCGGGCGGCCAGTTGTGCATGAGGAACCCGGTCAGCGCGGCGGCCAGCACACTCAGCAGCACCGCGAGCCCGTCCATCACCTCGACGGCCGCACAGGCCCCGGCCCCGAAGGCGGTGACCACCCCGACGGTCCCGGCGAGGCCGTCGGCGTGGTCGAGGGCCCTGAGCCCCAGGGCGACGAAGACGATCCAGCCGACGGCGAGCAGCCCGCCGGGGACGCCGGTCTCCTCGTACGGCACGACACAGGCCGCCGCCACCGCCGTACCGGCGACCAGCACGCGCGGTTTGACCCGCCGTACGTCCGCGAACAGGCCCAGCGCGGCCACGGCGGCACCGGCGACGAGCAGTTCGCCGACGCCGGCGCCGAGGGGGGCGAAGCCCGTGCGGTCCCCGACGGTCGCCACCAGACAGCTGGTGAGCGCGACGGCCACACCCCCGAACAGCGGAAGGGTCCGCTGCCGTCGCCGGTCGGCGATCCCCAGGCGCAGCGCGGCCGCCCGGAGCAGCGCGGTGAGGACGGCGGAAAGGAGCAGGGCGGTCGTGGCGGCGATGATTCCGTAGAGCACAGCTCTAAATTAGGTGTGAATGTACCAATTTGGTACGAATAACACGGTCGGTTCTTAAGGCAACCCTCAGCGACACAGATCACTGCACGGCTGGCTACAGTGCGATTGATGATGGGGGTAGCCTCAGAGGGCTACATAAGTTACCGCTTAGTAATCTCGTTCCATCCCACTCGAAGAACCCCATCGCAGGCCCGAGGAGCCCCGACATGCAACTCGCCGCGATCATCGTGTCGCTGGTCCTGACCGTGGTCGGTGTGGCACTGTTCGCACGCGTCATCGCCCAGTTCGTCCGGTTTTTCATGCTCGGCCAGCCACTGCCCGCCGGCACCCGGATCGACAACCCCTACCAGCGCAGCGTGACGCTGGTGAAGGAGTTCCTCGGTCACACCCGGATGAACCGCTGGGGGATCGTGGGCGTCGCCCACTGGTTCGTGGCGATCGGCTTCCTGACCCTGATCCCGATCCTGGGCCAGGCGATGGGCCAGCTCTTCCAGGCGGACTTCACCCTGCCGATCATCGGCGGGTTCCTGCCCTGGGAGATGTACGTCGAGTTCATCACCGTGATGACCGGCCTGGGCATCGCGGTGCTCATCGCGATCCGCCTGCTGAACCTGCCCTCCCGCCCCGGCCGCAAGTCCCGCTTCGCGGGCTCCAAGGCCTGGCAGGCGTACTTCGTCGAGTACGTCATCCTCACCATCGGCATCGTGATCTACGTGCTGCGCGGTCTTGAGGGCGCGCTGCACCACGTGGACCACTACGAGGCCGCGTTCTTCGCCTCGTACCCGCTGGTCGCCGCGTTCCGCGAGCTCGACGTCTCCACGCTCCAGACGCTGGTCTACCTGTTCGCCGGGATCAAGGTCTCCGTCTCGTTCATCTGGATGATCGTCGTCTCGGTCAACGCCAACATGAGCGTGGCCTGGCACCGGTTCCTGGCGTTCCCGAACATCTGGTTCAAGCGCAACGCGGACGGCGCCACCGCCCTCGGCGGCCTCCAGCCGATGACGTCGGGCGGCAAGCCGATCGACTTCACCGACCCGGGTGAGGACGACGTCTTCGGCGTCTCCCAGGTCGAGCAGTTCTCCTGGAAGGGCCTGCTGGACTTCTCGACCTGCACCGAGTGCGGTCGCTGCCAGTCCCAGTGCCCGGCCTGGAACACCGGCAAGCCGCTCTCCCCCAAGCTCCTCATCATGTCGCTGCGGGACCACTCGCACGCCAAGGCGCCCTACCTGCTGGCGGGCGGCGGCAAGACCATGGAGGGCGAGGAGAAGGCCTCCGAGGAGCAGCTGGCCGGCGTGCCCGCCGCGGCCCTGGCCGAGGCCGAGCGCCCGCTGATCGGCACCCTCGAAGAGAACGGCGTCATCGACCCGGACGTCCTGTGGTCCTGCACCACCTGCGGCGCCTGTGTCGAGCAGTGCCCCGTCGACATCGAGCACGTCGACCACATCGTCGACATGCGCCGCTACCAGGTGATGATCGAGTCCGCGTTCCCGTCCGAGGCGGGCACGATGCTCAAGAACCTGGAGAAGAAGGGCAACCCCTGGGGCCTGGCCAAGAAGCAGCGCCTCGAGTGGCTCAAGGAGCTCGACTTCGAGGTGCCGGTCGTCGGCAAGGACATCGAGGACCTCTCCGAGGTCGAGTACCTGTACTGGGTCGGCTGCGCCGGCTCCCTCGAGGACCGCGCCAAGAAGACCACCAAGGCCTTCGCGGAGCTGCTGCACATCGCGGGCGTCAAGTTCGCGATCATGGGCGGCGACGAGAAGTGCACCGGTGACTCGGCCCGCCGCCTCGGCAACGAGCCGCTGTTCCAGGAGCTCGGCATGGAGAACGTCGCCGCGCTGAACATGGCGTTCGGCGAGGACGACGAGGACGAGTCGACGAAGAAGCCGCGGTCGGCGAAGAAGATCGTCGCCACCTGCCCGCACTGCCTGAACACCATCGGCAACGAGTACCCGCAGCTCGGCGGCGACTACGAGACCATCCACCACACCCAGCTGCTCCAGCACCTCATCGACGAGGGCAAGCTGCTCCCGGTGACCCCGGTCGAGGGCCTCATCACCTACCACGACCCGTGCTACCTGGGCCGTCACAACAAGATCTACACGCCCCCGCGCGAGATCATGTCGGCCGTCCCGGGCCTGCGCCAGCAGGAGATGCACCGCCACAAGGAGCGCGGCTTCTGCTGTGGCGCCGGTGGCGCGCGGATGTGGATGGAGGAGCGGATCGGCAAGCGCATCAACAACGAGCGCGTCGACGAGGCTCTGTCCCTCAACCCGGACATCGTCTCCACCGCCTGCCCGTTCTGCCTGGTCATGCTGACCGACTCGGTCAACGGCAAGAAGAACGAGGGCAAGGCCAAGGAGTCCGTCACGGTCGTCGACGTGGCCCAGCTGCTGCTGGAGTCCGTGAAGACGCCGGTGGACCCCGAGGACGTGGCGGAGACGGAGAACGAACCGGAGCCGGAGCCGGTCAAGTAGGTCCTCGCGGCACTCCGAAGCCCCCCGCGCCACTCCCGGCGCGGGGGGCTTCGCCGTTCGTGCGATCCGTGAGCCCGGCGATGTCACAGGCGCCGCCGCCGTCTTGTCCCAGGGGTGACGGGACACCTCGCCCACTCACCCAAGGAGTTCAGGATGAATCTCGCCCTGTGGATCGGCACCGGACTGCTCGCCGCGGTCGCCCTGGCCGGCGGTGTCACCAAGACGTTCGTGCCCCGGGAGAAGCTGGCCGTGGCCGACGGCGGGGCATGGACCGCCAGCCACGGCGACCGCTTCGTCAAGGGGCTCGGGGTCCTCGAACTCCTCGCCGCCGTCGGTCTGGTGCTGCCGGCCGTGACCGGCGTCGCCCCGGCGCTGGTGCCGGTGACCGCGGTCTGCTGGACCCTGCTGATGGTCGGTGCGATGATCACTCACGGTCGGCTCGGCGAAGCGCGGTTCGTGGCACTGAACGCGGTCTACCTCGTACTCGCGGTGTTCATCGCGTGGGGCCGCTTCGGTCCCGAGGCCTTCACCGGCTGACGAGGGACCGGGAACGCCGTCGGCCGAGGGGCCGAGAACACTGTCGGCCAGGGGGGCACGGGCATGACCAGGGCCGAGGAGTTCCAGGAGCTGCGGCCGCTGCTGTTCTCCCTCGCCTACCGGATCCTGGGCAGCGTCGGCGAGGCCGAGGACGCCGTCCAGGAGACCTGGCTGCGCTACGAGGCCTCCGCCACCGAACCCGACTCGGTCCGGGCCTACCTCTCGACCGCTGTGACCCGGGTCTCGATCAACGTCCTGCGCTCCGCCCGCGTCCGCCGCGAGGCCTACGTCGGTCCGTGGTTCCCCGAGCCGCTGCTCACCGACCCCTACCAGGACCCGGAGCGGTCGGCGGAACTGGCGGACTCGGTGTCGACGGCGGCCCTGTTGCTGCTGGAGCGGCTCAGCCCGCTGGAGCGGGCGGTGTTCGTGCTGCGGGACGTCTTCGACTTCGGCTTCCCCGAGATCGCGGCGGCGGTCGGGCGCTCGGAGGCCGCGTGCCGCCAACTGGTGGTGCGGGCACGCCGGCACATGGCCGAGGGCCGCCCCCGCTTCGAGGCCGACCGCAAGGAGCGCGAGCGACTGGCCGCACGCTTCTTCGACGCCCTGCGCGAGGGCGACGTCGACGGCCTCCAGCATCTGCTCGCCGCCGAGGTGTCCCTGGTCGGCGACGGCGGCGGCAAGGCCCCGCAGCTCGCCAGGGCCGTCGCCGGCGCGCTGAACGTGGCCCGGCTGCTGGCCTCCGTGCACCCCCGGATGGCCGAGGCGGGCGTGACGTTCGAGCCGCGGGAGCTCAACGGCGAGCCGGGCGCCGTCTTCCGCGACCGGGACGGCAAGGTGCTCCACACCATGGTCCTCGACATCCTCGACGGACGGATCCGAACGATCCGCAACGTGATCAACCCCGACAAGCTCGGACACCTGGGCCCGGTGGCGGACGCCTGGGCCGTCCACCGCGAGGTGACGGGCACCGCGGGCCGCACCGACCGCACGCCCTGACCCGTGTCCCTGGACGCATGGCCTGATCCGGCTGCTCCATCCGGGGCCCCGGAGACCCGCGCGGTCTCGGGCAACCCCGCCTCACATCGGCAGTGACCGCAACCGCGCCGCGCCCTCGGGCCAGGCGGCACCCTCCGCCAGCGGTGTCCACATGGTGCGCAGTGGGTGGTCGATCACCCCGCCCGGCTGCTCGACCCGCATGCCGCCGGGCAGCACCCGCCACCCGAGCCGCTCGTAGAGGGGCACCCGGTCCGGCAGACAGAACAGCAGCCCGAACTCCGCGCCCGTCCCCCGCGCATGGGCCACGGCGGTGTCCACGACCAGCCGGGCCAGCCCGTGCCCGCGCATCCCGGGCGCCACGACCACACCCCCGAGCCCGGCGACCCGCAGCCGCCGCTCCCCGACCTCGACGTCCACCTCCACCAGCCCGGCGTGCGCCACCAGCCGGCCCTCGCTCCGTACCCCGAAGTGCACGTCCTTGTCCCGCGCCGTCACCCCGAACGCGGCGACCTCGAAGGGGTCCTGGGCGCCGCCGGTGATCGCGTCGAGGTCGGTCCGGGTGTACCGGGCGAGCCGTACGACGGGATGCTCGCGGGGCCCGTAACGGGCCTGTGCGGCGCCGGTGGCGAGCGCCCAGTAGCGGTCGCCGTAGGACCAGTGCCACCACTCGGTGGGGTAGTTGACCAGCCCCGCCGCGGTCAGCACCGCGCCGAGCAGCCGCCGGTTGGCGCGCGCCTCCGCGCCGATCCCGGCGGCGTCCGTGTAACAGGCGCCGTCGCTCTCCTCGGGGCTCGCGTTGACCCGGGTCCCCATGTCGAGTTCGTGGCCGTCGGCGTCCACGAGGGTGAGGTCGACCGCGGCGCCGGCGCTGTGCGGGGCGATCTCCGGCGGCGAGACGTACCGGCTGGTGGCGTCCCTCAGCCGCCCTTCCGGCCAGTCGGGGTGGGCGGCGCGCAGCGTGCGGGCGTACTCCTCGAAGTAACGGCGCTGTGTGGCGGGCGGCCGGTACCCCTCGACGAACAGCAACCGGACCCCCTCCGGGAGCAGTTCCCCCGCCTTCAGGAGCCGGGCCGCCACCCCCTCGCGCAGGTGCGCGAAGGCCCCGTGCGCGTCCTCCTTGCGCGGGTCGACGGCGAGCAACTCCCTTGCGTCGGCGAACGGTTCACCGCAGTCGGCCACGGGGACCGCGGCGATCCGCGGATCTGACATCAGCACGATCTCGGTCATGTCCCGATCATCACCCGCGGCCCTTCCCCGCCGTCCACCCGGCCCTCGGGGCAAACGCCGACCGAACTCCCCCTTAACCCCGGGCTCGAACGCGTGCATCATTGCGGGGTTCGTTGTCGATGATGCTGACGAGGTGTGCGGTGCGCGTGCGAAGAGCCGGAACGGCCGCGGCGGTGCTCTGCGGCG
This sequence comes from Streptomyces sp. RG80, assembly GCF_040446465.1. NCBI lineage: Bacteria > Bacillati > Actinomycetota > Actinomycetes > Kitasatosporales > Streptomycetaceae > Streptomyces > Streptomyces sp. RG80. Next base: position 447,580 of record NZ_JBEAAJ010000004.1, on the reverse strand, counting down.
CCCTCGTCCTCGCCTCCTGCGGCCCCACCCAGCACACCGGGAGCGCCGACCACACACCGCCGGTGCGCACCGCGAAGTCCGCCGCGAAGCTGCCCGTCCCGCGCGGCAAGGGCAGCACGGTCGACGACGACTTCAACGGCGACGGCCACCGCGACCTCGTCCTCGACGACCTGGTCAAGGCACAGGCGCACACGGACGACGCCGGCATCGGCGTCGTCTACGGCGGTGCGCGCGGACTGACGCCGGGAGCACGGCAGCTGCTCAGCCCGGTGAAGCAGGGCGCCGCGACGAAGGGGCAACTGCCCGCCGTGTTCGAGGCGGAGGCCACCTGTGACCTCGACGGCGACGGCTTCACCGACCTCGTCGTCTCCACCGATCCGCCCTACGACGGCCAGGGGCAGCCCCCGGTCCCGCTCCAGATCCTCTTCGGCTCGCCGTCCGGCCTCACCGGCAAGGCGGTCAAGCTCACCGTCCCGGCCCGCGCCCGGGCCGGCAAGGACTGGCCGGACCAGCCGGTGTGCGGCGACTTCGACGGGGACGACGCCCAGGACCTGGTCCTGCACGCCTCCGGCTCCCAACTGACCTACCTGCGCGGCCCGTTCACCCGCAAGGGCGCCCCGAAGGCGGCCACCGCCCCCGTCCCGGCGCCCGGCGAGCTCCCCACGGGCCCGGCCCTCGACGTGGACCGCGACGGCTACGACGACCTGATCGTCCGCACCGCGGAAGGCACCACCACCTCCGCCCTCGTCCTCGGCGGCCCCACCGGCCCGACGCGCACCGGCGCCCTCCTGCCCGCCGGCATCGACGTCGCCCTCGGCCGTTTCGGCAAGGGCAGGGCCCTGGACGCGGCGATCGGCGCGATGGGCGGCACCGCCCTGCGCTACGACCTGCCCACCGCCGACCGCGGCGCCCTCTCCTCCCCCGGGTCCATGCTCGACGCCGCCGACTTCGACGGCGACGGCCTGAGCGAACTCGTCTCCAGCGGCTCGCGGATCAAGGTCTTCCGGGGCCGTACGGCCGGACTGTCCGCCGCGGGCATGGTCACCGTGGAGCCGACCGCCGTGGGCACCACCCGCGTCCTCGCGGTCGGCGACTTCGACGGGGACGGCCGGGCGGACCTGGTGGCTCGGACATACCAGGGCGAGAAGAAGGACACGGTGGCGGTGTTCCCCGGGGTGAGGAAGGGGCTGGTGGCGGCCGAGCCGACGGTCACCTTCTCGACGTCGGCGTTCCTGAGCCCCTGAGCCCTTGCTCCTTTTGCCCCCTGCGCCCCTGCGGGCACAGAAATTTGTCGAACTCACGTACAACCCTTACGTACCGGCAGAGGTCTCCTGATCGCCGACCGACCTGTGTACCCGAGGACAACTCCCGGTGAACACGGCCGGTCCGCCCCCATCGACTGCGGACGCCCGCCAGGCGTCCCCGCATGCCGCAGGAGAATCCGCATGCACAAGCACCACCTGCGACTTGCCCTCGCGACGGCCACCGCGGCCGCGCTGACGGGCGGTCTGCTCACGTTCTCGGCCGCCACCGCGACGGCCGCGGACTCCACCACCGTCCCGCAGGCCGACTTCAACGGCGACGGGATCGGCGACGTGGCCTTCTCGGCCACCGGCGCCTACGTCAACGGTAAGAAGGGCGCCGGCCAGCTCGTCGTCCTCTACGGCACGAGCACCGGCGTGTCGTCCGCGAAGCGCTCCGTGATCAACCAGAACACCGCCGGCGTGCCCGGCACCGCCGAGACGAACGACTTCTTCAGCGCCGAGACCGCGTACGGCGACTTCAACAGCGACGGCTACGACGACATCGCCGTCTCCGCTCCCTGGGAGGACGTCGGCAGCGACACCGACGGCGGCGGCCTCGCCGTGCTGTGGGGTTCGGCGAGCGGCATCACCGGCCGCGGTGTCACCGTCTCCGACCCGGCCCCCTCCTCGCACGACCTGTGGGGCAAGGACCTCGCCGCGGGCGACTACGACGGCGACGGCAAGGACGACCTGGCGGTGGGCAACACCTCCAGCACGATCTACGTCTACAAGGGCGGCATCAACGCCTCCGGGGCCGCGGTCGGCGGCCGCAGCACCGTCAAGCCGCCCATCCAGTCCGGCGGCAACGCGCGTGGCCCCATGAACCTCACCGCGGGCGACGTCAACGGCGACGGCCGTACCGACCTCGTCGTCGACGGCTACGAGACCGAGACCGACTACGGCTGGAACACCAACTACCTGCTCCCTGGCACCGCGAACGGCCTGTCCGCGGCGTCCGCGCAGGAGCTCAAGCCCGGTGTGATCACCGCGATCGGCGACATCGACAACGACGGCTTCGGCGACATCGTCTCCGGCATGTACTGGAACCGGACCACCGACAACGGCGAGGTCACCTACCCCGGCGGCGCCGATGGCGGCAAGGTGTGGGTCACCTACGGCTCCGCGAGCGGCGCCGGCTCGGTCACCGGCATCACCCAGAACACCGGCAACGTCCCCGGCACCTCCGAGAAGAACGACTACTTCGGCTACGAGCTGGACCTCGGCGACATCAACGGCGACGGCTACCAGGACCTCGTGGTCGGCGTCGCCGGCGAGAACATCGACGGCGTCACGGACGCCGGCATGGTCACCGTCCTGTACGGCTCGGCCGCCGGCCTGAACACCTCCTCCGGCGCCCAGTCCTTCGCCCAGTCCACCGCGGGCGTCCCCGGCGAGGACGAGAAGAACGACGCGCTCGGCGCCGACGTCAAGCTCGACGACGTCACCGGCGACGGCAAGGCCGACCTGATCGCGGGCTCGTACGAGAACGACGGCAACGGCGCGGTCCTCTACCTGCCCTCCAACGGCACGAAGATCACCACGACCGGCTCCCGCTCGGTCTCCCCGAGCACCTCGGGCGTCTCGACGACAGGCAGCCCGGCGTTCGGCGCCAACTTCGCCGACTGAGCAGCCGTACGACCCACTCGTACCCGCTCCCGTACGACCTCCCAGGCCGGGCCCGTGACCACGGGCCCGGCCGTACCCCGCCCGCGAACCGCCCCTTCCGGAGCCCGCCTTGCGCAAGCGCACCCTCCTTCTGGCCGCGACCCTGACCACCGGCCTGCTCGCCGCACTCCCGGCCGGTCAGGCCACCGCCGCCCCCGCCGGCCCGACCACGGACTTCAACGGCGACGGCTACGGCGACGTCGCCCTCGCCGCCCCGTACGCGAAGGTCGGCGGCAAGGGCATGGCCGGCTACGTCGCCGTCCTGTACGGCACCAAGAACGGTCTCGACCCCGCCAAGCGCACCGTCCTCAGCCAGAACACCACCGGCGTGCCCGGCACCGCCGAGACCGAGGACACCTTCGGCGAGGCCCTCGCGATCGCCGACCTCAACAAGGACGGCTACAGCGACCTCGCCGTCGGCGCCCCCGGCGAGGACGTCGGCACGGACGTCGACGGCGGCTCCGTCACCGTGCTGTGGGGCTCGGCGAGCGGCGTCAAGGGCGGCACCGCGGTCAAGGACATCGCGGCCTCCACCCACGACAACTGGGGCCGGCTGCTCACCACGGGCGACTTCAACGGCGACGCCAGGGCCGACCTCGTCGTCGGCACCGGCGGCACCAGGTCGTACGTGCTCCGCGGCGGCTTCACCAGGTCCGGCGGCACCTCCGGGCTCGTGGAGAAGATCGGCCTGCCGGAGACGGCGTACGCCCTCGACGCCATGAAGGCGGGCGACACCGACGGCGACAAGAAGTCCGACCTGGTCCTCACCTACCGCACCCACAACACCTCGCACGCGTCGGGCAGTTGGTCCAAGGGCGTCGCCTACCTCGGCTCCTCCGACGGCGTCGACAGCTCCTCACCGCGCCCCCTGAACGGCGGCACCTCCATCGCCCTCGGCGACATCGACGGCGACGGCTACGACGAGATCGCCCTCGGCAACGTCTTCAGCGAGGAGGACGACCAGACCGGCAGCCTCGGCGGCAAGGTCGTGGTCATCCGCGGCTCGGCGGGCGGACCGGTCAACGGGGACGCGCCGATGGCCGTGCTCACCCAGGACACCGAGGGGGTTCCGGGCACGGAGAAGGCGAACGACGGCTTCGGTGCCTCCGTCTCCATCGGTGACCGCGGCAACGACGGCTACGGCGACCTCGCGATCGGCATCCCGTTCAAGGACGACTCCGGCGTCGAGGACTCCGGCTCCTCCGTGGTGCTGCCCGGCCCGCGCCTGTCCGGCGGCCGCGCGATCTCCCAGAGCACCTACGACGTCCCCGGCGTCGCGGAAGCCACCGACTACTTCGGCTCCGACATCCTGCTGGCCGACGTCAACGGCGACCACCGCGCCGACCTCACGGTGGCCGCCGGCTTCGAGAACAACGGTGCCGGCGCCGTCTGGGCGCTGCGCGCCGGCACCAGCGGCATCAGCACCGCCGGCGTCCGTTCCTTCGGCCCCGGCTCCCTCGGCATGACCAGCGGCTACGGCGCGTTCGGCGCCGGACTCACCGGCTGACCCTTCCCAGGAGGCACTCCCATGCGCACCAGCACCGCGGCCGCCCTGACCGCCACCCTCGTGGCGACCGGCCTGACCCCGCTCCTGCTCACCGCCCCGGCCTCGGCGGCGGTCGCCAAGCACTACGACGACTTCAACGGCGACGGCTACCGGGACCTGGCGTACAGCCACTACTACAGCGGCATCTCCGGCTCCGACGGCTGGAAGGGCGGCGCCGTCACCATCGTCTACGGCGACGCGAACGGCCTCGACACCGCGCACACCCAGGTCGTCCACCAGGACAGCCCGGGCATCCCCGGCACCGGCGAGGACGACGACCAGTTCGGCGAGTCGATCGCGAGCGCCGACCTCAACAAGGACGGCTACGCGGACCTGATCGTCGGCAACCCCATGGAGAAGGTCGGCAGCGTCGAGTACCGCGGCACGGTCACCGTCGTCTGGGGCTCCCGGTCCGGCCTGTCCGGCGGCACCAGCCTCGCCCCGAAGTCCGGCGCCGGCAGCTACTTCGGCCGCGACCTCGCCACCGGCGACTTCAACGGCGACGGCTCGCCCGACCTCGCGGTCATCGGCGGCCTGGAGACCTGGCTGTACCGCGGCGGCTTCACCAAGGCCGGCGGCACGGGCACCGTCAGCAAGATCGACAAGGCGGGCCAGGGCTGGTACTCCTCCGGCCTCGCCGCCGGCAAGGTCAACGGCGACGGCAGGACGGACCTGGTGATCCTCGGCGAGCAGTTCGTCGACAACAAGCCGGTCCCCCGCATCTGGTTCCTCAAGGGCGCCTCGGGCGGTCTGACGTCGGGCGCGTCCAAGACGTACATCAGCGCCCCCTGGGCCGCCGCGATCGGCGACTTCGACAAGGACGGCTACGGCGACATCGCCGTCGGCCTGCCCGACAACAACGACGGCAAGGGCATCGTCAGCGTCTGGCGCGGCGGCTCCGCGGGCCCGAGCGGCTCGATGACGTACAACCAGGCCTCCTCCGGCGTCTCCGGCAACCCCGAGGCGGACGACAACTTCGGCTACGCCGTCTCCGCCGCCGACACCAACGGCGACGGCTACGCGGACCTCGCGGTCGGCGTCCCGCACGAGGACGTGGACGGCAAGGAGGACCAGGGCGGCGTGCACCTCTTCCGCGGCGGCTCCGGCGGCCTGACCGGCACCCGCTCCACCTGGATCCCGCAGACGGTCCTCGGCCCGGCCGACTCGCACGCCTCCTTCGGCTTCGCCGTCCGCCTGCGCGACCTGACCCGCGACGGCAAGGCCGACCTCACGGTGGGCGCGGCCCAGGACGGCCTCCTGATGCGCGGCACGAGCACCACGCCGACGGCGACAGGCGCGGTCCACCTGCCGGAGTACGGCGGCAGCTTCCTGGACTGACCCTCCTCCCCTGCCGGCCGTATGCGGGGACTGATCGCCGTACTCCCGTAGGGGTTTGATGAGAAGTCCCTTAAGGGATGTCACAGCTCGGCCGCAAAGCCGGGCCCGAACCGTCGGGCCCGGCACGTGGCTCTCCGGGACCAGGTACGTTCGAAGACGTGGCTGGATTCAGGATCGGACGCGGCCGGGACAACGGCGCTCCTCATACGCGACCGCAACAACCTCCGTACGGGCAGCAGGCCCCGCAGGGACCGTCGTACGGCGGCTACCCCGCGCCGCCCGCGCACCCGCACCCCGGGCAGCAGGGTTACGGCGGCCACCGGGGCGGCGGCGGTGGTTACGACGAACCGGAGTACTTCGGCGACGGCGGCGACGGCTACGGCCGGCAGCCGGACGCCGGCCATGACCCGTACGCGGCGAACAACCCGGGCCACACCCAGGCGTTCTCGGTGGGCGAGGACCCCTACAACCAGGGCGGTACCTACCGCGCGGGCTCGACGCAGCAGCCGTCCGGCCCGATCGGTCCGCGCCTGCACTGGAAGGACCTGCTGAGGGGCATCGTCACCGCCCCCAACCAGACGTTCCTCCAGATGCGCGACTACACGATGTGGGGCCCGGCCCTGATCGTGACGTTCCTCTACGGCCTGCTCGCGGTCTTCGGCTTCGACGGCGCGCGCGAGGACGCGATCAACGCGACGCTCGCCAACGCCGTACCGATCGTCCTGACGACCGCGGTCGCGATGGTGCTCTCGTCCTTCGTCCTGGGCGTGGTCACCCACACCCTGGCCCGCCAGCTCGGCGGCGACGGCGCCTGGCAGCCCACGGTCGGCCTGTCGATGCTGATCATGTCGCTGACGGACGCCCCCCGCCTGGTCTTCGCCATGTTCTTCGGCGGCGACGCGACCTTCGTCCAGGGCCTCGGCTGGGCCACCTGGATCGCGGGCGGCGCCCTGCTCACCCTCATGGTCTCCAAGTCCCACGACCTGCCGTGGCCGAAGGCGCTGGGCGCGGCGTCGATCCAGCTGATCGCACTGCTGTCGATCGTGAAGCTGGGCACGTTCTAGAGGATCTTCCGGGTACGCAAAAAGGGGCTCCTTGAGGGGAGCCCCTTTCATTTGCCTCGCTTGCCTACTGCACGTCGACGTAGTCACCCGTGGCGGAGACCGCCGGGGTGGTCGCGGTGCCCGCGAAGGAGTAACGGAAGTAGCCGTCGGTGGAGGCGGTGACGGTGGTGCTCAGGTTGCCCGTCGAGTTGGTCTTGATGGTCTTGACGGTGGTGTAGGTGCTGGAGCCCTTCTTACGGAACTGCAGCTTCACCGACTGACCGGTGTACCCCGCGTACTTGTGGGTCTCCCAGTTGGCCCGGGAGAGCTTGCCGGTGACCGTGATGGTCTTGCCCTTCTTCACGGGCTCCGGCGAGGCGTTGACCGTGAGCTTCGAGGCGCGCTGCACCTTGAAGTTGGCGGCCGCGTCACGGTGGATGTAGTCGAAGTCGTTGGCGGACAGCAGCGTGCTGAGCCGCCAGGTGGCCGCCGCGTTGTTGCCGTTGATGGCGCTTCCGCCCTGCGGGTCGAACGTCAGCGTGCCCGTGCAGGTCGACGTGGTGTCGCTCACCTTGGCGCAGGTGATCTCGCCGTCGTCGTACCAGATCTGGTCGTAGTTGGGCGTCGGGCCGTACGCACTGATGTACGTGTTCTCCTTGATGCCCGAGTCGTCGGACGCGGTCACGGAGACCTTGGCGTACACGGTGTTGGTGGTACCGACCACGACCGGCTTGCCGCCGTTCACGACGACCTTGTCGATCGTGATGTTGCCCGAACCGCCGTCCTCCGCCTGAGCAACGGTGGCACCGGCCGCGGTGGCGACCATGGCGATGCTGGTACCGAGCAGGGCAAGGCGCGCGATTTTGCGCATGAAAACGTCCCCCCGGGAAGTTTGACTGATCAGAGGGAGCCTACGTCGTTGGCCAACGCATCACCACAAAGTTACGGGTGTGACAGGGCTGCTGGTACAACGCTGATACACACGCCCATGACCTACAGGTTCGTCGCCCGCTCAGCCGGGGCGGACACAGACCGCGACCATGACTGCGTCATCGAGGCAGGCATCTCCGAGGGTGAGGACGGCAACGGCTTCCTCACGGAGGTATTGAGCCTCAGCGGCTTCCACCGCGACAGCCTGACCAACCGACCACAGCAGTACGCCGCGCCCCTGTGGAGGATCGTATGACAGACGTCCACGAGCTCTCGTCTCCTGACGCTCTCCCCGACCCACAGGAGACGCTCACCCAAACCAACTGGGCAGAGCTGAACCATGCTTACGGGCCGGCCGAAGACGTACCCAAGATGCTGGTCGCACTCCTGGACGCGAACCAGGCGGTGCGAACCAAGGCGCTGGACGACCTCCATCGCGTCGTACACCACCAGAACACTCTCTACGAGGCGACAGCACCCACAGCCCTGTACGTCGCCGCGATCCTTTCCGACCCACGCACGACAGGTTCCATCGACAAGGACCGCTGGTCCTTCCCCGGCAACATGCGCGCCGAACTACTGGGCTGGATCAACTCCGTCGCCAACGAGGTCACTGGCGTGGCCGACACCATCGGCAGCGAGCACGGATTCCCTCTCGACGACTATCCACCGGCCGTAGCCGTTCGCGACATCCGGCCGCAGCTCTTCTCAGCTGCCTTCGCGTACACCGATGACAGCGATCGTCATGTACGCGAAGCAGCCATCGCAGCATGCATCCCGCTCCTGGACGATCCCCAGGTGCGCCATCACCGAACGACGCTGGTCCCCCTGATCCGACAGATCCTCGGAACCAGCGAACTGTGGCAGTACCGAGAGCGAGCCATCGACGCTCTCGACGCATGGGGCGAGGACTCTTCGGGGCTCGAAGGCCAGCGCGACCCATTCGAGTTCTGCAACACCGACCTTGTAGCGGACCACCGCACGCGATACCCGGGCTCCGACGCAGGTTGCAGCGAAGAACCGCCGTTCTAACCTGGCCGCCCCACGACCCCGAACGCTGCCGAATAGCTGAGTAACAACCTTCTTCACGGGTTCAAGGCGGCTGGCCCCCGGCCACGGGCCTGCGCTCCTGTCTCCGCCCCGCTCCAGCCCGGCGGGGGATCCGCCGACACCGGGGTGGAGGGGCGTCCTTCCCTGCTGCGGGTCCATAGGGGCGTGAATCGGGTGGCTCCATCCCGTACACCATCGCCCCAGGCAGAGCCGAAGCATCGTGCTCGCGATGACCGGCGTTGGCCTTGGCTTCGTTGCAACACAGGGCTCCAAGTACCAGGGAGCGACCGTACTTGCTGTTGGCGCGGCCGACGCGATGTGCCTCGTGGTTGCCATCGTGGTTCTACTCATTACCGTCCGACCAGTCCACCTCGACACCATGACCGCCGAAGGTTGGTCCCGTTGGGCGCCCCTCAAACCCGAGACGCTGCACGAGCACATGCGCGCGGATCTGCGAGCCGAGCGGGGTTCATTCCTCTCCCGCACAGTCATGATCAAATTCCGCCGACTCCGTCGAGGACGAAGGGCCGTGCCAGATTCGTGCCAGGTCATGCGGGGAACCACAGGGAATGGCGGGGAGCACCTGCCGACTGGTCCGGCTCCGCTGGCAGCTCCGCCGATGGTCAGCCCAGGACTCGCCCGTCAAAGACCCGAGCTTCCCAAGCTCTGGCTCCCGCTGGGCAGGTTCGTATCGTCTTCTACGTGCCGCTTGCCCGAAGTGCGAGATGCGCGGCTGGACGACATGGGCGCCCTACTCGGGCACATCGTTGCTCAAAGTCCGGAGGAAGCCAACCACGGGAGAGCAGACGCGGATGGGCCGGGAACGCGGTGATCGCAGCAAGGGCGAAGGCAAGCGAAGCCCACGGTGTCTGAACACGAACTGTCACCTGAGAATCGCGAGTGTTGACGAAGCTCGTCTGGAATACATCAGCGGCTACGAGCTCGATAGAGCTCAGCGCCCTCCAATCAAGGTCGAGTTCCGCAGCGTGCGCGAAGTGGAGTCTCTGCAGCGTGAGGGTCACTTCGCCGAACCCGTCCGCTATCCACCGAGGTTGGGCATCACGTGCTGCCTGACGACGGCGAGCAGAGTTCCCGATCGCAGAACCCACCAAGGAACCGATCACAAAGCCAGGGTTACCGAAGGCGATGACGTTGTTGTGTGTGTACCCACCGCTACCGAGGGCTCTCCAGGTCAAGCGTTGTCCCGAACCAACTGCAAGCGCCCGATCGCCCTGTTGCAGCGATGCGGTCGTGGCTACAACCGGTCGGCGGGCCACTTGCCCTTCGAGAACATCGGCGAGGATGTCGCACGAGTGCCAGAGATATTCGTCAAAAGGCGACCATAACGCGTGGCTAGGGATCTCTGGCGGCGGGGCAAAGGAATTGGCCACTGTCGCTCCAGCTTCCCATCAAACGTCGGGGGCTACGGTTCGCGATCAAGCCTACTCAGAGAGTCCCGCTTGTCGACACGTCGAGTGCCCGCTCACGAACGGGACCGGAGCAACCAAGCCAAGCCGACCAGCCCAGTGTCGTAACCACGTCGTACCTGGTCGGCACTGGCGAACGCCCCGTCTCAATTTCCGTCTCATTCAGCACCATTCACGGTCGTTCAGACGAGGCCCAGAGCCGCCCCCACCGCGATGGCCAACCGCCCATCATGAACCCAGGTGAACAGCCCCGAACGACTTCCAAGACTCCGCCACCACAGTTGGAAAGCGTCTTGGGAGAGGCCCACTACACCTGAGCGCCCGGCGTTCATTTCGAAGAAGAGCCCTGAGGAACAGGCACGGGCAGCCGCAGAGAAGGAGCGCAAGCGGCAAGAGGCGGAGGCTCAGCGCCAAGCCGAGCTTGCCGAACGCGAGCGACAGGCGTTCTTGGCCACGCCCGTGGGTCAGGCACGCCAGTCCTTCGAGCGTGGGGATCTCGTCTACCAGTGCTCTATCGACGTCATGAGCCAGCAAGCAGTAATCGTGGCCATGGTCGGCAGCACGACTACACAGCGCACCAATGATCCAGTAGTCGTACTCAATGCTGTCTGCCGGGAGGGGTGGGAGCTGGTGAACGGTTCATTCGTCTTCGTGGAGCAGGGGCAGCAGAGCCGCGACAAATTTATGTCCTCGGGACAAAACGTCGCGATCAAGGGGGAAACAGTGGGCTACTACCTGTTCAAGCGCTGCGAAGCGAACCGACGCGAATCTTGATCGGCAGCCACACGCAAGGACCGTCAGCCGCAGTGCCGCGTAGTTGCCGACCATGTGGGGCGGCTGGCTGATCACTCTGGCCTTGCGGATCAAAAGGTCATCAGCGGATCAACCGCACGAGAGCCCCTCGACGATCGATCGAGGGGCCCCTACGGCGCATAAGGGAAAGGGTCGCAGGTCAGACCGCTTCCTTGTTCTCCTTAGGCGCCTCGCCCGACCTACCGACTGGCGGCAGGACGCTCCACGGAAAGTTGATCCACTCGTCCGTGCGTTTCCACACGTACTCGCACTTCACCAGGGACTGTGTCTTCTCGTAGATGACGGCGCTGCGGACCTCGGCGACGGTGTCGAGGCAGAAGTCTCGGACGAGTTTGAGGGTTTTGCCGGTGTCGGCGACATCGTCGGTGATGAGGACTTTCTTGGAGGAGAAGTCGATGGCGTTGGGGACGGGGGCGAGCATGACGGGCATGTCGAGGGTGGTGCCTACGCCGGTGTAGAACTCGACGTTGACCAGGTGGATGTTCTTGCAGTCCAACGCGTACGCCAGGCCGCCCGCGACAAACACACCGCCGCGGGCGATGGAGAGGACGATGTCGGGTTCGTAGCCGTCGTCGGCGATGGTCTGGGCGAGCTCGCGGACGGCCGTGCCGAACATCTCGTAGGTGAGGTTCTCCCGCACGCCTGCCCCGCTCGTACCTGCCCCGCTCATACCTGGGTCCGGTGGAAGTTGAGGAAGGAGCGGGAGGCCGTCGGGCCGCGCTGGCCCTGGTAGCGGGAGCCGTACCGCTCGCTGCCGTAGGGGAACTCGGCCGGCGAGCTGAGTCGGAACATGCACAGCTGGCCGATCTTCATGCCGGGCCAGAGCTTGATCGGGAGCGTGGCGAGGTTGGAGAGCTCCAGAGTTACGTGACCGCTGAAGCCGGGGTCGATGAAGCCCGCTGTGGAGTGGGTGACCAGGCCGAGGCGGCCGAGGGAGGACTTGCCCTCCAGGCGCGAGGCGAGGTCGTCGGGGAGGGTGATGACCTCGTACGTCGAGGCGAGGACGAACTCGCCGGGGTGGAGGATGAACGGCTCGTCGCCCTCCGGCTCCACGAGACGCGTGAGGTCCGCCTGCTCGACGGAGGGGTCGATGTGGGGGTAGCGGTGGTTCTCGAACACCCGGAAGAAGCGATCGAGGCGCACGTCCACGCTGGACGGCTGCACCATGGATTCGTCGTAGGGATCGATCCGTACCCGCCCGGCGTCGATCTCGGCCCGGATGTCCTTGTCTGAGAGAAGCACGCCCCGAGGATACGCAAGGCGCGCGGACCGACCACCATCGGACGGTCCGCGCGCCTGGGTGCTACTCCCTTACCGCTTCTCCAAGGTCACCGGAACGACGCTGCGAAGCCGGGCACAGCGCGGACACCGGACGAGCCGTCCGGGACCGAGCCGCTCGGCCTGCTGCATCGGGAACGAAGCGGTGCTGAACACGTGCCCATCGGCACAACGGACGACAGTGCGCTCCATCAAGTTCTGGAGTCCCTTCCCCAAGAGGCTCGTCCGGCTGCTGCTCGCCGGACGACAAATGCCACATTACGGGATGGAAGGAACGACTCTCCAGGCGGCACTCCGGCCTCTCCCGGACCCTCTCCCACCCCTCCACCGTACGCCCCAACTCCGGTCCCCCGCAGCCCTGTCGCACCCCCGAAACGCACTCGGACCCCACGGCTCCGGCGCCGGGGGTCTGGCATGAGGTAGAGTGACAGAGCGTTCCGACACCGGTGCGAACCGGCGTCTTACGCGGGTGTAGTTTAGTGGTAGAACATCAGCTTCCCAAGCTGAGAGTGCGAGTTCGATTCTCGTCACCCGCTCTTTGAAGCCCCAGGCCGGCGGCCTGGGGCTTGTTTGTTGTCCAGTCCGACGCGGAACCTCTGACGTCATCCGTGGCGCCGAGCCGCGTCGGGCGGGTCGTGCTCAGGCGGGACCGGTGGAGGCCCGTAGTTCGATCTCGTATCCGCCCTGTGGGGTGGGTTCGGCGGTGAGGGTGCCGCCCAGCAGTTCGGCGCGTTCTCTCAGGCCGATCAGGCCGTGCCGGGCGCTGGGGAGGGCGACGGACGGGCGGGTGGGGGCGGTGTTGGTGACGGTGAGGCCGAAGTGCTGCGCGTCATGCCACAGACGCACCTCTGCGCGGGCGCCGGGGGCGTGCTTGCGGACGTTCGTGAGGGCTTCTTGGACCGTGCGGTAGACGGTGCGTTGGGCGGTTGTGCTGATGCCGGGCGGGAGCTCCCCGGTCAGGGTGGTCTCGATGCCGCTGTTGGCGATCAGCTGCTGGAGGTCGGCGAGGGTGGGCTGGGGGGTGAGTTCGGTTTCCTTGCCGCCGGAGGCGCGCAGCAGGGTGACCATGTGGCGGAGTTCGTCCAGGGTGTTCACGCTCAGGGTGCGGATGGTGCGGGCGGCGTCGCGGGCATCGGGGTCCTTGGCGGCGACCTGCAGGGCTCCGGCCTGTACGGCGATGAGGCTGACCTGGTGGGAGACGACGTCGTGCATCTCGCGGGCCAGTTGGGCGCGTTCGCGGGCGAGGACGGACTGGGCGTACAGGGCGCGTTCGTGTTCGCGGGCCACTTGGACCTCGACGAGTTGGCGGGCCACGTCGCGTCTGGCCTGCACGAGCTGGCCGCACAGGATCGGAGCGAAGGCCATGGCCAGCGTGTAGACGAACTCGATGAGCGTCCAGGTCCGGTCGCCGGGAAACGGGTCGCCGGAGAACGTGTCGGACAGGGGCCAGGCGAGGGTGGTCGCCGCCGCGTTCAGCAGGGCGCAGCCGGCCAGCAGCGGGCGGTTGCGGGTGCGCGCGGCCAGTGTGTACAGCGCGGCGATCGGCGCGACTCCCACGTCCATGAACAGCAGCATGGGCAGTGTCAGCAGGAAGACGGCGAGCGGAAAGCGCCTGCGCAGGAGCAGTCCGGCGCTGCCGAGGGCGGCGCAGGCCCACATCAGGGGTGTCGCCTCGTCGTCGAGGTTGATCCACGCGTCGAGCGCGGCGAGCACGACGAGGCCCGCGTCGACGACCCAGGACGGCACCCGCCGCCACAGTGCCCGGCCCGCACTCATCCCGCGTTGCCCCGGGCCGTATCGGCGCCGTCGACGCCGAGCAGTCCGGCCCGCTCCGCGAGCAGTGCCGCCTGGACGCGGCCGGCGACCCGGAGCTTGGTCAGGATCGAGCTGACGTGGTCCTTGACGGTCCCCGCGCTCAGGTGGATGCGGGTGCCGATGTCGGCGTTGGACAGGCCTTCCGCGATCAGGACGAGGACGTCACGTTCGCGGTCGGTGAGCAGGTTCACGCGCGCCACGTCTGCGTCCTGGGGCGTGTCCGCCCCCGGATGGCCGCGCAGCAGGGCCCGCGAGGCTTTCGGGGACATCACCACCCCGCCCGCGGCCAGGGTGCGTACGAGTTGGGCGAGTTGTTCGGGTTCGGTGTCCTTGAGCAGGAAGCCCGCGGCGCCCGAGCGCAGCGCGGTCAGGATGTACTCGTCGGTGTCGAAGGTGGTCAGCATGGCCACCGTCGGCGGCTCGGGCAGCGTCTGGATCTCCCGCAGGACGGTCAGACCGTCCACGTCCGGCATGCGGATGTCGAGGAGCACGACGTCCGGCTGCTCGCGCCGGATCACGTCGGCGGCCTGCGCCCCTGCCGCGGTCGCCACGACCTGGATGCCGTCGGAGGCGTTCAGGATCAGCTCGAACCCGGACCGCACCAGCGCCTCGTCGTCCACCACCACTACCCGGATCACCGGCGTTCCGCCTCACACTCGTCTGCTCTGTCCAGCTTCTCGGCGACCAGTACATCCCCCTCGGGGCGTCCACGTTTCCGTACGGTGATCGCTCGCTGTCGACAGTACGTCCGGCCAGGTGCGCGACGGTGCGGCCGCTGGAGACTCCCGCCACCCGGCAGGCTGGTTCCAGCCGTTCGGGGGGAGCGCTCCGGCCCGTCGGCGGGGAGGTGGGCGAGGTCCGGCGGATGGTGTCGGCGGTTCTCGTCCGGTGGGATCGGTCCTGGGCCCGACCGGGTCTGCCGGCCGCAGTCGATTTCCGAACCGTTCGAGGATCACCCAGCCATGCCCGAGTCGTACCTTCGTCAGCCTGTCCGTGCGCTGCGCCGCTGTGCGGCACAGCCCCATGTGCTGTTCGGGGGCGTGTACGGGGCGGTCCTGGCCAGCTCCATGGTGGCCGCCCTGACGGAGCAGGGTGAGACGGCGCCCGCCGACCGGTTCAGCAGCGCCCAGTGGCTCCTGATCACGGCCGCCGCATCGGCCTTGGCGCACGGTTACGCACATCTGATCGCCCTGCGCGGCGACCGGACCCATCACGGTGTGCGCGCCGCGGTGCGGCTGTTGCTGTCCGAGTGGCCGTTGCTGGTGGCGACGGTGCCGACGGTGGTCCTGCTGCTCGGCGCGGGCCGGGGGTGGTGGCCCTCGGCGGGCATCGAGTACGTGGCCTTCGCCGTGAACGTGGTGCTGCTGTTCGCCTGGGGCCTGCTCGCGGCCCGCGCTGCCGGTCGCACGTGGGGCTCCGCTGTGAGGATCGGCACCGTGGACTCGCTGCTCGGGCTCATGGTCGTGGTGGCCAACGCCCTCATCAAGTAGGGCAGTTGGCCGGGCCCGCCGGCCGACCGGGGCGGCGCTGTTCCGCCGGTCGGCGGGGTGGTCCCGGCCGGTCGGCGGGGGCGCCACCCACGCCTGCCGGATGGTCCGCCTCCTGACGGCACGGCGAGGTTGTCCGTATGACACAGATACAGCCGCCGCAGGAGACTTCGGCTCCGCAGGAGAACTCGCCTCCACGGCCCCGAACCTCGTCCGAGTCCGCCGTGCGGGCCTCGCCCGTCCCCTCGACGGGACGCCTGGTCGGGTTGGATCTCGCCCGCGCGCTGGCGGTGTTCGGCATGTACATCGTGCACATCGCCCCGATGCCGTCGGCCGGGAACGACCTCGGCAGCTGGGTGTACTCCCTGGCGGAGGGGCGCTCGTCGGCCCTGTTCGCCACCCTCGCCGGGTTCTCGCTGATGCTGATCGCCGGCCGCCTCGAGCCGAAGACCGGCCCGGCGGGCCGGCAGGCGAAGGCCCGGATCGCGATCCGCGCCGTGATCCTGCTGGCGCTGGGCACCGTGCTGGCGATGGAGTACGGGGACATCATCATCCTCGCCTACTACGGCGTCTACTTCCTCCTCGCGCTGCTCCTGGTACGACTGAGCGCCAGGACGCTGGCGATCATCGCGGCGGGGATCGCGCTCGTCATGCCGCAGCTCGCGTTCGTCCTGAAGATGTGGCTGAGCGACTCCGTCCAGCAGAGCATCAACGCCTACGACCCGCTCGAGAAGCTCAGCACCGTCGGAGTACTCGATCTGCTGCTCACGGGCCTCTACCCGACGATCACGTGGATGGCGTTCGTGATCGCCGGCATGGCGCTGGCCCGCCTCGACCTGACCGCCGCCACCGTCCAACGGCGCCTGGCGGCGCTCGGTGCGAGCCTCACCGTAGGCGCCTACGGTCTGGCCACGCTGCTGGGTGGCACGAGCGCGGTGCTGAGCTTCGGGGGAGGCGGAGGGCCGTCCAGCGGCTCCGGGGCGGGGTCCATGGGCAGCGGGCCCGGGGCAGGGTCCATGGGCAGCGGGTCCGGCGGGCCCGTGCAGTCGGCCTCGGATCTGCTGGGTGCCGTGTCGCACACCGGCACCACCCTCGACACCATCGGCTGCCTGGGTGTCGCGATCCTCGTGATCGTGGGCGCGACGGTGGCCATCGACCGCCTGCCGCGACTGCGACGCCTGGCGAAACCGGTCATCGCAGTGGGCACCATGTCCCTGACCGCCTACGTCGGCCACTTCCTCGCACAGTCCGCGTGGCCCGCTTCCGGCGCCGGCACCACGAAGTCCTGGGTACCCGTGCTGACGTACATCCTGGGGGCGATCGTGTTCGCCGCGATCTGGTCCCGCTTCTTCCGCCGCGGCCCCCTGGAGTACCTGCTCAACGCGGCCACCAAGCCCGCCAAATACATCCGGTGAGGTCAGGTCGGGGTGGTTCGGCTTCCTGCCCCATCCCGGCCTGAACGGCCTGCCCAAGCCCGCAAGGGGATCGCCCTTGCGGGCTTCGGCCGTGGTCGGGCCGACTGCCTCCGCTCTGCGCGCACGCTGCTGCCGGGCCAACTCGCCTGCGTGGGCAGCGGAGCGGCCGCAGGAGGTCCTCGGCGTCGGTGGGGTCGGGTACGAGGCGGCGGGCCATGCGCAGCAGGGCGTCTAGGTGGGCTGCCGGCCGATGACCAGGCGCATCACGTTGAACGGTCGGTCGTCCGGCCCGTTATGCGGGGCCTGTCGGCCCTTGGCCATGAATGCGGGCATGGGAACTCCACCTGGCCCGGCTGCCCCCGCCGCACGACGGGGGCAGCCGGTGAACGACGCAGACGGCACCGGCGAGCCCACAGGTCCGGCCCGTCTCACCCGCGGGGGCGTCCCGCCGAGGTCAGGAGCTGCGTCGCCGCGAGCCGCGCGTACAGCTCGTCCTCGGCCACCAGCTCCTCGTGGGTGCCGACCGCGCGGACCGTGCCCGCGTCCATGACGACGATGCGGTCGGCGTCCGTGACGGTCGACAGGCGATGGGCCACCACCAGCACGGTGGTCTCGCGTGCGGTCTCGGCGATGACGTCCCGCAGGGCCAGCTCGTTGACGGCGTCGAGCTGCGAGGTCGCCTCGTCCAGGAGCAGCAGCCGGGGCCTGCGCAGCAGCGCGCGGGCGATCGCGATGCGCTGACGCTCGCCGCCGGACAGTTTCGTGCCGCGGTGCCCGACCGGGGTGTCCAGGCCGTGCGGGAGACGCTCGACGAGGGCGTCGAGCCTGGTCCGGGCGAGGACCTCGCGTATCTCGTCGTCGGTCGCGCCGGGCGCGGCGAAGACCAGGTTCTCCCGCAGCGTGCCGGCCAGCACCGGCGCGTCCTGCTCGACGTATCCGATGACGGACCGCAGCTCGGACAGCGGCCACTTGGTCACGTCGTTGCCGTCGACCAGGACCCGGCCGCCGGTCGCTTCGTAGAACCGCTCGACGAGCGCGAAGACCGTCGACTTGCCCGCGCCGGAGGGGCCGACGAACGCCGTCGTCCCGCCGCCCGGCACCTCGAAGTCCACCCGCTGGTGGATGTCCGGCGACCCGGGCCCGTAGCGGAAGGACACCTCCTCGAAGCGGACCGAAGCCGGACGCGGCCGTACCGCCTCCGTCGCCGTGGGCCGCACCGGCCGGAGCCGGGTCTGAGGCTCCGTCGCCAGGCCGTCCACCTGCGCGATCCGGGCGATCGCGGCCGCGCCCTCCTGGTAGTGGGACGCTGCCTCGACCAGCTTGTACACCGGCTCCATCAGGTAGAAGAGGTACAGCAGGAACGCGATGAGGGTGGACACGGGCATGTCCCCGGACGCCACCCGCGCCCCGCCGACGGCGAGTACCGCGAGGAACGCCAGCTCGACGGCGAGGTCGTCCGCCGAACCCAGCACGGCCTCCCACTTCGCGCTGCGCACGCCGTGGCGCCACGCCCTGCGTGCCGCCGCCTCGACGCGAGCGGTCTCCCGCTCCTCGGCGCCGGACGCCTTCACCGTGCGGAACGCGCCGAAGACCCGCTCCAGGCCCGTGGACATCTCCGCGACAGCCGCCTGCGCACGCTCGGCGGCCTGCCCGATCTTCGGCAGCACCAGCGCGGCGGCCACACCGACGACCGCGACGACTGCGAGCGTGACGCCCAGCAGGACGGCATCGAGGAACGCCATCACCACGACCGCCGCGACCAGCGTCACCGCCCCCGTCGCCGCGGAGACCACCGCCTGGGTGCTGACGGCCCGCAACAGCGTGGTGTCGGAGGTCACCCGGGACATCAGATCGCCCGGCTGCATCCGGTCCACCTCCGTGAGGCGCAGCCGCAGCAACCGTCCGATGAGGCTGCGGCGGGCGGCGAGCACCACCGACTCCGCCGTCCGTTCCAGCACATAGGCACCGAACGCCTCGGCCACCATGCTCAGCAGGACCAGAACGGTCATGGCCAGCAGAATGGTGCCGATCGTGCCACCGGACGAGAGCCGGTCGACCAGCGTCTTCGTGGCCAGCGGCTGAAGCAGCCCTCCGGCGGCCCCTACCAGCGCCAACAGCAGACCGAGCGCGACGGCCCACCGGTGCGGACGGACGTACCCGTACAGCGCCTCGAGCGTCTCGCGGGCGCGCAGGGACTCGGCACCCGTCGCCTCCGGGGCGGATGCGGTGTTCACAGGATTCCTTTCCTACGGGGTCCTACGTGGTCCTACGTGGTCGGCCACGCACCGCGTCAGCGGCTCAACGGGCCAGTTCGACGGCCCTCGTGGCGAGCGTGTGCACAACGGCATCGCCGAGTTCCGGGCGTGCTACGGCCAGACAGAGGCCGCCCGCCACCAACGCCATGCCGAGGAACTCCCGGAGCTCGCTCCTGCGCCGCCCGGCGTCACCACGACCCGCGAACTCCCTCTCATGCGCACGCTGTGTCATGCCACCAGCCTGGAAGCCCCGGCCTGCCGTCGGCCATCCGGCGATCGTCGGGTGCACCCCCGCCAAGTGGCTGGAGCCGCCCGCATGACGGGGGCGGCGGGTCAGAGGCGCCGGGCCCCGCGCAGCCCTTGTGCGTAGTAGCCGTCACCGTCGAGCCGTGAGGTGCCACCCTTGTCGCCCATGGTGGGACCGCCCGCGTTCTTCCGGATAGAGATGAAGCGCGGATGGTCGGCGGTGTCCAGGCCGAGGTAGATACCGATGTGGCCGATCCGTCCGCCGGGCGGTTCCCGTGTCCTGAAGAAGACCAGGTCGCCGGGCTGGAGCTGCTGGATGACGGCGGGGCGGCGGTCGGTGAGCGGGATGACGGGCAGGCCGAGCCGCCCGTGGGCGATCGCGTCGGGAGTGCGCTGAAGCCCGTTGCCCGCCGCGTTGTCCCTGCTGTTCAGTGGGAATCCCGAGCGGTATCCGTACACCAGCCGGACATAGCCGGAGCTGTCGACGGAGCGTGCGCGGTCCTTCTCGGGGCGGCGGGTGACCGCGTCGGGGAAGGTCCAGGGGATGCCCAGGTAGTCGTAGAAGTCCGAGCCCGTGCGCGGCTTCGGTTTGCCTCGCGTGGCGCGCTTGGCATCACTGGGGGTGCTGGGGGTGTAGCGGGCGGCCCCGCTGCGGTGTCCGGGATGGTGGCCCTGTTCAGTGCCACGGTGACCGGAGTGAAGGTGAGCGTCAGCGCGGCGAACGGCCCGGCCCAGGCCCGTACGATCCGGTGCAGCAGCCATACGGTGAGGACGCCCTCGATCACATGGGGCAGCGCAACCGCCCACGTGTGCGGCCCGAAGATCCATACGGAGACGGCATCGGGCCAGAAGGCGCCGGGCAGCTTGTCCAGGGTGATCGCACCGCTGGTGTCGAGACCGCCGAAGAAGAAGGCCCGCCAACCGGTGGCCATCGACCGTATCGCCGCGCTGTAGTAGGGGTGGATCGCCCCGTGCCCCATGCCCCAGGCGTACAGCAGCGCGGCGACGCCCAGCACCGCGGCCAGCGCCGGGCGTTCCCAGCGCGCCGGAGCTTCCGGCCGGTCGGCGCGGCGGTGCGATTGCCGGCCGAGGCCATGGGCGCCGGTGCTCCGGGCTGTGGGGACGACGGCCATGGCGAGGGTCCTTGCAATCAGGGTTGAGGCGAACACGCTCGGACTTCCCGGGGTGCTCGCCCGAGGCTCAGCGGACTCGATTCGCCAGTTTGGTGGCGTTGTTGAGCAGGTACTCCAGCGGTCCGCGGCGGAAGAAGCGGGACCAGAGCGCCGCGAACACGGTGGCCCCGGCGATGAAGCAGAGCAGCAGCGCGGCGGAGGCGGACTGCGGCGGGGTGGCCGACTCGCCGGGCAGGGCGAGGATCGCCAGGATGTGGCCCACGTACAGGGTGAGGGACATGGTGCCGACGGCGACGACCGGCGTTGCCAGTCGGCGCAGCCACGGCAGTCGGTCCAACGCCACCGTCGCGCACAGAAGCACGGTGATCGCGGTTCCGATGCAGCCGATGAGGTCGAACGTGGAACCGCTGTGCGGCTCGGCCGCCAGCAGCCCCCATGCGTCGGGGCCCCACAGCCCACCACCGACCGGCAGGTCGAAAGATCCCTCCACCATGCCGGGATCCTTCATGGCACCGAAGTCCTTCATGGCGTCGAAGTCCTTCATGCCAGGCATCCCGGCCATGATCTTCTCAGCGCCGCCGGTCAGCCGGAGCGCCAGCCACGAGACGCCGTATCCGAACGCGATCAGCGCGGGCCCGACCACGGCCAGCCGCCGCCGCACAGCACCGGAGGCGAGGTCCAGTCGGCCCAACGCCATGCCGGTGACCACGAACGTCATCCAGGTGATCGCCGGATAGAAGCCGGTGAGCAGGAAGTCGAGCACGCCCACGCCGGAGAGGCGCGCGATCGGGTCGTACGAGTCGATGGTGTTCACGATCGACTCACTGAGCAGCGCTCGAAGGGCGTACGCCAGCTGCGGCGTGACAACCGCGAGCACGACCGCGACGATCGCGAGCGTCCTGGCCCGCAGCCGCAGCAGGGGCAGGGACAGAAGGAAGTACACCGCGTAGAAGTTGAGGATCGTGGCGCCGCCGAAGTCGGTCATCGCCAACGCGGTGCCCGCCACCAGCAGGATCACGGCCCGGATCACGATCCTGGCCTTCGCCTGCCGGCCGGCCGGTCCGGTCTTCGGCTCCAGGCGACCGGCGATCAGCACCAACGAGAACCCGGCGAGGGTGGCGAACAGCGCCGAGGCCCGGCCGCTCGCCAGCCAGACGGACCATTCGCCGACGCCGCTGCCGGACGTCGGGAAGGGGTTGAAGGGGCCGGTGTGCACGGCGAACATTCCGAACACGGCCAGTGCACGGGCGAGATCCACCCCGACCAGCCGTGCCGTCGAAGAAGGGCGTTCTGTCGCCGTGGCGGACCCGGGTGAGGGTAAGGGCCGACGAGGTGTCTTCTTGGCGCTCTCGATCTCGGTCACCGGGACAACCCTGCCGAGACGGTGGGCGGTCGACCATCCGCCGGACTTCGGGAGGTGCCCCGCCGGTCGGCCGACCGCCCCCCTCCGACCGGCGGGGGTCGTCGACGTCGCCATCGTGAACGCTGATCGACGTCCTTCCCAACACGCGGTGAGCCGAAAAAGGTTCCAGCTCAAGGCAACCCTGTGAGGGGCCTGTGACGACAAGGGAGTGGATCCGGCCAGTTCCGCGGCCGTGATCCGGCTTTCCTCCGGTGAACAGCGTGCAAGGAGAACCTCACCCCATGGGCAACCCCACGAAAGGCGGGCGCCGCGACGGTCGACGGCGATGCCTGCTACCGGCTCGTTTCCGTGCGCAGCGGCAAGGTGCTGGGCATGGCGGGCAACTCGATCGTCGGTCTTGAACGGGCCGGCCCGTCGACTCCAGGCGCAGGCTTTGTCCGCATATTTTGCCGCCGTTGGGGTGACGTTGCACTCGGCGGTCGCTCCTCAGAGGGAAGTGGAATGGCGTTCATGGATGGGGACCACGCGGGGCTGGTCGTCGCGGCGCAGGCCGGTGACGATCGGGCGCGCGAGGAGCTGATCGCCGCGCACCTGCCACTGCTCTACAACATCGTCGGGCGAGCACTGAGCGGTCATGCCGACGTCGATGACGTGGTCCAGGAAACCCTGTTGCGCGTGGTGCGCGACCTGCCTGCTCTGCGTGCCCCGGAGAGCTTCCGGTCCTGGCTGGTGTCGATCACGCTCCGCCAGATCAATACCCACTGGCACCGGCAACGCGCCTTCGCCGACCGGACCACGGTCATCGACGAGGCGCGCCAGATACCGGATCTCCGCGCCGAATCCGAGGACGGGACGATCCTGCGTCTGCATGTGTCGGACGAGCGCCGTCAGGCTGTCGAAGCCGCCCGGTGGCTCGACCCGGATCATCGGGTGCTGCTGTCGCTGTGGTGGCAGGAATGCGCCGGCTCGCTGAGCCGTGCCGACATCGCCGCCGCGACGGGGCTCACGGTCGCCCACGTCGGAGTCCGCCTGCAGCGCATGCGCGAGCAGCTGGAGGTGAGCCGGACGATCGTCGCCGCGCTGGAGGCCGACCCGCGCTGTCCGCGGTTGGACGAGACCGTCGTCGGCTGGGACGGACTGCGTAGATCGGTGTGGCGCAAGCGGATCGCGCGGCACACCCGCGACTGCCCGCTCTGCACGGCGACGACGGCGGAACGGGTTCCGGCCGAACGGCTGCTCCTCGGCCTCACGCCCCTGGCCGTCCCTGCCGCACTCGTCTCCGCGCTGGCCGTCAAGGGCCTGCTGTCGGGTACCGCCACGGGCACCGCCGGGCTGGCCACGGCCTCTGTCGCCGTCGGCACGGCGACGGAGGCAGCCGGTGTGCACGGCTCGCTGATCGGCAAGCTCTACGCGGCGACCGCGCATCCGCTGGCGGGCCTCACCACCGGCGCAGTGCTCATCGCCGGGGGCGCCACCTACGTGGCCTGGCCCGAACCGGCGCCTCGGGCGCCCGGCGTCACCGCCGCTCCCACGGCCGGCCACCCCACGCCGACCCCGTCGCGCACCCTCACCTCGGCCGGGCCGAGTCCGTCCGCCACCGCCGACACTGTTGCGCTGGGCGCGCGTTCGCTGGAGTCCGTGGATCAGCCCGACCGGTACCTCACGTATGCCGGCGACTTCGCGACGCTCGGCCCGGTCTCCTCGTCCAGCGGCGCGCAGGCACGGCAGCGGGTCACCTTCACGGTTGTCCGGGGGCTGGCCGACGCACGGTGCGTCACCTTCCGTGGCGCCGACGGCCGCTATCTGCGCCATCGTGACCTGCGGCTACGGCTGAGCACCGACGACGGCAGCGAACTGTTCCGCGAAGACGCCACCTTCTGCGCGCGCCCCGGAGCGGTCGCCGGGTCGGTGACCCTGCACGCGCACAACTATCCCGGATCGGTCATCCGCCACCGCGACGGTGGCATCCATCTCGACGGCTCCGACGGCACGAAGGCCTTCGCCGGTCAGGCCTCCTTCATCGTGCGCAGGGCCTGGGCCTGAGTGCCGCACCGCTCATAACGCTTTTCGCCCGAGAGATGCCTCACTGAGCGATCGGCCGGACGGCACGACTTTTCTGTTACGAGGCCGGGCGTACGGCGGCCTCCCCCTTTGACGTATCCCCGAAGAAAGCCCCTCTGATGACGCGACACACGTACGAAGCTCGAGGTGAATCATGAAGGGCCTGCACCGGCTCGGCCGGCGGCGCCGGACATGGGCGACAGGACTCTCGGCCGCGGCGGTGGTCGCCGGTGTCGTGACGGTCCTCCCGAACTCCGCCGGAGCCGCATCGCTGGGTACGGAGGCGGCCCCCTCGGGCCGGTACTTCGGCACCGCTGTGGCCGCCGGCAGGCTCGGCGACTCGGCGTACACCGCGATCGCCGACCGGGAGTTCAACATGATCACCCCGGAGAACGAGATGAAGTGGGACGCCGTCGAGCCGTCCCGCGGGAAGTTCACCTTCGGCCCCGCCGACCGGATCGTCGACCGCGCGAGGGCGAACGGCCAGCGCGTGCGCGGCCACACCACGGTCTGGCACTCGCAGCTGCCGTCCTGGGTCGCCTCGATCGGCGACGCGAACACGCTGCGCAGCGTGATGAACGGCCACATCACCACCACGATGACCCACTTCAAGGGCAGGGTCTACGCCTGGGACGTGGTCAACGAGGCGTTCGCCGACGGCGCCGGCGGTCAGCTCCGCAGCTCGGTGTTCCAGAAGGTGCTGGGCAACGGCTTCATCGAGGAAGCGTTCCGCACCGCCCGTGCGGCCGACTCCTCGGCCAAGCTCTGCTACAACGACTACAACATCGAGAACTGGTCGGACGCCAAGACCCAGGGCGTCTACAGAATGGTCAAGGACTTCAGGTCCCGCGGCGTTCCGATCGACTGCGTCGGGTTCCAGAGCCACTTCGGCACCGGCGGCCCGCCGGCCGGCTTCCAGACCACCTTGTCCAACTTCGCCGCCCTGGGCGTCGACGTCCAGATCACCGAGCTGGACATCGCCCAGGCATCGCCCACCCACTACGCCAACGCGGTCAAGGCCTGTCTGTCCGTGGCCCGGTGCACCGGCATCACGGTGTGGGGCGTGCGGGACAGCGACTCCTGGCGCACCGGCGAGAACCCGCTGCTGTTCGACGACAACGGCAAGCCCAAGGCCGCCTACACCGCCGTCGCGGACGCCTTCAAGGCCGCCGCCCCCGCTGCCACCACCGGCGGGACGACCGGCGGGACCGGTACCGGGGAGATCAAGGGCCGTGCCTCCGGTCGTTGCATCGACATCGACAACTCCACCACCGCCAACGGCACCCAGGCGCAGCTGTGGGACTGCAACGGACAGCCCAACCAGCGCTGGACCCACACCTCCGGCAAGCAGCTGAAGATCTACGGCGACAAGTGCCTGGACGCCAAGAACAAGGGCACCGCCAACGGCACCGCGGTGGTGATCTGGGACTGCAACGGCGGCGCCAACCAGCAGTGGAACATCAACACCGACGGCACGATCACCGGCGTCCAGTCCGGGCTGTGCCTCGACGCCGTCGGCGCGGCCAAGACCAACGGCAC
Organism: Streptomyces sp. RG80; assembly: GCF_040446465.1. Classification (NCBI taxonomy): domain Bacteria; kingdom Bacillati; phylum Actinomycetota; class Actinomycetes; order Kitasatosporales; family Streptomycetaceae; genus Streptomyces; species Streptomyces sp. RG80. Next base: position 421,872 of record NZ_JBEAAJ010000004.1, on the reverse strand, counting down.
CAAGATCCAGCTGTACTCCTGCGCGTCCGTCGACAACCAGAAGTGGACCGCCCCGTCCGGGTCGGGCGGGTCGTCCGGGTCGGGCGGCACCACGTGCGCGCTTCCGTCGACGTACAAGTGGAGTTCGACGGGCCCGTTGGCGCAGCCGGCGAACGGGGCGGTCGCGCTGAAGGACTTCACCACCGTGACGTACAACGGCAAGCACCTGGTCTACGCGACCACCTCCACCGGATCGCAGTGGGGCGCGATGACCTTCCGTCCGTTCACGAACTGGTCGGACATGGCGACGGCCACCCAGACCAGGATCAGCGGGTCCGCGGTGGCGCCCAAGCTGTTCTACTTCGCGCCCAAGAACATCTGGGTGCTGGTCTCGAACGGGTGGGGCACCGCCTGGCCCTTCAGCTACCGCACGTCCAGCGACCCCACCGACCCGGGCGGCTGGTCCGCGCCGAAGGAGCTGTTCACCGGCAGCCTCCCCGCCGGCTCGGAAGGCACCCCGATCGACCCGACCGTGATCGCCGACGGCCAGAACATGTACCTGTTCTTCGCCGATGACAACGGCAGGATCTACAAGTCGGCCATGCCGCTCGGGAACTTCCCGGGCAGCTTCGGCTCCTCGTACACCACGGTCATGAGCGACACGAAGGCGAGGCTGTTCGAGGCGCCGGAGGTCTACACGGTCCAGGGCCGGAACCAGTACCTCATGATCGTCGAGGCGATGGGCGCGGGCGGGCGCTACTTCCGCTCGTTCACGGCCTCCAGCCTGAACGGTCCGTGGGCCGAGCAGGCCGGCAGCGAGTCCAGCCCCTTCGCGGGCAAGGCCAACAGCGGCGCCACCTGGACCAACGACATCAGCCACGGCGACCTGGTCCGCAACAACCCCGACCAGACCATGACCATCGACCCCTGCAACCTGCAGTTCCTCTACCAGGGCAGGAACCCCGCCTCGGACGGCACCGACTACGTGAAGCTGCCGTACCGGCCGGGTGTCCTGACCCTGAAGCGCTGATCTGCCCGATCCACGGTGACACGCAAGGAGAACCTCACCCCCATGAACAACCCCACGAACGGCGGGCGCCGCGGGCGTCATCGCCGTCGCTGGACCGCCACGGGTCTGCTGGTCGGCGCACCCGCCATCGTCGTGCCGTACTTCCTGTTCGCACAGCAGGACTCGCAGGCCGCGACGGTCGACGCCGACGCCTACTACCGGCTGGTCTCCGTGCGCAGCGGCAAGGTGCTGGACGTCAGCTCCTTCTCGACCGCCGACGGCACCCGTATCCAGCAGTACACCGACCAGAGCACCGCCAACCAGCAGTGGAAGCTGAAGGCCACCGGCGACGGCTACTACGAGCTGGTGAACCGCAACAGCGGCAAGGTGCTGGGTATAGCGGGCAATTCGACCGCCGCGAAGGCCCCCGCCGAGCAGCAGACCGACAGCTCCTCCACCTCCCAGGAGTGGCGGATCGACGAGGTGAGCGGTGCCGAGGCCGTCACGTTCACCTCCCGCGGGAGCGGCCTGGTCCTGGACGTCTCCGGCGGCTCCACGGCCGCGGGCGCGGCAGTCCAGCAGTATCCCGGCCACGGCGGCACCAACCAGCAGTGGAAGCTGGTGAAGACGGCCGAGGCCCCGGCGACCGGGACCGGCGCGGCGCAGACCCCGGCCGCGTCCGGACCGTACCGGTGGAAGAACGCCCAGGTGGTGGGCGGCGGTTACGTCACCGGGCTGGTGTTCAACCAGAGGGAAAAGGGCCTGCTGTACGCCCGTACCGACATGGGCGGCGCCTACCGCTGGGATCCCGCGGCCGAACAGTGGATCCCGCTGACCGACTGGGTCAGCGAGAAGGACTGGAACCTGCTGGGTATCGACTCGCTGGCCACCGACCCCGTCGACCCCAACCGGCTCTACCTCGGAGCGGGCACCTACACCAACGACTGGGCGGGCAACGGCGCGATCCTGCGCTCCACCGACAAGGGCCGCACCTTCAAGCGCACCGACCTGCCCTTCAAGCTGGGCGCCAACGAGGACGGCCGCGGGGCGGGCGAGCGGCTGGTGGTCGACCCCGCGAACAACGCCAACCTTCTCCTCGGCACCCGCAAGAACGGCCTGTGGCGCAGCAGCGACCACGGCGTCACATGGAGGCAGGTCTCCTCGTTCCCCGTCAAGAACGGGGCGAGCAGCGGCGGCGGCATCTCCTTCGTGACGTACGGCAAGGCCGGCAGCAAGACCGTCTACGTCGGTGTCGGCGACAGGTCCACCTCCCTGTACCGCTCCACCGACGGCGGCGGCAGCTGGCAGGCCGTCTCCGGGCAGCCCACCGGCCAGATGCCGCAGCACGGCGTGCTCTCCGGTGACGGCGCGCTGTACCTGACGTACACCGACAACCTCGGGCCCAACGGCGTGACCGGGGGTTCGGTGTGGAAGTACACGCCGGGCAGCGGGGCGTGGCGGAACGTCTCCCCGTCCCAGGGCGGTTACGGCTTCTCCGGTCTGGCCGTCGACCCGCGCAAGCCGTCCACGGTGATGGTCACCACCCTGGGCCGCTGGTGGCCCGAGGACGAGATCTACCGCAGCACCGACGGCGGCGGGACCTGGAGGGCACTGGCCGACAAGTCGGTGCGCAACGCCTCCGCCGCTCCTTACGTCGGCACGCACACCGGGCACTGGATGACCGCCCTGGCCATCGATCCCTTCAACTCCGGGCACGTGCTGTACGGCACCGGCAACGGCATCCTGCGCAGCAAGGACGCCAATGCCTCCGACAGCGGCGGCACCAGCCACTGGACCATGGGCGCCCGAGGGCTGGAGGAGACCGCGATTCTGGACGCGATCGCCCCGCCCGGCGGCGCCACCGTCATCACCTCCATGGGCGACCAGGGCGGCTTCCGGCACGACGACCTGACCAAGGTGCCCTCCGGGCGGCTGAAGAACCCGTTGATGGCCAACAGCACCGACATCGACTTCGCCCAGTCCAAGCCCTCGATGATGGTCCGCGTCGGCCGTGGCGGCGAGCAGGACGGCGCCTGGTCCACCGACGGCGGCCGCAACTGGACCGGCTTCAAGGCGGAGCCGGTGGCCGGTGCCCGGGACGGCCGTATCGCGCTCTCGGCGGACGGCTCCACCATCGTCTGGACCGAGGCCGGTGAGGCCCCGTACCGCTCGACCGACAACGGGGCGAGCTGGTCGAGGGTCAACGGCCTGGGCACCGACGCCGTGGTCGTCGCCGACCGCTCGTCGGCCAAGACCTTCTACTCCCTGTCCGGCGGCACGCTGTACGCCGGCACCGACGGCGGCGCGAGCTTCACCGCCCGGGCCGGCAACCTGCCCTCCGGCAGGCTCACGGCCGTCCCCGGCATCGCCGGAGACCTGTGGATCGCCGGCGGTGACAAGGGTCTGCTGCACTCCACCGACGGCGGCCGCACCTTCACCACGCTCAGCTCGGTGAAGTCCGCCTCCGCCCTCGGCTTCGGCAAAGCCAAGCCGGGCACCTCCTACCAGGCCCTGTACCTGATCGGCACCGTCAAGGACGTCACCGGCGTCTTCCGCTCCACCGACAAGGGCGCCACCTGGCTCCGCGTCAACGACGGCGCCCACCAGTGGGGCAACATCAGCGGCAGCGGCGTCATCACCGGCGACCCCGACACCTACGGCCGCGTCTACATCGGCACCAACGGACGCGGCCTCCAGTACGGCGACCCGTCCTGACACCGACGCCTTGGCGGGGCCGCAGCCACAACGGCCTGCGGCCCCGCCGAGCCAGCGGGAAATCGCTGCGTCCTGCAGACGATCCGCCCGGATCGGTGGTTCTCAGTGGGGCCGTTGGGTGCGGCTTTCGTGCGCGAGGCCGTCCGGGCGGGCGGCGGTGCGCGGGCCGGTGGGGAGGATGAGAGCTCGCAGCGAGACTGGGTCCGACGGGCGCAGGGCCGTGGGGTCCGGTGGGCGGCGGACCGAGCCGATGTCCTGCCAGCCCCACGACAGGAAGGCGTCGCAGGTCGGGGCGTCGGTCTCGGCGATCAGCGTCGCCCCGAGCGAGGCGTGGTGGTCGGCGAGCAGCCGCTCCTGGAGCCTGCGGGCGAGTCCCTGGTCGTCTGCGTGGGGGTGCACGACGATCTCGGCGATGGCGAAGACGTGTCCGGACGCGGTGAGTTGTTCGACACTCTGCGGGAGAGTCCCGTCGAATCCGCTCCACCATGTCCCCTGGCGCGGCACGGGGAAACCGTAGGCGCACCCGGCGAAGTTCATGTCCTCCGCGAGCAGCAGAGAGAATCCGAGCCGGCGGACGGCGGCTGCGAACCGCCGGAGAAACGCCTCCCGGCCCTGGTACTCCTGGCCCGGTTGGGCACTGGAGGACTCCACGTACAGGTCGGCCAGGTCCTCCCGCACGGTCTCGGCCTGCCAGCGGTTCAGTCGGCGCAGACGTAACGCGTGGGCGGGAGTCCGGGGGTCCGCCTCGCCCCGGGGCTGCTCCGGCGACAGCGGGGCCGTCACGACGCACCGCCCGCGGCGGCGACCCGATGGGGCAGCGACCGGGCGGCGTGGGGCCCGTGGAGCAGGAAACCGGTGCCGCTGACCTCGGTCATGCGGGCCATGGCCGGCGGCGGATAGTGCAGTCGGAGGGCCGCACCGGCTTCGCCGGCGAGCCGGGACGCCGCGAGGAAGGCGTCGAGTCCGTCGGCGTCGCAGCGGGTGACCGCCGTGAGGTCGACGTCGACGGCGCGGATGCCGTCGCGCACGCAGGTGGCCAGGGTGGCTCGCACGAGCGGGGCGGTGGCCAGGTCGATCTCTCCCGCGAGGGTGATCAGGGTGTGGCTGGTGCGGTCGTGCCGGTAGACGTTCAGCGGGGGAAGGGGCATGGCTCCTCCGTTCGGAGTCCTGTCGTAGAGCGCCGCGTGGCAGGGCGGGGCCCGGCCCTCATGGCGTCGTGCCGGTAAGGGGTGTGCGCGGTCGTGGGTGAACGGCCGGTCCGGCGGCCCGAGTTCGCGGACGCGGTGGCCGGGGTCCCGGGCTGCGTGCTGCGTCCGTCGATCCGGCCCGTGCGCTCAGTTCGGTGACGGGGCGGAGGAGTCCGGCGGCATGTCGGATCTCACTCCGCCGCCTTACGGGTACGGCGTCTGGAGCGGAGCCGTCGGCGGACGCCCGCGACGCTCGTCCCCGCCCGGCCGCGGCCCTTCCGCGCGGCCGGCGGGGCCGGTCCCGGGGCAGGCATCCCGGAGCGGCCGTAGTGGAAGGCCGAAACACCGTCGCTGTGCCGCGAGTTGAGCAGATGGACGAGGAGCATCCCGAGGACGATCATCGCCACGATCACAGACACGGTCACGAACATGTCCATCGTCCTCACCACCCCGTCGGCCGAGGCGGCAGCCCTGCGGTCACGGACGGAATCCGTGGACGTACGACCGGATCGCCGGCCTCGTGTCCTCCTTCGGAGTCCCAGACCGCTTCCCCGGCCTGATCGGTCTCGTACACCGTCCGCAGGCTCGCGGCCTCCTCCATCAGGCGGCTCGCGGTCGATGAGCGCAGCGGGTTGCTCGCGGCGGCCATCAGCCAGGCGGCCGAGACGGGAGTGGTCCGCGGCGGGACCACGAGGAGGTTCCAGCGGCCCACGTGGTAGGAGAGCAGCAGCAGTTCGTGCGGGTCCTGCTCGGCCTGGAACCAGCCGACCTTCACCACGTGCCCGGCGACGGGCACCTTGCGCGGGACGGCCGTCCAGTGGGTGGGGTTCACCGTGACGCGGGTGATCCGCCCCCACAACGGGTCCAGTACCGCGGTCAAGGAGGGGAGTTCCGCCCCGAGATCGCGGCAGCGGGGCCACCAGGCGCCGTCCAGCAGCGCCGGTGCGGAACCGGTGGGAGCCAGCGACAGACGGAGAGGGGCCGAGGAAGACGGGGAGAGCCGGTCATCGGCTTCGAGTGTCGGCGGGGAGGAGACGGTCGCAGTCATGACGCGGACCCTGCCCCGGGCCGGCTGCGACCGGCCCGGCATATTCGATCGCCGAAAACGACACGGGCATGGTGGCCGGTGCGCGAAATATCCTCGGTGAGTTCAGCCTACTCCCCGGGCCGGCCGAACGGACCGGGCCGTGCAGGGCACCGGCTGACCACTCACCCCGGCGCGCTTCGTCCCGTGCCGGTCTCGATGAGGATCTGTTCGGCCTGCGTCACTCCGTCGGCCCGGACGGCCTCGGTCATGGCGGCACGCGCGGCGTCGGGGGTGGCGTGCGGCGGGACCACGAGGAGGGAGAAGAGGTCCCGCTCGCCCCGGGTGACGAGGACGGTGTCGTCGCCGACCGGAGAGGAGTCGATGTGGACGACGCGGTCGTCGATGGTCATGCGCGTCGGCAGCCGTTCCCAGGCGTCGGCGTCCAGACCGACGCGGGTGATGGGCCCGAGGTACTCGGTCAATGCGGAGATCAGAGCCGGAAGCTCGGCGGCGATGTCGCGGGAACGTGGCCACCACGCCCCGTCCAGCGCTCCACGCCGGTCGTGTGTCGTCGCCATCCGCAGGACAGCCGTCCCGGGCCGCGCGGCGCGGTGGACGGCATCCGGCAGAAGCCTGGTCACACGCGGGGCGTGGGAGTCTGACATCGCTCTCGCCTGCCTGCCTGCCCGGAACGACGGAAACCGTGCGGCTTCCTCGTTTCACGGTACTCCCCGACCGCGGCACCCGTGGGGCACGCCGGAGTGGAGTGAAAGATCCAGCCCGTCCCCTACCGGGACGTCGAACTCCGAGGTCGCCATGCCACCGACGGAAACACCCTCGGACGGGCACGCCGAAGTCCGTATCGTCGCCTCATCGCCCGAGGTCGCCCGCCGGGTCGCGGAGGTTCTCCGCCACTGCTTCGCCGCCGGCGAGCAGCGCAGTTACCCCGCCGCCGACGACGGCGGAACCCGCCTGCAGCTCACCGTGGACACCAACCGAGCGGCAGAACCCGCACGGTGGTGGCTGGAGACCAGCCGGTCCACGGAGGAAGCGGGTCGGCGGACGTGAGGCGGCCGCCCTCGAACGGTCCGCCCGGCCCTTTCGAGGAGTAGCGTGAACGTATCGGGAGCACTTCGCGCACCGGCCCGACGCCGGTGTCGTTCCCGGTGAGCGACAACGCCGGGTCGCTGCCTCCCGCAGGGGTCCGGAGACAGGTTTGCGCGATGTCCGCGACCGCCTCCCCCGACACCCCCACGCCGCTACGCTCCGTTCCCTTCAGGTCCCCGACCACGCGCCTCGCGTTGAAGTCCGAGAGCCTTTCCTCCGGGCCCACCCACCTGGACGGCGCCTGGTGGCCTCGTTCACGTGATCTGGCGAGCGAACTCGCTGCCCTGGCCGGTGTGCTGGATCCGCTGTGGGGGCGGATCACCCGTATCGCGGTCAACCCCCGCCACTGGCCGATCCTCCCGCCCAGAATCTACGTCAACGGCCATGTGGTGAAGGTCGGTTGGTTCACCACGGAGCTGGATCCGCACGCGATCCTGCTGATGTCCTCCACCTCGGGCGCCTGGAACCTCCTCGTCGTCCCCCCGGAGACCGGCGCCCCCTCGGCCGGCACGCTGATGGCCGCCGCGAGCGCGGACACCGGCCCCCCGATCACCGCGACCGCGCTCATGACGGCGGAACGAGCCCGCCGAGCACACCCGGAGACCGACCAGGACGGCAACGGCGGCGCCCGCCCGTCACACCTCCCGGATCACCCGCTCGCCGCGGGGGCGTGACCGACGTGGTCACCGCCCTGATCGTCAGCGCCCTGCTGATCCTGGTCGCTGCCACGACCCGCCTGGTCCACCGGTTCGACGTGCGGCGGAACGAGGGTGCGATGGGGAGTTCGCGACTCCGCGGGTCAAGCGAGTGAACCGCGCTGACGTCCGGGCCGTGCCCGCCACCACAGCCGGGACCGGAGCGCCTCCGCAGTCCGATACGGACCGTCGTGCGTGCGGTACGGCAGTACGCTGACAGTACGGCAGCCCGTGACCCCGGCCCTCTCCGTGAAGTCCCGTTCCGCGCAACAGAGGCCCTGCGCAAGGCGAAAACCGCCCTGTGCCGGAGGAGATGGGGCCGCATGTGCCCGTATCCGGCTGTTTCCGATCGTCGACCTGCGGGCGGCGACGCCTGGCGGACCGTACCCGCGAACGGTACGGCGACGGCCCGGGACACGTGATGTACTGCGGTGTCCGGGCGGCGCCCCGCTCCTCGGAGCCCCGCCCACGACGGAACGGAACGCGGTGATCAGCGAGGGCATGGCTGAGGTCCTGCGGTCGCTCCGCCTGAGCGGGGTGAACGGTGCCGCGCGGGCGTCCGTGTGGGCCTTGGGCGCCGAGGGCGTCGCGCTGACATTGCTCGCGGGCGTGGACCGGCTGCCCGAACCCCTGTGGTGCCATCCGGAGCTCAGCGCACGGTTCGAGGAACTGCAGTTCACGCTGGGCGAGGGCCCCGGTCCCGACGCGCTGCGCACCGGCGCCCCCGTACAGGCACCGGACCTGGCCCGGGTCCGCACCGACCGGTGGCCGGCGCTGCTGCCGGCCGCGCGGGAGCTGGGCGTACTCGGGGTGTGCTGCTTCCCGCTGGGCATCGGGGCGATCCGCGTCGGCGTCCTGACCGTGCTGTGCGACCCGGACCGGCCGCCGGGCGAGCAGCAGTACGCCGACGCCACCGCCCTGGCCGCCGCGCTGACCGTGGCCTGTCTGGACGGGGGGCAGGACCCGCGACGGGGCGAGGAGCCTGCCGGGCCCGGCATGGACGTACCGCAGGCTTCGTCCTTGCACCGCGCGGCCGTGCACCAGGCCACCGGCATGGTCAGTGTCCAGCTGAACGTGTCCATGGAGGTCGCCCTCCTGCGCCTGCGGGCCCACGCCTACGCCGACGAGCGAGCCCTCGGCGACGTGGCGCGGGACGTGGTGGCCCGAAGGCTCCGATTCGACGACGATGAAAACGGGCCGATTTCGCCCGACGGTGGAAAGGGATGATCGGCATGGCCCGCGAACAACGTCTGGCCCAGATCTTCGTGGAGGTCGCGGACTCCCTCGTCGAGGACTTCGACGTGATCGACCTGTTGCACCGGCTGTCCGCGCGGTGCGTCGAACTGCTCGACGTGTCGGCGGCCGGGATCCTGCTCGCGGACGCGCACGGTGAGCTGCAGATCATCGCCGCCTCCGACGAGCACACCCGCCTGCTGGAGCTCTTCGCGCTCCAGCACGACCAGGGCCCGTGCGTCGAGTGCTACCGCAGCGGCGCCCAGCGCACCAACATCGACCTGACCCGCCCGGAGACGACCGTGGGCTGGCCGAACTTCACCGCACGGGCCCGCGAGACGGGGTACGTGGCCACCCACGCCATCCCGCTGCGTCTGCGCAGCCGCGTCGTCGGCGCGCTCAACCTCTTCCAGACCACACCGCACCGCCTCGGCGACGACGACATCGCCCTCGCCCAGGCCCTGGCCGACGTGGCCACCATCACGATCCTGCAGCAGCGCACGCTGGAGCAGTCGCACGTCGAGAACAGCCAGCTGGAGGCCGCGCTCACCAGCCGCATCCTGATCGAGCAGGTCAAGGGTGTCCTGGCGGAGCGCTGGAACACCTCCGTCGACAGGGCCTTCGAGGTGTTCCGGTCCTACGCCCGGGCCCGCCGTCTGCGCCTGTCGGACCTCGCCGACCGGATCATCTCGGGCGGCTTCGACACCTCGGCCATCCCCGCTCCGCCGCCGGAGCCGCCCGAGGACGACCGCGGCTGACCGGCTCGCCCGCGCCGGTGGTCGCGGGAACGCGGCCGGCCGTAACCGGTCGGCCCGGGCTTCGCGGTCCGGTGGACGGCGTCCGGCAAGGGCCCCGTCACCCGCGGGACACGGCTCCTCCGGGATCCCCGGCCGCGGCCGCCATCAGGGGTTCCGCGGCCTCCTCGGCCGTGTCCGGGGGCACCACCAGCAGATCCCAGCGGCCCCGGCCGGGAGCGAGCAGGACGACGCTGTGCGGGGCGGACGCGGTGAGGGACCTGCGCAACCGTACGACCTGGTTGAAGACGAGCATCCGGCCGGGCACGGCGGACCACACCGCCCCGTGCACCGTGACACTGGTGATGTGACCCCAGGCGCGCGGCAACCCGGCCAGCAGCTGCGGGAGTTCGGCGAGGAGGTCGTACGAGCGCGGCCACCACGCTCCGTCGATGGGGCGGGGTATGTCGCCGCGTGGTGCCAGGCGCAGGCGCAGGAGGGGGAGGGAGGGAAGCGGGGGTTGCACTGCGGTGGTCATGAGAGGGCTCCTGCCAACTGCCTTACGGGGGCGGATGATCGCGGTCAGGCGCGGCGGGCGGCGACGCGGGCCGGGCTGGGCCAGCGCACGTCGTGCACCCAGCCGAGCCGTTCGAGGAGGCGGATGACGGCGGCCGACGGATCGAGCTGACCGCGGTCGACGCCGTGCCGGGCGCTGGTGGGGTCGGCGTGGTGGAGGTTGTGCCAGCTCTCGCCGAAGGAGAGCAGGGCCAGCGGCCACAGGTTGGTTGCCCGGTCGTGGCGCCGGGTACGGAAGGGGCGCTCACCGATCATGTGGCACAGGGAGTTGACGCTCCAGGTGACGTGGTGGAGCAGGGCGATGCGGACAAGTCCCGCCCACAGCAGGGCTGTCACGCCGTACAGCCAGGTGCCGCCGATGACCCAGCCCGCCGCGAACGGCAGGGCGAGGGTCAGGACGCAGAGCGCCGGGAAGGCGCGGGAGACGGCGCGGATGTCGCGGTCGGCCAGCAGGTCGGGGGCGTAACGCGCGGCAGGCGTACGGTCGTTGCGGAACAGCCAGCCGACGTGCGCGTGCAGCAGCCCGCGCAACTGGCCGCGCAGGTGCGTGCCGTAGCGGTACGGGGAGTGCGGGTCGCCGGGCCGGTCGGTGAAGGCGTGGTGGCGGCGGTGGGTGGCGACCCAGCCGATGACGTCGCCCTGGAAACTCATCGAACCGGCCACCGCGAGCGCGATCCGCACTGGGCGGACCGCACGGTAGCCGCCGTGGGTGAGCCCGCGATGGAAGCCGACCGTGACGCCCAGGCCCGTGAACGTGTAGAGAGCGAGCGCGAGGACGATGTCGGCGGGGTGGATGAGCCGGCCCCACAGCAGCCAGCCGAGCAGGCCCAGAGCCACGAACGGCAGGACGACGATCACCGCCGTCACCGCCACGTACAGCCGCTCCCCGCCCTCGCGCGCGGGCGCCGGGCCGTCCGGCGGGAAGGGGGAGGTGCCGTCGTAGCCCTGGGGCGGCGACGCGGTCACCGGCGGGGGTGTCGTGGTGGGTACGGTGGGGCTGGGTGACATGGGTGGGGCTCCTTGACCTGAGCGGAGGCCGCTGAGACGGAGGTGCGGCCGGGGTCACGGGCTGCCCCTGATAGCTGGGTGGTGTGCTGGAGACGACCTGTCGGATCGGCACGACCCACCCTCGTTCTCCCCACCGTACTCCCCCGTGGGCCGGGGCCGCGTTGACACGGATCATCGCCGGACGTTGACTGACAGGACGGCGCAGGGCCGTGCAGGGCAGGGCCGACCGGGTCTCCGGCGGCCCGGAGCAGGCCGCCGAGAAGACCGAGGGCGTCTTCGGGCGGCGACCCCCATCCACCAGGGGAACGGGTGCATACGACGATGTACGACCAGACACGCGCCCAGCAACCGGCCGACCGGTCCCCGGGTCTCGCCGGGCGTCGCACCCCGGGGCCGGAACCGCTGCTCCCGGCCGAGGACCGGGACAGGATCGTCCGGCGCCTCGGGCACGCCGTGAACACCTTCGCGGACGCTCCGGACGAGGCCCTGGAGGAGGCCGAGGGCGCCTTCGACGAAGCCACCGAGGCCCTGGTGAACGCCCTCGCGGAACGGCGGCGCGTCCTGCGCGCAGGCTGGCAGGACCAGGACCCCGAGGCGCAGTCCGCCGAACTCCGGCTCGCCCTGCGGGAGTACCGGGAGATCACCGGGCGGCTGCTGCGCGCGTGAACCGGGCGGCCGCCGCGCGCACGGACGGCCACAGGTCCGTCGGCGCGAGCTGCTTCCGACGGCCGCCGCCGGTCGTCCGATCATCGGCGGCGGCCGTCTAGGACTCCCTGCGCGGCCGAATCCCCCTTCACGGGCGCGCCATCGGGAGCCGTGTGCCCCGCGTCGGACCGCGCGACGGCATGCGGGAGATCACCACGCCGGTCTCGCGACGGGGGGAAGCAGTACGGGGCGAACACTGATGCCGACCACAACGGGCACAAGAGCCGACTGCTCCGAAGAGACTGGGAATCGATCCTTGCCCGGGGGCTCGGGGCGCAGGCAACCCGCGGGCTGCCGAACGGCGTGCGTTCCGACGGGGCCTGTGCGCGGCGGAATGCCGCCAGCCTAGGCGGGCTCGCCCCGGGTGAGAACCCTTGAGGGCCATGGAGATTCCCTCGGACGACCGGGCTGTGGACGCACCGGGGCGGAGTAGCGTGGAGCGAACCGGGAGTTGCCCGTACGCCGGCTCCCCGTCGGCGTCGTTCTCGGCGGCACCACGACACCGGTCCGTTCGCACGACGGTCCGGGGACAGGGACCGCGACATGAACGCGCCCACCGGTCGACGCGCCTCGTCCGACCCGATTCGCCCCTCCGCTTTTCCGCCCGCCCGTCTCACCCTGCGCCCGCCGACCTTCCCGCCCGGCCCGGTGAGCGGCGCCTGGTGGCCCCGTTCCGACGACCTGGCGGCCGAACTGCCCGCTCTCATCGAGGCGTTCGACAGGTCGTGGGGGCGGGTGACCCGTATGGCCGCACACCGCAGCGCCTGGCCACAGGCACCGTGCGACCTGCCCGTCGCGGGCCATACGGTGCGGGCGGCATGGTTCACGTCCGGGTTCGACCCGCACGCCATCCGGCTCTTCGCCTACGGTGTCGGCCGCCGGGACCTGCTGGTCGTCCCGCCCGGGACCGGGACGGCCACGGCCATGCGGCTGATGACGGCCGCGGCCGATCCCGCGCTCCTCCTCACCGCGAGCGCGCTCCTTCAGGACGCGGGAGGAAACCGCCCAGCAGGGGACACGTGACCGCCACGGTGCCGCGGCATGCCGCGCCGGCGATGCCCGGCTCACCCGTCTCCGGTTGCCGATCACGGGCGCGGGGCATCAGGAGGGGACAGGCCCGGCCGGGCAGGACATGCCGCGGCCCGGTGAGTGGCCACGGCCATGGTGGTCGGGTGGCCCAGGAGGGGAAGTGATCCGCCATGCGTACGCATCGGCGTACCCATCGGCGTTCCGCACAGGTCGAGTACCTGCTGCCCGACGAGGCCGAATCGGCGGGCAGGGCACGGCAGTTGACCTCTCGGTTCCTTGCCCGGACCGACCGGGGGACGACCGGGCTCGACGCCGAGCACATCGGCGACGCGACCCTCATCGTCTCCGAGTTGGTCACCAACGCCACGCGGCACGGCGGCAGCTGCCGTCTGCGCCTGTACGTGTCCGACACCCAGGTCACCGTCGAGGTGTATGACGGCAGCCCCGGCCGGCCCGGGATACGGCCGCTGACGATGTGGGGTGAGAGCGGGCGGGGCCTGTCGATAGTGCGATGCCTGGCGCAGCGCTTCGACATCGACCGGGTCGACGGGGGCGGCAACAGGGTGCGCGCGGTGCTGGCCCTGTGACCGTCCCGGCCCCGCGGCCGGGTCCGCTCGTCCCCCTCCGGGCGTAGCCTGGGAGGTACCGAGGGCTTTTCGCGCAACGCGACCAGCGGTGCCGTTCCCGGCGAGTGGCGAAGCGGGCAGCCGCCCTCGGCGCCCGGGACGGGACCGCGCGATGCAACCCGACGAGACGTCGGCCGAAGGCCCACCCGCGGACGGCGGGCACACCTACCGTGTCCCCCTGCCCCGCCTGATGATCAACCCGGAAGTCAGCCACGGCCCGCTGGACGGAGCCTGGTGGCCGCGTTGCGACGCGCTGGAACTGGAACTGCCGTCGCTCGCCGCCACGTTGGAGCCGACCTGGGGCACCGCGGTGCGCGTCACCCTGGACGCCGCCCAGTGGCCCGGCGCACCGCACACGGTGATGGCACCCGGCCGGGTGATCACCGTGGAGGCGACCGGATCCGCCGGCGAGGGGCACCTCATCACCCTGGACTGCGACACCGTCGGACGCTGGGTGCTTCTGGTCGTCCCACCGCAGGAGCCCGCCGGCGCGGCGGCGCGGCTGATGGCCGCCGCAGCCGACCCCGAAGGGCTGGATCACGTTCCGGGTGAGAAGTGTCCGCCGACTCAAAGGAAAAATTAGGCACAGGTATCGGGAATATTCTCCTGTCCGTCGATGGAACGTATTTATTGCGGCAGCGGATCGAGTATTCCGTGCTACTGTCGAAGCAGGTTGCAGTTGTGGTTGCCAAAAGGTTCATTTTTTCCGACGGGCAGATCATCACGGCGACACGGAGGCCACACAGGGCGATCTCCGAGCACCGTTTCCGAAGGAGAAATGACATGGCTACCGGCACTGTGAAGTGGTTCAACGCCGAAAAGGGCTTCGGCTTCATCGCGCAGGACGGCGGCGGCGCCGACGTCTTCGCCCACTACTCGAGCATCGCCACCCAGGGCTTCCGCGAGCTGCAGGAAGGCCAGAAGGTGTCGTTCGACATCGCGCAGGGTCAGAAGGGCCCGACCGCCGAGAACATCGTTCCGGCCTGACCACTGCACCGACGCACACTTCACAGCTGGGGCCCGCACCTTGGGGTGCGGGCCCCAGCTCGTTGCGTTTTCAGGGGGGAATCGCCCCCACCCCCGTCGCCTTCGGCTTGTTCTCGCGATTCTCTGGGCCGTTCACCGCACTGCGGTAATTCCTTGATACGAGCCCTACGCGCCCGCATCGAGGAAAGCGCCCCGCGGCTGATTCGTAGCGATGAGAAAATCCGCCCCGTACCGCAGGAGGCAGCTGTGACACCGCTTCAGACATTTCGCAACCCGATCGAGCTACGGGTGTTCGACGACATGACCGTCGAGGTGGCCCTGTCCATCATGGCCGGTGCCGGTGTGGAGCACCTGCTCCTGTGCGACGGGGACGACGAGCGCACCGGCTCGGTCACCCGGGCCGAACTCGCCGTGCACCGCGACAGCTCCGCCTACACGGACCGCGTCCGGCTGCGGGACGTCCTCTGCGCACCGCGCCCGGTCGTCGCTCGTCACCGGTGATTCCGTGACCATGGCCGGCCTCGGCTTCACAGGACAGCGGCAGCTGCCATCTCCGGGAAAGACACCTCGGGCGGCACCCGCGCCGCCGTAGGCTCGACACGCGGCAGCCCTGGCCCCCGGCCCTCTCCGTGCAGTCCGTTCCGCGCAACAGAGGCTCTGCGCACTGTGAAGCTCCCGACCGGACAGAGGAGATGGGGCGCATGTGCGCTCATCCCGACCCGCCCGAGCCCTGCCGTACACCCGAACTGTTCGACGAATGCCGGATGGTGCGCGCCCGCGGCGAGCTGGACCTGACCACCATGGCACCCCTGACGAGCGCTCTGAAGGGTGCCCGCACCGGATGCGGGCGCGTCTTCCTCATCGTCGATCTGAGCGAGGTGACCTTCGCGGACGGCAGCATCCTGCGGCCGCTGTGCGAGGCGTGGGACGACTGCCGGGCCCGGCGGGGCTGGGTCCGCGTCGTCCACAGCAGCCGGGGCATCGACCTCGTCCTGCTCGGCGGCGGCGTACTCGGCCGCTTCCCCGCCTATGCCAGCGCCCAGGACGCCTGGCGGGGAAGGCCTACGGCAGTGCGTGGCGCGGCACACTCCCCCACACCGACGCGTACTGCCGACGGAGAGGCCCGATGACGTACGGCAGTCCGTGCCGGGCGCGGATCTCCCGTACCCGGGGCGCGATTCGGGTAACGGGCGATCGCACAACGCATGGGGCCTCACAGGTGTCGGTCAGCGGAGCACAAGCAGTCGGCTGGGAGCGAGATGTGACGCCCCGCGGGCCTCGGTCGACAGGTGGCGCCAGCCCCAGGCCGGCAGTGCCTCGACTGTGTCCGCGTTGTCACGGTCGACCAGCGGGACGCCGAGCGCGGCGAGGTGATCGCTCAGCAGTCGCTTCTGCTGATCGAGGCGATGGTGTCCGCGATCTTCTTCGCGCCCTTCTCACCGCCGTCGAACTGCGGCGCCAGGCTGCCCTGGTCCAGGGGCGGCACGACGCCACCCGGCGTGGCCACGACGATCTCGTGGCCGGCGGCCGTGAACGCCTCGTACGGGGCAACGAGCTCCTCGGCCCGGAAGCCGGTCGGATGCTTGCTGCCGTCCGCCAGCGTCCAGTGGTCGGCGCCGGTCAGCGCGAGTTCGATTCTCGTCACCCGCTCTTCCTCGCCCTGGAAGCGCAGTGCGCTGGTCGTCTGGGGCTGAGCCCGCCCGCCGCGATGGCGAACCCGATCCAGTGTTCCATGCGGACGTGGGTCAGGGGTGCGCCGGGAGCCAGTGTTGTTGGACGGCGCGTACGCCGGCCTCGAAGCGGCTGCGGGCGCCGAGGCGGTCCATGAGTTCGGAGGCGATGCGGCGGGCCGTGCGGTGGGAGACGCCGAGGCGTTTGGCGATGGCCTCGTCGGTGTGGCCCTCCGCGAGCAGGCGCAGGGCGGTGGACTGCTGGCCGGTGAGGCCGTGCGCGTCGGTGGGGACGAGTTGGCCGAGGGGCTGGGCGGAGTCCCAGGTGGTCTCGAAGAGGGCGCACAGTGCGGTGAGCGTGCCCTGTCCGGTCAGGAGCACCGCGCCGGCGGCGGTGTCGTCGCTGCTGACGGAGATCATGGCGGTCTGGCGGTCCATGAGGATCATGCGGGTGGGAAGCGACGGCACCGTGCGGACCTGACCGCCCAGCCGGGCCAGCCAGTCGGCGTGCTCGACGGTGGGCCGGTTGGCGCGCACGCTGTCCAGGTAGATCGTGCGCATCCGCACCCCGCGGCCGAGCAGATCCTCGTTGAGGGGCCGGGACGCGGCCATGTTCTCCGCGGTCTGCGGCCCGCCCGGCGCGAACGTCAGGAACTCCTCGCGCACCTCACGGGTGAGCACGGCCAGCCGGTCGCGGATCTGGTCGAGCCCCAGCAGTTGCTCCACGCCGGGGTGGCTGGCGGCCGGCCGCAGCTCGGCGTACTCCGAGATGAGCTGGGCCGCGGCCGCCCGTGAGGCCTCCAGGCGCTGCTGCTGCGCAGCCAACTGGGCCTGCTGCCGGGCCATCAGGATCTCCATGCCGATGTCCGGCGAGACCGCCCGCAGCCGCCCCGCGTCCCCGGCGGCGGGCCGCGCCAGCGCCAGCTCGCTCAGGGTGTCGAGGGCGTCGCGCACCTCCTCCTCGGACAGCCCGACAGCGCTGCCGAGGTCCGCGACACCGGCGGCCGGATGTCTGAGCATGGCGCGGTACACCGTCTCCGCGACAGCGTCGAGCCCGAGTGCGGTCAGCACGTGCGTCCCCCCGTTTCTGCACACAACGACCCCTCTTCAGCGCCGATCTTCGCAGAGCGGAGACGTTTCGTCACAGGGGCGGGCCGGAACGGGCCAGGGACACAACCGGCCACCCGCCACGCGGACTTGGCGGGCTCATCCGTTGAGACGCTGGAGCGCATGTATCTCGTCCACGCGCATCTGGAACTCCCTCCCGGCGACCGTCTGCCGCCGGATGTCCGTGAGTTGGTGCGCGCGTCCGTCGTGCCCGGTGACCGCGTCGAGCATGTCGCCGTGCATCCCCGTTCCTCCTCCCGGCTCACCCTGGGCCTCTACCTGCTGGCCGACGGGCTGGGCGAGGCCGAGGAACGGGCCGTCCGCGTCTGCCGCCGACTGCTGTGCGACGTACCGCAGTTGGCGGGGGCGCGACTGACGGGGGCCGGGGTGCCATTGATGCCTCTGGCGTTCGAGGCGCTGCCGGTGGACTGAAGCGGCCCGTGTGGACGTATCGGTCCAAGGCCCTTTCCGTCCACCGGGGAGCCCTTCTCATGGGCCCGGGCGACGACCAATCTGGTGATCACCGGCCGGCAGGCGCGTCACCGCGGGACGCGACGGCGGGCCGGACCTCACACCTCGTCCCGGAAGGAACGGACAGCCATGCCTCGCACCCGTATCGCCAAGGTCGTCGCGGTCGTCTCCCTCGTGGTCGCCGCGGCCCTCGCCACCCCGGCCGTCACCTCGGCATACGGGACGGACGCCGCCGAGTCCTCCTTCGTCGTCACCGCGGACGCCGGCTGGCAGGCCGCCCCGGCCGATGCCGGCTGGCAGTAGGCCGCCCGCATTGCACAAGGGCGGCGCCCCCTCCTCCGAGGGGGCGCCGCCCTTGTGTCGTGCGGGGCGTCAGGCGATCTTGTCGTAGCGCAGGGCCACGTACGCCGAGGCCGGGTGGCTGTCGATGGTGCCGCTGTAGGCGTTCGCGGAGCGGTAGTTCATGTCCGAGTCGGGGCTGCCCTCGGAGTAGTAGTAGAAGGTGCCGGCGTCCTGGTCCTTCCAGCCGGCGAAGAGGACCGCGTGCCCCTCGCTGCTGGAGTTCAGCGCGTCGCCGGGCCTCAGGTCGGCCTTGGAGATCTGCGTCGAGGCGTTGTCGAGGGTCTGGGTCGTCAGCGAGGAGGTGAGGTGCCAGGCCATGGACACGAAGCCGGAGCAGTCGGTGCGGTAGGTGTCGTCGCCCTCGATGTCGGTGGCGTAGGCGCTCTGGCTGTACTGGATGTTGCGGTTGTACCAGTCCTTGGCCCGGGTCATGACCTCGCCGCGGTAGATCGTGCCGCCCTGCACCGAGTGCGGCGGGGCCGGGGGCACGTAGGCGCAGTTGTCCGCGTACGCCGACAGCAGGGTCTGCGTCCAGCCGGAGGCGTCCACCGGGTCGCTCGGGTGGTACGCGATGTCGGAGCCGTCCGCGTCGGTGGGGTCGGAGTCGTGGTACCAGTACATGCCGCCGTTGGTACGGCCGTAGTAGAGGCCACCGCCGGGGGAGGACAGCGAGTCGACCGCCGACCAGCCGCTCGACTTCAGTACCGCGCGGTCCCAGTCGTTCACGCCGTTGATCTTGTAGCTGAGCAGGCGTCCGTCCGAGGTGGAGGCGATGATGCGGTCGTCGCCCGCGGCGGCCAGCGTCTTGAGGACGAAGCCCGTGTCGATCACGACGTGCTGGCCGATGTGGGCCGACCCGGACGGCTTGTCCTGCGAGACCAGGTACTGGTGGAGCTGCCCCTCGACCGTGCCGTAGAGGTGGCCGGCACCGTCGTAGACCAGCTTGTCGAAGGTCCAGCCGCCGTCCCAGATCTTGGTGACTCCGGCGAGGGCGAGGGCGGTGTTGTTGGTCTGGATGTCGACGCGGTAGAGGTCACCGGTCGTCGAAGTGACCAGCACGGTGTTGAAGTTGAGCGTCGCCATCGCCTTCGGAGTGAAACCGAGGTCCGGGCCGATGAGGGTCTTCACGCGGTCGCCGGTGTTCGGCTCGATCTGCGAGTACGTCAGCCGGCCGTCCGACAGCGTGCCGTAGATCGACACGTTCCCGGTGCACGAGGCGACGGCCTGCGCGGCACCGCCGGCGACGGTGACCAGCCCCAGGGACATCGCCCCGACGGCGAGGGTGGCGGACGTACGGCGAAGGGCGTTCCTCAGCTTCATGGTCTCTCCTGCGGCACGGAAGTCGAGTGGGCGAACGCACGTCCCTGCCCCGGACAGCTGCCCTGCAGGTGCAGCTGTGAGGGTTGTTCACGGGTGTGGCGCCCGGTGGCAGGAACTACTCTCGCCGCAGGTCAGGGGTGCCGGAAGAGAGATCCGATGGCCGCAAACGTCCCTGGCCGGTTACGTCCTGACGGGGTGTTCGTCCCGCCGTGCGGCCAGGGTGATGCCGTCAGGACCGCCGCGGTTTCCACTCGTCGGCCAGGACGGCGTGGACCACCGAGTCCCGCCACCGGCCCGCCTTCTGGATGTGGCCGCGGATCGTGCCCTCCTCTGTCATTCCGGCGGCGGCCATCGTGCGGGCCGAGGCGGTGTTGAGCGGGGAGCGGGCGCCCCAGACCCGGTGGAGGGAGAGCTCCTCGAAGGCCAGGGCGAGCAGGAGGTGGACGGTCTCGGTGCCGTGGCCGGCACCCCAGGAGTCCGGGTGGAGGGCGAAACCCATGGTGGCGGCTTGCTGTTGATGGGAGTCCAGCGCCAGCCTGGCGGTGCCGATCAGCCGGTCGGAGGGCGGGGCGACCACGGCCGACGCGTACTCCGTACGGGGCTCCGTCGTCGCCGCCGCGACGCAACGGGCGACGAACTGGCCGGTCTGCTCCCGGGTCAGGGGCTCGAACGACATGTGTTCCGTGGCCCGGGGGTCACCGTAGACGGCGGACACCGCGTCGACGTCGTCGACGGTGAGTTCGCGGAGACCGATACGCGGGCCGGAACGCTGGACCGGATACATGCGGGAACCCTATCGGCGCCGTTGCCGCGGTACATCGGGGCCAGGTCCAGTGCCGGGCGGGTCAGCTGTGCGGGACCGTGGTCGCAGTGGGCGCCGGCCAAGTCGCCTGGTTCAGTGGGCTTCGGCTGTGGATTTCAGGTCGTGGAGCCATGCTTCGAGGCCCGCGCCGAGGGCTGCGGTCGCGGTGGGGACGTCCGCTTCGACCTGGGGGCCGGTCCAGGTTTCCTCGGTGTGGACGTGTACGCCGCCCTTGACCTTGGTGAAGGTCCACAGGTGGACGCCCTCGTCGATGCGCAGGCCCTCGCCGATCGCGGGTCCGCTCCACAGGACGCAGTCGTGGCGCCGGAGTTCCTGGACCGTGGAGGTGATGGCGAGGGTGGTGGCCGGAGTTGTGGGGGTGGCGGGTGCGGGGGTCGTCCACCGGAACCGCGAACCCTTCTTCAGACGGCCGGGGTCGAGACGTTCGGCGGTGGTGACCGGGGGCTGCCAGGACGGCCAGCGTTCGACGTCCGTCTGGAGCTTCCAGATCGTGCTCAGGGATGCCTTGATCACGACGTCGGACTCGTAGCGGATCGCGGCGGTGGCATCCACACCCCGGCCGCCGCAGCGGGACGTATCGCCGTCAGGGGCCGCCTGGGCGGCGGGGACGGTGGCGGCGAGTACGGCGGTGACGGCGAGCGCGACCGTGACCGCGGCCCTGCCCGCGCGGGGGCGGGGGCGCTGACGGGGTGAGTTCGACGGGGCGGTGCTGGACATGACGTTCCTCTCGGTTCGGTGCGGTGGGATGCGGTGAGGCGCGTGCGCGCTACGGGGTCAGGACGACCTTTCCGGCGACCGTTCCCGACTCGGCCAGCCGCAGGGCGTCGGCGGCCCGCGCGAGCGGCAGTTCCGCGGCGATCCGGGCCGTGACCTCGCCGCGCTGGAGGGCGTCGAAGACCTGGGTGAGGTCGGTGCGGAGGCGGGCGCGGAAGCGGTTCCTGGCCAGGGCCCGGCCGGCCCAGACGTTGAAGAAGTACGCGCGGCGGCGGTTGGGCAGGGCGTTCCACAGCCACACCCGGCCGAGCAGTTTGAGGACGGGCCACTGCTTGGAACCCTCGTCGTCCCGGGTCGAGGCGCTGCCGTACGAGACGAGCGTGCCGCCGGGGGCGAGGAGGCGCCAGGAGTCGACGATGCCGCGGCCGCCGACGTGGTCGAAGACGGCGTCCACCCCGCGGGGGGCGAGTTCACGGATCCGGGCGGCGACGTCCTCGGTGCGGTAGTCGACGGGGGTGACGCCCTGTTCCCGGAGCCTGTCGTGGTGGCGGGCGGAGGCCGTGCCGATGACCCGCGCGCCCGCGGCCCTGGCGAGCTGGACCAGGAGCGATCCGACGCCGCCGTTCGCGCCGTGCACCACGACGGTGTGGCCCGCGCGGACCCGGGCCTTGCGGTGCAGCATCTGCCAGGCGGTGATGCCGTTGACGACGAGGGTCTCCGCCTCGGCCGCGCCCACCCCGTCGGGCACCGGCACCAGGTCCGCCGCGTCGACGACGACATGGCTGGCCCAGCCGCCGACCTTGACCAGCGCGGCGACCCGGGTGCCGGTCAGGCCCGGCGCGACGCCCTCGCCGGTCGCCAGCACCGTACCCACGAGGTCGTAGCCGGGGACGAACGGGAACGGCGGCTGGTCGTAGTAGCGGCCGCGGCGCATCTGCTGCTCGGCGAAGGAGACACCGGTCGCCTCCATCCGGATCACGACCTGGCCCGGGCCCGCGGCGGGGACGGCGCCGTGCCGGATCCGCAGCCCCTCGGGCTCGACCTTGCCCGGCAGGACGACCTCGACGAGTCCTTCGGTGTTCATGGCGACCTCCACAGAGTCGGTGAGTTACTCGGCTTCGCGTTCGTTAGAAGTTATAACTGCACAACTTCGGAAGTGTCAATAACTTCAGTGATAGCCTCTAACCATGGTGGAACCGGAAGCGAAGACCCCGCGCGAGCGCTACCGCGCCCAGGTGCGTACGGAGATCAAGGAACGCGCGTGGGAGCAGATCGCCACGGCGGGCGCGTCCGCGCTCTCCCTGAACGCGATCGCCAAGCAGATGGGCATGAGCGGGCCCGCGCTGTACCGGTACTTCGGCGGCCGGGACGAACTGATCACCGAGCTGGTCAGGGACGCGTACCGGAGCCTCGCCGACACCTTCCACGCGGCCTCGCGGTCCGGCGCCGATCCGACCGCGCTGGCGCACGCCCTGCGGGACTGGGCCCTGCGGGACCCCCAGCGGTACTTCCTCCTCTACGGCACCCCCGTCCCCGGCTACCGAGCGCCCGACGACACCACCGCGATCTCGTCCGAGATCATGGCGACGCTGCTGGACGCCTGCGCCGCGCTGCCCTCGGACGGCCCGGCGACACCCTTCGAGGAGCACCTCGAGGAGCACCGGGACTGGGCGGGCGACCACCCCGCCCCACCCGCCGCACTCCACCGGGCCCTGGCCTTCTGGACCCGGCTGCACGGCGTTCTGTCCCTGGAACTGGCCGGCCATTTCTCCGGCATGGGAATCGACCCCGCGCAGCTCTTCGCCGCCGAGCTGGACGGCCTGAGCCGGATGTGACCTTCGTCGCGATGGCGGTTCCCCGGCGCGTTCGTGACCAGGTCGGCCGTCGGCGGGGGTGAGGGCGGCTCGGGTGCCGTCTGTGGAGGTCACAGGGTTGCGGGAGGGTGCGCGGGGCGGGAAGGGGGCGCCCCCGCAGGGCAATATCTGTGTTTGCGGAATGAGAAATAGGCGCGGGGCACGGCGAGTATTCCCCGACGGTCGGGCGAAGTGGAATTATCGGCCGTACGCGGACGATCGCACCGTGCTACTGTCGACGTCAGTTGCAGGTGTGGTTGCCAGAAGGTTCATTTCCGACGGGTTAATCAGCACGGCGACACGGAATTCACACACGGTGAATTCCTGAAACCGTCTCCGAAGGAGAAATGACATGGCTACCGGTACCGTGAAGTGGTTCAACTCGGAAAAGGGCTTCGGCTTCATCGAGCAGGACGGCGGCGGCCCCGACGTCTTCGCCCACTACTCGAACATCGCCACCCAGGGCTTCCGTGAGCTGCTGGAAGGCCAGAAGGTGTCCTTCGACATCGCGCAGGGCCAGAAGGGCCCGACGGCCGAGAACATCGTTCCCGCCTGACACCAGCGGCTACGCGCATACTTCGCAGCTGGGGCCCGCACCTTGGGGTGCGGGCCCCAGCTCGCCGCGTTTCCGGACGCGACCCCCTATCGAATTGGCTCGTTCTCGCGATTCTCTGCGCTGTTCATCTGCTGCGGGAATTCCTTGCTACGTGCCGTATCAAGGAGATTTCTGCATGAATCGCAACCGCACGCCCCGTACAAACGACCGCCGCGGTGGCGGTACCTCTGCCGGTAACCGCGGCGGGGCAAGCCGTGGCGGTGCTCCGCGCCGTTCCAAGGCGCCCGCGAAGCGACCGGCCGTGCAGGGCGAGTTCGCGCCGCCGAAGACGATCACGCCCGGGCTGCCGGCCGTCGAGACGTTCGCCGAACTCGACATGCCCAAGGCCCTGTTGGCCACGCTCGTCCGCGAAGGCGTGACCGAGCCGTTCCCGATCCAGGCGGCGACCCTGCCGAACTCCCTGGCCGGTCGTGACGTGCTCGGCCGGGGCCGCACCGGCTCGGGCAAGACCCTCGCCTTCGGCCTGGCCGCGCTGGCCCGTACGGCGGGCCGGCGTGCCGAGCCGCGGCAGCCGTTCGTCCTCGTCCTGGTGCCCACCCGCGAGCTCGCCCAGCAGGTCACCGACGCGCTCACGCCGTACGCCCGCTCGCTGAGCCTGCGACTGGCCACCGTCGTCGGCGGCATGTCCATCGGCAGGCAGGCCGGCGCGCTGCGGGCCGGCGCCGAGATGGTCGTCGCGACGCCCGGGCGGCTCAAGGACCTCATCGAGCGCGGCGACTGCCGACTGGGCGAGGTCGACATCACGGTCCTCGACGAGGCCGACCAGATGGCCGACATGGGCTTCATGCCGCAGGTCACCGCCCTGCTCGACCAGGTGCGCCCGGGCGGACAGCGGATGCTCTTCTCCGCCACCCTGGACCGCAACGTCGACCGGCTGGTGCGCAACTACCTGCACGACCCCGTCGTCCACTCGGTCGACCCGTCCGCCGGCGCGGTCACCACCATGGAGCACCACGTCCTCCATGTGCACGAGACGGACAAGCACCGCGCGACCACCGAGATCGCGGCGCGCGACGGCCGGGTGATCATGTTCCTCGACACCAAGCACGCCGTGGACCGGCTGACCAAGCACCTGCTGAGCAGCGGCGTCCGCGCCGCGGCCCTGCACGGCGGCAAGTCCCAGCCGCAGCGCACCCGGACGCTGGCCCAGTTCAAGAGCGGGCATGTGACGGCGCTGGTGGCGACCAACGTCGCGGCGCGCGGCATCCACGTCGACAACCTCGACCTCGTCGTCAACGTGGATCCGCCCACCGACCACAAGGACTACCTGCACCGCGGCGGCCGTACGGCCCGCGCCGGCGAGTCCGGCACCGTCGTCACCCTGGTGACCCCCGGCCAGCGTCGCGAGGTGGGCCGGCTGATGGCCACGGCGGGCATCTCCCCCCGGATCGCCGAGGTGCGGTCCGGCGAGGAGGAGCTGAGCCGGATCACGGGCGCCCGGACCCCTTCCGGTGTCCCGGTCGTCATCACCGTGCCGGAGGCGGAGCGCCCCCGCGGCGCGTCCTCCTCGTCCCCGTCCCGGAGCCGTCGCGGCCGCCGGGGTGGTCAGGGCCAGGGAGGCTCGTCGGGCCAGGGGCAGGGACGTCAGGGCCAGTCGGGCCAGGGGCGTCAGGGCCAGGGCGGTCAGGGGCGTCAGGGCCAGGGCGGCCAGAGCCGGTCCGCCGGTGAAGGCACGCGCGGCCGGGGACAGCGGCCGCAGCGACAGCGGCGCGCCGAGTTCGGGTCGGCCGCGTAGGGCCGCTGGGCTCGGACCCGGACCGTGGAGTGGAGCCGTCCCTCCCGGTCCGCCGAGCCCTCTCGCCCGCCGCTCTCCGCCGCTCCTCTCCCCGCCCGGTCGGCCCCGTCCCCTTCCCCCTGTGAGGCATCATGCGCTGCGTCATCGCCCGGTACCCGTTCGACCTGACCAAGGGCGGGGTGCTGGCCTCGATGAAGGGCGTCACGCCCGAGGCCGTCACGGGTGAGTCCGTGACCATCGGCCGCCGCCGCTACCCGGTCAAGCAGGTGGGTCAGATCCTCACCCGGCAGGACCGCCGCGACTTCACCAGCGGCGAGGTCGTCCGGGCGATGGCCCGCCTCGGCTTCACCTGCCACGAGTCCCCCGAGGCCGCTCCCGCGGTCGACGTGCCCGCGCCCAGCGCGTTCGAGAACGCCTCTGCGCTGCTGGGAGGCACCGCTTCCACCGAGGTGTGAGGCACCGGCGGGAAGCCGCCACCAGAAACTGCCGAGGGCCCCGCCGACATGCGTCGGCGGGGCCCTCGTCGTCGTACCCCCGTCTCACCGTCGCGAGTGCACCAGGTTGCCTGTGGCCACCGGACACCAAAATCTGTTCTTGTCGGAGTAGACATTGGACTCTGACGTGGCTACGCTTTTTCTCGTTGACACGGTCTAGTGAGACCCGGCAGACATGAACTGGCGGGTAGCAGTACGGCAGTACCCGTTCACCAGAAGTCGTTGGTCAGACCCCGGATTGGAGGGTGATCCCCGGTCACGCAGCCGCGATCCCCGCACCCCTCCCCTTCTCGGGCCGGGTAGCGGAAGAGGTCGGCACCGCACGAGAGCCGACAGATGGTGTTGAATTCCCTTCGGGGCCCTGGTGCCGTACGGCATCGGGGCCCCTCGACGCGTTGCACTACGAGGTGACATGGCAGCAGATAACCCACTCAGCGATCGTCTGGACGACGACGACTACCCCGCGTACACCATGGGCCGGGCCGCCGAGATGCTCGGTGCCACCCCCGCCTTCCTCCGGGCCCTCGGCGAGGCCCGGCTGATCACTCCGCTGCGCTCGGAGGGCGGACACCGCCGGTACTCCCGGTACCAGCTGCGGATCGCCGCCCGGGCCCGCGAGCTCGTGGACCGGGGGACCCCGATCGAGGCCGCGTGCCGGATCGTCATCCTCGAGGACCAGCTCGAGGAGGCTCAGCGCATCAACGCCGAGTTCCGCCGGGCCGCGAACGCCGCGTCCAGCGGTTCCGGTCCCGATTCGAGCTGACCGTGAGGTGCGGGGGCGGACGGTATGACCGGTAGGTGCCGGGCCTGCGGGGGCCCGATCGAGAGCGGTGGCGGCCCGGGGCGGGTCGCGTCCTACTGTTCGCAGGCCTGCCGTCAGCGGGCCTACCGGGAGCGGCGGCGGCCGGACGGCGCGCCCGTCACCGACCTGGTCTCCGAGCTCGGGGACCGGTTGGGGCGGCTGCGGCTGGAACCCGGGATCGCGTTCCACGCCGACGTCGAGGCCCTCTCGACACGGTTCGCGCGGTTACGGCGGCTCGCCCGTGAGGCACGCCAGACGGACTCGGAAATCGTCACGCCCGCACCTGTGACGAAATCCACGGTGACGAAATCCCCCGCCTCGAAAACCCCGGTGCCGGAATCCCCTGCCGCGCCTCCCGATGAAGACGCCTTCGGTGGGCTCGTCGAGGGGCATCAGCGGGAGCTGCGGGTGCACTGCTACCGGCTGCTCGGGTCGTACGACGAGGCCGAGGACCTGACCCAGGAGACGTTTCTGCGGGCCTGGCGGGCCCGGGAGACGCTGGACGGCGTCGACAACGTACGGGCCTGGCTGTACCGGATCGCCACCAACCTGTGCCTCGACTTCCTGCGCAAGCACAACCGGCGCCCCACTCCCTATGAACCGGTGCCCGGCATGGACTCCGGGGACGGGACGCCACCGCCGCGGCTGCCGTGGCTCCAGCCGTTCCCCGACGACCAGTTGCCCGAGACCCCCGCGCCCCGGAACGAGCCCGACGAGCGCGCCGTGGCGGGCGAGACGCTGGAGCTGGTCTTCCTGACCGCCATCCAGCAGCTGCCGCCCCGGCAGCGGGCGGCGGTGATCCTGCGCGATGTCGCCGGGTGGTCCGCCGAGGAGACCGCCGACCTGCTGGGATCCAGCCTGGCCTCGGCGAACAGCGCTGTCCAGCGCGGCCGTTCGGCGCTGCGCCAGGCGTTGCCGGGGCGGCGCGAGGACTGGTCGGCCGCGCCGCCCAGCGCCGAGGACCTGGCCCTGCTGCGGCGGTACATGGACGCGGCCGCCCGGGCCGACATCGACGGCATGATCGAGCTCGTACGCGAGGACGCGGTGCTCACGATGCCGCCGAACCCGTTCTGGTTCACCTCGCGGGACGCGCTCTTCTCGTTCGTACGGCCGAACCTCGATCCGGCGTCGCCGATGTTCGCCGGGCACTGGCGGCATCTGCCCGTGCACGCCAACGGGCAGTTGGCGGTCGCCGGTTATCTGCGGCGGCCCGGGACCAGTGTGTTCCGGGCCCAGGTCATCGACGTACTGCGGGTGGAGGGCGGGCAGATCGCCGAGATCACCACCTTCGAGCCGCATCTGTTCGCCGCGTTCGGGTTGCCGATGACGCTCTGAGAAAGTCGGGCCGGCAGCGATGAGTCCGGTCGGCCGGCCCGTCATAGGGGTGTCGGGCGCACACGGCGCCCCCACTCGAGGAGCGGACAGCCATGCTGGAGAACAAGGTCGCGGTCATCTACGGCGGAGCGGGTTCCCTCGGTGCCGGAGTCGCGCGGGCGTATGCGGCGGCAGGGGCGCGGGTCTTCCTCGTCGGCCGTACGGAGGAGACGCTGCGGAAGGTCGCCGCCGAGACCGGTGCCGAGTACGACGTGCTCGACGCCCGTGACGAGGACGCCGTCGAGGCCCACGCCACCTCGGTCGTGGAGCGGGCGGGGCGGATCGACATCTCCCTCAACCTCGTGCCGCGCGGGGACTTCCAGGGCGTACCGCTGACCGAGATGTCGGTCGAGGACTACACGCGGCCGGTCGTCCAGGGCATCGCCTGCCAGTTCGTCACCGCCCGGGCCGCCGCGCGCCGGATGACCGCGCAGGGGTCGGGCGTGATCCTCTCCCTGAACAGCGGCTCCGGCAACGGCAGTCCGATGATGGGCGGCACCGCGGCGGCCGACGGCGCGATCGACGCGCTGATCCGGCAGCTGGCCCAGGAGACCGGGCCGGCCGGGGTGCGGGTGTGCGGGATCTGGACCGCCGGGGTCAGCGACAGCCTCACCCCCGAGAAGCTGGCCGCCGCCGGTGCCCCGGGCATGGACGAGGCCGCCGTGCAGGGCATCCGCGCCCACCTGGACAGCCTGCGGATGACGAGGCGTTCGCCGCGGATCGCGGACATCGCCGCGCTGGCGACCTTCCTCGCCTCCGACGCCGGCGCCACCGTCACGGGCACCTGGGTCAACGCGACCGCCGGGATGTTTCCCAGCTGAGCCCGGGCCTTGGCCCTCCGGTTGTCCGCGAACGCCCCTGGAATTGTCCGTGATCGGTAACGGAGGGATCCCGGGGGCCGCGTTCCTCGTCCTGTCAGTTGGTCGGGATCGGCGCGGAACTGCGGGAGAGCGGGGCGGACATGGCACGGCACGGCGGCGGGCGGGGCTGGTACGGCAAGGTGCTGGGGGCGGCGCTCGGTGTGACGGTGCTCGCCACCGGTGCCTCGGTGTGGACCGCTCAGGCCGGTGCCGCGGGCACCCCGCCGAAGGCGACCGCGTCGGCCACGCCCGCCGTCAAGTCGGTGGCGAAGACCATCGCGCACGCCTCGGACGCGGGGGCGCGCGGCGTCAACATCACCATCGACGACGGCCCGGACCCCGTCTGGACCCCCCAAGTGCTGGACGTGCTGCGGGAGTACGGGGTGAAGGCCACGTTCTGCATGGTGGGGACGCAGGCGGAGGCCCACCCCGACCTCGTGAAGCAGGTCGTGGCGGCCGGGCACCGGCTGTGCGACCACTCGGTGTCGCACGACACCACCATGGACAAGAAGCCCCAGGCCTACCAGTCGCAGCAGATCCTCGACGCCGAACGCATGATCACCAAGGCGTCCGGGGGCGTCCGGCCGATGTACTACCGAGCCCCCGGCGGCGCCTTCACCCCCTACAGCCGCCAGCTCGCCGCCTCCCGCGGCATGCGCCCGCTGGGCTGGAACGTGGACACCAAGGACTTCGAACTGCCGGGCGCCGACGCCATCGTCGCCACGGTCCAGCAGGAGCTGCCCAACGGGCCGACGCTGCTCTTCCACGACGCCGGCGGCGACCGCGCCCAGACCGTCGAGGCCCTGCGCCGGATCCTCCCCTGGCTCAAGGACCAGGGATACTCCTTCGGCTTCCCGGTGCGCTGAGCCCGACCGGCCCCGCTCCGGCGGCCCGGCCCCGGCGGCCGGGCCCCGCGTCACGCCGCGACGACCGCCACTCCGGTCCTGCCCCCGTCGACGTCCACCACGGTCCCGTGCACGAAGGCCGCCTCGTCACTGGCCAGCCAGACCACGGCGTGGGCGACGGCGTCCGGGGTGCCGACGGTGCCCGCCGGGGTGCCCTTCATCATGACCTCGCCCGGGTGGGGCTCCTCGCCTTCCGCGGCCGGGGGCAGGATCACCCCCGGTGAGACGGCGTTCACCCGCACGCCCAGCGGCCCGAACTCCGCGGCCCAGGCCCGGGTGAGGGTCTCCATGGCTCCCTTGGTGGAGCTGTAGAGGGCGCCGAGCGGCACGCCCAGGCGGGCGATCCAGGAGCCGAGGTTGACGACCACTCCGCCGCCGGCGTCGGCCATGGCGGGGACCACGGCGGCGGTGAGGAAGAACGGGGCCTTGACGTTCACGCCGTAGACCCGGTCGAACGTCGCCTCGTCGGTGTCGGTGGTGCCGGGGGCCGGATAGACGCCGGCGTTGTTCACCAGGACGTCGATCCGGCCGCCCAGGGCCGCGCGGGCCCGTTCGGCCAGGTCCCGGGAGGCCTGTGCGCCGCCGTCCAGGTCCGCCGGCAGGAAGTCGGCCCGTCCGCCACGGGCCCGGATGCCCTCGACGACCTCCGTACCTCGTGCGTGGTTGCGGCCGGACACGATGACGTGGGCGCCCTCGGCGGCGAACGCCTCGGCGATCGCCTGGCCGATGTTGCTGGTGGACCCCGTGACCAACGCCGTCTTGTTCCGCAGTCGTTCACCCATGACGTGCTCTCCCTCGCCTCGTACCGCTGCTCCGTGGTGTGCGAACCAGGGTGCGTCGTGGAAAATGGACCGGCAAGTCCAGAAACTGGGAGGCCGCATGACGGACGCACCGACCGCGAAGGGCCGTGCCACCCGGGCCCGCAT
Source organism: Streptomyces sp. RG80 (assembly GCF_040446465.1). NCBI lineage: Bacteria > Bacillati > Actinomycetota > Actinomycetes > Kitasatosporales > Streptomycetaceae > Streptomyces > Streptomyces sp. RG80. The sequence goes on along the minus strand of NZ_JBEAAJ010000004.1, from coordinate 391,243 downwards.
CGTCGAGGGGGCGGCCGAGGTGCTGCGCGAACAGGGGGTCGGTTTCGCGACGCTCGACGACATCCGCGCACGCACCGGCACGAGCAAGAGCCAGCTGTTCCACTACTTCCCGGACGGCAAGGACGAACTGCTGCTGGCGGTGGCCCGGTTCGAGGCGGACCGGGTCCTGGCGGACCAGCAGCCGTACCTGGGCCGGCTGGACTCGTGGGAGTCCTGGCAGCGGTGGCGGGACGTGGTGGTGGAACGGTACGAGCGACAGGGCGACCACGGTCCCCTGGGGGCGCTGTTCCTCCAGGTCGGGCGGTCCCGGCCCGGGGCGCGGGCGATCGTGACGGAGCTGATGCGCCAGTGGCAGGAGCAGCTCGCCCTCGGCATGCGCGCCCTCCAGGCGAACGGTCTGGTGTCCCCCGCGCTCGACGTGGACCGGACCGCCGCCGCACTGCTGGCGGGGATCCAGGGCGGCGTGGCCATCATGATGTCCACCGGCGACTCGACCCACCTCAGGGCAGCGCTCGACACCGGGATCGAGCACCTTCGCGCGACGGCGGGCGGCACGGGGCGCACGCGGTGACGGAGGGGGCCCGGGTCGTGCGACCCGGGCCCCCTCCGCGTACCGAGGTGTGTCACCAGGTGAGGGCGTCGGCCATGGTCGACTGCCAGTACGAGACCCGGATCGAGTCGTCCAGGTAGACGCCCTTCGAGGGCAGCGACGGGTGGGCGGCGCCGTTCGGGTCGCTGTCGAGGCCGACCGCGAGGGACTTGGCCGTGTAGCCGTTGGAGCCGCTGCCGTCCGCGGCGGACAGGAGGACGCTCGCGTAGCCCGACTCGCCCGGGGCAAGCGTGATCACGGCCTGCGGCTTGGAGTCCCCGAAGGTCGGCGGGACGGACTGGGCCCCTTCGAACTGGACGGCCGGGTAGCCCATGAGCTTGCAGTTCTCCGCGCCGGTGTTGGTGACGGTGAGGAGAAGGTGGTTCAGGGGCCGGGACACCTCGGTGGCGACCATCCGGCTGGAGACGCTGGAGCAGATGGCACTGACACGGCCGTCCTTGGAGCCGGAGGAGCCGGACGAGCCGGACGAGCCCGTGGAGCCCTTCGAGCCCCCGCTGCCGCTCGGAGGGGTCGCACCGTTCGCCCCGCCCGACGCCTTCGAGCCGCTCGCCTGGTCGGCCTGTCCCGACCCCCCGGACGTCCCCCCGCTCGCCTTGCCCGAGGGCGACGCGGAAGGCGTGGCCGACGATCCCGCCGAGGCGCCCTCGTCCTGGACGCCGCTCCCGTCGCTGCCGCACGCGGTCAGCGTCAGCGCGGCGGCCGTGAGTGCTGCGGCGGCGAGCAGGCGACGGGTGCGGCGAGTGCGAGTGGACATGTGAATCCCCCTGTGCGGTACGGGTGTTGGCGTGGGCCGCTCGACCGGGTGCCGGTGGCGGCGTGCTTGGATGATCAGAGCTTGCGCGGTGATCCGTCCCGGCCGCCACGATTGCCGGCGCATCCGGGACGCTGGAATGCTCAAAGGGGCTCTGACCTGGGGGAACGACCTTCCCCTGGAATGGGTTTCCGGGACGTGGGGAGAGGGAGAAACGGTGGCGGGCGAGGAGTTCTCGGAGCTGTTGGGCCGGTTGAAGGAGCGGTCCGGGCTCAGTTACGGGGTGCTCGGGAAGCGGCTGCACATGAGTGCGTCCACGCTTCACCGGTACGTCAACGGGGACGCCGTACCGACGGACTACGCGCCCGTGGAGCGGTTCGCGCGGGTCTGCAAGGCCACGCCCGAGGAACTGGTGGAGCTGCACCGGCGGTGGGTCTTCGCGGATGCCCGGCGGGGGCAGAAGGCGGGCGGTGCCCCGGTGGCGGCCCCCGCGGACGCGCCCGGAGACGGGTCCGAAGACGGGTCCGCGGAGGCTTCCTCACCGGAGGGGCCGACGTGGGAGGAACCCACCGGGGACGAACCCGCCGCGGAGGAGCCGCGGCCCTCGACCGACGCGCGCCGCGCCCGTCGTCGTACCGCCGTGCTCGCCGGGGGCGCCGTGGCCGCCGTGCTCGTGTCGGCCGCGCTCGCGGTGAGGCTCGTGCCCGGCGACGACGCGGACGACCGGGGCGGGAAGCGGTCCGTGGGGGCCGCCACCCGGTCCGGCGGCGCCGCCGGATCCGTCGCCGGCACCCCCTCCGGGTCGGCGAGCCCGACCGGCGGTTCGGCGTCGCCGTCCGTCTCGGCCGGTGGCAGTGCCGCACCCTCCGTCTCCCGGAGCGGTGCGGCCGGTGCGGGCCGGGGTGGTGGTGTCGCGGACGGGGCCACCGCGCCCGCCGTCACCGTCGACCCGTACAAGTGGGAGGAGCCGTGCAGCCAGCACTACCTGGTCGACCGGCAGCCCGAGCAGGTGCCCCCGCCGCCCGCCGAGACGGACGCGCGCGGCTGGGTCAACGCGCTCGGCGGGGTCGCCGCCGGGCAGCAGATGCTCTCACTGACCGTGCAGGGCACCGGGAGGGCCACCGTCGTCCTGGACGCGCTGCATGTGCGGGTGGTGGACAAGAGCGCGCCGCTCGCCTGGAACGACTACTCGATGGGTGTCGGCTGCGGTGGCGCCGTGCAGACGACGGCGTTCACGGTGGACCTCGACGCCGGGCGCCCCTCGGTCGGCACCAAGGGCGGGCAGCGCGACTTCCCGTACAAGGTGAGCGAGTCCGACCCCGAGGTCTTCCACGTCTTCGCGGACGCCCGGGCCCACAACGTCAGCTGGTACCTGGAGCTGGACTGGTCGAGCGGCGACCGGCACGGCACCGTGCGCGTCGACGACGACGGCAAACCCTTCCGGACCAGCGGGAACGTCGGGCGGCCCGCCTACACCTTCCCCCTCGGCTCCTCCGAGTGGGGACGGGACCCGTACGACCCCGAGGTCCGCGGCTGAGCGACCTGCCGCACCAGGGGCTCGGGCGGCTCTTGCGTCCGCGCGGCCGGCAGGGTCACCCGCTCCCAGCGCGTGGTGGTCCGTACGTAGCCGTAGATCACCGAGGACATCGCCAGCAGGAGCAGAGGGCCGTACAGCCAGGGCTGCCGCGCCATCTCCAGCGGCAGCCAGCGGTAGGCCACCAGGAGCGCCACGAAGACGGTGGAGCCGTAGGCGACCAGCTGGACTCCGGATCGGTGCCAGCCGCGGTCGTAGGTGCGCAGGGCCGCCTCGATGGTGAGGACGAAGACCACGCCGGCGATGAGGTCGACGCCGTAGTGGTAGCCGAAGCCGAGCGTCGCGGTGAGGGTGGCGACCAGCCAGAACGCGCCCGCGTAGCGCAGCGCCCTCGGGCCCTTGCGGGAGTGGATGAAGATCGCGACCGCCCAGGCCGTGTGCAGGCTGGGCATGCAGTTGCGGGGGGTGATCTCGTCGAAGGGCATGCTGTGCGGCGCGGTGATCGGCGGCATGGTCCGCGGCCACAGGTCGGCCACCGCCCACTGGGTGGTGGAGTGCGCTTCCGCCCAGAGGCTGATCGACGCCCAGTGCTCGGTGCCGTTGCCGTAGGCGAAGATCGGCCCGACCACCGGGTAGACCATGTAGACGGCCGGTCCCAGGAGGCCGATCACCAGGAAGGTGCGGACCAGGTGGTGGCGCGGGAAGGCGCGCTCGGTCGCCACGTTGCGCAGTTGGTAGAGCGCTACGGCGACGGCGGCCAGGGCGAGCTGGCCGTAGACGAAGTCGAGGAAGTTGAAGCCGACCGCGCCGGTGGCGGTGACGAACCGGCCCACCAGCCACGACGGGTTGCCCAGGGCGTGGTCGGCGGTCGCGACGTACTGGTCGAGCACCCAGTGGCGGCTCGCCGAGGTCAGGAGCAGCCAGGTGTCTCCGGCCTTGCGGCCGACCACCAGCAGCAGGGCCAGCCCGACGCCCTTGAGCAGCAGGGTCCGCTCCCGGCCGGTGCGGCGGGTGATCGCGAGGACTCCGCAGCCGAGGATCACCCAGAGCGCGCCGTTGCCGTAGAGGTTGCCGGTCGCCTTGACGTCGAACACCCAGCGGGCCAGCGCGAAGAGGACGTCCAGGCCGAGCGCGGTGCCGAGCGCGAGGAACCGTTGCCGCCAGGGGAGCACCACCAGCATCAGCGCCATGCCCGCGTAGAGCAGACCGCCCGACTTGGGGGGCAGGACCAGCTCGCGCAGCTGGTAGGTGATCGGTCCTCGCAGGCCGTAGTGGCGGGCGGCGATCTCCAGCGTCACGAAGAGTGCGAGGGTCGCGGCGCCTGCCACGACCCACAAGATCTTTATTCGCGAAAACACCGGCAACGGTACGTTTATCAACTGTTTGACCGATTTATATATATAGGCTGAAATTTTACCTATCGCGCCGCATAGCAGTGTTCGTCGCGAGCTCGAACATGTTAGCTGAGTGGCACACAGGTTTCACCTATATGGACGCATGACGACGGCGGCACGTTGCCTCATCAGCCGAGCAGGCGGTCCACGGAGCCGTACGAGAGGTCGGTGGCGGCCGCGGGGCGGGGCGGCGCGGTCCGGCAGGTGAAGCCGAGCCGGACCAGGGCACGGACCATCTCCGCGGCGGTGAAGTCACGCGGGTCCTGTCCGGTGACCACCTGTCCCACCTGCTTGACGCAGTAGACCCGGTCCCCGATGGCGACGCTGGCGCCCGTCGCGGGTACGGGCCGGACTTTCTCCATCGACTTCTCCACCCCGGCCTTGGTCAGGTCGAAGGGGTAACGGGCGATCACACAGCGCATGACAGGTGCCTCACAAAGGTCGGAGAAACGGGAAAGGGCCCGCACTCAGGGTGCGGGCCCCTTGCATTCGCCGTGTGTCAGGCGGGGACGATGTTCTCCGCCTGCGGGCCCTTCTGGCCCTGCGTGACGTCGAAGGTCACCTTCTGGCCTTCCTGAAGCTCACGGAAGCCCTGGGTGGCGATGTTCGAGTAGTGGGCGAACACGTCCGGGCCGCCACCCTCCTGCTCGATGAAGCCGAAGCCCTTTTCCGCGTTGAACCACTTCACAGTGCCGGTGGCCATGTGTTTTCTCCTGTTAGGCAGTGCTGGAACCCACACCTCGTGAGCTCCGTCATCGCTGTGATGATCACCTGCCCCGGAAAACCGGCATGAATGGCAAGAATGGCAACCACAACTGCAACTGAATTGAGCCTAGCACGGACGAAATCAACCGCACGGGAAAGCGGGAAGGCGTCCGGAAAATCATCGGCGTACCGGGAAAGGCTTTTCCGGGACCGCGCGGATTCCTACCGCGGCGCCGTGAGATATTCAGTCCTCGCGGCGCAGTTCCTCGTTGGCGCGCAGGGCGTCGTCCAGCTGGTCCTCGAGGCCGATGATGCGGCAGGCGGCCTCGATCGGAGTGCCCTGGTCGACCATGTCGCGGGCCCGCGCGGCCAGGCGCAGCTGGTGGCGCGTGAAGCGGCGATGGCCGCCCTCCGACCGTATCGGCGTGATGAGTCCGGCCTCGCCGAGCGCCCTGAGGAACCCGGGGGTGGCGCCGATCACCTCCGCGGCACGGCCCATGGTGTACGCGGGGTGGTGGTCGTCGTCGAGCCGGTCCGCGGCACGCGACCGGTCTTGCGAGGGCATGTACGCCTTCCCGCGGACCGCCGCTGTCACGGCCCGCACCGGGGAACTGGTTCCCGTAACAGAACTCTAGTCGGCCTCGGGGAAAACCTGCCACGGCGAGCACAGAATGGGCCGGGTCGCTGATGGAGGGGTGGACGCGCGGCTTCGTCAGCGGCGATCGTGGGCCGCATGAGTGATCACGGGGTGGGCGCCGCTTTGTCCGCGGACGGAGAGGCCGGCGAGGTGCGCCGGTTCTGGGGACGGCTCGGGCTGCCGGGGCTGGTCGACGTGCACACGCACTTCATGCCCGAGCGGGTGCTGCGCAAGGTCTGGGAGTACTTCGATGCCCTCGGACCGCTCACCGGCGGCCTGGAGTGGCCGATCACCTACCGGCAGGAGGAGGCGGAACGGGCCGCGCTGCTGCGGGAGTTCGGGGTGCGCGCCTTCACCTCGATGCTCTATCCGCACAAGCCGGGCATGGCCCGCTGGCTGAACGAGTGGGCGGTCGACTTCGCCCGCCGCACCCCCGGCTGTCTGCACACCGCCACCCTCTTCCCCGAGCCGGACGTCGAGACCTACGTCCGCGAGGCCGTCGAGGCGGGCGCGCGGGTCTTCAAGGCACATGTGCAGGTGGGGGCGTACGACCCGGCCGACGAGCTGCTGGACGCGGCCTGGGGGGTGCTGGCCGAGACCGGGACGCCCGTGGTGATCCACTGCGGTTCCGGTCCGGCGCCCGGCAAGCACACCGGCCCCGAGCCGATCGCGCGGGTGCTGGCCCGGCATCCCGCGCTGCGGCTGATCGTCGCGCACATGGGGATGCCGGAGTACGAGGAGTTCTTCGGCCTCGCCGAGCGGTACCGGGGGGTGCGGCTGGACACCACGATGGCGTTCACCGACTTCACCGAGGGCTTCCTGCCGTTCCCCCGTGAGGCCCTGCCCCGGCTGGCGGACCTCGGCGACCGCGTGCTGCTCGGCACCGACTTCCCCAACATCCCCTATCCGTATCTGCACCAGCTGGAGGCCCTGGAGCGCCTCGACCTCGGGCAGGAGTGGCTGCGGGCGGTGTGCCACGACAACGCGGCGGCCCTGTTCGAGCTGTGAGCCGGGCCGTGACCGGCACGGCATCATGATCGGGGGAGCATCGGCGGGGACGAGGAAAGGGCGGCGCGGCCGTGGACGAGCGGGTGGAGATCGCGACGGCGAAGCAGGCCGCCAACAACGAACTGGTCCTCGCCTTCGGGCGGTTGCAGGGCGCGGCGAACCGGCTGGAGTACATCCTGGGGCGGGCCCTGGAGGTGGAGTGCGGGATCAGCCATCTCATGTTCGAGGTGCTGCTCATCCTGGGCCGGGCGGACGAGCCGGGGCTGTCGATGCGGGCCGTCGCCCAGGAGCAGGTGCTGACCACCGGCGGTGCGACCCGGCTGGTGGACCGGATGGAGGCGGCCGGGCTCGTGGAGCGGGCCGAGGATCCCGGTGACCGGCGCGGGCGGCTGGTGCGGCTCACGCCGCTGGGCGAGGAGACGGCGGTCGCCGCCGCGCGGGTGCACGTCGAGAACATCCGCCGCTACTTCCTGGCCCCCCTGCCGCCCGAGGACCTGGACCGGTTCACGGAGAACCTGCGGATCCTGAGCCACTCGGCGCGGGACACCCTCCCCCGCCTGCCCTGACTCCCCTGTCCTCTCTCTGACCCCCTGTCCCCTCTCTGACCAGCGCGGCTCCGAGCTGCGGCCGGGGGGTCGCCGTGCTCTGATGACTGTAGAGGCGCAGGTGTGTCGGCCGTCACACCCGACGGGAAATATCTGACGCGTCAGTTACTGTTCTGTCAGATGAATCGCTCGCACCCGGCGGGCGCCACCCTCTGTCGAGGTCTTCCCATGCGGCTCGTCCACGTCTTCGACGCCTACTGCGGCTGGTCCCACGGTTTCTCCGGGACGCTCCGCGAGGTCGCCTCCCGCCATCCCGAACTCCCGGTGGAGGTGGTCTCCGGCGGTCTGTTCACCGGATCGCGCCGGGTCCCGATCCGGGAGTTCGGATACGTCCAGGGCGCGAACGCCAAGATCGCCGAGCTGACCGGCGCCGAGTTCGGCGAGGCCTACGAGCGGCTGATCGCCGACGGTTCGTTCGTCATGGACTCCGAAGCCGCCGCCCGCGGCGTCGTCGCCCTGCGCCAGGTCGCCCCCGACCGGACGGCGGAGCTGGCCACGGCCCTCCAGGACGCCTTCTACGTCGACGGCCTGAGCCTCTCGGACCCCGCCACCTACCGCACGGTGGCCGAGGCGGCGGGGCTGGACGCCGACGCCGTGGCCGCCGCCTTCGAGGCGCCCGGGACCCGGGCCGCCGCCGAGGCCGACTTCCGCCGCAGTGCCGCACTGGGCGTCTCCGGCTTCCCCACCCTCCTGGCGGTCGACGGCGACTCGGTCACCGTCCTCGCCCACGGCCACGCCACCGCCGACGAGGTCGACCGACGCCTGGCCACCATCCCGTCCGTCACCCGCTGAACCGCAGCACTCACAAGGAGCCCCGCATGAGCACCCTCTCCTTCCAGGTACTCGACCTGGACTTCCCGGCCGGCAGCAGGAACAAGACCGCCACCCTCGTCACCGGCGAGACCGAGGCGCTGCTGGTCGACGCGGCCTTCACGCGCGCCGACGGCCACCGGCTGGCCGCCGCGGTCCTCGACTCGGGCAAGACACTCACCACCGTGTTCGTCAGCCACGGCGACCCCGACTTCTACTTCGGCGCCGAGGTCATCGCCGACGCCTTCCCGGACGCCGTGTTCGTCGCCACGCCGATCGTCATCGAGCACATCAAGCACTCCTACGAGGGCAAGCTCAAGGCCTGGGCCGCGCTCGGCCCGAACCTGCCCACCCGGCTGGTCGACCTCCAGCCGCTGACCGGCGACCTCACCCTCGAGGGCCACCGCTTCGAGCTCAAGGGCGGCACCCCCGAGCTGCCCGACCGCCACTACCTCTGGCAGGCCGAGCACCGCGCCCTGATCGGCGGCGTCCTGCTCTTCCAGCAGGAGCACGTCTGGGTCGCCGACACCGCCACCCCCGAGTCCCGGTCCGCCTGGATCAAGGTCCTGGACGAGATGGCCGCGCTGGAGCCGCAGCTGGTCGTGCCCGGCCACCGCCTCCCCGACACCGCCGCCGACGCCTCCGCCATCACCGCCACCCGCGACTACCTCCTCGCCTTCGAGGAGGAGCTCGCCAAGGCCGCCGACGGTGCCGCGCTCACCGAGGCGCTCGTCGCCCGCTACCCCGACAACGGCATGCTGATCGCCGCCCAGATCGGGGCGAAGGTCGCCAAGGGCGAGATGAAGTGGGGCTGACCATGGCCGAGTTCGCGACCTCCACCGCGCCCGCCGACGTCGTACGGCGTCAGTACCTGGCCTCCGCCGCCGGTGACCTGGAGGCCCTGCGGGCCACCCTCGCGCCCGACGTGGAGTGGACGGAGATGGCCGGCTTCCCCCTCGCCGGCACCTACCGCACCCCCGACGGTGTCACGTCCAACGTGATGGAGAAGCTCGGCCAGGACTGGGACGGCTGGGCCGCCCATGACGACACCTATGTCGTCGACGGCGAGAACGTCGCCGTCCTGGCCCGCTACACCGCCGTCAACAAGGCCACCGGCAAGCCGATCGCCGTACGCGTCGCACACCACTTCGTCGTCCGCGGCGGACTCATCGTGCGCTTCGAGCAGTTCGTCGACACGGCCCTGGTCCGGGAGGCGATGACGGACTGACCGGGACGCGGGCGCCGCCTGCGGGCATCAGCCCCAGGTGGCGTCCAACTTCCCGTAGTAGCCCGCGATGTAGCCCGCCAGGGTGGGGTGGAAGACCTCGGTCCCGGCGGTCAGGTCGTTGATCCACGGGTCGGCGCCGCAGGCCCCGTGACCGTTGAACGCCTCGCGCACGTCGAGGAAGGTGACCGGCTCCTTGGCCGCCGCGGCCCTGGTGCCCTCGGCGAGGGCGTCGGCGAAGCCGTTCATGTAGGTGCGCCGGTCGGAGTCCAGGTCCACCAGGGGGCAGGTACCGGTCGCCGAGAGCGCCCGCGGGTAGCCGAGGACGGTGATCTTCGCGTGCGGCGCCCGCGTCTTGATGTCCTTGTAGAGCGCGGCGAGTTCGTCCACCAGCTGGTTCCTGGCGTAGTACGACATCCAGTCCGTGGCCGTCTTGCAGTAACTGTCGGTCTGGGTGAGACAGGCCTGGACGACACTGCTGAACTGGGTGTCGTTGCCGCCGACGGTGAGGGTGACGAAGTCGGTGCCGGTGCTCAGCGCGGACAGCTGGTTCGCGCGCACGTCCGCGATGGTCGCGCCGCTGCACGAGACGTCCGTCAGCTTGTACTCGTCGTGCACATCCGCCCACAGCGCCGGGTAACTCACCGCGCTGCGCTTGCAGTCGCCGCTCGCGCCGTCGTAGTGGCCCGCGCCGACGCCGGACGCGTACGAGTCCCCGAGGGCCACGTACTCCTGCTCGGTAGCCGCCTGGGCGGGGGTCGCGGTGGCGGCCGCGAGACCGGCGACCGCCATGACCGTGCTGACGAGGGCCGACTTCAATCTACGCATGAGGTGTCTTGGGTTCCTTCTGAGTCCGGATGGCGGGGTCCGAACGTAACTCCGGTGTGTTGCCCGGAACTTGTCGCCGCGTTGTCGCCTGCTCGGGGGTCGCGTCCGCGACAGGACGGTCACATGAATCCCGTAGCCTGCATGCTCCGATGTCGCCAGGGAGGGGGCCGACCGGTGGACTCAGGTGTGGAACCCGCGTTGCGGTTCGGTGTGCTGGGGCCCGTCGAGGTGGTGCATGGCAACGTTGCCCTCGATCTGGGGCCCCGGCAGCGCCGTCTGCTGCTCGTGCGGCTGCTCGTCGAGGACGGCCGGCCCGTCTCGGCGGACACCCTCTGCCGCGACCTGTGGCCCACGGACCGTCCGACCGGCGCCGCCTCCTCCGTGCGCGCCCACGTCAGCCGGCTGCGCACCGTCCTCGACCCGGTCCGCCAAGGCCGGTCCACCACCCTGGTCAGCGGGCCGGCCGGATACGCCCTGAAGGTGCCGCGCGAGGCACGCGACACCGCCCTCTTCGAGGACGCCGTGAGCCGGGCCCGCGAGGCCCTGCGGGTCCGCCGACTCCCCACCGCCCGCCAGGAGATCGACGCGGCACTCGCCCTGTGGCGGGGCGAGGCGCTGGCCGAGGCCGCCGAGCACGCCTTCGCGCTGCGGGAGCGCACCCGGCTGGACGGCGCCCTCCAGGACGCCAGAGAGCTCCAGGCCACGATCCTCGTCCAGCAGGGCGAGACGGAACAGGCGATCGACGTCGCCGACAGCCTCGTACTGCGGGATCCGCACCGCGAGACGTCCTGGGCGCTGCTGATGCGGGCGCTGTACGCGGCGGGGCGGCCGGTGGAGGCGCTTCGGCAGTACGAGCGGTTCCGCGACATGCTCGCCACGGAGCTCGGGCTCGACCCCAGTCCCCAGCTGCGGGACCTGCACACCGCGATCCTGCGGCACGACGCCGTCGTCCTCGGCGCCCCTTCGGCCGGTACGACGCTCTCGGTCGGCCCCGACCACACCGCGCCCGGCGCGCACAGCGAGCCGCGGCACTTCGTGGGCCGGGGTGAGGAGACCGGGCAGCTGGCCGCGCTGCTGTCGGCCGCGGCGACGGGCCGGCCCCGCTGGGCCGTGGTCCACGGGGAGCAGGGGTACGGCAAGACGCGGCTGGTGGAGGAGCTGTCCGCGCGGGCCCTGGCCGCCGGGTTCACCGTCGCCCGCACCCGGGCCGGGCAGGCGCTCAGCGGCAACCGCGGGATATCCCAGACCTGCCCGACCGTCCAGATCCTCGACGCGCTGCGGCAGGACGGCCGGGACTCCGCGCAGGACGACGTGGCGCAGAAGGATCCGCTCGCCACGGTGGTGCGGGAGCTCACGCAGGCGCCCACGCTCTGTGTCGTCGACGACCTCGACCAGGCGCCGCAGGGATTCCACCGGCTGCTGCGGCGGCTCGCGCAGGTGCTGCGGGAGGGGCCCGTCCTCTTCGTCTGCACCCTGCGCAGCGGCGACAACCCGCACTCCAGCATGCTGCTCGCGGACCTGGCCCTGCTCGACACGGCGTGGCTGACCCTGGCGCCCCTCACCGTCGACGACGTGGCCGAACTGCTCGCGGCGCGCGGCGAGGACACCGGCCCCGAGGAGGCCGCGGCCCTGCACCGGCGCTCCGAGGGGCACCCGTTCGCCCTGACCGAGCTGACCGGACTCCCGCCCGGTGAACGCACCGGTCCGTCGGCCCGGGTACCGGCCGCGGTGCGCAACCTCCTCCAGGCCCGTCTCCTCGAACTCTCCGACCCGGTCCGCAGGATGCTCACCTTCGCCGCCGCCGACGGGGAGTGGCTGGACGTCGCGCTCCTCGCCGCCGTCCAGGGTCTGGCCCCCGACGGACTCCTGCCCCTGATCGACGCCGCCGTCACCGCCCGCGTCCTGGTCTGGGACCCCGACCCCGATGCCACCGGGACCGGCCGCTACCGCCTTCCCGAGCTCCCCCGCGACGTCGTCCTGAGCACCCAGACCCCCTCAGCCCGTCAGCTCCGGCACGCCGCCCTGGCCCGAGAACTGGCCCGCCGCCCCGACGCCGACCCGGACCGGCTGACCCGGCACCTGCGCGCGGCGGGCCCGATGGCACCGGCGCCGGCCGCGACGAGAGCCGGCCCGCGGGAGCCGGTGGCCCGTTCCGGAGCGGAGGCGGACATGGGGAGCGCCGAGGCCGAGGTGCCGAAGGGGCGGTGTCACTGGGCGGGACCGGCGCGGTGGAGGTGACCGGGGCGTTGAATCTCGCCCCGCGCCCCGCGCCCCGCACCCCGCGCCCCGCGCCCGGTGACCGGTGACCGGTGACCGTTGCCGTCAGACCTGCGGCCGGGCCGCCTTGACGAAGGCCGTGATGAGGGCGGGGTCCTTGACGCCGCGGGTGTGCTCGACGCCGCTGGAGACGTCGACTCCCCAAGGGCTGGTGGCCTGGACGGCCTCGCGCACGTTGTCGGGGGTGAGCCCGCCGGCCAGGAGCCACTTCTCACCGGGGGCGGCGAGCGGCTTGCTGGACCAGTCCCAGGCGATGCCGGAGCCGGGGATGGGCGCGTCGAGCAGGAGCATGTCCTCGCCGTACTCGCCGACCCGGGGCACGCCCTCGCCGAAGGCGGCGGCGCGGATCAGGGTCCAGTCGCCGGTGGCGAGGTCGGCGTAGTAGCCGCGGTCCTCGGGGCCGTGCAGCTGGACGGCGCGGATGCCGGACTCGCCGGCGGTGGACGTGACGAAGTCCAGGGGCTCCTTGCGGAAGACACCGACCGTCAGGACGTGCTCGGGCACGCGACGGCTCAGCCGGAGAGCCGTGGCGGCGTCGATGCACCGCGGGCTCTCCGAGAAGACGAAGCCGATGGCATCGGCGCCCGCCTCGACCGCCGTGTCGACGTCCCGGTCGGTCTTGAGGCCGCAGATCTTGATGAACAGGGGTTCGCTGGAGTTGTCGCTCACAGGTCACAGACTGCCGTATCGCGCGCCGAAGGCCCGGATCGGGGACCCGGGCCTTCGGATTTGGGCAGGTAGGTGCGGCTCTACAGGGTGACCTTGGCGCCGCCGATCGTCACGACCAGCGTGCCGTCCGAGGCGAAGGACCAGCCCAGGGCGCCCGAGTAGGCGGAGCAGCGGGAGCCGTTGGTGCCGGACCAGAACTGGTTGGAGCTGTCGGCGTCGCCGACGTAGCGGTCGGAGGAACCGCTGTTGCAGGAGGTGTTGTTGCGGAACACCGAGGTGCCGCCGTCGAAGTTGAAGTTGCGCTGGGTGTTGGCGACGCTCAGGTTGTTGGAGATCGTCATCGTGCCCGGGTTGCTGTTGAAGGTGAACCCGTGCTTGCCGTTCTCGAAGGCGATGCTGCGCTTCACGACGTGGTTGACCGCGATGTCGTCGCCGCCGAGCTTGTAGCCGTTGCGGTCGCCGTTGCCGGCCGTGGTGCCGTCGCTGAGGGTGCCGTTGTCGTAGGCGAGGGAGTCCTCGATGGTCACCGGGCCGATGGCACCGGTGTCGGTCTTGGTGTAGAGGTCCCAGCCGTCGTCGATGTTGTTGTGGGAGACGGCGTACCGGAAGACGTTGCCGGACCCGGTCGTCAGCTTGGCGGCGAAGCCGTCGGCGTCCTCGCCGTCGGAGTCGGCGTTGTCGTGCGACTCGGCGCTCACGATGAGGTTGTTGGCCGGCCACTGGGCGGCCGGCGTGGTGGAGGCGATCCGTCCGAGCTGGAGGCCGGTGTCGCGGTTGAAGCGGGTGATCGTGCGCTCGAGGATGTTGTTGCTGCCGCCGACGTAGATGCCGTTGTCACCGGCGCGTTCGACGGTGAGGCCGCTGACGTGCCAGTAGTTGCCCATCACCTGGAGTCCGCGGTTGGACGAACTCTCGGTCTGCGCCGAGAAGTTGAGCACCGGCTTCTCGCCCGGGTAGGCGGACAGCTTGGTGCGGGCGCTCGCGGTGCCGTTGTTGCCGGCCGGGATGGTGATCGTCGTGGACTGGTTGTACGTGCCGCCGCGCAGATAGATCGTGCCGCCCGCGGCGACCTTGCCGATCGCGGAGGTGAGGGTGGTGGGGGCGTCGATCGTGCCGGCCGCGCTGTCGGTGCCGGTGGGCGAGACGTAGACGGCGCCGCTCGTGGGGGGTGTGGTGCCGCCGTCGGTGGTGGTGGCCTCGAGGTAGTCGACGTTGGGCAGGCCGTTGGCCGTGGTCGGATTGAGACGGATGGTGTTACTGCCCGAATTGACCGGCACGCTCAGGGTCTTGGTGGTCCACCCCGTCCAGGTGCCGGTGCCCTCGAAGGAGGCCGCGCTGACCGTCGTGCCGTTCACGATGATGTTCGCTGTTCGGGCGGTTGTCGTGCCGTTGGCGAAACGGACGGCCACGGTGGCCGTGCCCGCCGCGGGTGCGGTCACCGTGAACTGGGCATAGGCGCCGGTGGCGTTGTCGGCGTTGCAGAAGCCGCTGCCGGAGTAGCCGGACCACTCGGTCTCGATGGCGCCGGTGCAGACGGCCGGCGCGGTCTCCGCCTCGTAACGGCTGGTGGCGGCCTGTGCGTTGGGGCCGGCCAGGGCGACGAGCGTGCCGCCGAGGAGGGTGGCGCAGGCGATGACGGGTCTCAGGTGTGTCAGGTGCATCGTGGATCTCCATCTCCAGGACGGTGCGGGTCGTGCCAGAGGTGCGGAGCAGATGTACAAGGTGACGGAAAGCGCTTTCCCTCCGGGAAGTTAGGGCTGCTGACCTGAACGCGTCAATAGTTGGTCACCTGATTTTTGTTCACATGTAAGAACTCCTGGTCTGGCTCTCAATGGCTCTCAATGGCTCTCATGGCAAGAACTCCTGGCTCGCGTGCAACCCTCAACCCCCTTTTCCGAGTGGGTTCTTGGTGTCACCTCAGCTACAGGGGGAACCCACGTGATCAGAACCACCTTGAGAGCCGTCGCGGCGGCGGCGCTCGCGCTCGTCACAGCCGGGGCCGGCGCCGGCGTCGTCCAGGCGGCACCCGCCTCGGCCGCACCGCCGGTCCCGACCCTCGACTGGGCCGCCTGCAACGGCGGCTTCGAGTGCGCGAACGCCGCCGTGCCGCTGGACTACCGCGACCCGGACGGCGCCACCATCACCCTCGCCGTCATCCGCAAGAAGGCCACCGACCAGGCCGCCCGCAAGGGCACCCTCTTCCTCCAGCCCGGCGGCCCGGGCAACTCCGGCGTGGACTTCGTCCGCAACAACTACGCCGACCTGCCCGCCGCGATGCGCGACTCCTTCGACGTGTTCGGCTACGACGTCCGCGGCGTCGGCCGCAGCTCCCCGCTCCAGTGCTGGGACGACCCCACGTACACCGCCGCCGTCACCGCGGCCAAGGGCGCCCCCGCTCCCGGCCCGGCCACCTACGACGCCGCCGTCCGCCAGGCCGCGGACTTCGACCAGGCCTGCGAGACCAACTCGGGCGCCCTGCTGCCGTACGTGGGCACGGAGTACGTCGCCCGCGACATCGACCTGCTGCGCCAGGCGCTGGGCGAGGAGCAACTCACCTACTACGGCCGGTCGTTCGGCAGCTACATAGGCACGGTCTACGCGTCCCTGTTCCCGGAGCGGGTGCGGGCCCTCGCCCTCGACGGGGCGTACGACCCCGAGCGCTACGCGAACCAGCCGTACACCTACGACCGGGTCCAGTACCAGGCCCTGGACGGCGCGATGAGCCGCTTCCTCGACTGGTGCGCCGCCGACCAGGCCACCTGCGGATTCGGCGACGGCGACCCGCGCGCGGCCTTCGAGAAGCTGAAGGCCGACCTCGACGCGAACCCGGTCACGACCGCGAGCGGCGGCAAGGCCAACGGCTACACCCTGGTCTACCGCCTGATGTTCAACATCAACGAGGGCAAGGTCATCTGGCCCGCCTTCGGCGAGGCCCTGCGCAAGGCGCAGCAGCGCGACAACACGTCCTTCCTGCTGCGGCCGCCGTCCCCCGCCAGCTTCGACTTCCTCGGCCCGAACGTGGTCGTCGAGTGCGTCGACAAGGACTACCCGGGCGGCAAGGCCCGCCTCAGGCACGAGGTGACCACCAACGCCCGGATCGCGCCCCTGCTCGGTCCCGCCATGGCCTACGGCCCGCCGACCTATGACCACCAGCACGCCACCGCCTGCACCCAGTGGCCCGGCGAGCAGGTCAGCCGCTACGACGGTCCCTTCCACGCGGACGGCTCCGCCCCGATCCTCGTCCTCGGCACCACCGGCGACCCGGACACCCCCTACCGTGACGCGGTGGCGCTGTCCCGGGAGCTCGACAACGGACGGCTGCTCACGTTCGAGGCCGAGGGCCACACGGCGTTCGGACGCAGCGCGTGCGCGAGCGACGCGGTGACGTCGTACCTGGTCGACCTGAAGGTCCCCAAGCGCGGCACGACCTGCGCGGACGAGACCCAGCCGCCGTCCTCCACCCCGAAGGTGGCGCCGCCCGGAACGACCCTGAACGAGCTGCGCAACGGCGTGAACGAGCGCGTGGAGCGCATCGGTTCCGTGGCGTGACCCCCTGAGGCGCCGACCCGCCGCCCGGGTCGGCGCCTCTGTCACGCAGGGGTGGCAGGCCCTCCCCGGGCGCCGAGTCCATGATCCGTAGACTCGACGGCATGGCCGTGGAGAGCAGCGCGCACTGGGACGGCGTCGTACGCCGGTCCTCGATCAAGGACAAGTGGGCGGCCGAGCGGGACCGGATGTCCGACGCCGCCCACGCCGGGAACTGGGAGACCGTCCTCGAGGTCCTCGACCAGAACCCGGAATGGGTCAACTCCGGCCGCCTGGAGGGCAACAGCGGCTACGGCCCCCTGCACCAGGCCGCCTGGCACGGCACCGACGTGGAGACGGTCGGCCGGCTCCTCGCCCGCGGCGCCTGGCGCACCCTGCGCGCCACGGACGGCACCCGCCCGGTGGACATCGCCGTACGACGCGGCCACCAGCACCTCACCGCCCTGCTCTCCCCGGCCTACCGCCATCCCCTGCCGCAGGACGTGCTGGACCGGCTCCGCGAGCACCTCCACCGCCTCATCCGTCACCGCTCGGGCGGCGGCGGTCCGGGCCGCGAGGATCTCGCCACCAGCCACGCCCTGCGCCTGCCCGACCCGGCCGTCCTCACCGAACTCGACATCCCCCGTCTCTGGTTCCCGGTCCCGGGCATGTACGGCGGTTTCCACATCAAGCTCCAGGGCGAGGAACTCAGCGTGGACAGCTGGGTCCGGGTGGTGGGCGGCTCGGAGCGGACGGACCTGGTGACGGTGAACGGGGTGCGGCTCCAGGAGGGGCGTGCGCTGTGACCGCCCGGCGCGCGTGACCTGCGACTCCTTCATGATCACTCGACCTGGTGGACCGGGTCGACCAGTCGAGTGAGCGGACGTGACCTCCCGGGATCGGGGGCGCGAGTCTTCTCGTGCGCACCGCTCGGCCCTCGCGGTCCTCGTTCCGGTGCGCGATCCCTTTCCCTCACCAAGGAGTCGTCCCATGCGCATGCGCCGTTCCCTTCCCGCCCTGGTCGGAGCCATGACCCTGGCCATCGCCGCCTCCATGGCCGCCACCGCCTCCGCCGCCCCCGCTCCCGAGGCGCCCTTGCTCAGGGAGCCCTGCGGCTTCTACGAGACCTCCAGCAACGCCTACTACAACCACTGCACGAGCGACGGTTCGCGCATCCAGATCGAGATCGACGACTGGGGTCCCAACACGATCCAGTGCGTGGGCCCGGGCGTGACGTGGATCGGGACGGCGTCGGACGTCAGTGGCGCCTGGTACACGGGGCGCACCTGCTGACCCGTTCGCCGAGTGCCTTCTGACCGTCCTCCGGCTGCCCTCTGACCGTCCTCCACAATGGGCGTATGAGCATCGTGAAGATCATGAAGGTGTCAAGGCACGCTCATGAAAGCCCGCCTGTGTACCACGGAGGCAGGTACACAGGCGGGTGGCCGACGCGCTGAGTCGACTCTAGTGATCAGCGCTTCGCACTTGGTCCGCTGCGCCTCGGGCGAGGAAGCAGAGTCGTCCTCACGACGCTTTGACTGACGGATGTAGGAGACTGCGCGCACATGGTCCAGGTTAGGGGCCCAGTCGGGGCTTCTCTTTGACAGAGGTGTCATGTGCCTAGTGTGGTAAAGATCAACGTACTCACCGTCCCCGAGGAGCAGCGCGAGATCCTCGAGCAGCGGTTCGCCTCGCGGGCCGGTGCGGTGGAGGGCTCGGACGGGTTCGAGTGGTTCGAGCTGCTGCGGCCCGTGGAGGGCACCGACACCTACCTGGTGTACACGCGGTGGCGTTCCGAGGAGGACTTCGAGAAGTGGCGGGCCGGGATGGGCGCCTCGCACGGCAGCGGTGGCCAGAGCGGTCCGGGCGGCGGCGAGCAGCCCAAGCCCGCGGCCACCGGGGCGACGCTGTGGTCGTTCGAGGTGGTCCAGTCGGCGGGCCCCAAGGAAGGCTGATCGACGGCATCCGGTCGCTCACCTGACAAACGTCACGCTCCGTGGCCATCATGGAACCCTGCGCGCACCCGTACAACTACTTTGTACGGGTGCGCGAGGTTGAACGTACTGGCGCGGCGGGGGAGTTCAACGTCATGCGAACGACGACGGGCCCACGGTCACGGGGATCACACCGGAACGCCTCCGCGATGAAGATGGTGGGCGCGCTGCTCGCCGTGTTCCGCACGGCCGCCGGACACACACAGCGCTCACTGGGGGACGTCTCCACCCTCGGCGAGCAGACCATCGCCTCCATCGAGCAGGGCAGACGCCGGCTCATGCCGGACGTGGCCCGCGAGTTCGACGAACTCCTCGACACCAAGGGGGCGTTGGGGGAGGCGGTCCGGCACATGCCGGAGGTGGATCTCGTACCGCTGTGGGCGGAGGAGTTCCTGGAGCGGGAGCGGGAGGCGATCGCGATCTCGTCGTATCAGAACCAGGTGCTCCCCGGTCTGCTACAGACGGACGCGTACGCCGAGGCGGTGTTCCGCAGCCGGGTGCCGGTCTACGACGAGGACGAGATCGCGCGTCTGGTGGCGGGCCGGGTCGAGCGTCAGACGATCCTGCACCGGCAGAAGGCGCCGATCACCAGCTTCGTGGTCTGGGAGCCGGTGGTGCATGCGCCGTTGGGCGGACAGGCCGTCCGGACCGAGCAGTTGCGGCATCTGCGCGCGTGCTCCGAACTCCCGGGGCTCATGCTCCAGATCCTGCCGCTGGAGCGCACCGCGCATGCCGGCCTCGACGGCCCCTTCGTCCTTCTGGAGACCCCCGAACACCAGCGTCTCGTCTACACGGAGACGCAGCGCGGGAGTCAACTCATCGCAGATCAGGACGAGGTGGCGATCCTGAACCAGAAATATGCCATGCTGCGGTCACAGGCCCTCACCCCCGAGGACACGAGGGATCTGATGGACCGTCTGCTAGGAGAGCAATGAGCGGCACCGCACTTCAGTGGTTCAAGTCGAGCTACAGCGGCAGTGAAGGCGGCGACTGTGTGGAGGTCGCGACTCAGCCCTCGGCCGTTCTCGTGCGTGACTCCAAGAACCCCTCCGGTCCCCGGCTCACCGTCGCTCCGGACGCCTGGGCCGCTTTCGTCGCCCAGAGGTAGCGCGGGGTGGATTACGAGTACGACGTCTTCATCAGTTACAGCCACAGAGGGCCCGTGAAGGGCTGGGTGAAGAACCACTTTCAGGAAGAGCTCACTCAGTCCCTGTGGAACGTTCTGCCCGCTGATCCCCGTGTCTTCGTCGACTACGAGATACCCGTGGGAGCCCAGTGGCCGGACCGGCTCGAGGAAGCGCTCCTGAAGACCAGGTGCCTGGTGGCGATATGGTCGCCGCCCTACTTCCGTTCCGACTGGTGCATGGCGGAGTGGAAAAGCATGCTGAAGCGCCAGGCCGCCCTGAGAGAGATTAACGGCCAGTCGCCGACGCTCATCTACCCGATCAGGTTCGCGGACGGCGACCACTTTCCGCAGGAGGCCAAGGACACTCAGCAGTGCCGGGACCTGAGTAAGTACGGCTACGATCGCGAGCAGTTCCGGGACACGCCTCTCTACATCGAATTCCAGACGGAAATGCGATCCGTGGGCGAGGAAATCGCGAAACTCCTCGACTCCACCCCGGAGTGGCAAGCGGACTGGCCGGTCGACCGTCCTCGCGCCATGGAAGAAGCCCGCAGCCGTCTGCCGAGGTTGTGATGAACAGACTCGACGGCAAGGTCGTGACGTTCTACTCCTACAAGGGCGGTGTGGGCCGAAGCTTTCTGCTCTCCAACACCGCCGCGCTGCTCGCCCAGTGGGGATACAAGGTCCTCTGCATCGACTGGGATCTGGAGGCCCCCGGCCTCCACTACTACTTCCGCCCCTATATGGCGAGCCCGCAGACCGGCCTGGTGGAGATGGTGCTGGGCGCTCGTGACGGGCGGCCGGTGGATCCGTTGGGGCACATCACGCCGGTCACCTTCGCGGACGGTTCGCGCCTCGATCTCATCGCCGCGGGCGGGGTCGGAGGCGACTACATCCCCAACGTGCAGGGCATCGACTGGGACGCGCTGTACGAGAACCAGGACTTCGGCAACGTACTGGAGCACTGGCGACAGCGCTGGATCGATTCGTACGACGTCGTCTTCGTGGACAGCAGGACCGGGATCTCGGACTCCGGGGGTATCTGCACGGCCCAGTTGCCGCACATCCTGGCGTACGCCTTCACCGCGAACCAGCAGAACGTGGACGGTGTGCTGGAGGTGGTGACAAGGGCGGCCAAGGCGCGCAACGGGCTGCCCTACGACCGCGCCCGGCTGCTGACGCTGCCGTTGCTGTGCCGGTTCGACATGAGCGAGGAGTACGAGCGGGCGGCGGAGTGGAAGGGGAAACTCCATCCGGCGCTCAAGCCCAGTTACGACGCGTGGGTTCCGGAGGGGGCGGCGGCCGAGCGGGTGCTGGATCACTGCACCGTGCCGTACTCGGCGTACTGGTCGTTCGGCGAGGAACTCGCGGTTCTGAAGGAGGACTTCAGGAACCCTCAGCTCATCAGTTACAGCCTCGCCTCGATCGCCGCGCTGATCGCACGGAATCTGGAGGACGTCCAGCTCTTCACCGAGAGCCGGGACTCGTTCGTGGATGCCGCGATCAGAACGGGCCGGCGTGGTGGTCAGTACCAGTACGACTTCTTCATCTGCGGTGCGTCGAGCGAGGACGAGGATGCCAGACAGCTGACCATGCTGCTGGCGGCCGCGGGCTTCTCCAGTTACTCGACCGGCGTGAGCCAGCCGGCGGTCGACGCACGGGACGACTTGCGGACGATCATCGACACCTGCCGGCACTTCGTCCTGCTGGCCCGGAACACGCTGTCCTCATGGCAGCAGCGCGAGCTGAACCACTTCCTGCGGCAGACACTGGAAGAGCAGACGGATCGCATCCTCTTTCCCATCGTCTCGTCCGGGAACGTCCAGCGCGGTCTTCCGTCCATCGTCCAGTCGATCCAGGCCTACAACCTCTCCAGCGGCAGCCTGCCGGGCGCCGTGAGTGCGATCCTGGCCAGGGTCCAGGGCGACAGCCCTCCGATCACGGCGGCCCCGCCGGACGAACGCCTCTTCATCTCCTACGCCCACGCCGATCGGGCATGGGCGGAGTGGGTGGCCTGGCAGTTGAAGGATGCGGGGTACCAGGTCGAGTTGGACGTGTGGGACTGGAGAGCCGGGGACGACTTCGTCCAACGCCTTGACCGGGCCCTGGAGCGAGGGCGGCTCGTGGCCCTGTTCTCACAGACGTACTTCGAGCACGGCCGGTCGACGGCGGCCGAGTGGCCCGAGGCGCTGCGGCGGGAGCGGCTTGTTCCGGTGCGCATCGACGACACGGACGTACCGGCGCTGCTGAGCAGTGTGATGACACCGAATCTGTCCGGGCTGGCCGAGGAGGAGGCGCGGGTCCGGCTTCTCCAAGCGGTGGCCGGTCCGCTCGGCGCGCCCAGCAGCTCACCCGACTTCCCCGGCACTCCCCGCTCCGACAGGTCGGGGGCCACAGGTCCGCGCCTCCCGGGGAGCCTTCCGGAGGTATGGAACATCCCCCCGCGCCGCGCCAACTTCACCGGCCGGGACGACCTGTTGGCCGAAGTGCGCACCAGACTGACGGAGGCGCCGTCGGCGGCGGTGCTCGCGTTGAGCGGACGGGCCGGAGTGGGCAAGACCCAGTTGGCCATCGAGTACGCCAACCGGTTCAGCGGTGAGTACGAGGTGGCGTGGTGGGTGGACGCGAGGTCTCCCGGGAAGATTCCGGAACAGTTGGCCTCGCTCGCACTCGCGATGGGTCGTAGCGCGTCGAACCCTGAAATGCTGTTGCATCAACTCAACAGAGAGCTGCGAACTCGGTCCCGCTGGCTGCTCGTCTTCGACAACGCCGAGGAGCCGGCCGCCCTCGCCAAGTACCTCCCGACCGGCGACGGCCATGTGCTGATCACCTCTCGCAACCCGCTCTGGCACCAGGTCGCCACGCCGGTCGAGGTCGACGGGCTGGACCGCGCGGAATCGACGGCCCTGCTGCGCTCCCGCAGCCGGAACCTCAGTGAGCGGGACGCGGACCGGCTGGCCGAAGGGCTGGACGATCTGCCGCTCGCGCTGGTGCAGGCCACCGAGTCCCTGTACGTCTTCACACCGGACCAGTACCTGCGACAGCTGGAACGCAACACCGAAGCGGCGGTCAGTGACGGCACGCCCTTCGACTATCCGCGCTCCCTGTCCACGCAGTTGCACCAGGACATGAACCGCCTGATGAGCCAGGACCCGGCGGCGGCGGCCCTGTTGGAAGCCTGCGCCTTGCTGGCACCGGAGCCCTTCCCCTTGCACGCCTGCGACCCGGACAAGGCCGACGGGGGGCAGGACGACAGCGGTGCGGCCCTGGTGCGGGAGCTGTCCCACCCTCGTAGCTTCCGGCGGATCCTGACGGCGGTGGAGCGGCTCGGGCTGGCCCGGGTCGCGGGCGGCAGCATCCAGGTGCACCGGCTGACGCAGGCGGTCCTGCGCGACACGCTCTCCCCCGAGGGACGGGTACGGGCGGCCGGTGATGCCAGCACCCTGCTGACCACGGCCTACCCCGGCCCGGCAGCCGACCCGTTGACCTGGCCGCGCTGGCCCGACCTGCTCCCCCACCTCCTCGCCATCGGCCCCGCCGACCTCAGGACACCACTCGCCCGGTACGCGGCCTGCGATGCCTGCTGGTACCTGATGGACCGCGGGGACGCTCGTATCGCAGGGGCCCGCCTCCGGGACCTGTACGAGATGTGGTCACAGCAGTTGGGCCCCGAGGCCGAGGAGACCATGTGGGCGGCCGAGTACCTGATCCGCGCCTATGCGGAGGCGGGAGAACAGGGCCGCGCTCGCGAACTGGTACCCATTGTCCTGGAGCTGCGACGACGGCGGCTGGGCGAGGACGACCCCGCCACCCTGCGCACCGCGGCCAACCTCGGCGTCCTGTTGGCCGACTTGGGCGAAGCAGCGGAAGCTCTGAGGCTGGCCACGGAAACCCTGGACCGGCAACGCCGCGTACTGGGCGAGGACCACCCCGACACCCTGGTCACCGCCGGCAACCTCGCCATCCGGCTGGACAGCGACGTGGAAGCCTCGGCACTGGCCGAGGACACCCTGGACCGGCAACGCCGCGTACTGGGCGAGGACCACCCCGACACCCTGCGCACGGCCGGCAACCTCGCCGCCCTGCTGGAATCCCAAGGACGGACAGACGAGTCCCGCAGGCTTGCCGAGGACACCGTCGACCGGCAACGCCGCGTACTGGGCGAGAACCACCCCGACACCCGCCACACCCGCGACAACCTCGCCGACCTCGGCCCCGTCACCCAGAGCACCCAACAACCGAGCCCACCCCCGACCTGACCCGTCAGCCCTCCACGAAGGGCGCCGTCTCCAACGTCGGGTACGGCGCCGGAAGAGTGAGGGGCCGGCCGAGGCTCACCTTGGTGTCGGTGTCGTAGTACGCCTCGGTGGGATCGTCGCCGGGGAGGACCGGGTTCGTGTAGCAGTGGGCCGTCTTGGAGTGGCGGTCGATGAGGACGTAGACGGGAACACCGGCGGCGGCGTAGGCACGGAGCTTCGGGCCGGTGTCGGTCTCGTGGTTCGTGGAGGTGACTTCGCCGACCAGCTCGATCATGTCGATGGGGTACCAGCCCTTGTGGGCTTTTCGGTACGACTCGTCGAGTTCCGTCGGCATACGGCGGCGGACATAGAAGTCGGGGATGAGCAGGGCAGCAGTCCCATTGTCCTTGTACACAGCGCGGTAGCCGTTGCCCATGCCGGCCAGCTCCAGACCTGCGTTGTAGAACTGGACCGCTAGTTTGAAGGCGCCGTCGTTGTGGTTGTCGTTCGGCGTCGGCGGCACAATGGCCATCCCCTCGATGTACTCCGGTCGAATCGGCGTCTTGGACGCCTTTTCGAGCGCGATCAACAAATCGATGGGGTCCTGCTGCTTCGGCTGCTCCATGACCGACTGCTCCCAGATGGGTTCGGCGCTCATCCCAGGTTCTCCTCGTCGCACTGATGCCAGGCTAAGCCCGCGGCGGGTGCCCCGGCAGAACGATGGGGCACCCGGTACGCCACCAGCGCCGGGATCCCTCGGTCGATCACCCGAACGAGTGCGCTGAACCGTTCCGCCGACTCCAGAGCACCCCGGCCCTACTTCAACCCCACCGCCGCACAGTCCGCCGCGTACTCCGCCGTACAGATCTCCTTGACCGTGTAGACGCCGTCGCGGATCACCGTGTCCTGGATGTTGTCCTTTGTGAGGGCCACCACCGGGACCAGCATCGATGGGATGTCCTGTTCCGTGGGGCTGTCGACCGTGTCGGGGGTCAGGGCGTCGAATTCGATGGAGCGGTCCTTGACCTTGGCCACGGCCATTTCGGCGGCGTTGTTGGCCTCTTCGAGGAAGGACTTGTAGACGGTCATGTACTGCTCGCCGGAGAGGATCCGCTGGACCGCCGCGAGGTCGGCGTCCTGGCCGGTGACGGGTGGGATGGTCGTGGCACCGGCCTTCTTGAGGGCGTCGATGACGGCGCCGGCCATGCCGTCGTTGGCCGAGTAGACCGCGTCGATGTTGTTCAGGCCGATCGCCTGGATCGCCTTGCGCATGTTCGCGGCGGCGATCTCGGGCTTCCACTCCTCCGTGTCGTACGACTTGGCGATGACCACATGGTGCTGGAGCACGCCGAGCGCGCCGGTCTTGAAGCGGGCCGTGTTGGGGTCCTCGGGTGAACCGTTCATCATGACGATCTTGTCGGTCTCGGCCTTGTCGCCGAGCGCCTCGAGGATGGAGCGGCCCTGCACCTCGCCGACGAGTTCGTTGTCGTGGGATATGTACGCGTCGATCGGGCCCTGGGCCAGCCGGTCGTACGCGATGACGGGGATGCCCGCGTCCTTCGCCTTCTGCACCTCGGGCGCGATGGCCTTGGCGTCGACGGCGTTCACCAGGACGACGTCCACCTTGGCCGCGATCATCTGGTCGAACTGTTGGCTCTGCCGCTTCGCGCTCGCCAGGGCGTTGGCGTAGCGGACCGTGCCCTTGTCGTGGGTGAGGTCGGCGATCCGTGACTTGATGAGGGGGTAGTCGAACTTCTCGAAGCGCCTCGTGTCCTTGTCGGGCAGGAGCAGGCCCACCGTGATGTCGTCGCCCTTCTTCGGGCTCGCTGAGCTGTCGCTGCCGCTGACGGCGTCGACGACACCGCAGGCGGTGAGCAGAAGGGCGGAGCCGGCCGCGGTGAGGGCGAGGGCGGTACGACGTGCGGGACGTGCGGCGGCTCTGCGGGGGGTACGAACGTTCACTTACGTGCCTTCCGAGCAGTGGAGCGGCGGAGCGTTCCGAGCGTCTCGCGTGAAAACCGCTCACAGCAGACCGGTACCGAATCTCCCCGAGGCACCTCGCCTTGTTTCACATTTGACGACCCGAGGGTCGAGTCCGCGGGTCAGCGTGAGAACTTCCAGGTGATGTTCGTGTCCGTCGCCTTCACCACCGTCACCGGGATGTCGAGGGTCGTGCCGTCGGTGCGGCGGCCGGTGCAGGTGAGGGTGGCGCCCTTGATCGCCTTCAGGCCCTCGGGGCAGGAGACCTGGACCTTCTCGCCGACCCACGGGAGCGGGTGGTAGAGGCTCTGGGTGCGGCCGGCGACGATGTTCGGGGCCAGCGCCCTGTGGCCGTCGACCGTGACCACGGTGTCCACGTCGAGGCGGGTCGTGGACTCGGTGCCGGAGAGCAGGTGGGTGGCGGTACCGCCGATGATCAGCACCGCGGCGGCACCGCCGACGACCCCGACGAGGAACCTGGCGTCCGGCATGGCGTACGTACTCCTCCTCCTGTCCG
Source organism: Streptomyces sp. RG80 (assembly GCF_040446465.1). NCBI lineage: Bacteria > Bacillati > Actinomycetota > Actinomycetes > Kitasatosporales > Streptomycetaceae > Streptomyces > Streptomyces sp. RG80. The sequence continues at coordinate 364,810 of NZ_JBEAAJ010000004.1, read as the reverse complement.
CGGGCCCCACAGCCGCAGCCCTTGCACCCTCACCCCTTACAGCTTCGCTCCTTCCGCCGGTCTCGGCCTCGGCCGTTCGGCCGATCCCGCGACCGGACCGGCGCGCATACCGTGATCCCCATGAAGTCCGCTTCCGTCCGGGGCTGCGCCCGGGGTGCCGTCGTGGGCGCGCTGCTCGCGTTGTGCCTGGTCGACGTGGCGGCCGCGATCGACACGGGCTACGGCGGCTGGCGGCCGCTGACCGTGCTCACGGTCGGTCTGGTCGCGCTGCTGTGGCCGGTCGCGCGGCGTCCCGCGTGGCTCACCCCGCAGCTGCGCACCGCCGTACCCGCCCTGCTCTCGCTCCTCTACTCGGCGACGGCGCTCCTGCTCAACCGGGTCGCCCCCTTCGGGCCGGGCGAGGTCGCCATCCTGTTGTGTCTGCTGTTCGTCGCGGTACGGCACTGTCCGCCGCGCTGGGCCGTGGTGTGCGGGCTGCTGGACCTGGCCGGGGTGCTCACCCAGCCGGTCCGCTACTTCCAGCACCTGACGACGGGCGAGGCGCCGGGGTACGTCCTGACCGGTGTGGTCCTGGCCGGGCTGGTCGCCTCCCTCGCGGCGTATCTGCGTTCGCTGGACTACCGCCGTACCGTCGCCGTCGCCGACACGCGCCGCGAGGAGCGCCTCGCCATCGCGGCCGACCTGCACGACTTCGTGGCCCACCATGTCACCGGGATCCTGGTCCAGACGCAGATGGCCCGCATGATGGCCACCACCCAGCCGCAGGATCTCGACCCCGTCCTCGCCGGTATCGAGGGCGCCGCGACCGAGGCGCTGGCGTCGATGCGCCGTACGGTCGGGGTGCTGCGGGACGCGGACGAGGCGGACCGGCGGCCGGTGGGCGACCTCGCCGGGGTGGCGGAGCTGGTGGCCCGCTTCGCGACGCCGGTCCAGAAGGCCATCCTGCGCTCCGACGTCCCCGACGACCTGCCGCACGAGGTGCAGGCGGCGGCCTTCCGGGTCGTACAGGAGGCCCTGACGAACGTACGCCGGCACGCGGCCGACGCCACCGAGGTGACCGTACGCCTCACCCTCGACGCCGGCCGCCTCTCCGTCTCCGTCGCCGACGACGGCCGCGGCGGCACCCAACTCCCCGACGCTGCCCACGGCGGCGGCTTCGGCCTCATCGGCCTCAAGGAACGGGTCACGGCCCTGGGCGGCGAACTGACAGCGGGCCCACGGGCGGGCCACGGCTGGGAGATCGGGGCGGTGTTCCCATTGCCGGCCCGGTGAACGAGCCCATCGCGAGGGCGCGGGTGGCGTCGGGTGCGCGGCCGGGGCACGCTAGCCCGTCCAGACCGCCTGGCCGAGCAGGATCTGGGCTCGCTGGCGTATGAGGGCGACCTGTTCTCCGGCCCCGGCGAAGAGCGAGGGTTGCGCAGAGGTCTGGTCAGCGTGTTTGCGGTACCGCAGGGTCGGGGCGTCCACGAGCACGCCTTCCGAGGTGGCCGAGGCCGCCATGAGCAGGCCGGTGTCCTCCATGCCGTACAGGGCGGACCAGCCACCGAGGGCGAGCAGCAGGGAGCGGCGCCACATGGCACCGGCCGGGTGGACCGGGAGGGTGCCGCGCCAGGCGTCGAGGAGGGCGCCTCGGGCGATGGGTCCCGGGGACAACGGCAGTGCGTGGCCGCGGAGTTGTCCGTCGGGGAGCAGGTCGCGGGCGTGACCGACGGCGAATCCGGCGCGGGGGTGTTCGGCGAGGGCGGTGACCAGCACGGACAGGGTGCCGGGTTCGAGTTCGTCGTCGGCGTCGACGTTCTGGATCAGAGGCGCGTCGGCGCGGGCGAGGGCGAGGTTGCGGGTGACGGCGGGGCCCTCGGAGGTGCCGTTGACGGCTACCCGGACGCGCGGGTCCGTGGCTGCCCCGCAGGCTTCGAGGGCATCGCGTACGGCCTTGTCGGGGCCGTCGATCTGGACGAGCCAGGTCCATTCACGGTGGCTCTGGGCGTCCAGTGAGGACCACACCGACGCCAGGAAGCGGGCGTACGGCGCGTGAACGGCCGTCACCACGTTCACCAGCATGATCGGATGATATGCCCCCGCCTTCGCGACCGGGCCCTGTACGTCGCGCCCGCCGGGGCCTCTCCCTCCGCGGCCACCGGCCAGCGGCGGCGAAGGGAGAGGTGATCCGGTGTTGGTTACGGGGCGTTGATCAGGTCGTGCGGGGGGACCTTGACTGTGCGCTTGCCCGGTTCGCCGCTGAGGATGACCTTGCGGAGGGCCACGTTGTTGTTGAGGTTGGTCTCCTGGAGGCGCTTCTCCGGGTTGGCGATGACCTGGATGTAGTAGGTGCCGTTCGGGAGGTCGGTGATGTCGAAGGACTGGCCCGGGCGGTACTGGGTGTAGGTGTCGCCGGAGCCGACGTCCAGGACCTCACGGACGGAGATCGAGTTCTGCTGGCCGCAGGCGGTCGACAGGTCGGTGTTGTACGGGTGGAAGTTGGCGTTCTTCACCGTGTAGTCGATCGCGTCGGTGTTGGCGAGGCAGAACGCCTCCTTGCCGCTCTTGACGATCTCGTGCTGGTCCGCGGCGAGCAGCCGGTAGCTGGCGAAGTCGGTGAAGTGCCAGTGCTCGTGGCCGACGCGCGGGTCCCACTCCATGGTGCCGGTGGGGGCGTAGCCGACCTGCTTGCCCTTGGCGTCGTAGAAGTACTGGTACGCGTCCATCAGGTCGGCGCCCGGCTTGCGGAAGCCGTCGACGACGAGGGGCGCGGGACCGGCGTTCCAGACGTTCGCGCTGAAGGCGAGGTAGTCCTTGCCGGCCACGTCCCCGTCCTCGCCGTCGGTGATGGCGATGTCCCAGGCGGGCAGCGAACGCAGGTCGGGCTTGGGCACGCCCGCCGGAGCGCCGGCCCGGCCGGTGGGCCGCTTGCTCGCCGGCTTCAGCGCGGGCGCGATCCGGGAGCCGTCGGTGTGGCCGCGGCCGTCGCCCAGGTGATGGGCCAGACCGCGGTCCTCCAGCGCGTGGGACAGGGCACCCGGCGTGGGCTCGTCGGCGCCGCGCGGGCCGTAGTGGTGGGCCGCGTCGTGCGCCATGTCGGACGACATCCCGTGCGACATGTCGTGTCCGGCGTGCGAGCCGCGCTGGGCCGTCATGCCGACGCCACCGCCGCCACCGCCGCCACCGTCGGTGATCTGGCGGACGGTCACCTTGATGGTCCGCTGGTCGTTCGGGATGCCGAAGAGGTCCCGGTACTTCTTGGCGACCGACACCTTGGCCGTGTACTCACCCGCCGCCAGGTCGACCGGCTTGTCGTAGTCGACGGTGCTGGAGTTGGCCGCCCAGCCCTTCTCCACGCCCCACACCGAGCCGAGCGTGAACGGGTTGGTGGGGCAGCTCTCCGGATAGTGCGAGGTCGCGGGCGCGTCCGGGCGCAGGCGGCCGGAGGCGTTGTTCGGGCAGAAGTTGCCCTTGGTCTTCGACACCTCCTGACCCGCAGCGTTCTTGATGGACACCTCCAGGAACCCGGGGAGCCCGGAGAAGTCCTTCACCAGCCCGGCGGGCAGCGTCTTGGTGGTGGTGCGGGTCCCGTCGCGCAGGATCTGCTTGGCGACCACGGGGTCCTTGTACGACTTGCGCGTCACCTTGAACTCCAAGGGCGCGTTGTCGACGGTCAGGTACGTGCCGAGGTCGAGGTAGACCCCGTTCTCCCCCTCGTACCGGTCGAGCGTCACGGCGTTCGACGCGGCGATCAGCTTGAGCTGCGGCTTGCCGGGCGTGGCGGCCGCCGGTGCCGCGCCCGCCCCGGGTGCCGCACCGGCTCCGGTGACGACGACGGTGAGCGCGGCTCCGGCGGCGAGCGTGGAGCGCCTCAACCGCGTTCTGTTGCGAAGTTTCTGACTGGTCATCGGTTCCTCGTCTGCGAGTGCCCTGGTCAGGGGCATCGGACTGGACTACCCACGGGCCCGTCGAGGAGCGGACGCACCCCCACGCGCCCCGCATGTCCCCCGGACATGCCTGTGAGCAACCTGTGAGACCTGTAAAGAGGGTGTCCAGGTTGCCTGTTGAGAGGGAAAACAACCGAACGAGCGGCGCACGCCCGCGCACCTCACGCCCCGGTTACTTTTCCCTCAACCCCTGGTTGCGCCGGGGTGAGCAGGCGACGATGGGGGCATGACTCTCGCCGAGCGCGCCTTCGAGCGCCTCCACGCCTGGCCCGACCTCAGCGCGGGACGCCCCAGTTGTGGCACCGGGCCGGCCCTGCGCTCCGTCCACGGCGAGATCGTGCACTTCCACAGCGACCGCGATGTGGATCTGCATCTGACCGGACGCGCGATCGAGCGGTTCGCGAGCGATCTCCAGGGGTCCACCGCGATCCATCTCGTCCCGGGCTCCCGCTGGGTCACCGTCCACCTGGACTGCGACACGGACGTGGACCTGCTGCTGAGCCTCGTGAGCATGGCGCTCAAGGCCCATCAGGGGCAGCAGACGCAGCAGGGACAGCAGGGCGAGAGGACCGCCCCTTGCAACTTCCGGCGGGTGACCGTGGTGCCGCGCGACATCCCCGCGTAGGGCCTCGCCCCACGGGCGGGGTCATCCCGCCGGTGCGCGCCACGCCCGGTAGTGGTCCAGGACGGTCTCCTCGACCGGGCGGTAGGTGAGCCCGAGTTCGCGGACGCTGCGGCTGTTGTCGACCTCGAAGCGGATGCCGAGGTGCTTGCGGATGTAGTCCTGGGTCAGCCCGAAGGCGGGGCCCAGCACCCGAACCGGCCAGTGCGGCAGGCGGGTTCGGGGCAGGCGGAGGTTGCGGGGGTACTCGGCGCGCAGGATGCGGGACATGTCGTGGAAGGACGTCATGGCCGGTGCCGCGAGGATGTACCGGCCGTGCGCGTCCGGGTTCTCGGCCGCCGCGATGTGCGCGTCGGCGACGTCCCGCACGTCGACCGTGGTGAAGCTGAAGTCCGGGGCGCCGTAGAAGAAGTAGCCCTTGAAGAGCTCCTCCAGGAGGAAGAGGCTGCCCGAGTCGGAGGCGGGGGTGAGGGACGGGCCGAGGATCAGCCCGGGGTTGACCGCGACCATGCTCCAGCGGTCCTGCGCCTTCGCCGCCTCCCAGGCCGCCTGCTCGGCGGCCGTCTTGGCGTAGTGGTACGGGTTGTTCTCCACCGTGCTGGTGGTGTTGACGTACTCCTCGGAGAGGACGCCGTTTTTCATCTCCCGTACGTCGATGTAGTCGCCGAAGATCGCGCCGACGGTGGAGGTGAGGACCAGCCGGCGGACGGCCGGGGTGCGGTCGACGGCCCCGAGGACGTTGCGCGTCCCGTGCAGGGCCGGTTCCACGACATCGCGCCGGCCGTCCTTGATCTTATCCGGTACGAGGAACGGGGAGGCGACATGGAAGACGGTGCCGCAGCCGTCGGCGGCCTTGTCGAAGGAGCCCTCGGTGAGCAGGTCGGCCTCGCACAGCCGCAGCCGGTCGGGGAACCGGTCCTGCATCGCCCGTAGGGGCTTGGTCTTCGCCGCGTTCGCCGTGCTGCGGACCGTGGTGTGGACCAGGTGGCCGCGCTCCAGCAGCCGCTTCACCAGATGGCTGCCCACGAAGCCGCTGCCGCCGGTCACCAGGACCGGAACCGTCTTGTCCACGCCGCCCACCCGCGCTCCTCGAACAGAACAGGTCAGAGCCCGTAGCGGCTCTTCAGATGGCGCCAGAAGTCACGCGCCATCCACTTGTCGAACTCCGTGATCTGCGCCGCCGATCCGGCCTTCATGAGGAAACAGCACTGGCCGGTCGGCGTCCAGTCGTAGAAGTCGTCCAGTCCGAAGGTGTGGCCGACTTCGTGCAGATAGATGTGGATGTTCTCCTGGCCGAGGGCGCCGGTGAAGTACTCCTGGCCGACCCGCTGGCCCCAGTCTCCGCCCGCGCCGCCCTGGAAGCCCTTGGTCAGCCACAGGGACTGGTCGTAGTGGCGGGCGACGCCGCCCGGGCACCGGGAGTAGTTGCCGTCCTGGTGGAAGAAGCGGCCGCAGTCGGGCGCGCACTGCGGGGCGCCGCCGCCGTCCAGGTTGTTCACGTAGATGTCGACCGAGTTGTCGGTCCACTGGAGCGTGGAGCGGTTCTTCACCGCCCAGCCGACGATGTTGACGGGCACGTTGGTGTACGGCCAGGCGTTGGTGCCCGTGCCGTTGTCGAGCATCGCCGACATCCACTTGCCGAACTGCTTCTTCAGCTGGGCGTGGATCTGGTCGCGCAGGGCGGTGCTGACGGGGGCGTCGGACTCCCAGCGGACGCAGTAGTTGATGCTTCCCTTGTTGGCCATGACCTGGTCCCAGCCGTAGTTCCGGAAGCCGTAGAGGTTCGGATATGTCGACTCGACGTGGTTCCAGACCTCGTTGAGCGGCTGGACCAGGTTCGCGGGCGGGTTCCAGTTGTCCGCCGACTGAGCCGGGGCGGCCGTGGTGAAGGCCGCCGCCAGTACGGCGGTGAGGATGGCGACGAGACGCGCGATGCGGGTGCGCATGGAGGTGAACTCCCTTCGTGGGGTGGGACTTCACCTCCAGGTCGGCGCCGGCCGGCAAGGAGGTTGCCGACGCGTTGTTCACAGCCTGTGGATGTCAACCGCCTGTGGATACCACCGCCTGTGGATGTCACTGCTTGTGGACGTCACCGCTTGTGGATGCCGTCCACCAGGATGTCGATCACCAATGGCGTCCGCGGCCCGAAGCTCAGCAGTACCCCGTCCTCCAGCGTCACGACCCGGCGGTCGGCGCCCGCCGGTGTCTCGGCGATGCCCGGGATCTTGACCAGGCCGTCGATGCCGCCCACCGACTCGAGCCCCTTGTCCATCATGAGGATCACGTCGGGCTCGGCGGCGATGAGGGCCTCGCTGGTGAGCGGGGTGAAGGGCTTGTCCAGGCCCATCTCCACGCCCGCGTCGACCGCGCCCGCCGCCTCGATCAGGGAGTCCGCGCCGGAGCCCTTGCCGCCCATGAGGTAGACGGCCGCGCTGCCGCGCATGTAGAGGAAGGCGACCTTGGGCGCGCTGCCCTTGGGCACGGCCGCTTCGGCCTGCGAAAGGTCCTTGGCGATACGGGAGTTGAGGGCCTTGCCGGCCGCCGGGACGCCGAGTGCCTCGGCGACGCGGGTGGTGCGGGTCGCGACGTCGGACAGCTTGGTCGCCGGGTCCAGGACCACGACGGGGACGCCCGCGTCCCGGATCTGGTCGATGGCCTCGCTGGGGCCGGTGTCGGTGTCGGCGAGCACGACCGTCGGCTTCAGCGACAGCACGCTCTCCGCGCTCACGTCGTGCGCCTTGGTGACCTGGGGGAGCTTCTCGGCCTCCGCGAAGGTGGCGGTGATGTCCCGGCCCACCACCCGGTCGCCGAGCCCGAGCGTGAACACGATCTCCGCGATGCCGCCGTTGAGGGGCAGGACGCGCGACGCGTCCCGCACGCTCACCTCGCGCCCGTCGGAGGAGTCGACGGTCACCGGCAGCTTCGGGGTGGGTGCCTCGCCCGCCAGTGGTGCGAGGGTGTTCTTCGCCAGCCGCTTCTCGGCCGCCGCCGCCCGGGCGCTCGCGGAGACCGGCGTGGACCCGGTCGACGCCGTCTCGGCGCCGCCGCCCGCGCAGGCGCCCGTGAGCAGCGCGAGGGCCAGGGCCCCCACCGCGGTCCGTCTTGCTGACCTACGCATCACCAAAGCTCCTTCGAGTCTCCTGGGTCCCTCACACTTGAGGAATAGATTAGGTTAGGTTTACCTTATTGACTCGTGGTGGGGGTGCTTCCGTGCTGTCCTCAAGTAGCCTGCGCAGACGAGGAGTTGTCTGTGCGGCCGGGTTCGCCGCTACGGCCACTCTGGTGTTGACCTGCGTTTCACCCGCGGCCGCCGCCGACTCGGCGACCGGTCCCGAGGGCCAGAAACTCACCGTCTCCAAGGGCTCGGGGCTCGACCCGGCGGGCGAGACGGTCACCGTCTCCGGCACCGGCTACAACACCGAGAAGGGCATCTACGTCGCCTTCTGCGTGGACAACGGAGCGGGCAGGACGCCCACCCCCTGCGTCGGCGGCGTCGACATGTCCGGCGAGTCCGGAGCCTCCCAGTGGGTCTCCTCCAACCCGCCGTCCTACGGCGAGGGCCTCGCCAAGCCCTACACGGGCAGCGGACACGACGGCTCCTTCTCCGTGCAGATCAAGGTCCGCGCCAAGGACGCCAACACCGACTGCACCGCGTCCGGTGTGAAGTGCGCGGTCATCACCCGCAACGACCACACCCGGGGCGGCGACCAGAGCCAGACGGTACGGATCCCGGTGACCTTCGGGGGCGTCGGCACGGCCACGTCGACGCCGAGCGCGACCGCCTCGGGGAGCACGACCGGCGGCGGCACGACCACGAGCGGCTCGGGCACCGGCGACACCTCCGGTTCCGAGACCACCTCGGACGGCCCCCTCGCCTCCACCGGCTCCACCGCGCTGACCGCCGGGCTCACGGCGGCCGGGCTGGTCGCCGCCGGCACCGGCACCTGGCTGTGGGCGCGCAGGCGCCGTACGGCCACTGACGCAGGCTGACCCGAACCCCACTTCCCCCAGGGAGACTTGAAGATGGCGAAGAGATCCGGCGCCGTCGCCGTGACGGGCGGCGCGCTGCTCGCGCTGCTGTGTCCGGGCGTCGCGACGGCGGACACCGCGCCGAGCGAGGTGACCGGTGGTTACGCGGCCCTGAGGTTCGAGAAGCAGGAAGCCTCGCTGGAGGCCGCCGAACCAGCCGTACGAGGGTCAGCGGACCGTGTCTGGTTCCCGGCCACCGGCGGAGACGTGACACCCGAAACCGGCGACGCGGACATGGAGTTGGGCGGCACGGCCCTGCTGACCTCCGCGGCCGGGAAGCAACTGTCCCTGAGCGGGCTGACGTTGCGGCTCGACGGCGGCACCGGCGCCCTGCACACCCGTACGGTGGTGGCCGGACAGTCCCGCGAGCTGGACCTCGCCGACGTGACCTCCGGCGCCGAACCCGTCGTACGCACAAGTGGCGTGACCTGGACCGGACTTCGGGCGACCCTCACCGAGGACGGGGCGGCGCTGCTGTCCGCCTGGAGCGGGTCGCCGTTCTCGGCCGGGGACGCGTTCGGGGTGCTGGACGTGACGGTGGGCACGGGGAGCGCGGGCGTCGGGGAGACGCCGGGTCCGACGCCCACGCCGGCCGCGACACCGGCCGAAGGAAAACCGGTGGAGGAGAGCCCGGCGGCGTCCGGACCGGCCGCGCCCACCGCCACCGTCTCGCGTGCCGCCCTCGTCGCCGGCGCCGAACAGCGGGTGAGCGGCGAGGGGTTCGTGCCCGGCGAGGTCGTGCTCGTCGCGATCGACGAGGACACCCGGTACCAGGCGGTGGCCGACGAGGAGGGGCGCGTCTCGCGGACCTTCCCGGTGTACGACACCGCCGCCGAGGGCGCGCACACGGTCGAGCTGTACGCGGTGACCGGCGGGCGCGGGGCCGTCGCGGAGTTCGGGGTGCGGGCCTCGGAGTGACCCTTCGGGGGACAGGGAGCGGGTCGGACCGGCCCGCTCCTCGGCATGCCCAAATCCCTTGGCGACAAAGGGACTTCAGACTTCTTTGCCATCCGTTGACAAGCGACATGCATCCGTACTTAGGTTTGCCTTACCTAACCAAGAGAAGGGTGCCCCTCCCCATGAGAGCCAACCTCGCTGCCCGTGCCGCCCTCGCCGTAGGCGCCGCCAGTGCCCTCACCCTGAGCCTGGCGACCTCGGCCTCCGCCGCCACCTCGACGCGCACGATCGTCGACGGCAGCACCACGTACAACCTGTCGGTGACCGCCCCGAACACCGCCTCCGCGGCCGGCCAGGTCATCAACGTCACCGGCTCCGGCTTCAACACCGGCCAGGGCATCTACGTCGGTCTGTGCGTGGTCGACGGCGCGCAGGGCGTCAACAAGCCCACCCCGTGTCTGGGCGGCCAGGACGAGGACGGCTCGACCGGCGCCTCGCACTGGGTCAACAACACCTTCGGCGGCCTGTTCGCGAACAGCTCCAAGTTCGGCACCGGCGGCACCTTCAACGTGAACATCTACGTCAACCCCGACCTCGGCGACGGCAACGTCTGCGGCTCGACCGTCGACTGCGCGATCGTCACGCGCGCCGACCACTTCGACACCAACGACCGCAAGTACGACGTGCACGTCCCGATCACCTTCCAGTAGGCCACCGGCAGGCCGGGCCCTCCCCACCCGGGGGCCCGGCCCCTGGCATGACCGGGGCGCCGGGCGCACCCGACAAGTGAGGACTCTCCATGCAGCTCAGACGCCCGGCGGCCCTCCTCGGCGCCGCCGCCCTCATGACCGCGTCCGCCGTCGCCACGGGCCCGGCCGCACACGCCGCCGACACCCCGAGGACGGCCCTCGGCAAGAGCGGCCAGAAGCTCACCGTCTCCGCCTCCGCGAACCTCGACCCCGACGGCGACACCATCAAGGTCAGCGGCGAGGGATACGACGCGACCAAGTCCGTCTACGTCGCCGTCTGCAAGGACAACGGCGACAACCGCCTGCCCACCCCCTGTCTGGGCGGCGCCGACATGACCGGCGGAGGCGGCACCTCGAAGTGGATCGTCCCCGTGGGCGACACCTACGACGGCCCCCTGACCGAGAGCTGGGGCGCGGGCGGCACCTTCGCCGTCGACATCGACGTACAGCTCAAGGACGACAACCTGGACTGCGCCCAGGTCACCTGCTCGGTCGTCACCCGGGTCGACCACCGCAACAGCGGCGACCGCTCCCAGGACGTCCGGATCCCCGTCACCTTCGAGGGCCAGGACCCCGGTGACGGCGATGACGGCGGCGACGGCGTGGAGGTCCCGCCGGGCACCGTCAGCTACGCGCGGACCGCCGAGTTCACCACCGCCGGGCGCCCCCTGGACCTGCTGCTGCACCCCGACTCCGGGAAGCTGTACGTCGGTTCGGACAACATCCCCGACACCGCCGACGTCAAGGAACAGGGCCTCTACGCCCTGGATCCCGAGGACGGCAAGGCCCTCAGCCACATCGACCAGGCCCCCGGTGCGAACGGCGCCGTGGTCAGCCCCGTGGGCCGCCGGATCATCGCCCCGCTCGACGGCGACGGCGTCATCCTGCACTACCCGCTGCGCGGCATCGGCACCGCCAAGGACGGCGACACGGCCGTCCGGGGCCACTGGTTCAACGGCAGCTCCTTCACCGGCGTCGGCCAGGACGCCGACACCTCCTCCGTGCTGGTCGCGGCGGGCCCCGAGCTGCGCCGTATCGACCTCGCCACCGGCACCGTGAAGAACACCCTCACCCTGGAGGGCGGCGGCCAGCTCGGCGTGGACGCGGTCCGGAACGCGGCCTGGTCCATCGGCACCGCCGAGGACAAGAAGGTGCTGCGCCGGGTGGACACCACGGCCTTCCAGCCGACCGCCACCACCGAACTCCCCGCCGGCATCGCCTTCTTCCTCTTCGTGGCGACGGACCCGGCGACCGGCAACGTCTGGGTGGGCGCGGACACCTCGGTGCTCGTCTTCGACAAGGACGGCAAGCAGCTCACCACGCTGACGGGCGTGGACCGCCCCCTGGCGGTGGACTTCGACAAGAAGACCGGGCGGGCCTTCGTGCTGCGCGAGGACCTCTCCGACGACACCGGGGACGGCAACGGCTCCCTGGAGATCCTGGACAGCGCGACCTTCCGGCAGGCGGCCGCCCCGGTCACCCTCGCCGGCAGCGAGGCGTCGTCCGTCTACGCGGGCGTCGCCGTCAGCCCCGGCGCCACGTCCGTGTACGTCACCAAGTACGCGGAGAGCAAGGTCGTCAAGCTCGACCTGCGCATGTCCCCCAGGGTCACCCAGTCCCCGACCGACCAGACCGTCACCGCCGGTGACGAGGTCACCTTCGTCGCGGCGGCCGAGGGCACCCCGGAGCCGACCGTGCGCTGGCAGGTCAGCCCGGACGGCGGCCAGACCTGGTCGACGGTCGAGGGCGCGGCGGCGAACGCGTACCGGTTCACCGCGAAGGCGTCCCAGGACGGCTACGAGTACCGCGCCGAGTTCACCAACTCGCTGGGTACGACCCGCACTTCGCCGATCACCCTGACCGTGAAGGAACCCGACGACGGCGACGGCGGTGACGGGGAGACCCCCGGAGCCGAGGAACCCTCCGGCTCCAGGACCGTCACCGGCCCCGAGGGCCAGAAGCTGACCGTCACCCCGGTCAACAACCTGGCCACCGAGAACCAGACCCTGAAGATCACCGGCTCCGGCTACGACGAGGAGAAGGGCGTCTACGTCGCCCTCTGCGTCGACAACGGCGCGGGCGAACTGCCCACCCCGTGCATCGGCGGTGTCGACATGACCGGTGAGTCCCACTCCTCGGCGTGGATCTCCTCCAACCCGCCGGACTACGGCGAGGACCTGGCGACCCCCTACGACGACGGCGGCTCCTTCGAGGTCGAGCTCACCGTGGACGCCAAGGACGAGTTCACCGACTGCTTCGAGCAGAAGTGCGTCCTGGCCACCCGCGCCGACCACACCCTGTCCGGCGACCGCTCCCAGGACGTGAAGGTCCCGGTGGCCTTCGTCGGCCAGGACCCCGTCGACACGGACGACGGGACCGGCGGCGACACGGGCGGCGGCACCGACGACGACGCCGACGGCGGCTCCACCGGCGGCACGGGCGGCACAGGTGGCACCTCGACCACCGGCGGCACGGGGACCACCGCCACCGGGACCAGCGGCAGCCTCGCCGCCACCGGCGTGACCGTCCTGTCCGTCGCCGCCCTCGCGGCAGCGCTGACGGGCGCGGGCTGGGTGGCGTACCGGCGGGGCCGTAGCGTCGGCTGACCCTCGCCGCGAACGCTGCCCTTTTGGTCCGTTTCGGTGATAATCGGAATATGAGTACGGCAGCGTTCGTAGTCGCGGCCGCGGGGAGCGATGTGCTCAACGTGGTCGCCGCATTCATCGGTGGCGCGGTCATCGCCGGTGCCCTGATCTGGGCCGTACAGTTCGGCATGCGGGTGATGGACCGGGAACTCCCCCATCCTCGCCCGGAGGAACAGCCCAGTCTTCCCAGCACCGGTGCGATCCGCGAGATCAGGGAGATGCGGGAGCCGGACGAGATCCCGCTCGCGGAGCGGGAGCGGCTCATGCCGTATCAGCTCCATCACTCCGGAACCAGACGAGGCAAGGACCAGAGCCGCAGGCGCTGGCTGCCCGGATCCAGCGGATCCTTCGGCAGCGGCGGCCTGGGGCACACCTGACGGCCCGACGGTGTGACGGTCGGGGCTGCCCCGCCGACCAGGGGCAGCCCCTCTCAACCTGTGCCGTCCGCAGGGCGGGCGGTGGCGGGCGCCTTGCCATGACAGCGTGCGGCTGCTGTCGGCGTCCGGCCAGGTCCGTCCTGCGGGCGACGATTCAAGGCTGCCCGGCCCCGGGCCGCGGTGCGGGCGGGTTCGCCGAAGACCCGTAGGAACGTCCGCGAAGATCCGTATACCTACGCCCGCGCCCGCGCAGCTACCTACGGCCCCGCCGGCGCCGGGATCTCGGTGCGCGAGGCGATGCCGAGCTTGGCCAGGATGTGCTCGACGTGGGCGTCCACGGTCCGTTTGGAGATGACCAGGCGTTCGGCGATCTCCCGGTTCGACAGCCCCTGCGCGACCAGCGCCGCGACCTCGCGCTCGCGCCGGGTGAGCAGGTCGCCCGGGGTCCTGGGCGCCGGCGGCCGGGCCGCGCTCCGGGGGACGTCCACGTCGGCGCGTACGGCGTCCAGGACCTCCGCGGCCGACAGCCGGGCGCCCACGCCCCGCCACCGCTCGTGGTCGGCCGCGCCCAGCGCCGACCGCACCGCCTTCTGCACCGCCTCCTGCTCCTCCAGCAGCCGCGGCAGCATGGCGACCGGGTCGCCGCCGAGCCGCCGGGCCGCCTCCCCGTACCCCAGCAGCCAGCAGGCCCGCACATGCCGCCCGGTGCGGGCCGCGTCCCAGGCCAGCGCCATGCAGGCCAGACCCGCGACGAGCACCTCGCCGATCTCGACGGCGGCCTCCAGGCCCCGCCGAAGCTGCCCGACGCTCTCCTCGTACCGCCCGGCGAGCGCCAGGACGACGCCCCGCGCGGTGAGGGTGGCCCCGTACAGCTGGCGGTCGCCGGTGCCCTCCAGGAAGCCGAGCCCCTCCTCGGCCAGCCGGAGCGCGCCCTCGGTGTCGCCCAGCACGCCCAGCAGCAGGGCGCCCTCGTAGTGGACGACGCCGATGGTCATGACGTCCCCCGAGGCGATGATCCGGAGCCGGGCCTCCTCGAACGCCGCCAGCGCGCCGCTGTCGCCGCCGAGTGCGGACAGCGCGGCGAGATAGGCGTCCGCGAGGGTCACCACGAAGTCCTCGCCGGTGCTCCGGGCCGCCTCGCGGGCCTGCGGGAACCGCTCCAGCGCGGTCTCCAGGTCGCCCGCCCACACGCCCAGCGCACCGGTCATCAGCAGTCCCCAGGCCCGTTCGCCGCGGTCGGGCGGGGTGCGGTCGAGGCCCTTGTCGATCCAGTAGCGGCCCTCGGAGATCGCCCCGGCGGCCCGCCAGTACCCGGCGAGCCGCGCCGCCGTCCACACCGCCTCCGGCGCCCGGCCGCCGTCCCCGCAGCCGTACTCCAGCGCGGCCCGCACATCGGCGACGTCCTCCCGCACCGCCCGGTACAGCTCGACCTGCGCCGGGGTCGCGAACTCGGCCCAGAAACGGCCCACGAGAGCCTCGTAGAAGGCGAAGTGACGCTGTCGTACGGAGTCGGCGTCCCCGCTCTCCGCCAGCCGCCCCGCCCCGTACTCACGGATCGTGTCCAGCAGCCGATACCGGCCGCCGTCCTCCCCGATCCGCCGTACGACGGACTTGTCCACGAGCCCGATCAGCGCCTCCACGACCTGCTCGGCCGGGAGCGCCCCGCCCTCGCACACCTGCTCGGCGGCGGCCAGCCGGAAGGAGCCCGCGAAGACCGACAGCCGTGCCCACAGCGTCCGTTCCTGCGGGGTGCACAGGTCGTAGGACCAGTCGATGGCCGTGCGCAGGGTCTGGTGGCGGGTCAGCGAGGTGCGGCGGCCGCCGCCCAGCACCTCGAAGCGCCGGTCGAGCCGGGCGACGAGCTCGGCGAGCGGTACGGCCCGCAGGCGTACGGCGGCGAGTTCGAGAGCGAGGGGGATGCCGTCGAGCCGTTCGACCAGGGCGAGGGTGCGCTCGCGGTCGGCGGAGTCGAGCGTGGGGGAGGTGAACGCCGCGGCGCGCTGCACGAACAGGTCGACGGCGTCCTCGCGGGGCAGCGGCGCGATCGGCACGCAGTGCTCGCCGGGCACGTCCAGGGGCTGCCGGCTGGTGGCGAGGACGCTGAGGCCCGCCGCCTCGCGCAGCAGGATGTCGCAGAGCATCGCGCAGGCGTCGACGAGGTGTTCGCAGGTGTCGAGGACGACGAGCGTGCGCCGGTCCCGCAGGTGCTCCACCACGGCGTCCAGCGCCGACATCCCCGACTGCTCGGGCAGTTCGAGCACCCCGGCGAGGGTGGCGGGGATCAACTCCGGGTCGCGCAGCGCCGACAGCTCCACGAGCCGCACCCCGTCGGCGAACCGGCCCGCCATCGTGCCCGCCGCGCGCAGTGCCGTACGGCTCTTGCCGACGCCGCCGGGGCCCACCAGCGTGACGAGTCTGGACCGCTCCAACCCGTCGTCGATGAGCGCGAGTTCCGCGCTCCGCCCGACGAAACTGGTGAGCTCCACGGGGAGTTGTCCGCCGCGTCGCTGCCCGAAGCCGAATCCCATGCCGCCCCCGTAGCCGTCAACCACTCGACAAAGGGTAGTCAATCGACTGCTGAGCGTGAATGGCGCACGGAAAACCGTGGGCGGCACGGGAGGACGACGTCAAGCGGTGCGGCGCGGCGTGGTGTTGGGGGCGGTGGCCAGGGCCCAGATGACGAAGAAGTCGACGCCGGCCATGATCACGGACCAGACGGGGGCGTACGGCAGGAACAGGAAGTGCAGCACCATGCTCGCGGAGGCCAGGAAGATGCCGGTCATACGGGCCCACCAGGCGCCCTTGAGGACGCCGTAGCCGACGGCCATGAGGACCACGCCGAGGACGAGCATGGTCCAGCCCCAGCCGGTCAGGTTCATCTCGTAGACGTAGTCGTTGACCTGCTCGTAGACGTCGTCCTTGGCGAGCGCGGAGATGCCCTGGAGGACCGCGAGGACTCCGTTGACCAGCATCAGTACACCGGCGAAGACCAGCCCGCCGGTGGCGAAGCCGCTCCCGGCCGGCATGTCGGCCGGGGTGGGCGCGGCCTGCTGGTGGTCCTTGTCCCACACGGGAGGTGTGGCGTGCGGCTGCTGGGTCATGGTCGTACCCCGTTTCTCGGGTCGCTGGTGCTTCGACCATGGGCGGGGACGGGGCCGGTCACCACGGGGGCAGGGCCGAACGGGTGACGGCCCGGGTGCGGTGACAGACCCGTGGATCTTCACTGGAGGGACCCGCACACCCTGGAGGCGCTATGACGGGCTACCGCCTGGCCCTGGCCGCGGTGGTCACGGCCGCCGCCGCCCTCACCACGCTCACCGGCTGCTCCGACGACGACTCTCCCGCGTCGGTGGTGAGCAGGGCCGCCTCGGCGGCCCAGGAGGCGACCGCCGAGGTGGGGAAGAGGTTCGAGGACGTCAAGGGCGGCATCGACGTCAAGGACGACGTGAGCGTGGGCACGCCCGACGTCGGCGCCGACGGACGGGCCGAGGCGGAGGTGACCGTGCGCAACACCGGCGACGCGCGGAAGTCCTTCCTCGTGCAGGTCGACTTCACCGACCCGGACGGAAACCTGCGCGACACGGTCGCGGTGACGGTCTCCGACGTGGCCGCGGGCGGTTCGAAGAAGGCGACCGCCCGCAGCAACCGGGACCTGTCCGGCGGTCTGAAGGCGAAGGTCGCGCGCGCCGTGCGCTACTGAGCCCGCCGAAGCCACCGAGGGGCGCGCACGCTCACGCCATCCAGAAGAACACCGCCGTCATCCGCTTCTCCGCCAGCGTGTTGCCGCAGTAACCGGTCGCGCTGTGCACGAGGTTGGCGGAGTAGAGCAGCAGCCGGTTCGCCTTGTGCGGCACGCGCACGTCCTCCTCGAAGGCGTCCGGGGCCACGAACCGGGTGCCGAGGGCGTCGACGAGGTTGTTGTGCGGGGCCTGGACGACATTGCCGCCGAGCCGGCCGCCGGGCAGGGACTGACGGTAGAAGCTGGTGCCGCAGTCCTTGGGGACACCGGGGTTGAGGTAGAGGACGGCCGCGTAGCGGCACAGGTTGCGGGAGTCGGTGTGCGGGCGGGGCGTGGACTCGCCCTCGCCGACGACCTGGACGCAGTTGTGGTTGAGGGTGCCGCCGCCGGGCGTCTTCTGCACCCACAGCTCCTTGGCGCCGGTCGCCTGCCGCACCAGCCGCTCGACCCGGGCCAACTCGCCCGGCTCCAGCCCCGGCATGGCCCGCAGCCCCGGCCAGGCCTCCGGCTTGTGCGGATATCCCTCGACCCAGTCGTCCTTGGCGAGACAGCGTTCCCGTACGGCGTCCGGGTCGGGCAGGACGTCGTCCAGGACCCAGTAGTCACGGCCCTTGGTGGGCTTTCGGTACGGCAGTACGGGAAGCGTGGCAGGGGGTGTGGGGGGCATGCCCGGAATCTAGGACCGGGTCTTGCCATGACTCTCCCGCAAAGCGGTCAGGACTCCCCCGGGAAGTGGTCAAGTTTTCAGTAATTCACCAGTAACGCCCGCTGCCTAAGGTCTGGTCCATCGGCCCTGTTCCGACACATTGGCCACGAGCAGGGCCGAGTCATGCCCCTCGGGACGGGAGCCGCCGTATCCCTCCTGTGGGGGTTTGGAGCTGCTGCCGCTGGAGTGCGTTCAAGGGCGTTCTGGTGATCGGGAGTGCATTTGAGTGGCCGGTGTCGTGTCGCATGCCTCGCCCGTGGGGCAGGTTTCAGGAAGGAACTGACGTTCTCACATCGAATGCGTGACCTTCCTGGGAGATGCTCGTTGCCCACCGCGACAGGGTCTTCGGGTGAGGCCGGGCAGGGGGTGGCGAGGTGGGTGAGCTGCGGGATATTGCGGTGCCGTTCGTCGCGTCCGGTCCGACCGGTGTGGCCGTCCGGACCCGCCTCAAGCAACTGACGCCCGGCGATGAGAAGGTGCTGCGTTTGGTGGGCGCACATCTGGGGTCGCTGGCTTCGAGGGATCTCAAAGCGCGTTGCCGGGACGGCACGGAGCATTCCGGCGACACGTGGACCGTGCGGAAGCGGGAGCTGACACCCGCCTCGTCGTCACGGTGGTCGGGCAGCATCACCAAAGCCACGCATGATCAGTGGGCGCTGGCCCGCCGCTGCCAGCTCGCGCACCTGCAGAACCTGGAAGCCGGTATACGCACGATCGAAGCTCGGTTGTCGCTGCCGGTCGGCCAGAAGGGGACGAAGAACGCGCCGGGAGGGTACCGGTCCCGGCGGGAGTGGCATGCGAAATCGCGGCGGCTGCGGGTGCTGCAGGACCGGCTGACTACCGCGCGTGCCGACCGGGAGGCCGGTGTTGTGCACGTCGTGCGGGGCGGCAAGCGCCTGGCCCGCACCCGCCACCATCTGGGGGCGGCAGGGCTGACGGAGTCGGCTTGGCGTGGGCGGTGGGAGGCGGAGCGCTGGTTTTGTCAGGCGGACGGGGAGTCGGGTAAGCGCTACGGCAACGAGACGATCCGGGTCAGCCCCGACGGCGCGGTCAGCATCAAGCTCCCCGCGCCGCTCGCGCATCTGGCGAACGCCCCGCACGGCCGGTACGTCCTGGCATGCAAGGTGGCGTTCGCGCACCGGGGAACGCAGTGGGCGGATCGCGTCGTGGCCAACCGGGCAATCGCCTACCGCATCCACCACGACAGCAGCCGCAAGCGCTGGTATGTGACCGCGTCCTGGCAAACCCCGCCCGCCCCCACCCTCCCCATCGAGGCGGCTCTCGCCCACGGCGTGATCGGCGTCGACATGAACGCCGACCACCTGGCCGCCTGGCGCCTGGACACCCACGGCAACCCCACCGGCCCCCCACGCCGCTTCCCCTACGACCTGACCGGCACCGCCGAACACCGTGACGCCCAGATCCGCCACGCGCTCACCCGCCTCCTGCACTGGGCCCGAACCTGCGGCGTCAAGGCGATCGCGGTCGAAGACCTGGACTTCGCCGCCGAGAAGACCCGGGAGAAACACGGCCGCCGCAAACGCTTCCGCCAGCTGACCTCCGGCATGCCCACCGGCAAACTCCGTGCCCGGCTAGCCTCGATGGCCGACCAGAGCGGTATCGCCATCATCGCCGTCGATCCGGCCTACACCAGCCGCTGGGGCGCCCAGCACTGGCAGAAACCCCTCACCACGAGGACCCGTAAGACCACCCGCCACGACGCTGCCGCCGTGGCGATCGGAAGGCGCGCCCAGCAACACC
The DNA here is from genome assembly GCF_040446465.1 of Streptomyces sp. RG80. Lineage (NCBI taxonomy): Bacteria > Bacillati > Actinomycetota > Actinomycetes > Kitasatosporales > Streptomycetaceae > Streptomyces > Streptomyces sp. RG80. The sequence goes on along the minus strand of NZ_JBEAAJ010000004.1, from coordinate 345,359 downwards.
CGATCCGGCGACGGACGGCACCGCCCCCACAGCACCGGAGTGATGCGGTGGGGCATCGGACCGTCCAGGCCGGACCGGTTGTTCCTGGGCGTGAGGGAACCCGCCCCCGCATCCCCGGACCACGGACACAATCCGTGCCGCCCGGACGCGGAGCGAACGCGGGCAACCAGAACGCCCAACACCGTCCGGGGCGTTCGGCCGAGCACGAGACCTGGCATCAGGACTCACTCCCGCTCAGTCTTTAGGAACGGTAGGGATACACGCCGGAAGCCCGTGACCAACCGCTGGCCGCGCCCCAGCTCGAGTGGCCTCGTCGAACTGCTCGCCGTCTCCCCGGGCCGGAGCCGGCACCGCGAGGAGATCATCGAGATGTGCTGGCCCGTACGGGCGAGGCGGTCACCGAGTGCGAGGCCCGTACCGCGCAGGCGGCGGCGCTGGCGGTCCTGGGCCGCGCGGAGGAGGCCGGGCGGTGTGCGGAACGGGTACGCGAGCTCGCCGTCGCCCTGCCCTGTCCGACGGTGCTGCGCAGGGTGTCGCACGCGAACCCGGCGTAGCGGACTCAGCGCCGCGCGGACGCCGCCGGGCCCACCGTGACGAACTTCTGCTCGCTGACCGCGCTGACCCCGTTGAGGGACGCGGTCGCCTGGAGGCGTCCGGGGCCGGCGGGGAGCGGCAGGGCGGGCAGGCAGGTCCAGCCGCCGTCGGTGCGGGCGGTCGCGGTGCACACCTCGGCGCCCGACTCCGGTCCCTGCCCGGTGACGCCCTCGTCGACCGCGTCCTCGTGCCGCACGGTCACCTGGGCGCCCGGATGCGCGGTGCCGCCCATCTCCGGCCGCGCGGCGAGCGGCACTCCCGACTCGGGCCGGGTCAGCGTCGGTCCGGCCAGGCCGACGGTCACCGTGCAGGTGCCGTGGTCCTTGCGGGTGCCGCTCGCGTCCGTGAGCCGCATCGCGCAGCCGGTCAGCCGGGTGCCGGGCACCGCGTCGGCCGGGACGGCCAGGACGAACGGGAAGGTCCGTTCCTGCCAGGGGCTGCCGTCGGCGGGGCCCGTGTAGGTGTACGTGGCGCTGTCGCCGTCGGTGTCGACCGAGCCGCGGTAGTCGCCGGCCGCGAGGGGGGTGCCGGTGATCTCGGTGCCGGCGGGCGCGGTGAGGGTCAGCCGGGAGCCCCGGCCGAGGGCCGGGCCGGTGTATCCGCCGACCTCGACGATGCCCTGGCGGCCGGGGACGATGGTCACGGCGCCCCACAGTTCACGTTCGTCGTGGGCGAAGGCGGGTGTCCCGGCCGATGCCAGCAGGCCGACCACGGCGATACCCAGGGCGGCTGTCTTCGGGCTCACGGTGACTGTCTTCGTGCTCATGGCGTGCGGGCTCCCTGTCCGGAGAACTCCCCCGCGTTCGATTCTGACGGGGCGTCGGAGTGGGTGCGTGCGCTGTACCGCCGTACGAGTTGCGTGCCGTCAGCGCGGCCCGGCCGCCGTCAGCAGCAGGGCCGCCAGGGCCAGGGCCGCGTCTCTCGGCGCCCCGAGGTCCAGGCCCGTCAGTTCGGCGGCCCGGGCCAGGCGGTTGTCGACGGAGTTGGGGTGGAGGCCGAGGAGACGGGCGGTGGCCCTGCGGTCCTGGCGTTGTTCGAGGTGGACGCGGAGGGTCTCGACCAGGTCCGGGCGGTCGGCCAGCGGGGCGAGGAGCGCGGCGATGCGGTCGCTGCCGTCGCTGGGGCGGGAGAGGTGGTACTCCAGCAGGACGTCGTCCAGGCGGTGCGCGCCGGGCGGCCGGCCGCAGGCACGCGCCACCCGGACGATCTCGGCGGCGACGTACGAGGCGTGCGGAACCCCCGCCCCGTCGGGTGCGAGGGCGCCGGCCAGCCGCACCCCCGGGCCGGTCACCTCCCGCAGGGCGGCGAGCAGTCCCTCGGGCACCTCCGTGCCGTGTGGCGCGACCGCGAACCCGCCCCGCGCGTCCAGCAGCGCCGGCACCTCCGCCCCGAACCCCCGGTCCAGTTCCGTCTGCACGCGGCGCACCAGACGCCGTTCCGCCACCGGGCCGAGGGCGCCGCGGGGCGCGAACTCCAGCCTCAGGACGAGGACGGGCACGTCCGCGGCGGGCCGGTCGGGGTGCGGGGTGCCCGTCCAGCAGGGCACGGGCCAGGGCGCGGCGGCGTTCCCGGTGCTCCGCCGCGAGCGCGGCCTGCTCGTCGAGGTAGCTCTCGGCCACGGCACCGGCGACCCGCCCCTGCGCGGACATCAGTGCCCCGCCCAGCTCGACGAGCGCGGCCTCCTCCCCGGGCCGGGCCGCCGCCTGCAACGCCTGCCACAGCACCTGCGCGCCCAGCGAGTAGGTACGCAGCAGCAGATGCAGCGGCATCCCCTCCTCGGCCCGCTGCACGGCCCGTTCCTGGTAGAACTCCAGCCCGCCCTCCCCCGCGTTCCGCAGGAACTGCCGCATGGCCTGCCGCGCGGTGGCGGCGATCTCCACGTCCTTCACGTCCCCGGGCAGCTCGGCGTACCCGGGCAACTGCTCGAAGGCGCTGCGCGCCATCAGCCGGGCAAGGTCGTTGACCTTCCCCTCACAGCGTGCGGCCAGCGCCCGGGCCTGCGGCGACAACGGCATGGGTCCACCTCCCACGCAAACGGTAACCAGAACGCCTCCGGCGGCGAGCCGTACGCCGGAGTGACCCACGCATCATGAACAACCGTGGCTCCCCGTCCGTACTACAGGGCCGGACAACCCCGATCGGACAGGAGCCACGGTGCGCTTTTCGCGGAATGCCACGGGCACGGTCTTCGTGGGCGGTGCGCTCAGCCTGACCCTGGTCGCGCTTGCCTACCCCGCGATGCTCGGCCTCGACAAGGTGTCCACAGCCCAGGACCGCGTGATCGCCCAGACCCAGTGGGGCCCGTTGACCGAACAGGACCGGGACTTCGTGGTCAAGGTGCGCGCGGCGGGTCTGTGGGAGTACCCGTTGGGGTTCAGCGGCGTGAAGAACGGGACGACGGAGGAGGTCAAGGAGGCGGGACGGCACCTCATCGACGGACACGCCGCCCTGGACGCCGCCTGCCGCAAGATCGCCCCGATGCTCAACATCACCCTGCCGAACGTGGCGAGCCCGCAGCAGGTGGCGTTCGTGAACCAGATCAACTCCAGCACCGGCCGGGAGTTCGACTCGAACTTCGCCAACATCCTGCGCATCACCCACGGGTCGATCTTCAACACGATCGCCAAGATCCGCTCCACCACGAAGAACTCGCTGGTGCGTTCGCTGGCCGACATGGCCAACAACACGGTCCTGGACCACATCACGGTCATGGAGAAGACCGGCTTCGTCAACTTCGACCAGGCCCTCTTCCAGCAGACCACCCCGCCGAAGCTGCCCGACTCGGACCTGACCCCGCCGGCGCCCCAGCCCGGCGAGCCGATGGTCGTGCTCAGCCCGCCGGCGAACCCGACGTCCACACCGATCGCGATCCCGGGCGAGCAGCCGAACGGCAATCCGGCCGCGAACCCCAGCCCGAGCCCGACCACCGGCTGATCCCGCTAGGGCCTGTCGTTTGGATCAGGTCGGCCTTGAGAAACAGTGCTTCCGGGCCGACGCGAGCGGGGTCTGGTGCGTGCAGCTGCAAGGCGGAGGAGGCTGTGACATCAGCCGCTGCCGCGGCGGGCGACGCGGAGCGTCGGCGACCGACGACAACGCGGCTGGGGTCCCCCCTCTGGGGGAGTGCGTGCCAGACCCCGCGACGCCGAGCTGATCCAAACGACAGGCCCTAGGCCAGCCAGACCGTGGTGTCCGGTCCCAGCAGCCCGTCCGGTGACGGGCCGCTGGCGATCAGCACTTCGCCGGCTGGCAGCGGCACCGCGGTCGCGGACAGGTTGGCCACGCACCGCCACCCGTCGTGCCGTACGAAGTCCAGCACCCCGTCGGCGGCCCGGTCCGTCCAGGTCAGGGCCTCGCCCTCGATCAGCTTGCGGCGCAGCTTCAGGGCCGCGCGGTACAGCTCCAGGGTCGAGCCCTCGGCCCCGGCCTGCGCCTCGACGGCGTACTCGGCGAAGCTCTCCGGCTGCGGCAGCCAGGCCCCGCCCGCGCCGAAGCCGTACGACGGGCCGGTGCGGGTCCACGGCAGCGGCACCCGGCAGCCGTCGCGGCCCTTGCGGACCCGTCCCGTCTGCTCCCAGATCGGGTCCTGGAGCACCTCGACGGGCAGGTCGGCGACCTCGGCCAGCCCGAGTTCCTCGCCCTGGTAGACGTACGAGGAGCCGGGCAGCGCCAGCATGAGCAGGGTGGCGGCACGGGCGCGCCGTAGCCCTGCCGCCGTGTCGACGGCCGGGGCGTGGCCGCCGGAGAGCAGCCAGGCGTTGTCGTCGGTGCCCGGCGGGAGCATCAGGCGGGAGGTGTGCCGTACGACGTCGTGGTTGGAGAGCACCCAGGTGGCCGAGGCGCCTGCGGCGCGGGCGCCGGTGAGGGAGTCGTCGATGACCGCGCGGAGTTCGGCCGCGTCCCAGCCGGCCAGGAGGTAGGCGAAGTTGAAGGCCTGGCCGAGTTCCTCGGGGCGGGCGTAGCGGGCGCGTCGTTCCGCGCTGGGGACCCAGGCCTCGGCGACCGCCATGCGGGGTGGGCGGTAGGAGTCGAAGACCTCCCGCCAGTCGCGGTAGATCTCGTGGACCTCGTCGCGGTCGAAGAAGGGGTGGGTGCCGGGCGCGAACCGGGTCAGCGCCTCCTCGCCGCTCAGCTCGGGCGCGCCGAGGTCGCGCAGCGGTTCGCTCAGGTCCTTGGCGAGGGCGTGCGCCACGTCGACGCGGAAGCCGTCGACGCCCCGGTCGGACCAGAAGCGCAGGGTGGTGCGGAAGTCGGCGCGGACCTCCTCGTTGCCCCAGTCGAAGTCGGGCTGCTCGGGTGTGAACAGGTGCAGGTACCACTGCCCGTCCGCGACCCGCTGCCAGGCGCTGCCGCCGAAGACGGACTGCCAGTCGGTGGGCGGGAGTTCGCCGTGCGCGCCGCGTCCGTCGCGGAAGACGTACCGGGCGCGGGCGGCGGAGCCGGGACCGGCGGCGAGGGCTTCCTGGAACCACGCGTGGCGGTGGGAGCTGTGGTTGGGCACGAGGTCGACGATGACCTTCAGGCCCAGCCGGTGGGCCTCGGCGACCATCGCGCCGAAGTCGTCGAGGGTGCCCAGGCGTGGGTCGACGTCGCGGTAGTCGGCGACGTCGTAGCCGCCGTCGGCGAGCTCGGAGGGGTAGAAGGGGCTCAGCCACAGGGCGTCGACGCCGAGGCTACTCAGATGGGTGAGGCGCTCGGTGATGCCGCGGAGGTCCCCGAGGCCGTCACCGTCGGCGTCGGCGAAGCTGCGGGGATAGACCTGGTAGATGACGGCCTGTCGCCACCAGTTCGGGTCCTTGGACGAGAGGTCGGGAATCACACGGTCTCCTTGCTGGTGCGGGGGGAGCTGGTGCGGTGGGACGGCAAGAACCGACAAAGGGGAATCTGTCCAGAGCCGTTGAGGGGTGAACCACCGATTCGTCCCATCGACCGGCGGAGCGGGATCTTCCTTGTGTGGCGAAATTGTGATGGCTTATGAACGGACCTTGTATTCCCGCAGGTTGACACTGTTCCGGGGCTAGATCCACGATGTCCGGACGCTGTGGCGCATGTGACCAATGGGCCCAGTGTTTCTCGTGTTTTCACCACCACCCTGATGGGATACGCATGTCCATAGCGAGACGTGTCACTGTGCGCCGCCTGCTGGGGACGGGCGCCGCGACGCTCGCCCTCTGCGCCTCGGGCGCATCCGCCGCCTGGGCCACCGGGCCCGGCGGTGACGGCTGGAACCACGGCGGCACCTACAAGCCCGGAACGGGCGCGGGTACCGAGACCGGGACCGACCGCTGCCAGTTCTCCCTGGACGGGGCCAACTTCTTCGACTCCGTCAAGGTGGACGACCAGAACCTGAAGCCGACCGAGGACGGCAAGGTTCACATCAAGGTCCGCGCGGCACAGGACGCGGCCACCTGCACGGCCTCGCTGGCCTCGTACATCGCCCACGGTCCGACCTTCGCGACCTCCGGCGAGCAGATCTTCGTCGACTTCGACACGGTGACCGTCAAGCCGGGTCAGACCGACTCCCTCGACATCGCGGTGCCGGACGCCGGCTGCTTCGCGCAGATCGACCTCTACCGCGGTGCCACGAAGTTCGACGGCAACCTCGACGCCAAGGACGGCTTCACCCACGGCGACCTGCCCAAGGGTCCGGACCGCCCGGTCATCAAGGACAAGCTGATCGCGGCCTGGAACGGCGGCACGAAGGACTGCTCGACGACGCAGACCACGCCTCCGGCGACCCCGCCCGCCGAGACGACCCCGCCGGCCTCCGAGTCGACCCCGCCGGCCGAGTCGACGCCGCCGGCCTCCGAGAGCACGCCTCCGGCCTCCGAGACCCCGTCGACGGACTCCCCGACCCCGTCGGCCTCGGAGTCCACCACCGCCCCGGCGAAGACCCCGAACGGCGGCGGCGGCGACCTCGCCGAGACCGGCGGCTCCAGCGCGACCGGCCCGATCGCCATCGGCGCGGCCGTCCTGCTGGCCGGCGGCGCGGGCATCGTCCTGGCGACGCGCCGTCGTAAGGCGACGCGCGCGTAAGGCGTACGACGTGTGGAACGCCGGGTGACGGGGCACTCCCGTCACCCGGCGTTCATGGTTCAGGGCCCTTCGACCGTCGTCAGCCAGAGCTTCACGTAACGCTCCACATCGACGTCCAACCCGACGTCCACCATGGCCAGTTCGCGCTCGCCCTCGTGGATCTCGGCCTCTCCGGGCCGCGGCCGGCGATCCACGATGGTCTGCCCCCGGGTCGCCCCCGGCGCGAGGCTCACCTCGACGGGGAGCAGCTCGGTGGTCAGGCCGCCGGGGTCGACCACCGCACACACCGCCCCCGCGTCCCCCAGCCCGCCCGTCGGCGTGGGATCGCCGGACGTCGCGGGGTCACGGTGGGCCAGCAGTTCCCCCGCCATCCGAAGCCGTGGCTCCGAACTCCGCCGCAGCCGCTGCACGTCCGCCGCCGGCACCAGCACCCGCTTGAAGACGTCGAGCCCGTACATCGTGATCGGCACCCCCGCGGTCAGCAGCACCGCCGCCGCCTCCGGGTCGTGCCAGACGTTGAACTCGGCGACCGGCGTGGCGTTCCCGGTGGTCACCGCGCCGCCCATGAACACGATCCGCTCGATGTTGCGCACCACGTCCGGGTACGTACGCAGCAGCAGCGCGATGTTGGTCAGCGGCGCCGTCGGGATCAGCGTCACCGGCCGCGGCGAGGCCAGGATCTCCCGCCGCAGCAGCGTCACCGCGTCCACGTCCACCGGCCGCCGGGTCGGCGCGGGCAGCCCCAGATCGCCCATCCCGTCCTGCCCGTGCACATGCTTCGCCGACCGGGCCGGCTCCACCAACGGCCGCTCCGCGCCCCGGGCGACGGGAATGTCACCGGCCCCGGCCTGCTCGAGCACGGTCAGGGTGTTGCGTACGACCCCGTCCACGTCGGTGTTCCCGGCGACACAGGTGATCGCCCGCACGTCGAGACCCGGGTGCCGTACGGCGAACAGCAGGGCCAGAGCGTCGTCGACACCGGTGTCACAGTCGATGATCACGGGGATGGGCTGGGCGGTCACGGTGGACTCCTTCCGTCGGGACGACCTTAGAGCCTGCGTCACATCCCCGGTCGGATCAGCGCACGTCGTCCGGTGCGTGCGATCGCAAGGCGCCGGAGCGCCCTCGTGGCGGAGCCACGTGGGTGTTCCGGCAACGCGGCTGGGGGTCCCCCACGCCTTTCGGGCAGTGGGGGAGGGCGTGCCGGGCGGCGTGCGCCCGGCCGGGGATGGGACGCAGGCTCTCAGGCAGGCGCCCACAGTTCGGCGCCGCGAGTGTGGACGACCGACTGGATCCGGTGCAGCAGTTCGTCGATCGGTACGGCTCCGGGCCTGCGGCCGTCCCGTAGGCGTACGGCGGTTAGGTCCGCCTCCGCCTCCGCCTCCCGGCCTCCTACGACGGCGACGTACGGCACGAGGCGTGCCTCGCGGACCCGGGCGCCGAGGGTGCCGTGTTCGGGGCCGGCGAGTTCGGCGCGCAGGCCGAGGTCGAGGGCCCGGCGTACGAGCTTGTCGGCCTGCTCGACCTGTTCCTCGGCCACCGGGAGGACGACGAGCTGCACCGGCGCCAGCCACGCGGGGAACGCTCCGCCGTGCTGCTCGATGAGATGCGCCACGGCCCGCTCGACACTGCCGATGACGCTGCGGTGGACCATGACCGGCCGGTGTCTGGCCCCGTCGGCGCCGATGTAGTGCAGGTCGAAGCGTTCGGGCTGGTGGAAGTCGATCTGCACGGTGGACAGGGTGGCCTCCCGGCCGGCGCGGTCGGCGATCTGCACGTCGATCTTCGGCCCGTAGAAGGCGGCCTCGCCCGCGACGGCCTCGTACGCGACGCCGGAGCCCTCCAGCACCTGCTCCAGCAGTGCGGTGGCCCGCCGCCACAGCTCCGGGTCGGCCACGTACTTGTTCCCCTCCCCGGGCAGCGACAGCCGGTACCGGGCGGCGCGGATGCCGAGGTCGGCGTAGGCGCGGCGGATCAGGTCGAGGGCGGCGCGGGCCTCGTCGACGGCCTGCTCCAGGGTGCAGAAGATATGGGCGTCGTTGAGCTGGATGGCCCGCACCCGGGTGAGACCGCCGAGGACGCCGGACAGCTCGGAGCGGTACATGCCGCCCAACTCGGCCATCCGCAGCGGGAGTTCGCGGTAGCTGTGGGACCGGGAGCGGTAGATGAGGGCGTGGTGCGGGCAGAGGCTGGGCCGCAGCACGACCTGCTCGCTGCCCAGCTCCATCGGCGGGAACATGTCCTCGCTGTAGTGGTCCCAGTGCCCGGAGATCTCGTACAGCTCCCGTTTGCCGAGCACCGGCGAGTACACATGCCGGTACCCGGCGGCCCGCTCGGCCTCGCGGACGTACTCCTCCAGGGTGTGCCGTACGGCGGCCCCGGCCGGCAGCCAGTACGGCAGCCCCGCGCCCATCAGGGGGTCGGTGTCGAACAGGTCGAGCTCGCGGCCGAGACGTCGGTGGTCGTGCATGGCGGTTTCCTCTCCGGAGGGAAGCGGGAGGGACGAGCACCACGCAGCGACAAGCCCCGGGGCACTCGCCCCGGGGCTTCGCGTCAGTTCATGGGTCAGCGCGCCGGGACGTGGTCCGGCGTCGTCGTGAGAGACGGCTTGGCGCGCTTCATGGGGTGACCGTAGCGGCGGTCGGCGGGAGAGCGCGAATGGATTCCGTACTCCATACGGCCCGCCGCGCTGGTGGCCCCCCACCCGCGGTGCTCCCGTGGATCCATGAGCCGCCCTCTCCTCGCCCTCCCGCTGGCCGCCCTGCTGGCCACGACCGCCTGCTCCGCCATCGCCACGGACAAGGCGCTCCCGGCCACCAAGCCCCCGGCGACCCCCACCAAGGCCCCCGCCGCCCCCACCACCGCGCCCCCGTCCCCCGCCGCGGTCCCGGCACTCACCCCCGCCCAGGCCCAGGCCGCCCTGGTCACCGACGCCGATCTCGGCGAGCCGTGGGCCGCGACCGAGGGCGCCGCGACCTGGCGGGACGGGCTCCTGAAGGCCACCGCGAACGCGCCCGACTGCCAGCGGCTGCTGGACAGCCTCTACGCCGAGGAATTCTTCGGCGCGGACGCCCGGGTGCGGGCCCGGATCGGCCTGGACGACACCTGGAACGACGCCCAGCTGCACCACCAGGTCGTCGCCGACCGCCCGGCCGACGTGGACCGGACGCTGGCCTGGCTGAAGACCCTGCCGAAGAAGTGCGCGAAGTTCTCGGCCGCCACGACCACCGGAGCCGTGCAGAAGGCGGAGGTCGCCGAGGTCGAGCTGCCGGAGGTCGGGGACGCCCGGCAGGCGCTGCGGCTGACGCTGACGGGCGAGAGCGCGGAGGGCGAGGAGACCGTCCTCACGCTGGACGTCGCCACCGTCCGGATCGGCGACGACGTGATCGTCCTCACCAACGGCGGACTCGGCGACGTGTACACCGAGATCACCCAGGCGGTCACGGAGCTGGCCGCCCAACGCCTGACGGACGTACGCAGGCAGGCCCGCGCAGAGGTCTAGGGGTGGGCCGGGGCAGCCGGGTCCCGGGCGGCGGTGGTCAGTCCTGGTCGAACCTCGTCCGGCGGGCGAGCACCTCGCGCGCCACCTCCACGGCGGTGCGGTCGTGGGCGAAGGCGTGGGCGCGCAGCCGGGCCAGGGCCACGTCCGCGTCCGCCCCGAGCTGCGCCATGATCATGCCGATGGCCTGGTAGACCTCGTCGTAGTCGGTGGCCAGACCGCTCAGCCAGGGCTCGTCCCCGCCGGGTCCGTCGTCCTCGCCGCGCGGCAGCGCCATCAGGGCCACCGTCAGCACGTCCGCCACCAGCCGCGCGGTGCGCAGATCGCGGTCGCTGAGCTCGCCGGGGGTGGCGCGGTAGAGGTCGAGGGTGCCCACGCACACGGAGTCCTGGCCCAGCGGGATCGAGTACACCGCCCTCACCCCGGCGGCCGTCGCCTCCTGCGCGAACACCGGCCAGCGCAGCGCGTCCCGGCCCGCCGTGAGGTCGGCGGCGAGCACGGGGGCGCCGAGCCGGGCGGCGTGCAGACAGGGCCCGTCGCCGAGGGTGGCCTGGACCTCCGCGAGGCGGGCGGCCTGGTCGTCGGTCGAGCTCAGCTGGACGGGCATGCCGTTGCTGCGCAGCGTCACGCTCGCGCCGGTCACCGGCAGCAGCTCGACGGCCACGCCGCACAGTCGGCCGGGCAGCTCCGCCGGAGCCGCGTCCCGTATCCCCGCGGCGATCACGTCGGTGGCGTGCTCCCGGTCCCGCCGGCGCTCCTGCGCCGGGTCCGGACCGGGCGGCCGTACGGGGTCGCCCTCCGAGGACTCCCGGCGGCCGGGCTCGTCGCCCGAGGCGCCGTAACGGTCGTCCCTGGGCCGCACGGCCACCGCCTCCTTCGATCAGCGCGGCCGGTCGTCATCCGTGTGCTTCCGTGGCGGCTCCGCCCGGAGCAGCGGTCGCGACGCGTGGTGCGCGCCCGCTCGGGTGCGCACCCCCGACTACCCCTGGCCCGCCGCGCGAAACGCCCGCCGCCCGCTCCCCCGTGGCCCCTTCACCGTTTCTCGTACGGGTCCGAGGGCGCTGTCACCTGCTTGACCGTCGCGGCGTCCAGCACCGGCGGCCAGGCCGCGTCCGTGCCCAGCTCGCCCTGGGGGTGCCAGACACCGGTGACGGCGACCCAGGTGTCGACGGGCGGTGCGTCGGCGTCGCGGACCTCGACCTTGCTGGTGGTGGCGTCGGCGGCACAGCAGGAGACGAGGAGCCGGGTGACGTACCAGGCCCCGTCGTCGCCGTGGGTCACAAATCCGGTCAGCCGGACGGTACGGCCCGTCAGCGACCGCCCGCTGTCGTAGATCGCCCGCGAGGAGAACTCCCCCACGCCGATCTCGAGCGGCTCCCCGGCGGGCAGCGCCGGGAAGGCCCCGACGCCCTGGGCCGCCCGCTGGGCCGCCTCCCGCTCGGCGCTGTAGGAGCCGAGGGCGGGCGGCGGAAAGAGCAGCAGGGCGAGGGCGGGGAGGGTGAGAAGCCAGGCGATCCGGGGGCCGTGGTGGGCGTGGTCGTGGTGATCGCCGTCGTCGTCATGGTCGTCGTCGTGGTCGTCGTCCGCCGAGTGTCGTACGACGGCCATGGCGGTCCCCAGCAGCACCAGGGCCGCTCCGGAGACGATCAGGTACGGCCTGAGCCCCGTCTGCACGTACCGCAGATAGAGCTGGCTGAAGGCCGAGATCCGCAGGATCGCCGCCCCGACGAGCACCAGCAGCAGGGCCGGGCCGTAGCGCCTCACAGCAGCCACCACCCCACGAGCGCGCTGCTCGCCACGGCCACCACCCAGGTGACGGCGGAGAACCGCACCGCGAAGGCCCGTCCGAAGGTGCCCGCCTGGAGGGCGATCAGCTTCAGGTCGACCATCGGGCCCACCACCATGAACGCGAGCCGGGCGGTCGGCGAGAAACCGCTGAGCGAGGCGGCGACGAACGCGTCGGCCTCGCTGCACACGCACAGCACGACCGCGAGGACGGCGAGCAGCAGCACCGACAGCCAGGCGGAGCCGGTGAAGAGGTCCAGCACCGAGCGGGGTACGGCGATGTTGAAGGTCGCGGCGGCGGCCGCGCCGAGGACGAGGAACCCGCCCGCGTGCAGGAAGTCGTGCTGGAGCCCGGCGCCGAAGGCCTTGATCCCCCGGGCCTCGGGGGCGTGCCGCTGGGGCAGCCGCAGCCACTCCTCCTTCCCGAACCGCGCCCACAGCCAGCCCATCACCACGGCCGTGGCCAGCGAGGCGACGAGCCGGCCGAGCACCATCTCCGGCTGGGCGGGGAAGGCGATCGACGTGGCGACGAGCACGACCGGGTTGATCGCGGGCGCGGAGAGGAGGAAGGCGAGGGCGGCGGCCGGGGCCACCCCGCGTCGCATCAGGCTGCCGGCGACCGGGACGGAGGCGCACTCGCAGCCGGGCAGGACGACTCCGGCGGCCCCGGCGACCGGTACGGCGAGGGCCTGGTTGCGGGGCAGCAGCCGGGTGAAGACCTTCTCCGGGACGAACGCGCCGATGGCCGCCGAGACGACGGTCCCGAGCAGCAGGAAGGGCACCCCCTGGACGGTGATCGCGGTGAAGACGGTCCACCAGGCGGCGACCGGCGGGGTGTAGAGGTCCAGGGCGAGAGTGGGGCCGAGCACGGAGGCGACGGTCGCGATGGCGAGCAGCGCGGCGCCGCCGAGGACGGCGTACACGAGCGCGCGCACGGCGAGCCGCAGCCCGTCGGCCACCGTCCTCTGGTTCTCCACCGGCTGTCCCGTTCGGTCGCCCTCTTGCTTCCCGCGCAGGCTAACCGGTGGGACCTGTGCGCAGCCCCGGGACGGTCATAGAGGAGGCTGTGCGGGTGCGGGCCCGAGCGTGGTGGTGCCCGGCGCCGTACGGTGTCCGAGGCCCGTCCGGTAGGCGTCGAGGGCCGCCTCCACCCGGCCCTCGCGGCGCAGCAGGTCCCCCAGCAGCCGGCACAGGTCGGCCAGGTCGCCGGCGGCCCCCGCCCGCTCCAGCAGGCTCAGCGCGCGCACGTAGTGCTCCTCGGCGGACTCCGGGTCCCGGGCGTCCTCGGCGATGATGCCGAGCAGCCGGTGGGCGGCGGCGGAGTGGACGGCGCCGCGCTCGGAGGACAGGTCCCCGAGCACGCCCCGCAACAGCTCGGCGGCCTCCTCGGACTTGCCGCGCCGGTGCAGTACGTCGGCGAGTTCGACGGCGGCCTGGCTGCTGTAGAGGGCGGCGCGGGAGGCGGAGAGCATGGTGAGGGCGTGGCGCAGTTCGTCCTCGGCGCGCTCCAGTTCGTTGTTCTGCGCGTACACGTACCCGCGCATCCAGTGGCAGTTGGCGAGTTCGGTGCGCAGTTGGAGCTGGCGGTACAGCTCGGCGGCCTTGGCGAGCGAGGCGTCGGCCTCGGCGACCCGGCCCTCGGCGATGAGGGTGCGGGCGACGGACCGGTGCATCCGGGCCACCAGGGCGGGGTCCCCGGCCTGCGGGGCGAGGGCGAGGGCGAACTCGGCGGCCTGGGCGGCCCGGGCGTGGGCGCCCATGTCCATGTAGGGGCCGATGATGCTGGCGTAGAGCAGGAGCAGGGCGTCGGGGTCGTGCAGTCCGCCGCGGTTGAGCTCGTCGAGGGTGGACTCCAGGAGGTAGACGGCGTAGCGGAGTTCACCGGCGAGGTAGTGGGCGAGGGCGCGGCCGCGCAGGGCGGGGACCCGGGCGGGCAGGGGAGCGTCGGCGAGGAGGTGTTCGGCGCGCTCGAAGTACTCGCGTCCCGCGACGAGTTCACCGGTCTCCACGGCGCACTCGCCGAGTCCGAGCAGGGCGGCGGCCCGCACCTCGGTGAGCCGCAGGGTGTCCGCCTCGGCGAGCAGCAGGCCGTAGCCGTGCGCCGCCTCCTCGGCGGCCCCGGTGGCGAGGGTGCGCTGGGCCTCGACGAGCCGCAGCCGCAGATCGGCGACGAGCCGGGCGGGCCGGCCGGTGGCGAGCTCCTCGAACCCGACGCCGAGCCGCTCGGCGAGATGTCGCAGCGCCTGGTCGGAGGGGCGGACGCGGCCCGCCTCCAGCGTGGAGATGTAGGCCGCCGTGTAGGCCGGTTCGGCCACCTGCCGCTGGGTGAGCCCGCGTTCGACCCGCAACTGCTGGACTCTTCGCCCGATCACCACCGGATCGTCACGCTCGACCATGGGCCAACTCCCCCTGTGCCTCTTGCCGTTCGGCTCCCCCGGGCCCTAGGTTAAACGGCGTATTAAGCATGCTTAATAGAGCGTAGGTGGAGGTCTTCGTGCTCGAACGCACCAGCACCACCGAGCGTTACGCGAGGGGAGTCGTCGCCGCGATCGTCGCCGTGGCGACCCTGGTACTGGCGGCCAACGCGAACCCGGCACGGGCGGACGGCCAACGGACCGACCAGGTGACCCGGGTCGAGCAGGTCCGGCGAGGCTAGGGCCGGACCCTGGGGCCGATCAGAACTCGGCCGTGTCGAGCTCGAACCCGAGCGGCGCGGGGAGCGGCACGACGAGACCGAGCTTGTGCCTGTGCGCCTGGCCGTACGCGTCGCCCGACGGCTCGGCGAAGACCGTCACCTCGGCCTCTTCACGGTCGATCAGGAGGTGGACGGGGATGCCGGTGTAGTTGCGCAGGGCCCGGTCATGACGTCCCTCGACGACTTGACCAGTCAGTTCGGACAGACCTGAAACCGTTCACTCGGACGAGCGTGCTGTCACGTACCCGCGCCGCGGCCGTCGACGCACTCCACCTGTGCGTCGGCGGCCGCTTCCTCTGTCAGAACCGTCGGAGCCGTCAGAGCTGGAACTCGGCGGGGGACACGCCCAGGACCCCGCAGGCCTCGCGCAGGACGTCCGCCTCCGCCTGGGAGAAGTGGCCGTCGGCGCCGGCGATGACGATGCCGGTCTGGATCACGGCCCGCGCCTCGGTGGGCTTCTTCGCGGCCTTGGCGATGTCCTGCATCGCCTCCGCCTTGCCCTGCGGGAAGTTCCGCGTGAGCTGGTCCACATGCTTGTGGAAACGCGTGCGCAGCTGCTCCGGCGGGAAGTTCTGGAGCACGTCGTTGCTGAGGATCAGCGACTCCATCTGCTGCATCTCGGAGGGGTCCACATGCCCGTCCGCCGCCGCGACCAGCGCGCACATCGCCATGCTGGCGTCCCGGTACGCACCGCTCTTCAGCTCGGCCTTGAGCGAGCCCAGCTGCGACTTCACCAGGCCGACGAGCTGGGTGCGCGAGCCACCACCGCGTGAGGCGCCGGGTGAGCCGGTGTGCGAGCCCGCCGGGGAGCTGCCGTGCGAACCGCCGCGGGCGCCCTGCGCCTGCTGCTGGAGGCTCTTGGCCTGGTCCTTGAGCCGGTCGAACAGTGCCATTGCCGTCACCTCGGTACTCGTCTGAGTGATCTCACCTGAGCAACGGCCGTCTCCCGGCAAAGGTTCCATCCGGCCCCGTCAGTCCCGCCCGCAGACCTCCCGGTAGGGCACGTCCGGGATGCGGGTGCGCCACTGCGCCCGGCTCAGCCCGCCCCCGACCCGCGCGCACACCTCGCGGGCCGCCGTCCCGGGGTCGACGACATACCGCTGGAGCGGCACGTGCGCGCTCCCGGCGTACAGGGTCGTGCCGTCGGCGTCGAAGGCGAGCGAGTCGATCCGCTCGCCCGGGGTGGTCAGGGGGCCGCCGAGCGGCTGCTGGGTGGTCACGTCCCACAGCTGGAGGCTGCCCGCCTGGCCGGCGACCGCCAGCGTGCGGCCGTCGGGACTGACCGCGAGCGCGGTGACCGCCTCGGGGGTGTCGTCCCGGGGGGCAGGGAAGACGTTGCGCAGGACGCCGGCCCGGTGCCGTACGTCCCCGTCCCAGAGCGCGACCCGCCCGGTCTGGTCGCCGACCGCCAGCGAGGAGCCGTCGGCGCCGAAGGCGAGGGCGCCGATCTGGTCGCCCTGGACGAGGTTGCGCCCCTGCACCGAGCCGCCGGGCACCCGGGCCACGCGGTTGTCGCCGACCAGGAGCCGCCCGTCGGGCCGGACCGCCAGATGGCTGCTGGTCAGGCCGGTCACGACGGACACCCGGCGACCGCGGCCGGTGTCCCACACCTCGTCGCGCAGGTCACCGGAGAAGGACGAGCGGGCGGCGTACAGCGTCCGGCCGTCCGCATCCACCGCCAGCCCGATCACCGCCTCGGCCGAGTCCCCCGCCGCCAGATCCACCGCCGCCCGCACCCGCCCCGCGCGCACGTCCCACAGCGAGGTCCGCTGCGGCGCAGCCTCGTACCCGGGCGCCGAGACACCGTAGGCGAGCGTGCGGCCGCCCGGGCCGAACGCCATCAGCGGCATCGTGTACGACGGTGTCACCGGCCGCTTCGGATCACGGGAGACGGGGAACGGGGGTGCCGGCAGCGTGCGTACGACCTTGCCGTCGGCCGTGTCGTACAGCCGGAAGCGGTAGCTCGCGCCGACGCGTTCGGCCGTGGCCAGGGTGCGGCCGTCGGGGCTGAGCAGGACGCCGTCCCGGGCCCGCGCGCTCCAGTCGGAGGTCACCGCCGGGGCCACGTCCAGGGTGTGGACCGTGCCGCCCTCCAGGTACCGCAGGACGGGGTGGTGGGGGTCCCAGTACAGGCCCCGGTACAGGTGCTGGTTGTTGAGGGCGTGGCGGAAGACCGGGGCGCCGGGGGCGGACAGCCGCCAGACCTGGATCTCGGTGCCGTCGGCGGTCGCCAGGAAGTTCCCGTCCTCGCTGAACGCCGCGTACTGGACTCCGCGCGCGGTCAGGTCGGCCAGCTGCTTACCCGACCGCAGGTCCCACACCCGTACCCCGCTCCCGGTGACCAGGGCCAGCCGTCCGGAGCCGAGCACCGGCAGGGCCAGGTCGTCGGCGCAGACGTCCGTCGCCTCGCGCCAGTCGCCGGGCAGGGCGTGTCCGGCGCGTACGTCCCACACCTGGGGTGCCGCCGAGGCCGAGGGACAGACGACGGTCAGCGCGTCGGCGCCCGTGCCCCGGGCCGTGTCCGCCATCGCCCCGCCGGAGCGGAGGTCGAGGAGCGGGCGGCCGTCCGTGAGGGACCGCAGCCGCACCCGGCCCGCGCCGCTCACCAGATAGTCCGCGTCGGTGAGATCCACCGTGGCGTCGACCGTCTCCGGATGCCGTGCGTCGCCGGTCCAGCGGCCGGTCGCCGTGTCCCACAGCCGGGTGCCGTCGCCCGACGACAGCGCGAGCACCCGTCCGTCCGGGCTCGCCGCCGCCACCAGGTCGGCGGCGGGCAGCCGGCCCTCGGCGACCCGGCGGTGGCCGGCCACGTCCCAGCGGCGCCAGGTCCGGCCCTCGACGCTGACCAGGGTGCGGCCGGAGTCGGCGAGGAAACGGGCGGGGGTCTCGCCGGGGGCCGGGTCGGTGAAGGTGTCCCGTTCGGGCTGGGCGAGCGAGCCGAGCAGGGCGCGGCGGGTCTCGGGGAGCTGGTCGACGCGCCAGGCGGCGACCCCGAGCCGCTGCGCCAGGCGCGGGTCGGTGGTGCGCAGGGCTTCGGCGACGTCCGCGATCCGGCGGGCCGCGTCGGCGGTACGGCGGTCCTGGTTGTCGGTGTGCAGATGCCAGGCGGACAGGGCGGCGGCCAGCGCCACCACCAGCACCGCCGAGAGGCCGGCCAGCAGGGTGCGGGAGCGGCGGCTGGAGCGGGCGGCGGCCCGGCGTTCGCTCTCGCGGGCCTCGACGGCGGCGACGAGGAAGGAGCGCTCCGCGACGGTCAGGCCCCGGTCGGCCGCGAAACCGGGGAAGCACTCCTCGGCCCGTTGCAGCCGGCCGCCCCGGTACAGGTCGCCGGGGTCGCGGTCGTGCTCCAGCCAGGCGCGGGCCGCCTCGGTGAGGTGGCGGTGGTGGCGCAGCCGCTCGCGGTCCTCCTCGATCCAGCGGTGCAGGCGGGGCCAGCAGGTGATGAGTGCCTCGTGGGCGAATTCGACGCCGTCCTCGTCGGCGGTGAGCAGCCGGGCGCGGGTCAGCCGGTCCAGTACCTCCGGCACGGCCGGGTCGGCCCATTCGTCGAGTTCGGCGCGGGTGAGGGGGCGGCGGGTGTCGGGGGTGCCCTGGCCGGGCTCGACCATCCGCAGCAGCAGCCGGCGGGCGACGGCCCGCATCCCCGGGTCCAGTCGCCCGTAGACCTCCTCGGCGGTCGCCGCGATCGCGCCGCGCACCCCGCCGGCCGCCTCGTACGCGCCCAGGGTGAGCAGTCGGCCCTTGCGTCTTCGCCAGGTCTCCAGCAGGGCGTGCGAGAGCATCGGCAGACTGCCGGGCTGGTCGAGGACCTCCTCGACGATCCGCGCGGTCAGCTCCCGCTCCACCAGGTGCCCGGACGCCTGCGCCGGTTTGATCACCGCCTCGCGCAGCTCGTCCGCGGTCATCGGACCGAGCAGCAGCCCGGCCCCGTTCAGGGCGTCGGCCAGACCCCGGTGCTCGGAGCAGCGGGCGTAGAAGTCGGCCCGTACGGTGACCAGGACCTTGAGTCGGCTGCCGGGGTCCCGGGCGGCGAGGAGCAGGTCGATGAAGCGGGTCCGTTCGGCGCTGTCCCGACAGAGGGTGAAGGCCTCCTCGAACTGGTCGACGACCACCCAGCTCACCGGCTCGTCCGCGGCGGGGGTGAGCAGATGGCCGTAGCGCTCGGCGGGCCGTTCGCCCGGGGTGAGCACGCGTAGCACCGCGGGGTGCCGGCTGCGGGCGATCTCGTCGCGCAGCCGGGGGATCAGGCCGGCCCGCAGCAGTGAGGACTTGCCGCTGCCGGAGGCTCCGAAGAGGACCGCGAACCGGTGGTCGCACACCAGCCGGTTGAGCTCCTCGGCCATCCGGTCGCGGCCGAAGAAGAGGTGGTGGTCGTCGGGTTCGAAGCGGGCCAGGCCCCGGTACGGCGGCGGCACATCCGGGGCTTCCTCGCGCACCGCCCCGGACAGCTGTGCCTCGGCCTCCTTCCAGCGGGTCTCCCACTCGCCGGGGTCGCCGTCGCAGGCCCGGACGTATCCGCGCAGGACGTCGAGGGAGGGCAGCCGGGCCCCGGCCGCCGCCAGTGACAGCGTTGTCGGAGCGAACCCGGCCGTCTGCGCCATCGCGCGGTACGAGGGGTTGCCGGCGGTCCGGCGGAGCTCACGGAGCCCATGGGCGAGCCGCTGCACGGGACCGGCCTCGGGGTCCACGGGTCTTTCGGGTCGGCCCACGGGGCGCCCCCCATCTGTCCCACTGGTGGCTTTCGTGCAACTTGGTACGGGCCGTAAGTGACGTCAACGTAACGTCCTGACAAATGACTGCGCCAGGGGTTCGTGAAATTGCTCGCTCCGACGGAACGAGGGGCCGATCCAGGGATTGATTTCCCTGATCGCAGGGAGCTGACGAACAACTCCGCGGCTGTGAATGTCGGTGTGGCCCACCGACTCCCGGTGCGCCACACCCCCTTCCCGCGGAGCAGACCCCGGTCACTGGAGAACAGCACATGGCCCACGCCCTGAGAAACCGCAAGCTCGCCCGTCTGGGCAAGACCGCCGCCGTCGCGCTCGGCGCCACCGCCCTGGCCGTCAGCCTGGCCGGCAGCGCGAGCGCCGGTGTTCTGAACCCGCTGCCGTGGACCGGCAGCACGTTCCAGAACAAGTACATGCCGCGCTTCGACTACGACTCGGACAGCTGCTTCCCGGCTGCGGCCGTCGACGCGAACGGCAACGTCAACGGCGGTCTCAACCCGTCCGGCTCGCTCACCGGCGGATGCCGCACGAACCACCTCGGCAAGGCCAACACGTACGCGCAGTCCCTGTGCAAGAACGGCTGGTGCGCCTACGCGTACACGCTGTACTTCGAGAAGGACCAGTGCGACCCCACCAGCATCACCGAGTGCGGGCACCGCCACGACTGGGAGTCCGTGGTGGTCTTCCAGAAGCAGGGCGAGGAGAAGCCGCGCTATCTGGCCGCCTCCCGGCACGGCGGCTACAGCACCCACCCGATCAACGAGGTGCCGATGGACGGCAACCACGTCGAGATCGTCTACCACAAGGACGGCCCGAGCACCCACGCCTTCCGCTTCGCCAAGTGGGGCGAGAAGCCGGTGGCCTGGGGCAACGGCACCTGGGACACGCCCGCGCTGGTCAACTTCGCCGGCCTGAACAGCTCCCTCCAGGGCAAGCTGAACGGCGACTGGGGCAACGCCAACTTCCAGATCGGCAAGAACTTCATCAGCAACGTCAACAAGGCCCGGGACGCCGACAGCCGGGCCAAGGCCGCCATCCCCGCGTTCTGACGCACGGCCCCCGTACCGCGGCCGCCGACGCTCACTCCCCCCTTTGCGTCGGCGGCCGCTTCCATGCACCATGCGCCCCATGGAATCCGGCAAGCCCCTCCCCTTCGACGTCCCCCATGTGACGGTGCCGCTGTGGGAGGCGGACGCCCTGGTGCTGTTCGACTGGCTGACCGAGGTCGATCTGAACGCGGTGCCGATCACCCATCCCGCGCAGAAGCAGGCCCTCGCCGATCTGCTCGCCCGGCTGGAGTCCGACACCGAGAAGGACTTCATGAGCGCGACCGCCGAGGAGATCGCCGCCGCGCAGGCCGAAGTGGCCCGGAACATGGGGTGGTAGGAGTCGCCGGCGGCATACGCTGCCGTCCGTGACCTCTGCCGCCGCACGTACCGCGCTGGACCTCACCGCCGACCTCCCGGTCCCGGACCTGGAGGACCTCTACCGCGACCTGCACCGCCACCCCGAACTCTCCGGCCGCGAACACCGCACGGCCGCGCGGTTCGCCGAGCACCTGAGGAAGGCGGGGTACGACACCGCCGAGGGCATCGGCGGGACCGGGGTCACGGGCGTGCTGCGCAACGGGGAGGGGCCCGTCGTCCTGCTCCGCGCCGACATGGACGCACTGCCGGTCCAGGAGCTGACCGGACTGCCGTACGCCTCGGAGACGGCCGGTGTGATGCACGCCTGCGGGCACGATCTGCATGTGACCTGGCTGGCCGGGGCGGCCGCCGCGCTCGCCGCCGGGCGGGAGACCTGGTCCGGGACGCTGGTGGTGGTCGGGCAGCCCGCCGAGGAGACCGGCAGCGGGGCCGAGGCGATGGTCGCGGACGGGCTGTACGAGCGGGTGCCGCGCCCCGACGTGCTGCTCGGGCAGCACGCGGCGCCGGGGCCGGTGGGCCTGTATCCGCATGTGCCGGGGCTGATCCTGTCGGCGACGACCGACGTCGACATCGTCGTGCACGGGCGCGGCGGGCACGGGTCGCGGCCGGAGACGACCGTCGACCCGGTGGTGACGGCCGCGTATCTGGTCACCCGGTTGCAGACCGTCGTCAGCCGGGAGGTCGCGCCGCGCGAGTCGGCCGTGCTGACCGTCGGGCGGATCGAGGCGGGCACGGCGGCCAACATCATCCCCTCCACGGCCCGGATCTCCCTGAACCTGCGCACCCGGTCCGAGGCGGTACGGGACCGGATGGTCGCCGCGATCCGCCGGATCGCCGAGGGCGAGTGCCTGGCCGCCGGGTGCCCGCGCGAGCCGGAGGTGACGGTGGGCGGGTCGTTCCCGGTGACCGTGAACGACGCGGAGACCGACCGCCGGGTCGCCGAGGTGCACCGCGAGGTGTTCGGCGAGGGCACGGTCATCGACCCGGGCCCGGCGATGGGCAGCGAGGACTTCTCCCGGCTGGCCGCGGACGGACAGCCGTACAGCTTCTGGTTCGTGACGACCACGCCCGCGGCGACCTGGGACGCGGCGCCGGGCGGCGACGACCTGCTCGCGCGGCTCGACGCGCTGCCGAGCAACCACAGCCCGCACTTCGCGCCGGATCTGTCGGTGGTCGGACCCGGGGTGCGGACGCTGGTGTCGGCGGCGCTCGTCCACCTGGTCCGATAGCGCCCTCAGTCCGGCAACGCCTTCCTGAGCGCCGCGTCCAAGGAGGCCGCCAACTCCGCGTCCCCCGGCGGACTGTCGCCCAGCAGCGGGCCCAGCTGTGCCGTGAAGGTCTGGGTGAAGGCGCCGTAGAGCGGGGTGCGCGGGCGCTGGACCGCCTCCCGCAGGGCCGGGAGCAGGATGCCGCGGGCGTAGCGCGGGCGGCCCGCCCGGTCCCGGGGGATGGGGTCGGCGCGCTCGCCCGTGGGGGAGGCCGAGGGGGCCGTGGGCGGGAGCGGGCACCGCACGCTGTCGGTGGTGTAGGCGGAGACCCGGGTCGCCGCGAACCCCGCGTCCAGCAGACAGCGTTCGCTCTCCTCGCCGGTGAGGTACCTGATCAGCTCGGTCGCCTTCGCCGCCCGTTGCGAGCCCTGGGTCACCGCGAGGTTCTGGCCGCCGAGCACCGCCCGGCCGGGCAGCGGGGCGACGCCCAGCTGCTCCTCGGAGAAGGACTGGTGGAGGGTGCGGTAGGCGTACGGCCAGTGGCGCAGGAACGCGGTGCGGCCGTCGGCGAAGTCGCCCAGGGAGGCGGCCTCGTCGGAGTGCACGGCGTCCTGGAGGGTGTACGGGGACTCGGTGCGGCGGCGGAGTTCGGCGACGCCTGCCGTCAACTGGGCCAGGTCGGCGTCGTAGTGGCCGTCGGCGCCGGTGAAGTGGAAGCCCTCCGTCGCCGAGGCGAAGGCCTCGACCGCGTTGACCGTGCGGCCCTCGTAGGGGGCGAGCTGGGTGGTCCAGCCCTTCTCGTAGGCGCCCTGGGCCGGGTGCTCGTCGATCTCCTCGATCAGGTCCTCCAGCTGCCCCTGGTCGAGCCCGGCGCTCAGGTCCGTCTGCTGGACACCGGCCGCCTTCAGCAGGTCGCGGCGGTAGTAGAGGAGCCCCACGTCGCTGTTGAACGGCACCGAGTACACCTCGCCGTCCCAACGGGCCGTCTCCGCCACGGACTCGATGTGGTCGTCGGCGTCGAGCACGCTCCCGGGTAGCGGCCGGATCAGCCCCGCGGCGGCGAACTCCGGCACCCACGTCACATCGAGGTTGACGACGTCGTAGACCGCGCTGCCGGACTGGAGGGCGCCGAGCAGTTGACTGCGCTGCTCGTCGGCGCTGCCGGGGAGTTCCACGAGACGGGCCCGGTAACCGGAGTTCTTCTTCGCCTCCCGCTCGTTCCAGTCGTCGATGAGCTGCTGCCGGATGCCGTTCTGCCCGGTCACGTCCCGCCCCCCGGCGACCACGATGTCCCCGGCCACATCGGGCGAGGGCGCGGCGGGCGAACCGGAGCCGCCGGTGCAGGCGGTGACCAGGAGGAGGGCGGCGAGGAGCAGCCGCGGGGTGCCGGGGAGCCGATGCACGGGCGGGTCCGGGACGCCGTACCGGGGACTCATCAGCCCTCCCCCGTGCCCGTGCGGGCGACCTCGTCGGTCAGGGCCGCTCCGAGGTCGTCGTCGGCGTCCAGGCAGCGGCCGCCGCTCGCGGCGGAGACACGGGCCGCCGGTGTGTCGGGGTCGCAGCCGCCGCTCTTCAGGGAGACGGTGGCGACCGGCACCTTCGCGGCGCGGGCGCGGGTGAGGACGTCGTCCAGGTCGCCGCCGGTCAGCCGGTCGTCGTCCTCGCCGTCGGTGAGGTGGACGATGAGCTGGGGCCGGTCGTCGGCGGTGCCGCGGTCCGCCATCTCGTCGAGCGCGGCGAGCAGCGCGGCGTGCGGGTCGGCCTGGGCGTTGCGGACGCGGGCCCGGGTGTCGACGGCGCGTTCGGCCTCCTTGCGGGTGTGCGGACCGAGCGGGAGCACGGTCTCGTAGGGGCGCTCGCCGGAGGTCCCCGAGACTCCCCACACCCCGTACTCGTCCTTGCCGCCGAGCCCGTCCAGCGACTGCTTCAGCAGACCCGGGCCGCCGCTCGGGCCCTTCCACAGGCCGGCCATCGAGCCGGAGCTGTCGAGGAGGTAGAGGACCCGGCCGGGGCCGTGCGCGGCGCGGTACCGCTCCAGGGCATCGGTCATCCGGTCGCGGCCCACGGACTCGTCGAGCGGTTCCGGATCGGCCAGCACCCCGGTGGCGAGCGGCCGCCGGAGTTCCCCGTCCGTCGAGCGGAAGCCGTCCCCGGCGAACACCGCCCGTCCCTGTTCCCCGGTCAGCCACTCCCGGAAGTCCCCGGCGGCCCGGTCGCGCGCGGACTCGTCGCGGTCGGCACCCTGCCAGCGCACCCGGACGAAGACGGGCTGCACCCCGGGCACATCGCTCGGGTACTGGGCCGTGCGCGGGGTGCGGGTGGTGCGCTCGCAGCCGACGCCGCTGCTGAGCAGGAACTCCGGTACGAGGGCGGCGGTGCGGTTGTCCACGGCGTCGTCGTCGGGCAGCGCGCACAGCAGGTCGGCGGCGGTCGGGGCGGGCGGTCCGGGCTGGGCGACCTGCTGCTCGGCGCGGGCCGCGTCCGCGTCGGCGGTGTCGTACAGGCCGACCGTGGCGAGCAGGGCGGCGTCGGCGAACTCCGGGTCGGGACGGCGTACCGCGGCCGTCTCGTCCCGCACCCGCAGATGGGTGATCATCCGGGACAGCGGCAGCCCGACCCGGTCCCCGAGGGACTTCGCGGCGATCTGCTCCGGTACCGCGAGGACGACCGGCGAGTGCGCGAAGGGCTCGTCGTCCGGCTCGAGTTCGGCCACGGCGTCGGTGTCCTGGAGTTCGGCGACCCGGGCCGCGTCGGCGGGGGAGGCGGGGATCCACACGTCCGGCTGCGGGCCGACGTCCCGCTGCGGGTTGGACTCCTCGTCGCGCGGCTCCTGCCAGGCCACCGAGTCCTCGCCGAGCGCGGCGACCGTGTCGGCGGAGCCCGCGCTGTAGACGGTGATCCCGCTGCGCCGGCAGCCGTCGCCGGTGGTGTTGGCCGCCGAGGTGAGATACGCGTCGGCCGCCGCGGTGACCGTCGAAGCGAGGTCGGGGTCGGTCAGGACGCGCAGTTCCAGGGGCGGGGCGCAGGGCTCGGAGCCGGCGGTGAGGGCGACGATGCCGTAGGTGCCGAGGCCCACCGCGGCGACGGCGAGCAGCGCGGTGAGCCGGGTGGGGCCCATCGCCCGCAGCAGGCCCGGCACCCGGGAGCGGCGGAACCGGGCGGTGAGGGCGTCCGTCCAGGCGCCGAGGAGCGCGGCGAACGCGGCCAGGGGATGCCAGGGCGGCTCGGGCGGCGGGGGCGGTGGCGGCGGCTCGGGCGGTTTCGCGCCGGGCGCCGACAGCAGTACGTCCTCGTCCGGCTCGGCTCTGCTCTGCGGCTCCCACGGGTCGCCCCGCACGGTCTCGTGGGCGCCGGCCGCCATCCGGGCCCGTAACGCGTCCGACAGCTCCCGGAACCCCAGCTCGCCGCCCTCGTCCAGCAGTTGGACCAGCTCGCCGGTGAACGGCGTGGGGGTGCCCGGGTCGCCCGCGTCGACGCGATGGTTGGCCTGCACGCTCATCAGCAGCAGCACCCGGCGCTTGGCCTCGAACCGCTCCCACAGCCAGGCCGCGTTGCCGGCGAAGCAGCAGTCGAGGATCACCACCACCCGCTCGGCGGGGCTGCCCGCGAGGACCGTCAGCACGGTGGTGAACATCTCCGCGCCCGGGAACACCGCGTGCCGGCCCGGCACCACGCGCGCGTTGTGCATCTGGAGGAACAGCTCGTCGCCCGCGCTCGGGATCGCGCCGTGCCCGGCGAAGTACAGCAGCAGCAGACCCTCGGCCTCGCCCGCGGCGGTGTGCAGGGCCCGGTTGAACTCGTCCTGGGACGGCGAGCGGGAGACGGTGATGGCGTGCTCGTCGAACACCCGGCCGCGCGCCAGCGCGTCCCGCATCCGGTTCAGGTCGTGCTTGACGGCCGGCAGGTCACCGGGCACGCCGTGCGGCGGCTCGGTGAACTCGTACTCGGACACACCCACCAGCAGCGCCCGGTTCACCCGTCGGCGCGGGTCGAAGCGGGTCACCGGCCTACCTGTCGTCGTGGAGGTCCACGATGTCGACGCGGCCGGTGGGTGGATCGCCGTTCTCCACGCCCCGGCGGACGTCCCGCCACTCCTCCACGGAGCGTTTGACGTACTCCAGCAGCTCCTTGCAGAGCGCGGCCCCGGCGCCCCCGGCCATCGCCACCACGATGTCCATGCCGATTCCCATCGGGGCACCGGTCTCGTCGGTCCGCGGCCGCTCCAGGATCTGGAGCTCCCCGGCGCGCACCCGTTCGTCGAGGCGCTGCTCCCGCTCCAGCCACTTGCGCAGCGCGTCGATGTCGCTCTCGCTCGCGGTCCCGTCCAGCCGTATCCGGATGCCTTGGTCGGCCACTCCATCCCCCTCAGCCATAACTCACCATCATGTCACCGGGGTTGGGAACAGGGGAGGGTTCGGACCATACGGACGGGACCCCTGTGCCGACGTTGTCAGTGCCATGACTTACTCTTCGCTCACTCGCCACACGCGGAGCACAGACCCCACACAAAGGGGCCGGCCGCCGATGTGGCTCCCACTCACGTTTCGTTCCGGGGGGTTCGAGATCAGCGTGCGCAGACGCACCCTTACGACCGCCACCGCACTGGCGGTCCTCCTCAGCTCGGCGGCGCTCGCCGCCACGCCGGCCGCCGCCGACACCGCCAGGACCCTGCCGGTGAAGCAGACCGCCGACATCGCGGTGGACGGCGTCCACCAGCGGGTCTTCGTCAGCGACCCGGCCAACGGCAAGATCGTCGTGACGGACTACGCCGGTACCGTCGTCAAGCAGCTGACGGGCCTGCCGGGCGTGGTGGGCCTGGAGCTCTCCGCCGACTCCGGCACGCTCTACGCGGCCGTGCGGGACGCCGACGCGATCGTCGCCTTCGACACCGCCACCGACACCGAGTCCGCCCGCTACGCGGTCGGCGACAGCCCGCTGAGCGTCGCCGTGGCCGGCGGCAAGCTGTGGTTCGGCTACGGCGCCGCGGCCGAGGGCAACATCGGCTCCGTCGACTTCTCCGGCGAGCAGCCCGTGGTCACCCTCGCCCAGGAGGGCAACCTCTGGTACCTCGCCCCGATGCTGGACGCCGCGCCCGGCTCCAACACCCTGATCGCGGGCGCGATCGGACAGAGCCCGGTGGGCCTGGCCTCCTACGACGTCTCCTCGGGCGCCCCGGTGCGCACCGCGTACAGCACCGACGCCGGCAGCAACCTCGGGGACCTCCAGGTCACCCCGGACGGCCAGGACGTCATCGTGGCCAGCGGCGCGCCCTACCACCACCAGGTGTTCAAGACGTCCGACCTGACCGCGGACGGCTCCTACGCCAGCGACGCCTACCCGAACTCCGTGGCGATCGCCCCCGACGGCGCGGTCGCGGCGGGCATCTCCGGGGCGTACGAGCCGGACGTGTACGTCTACAAGCCGGGCGGCACCACCTCCGTGCGGGAGTACGACTTCCCGGACACCGACACCAGCGTCACCGGCGCCGACGAGCTCGCCGCCGCCGGCCTGGCCTGGGCGCCGGACGGCTCCCGGCTGTTCGCGGTGACGTCCAACTACTCCGGCGTGTACTCGCTGCGGGTCCTGGACGCCCCGACCAGGGCGGCCACCGCCGTCACGGTCACCGCCCCGACGACCGCGCCCCGCGCCCAGAAGCTCACCGTCAAGGGCAAGGTCACCTCCAAGGTCGCCCTCCCGGCGGGCGCCCAGCTGACCGTGACCCGCACCGACCTGGAGAACACCTCCGGCAAGGCGCTCGCCCCGGTGACCGTCAAGGCCGACGGCACGTACTCGTTCACCGACACCCCGACCGTCGGCGGCAAGGTCAAGTACACGGTGAAGTACGCCGGCGACGCCGACCACGCCTCCGGCACCGGCTCCGACACGGTCGACGTCTCCCGCGCCAAGACGACCCTGACGCTGAACAACAACGGCAAGGTCTACTCGTACGGCGCCGACGTGAAGTTCACCGCGCACCTCGGTACGACGTACAAGAACCGCAAGGTGGAGATCTGGGCCGACCCGTTCGGCTCGGACAAGGCCAACAAGCTGGTGAAGTCCGGCACGGTCAACTCCAGCGGCAACCTGTCCGTCACCCTCGACCTCAAGCGGGACGCCAAGATCACGGCGAAGTTCCTGGGCGACGCCCGGTACGCGCCGAGGACGGTGTCCAGCACGGTCGGCGCCAAGGTGAAGGTCTCGACGGCCGTCAGCCGGCACTACAAGACGAAGTACACGTGGGGCCACACCTACTACTACTTCAAGAAGACCAAGAACCCGCTGTTCACGACCACGATGACGGCGTACCCGAACCGCAAGCAGCGGATGGAGTTCGAGTTCTACTACGCCGGCAAGTGGTACGACCTCGGCTCGGAGTACTTCGGCATGACCTCCGCGGGCGTCTCCGCGGTGGAGCTCACCGGTGAGCACGAGACGGGCTACCGGATGCGCGTGCGGTCCTCGTACATCAACTCCTCGTCGGGCGACACCGTGAACTCGACGACGCACGGCTCGTGGAAGTACTTCATCTTCACCAGCTGAGCCGCAGCGCTCCGCTGGAAGTGCGGTGGACGGTTGTTGTTCGTCTGCGGCACCGTCGTGGGCTGGTCGCGCAGTTCCCCGCGCCCCTTCGGGCGCGGGCGAACCGCAGTGGACTTCACCCGGCCCGCTCAGAGCGTCTGCAACTGGCTGAGGTGCTTGTGCACATGGTCCAGGGCGCCCTCGCGGCGCCCTGGCACCCGGGCCCGCAAGTCGGCCAGGGCGGGACCGAGTTCGCGGGCCCGCGCCGGGTCGTCGATCCGTCCCCACTGGTGGTGGGCCCGGTCGACGGCCGCCTCAACCGCGGGCGCGTCCGGCGCCTGCCCGGCGGCCAGCCGGGTGGTCGCCACCGCCAGCCACGCCCGGCAACTGCGCGCCGGATCCCCCGCGAACATCGCCAGATCCGCCCGGACCTCGCTCCAGTGCAGGGCCTCCTCGGAGGCCGGCCCGTGCGCGCGTACGGCGGTCAGCTCGTGGTGGCCCGCGATGGAGTCGGCGTCCCCGTGCCGCCGGGCCGCGACGGCGGCCGAGATCAGCACGTGCGGGTCGCCCGCGCCGGGCCCCTGCGCGGTCAGCGCATACCCCACGCTCTCCTGCGGGAGGCGGCCGATCGCCTGCTGGTGCAACTGCTCCGGCGGCGGCCGGTGTCCACTGCGCAGGATCGTCGCCACGGCCTTCATGTACGCGGGCGCCGCCACCGTACGGCGGGCCGGCGGCGGCGCGATCCGGCCGTGGACCGCGTTGTTGCGGCCGGTGTCCAGGGGGTTGGCGCGCAGCCACTCCCAGGTCTCCTGATCGGCGTGCAGATCGAGGAGGAAGGTCGTCGCGCCGGTCGGGCGCAGCCGCAGCTCGTCCCTGAACCAGTGCCAGGGGAACGCGGTGTAGCGGACCGTGGCGGGCGTGGTGCGGGCCAGCGCGAGATGCGGCAGGTGCTGGCGGCGGTCCAACTGGAGCTGCCCGGTGACGAAGACGGTGAGCGGGCCGGGCGCCGCCGCGGCGGCACGCAGCCGGGTCAGGACCGCCTGCGGCTCCAACGGGTCGGCGAGCTCCACGACGTTGGCCGTCTCCGTGCCGGACAGGACGGCGGGCGGGACGGCGGCGAGGACGGGGAGCACGGAGGCCGCGTCGACCAAACACCCCTTGCCCGCCGGTGCGGCGGCGAGCAGCAGCACGGTTCCGGGCATCGGTCCCTCCCCATCCCCTGTCGATCACGTACGGCAGCACCGTAACCGCTGCGGCTGCAAAGGTGGACCTCAGGACTGCGAACGTCCCTTTCCTGCCGGTCCTTCCGGTCCCTCCGGTCCTGCCGTTCCCTCCGGGGTGCCCGCCGGGCGTCGTACCGCGAACACCGTCGTGTCGTCGGCCAGCCGTCCGCCGCAGTGCCGGAGCGTGCCGTCGCGGACGAAGGCGACCAGGCGACGGGGGTCGGCGAGGCGCGGGTCGGCGGCGACGGCGTCGGTGACCTCGGCGACGAGCGGGTAGAAGAGGTCCTCGGTGTTGCGGGCCTCGGTCACGCCGTCCGTGGTGAGCAGCAGCGTCTCGCCGGCGGCCAGGGGCACCCGCGTGACCGGCGGCGGGCCGTCGGCGGCGAGTTCGCCGAGGCCGAGCGGGAGTCCCTCGCCGGGCGGCAGATGCCGTACGCCCCCGGGGCCGACCGCCAGCGGGGGCTCGTGCCCGAAGACGATCACCTCGACCTCGCCGGTGTCCTCGTCGGGGAAGCCCAGCAGCACGGCGGTGGCGAACCGGTCCCCGTCCCGGCGGCCGAGGGCCTTGATGTGCTGCCGGTGCCGGAGCATCCGGATCTCCAGCCGGTCGGCGACCGTGGCGAGGTCCGCCTCGTGGTACCCGGCCTCGCGGAACGTGCCGAGCAGCGCGGCCGCCGCCTCCACCGCGGCGAGGCCCTTGCCCTGGACGTCGCCGACGAGGACGCGGGTGCCGTGCGGGCCCTGCTGGACGTCGTAGAAGTCCCCGCCGACCCGGGCCTCGACGTCGGAGGCGAGGTAGACCGCGGCGTGTTCGAGGCCGCCCCAGTCCGGCGGGAGGGGGCGCAGGACGGTACGGCGGGTGGTGTCGGCGATGTCCCGCATGTGCAGCATCCGGCGTTCGCCGCGCACCCGGACCGCGCAGGCGAGGACGGCGAGGGCACCGCCGACGCCGACCAGCACGAAGTCGGCCACGCCGCTCTGGTACCGGTCGGGGTAGGAGGTGTCGGCGAGGAGGTAGTTCACGAGCGCCAGCACGGCGAAGACCGTCGTGCCCCACACCCCGCAGATCGCGGCGGCGATACCCGGCACCAGCACGACCCAGGTGATCATCTGGAACTCGCCGGCCGTGTTGAAGTCGATCAGCGTGATGCCGACGAGCATCAACAGGGGCGGCACCCAGGCGACACTGCGGCCGCGGACGCGCAGCAGCTCGTGCCGGCGCAGGGGGTGCCCGCCGACCTCGTCGCCGCCCTTCATGGGGTTCAGCGAAACACGGGGCGCCGGGGGCCGCCATCCGGAGTCCCCGGCGGGCACAGAATGCGTCCCTCCGCCGACTTGCCAGGGGCCCCGCGCAGGTGTGCCCTGGAAGCCGGGGGCGAGGAGAGAGGAGTGCTCTCATGGCTCATGCGGCACCCACGCCCGGCGGAATCACCCGCGGTACACCCGGTACGACCCGCGGTACACCCGATGTCTTCAGCCCGCAGGTCCACAGGGCGGTCCGGTACGGGCTCCCCGTGGTCCTCGGTCTGGTCTACGGCTACTGGGCCGCGGCCAACCGGCGCGACGGCGGCGAGATCACCGGCTGGAACATCCTGTTCGGCTTCGTCACGGCGCTCGCGTTCATCGTGCTGTGCCTCGCGGTGGCGACGTTCGCGCCGCTGCTCAAGCGGGAGCTGCACTCGCTGACTAAGTCCGCGTTCGCGGGCGCGGCGATCGGCTTCCTGTACAGCCAGACCGGCCAGAGCGTGCTGCGGTCCACGGTCCTGGCGCTGGCGGTCACGGCGGGCGTCTTCGTGGTGTTCTTCTACCGCTACTACACGCACGAGGACGGCGAGGGAAACCCGCTGCCGAGGTGACGGCGGCGAAGGCGACCACGGCAAAGGGGCCCGGCAGCCACCCACAGGCCGCCGGGCCCCTTCGTCTCCCTCTCTCACCCACCGCCCGGGAGCCAGTCCCAGGCGTCCGCCGAGGACCCGGCCGCGCTCCAGCTCCACGAGCCGGAGACGCTCCAGGATCCGGACCCCGACGCGCTCCACGAGTCGTTCACATACGGGTCGTCCCAGTTGCTCCAGGAACCGTCCTTCCATTCCGGGCACGGATCGGAGCAGTTCGGCACCCCGCGTCCGCCGGTGTCGACGAAGGCGGCGCTGGCCCAGCCCTGGGCGCCGACGAGCCAGTACCAGTACGGGTTGCCGTTGACGCGCTGGCCCCGGACCACGCAGTCCACCCGGTCCTGACTCCAGGGTGAGAGCCGGTCGACGACGGGCGAGTGAGTGGTGGGCGCGACTCTCACGTTGAGGGCCGTACCGGAGACGATGGTGCCCCAGATCGGACCGCCGGATCCGCCGCCGTGTCCGCCACCATTTCCGTCGGCGTAGGTCGGCGGGGCAGCGGCTGCGGCCGAGGTACCCAACGAGGCGGCGACCAGAGTGCCGCCTGTGAGCAGAACCGCGGCCAGGGTCCGCAGGGCCGGAGTGGTGCGCATGAATTCGGCCTCCTTCTCCCCAGAACCAGGAAACACCCGTTCGGGTGAACCCTCCACCGGAGAGCGGAACGGGGGGCTCCGTCAGGTCGCGGGGGTCCGCCGCAGGCCCTTGCCTGGAAGCGTGCGCCCACCCCTCCGCAACGCCCTGTCGGCCGTCCTGATCGCCGTGGCCTGTCTGCTCGTGCCGTTCGGGGTGCTGGCGGCCTGGGCGACGTACGGCAGGAATGTCGAGCTGCCCCGGCTCCGGCACCAACTCGCCGACCCCTACGTGCCGTTCGAGGTCGCCGGTTTCTGGCTGCCCGTCACCGCGCTGGTGCTGGCCGCCGCCGGCATCGCGGTCGCCGCCTGCCGCCGCCGCGCGGTCACGGCGACCTCGCTGGGCACCGCGCTGGGCGGCGCCTTCCTGGGCCTCGCGGTGGCGCTCGGCCGCCGGCTGACCCTCTCCGACCTGCACGCCGCGCACCGCCCCGCCGCCGGCGCCATCTACGACGCCCTCACCCTCACCCTGCGCACGGTCTCCTGGCTCCTCATCGCCCTCGGCCTCACCGCGGCCGTCACGACGTGGCTCACCGCCCGCGCCCGCCGCCGACGCACCGCCACGGCACCGGTACCCGCCCCGGATCCGGCGGTGCAACCGACCCGGGCACGAGCCTGACGTCGTAGGGTCGGGGCGATGAGCAGCCCCGTGGAACGGCCAGGAAGACGGAAACCCGGCATGTGGCTCGCCTCAGCGCTGTTCATCGTCGTGAGTGTCGTCATGGGGTGCCGGCTCGCCGACGTCGACGGAATCACCCCCGTCCCCCAGTTCCTCGCCTTTCTGCCCTGGCTGCTCGCACCGACCGCGGCCGGACTGGCCCTCTCCCTGCTCTCCCGCTGGTGGCCCGGCGTCGTGTGGAGCGTCGTCCTGCTGGGGCTGCTGGCCTGGTTCATCGAGCCGTACGGGAAGAACACACAGCCCGACGGACCCGTGCTCGCCTCGCT
The DNA here is from genome assembly GCF_040446465.1 of Streptomyces sp. RG80. Classification (NCBI taxonomy): domain Bacteria; kingdom Bacillati; phylum Actinomycetota; class Actinomycetes; order Kitasatosporales; family Streptomycetaceae; genus Streptomyces; species Streptomyces sp. RG80. Next base: position 312,183 of record NZ_JBEAAJ010000004.1, on the reverse strand, counting down.
GCGGGTGCTCACCTCCAACGTGGAGTTCGGGCAGGCGACCGGGGCACTGATCGACACCGTGCGGCGGGAGAGGCCGGACCTCGTGTTCGTGCAGGAATGTGAGTACACCTGCGAGGCCGAACTGCGGCGCACGCTCGGCGGCGACTACCCGCACCGGCAGACCGTGCCGGGCGGCGGTTCCGCGGGGTCGGTGATCCTCAGCCGGTTCCCGCTGACGGCCGCCGACCCGGTCCCTGGCACGATGGGCATGCCGGGCGCCGTCGCCGAGGTACGCGGACACGCCGTACGGCTCCAACTCGCCCACCCCATGCCCCCGTTGCCCGGCCAGGTGGACGTGTGGCGCCGCGAACTGGGCGCGCTCCGGGACTTCGCCGCCGCACAGGGCTCCGGACCCACCGTCCTCGCCGGTGACTTCAACGCCTCCCAGGACCACGCCGCCTTCCGCCGCATCCTCGACACCGGTCTGCGCGACGCCGCCCGCCTCGCCGGCGCCGACCGCGCCCCGAGCTGGCCGGCCCGGACCTCGCCGACCCTGGGCGCGCAGATCGACCACGTCCTGCTGTCCCCGGACTTCTCCGCGAGCACGGCCCGCTTCCTGGACCTCGCCGACACCGACCACCGCGCGCTGCTCGTGGAGATCACCCTGCACGGCGGGGAATGACGTGTAATAGGCCCATGTCCCGCATCGGCCTCACGCCCCCCGACTGGCTGGTCCGGAACCTCCAGACCCAACAGGCGCCCGTCAACTGGGCGGCGGTGGCCCGCGCGGCGATCGCGATGACCCTCCCGCTCACCGTCGGACTGGCGGCCGGCGAGCCGACGTACGGCGCCCTCGCCTCCATGGGCGCGCTGTCCGGCGTCATCGGCGACACCGCGGACGCGTACCGCATGCGGATCCTGAACATCGCGATCCCGCAGCTGTTCGGCGCGGTCGGGGTGACGCTGGGTTCGCTGGTGTTCGGCCACGGCTGGCTGGCGGTGGCCGCGGTGACGGGCGTGGCCCTGATCTCGGGCATGATCTCGACGATCGGCGCGGTGGCGTCGGTCTCGGGCCTGCTCCTGCTGCTGAACTCCGTCGTGGGCGCGGGCCTGCCGATGCCGGGCGACTGGTGGCTGGCCCCGCTGCTGATGACCGGCGGGGGTCTGCTGGTCCTGGTCCTGGCGCTGCTGGCCTGGCCGCTGCGGTCGGGGGTGCCGGAGCGGACGGCGGTGGCGGGCACGTACCGCACGGTGGCGGACCTGATGGCGGCCTGCGGCACCCCGGACTACGACGAGGCCCGGCACGCCGTCACCCAGTCCCTGAACCAGTCGTACGACCTCGTCCTCGCCCGGCGCGCCCGCCACCACGGGCGCAGCCCCGAACTCACCCGGCTGCTCGCCCAGTTGAACGCGATCACCCCGGTCGTGGAGGCGGCACCGGCGGCCCATCTCACCGGGCGACCGCTGGCGCCGGAGATCCCGGCGGCGGTACGGCATCTCGCCCAGGCCATCGAGACCGGCTACACCGGCCCCATAGGGCTGCGCCTGCCCACCCCGACGACCGAGACGACCCGCGCGGTCGGGCATGCGCTGCGGCACGCGGCGGAGGTGGTGGCGGACCCGGACGTGGACCCGCGGGGCATCGACGACCGCCTCGGCCGCCCGGCGGCGCTCAGCATCCGCGCCGCGAGCGCCGCCCGCAACGTGGCCCTGTCGGCGGCCTCCTGGCGCTACGGCCTGCGGCTGGCGCTGTGCATCGGCGTGGCCCAGGTGCTGGTCTCGATCATCTCGGTGCCCCGCTCGTACTGGGTCGCCCTGACCATCACCTTCGTCCTCAAGCCGGACTTCGGTTCGGTCTTCTCCCGGGCGCTGCTGCGGGCGGTGGGCACGGTGGGCGGTCTGGTGATCGCGGCGGCGGTCCTGGCGGAGGTGCCACGAGGCTGGTGGGACGTCCCCGTCATGCTGGCCCTGGCCCCCCTGATCCCCGCCCTGACCCCCCGCGGCTACGGCTACCAGACGGCGGCGATCACCCCGGTGATCCTGCTCCTCTCGGACGTCCTGAACCACCAGGGCACGGCCCTGCTGATGCCCCGCCTGCTGGACTCGCTGATGGGCTGCGGAATCGCCCTGGTGGCGGGCTATCTGCTGTGGCCGGAGAGCTGGCACACCAGGGTCGGCGACCGGCTGGCGGACGCGGTGTCGGACACCGCGACCTACGTCGAGTCCGCCTTCGGCCCCACCCCCGTGGACCCCCCGGCCCGCGCCCGCCTGCGCCGCCGCCTGTACCGCGACCTCTCCGCCATCCGCACCGAGTTCCAGCGCGCGCTGACCGAACCACCCCCGACGGGCCGCCGCGCGGCCGCCTGGTGGCCCCTGGTCGTAGCGGTCGAACGCATCGTCGACGCCACCACGGCGGCACGGGTACGGGTGAAACACGGAGCCGCCGAGCCGTCACCGGCCGAGGTCTCCCAAGTGGTCCTGCAACTCCGTGAGTTGGCTCAGGGCGTACGGGAGGCGGAGACCCTCTACGCCGTCCGCACCGACCTCACGGGCCCGTCGGGCAGCGTCCTGGAACCCCTGCGCCAGGAGGTGGCGGCGGCCCGGGCGATCGCGTCACCGCACTGACGCCGGGCGCGGCCCACCGGGCACACATGGGTGCGGCCGCCCTGTGCAGGAGGGCGGCCGCACCGGTGGGGGGTGGGGTCGGTTCTTGTGGCGGTCGGTTCTTGCGGAGGTCAGTTCTTGTGGAGGGCCTTGTCCATGGCCGCGGCGAGGCCGTTGGCCCACAGCTGGTTCACCCGGGAGCGTTCGGCCGCGTTGGGCTGGGAGTTGGTGCAGGACGGGCCGGGGCCGCCACCGGACATCAGCTCGCTGCACGGGCCGGTGTAGTGGTCGGGGAGGCCGAGGACATGGCCGGTCTCGTGGGCGGTGACGCGGGTGGAGTCGTACTGCTGGTTCTGCCGGTAGTCGAGGAAGATGTAGCCGCTGCCGTGGCCGTCCGTGGAGGCGAAGGAGCCTCTGGAGTCGTTGCCCTCACGGTAGGAGAAGTCGGCCGAGGACGCGGAGCCGGACTGGAGCTTGACGTTCGAGACCGCGTTGTTCCATATCCGGGTGCTGTTGGCTATCTGCGTGGCGAAGGTCGGCGCCCTGGAGGCGTCGTAGACGACCGTCACCGCGGCCGTGCCGGTCGGGTTCGCGGCGCGCTTCTCGGCGACCGAGTCCAACACCGCCTGGAAGAACGCCTCGTTGGCGTCCGTCGCCGTGGTCGAGGTGTAGCCGACGGTGGTTGCGGAGGCCGCGGAGGCCGGAACCGCCGGTGCCAGACCGAGCGTCGCGAGAGTGAGGCCGAGTGCCGCGGCCATGAAGGGCTTGCGCATCGATGACTCCTTGGTGGGGGGTGAGTCGTCGATGTGAGTGTGGGTGGCTGTGCGGCCGCTGTGATGATGGCAATCGGGGATAGGGCCGGGCTATCACCGCCCCGATTCGTTTGCTTCAGCGGTGAATTATGCGTCTGGTGCAACCTGTGAGCCCGCTTTAGTCTCCCAGGGCATGGAGCTCGAGGTCAGGCACCTTCGCGCGCTGTGCGCCATAGCCGACACCGGCAGTCTGCACCGGGCTGCCCGCCAACTGGGCGTCGCCCAGCCCTCGTTGAGTACCCAGCTCAGACGTATCGAACAGGAGCTGGGCGGAGCGCTGTTCCGGCGGGAGCGCACCGGGTGCCGGCCGACTCCGCTCGGGCGGCTGGTGCTGAGCCGGGCGCGGCCGCTGGTGGCCGAGATGCGCTCCCTGGTCTCGGAGGCGCGGGCCGCCGCCGTGGGCGGGCCGCAGCTGCGGGTCGGGTCCACCGCGAGCAGAGCCCTGGCGGGGTGGCTGCGAAGACTCAGGGGGCGCGGGCAGGAGCCCACCCTCCACATGGACGTCTCCCCCAACGCCCTGCTGAGCATGGTCGCCGACGGACAGCTCGACGTGGCCTTCGTGCACGAGGTGGAGGGCTCGCCGCTGCGCATCCCGGAGGGCCTTCGGGTGCGGGTGCTCGTCGAGCGTGAGCCGCAGTTCGTGTCCCTGCCCGCCGACCATCCGGCCACCGCCAAGACGGTCGTCGACCTCGCCGACCTGGCCGGGGACCGGTGGATGATCGACCCCACAGTGGACGGTGAATGGGACGCCGTGCAGCGGGTGTTCCGGGCCGCGGGCCTCAACCCCCGGGTCCTGCACGGCGATTACCACACGGCCGCCGCCCTCGTCGCGACCGGCGAGGTCGTCACCGTCTGCCAGCCGTCCTGCCTCCCCCGCCCCGACATGTCCGTACGCCGGCTGCGGGGCGATCCCCTCGGCGTACGGCTGCTGCTCGCGGCCCGGACGGAGACGGACCTGGACGGGGTCCGTCCCGCGCTGGAGGAGGCGTACTGGGAGGCGGCGCGGCAGGCGCCGGCGTACCGGGAGTGGCTGGAACACGCGGTCCCGGCCACCACCCGCTAAGCGCTCCGCTGGAAGTGCGGTCGAAGGTTGTTGTTCGTCTGCGGCACCGTCGTGGCTGGTCGCGCAGTTCCCCGCGCCCCTTCGGGCGCTGCCGAACCGCAGTGGACTTCACCTGGCCCGCTTGGATACGCCTCAGACGCCGATGTCCTCGCCGTCCTTGCGCCATACGGCCACCACGGCCGGGCGGACGATCTTGCCGGGTCCGTCGGGCCAGACGCTGGCCGGCTTCTCCACCGTGGCGCCGCTGATCTCGCCCGGGTGCTGCACGGCGACCAGGACACGGCGGTCCTGGACGATCGGGCCACAGGTCTCGGCGCCGATCGGCATGGTGAGGAACTGCTTCAGCTCACCGCGCCGGTCCCCCTTGGTCGCGACGCCGAACAGGCCGTCGTGGTAGCCGAGTTGGGCTCCGTCGGTGGAGATCCACAGGTTGCCGTGCGGGTCGAAGGCGACGTTGTCCGGGCAGGAGATCGGGCTGACCCTGTCCTTCGGGAAGCCCGCGAAGTAGGTGGCGGGGTCGTTCGGGTCACCGGCGACCAGGAAGAGCGACCACGCGAACCTGGTGCTGTCGGCGCGCTCGGTGAGCTCCAGGATCTGCCCGTGCTTGTTGGCATTGCGCGGGTTGGCCTCGTCGGCCGGGGCGTTGCTGCCGACACCACGGTTGGTGTTGTTCGTCAGGGCGACGTAGACCTTGCCGGTGTGCGGGTTGGGCTCGATGTCCTCGGGCCGGTCCATCTTGGTCGCGCCGACCTTGTCACCGGCGAGCCGGGTGAAGACGAAGACCTCCTCGGCGCTCATGCCCTCGACGTGCGAGACGGCGCCCTTGGCGGTCGCGGTCGCCAGCGGTATCCACACGCCGCTGCCGTCGAACTCGCCGTCGGCGGGCAGCTTGCCGGTGCCGTCGATCTCGATGGCGGGGGAGTCCCCGGTGAGCTTGGCGACGTACAGCGTGCCTTCGTCGAGCAGCGAGAGATTGTGCTCGCGGACGGAGCGAGTCGTCCCCTTCCGCATCCGCTTGCTGCTGACGAACTTGTAGAAGTAGTCGAAGCGCTCGTCGTCACCGGAGTAGACGACGGGGCGTCCGTCGTCGGTGAGCCGGATGGTGGCACCCTCGTGCTTGAAGCGCCCGATGGCGGTGTGCTTGCGGGGCGTGGAGGTCGGGTCATAAGGGTCGAACTCGACGACATACCCGAAACGGTGCACCTCGTTGGGCTCCTGGGCGACGTCGAACCGCTTGTCGAACAGCTCCCACTTGCGCTCGGTCGCCCCGGTCCCGATGCCGTACCGCTTGTCGGTGGCGCGGCCGCTGTTGGCGAAGTACTGGTTGAAGTTCTCCTCGCCGTGCAGGCTCGTGCCCCAGGGGGTGGTCCCGCCGGAGCAGTTGTTGAGCGTGCCGAGAACCTTCGTCCCCGTCGGGTCGGCGGAGGTCTTCAGCAGGTCGGACCCGGCGGCGGGCCCGGTGAGCCGGAACTCGGTGGTGGCGGTGATACGGCGGTTGAGGGGATGCCGCGGCACGACGGTGAGCTTCCCGCTCTTGCGGCTCTCCTCCACGACGACGGCGGACAGCCCATGGGCGGCCCAGGCGATCTCGACCTGCTCACGGGTCGGCTTGGCGGCGTCGTAGCCGCGGAACATGAGCACCTCGTCGGTGTACTCGTGGTTGGCGACGAGGAGCTGCTTGCCGTGGCCCAGCGGGAGCAGGGTCAGGTAGTCGTTGTTGTACCCGAACTGACCGGCCTGGGCGGCGGCGGTCTGCTTCTCCGGGTCGAAGGCGGGCGCGCCGCGCAGGATGGGCTCGCCCCACCGGATGACGACGTTCTGGGCGTAGCCGTCCGGGACGGTGACCTGGTCTGCGGTGTTGGGGGCGACGGGAGTGAAGCGCAGACCGCGGGCACCCCTACCACCACCGCTACCGGGCTTCTTGTACGAGCCGGCGGTGGCGGCCTGAGCCTCCGGGGCACCGGCGACGACGCCCGTACCGGCGGCGGCCGCGACGGTCACCACGGCGGCGGCCTGCATCAGGGTGCGGCGGCTGACGGCACCGGCGATCACATCACCGACGTATTCGTTGGCGCTGGTGTTGGGCGCCTCGTGGAAGCAGGCGTTGCCACAGCGGTACAGGCACGTCAGGGCGGAGCGGCCGCCCGGGTGCGAGTCGGACGACGGCGTGCCGATCAGCGGCAGCAGTTTGCGCATTTTGTATTCCCCTTGCTTCCCCATGGAATCCCCTTGAACCCGCGTCACGGACGGTAGGAGCACGTTTGTGCGGGAGCGGGGACTCTCGATGAACGGCCGGTGAAGCCGAGGTAGCGGTAAGGGAGTTAGGGGTGAGGTGGGGGAGTACGTCCGAATGTGGGTCTTGACGGAGGCAGGGTCATGTGTCCGCCCCTCCCCAAGATCACCATCCGGGGCCGCTAACCTTACGTGTCCGTCCTGGCCAGGGATTTACGGGCATCAACTCATGCGAAGGGTTGCGCACATGGGCATTCTCACTCTCCTGCGGAACGCGTTCGGCGGCCGGTCACGCAAGGGGCGCACCGCCGAGGCAGAGGGTGCGGAAGGGACGACGCCGACGGTGCCCTCCCCGTCCCCCGAGCCGGAACCCACGACGCCGGCACCTGCATCGGCCCAGGTCCCGGAGCCGCGCACCGCCACGTCGGCGTCCTTGTCGACCAAGGACGAGCACGACCTGGTGTCGGCCGCCTTCGACAACGTGGCAGTACCGAAGCCGGCGGGGCCGGTGGAGGAACGGACGGAGGAGGCTTCCGGGGGTACGGCTTCTACGGAGGCTACTGAGGCTACTGAGGCTACTGAGGCTACTGAGGGAGCTTCGGAGGCCACGGAGACGCCGGCCGAGGAGCCGACGCCGGTGGTGGAGGAGCCGGTCGCGGTCGAGGAGGTTGCGGCCGAGGCTGTCGTGGCGGAGCCGGTTGTGGAAGAGCCGGTCGTGGAAGAGGCGAAGGCCGAGGAGCCGACGCCGGAACCGGCCGAGGAGCCGGAGCCCGCGCCGGTGGCCGAGGTCGAGGAGCCGGCTGCTGAGGTTGCCGTAGAGGAGAAGGCTGCCGAGGCTGTCGCCGAGGAGCCCGCGGCCACTGAGGTCGCGGAGGAGGCCGCCGCCGCTGAGGAGCCGGAGCCGGTCGCGGAAACCGAGCCGGAGCCCGTCGCCGCCGCGGAACCGGAGGCGGCTGAGGTTGAGGCTGAAACTGAAGCTGAGGCTGTCGTAGAGACTCAGCCGGAGCCCGCCGCCGAGGTCGCCCCCGAAGCCACCCCCGAGCCCACCCCCGAACCGATCGCCGCAGCCGCCGACGACGAGGACGCCCCACAGGGGCCACCGGCAGCCGACGACGAAAGCAGCACGGGCGGTGCGGGTGGGAACAACATCGAGGCCGATGGCGAAGCCGAGGCCGAGACGGCGCCCGAGGCGCAGCCGATCGCCGCCGCCCACGACGCCGCCGCCCTCGCCCTCGCCAAGGCCGGCCTCACCACCGCCCGCGCCAGGACCTACCTCGTCCTGGACCGCTCCGCGAGCATGCGCGCGTACTACAAGGACGGCTCCGCACAGGCCCTCGCCGACCAGACCCTCGCGCTCGCGACCCACCTCACCCCGGACACCGAAGGCGACACCCCCGCCGTCCACGTCGTCTTCTTCTCCACCGAGGTCGACGGCACCATCGACCTCACCCCCGCCTCCCCGCAGGACGCGATCGACGAGGCGCACGCCGGCCTCGGCCGCATGGGCCGCACGAGCTACCACGCCGCCGTGGAAGCCGTACTCGCCCACTACGACAAGAACACCCCCGACGCGAAGACCCCCGCCCTGGTCGTCTTCCAGACCGACGGCGCCCCCGACGCGAAGACCCCCGCGACCCAGGCCCTGACCGACGCCGCGAAGACCCACCCCTCGGTGTTCTTCTCCTTCGTCGCGTTCGGCGAGCACGAGAACAAGGCGTTCGACTACCTCCGCAAACTGAAGACCGACAACACGGCCTTCTTCCACGCCGGCCCCACCCCCAAGGAGCTCACCGACGCGGAGCTCTACGACGGCGTACTGATCGACTGGCGCCCGTAGCCACCAAGATCGACACACCCCGGGCCGCCCGCTTTCCACGCCTCAAAACGGAAAGCGGGCGGCCCACCCAAGTCGGCTACGATTTCAAGGTTCGTAAAGCAAGGCGTAACGCACCGAGAATTCCGACCTGGGAGCAGCCCCCGATGGCTCGACACCTCATCACCAGCGCCCTTCCGTACATCAACGGGATCAAGCACCTGGGCAACATGGTGGGGTCCATGCTCCCGGCGGACGTGTACTCCCGGTACCTCCGCCAGCGCGGCCACGACGTCCTCTACATCTGTGCGACCGACGAGCACGGCACCCCGGCCGAGCTGGCGGCGAAGGAGCAGGGCATCCCCGTAGCGGACTTCTGCGCGCAGGCGCACGACGCCCAGAAGGCGGTCTACGACGGCTTCGCGCTGGCCTTCGACTACTTCGGCCGCAGCTCCAGTGAGCAGAACGTCGAGATCACCCAGCACTTCGCCCGCCGCCTGAACGAGAACGGCTTCATCGAGGAGCGGGCGATCCGCCAGGTCTACTCCCCGACCGACGGCCGCTTCCTCCCGGACCGCTATGTCGAGGGCACCTGCCCCCACTGCGGCTACGACAAGGCCCGCGGCGACCAGTGCGAGAACTGCACCCGGGTCCTGGACCCCACGGACCTGATCAACCCGCGCTCGGCGATCTCGGGCTCCACGGACCTGGAGGTCCGCGAGACCAAGCACCTCTTCCTCCTCCAGTCGAAGCTCCAGCACGAGGTCGAGGAGTGGGTCTCCCGCCACGAGGCGGAGTGGCCGCAGCTGGCCTCCTCCATCGCCCGCAAGTGGCTGACCGAGGGCCTGCACGACCGTGCGATCACCCGTGACCTGGACTGGGGCGTCCCGGTACCCGCCGACACCTGGCCGGAGCTGGCGGCCGAGGGCAAGGTCTTCTACGTCTGGTTCGACGCCCCGATCGAGTACATCGGCGCGACGAAGGAGTGGTCGGACGCGGCGCCCGCCGGGGAGACCCGGGACTGGAAGTCGTGGTGGTACGAGGCGGACGACACGGTCCGCTACACGGAGTTCATGGCGAAGGACAACGTCCCGTTCCACACGGTGATGTTCCCGGCGACGGAGCTCGGTGTCCGGGAGCCCTGGAAGAAGGTCGACTACGTCAAGGCCTTCAACTGGCTGACGTACTACGGCGGAAAGTTCTCCACGTCCCAGAAGCGAGGCGTCTTCACGGACCAGGCCCTCGCCATCCTCCCCGCCGACTACTGGCGCTACTTCCTGATCGCCAACGCCCCCGAGTCGGACGACTCCTCCTTCACCTGGGAGCACTTCACGGCGACGGTCAACAAGGACCTCGCCGACACCCTCGGCAACTTCGTCAACCGCGTCCTGTCCTTCTCCAAGAAGCGCTTCGGCGAGGAGGTCCCCGCGGGCGGCGAGCCGGGCGAGGCGGAGACGAAGCTGGGCGAGCAGATCGCCGAGCTCCTGGCGGAGTACGAGTCCCAGATGGAGGCCCTCCAGTTCCGCAAGGCCGCGGCCGCGCTCCGCGCCCTGTGGTCGGCCGGCAACTCCTACCTGGAGGAGAAGGCTCCCTGGCTGGAGATCAAGACCAACCAGGAGGGCGCCGCGTTGACCCTCCGCACCGCGATGAACCTGATCCACCTCTACTCGGTGGTCTCCGAACCCTTCATCCCGACGACCTCGGCAGCCATGCGCCAGGCCTTCACCCTCACCGACGACACGGCGACCTGGATCACCGAGGCAGACGCGAAGTCCCTGACCGCAGTCCCCGCCGGCACCCCCTTCACCGTCCCCCCGGTCCTCTTCGCCAAGCTCACGGAAGAGGACTTGGAGAACTACAAGGAACGCTTCGGCGGCGAGCCGACCGCGTAAGCCACACGCGCATGACATGAAGGGCCCGGGACATCACGTCCTGGGCCCTTTCTGTTACCCCTCCGGATGAGGACGTAAGGTAGATTGAATCTACGTAGATTCAATCTACCTAGATTCGGAGGTCAGGCATGCCCACCCGGTTCGTAGGCCGCGAGACCGAACTGGCTCTCCTGCGCAAACGCCTCGACCGCGTCACCACCGATGGCGCCGGCGCCGCGGTCGCCATCCGGGGCCGACGGCAGGTCGGGAAGTCCCGGCTCGTACAGGAGCTCTGCGACCGCGCGAACCGGCCGTACGTCTTCTTCACCGCCACCAAAGGCGCCTCGCCCGTGGAGGGGATCGCCGACTTCATGACGGAGCTCGGAGAATCCTCGCTTCCATCCGACTCGGAACTGGTCCCGAGGACAGCCCCCACCAACTGGCCGGACGCCTTCCGCGCACTCGCCGCTCTGCTCCCGAACTCTCCCAGCATCGTCGTACTCGACGAACTGCCCTGGCTCGCGGAACAGGACCCCGTCTTCGACGGCGCTCTACAGACCGCGTGGGACCGACTCCTGTCCAGCCGGCCCGTGCTGCTGATCCTGCTAGGTAGCGATCTGCACATGATGGAACGGCTCACGGCCTACGACCGCCCGTTCTACGGGCGCGCCGACAGCCTCGTTCTCGGCCCGTTGAATCCGGCGGAGACCGGTGCCGCGCTGGGTCTGGACGCGGCCGATGCCATCGACGCACACCTCGTCTCCGGCGGCCTTCCCGGAATCCTGCGCGCATGGCCGCACGGCACTCCGGCGCTCGACTTCATCCGGTCCGAATGCGCCGACCCGGCCTCACCTCTGTTCGGCGTGCCCGAAGCCGCCCTGATGGCCGAGTTCCCGGCACCTGATCAAGCTCGCCGCGTCCTGGAGGCGGTGGGCAGCGGCGACCGTACACATGCCAACATCGCGGCGACGGCCGGCAGCCAGAGCGGCGCACTGCCCTCGGGCATACTGTCGCCGCTGCTGCGCCGCCTCACCGAGGAGAAGCGGGTCCTCGCCTCGGATGTGCCCCTCTCGACCAAGCCCGGCAAACCCGCCCTCTACCGGGTGGCCGACAGCAACCTGCGCCTCTATCTGGCCGCCATGCGCTCCGCACAGGAACTGTCCAGACGTGGTCGTCCCGAGGCCGCGTACCGGGTGGTCGAGCGGCGATGGGCGACGTGGCGGGGCCGTGCCGTCGAGCCCTTGATCCGCGAGGCCCTGGAACTCACCGCGGCGTCCGGGGAGTTCCCCTGGCCCGACACCGAGGTCGTCGGCGGATGGTGGAACAGACAGTTCGCTCCGGAGGTCGACCTCGTCGGCGCCGACCGCGCACCCGTAGCGGGGACCGTGTTCTTCGCGGGCTCGGTGAAATGGCTGACCACGCCCTTCGATCAGGGCGACCTGACCACTCTCACGCGAGGCGCCGCGGACATCCCCGGGTTCGAGGGAGACGCAGCCGGCCTGGTCGTCGTATCCCTGTCCGGGACGACGGCCGCGGTGACCGCCGGCCAAGTCGGACTGTTGTGGGGACCCCAGGACGTGGTCTCCGCGTGGCCCTCGTGAGACCGCGCCGGCGACCCCACGGCGCCAGAAAGGCCCGGAAAGCCGTCGAGCCTCCCGGGCCTCGGCCAAGCCCTACTTCAGGACACCCGCCCCCGCCGTCGACCCCAGCGACGTAGGCAGGTTCTTCACCGCCGATGCCGAGGTCTCGAGGCCCGTCGTCAGGGTCGGGGTCCAGTTGACCGTCGTCTTCAGGTCCTTGGACGAGGCCGCGTTGTAGGCGGCGACCAGGTCCGTCACCGTGCCGTTCACTGAGTTGCCCGTGCCCTTGATCGCGCCCGTGCCGTCGCCGCTGAGGAGCTTGGCGACCTTCACGGAGGACGGGACCTTCCAGTAGTTGTTCTCCGCGACGACCTGGGCCTTGGCACGGGAGTTGATGCTGTATTGGACGGCGTAGCCGTTCAGGGGGGTCACGTCGTAGTAGTTGTTGTAGATGTGGATCTGGCCGACCCGGGAGAGCGGGGCGCGCTGGACGATGCCCTTGTAGACGTTGTGGTGGATCGAGACGCGCAGCTTGCCGGCCGGCTCGCTGTCGCTACTGCCGATCAGGGTCGTCTTGTCGTGGTTGGAGAAGACGTTGCGGGAGATCGTCACCAGGTCGGAGCTCTTGGTCACGTCGAGTTCGCCGTCGTGGATCTGGTACTCGCGGCCGTAGTACTTCGGGTTCGCGGCGTCCAGATGCGGCGCGTCCGTGAACGTGTTGTGGTCCGCCCAGACGTGGGTCGCGCCGCGCAGCGTCACCGCGTCGTAGTTGGAGTTCCAGTTGCCGTCGTCGCCGTCGGTCGGGTCCCACTGCGGGAAGCAGTCCTCGGTGGCGGCGAAGGTGAGGTTGCGGACGATGACGTTGTCCACGTTCTGGATCTGGAGCATGGCACCGGTCAGACCGGCGTTCGTACCCGGCACGCCCACGAGCGTGGTGTTCGCGGGGACCTTGAAGACGATCTGAGCCGCCTGCTTCTTCTGCGCCGCCGCCCGCGCCGTCTCCTGCGTGCCCGACGGCAGCTTCGAGCGGCCGTACGTCGACGGGTCGTACGCCTTCAGATACGAGGTCAGCGAGTAACCCGTGCCCGACGCGTAGCTCGCGCAGGTCAGCTTCTTGCCGGCGTCGTCGGTGTTGGCGTCGATCGTGCCCTTGACCTTGATGATCCGGGGGGTCGTGTCGGACGCCGAGCCCAGCGCCTTCACCAGCTGGGCACGGGTGGAGACCGTGAAGGTGTGCGCGGCATCGGCCTTCGTACCGCCGGTCGTGCCCGTCCCCGAGGAGGCCCAGCCGTCCTTGGCGGCGAGGGTCTGGTGGTACAGGTCGACGGTCCCGGCGTTGGCGTTCAGCACCAGAACGCCGGCGCCGACACCGGCCGCGACCACGGCGGCGGAGACGACGAGCGTGCGGCGCTTGCGGAGGGACCGGCGGTGAGCGGGAGCAGCCACGGGTTGTCCTTACGTACTTGGGGGGTAGTTCCACCTCCTCTGTGGTCGTGGAGATCCAAAAGGTTGCCGTAAAAATTTCGGCCGATCGGTGATCAACTGATGGATGGGGGGCGGAACTTGCCAGAGAACATACGTATGGTTTGCGCCATGGCAGTACCTGGGATCATCCCGATCGCCTACGAGCCGCACGGCCGTACCGAAGCCATCGGGCTTTACGCGGATGGGCAGTTCCTGGGGTCGGTCACCTATGCCTTCCCCAAGGGGTTCCAGCTGGACAGCGGCTGGGAGGAGCACAAGCGGCTGTACGCGGTGCTGCACACCTTCGACCCGGATGGCAACTACCGCGACTCCGACGTCTGGTGCGCCGGGACCTGGGCCGAGCAGCAGCGGGACGGCTCGGTGCTGCCCCGGGCGCGGGCCCATCTGGCGACCCTGCTGCGCAGCCTGCCCCGGCGGACCTACACCGACATCGCCGTACGGCCCTTCCAACTGACCGTGGACGGCGTGCTGTTCGGGATGGTGACCGGGGAGGACGAGGGCGAGGGATGGGCCGAGCTCTATCCCGACCGGCTCGGCTTCGGGGCGCCCTGGGACGGGAGTTACGACACCTGACCGGCACCTGGCCGGCCCCCGCCGGGGCGCCCGGGCTCACTCCGGTTCCGCACCACTTCCCCACCTGATCTAGGCACACGCCCCCACAAGGCGCTATACATGCCCGAAGATCACTAGTGGGGGGTTTCATCCATGGCACTTTTCGGCAACGCGCACACCATCGATCCGTCCCAGGCGGCCTCGGACTTCGCCAAGCTGCTCGGCGCCGGTGAGGGTGTGCAGGCGGCGTACCAGCTGGTGCGCGACGTCATCATGTTCACCGACCGTCGGCTGATCCTGGTCGACAAGCAGGGCATCACCGGCAAGAAGGTCGAGTACCACTCGATCCCGTACCGCAGCATCACGCACTTCGCGGTGGAGACCGCCGGCACCTTCGACCTCGACGCCGAGCTGAAGATCTGGGTCTCGGGCACCTCGCTCCCGATCCAGAAGACCTTCACCAAGGGCGTCGACATCTACGAGGTGCAGGCGATCCTCACCCAGTACGTGGCCCGATAAGCCCACCGGGGCTATCTAGCCCGTCGGGGCTATCGGCGCGGGCCGCCCCCGAAGCCTCCTTCGGGGGCGTCGCCCGCCGTCACCGTGGCGATCTCGTCGGCCCCGTCGAGGTCGCCCTTCGCGTACATCCCGCCGGTCGAGTCGCCCGAGGCCTCGCCGCCGGACCAGATCCGGTACTCCGAGCCGCTCTTGACGGCGGAGGAGGAGAAGACGACGTTCTGGATCGTCTTCGAGGTGACGTAGGTGGCCACCACCTTGTCGTCGGCGTCCACCACGTGCAGGGTCGTGCCCGCCGCCACCGAGGCGTCCAGGGTCGCCGACACCCAGCCCTGCTCCGACTCCTCGTCCGGCGCCACCGCCATCCCCGCGCTTCCCGCGGCCAGCAGCACCCCGCCGCTCACCGTGAAACTGCCGTTGACGTCGAGCGCCCCGTTGCCGCCCGTCTCCGGGCCGTTGACGACGAGGGTGCCGCCGGTGATCTCCGCGGTGCCGTTGGAGTCGAACCCGTCGCCGTCGGCGTCGATGACGAGGGTGCCGCCGGTGACCTTCAGCGTGTAGTCACCCACGTCCATGCCACCGCCTCCGCCACCGGGGCCACCGCCCCCGCCCTCCGAAGTACCGTCGGAACCCGACGCGTTGACCCCGTCGTCCCCGGACGTGACCTGCGTCGTACCGCCCGCGACGGTGATGTCCTTGCCCTCCAGCCCCTCGTTCGACCGCGTGATCCCGACCGTGCCCCCGCTGATCACCAGGTCGCCCTCGGCGTGCACCCCGTCGTCCCCGGCCGCCACGGTCACCTTCGCCCCGCCCAGGTGCACGGCCGCGTCGCTGTGCAGCCCGTCGGCGGAGGCGTCGACCGTGACGGTGCCCTTCTCCAGGACGGTGATCACGCCGGACTTCAGCCCGTGCGCGGAGGAGTCGTCCGTCGCCTGCGCGGTGACGCCGAGCGTGCCGCCGGTGACCACCAGGTCGGTGGCCGCGTCGACGCCGTCGCCGGCGGCGGTCACCTTCACGGTGCCGCCCTCGACGGCGATGTAACCGGCGTCCGCGTCCTCGGTGTTGTCCGCCTTGAGGCCGTCGCCCTTCGCGGTCACGGTCACCGAGCCGCCCTTCACGACCAGGTAGTCCTTGCCGCGTACGGCGTCGTCGGCGGCCTCGACCGTGACCGTGCCGGACGCGATGACCAGGCCGTCCTTGCTCGCGATGCCGTCGTTGCCCCTCCCGCGCACGGTGAGCGAGCCCGTGCCGCCGACGGTCAGGTCCCCGGCGCTGAAGAGGGCCGCGTTCGCGTCGGCGTCCTCGGCGTAGGAGTCGGCGTCGGAGAGGGTGTTCTCGCTGTCGTCGGCCAGGACGACCACCAGCTCCTCCACCGCCGTCGCCGCGATCGCCGCGCCCGAGGAACTGGCGATGTCGACCCCGTCGAGGACCAACGTCACCTTCTGGTCAGGGGCGTCGACCAGCACCTGCCCGTCGGAGAGCTTGCCGCTGAGGCGGTAGGTACCGGCCTCGGTGAGGGTGACGGACTTCCCGTCGAGCGCGATCTCCTCGGCACCCGACTCGTCCCAGTCCCCGTCATGGGCCTCCTTGTCGGCGGCGAGCACGGCGGAGGCCTTCTGGGCGCCGTCGACCGCGGCGGCGGCCGAGGAGGAGCTGCTCTGGTCCCCCGACCCCGACCCCGACTCAGACCCCGAGTCCGAGGAGGACGAACATCCGGCCAGCGCCGCGGCGCCCAGCACCACACAGACAAGGGCGCCCATGGCCCTCGTACGCAGGGCCTTCGTACGGATTCTCATGCGGGGCTCCCGTCGAGCGCGGTCGGAAAGTGGCGGCGCAGCACGGGCAGCCACCGGTGGGCGGGCAGTTCGGGGCGGAGGGCGGCGAGGCCCGTGCCGTACTTCGAGACGGGGCAGGGCCGGTGGCGCAGGGACCACAGCAGCCGGTCGGCGCCGGAGCCGGCGCGGCCGGCCTTGGTCTCGACGATCGCGCGGTCGGGGACACGCAGTGCGTGGCGGCCGTCGGGCAACGACCAGGTCAGGCCGGTGTCGACGGTGAGGCGGCTGTCGGTGGCGGGGAGGAAGAGGGTGGTGCGGCGGTACGCCGTGGTCAGGGTGGGCTCGAAGCGGAGGTGCCGGACGTCGATGCCGGCTGCGGCGAGCACGTCGTCGGCGTAGGCGCGGGCCGCCGGGGACAGCCGGTGCGGATCACCGTCGTACGGCATGCGGTGCTTGACCGTGATGCCGCGCGGGCCTCGGGTCTTGACCTCGACGAAGCGTTCGCCGGAGTCGAGATAGGTGCGGACGCGCACCTTGAAGCGGCGGCGGCGCTGCCGGGCGGCACCGAGGTAGCCGTCCAGGCCGGGGGTGTCGAAGTACCGGGAGTGGTAGCCGAACCGCCGCGCGCCGTCGATCTCCAGGACCCGCACGTCTTCGGCCAGCCCGCCGAACAGGATCGGCAGGTCGACCAGTGGCAGGACGTACTTGCGGTCGAGGCGGGTCATGAGCGGCGGGAGTTCGTCGAGGCCGACGGGGCGCAGCAGCGTCACGGCCGTGTGGATGGAGTCGAGCGCGCTCACGCCCGGACGTCCTGTTCGGCGGGGGTGCCGGCCTCCTGGGGGACGGGGGTGCCGGAGGCGAGGTAGCGGACCTCGACCTGCGTGGTGTCGTTGACGAGGTCGACGCTCCTGACGGTCAGGTTGAGGATGCGGCCACCGAGCAGCACCTCCAGATAGGTCCGGAGCGCTTCGTCGTCGGTGTAGGCGGAGTCCAGGCGCAGGCTGCGCTGCCGGTGGCGAGGGAAGAGGCGGGGGTGGTCGCCGAGGTACATCACGGCGACGATCAGGGCGGTCATCGCGGAGGTCAGCGGGTTGGCCTCGGCCGGGAGGCCGCCGAGCAGGCCGATGGCGAGCGCGGAGAAGTAGTACGCGATCTCGTGCTGGGCGATCTCGTACGACCGCAGCCGGATGATCGACAGCACGCCGAACAAGCCCATGCCCAGGCCGATCCCGACCGACGCCGAGCTCAGCGTCATCGCCACGGCGAGCACCCCGACGTTCACGCCGAGGAAGGAGGCGACCAGGTCGCGGCGGTGGTGGCGGGGGAAGTAGACGCCGAAGACGAGGACGCCGACCGCGACCAGGTCGGAGACGACAAGTATCAGCTGGTGAACGGCGGTTGACGTCATGGGAGAACGTTCGGCGAACTGCCTGTGAGCCCGCTTTGAGAAGCGTTAAGCGACTTTAAGAAGTCTTGGTAATATCCGGCCACTTGTGCGAGGGCAGGGGCTCTCGTGGCGGGAGGGACTACATACGTGGGCAGACACGCCCTGAGACGGGGCGGTCTCGCCGCCGCCGTCTCCTCACTCGCGGTGGCCGTCGCGGCCGCATCGGTCGTCGTCCTGTCGCAGGGCGGCGGCTCCGCGGAGGCGGCGGAGACCGTCGGCACCACCGGGATCACCCTGACCGATCCCAGCTCCACCACACCGCGCGCCGACCGCCCGTACGTCAGCGGCGACAGCGGCTTCCTGCACTGGCAGACCGGCAGGACCGGGCTCCGGTGGACGGACTACACCACCGGCGACACCACCACGGTCGAGAACGCCGCCGGTGTCTACACACCCGTCGGCAACTGCAAGTACCTGGGCTGGGACTGCTACCCCGCCTGGTACGGCTCGGGCAGCGACCTGGTCGCCCTGCCGACGTCCACGGGCGACGAGTTCGCCACCCTGTGGGACCCGGCGACGGCCACCTCCAAGAAGGTGACCTGGAACAGCGGCCTGGGGGACTACCGGGCGCTCGCCGGGAACACGATCGTCACCACCTACGCCCTGCTCGACAAGGTCGACGGCGCCTGGCAGACCCGCAGGCTGACCGGTGACACACCGAGCGTGGGCGCCGGGGAGCTCCTCGCCGCGGACCCCTCGGGTCTGTTCGTGGACAACAGCACCTTCGGGACGCTCCACTACATCGACATCGAGTCGGCCGTGAGCACCGCGGTCTTCCCCGAGGCCGGCACCAGCCCGAAGTACGTCATGAGCGCGGACCGCATCGGCTGGTTCCAGAACACCGAACTGCACCTGCTGTCCCGCGCCGACCTCACCGCCCCCGAGCAGGTCGTCACCCTGCCCTCGAACCCGGGCACGCTCGACGGCGACCCGGTCCTCGTCGGCGACTGGCTGCTGCTGCCGCTGTCCTCCAGCGCCCTCGGCTCCAAGCTCCTCGCGGTCGACGTCACCGACCCCTCGGTGCAGCGGACCCTGCTGACGAGCGCCGAGGAGTACACCCTGGCAGCCGGCGACGGCACCGCCCTGGTCACAGGCGGCACCGACGCCGGCGACTGGTGGGTGCAGCGGGTGAGCCAGGCCGCGGACGGCACGCTGAAGCTGGAGAAGGTCGAGCAGTCCCCGGCGGTGGAGAACACCAAGACCGGCATCGCGCTCAGCCGCGGCAGCCTGCGCGTCGCCGAGTCCGGCCGTACGACGTCGGTGCGCACCCTCGCCACGAACGGCTCCACCGAGCTGACGGCGTCCGACGCGACGGCCGGCCCCTCGTACAACTCCCACGCCGTCTGCCCGTACGCCGACACCGAATGCGTGCAGCTGTGGGGCAACCTCGACGCCGAGGACGTCTATCTCTCGACGTACGACGACAACGAGACCGGCCTGGCGAACGCCGACCAGTTGGTGAGCATCGGCTATGTCCCGCTGGAGTTCGGCACCACGGGCGGCTCGATCGTCGACGTCTCCGACGGCTACGCGGTCTACGACTCCGGTGGTGCGACACCGGCGCAGTACGTCGGCGAGTACGGCCAGGGCCAGAAGCTGAAGCGTTCCGTGCGCGCCGCCGCTCTCCACGGCTCCACGCTCTGGAGCGCCACGACGACCGCGGGCAGGCTCACCTCGTACAGCATCCCGCTGGAGAAGACCCTCGCCACGGTGACCGTCCCCGGCCTCGCCTGTGTGCCGAGCGAGCTCCAGGCGGCGGGCCGCTGGGTGTACTGGGCGTGCGGGACGGACTCGGCGGGCGTCTACGACACCATGGCCGGTACGTCGACGGCGGTCACCCCCGGTGACGTGCTGCTCGGCGACGGCTTCACGGTCCGCCACGACCACACGGCCCGCACCCTGGTCCTGACCGAGGCGGCCACGGGCACCACCCGCACCATCGCCTCCGGCCTGCCCGCCGACAGCCTGGGCCAGGACCGGCGTTACCGCTGGACGGTGGACGAGTACACCGGTCTGGTCGCCTGGTTCGACGACTACGAGCGCACCCGCGTCACCACCACGGGCATCGCCCCGTCCGCGGTGACGGCCTTCGAGTCGGAGACCGGCAGCTACGTGGACACGGCGACACCGCTCGCCGGCTCCTGGGTGCTGTCCCGTCCGGTCACCTCCTGGTCGCTCACGTTCACCTCGGTGCAGAGCGGCGCGACCGGCAAGGCCACCCGCACGTTCACCGGCGGCAGGACGACGGCCCGGGTGGACGTCGGCTGGAACGGCAGAACCGCGAGCGGGGGCTACTTCCCCAACGGCGAGGTCACCTGGACCCTGAAGGCGACCGGCCTCGGCACGACCACGGCGAACACGGTCACCTCCGGCAAGGCCTTCCTCCAGCGCGGGGCGGCGGTACGCCACGACTACGTCAGCCCCGACGGCCCGGACGGCCGCGGCGACCTCCTCACCCTCAACTCCTCCGGCGGGCTGACGTACCACTCCGGCACCGGGACCGGGAAGTTCGGCGAGAAGTCCACGGGCGGCGGCTGGGCGACCACCGTCAAGGCGATCCCGATCGGCGACCTCAGCGGGGACCGCAACAACGACGTCCTCGTGCGGTACGCCAACGGTTCGCTGCGGCTGTACAAGCCGGGCCGGGGCGCGGCGCTGAAGCCGTCGACGTCGTACACCACCCTCGCGAGCAGCGGCTGGACCCAGTACGACGTGCTGACCTCGCCGGGTGACGTGAGCGGCGACGGCCGTCCGGACCTGATCGCCCGGAACTCCTCCACCGGCACGGTCTACCTCTACAAGGGCACCAGCACCGGCAAGCTGTCGGCCCGCGTGAAGCTCTACGACAACTGGAAGGGCTACAAGAAGATCGTCGGCGCCGGGGACCTCGACGGCGACGGTATCGGCGACCTGCTCGCCCAGGACAAGTCCAACGTCCTGTACCGCTACGACGGCAAGGGCGACGGCACGTTCAAGGCCCGGGTGAAGCTGTTCTCGGACTGGGGCGGCTCCTACAACGCCGTGGTCGGCGTCGGCGACATCACCGACGACGGCAGGGCCGACCTGGTCTCCCGCGACACCAGCGGCAACCTCTACCGCAACAGCGGGGACGGGAAGGGGTCGTTCGGGGCGCGGGCGAAGATCGGGACCGGCTTCGGCGGCTACAAGTCCCTTTCCTGAAAAGCGAGTTGACAGGTCGAGGCGCCCGGGGTCATTTCGGCCCCGGGCGCCTTTACACTTCCCGCGAAGATTCAGGAGGGGGATCTGATGCGCAAGTGGTTCGTGATCACCGGGGTCATCGGCGGAGTCATCGGCGGGGCGCTGCTCCCGGCGGTTCCGGCGGCGGCCGTGCACGGGGGCGTGCCGGGGGACTTCAACGGCGACGGCTACAAGGACGCGGTGCTGCCCGCACCGGGCGCGAACGTCTCCGGCAAGGAGGCGGCGGGCGCGGTGGTCGTGTTGTACGGCTCGAAGACGGGCCTGGCGGCGAGCCACCGGAAGACGATCACGCAGAACACCGCCGGGGTGCCGGGGACGGCGGAGACGGGCGACCGGTTCGGCGAGGCGACCGCGACGGCGGACCTGAACCGGGACGGGTACGCCGACCTGGTCGTGGGATCGCCGGAGGAGGACACGTCGAAGGGCGCCGACTCCGGTGCGGTGACCGTGCTCTGGGGGAGCGCGAACGGGCTGACCAGTGGCACGGATCTGCCGACACCGGCGAACGACCCGGGCCACTACGGCCTGGACATCGCCGCGCTAAGTACCGGAGCCGGGGCGAAGACCCGGGTGGCGGTGGCCGGATGGGACGCGTCCGTGTACTTCAGCGGGCCGTTCAGCCGCAACGGCGGCTTCGGATCCGTCACCTACAACGACGACACCCCCTCCACCGGCTCCGTGGCGCTCGGCGACTTCAACGGCGACAAGGTGCCCGACCCGGCCTCCTCGACCGTCCGTCTGAGCGGAGCGAGCGGCGGAGACATCTACGCGAACCCCGCCTACGGCAACGAACTCCAGGGCAACGGCCTCATCGTGGCCACCGGCGACATCGACGGCGACGGATACGCCGACCTCGTGGCCGGCGACCCGGACGAGCCGGAAGCGGCGGGCGTCGACGGCGCCACGGGTGGCCGGGTGCTGGTCTGGTACGGCTCGGCGACGGGCATCGCGACCGGCACCGCGCCCGTACAGATCACCCAGAACACCGCCGGTGTCCCCGGCTCGAGCGAGAAGGACGACGCCTTCGGCGGCTCGCTGGCCGTGGCCGACCTGAACCGGGACGGCCTCGCGGACATCGTCGTCGGCACCCCGTACGAGGACCTCGCCAAGCCCAACGCCGGCCAGGTGACGGTCGTCCCGGGCCGTGCCTCGGGCGCCCTCGGCACCGGCTCGTACTCCTTCTCCCAGGACACGGCGTCCGTCCCCGGTGCCTCCGAGACCGACGACCTGTTCGGTACGACCGTCTCGGTCGGGGACGTGAACAAGGACGGCAGGCCGGAGCTGTTCGTCGGCGCGCCCGGGGAGAACAACGCCACCGGCGCGGTGTGGGTCTTCCCGGGCGGCTCGTCCCGTCCGACGGCGACCGGCAGCAAGCTGTTCACGGCTTCGTCGGTCGGCCTGACCCAGCAGTTCGGTACGTCGCTCGGCGGCCTCGGCCTGCTCTGGACGATCTGACCGCTCAGGCGACCGCCAGGGCCGGGTTCCACCAGGGCGAGCTGTACCAGCCCCCGGGAACCCGGCGCCCGCCGACCACCCCGCCCGCGTAGTAGTACGGCGTCACCCCGTCCCGCCAGCGGTTGGACACGGTGTACGTCCGCTCGTCCAGGACGACCCGCCCGTCCCGTGCCGTCACCGCGGGCGTGCCGAGGCCGGGCAGCACGGGCCCGGGGTCCAGGCGCAGCGCGGTGCGGGCGGCACGGACGTAGTGCAGCCCCTCGACGGCCACCAGCTCGGCACTCGCGTACCGCCCGGCGGCCAGCTCCCCCTTCGCGGCGCGGTACCGCCCGGTCGCGTCGGCCAGCGCCTGCACGGCCGCCTTGTCCCCCGCCGCGTCGATCCCGGCGAGCCCTCCACCGAGCCGCTCGACCCACCGCCCGGCGTCGGCACGGGCGCCGGGTTCGGGCACGGTCCCGGCGTCGGGGAGAGCGGGCGGGGCGGGCACCGGCACCGGCGGCACGACAGGCTCCGGCCGACCGCCCTGCCGCCGCTGTGCGACGACCGCTGCGGCCGCTCCGACGATCAGCAACAGTGCGAGTACGACGTAACCCATCGCTTCCTCCAGCGCTTGCGGTCTCCCACGGGACCGGGTGACCCGACCCCGTATGTCCCCATGAGACCCCGCACCACTGTGCACAGCCGTCGAGCCGTCTGTACGAAGTCTGTGAGGCCGCCATGGCCCCGGCTCGTACGACGAAAGGGCGCCCGGGACTCGACCGTCCCGGGCGCCCTCGACCTGGCCGTCGGCTACAACGACGTGCCCTCGTTCGTCGCGTCGGGGTCGACGCCCATGGTGAGGGAGCCGGTGACGCCCTTGGCGATGTTGTCCTTCTTGTACTTCAGCTTGAGCAGGCCGCCCGTGGTGCCGCTCTGGTCGTAGATGGTGTCCTCGTCGAGCGTGGTGCGCTCGGTCGTGGAGGTCGAGTACGGCTCGACCTCGGCGGAGGCGAGCACGGACTCCTCGTCGAAGAAGAACTGCCCGGTGTGGCAGGTGGTGCCGCCCTCGTACCCGGCGTCCGTCCACTCACCACCCACGTGCACCTTGGTGTGGATGTGCACGGTACGGCCCCGGTACCAGCCCGGGAAGATCGTCCTGAAGGTGACCCGGCCCTGCTTGTCCGTGCGCCAGGTGCCGCGCAGATAGCGCTCGTCGTCGGTGGGCTCCTCGTGGCCCCCGCCACCGCCGGTGCCGCCGGAGGGCGCGCCGGACGGCGGCTCACCGGTGGGCGTACCCGACGGGGCGTCGGTGGGAGCGTCGGTCGGGGCCGTGCCGCCTCCGCCGGTCGACAGGCTCTCGTAGCCCGAGTAGATGCCGAGCGCGTCGCAGTGCCAGATGTCGACGGCGGCGTTGCGGATCGGCTTGCAGGTCTCGGAGTCGATCACCTTGAGGTTCAGGACGAGCGGGATGCCCTCCTTGTCCTCGGTGATGTCCTGGCGGAGCTTGTCGGCGTCGATGTAGTACGGCCCCTCGGTGGTCTCCGAGGTGAGCTTGTAGCAGACCTCGGCGGTGCTGCTCGCGGAGGTGGTGGCGGTCGCGGTACCGCTCGTCTCGTCCGCGAAGGCGCCCGCGGCGAGGGTGGCTCCCGCCCCCACCGCCACGGCGGCGCCCGCACCCGCCACGACGACCTTGCGCCGGGTCAGGTCCCGCTTGTGTTTGGGCTCGCTGTGCTGCTGGTTTCCCGTCATGTGCAGGGAAGTTAGGTAAGAAGGCTGTCAGGGGCGTGGGTGGGGACTGTGGCGCTTTCATAGGTAGGCGATAGGAAAGCCTTTCCTTACTTGCCAGTTGAGGCGGCTCGTACGGGCGTGCCCCGGGCAACCAAGCGAAAGGGCTCGAAACCGACGCCGGTTTCGAGCCCTTCAGTTCCGCTTGCGACAGCGGCCGGTTACTTCGGCTGCGGCTTGCGCACCGACAGGTGCAGCTCCTTCAGCCGCGCCTCCTCCAGCTCCGTCGGCGCGCCCATCATCAGGTCCTGGGCGTTGCCGTTGAGCGGGAAGGCGATCGTCTCGCGGATGTTCGGCTCGTCGGCCAGCAGCATGACGATGCGGTCGACGCCGGGCGCGATCCCGCCGTGCGGCGGGGCGCCGAAGCGGAACGCGCGCAGCATGCCGGCGAACTTCTCCTCGACGGTCTCGCGGTCGTAGCCCGCGATCTCGAAGGCCTTCAGCATGATCTCGGGCTCGTGGTTCCGGATCGCGCCGGAGGACAGCTCGACGCCGTTGCAGACGATGTCGTACTGCCAGCCGAGGATGTCCAGCGGGTCCTGGGTCTCCAGGGCCTCGAGGCCGCCCTGCGGCATGGAGAACGGGTTGTGCGAGAAGTCGATCGCGCCGGTGTCCTCGTCCTTCTCGTACATCGGGAAGTCGACGATCCAGCAGAACCGGAAGACGTTCTCCTCGAAGTGCCCGGCGCGCTTGGCGGCCTCGACCCGCACCGCGCCCATGATCTTCGAGACCTCGTCGAACTCGCCCGCGCCGAAGAACACCGCGTGCCCGGCGGCCAGCGACAGCCGCTTGGTCAGCTCGGCGACGTTCTCCTCGGTGAGGAACTTCGCGATCGGACCGGACAGCGAACCGTCCTCGGCGACCCGCACCCAGGCCAGGCCCTTGGCGCCCTGCGAGACGGCGTAGTCCCCGAGCTGGTCGAAGAACTTCCGCGGCTGCGCCGAGACGTCCGGCACCGCGAGCGCCCGCACGTGCTTGCCGGCGAACGCCTTGAACTCCGAGCCCTCGAAGACATCGGTGATGTCGACGAGCTCCAGCTGGGCGCGCAGGTCCGGCTTGTCGGAGCCGTACTTCAGCATCGCCTCGCGGAACGGGATCCGCGGGAAGGGGGAGGTGACGTGACGGCCGTTGCCGAACTCCTCGAAGAGCTCGGTCATGAGCTTCTCGATCGGCTGGAAGACGTCCTCCTGCTCGACGAAGCTCATCTCGACGTCGAGCTGGTAGAACTCGCCCGGCGAACGGTCCGCGCGCGCGTCCTCGTCACGGAAGCAGGGCGCGATCTGGAAGTAGCGGTCGAAGCCCGAGATCATCAGCAGCTGCTTGAACTGCTGCGGCGCCTGGGGAAGGGCGTAGAACTTGCCCGGGTTCAGACGGGACGGCACCACGAAGTCACGCGCGCCCTCGGGAGAGGTGGCGGACAGGATCGGCGTGGCCATCTCGTTGAAGCCGAGGGCCGTCATCTTGTGACGGATGGCGGAGATGACCGACGTACGCAGCAGGATGTTCTTGTGCATCCGCTCGCGGCGCAGGTCCAGGAAGCGGTACTCCAGGCGCCGCTCCTCGTTGACCCCGTCCTCGGTGTTGATCGTGAACGGCAGCGGGGCGGCCGCGCCGAGCAGCTCGACCTCGCCGACCTCGACCTCGATCTCACCGGTGGGCAGGTCGGAGTTCACGTTGTCGGTTCCACGTGAAACAACCTTGCCGTCTACACGTACCGTCGACTCCTTGGAGACCTTGTCCAAGGCCTCGTAGGCGGGCGTGCCCGGCCGGGCGACGAGCTGCGTGATGCCGTAGTGATCGCGCAGATCGATGAAGAGGATGCCGCCCAGGTCGCGCCGATTGTGCAGCCAGCCACTCAGCCGGACGTCGGCACCGACGTCAGAGGAGCGGAGCTCGCCGCAGGTGTGGGACCTGTACCGATGCATCGTCGTTCATCGTCCTTACATCTTGGGCTGTGCCGAGGGTCACTCCCCGACAAGGAACGGGCCATGGTGCCCGGACCTCCCAAGGGTACCGGCCGCCCCAAGATCGGCTCCCCACCATTAATCGCGGCCGCTGTCCCCCGTCATCGGTGGCAGCCCCCGATCACCTCTCCCTACAGTGGGGCAATGCGCACTGGTGAGCCCCTGCCCGCCGTGGGGGACGTCCTCGCCGCCCTCGCTACCGGCCTGTGGCACTGGGACACCGCAACGGGCCTGGTCACCGTGGACGCCGAGGCCGCACGCCTGCTCGGCCTGCCCGCCGAGCCGACCACCCTCACGGAGGTCCAGGCACGCGCGCGTATGCACGCCGTCGACTGGAACGAGATCACCGGCGTCGTCCAGCTCGCCGTCGCCGAGGGCACCCTCGCCGAGGTCCGCATCCGGATCATGGACGAGCGGAACCGGGTGGTCCGCGTCGTCCGCAGCCGCTCCAACCCCTCCTACGACCCCGAGCGCCGCGCCTTCGTCCTGATAGGCACCCTGCAAGAGGTCACCGAGCCGTCCCCCGGCACCCCGGCCGCCCGCAGCGCGGTCACCGGCGACTGGCGGCGCTCCAGGGAGGCGTTCCTGCTGGACGCGGGGCGCGCCCTGGCCGAGGCCCGCTCCACCGAGGAGGTCCTCCGGGTCGCCGCGGGCCTGTCGATGCCGGGCTTCTCACCGGACGGCCTCGCGGTCTTCGGCGTGGAGGGCGACCGCCTGAAGATCATCGGCCACCACGGCCAGCAGCCCGGCGACGAGGGCCCCTTCTCCCACATGGCCCTGGACACGGACTACCCAGCCGCCGAGGTGGTCCGCACCGGCCGCGCGGTCTACCTCTCCGCCCCCGAGCACTACCGCCACCGCTACCCGGTCACCTGGCCCCTCGCCGCGCACTTCGGCCGCCACTCCTGGGCGTTCCTGCCGCTGACCGTGGCCGGCCGCACCATGGGCGCCTGGATGGCGGCCTTCAAGTACCCCGTCGCCTTCACCCCCGACGAGCGCTCCGTCCTCACCACGGTCGCCCGCATGCTCGCCCAGGCCCTGTCCCGCGCCGAAGCCGCCGAGTCGGCCCGCGAGCTCACCGACGGCCTCCAGCGCTCGATGCTCCCCAAGCTCGGCCCCGAGATACCGGGCATGAGCGTCGCCGCCCGCTACGTCCCCACCGGCGGCGGCCTCCAGGTCGGCGGCGACTGGTACGACATGATCCCGCTGCCCAGCGGCCGCTTCGCGCTGGTCATAGGCGACGTCCAGGGCCACGACGTCCACGCGGCGGGCCTGATGGGCCAGCTCCGCATAGCCCTGCGTGCCTACGCCTCGGAGGGCCACCGCCCCGACGCGGTCCTCTCCCGGGCCTCCCGCTTCCTGCACGGCATGACGTACGACGCCGACGACTCCTCCGACCTGCGCTTCGCGACCTGCCTCTACGTCGAGGTCGACCCCGCCACCGGCTGCCTGGACATCGCCCGCGCCGGCCACCCCGACCCGGCGATCCGCATGGCGGACGGCACCGTCCTGGTCCGCCGCACGGACGGCGGCCTCCCCCTCGGCATCGACCCCGACGCCGACTACCCCACGACCCGTCTCACCCTCGAACCCGGCGAGACGATGATGGTCTGCACCGACGGCCTGATCGAGACGGGTGGCCACGACCTGGACACGGGCTGGCAGCGCGTCCGCACGATCCTGGAAGAGCACAAGGGCGACCTGGAGGAACTGGCGGACGCCCTGGTCCAGGCGGTCCACGGCCCCTCCTCCCACCACACCACGGGCCCCCTGGCGGACCGCCGCGAGGACGACATAGCGGTCTTGTTGCTGTGCCGCGAGGGGGAGGGCTGCGGCTGCGGCGACACGGTGACGGTGACCCCGCAGGTCCGCCGCACGATGCTGACGGTGGCCCAGGCGGAACCGGAACGAGTGGCGGTGGCCCGCCAGCAGCTGAAGGAACTCCTCCACGACTGGGCCTCGGACGACCAGGTCGACTCGGCCGTCCTGCTCCTCTCGGAGACGCTGACGAACGTACTGGTACACACCGACGCCGACGCCCTGCTCCTGGCAGAGGTCCGGGGCGACCCGGGAGACCGCCGCATGCACGTCGAGGTCACCGACACCAGCGACGACCTCCCCCACAAACGCCGCCCCGGCGAACTGGCCTCGTCCGGACGCGGGTTGATGCTCATAGAACTCCTCGCCGACGCATGGGGCGTCGACCCACGCGGCGAGGGCAAGAGCATCTGGTTCGAACTCTACGAATCGACGCCGCCCGCACCGGAAGCCTCTGGGTAACGAGCCCGCAGTTGACCAGCAGCCCACAGCAACAGGCCGCTGACCTGCCGACATGGGCAGAATCGATTGTTCTGCCCCTCGTTCGGATGAACATCCTTACTTAGGACGTGAGTTGCAGGTCTGTCTACCTAGCGTCCGAGGTGGAGGTGATGCTCGATGGACGAGCAGAACAACACACAACGGCCGGACGCGATCGACATCAACGACTTCGTGTTCGCGGCCACGGGGGTACGCGTACGGAGGCTGACGATGCCGGACGGGACGCACTGGTTTCCCGCGGCGGACGTACTCAAGGAGCTGGGGTACAGCAATCCCCGGAAGACTCTGGCCGACCATGTCCCCACAGAGCACCGAGAGACTCTTGAGAAAGTAACTGGAGGGCACGGTCTCAGCATTCCCGCAGGTCGGGAGTGGCGCCGAGACATGAATCTCGTGCACCTCCAGGGTCTGATCCGGTTGGTCAACGGCTGCACCAAACCATCGGCTCAGCCCTTCAAGGCCTGGGTCTCCGAAGTCATCGCCACCATCCAGCGCGACGGCTCGTACACCCTGGAACCGGCCCCCGTGCAGCCCGCTGCCACCGACTGCACCGCGTACGTCGTGCCCCAACAGCTCGCTGACGCCCTCGTCCGGCTCGAGGAGCGCAGCATCCAGACGAACGAGGCACTACGGCAGATCAACAACAGCCAGAACACGATCGTCGAGGTACTCCGGGACATCGCCCAGACTCTCCGAGGTCGCAATGATCTCGCCCGCACCGTCCAGGCACCGGAGTTGACGCCCGAGCAGCTCCTGTCCAACTGGAGAACCAGGAACCTGGTCGTCACCGAGGACATCCACACGGTGGCCGCTCACCTGGCCCCTGCCCTCCTGCACGGCGGCGCCGACTACACCGTGGAGGAGATCGCCGTGTGCACCGGGCTGTCACCCGCCCGGGTCCAGAACAGCCTGGAGCTGCTGTCCGAGCACGGGTGCGTGCGGCAGGTGGGTCGCGCTCCGGACGGCGCGCCGTTCTACGTACTGCCGTGATCCGGTAGCGCCCACGCAGGAAAGGCCCGAAGCCGCAACCCAAACTTGCGGCTTCGGGCCTAGTCGTACCGTACCGAACAACTACTCCTCCGCCGCCGGACGAACCACCATCACCACCCCCGCGAGTACGACCCACACCGCCATGAGCAGAACCGTCAGCCACGCGCTGAACGGCCCCGCCAGGGACAGCACCGCGATGACGAAGGCGGACCAGCCCAGCCACACCGGGAGCGCGCCGGTCGTCACCGAGGCGCGCCAGACCGCGAAGAGCAGGACCGCCGCGCCGAGCATGGCCGCGATGTAGCCGCCGTAGGAGACGTCGAAGAGCAGGAGCGCGACCATGGCGGTCTCCGGGCCGACGACGAACGCGTCCGTGTTGTTGGCGGAGATGCCGTAGATGGCGCCGGCGATCGTCCCGACCAGCAGCATCGCGGTGAAGACGGACCCGCCCAGCAGAACCAGCGCGGACCGGCCACCGGCGAGACGGACCAGGCCCGCCAGGAACCACAGGAACAGCAGGGCCGCCGCCAGCATCAGCAGGGTCATGGCCTCGGTGAGGTCGAGGTTCCCGCCGTCGCGGTAGAAGGCGACCGTCTTGCGCAGACCGTCCTTGCCGTCGTACTCCGGGCTGATGTTGTACGTCACCAGCAGCGACACCAACATCAGTACGCCCGAAACGATCCCGGCGACCCCGGGCCAGTGAATCCTTCGAGAAGTCGTGGCAGCACTCGCGGCACTCGTCATGGCGGCCTCCCACGCGTAGAGGTTCACGCGAGGATCCCGAAACAGGACTCTTTTCCATTCTGCCCCTCAGGTCACCCGAGAGGCAGAACGAACGACCGCCGCGAAGGCCCTACAGGCCACCCTCCGACATTCCGTGCACCGCCGGGATCGTCCCCAGGCGGCCCTTCTGGAAGTCGTCGAAGGCCTGCTGGAGCTCCGCCTGGGTGTTCATGACGAACGGCCCGTAGTGCGCCATCGGCTCACGGATCGGCTGACCGCCGAGGAGCACGACCTCCAGGTCCGGGGTGTGCGAGTCCTGCTTCTCGTCCGCGCGGACCGTCAGTGAGCCACCCGCGCCGAAGACCGCTGTCTGACCCAGCTGGATCGGACGGCGCTCGGCGCCCACGGCACCCCGGCCCGCCAGCACGTACGCCAGACCGTTGAAGTCCTCGCGCCACGGCAGCGTGATCTCCGCACCCGGCGCCAGCGTCGCGTGGATCATCGTGATCGGGGTGTGGGTGACACCGGGACCCTCGTGACCGTCCAGCTCACCGGCGATCACCCGAAGGAGCGCACCGCCGTCCGGCGTCGTCAGCAGCTGCACGTTGCCACCGCGGATGTCCTGGTAGCGGGGCGCCATCATCTTGTCCTTGGCCGGGAGGTTCACCCACAGCTGGAGACCGTGGAAGAGGCCGCCGGACATGACGAGGGACTCCGGCGGCGCCTCGATGTGGAGCAGGCCCGAACCGGCCGTCATCCACTGGGTGTCGCCGTTGGTGATCGTGCCGCCGCCACCCTGGCTGTCCTGGTGGTCGAAGATGCCGTCGATGATGTAGGTGACGGTCTCGAAGCCGCGGTGCGGATGCCAGGGAGTCCCCTTGGGGGCACCAGGCGCGTACTCCACCTCCCCCATCTGATCCATCATGATGAACGGATCCAGATGGCGGTAATGGATCCCGGCGAACGCCCTGCGCACCGGGAAGCCCTCACCCTCGAAACCGCTCGGCGCGGTCGTGACACCGAGCACGGGACGGGCCACGGCGTCGGCCGGGGCGGCCACTCGCGGCAGCGTCAGCGGGTTCTCTACGGTCACTGCGGGCATGTCGGTACCTCCTTGTGCGTCCAGTTTAGTTGAGCATTGAACTTTCTGCCACCCTGAACAGAGAAAGCCCGGAGGGCATTCCCTCCGGGCTCCCGGTCGTACCTCCGACGGACTCAGCCGTACATCCGGCGCATCGCGAACTCGACCATCTGCTCCACGGCCTTCGCGTCGAAGACCATGCGGTGCTCGCCCTCCATGTCGAGGACGAAGCCGTAGCCGGTCGGCAGGAGGTCGATCACCTCCGCCCCCGTGATCACGAAGTACTTGGACTCCTTGCCCGCGTACCGCCGCAGCTCCTTCAGCGAGGTGAACATCGGGATCACCGGCTGCTGGGTGTTGTGCAGGGCGAGGAATCCGGGGTTGTCGCCGCGCGGGCAGTAGACCTTCGACGTGGCGAAGACCTGCTGGAAGTCCTCCGCCGCCAGCTGCCCCGTCGTGAAGGCCCGCACCGCGTCCGCGAGGGACGGTGGGGACGGCTCGGGATACAGCGGCGGCTGCTGGCCGTACCCGCCCGGCATCTGCTGCTGCGGCGCGGCGTACTGCTGCTGCGTACCCGCGCTCTGGTCGTAGCCGTACATGGGCGCAAGCGTACCGAGAGCCGCCGGAGGGCGGGCCGCTACGGGTGGGGTCGGTGCAGCGGCGGGATCGACAGTGACTTGACAGCCGCGGCGTGGTGTTCTCGCCGCCGACCGCCCATAACGTCTGTCGTGTCAGACAAATCACCGAGACACGGCACCGCACGGGCGAGGGGACAGCCATGCACCGACACCACGGCGACGAGATCGACGAGGTCCACGAGCACGACAAGGGGCTCTCCTACGACCTTCCCGTCCTCGCCCGTCGCCGGATGATCCGGCTGATGGCGGGGGCGGGGGTGGGTCTGATTCCGCTGGTGGGCTGTACGTCGGAGGACGGGGGCGCCGCTTCCGCCCCCTCCCGTTCCTCGGCGTCCCCCGAAAGCTCCGCCGGAAGCTCCGCCGCGAGCTCCGCCGAGTGCGCGACGATTCCCGACGAGACCGCCGGGCCGTTCCCGGGCGACGGCTCGAACGGGGTGAACGTCCTGAAGGAGAGCGGTGTCGTGCGCGGCGACATCACCAAGAGTTTCGGTGACTCCGCGGGCGGCACCGCCGAGGGTGTGCCTCTGACCGTCACGCTGACGGTGGTGGACGCGGCCTCGGGGTGCGGGACGCCGAAGCAGGGCGCGGCCGTATACATCTGGCACTGCGACCGGGCGGGCGACTACTCCCTGTACTCCGAGGGGATCGCCGACGAGAACTATCTGCGGGGTGTGCAGGAGACCGACGCCGCCGGGCGGGTCACGTTCACGAGCATCTTCCCCGGCTGCTATCCGAACCGCTGGCCGCACATCCACTTCGAGGTCTACGGCAGCCTGGAGGACGCCACGGCGGCCACGTCGATCACGAACACCTCGCAGCTCGCGCTCCCCGCGGACGTCTGCGACGCGGTGTACGCGACGGAGGGCTACGAGGAGAGCGTGCCGAATCTCGCCGAGCTCTCCCTGGACTCGGACAGCATCTTCCGCGACGGCTACGACCAGCAGCTGGCGGCGGTGAAGGGCAGCGTGGCCGAGGGGTACACCGCGACGCTCACCGTTCCGGTGTGAACCGTCACAGATGGCCGGATCAGGGTTGCGGTTTATTACTGGCGGGTAGCATCATCGTATCGAAGCTACTTGTTGGTACGTGAACTAGCGCGAGGATCCAGTGCCTCGCCCGTCTCTTCTCTACGGGAGCCGTCGCCATGGGGCACTACAAGTCGAATCTCCGCGACATCGAGTTCAACCTCTTCGAAGTACTCGGCCGCGACAAGCTGTACGGCACGGGTCCCTTCGAGGAGATGGACGTCGAGACCGCGAAGAGCATCCTCGACGAGATGACCCGCCTCGCCGAGAACGACCTGGCGGAGTCCTTCACGGACGCCGACCGCAACCCCCCGGTCTTCGACCCGGAGACCAACACCGCGCCGGTCCCGGCGTCCTTCAAGAAGAGCTACAAGGCCTTCATGGACTCGGAGTACTGGCGCCTCGGCCTGCCCGAGGGCATCGGCGGCACCGTCGCCCCGCCGTCCCTGATCTGGTCGTACGCGGAGCTGATCCTGGGCGCGAACCCGGCCGTGTGGATGTACTCCTCCGGTCCGGCGTTCGCCGGGATCCTTTACGACGAGGGCAACGACGTACAGAAGAAGATCGCCCAGATCGCGGTGGAGCGGACCTGGGGTTCGACCATGGTGCTCACCGAGCCCGACGCCGGGTCGGATGTGGGTGCGGGTCGTACCAAGGCCGTGCAGCAGGAGGACGGCTCCTGGCACATCGAGGGCGTGAAGCGGTTCATCACCTCCGGTGAGCACGACATGGAGGAGAACATCCTCCACTACGTCCTCGCGCGCCCCGAGGGCCACGGCCCGGGTACCAAGGGCCTGTCCCTCTTCCTGGTCCCGAAGTACCTCTTCGACTTCGAGACCGGCGAGCTGGGCGAGCGCAACGGCGTGTACGCGACGAACGTCGAGCACAAGATGGGCCTGAAGGCCTCCAACACCTGCGAGATGACCTTCGGCGACCAGCACCCCGCCAAGGGCTGGCTGATCGGCGACAAGCACGACGGCATCCGCCAGATGTTCCGCATCATCGAGTTCGCGCGGATGATGGTCGGCACGAAGGCGATCTCCACGCTGTCGACGGGCTACCTGAACGCCCTCGAGTACGCCAAGGAGCGCGTCCAGGGCTCGGACCTGGCCGCCTTCGGCGACAAGGCCGCGCCCAAGGTCACCATCACCCACCACCCCGACGTCCGCCGCTCGCTGATGACGCAGAAGGCGTACGCGGAGGGCATGCGCGCCCTCGTCCTCTACACCGCCTCGATCCAGGACGCGATCGCCGTCAAGGAGGCCGCCGGCGAGGACGCGAAGGCCGAGCACGCGCTCAACGACCTGCTCCTGCCGATCGTGAAGGGCTACGGCTCCGAGAAGGGCTACGAACAGCTCGCCCAGTCGCTCCAGACCTTCGGCGGCTCCGGGTTCCTCCAGGAGTACCCGATCGAGCAGTACATCCGGGACGCCAAGATCGACACCCTGTACGAGGGCACCACGGCGATCCAGGGCCAGGACTTCTTCTTCCGGAAGATCGTCCGCAACCAGGGTGCCGCGCTGAACGGTCTCGCCGAGGACATCAAGAAGTTCCTCGCGCTCGGCGAGGGCGGCGAGGAGCTGTCCGGCGCCCGCGAGCACCTCGCGAAGGCCGCGGTCGAGCTGGAGGCCATCGTCGGCCTGATGCTGACCGACCTCGCGGCCACCGAGCAGGACGTCAAGAACATCTACAAGGTGGGCCTGAACACCACCCGCCTGCTGCTGGCCTCCGGCGACGTCGTGGTCGGCTACCTGCTCCTCAAGGGCGCGGCCGTGGCCGCCGAGAAGCTGCCGACCGCCTCGCAGAAGGACAAGGCCTTCTACACCGGCAAGATCGCGGCGGCGAAGTTCTTCGCGGCCAACGTCCTGCCCGGCGTCACCGGCGCCCGCAAGCTCGCCCAGGGCGTCGAGCTGGACCTGATGGAGCTGGACGAGGCCGCTTTCTAGCCACCTCGCGGTACCGCTGGGCGCACACCCGTACGGCTCGTTCCAGGACACACCCGTACAGCTGCACCACAGCCTTCACAAGGGCCCCTTCCCGTCGCCGGGAGGGGGCCTTCGTACGTCGTTAAGGTGAACCCCATGAGCGAACCCTCCCGCTTCGACCGCGGTCACACCGACGACCTCATGTCCTTCCTGGCCGCCGGCCCCTCGCCGTACCACGCCGTGGCGAACGCCGCCGAGCGGCTGGAGAAGGCCGGCTTCAAGCAGGTCTCGGAGACGGACGCCTGGGACGCTGAGACATCGTCGGTCTCCGCCGCGGGGAGCGGCGGCAGGTTCGTGCTGCGCGGCGGCGCGATCATCGCCTGGTACGTCCCCGAGGGCGCCGAGCCGCACACGCCGTTCCGGATCGCCGGGGCGCACACCGACTCCCCCAACCTGCGGGTCAAGCCGCTGCCGGACGCCGGTGCGCACGGCTGGCGCCAGGTCGCCGTGGAGATCTACGGCGGGCCGCTGCTCAACTCCTGGCTCGATCGCGACCTGGGTCTCGCGGGCCGGCTGACCCTGCGGGACGGCTCGACGCGGCTGGTGAACGTCGGGCGGCCGCTGCTGCGGGTGCCGCAGCTCGCCATCCACCTGGACCGCTCGGTGTCGGCGGAGGGACTCAAGCTCGACAAGCAGCGTCACCTCCAGCCGATCTGGGGTCTCGGCGACGACGTCCGCGAGGGTGACCTGATCTCGTTCCTGGAGGAGGAGAGCGGGCTGACGGCGGGTGAGGTGACCGGCTGGGACCTGATGGTGCACTCCGTGGAGCCCCCGGCCTATCTGGGCCGCGACCAGGATCTGGTGGCCGGCCCGCGGATGGACAACCTGATCTCCGTGCACGCCGGGGTCGCCGCGCTGACCGCCGTCTCGGCCGGTTCGGACCTGTCCTGCATCCCCGTACTCGCCGCCTTCGACCACGAGGAGAACGGCTCCCAGTCGGACACCGGCGCGGACGGGCCGCTGCTGGGCAGTGTGCTGGAGCGTTCGGTGTTCGCGCGGGGCGGGTCCTACGAGGACCGGGCGCGGGCGTTCGCGGGCACGGTCTGTCTGTCGTCGGACACCGGCCACGCGGTCCACCCCAACTACGCGGAGCGCCACGATCCCACGCACCACCCGCGGGTGAACGGCGGGCCGATCCTGAAGGTCAACGTCAACAACCGCTACGCGACCGACGGTTCGGGCCGCGCGGTGTTCGCCGCGGCCTGCGAGAAGGCGGGCGTGCCCTTCCAGTCCTTCGTCTCCAACAACTCGATGCCCTGCGGCACCACGATCGGCCCGATCACCGCGGCCCGGCACGGCATCAAGACCGTCGACATCGGGGTGGCGATCCTTTCGATGCACAGCGCCCGCGAGTTGTGCGGCGCGGACGACCCGCATCTGCTGGCGAGTGCGTTGGCGGCTTTCCTGGAGGGATAGCCGCCGCGGGGCCGGGTACCCGCCGGTGCGGACCGGAACGACCGGACCGGACAGGGAGGCGACACTCATGGGCCTCGGCGGATGCATCATCCTCATCGCCGCGGGAGCCATCCTCACGTTCGCGACCGACTGGGAGATGCAGGGCGTCAATCTCGACCTGGTCGGCGTCATCTTCATGATCGTCGGACTGATCGGCGTCGCGACGTTCAGCAGCATCGCCAAGCGGCGGCGCGTGGTGGTACCGCCCAACACGCCGGTCATCGACGAGGGGCGGCACCCCGGGCGCCGGGACGGCTACAGCGACGGTTACGGCGCCTGATCGGTGGCCTCGTCCATTCCGGCGAGGACGAGGGGCAGTCGGTTGGCGCCGCGTTCGGCGAGCCTGACCGGCACGTCCCAGTCCTGCTGGTGGACATGGCAGGCCGGGTATGTGTTCGCGGGGTCGTCGTCGCAGGAGGCGGCCGTCGCGGAGACACGCAGGACCCCTTCGGGAACTGCCGGATCGAGACGCAGGGTGCGGGAGAGTTCGGTGCCCGCGCCCTGGCCCTCGACGAGCAGCTCCGGCGGGCTGGCGGACACCAGCAGCCGGGTCGAGGGCCCGTACCGCGTGTCCGGCTTCTGTCCCGCCGGGGCCTGGAAGACGACGTCCAGCAGCAGTGTGCCGGGCGCGACCTCGGTGACGGCGCGCCGCGTGCGACGGTCCGTCGCCCGCACTCTCAGGGCCTCCTCGGGCAGCCGCAGCCAGGTCAGCCGGTGCCGGGCGGACTCCACGACCACGAGATCGTCGCCGACGAGGACCGCGCCGCTGGGCTCACGGAGGTCGGTGGCGAGGGTGGTGACCTCGCCGGTCGCCGGGTCGTAGCGGCGCAGCGCGTGGTTGTACGTGTCGCTCACCGCGACCGAGCCGTCGGGCAGCGCGGTGACACCCAAAGGGTGCTGGAGGAGGGCTTGTTCGGCGGTGCCGTCGCGGTGCCCGAAGTCGAAGAGCCCGGTGCCGACGGCGGTGTGGACGGTGCCGTCGGGGTCCACCCAGCGCAGGGCGGAGCTCTCGGAGTCGGCGATCCAGAGCCGGTCGGGGGTGGCGGCGAGCCCTGAGGGCTGGGCGAACCGGGCCTCGGCGGCGGGGCCGTCGCCGAGTCCCTCGTCGGTGGTGCCGGCCGCGACCGAGACCGTCCCCTCGACCGGGTCGTACGTCCACAGCTGGTGGATGCCGGCCATGGCGATCCACACCCTGCCCTGCCACCAGGCCACGTCCCAGGGGGAGGAGAGGTCGACCTCGCGGGCCGGTCCCGAGGTGTCGTCTCCCCGCCTCCACGGGTAGCCGGTGCCGGCGAGAGTGGTGGTGCGGCCCGACTCCGGGTCGAAGCGGCGGATGCGGTGGCCGGCCGTGTCGGCGACGACGACGGAGCCGTCCGGCAGCAGAGCCAGCCCCTGCGGCTCGTTGAAGCGCGAGCGGACCCAGGTGCTGTCGGTGTAACCCCGGCTGCCCTGTCCGATCCGCCGCACCACGGTCTCGCCGTCCGGCTCCAGCTCGACGAGCTGATGCCGGGTGGTGTCACTGACCAGGAAGTTCCCCGAGGGCAGGACGAGCGCCTTGCCGGGAAACCGCAGCACCGTCGGCTCCGGCTCCGGTGCTACGTACGGCCCGTCCCCGCGCCGCAGCGTGCCCTTGGCCTCGTGCTCGGCCACCAGCTCGGTGACGAGCCGGTGGATCGCCTGCACATGCCCCTCCCCGGAGTGCTGCGCGACGACGTACCCCTCGGGGTCGATCACGACCAGCGTCGGCCAGGCCCGCACCGCGTACTGCCGCCAGGTCGCCAGCTCGGGATCGTCGAGCACGGGATGCCCGACGCCGTACCGCTCGACCGCGTCCGCCACCGCCCGGTGCTCGGTCTCGTGCGCGAACTTCGGGGAGTGCACGCCGATGACGACGACGGTGTCCCGGTGCTTCTCCTCCAGCTCGCGGAGTTCGGCGAGGACGTGGAGGCAGTTGACACAGCAGAATGTCCAAAAATCGAGAACGACGATCCGGCCCCGCAGCTCAGCGAGGGTGTACCGCCGGTCGCCCGTGTTCAGCCAACCGCCCTTCCCGACCAGTTCGGGAGCGCGGACACGGACGCGGCGGCGTACGGAGTCGCTCATGGATCAAGAGTGCCACCCGGCACTGACAGTCACCGTCCCGAGCCGAGCGGGGTCCCGGTGGTGGCGTGCACATGGTCGGGTACCTCGTCGTGGCGGTCGCCGACGGTGGAGGTGCCGGTGGGTTCGAGGACGAGGATCGCGGAGGGCACGGGCGCGTACGGCTTGTGTTCCGTCCCGCGCGGGACGGTGAAGACCGAGCCCCTGGGCAGGACGACGGTCCGCTCACCCGCCGGTTCGCGCAGGGCGATGTGGAGTTCGCCGTCCAGGACCAGGAAGAACTCGTCGGTGTCGTCGTGGACGTGCCAGACGTGTTCGCCCTCGACCTTGGCGACGCGTACGTCGTAGTCGTTGACGGCGGTGACGATCCGGGGGCTCCACTGCTCGCTGAAGGAGGCGAGGGCCTTGTCGAGGGAGATGGGTTCGCTCATGTCCGTCATCGTCGGGCGTGACGGCACCGGCGCACGAGTGCTAGGAATCGCATATGCCGCAAGGATCCTCGCAGCAAGCTCCGCACCGGGTCACGGTGATCGTCGACGAGGGCACGAACCCCTTCGAAGTCGGGGTCACCACCGAGCTGTTCGGGCTGCCGCGGCCCGAACTGGGTCTTACGGGACCGTTGTACGAGGTCACGCTGTGCACGCCGACCCCCGGCGTCCGGATGAACCACGGCTTCTTCACCCTCACCGGAGTGCCGGGACTGGAGGCCGTGGACGGGGCGGACACGCTCGTGGTGCCGGGCCGTCCGGACAACGTCGTACCGCGCGGGGCCGCCGTACTCGACGCCATCCGGCGCGCACACGCGCGTGGCGCCCGCGTCATGAGCCTGTGCACCGGGAGCTTCGCCCTCGCGGAGGCGGGTCTGCTGGACGGGCGGCGGGCCACGACGCACTGGCTGTGGGCACAGACCTTCCGCGCGCTGCACCCCCGGGTCCTGCTCGAACCCGATGTCCTCTTCGTCGACGACGGTGACATCCTCACCGCCGCGGGCAGCGCCGCCGCGCTCGACCTCGGGCTGCACATCTGGCGCCGCGACCACGGCGCGGAGGTCGCCAACGCGGTGTCCCGGCGCCTCGTCTTCGCCGCCCACCGCGACGGCGGTCAGCGGCAGTTCGTGGAACGCCCGGTGCCCGAGATCCCGGACGAGTCCCTGGGGCCGCTGCTGGCCTGGGCCCAGGAACGGCTCGGCGAGCCGCTGACCGTGGCCGACCTGGCGACCCGCGCGGCACTCTCCCCCGCGACCCTGCACCGCCGGTTCCGCGCCCAACTCGGCACGACCCCGCTGGCCTGGCTCACGGGCGAGCGGGTGGCCCTGGCCTGCCGGCTGATCGAACGGGGCGAGGAACGCCTCGACGTGGTCGCCGCCCGAAGCGGCCTGGGCACCGCCGCCAACCTCCGCGCGCGCGTACGCCGCGAGACAGGGCTCAGCCCGTCGGCCTACCGACGCCGCTTCGGCCCGTCGGCTTAAGCGGCCGGGTGAATCCACTCCGGTCAGGGCAGCGCCCCGAAGGGGCGCGGGGAACTGCGCGACCAGCCAAGACGGCGCCGCAGACGAAAATCGACCCGTCCGCCGCACGTCCAGCGACTGCGTTCCGGCCCGCCCGACGGGGAAGCCGTACGGCATGAGATTCCTCGTACGCGACCGACTCCTCGGCTTCGGTGACGACTACTGGATCGAGGACGACCAGGGCAACAAGGTGTTCCTGGTCGACGGCAAGGCGATGCGGCTGCGGGACACCTTCGAGCTGAAGGACACCCGGGGCCGCGTCCTGATCGACATCCGGCAGAAGATGTTCGCCCTGCGGGACACCATGCTGATCGAGCGGGACGGCGAGCCGCTGGCGACGATCAGGCGCAAACGCCTGTCCCTGCTGCGCAACCACTACCGCGTCGCCCTGGCCGACGGCGGCACCGAACTCGACGTCAGCGGGAAGATCCTGGACCGGGAGTTCGTCGTCGAGTACGACGGTGAGGTCCTGGCCGTCGTCTCCCGGCGCTGGCTGCACATCCGCGAAACGTACGGCGTCGACGTGGTCCGGGAGGACGCGGACCCGGCGCTGCTGATCGCGGTGGCGGTGTGCGTGATCCACCTGGCGGAGAAGGAACGGGAGTCCGACTGAGGCGCGGGGCCCGCCCGTTCTAGCGTCGGGGGGTGTCCAGGCCCAGCATCCGGTCCTTCAGTGCCGGGAACTGATCCCGTGTCACCGCCACCTTGCCGGGGTCGAGCTCGACCGTGAGGACCTCCTCGTCGGCGCCGGCCTCGGCCAGCACCTCGCCCCACGGATCGACCACGATCGAGTGACCCGCCTGTGGAACTCCCGCATGTGTCCCGGCCGTTCCACAGGCGAGCACGTACGCCTGATTCTCGACCGCCCGCGCCTGGGCCAGCAGCGTCCAGTGCGCCCGGCGGCGCTCCGGCCAGCCCGCGGGGACGACCAGGGTCTCGGCGCCGGCGTCGACGAGACCGCGGAAGAGTTCGGGGAAACGGAGGTCGTAGCAGGTGGCCAGGCCGAGGGTGGTCTCGGGCAGCCGGACCGTCACCAGGTCCCGGCCCGCGCCCATCAGCACGGCCTCGCCCTTGTCGAAGCCGAAGCGGTGGATCTTGCGGTAGGCGGCGATCAGATCACCGGAGGGGGAGAAGACGAGCGAGGTGTTGTAGAGCGTGCCGTCGGCGGCCCGCTCGGGCACGGACCCCGC
This sequence comes from Streptomyces sp. RG80, assembly GCF_040446465.1. NCBI lineage: Bacteria > Bacillati > Actinomycetota > Actinomycetes > Kitasatosporales > Streptomycetaceae > Streptomyces > Streptomyces sp. RG80. Next base: position 271,039 of record NZ_JBEAAJ010000004.1, on the reverse strand, counting down.
GTGCAGCCAGACGCCCGCGTCGCTCGCGGCCTTCGCCATGGCCTCGTGCGTCGGCCCCTCCAGCGGCTCGGCCTCGCCCGCGAAACCCTCGTAGGCGAACGCGCCCGTGGTCCACAGCTCGGGGAGGACAACGAGATCGGCGCCCGCCTGATCCCGTACGAGCGTGGCCACCCGACGTCGGCGCGATTCGACCGATTCGCCCTCACTTACGGCGATCTGGATCAACGAGGCGCGCACACTACCACCGTCCTGGCATTCGAGCCGTCCACACCGGCCTACGATCGTCACACGAAAGCACTGCCGGGGTGCCTCACAGCAGCGTAACTTAGCGTTTCAAGACACCCGCCGACAGCCACCACCTCCACTGGCAACGCCGCCATCACCAGCCCGTGCTCCGACCGCCGAGGGGTCCCGTTCCGTGAGTCTGCATCCCACCCTCCAGCCCTACGCCGACGCCTGGACCCACTCCATCGAAGCGATATCCGAGCTGGTGAATCCGCTGGTGGAGGGGGAGTGGAACCGGCGCACCCCGTGCCCTGGCTGGTCGGTGCGGGATGTCGTGTCACATGTCATCGGTCTGGACACCGAGATGCTGGGCGACCCGCGCCCCATCCACTCGCTGCCGCGCGACCTGTACCACGTCACCAACGAACATCAGCGGTACATGGAGATGCAGGTCGACGTCCGCCGCCACCACACGGCGCCGGAGATGACCTCCGAGCTGGAGTACGTGATCATCCGCCGCAACCGTCAGCTGCGGAACGAGTCGCGGGATCCGGGGACGAAGGTGCGCGGCCCCCTCGGCTCCGAACTGACGCTCGAAGAGTCCATGCGCAAGCACGCCTTCGACGTCTGGGTGCACGAACAGGACCTCCGCGCCGCCCTCGGCCGTCCCGGCAACCTCGACTCCCCCGGCGCGCACATCGCCCGTGACGTCCTGCTCGCCGAACTCCCCGCCGTGGTCGCCGAGAAGGCCGACGCCCCGCGCAGCTCGGCGATCGTCCTCGACGTCCACGGCCCGATCGAGTTCCTGCGCACGATCCGCGTCGACATCCAGGGCCGCGGCACCCTCGAGACGGCCCCCGCCCTCGGCCCCGCCGCCACCCTCACCCTCGACTGGGAGACCTACGTCCGCCTCGCCTGCGGCCGCGTGACCGCGGAGGCGGTACCGGACCGGGTGAAGGCGGAGGGCGACCCGACGCTGACGGCGGCGATCCTGCGGAACTTCACGGTCACTCAGTAGCGCGGGCACCCGGTGACGGGACTGGGGGCGGCAGCCCCCAGCTCCATGGACGGAAGCCCCAGCTCTACGCCGGTACGTGCACCGTCTCCACCCGGCTCGCCACCAGCCGCTCCCGCTCCCTGCGGATCGCCCGCCTGCGCAGCCGCATGATCTGGCTGATCCCGAGCGCCTGGAGGACGAACACCGCGGAGAAGGCGACGCGGTAGTCGCCGCCGGTCGCGTCCAGGAGCACCCCGACGGCGAACAGCGTCGTCATCGACGCGACGAAGCCGCCCATGTTGGTGATGCCGGACGCGGTCCCCTGCCGCTCCGGCGGGTTCGCGGGCCGCGCGAAGTCGAAGCCGATCATCGAGGCGGGCCCGCACGCGCCCAGCACCGTGCAGAGCACCACGAGCAGCCACATCGGCGCGTGCTCGCCCGGGTAGGCCAGCGTCGCCGCCCAGACCAACGCCGTCGCCCCCACGGTCCCCAGCGCGAGCGGCAGCCGCGCCTCGTGGTGCCGGGCCACGACCTGGCCGTAGACCAGGCCGATCACCATGTTGGAGAGCACGACGAGGGTCAGCAGCTCACCGGCGGTCGCCCGGGACAGGCCCTGTGCCTCGACCAGGAACGGCAGCCCCCAGAGCAGCAGGAAGACCATCGCGGGGAACTGGGTCGTGAAGTGCACCCACAGGCCCAGTCGGGTCCCCGGCTCCCGCCAGGAGGCGGCGATCTGGCGTCGTACGTAGGCCGCGCCCTGGTGCGGGAAGGGCTCCGGCTCGTGTCCCTCGGGGTGGTCCTTGAGGAAGAGCAGCAGCAGGACCAGCACGACCACACCGGCGAGCGCGCTGCCGGCGAAGGCCGCGGTCCAGCCGATGCCGTGCAGCAGCCGGGCCAGGACCAGGGTGGAGACCAGGTTGCCCGCCATGCCGACCAGTCCCGCGAACTGCGCGACCAGCGGCCCGCGCCGGGCCGGGAACCAGCGGGTGCCGAGCCGCAGCACGCTGATGAACGTCATCGCGTCACCGCAGCCCAGCAGCGCGCGCGAGGCGAGGGCCATGCCGTACGAGGGGGAGAAGGCGAAGCCCAGCTGTCCGGCCGTGAACAGCACCACCCCGATGGCCAGCACCTTCTTGGTGCCGAGCCGGTCGACGAGCAGGCCCACGGGTATCTGCATGCCCGCGTACACGAGCAGCTGGAGGATCGAGAAGGTCGACAGGGCGGAGGCGTTCACATGGAAGCGGTCGGCGGCGTCGAGGCCGGCCACCCCCAGCGACGTACGGAAGATGACGGCGACGAAGTAGACCGAGACGCCGATGCCCCAGACGGCCATGGCACGTCGTCCACCCGGCGGGTCACCCGGAAGGGTGGTGTTCATCGGACCTCCCCTCGGGCCAGATGGGAGAACCACTCGACGTGCCCGTGGATGAGGCCGACGACCGCCTCCGCGTCGCCGGAGCGCAGCGCGTCGAGGATCTGCTCGTGCTCGGCGAGGGTCTTGGTGATGCGGTCGGGGTGGGCGTGCATCACGGCGACGCCCATCCTCAGCTGCCGGTCGCGGAGCTGGTCGTAGAGGCGGGAGAGGATCTCGTTGCCCCCGCTGCGGACGATCTCGGCGTGGAAGCAGCGGTCGGTGACGGCGGCGCCCGCCAGGTCTCCGGCGGCGGCCTGCTCCTTCTGCTGGGCGAGGAGTTCCTCGAGCCGGGCGATGAGCAGCGGCGACGCCGGTACGGCCTTGCGCGCGGCGTGCTCCTCGACGAGCTGGCGGGTCTCCACCACGTCCGCGATCTCCTGCGCGGAGACGGGCAGGACCAGCGCACCCTTCTTCGGGTAGAGCTTGATCAGCCCCTCGACCTGGAGCCGCAGCAGCGCCTCGCGCACCGGCGTCCGGGATACCCCGACGGCCTCGGCGAGCTCGCCCTCGGTGAGCAGGGTGCCACCCTCGTAGCGGCGCTCCAGGACGCCCTGTTTGACGTGGTCGTAGACGCGGTCGGCGGAGGACAGGGCGGGCGGGGCTGAAGGCATGCGCACATCATAGATACAACACGTACGCATGATGTGGATCCGTCCATCATGCGGACCCAGGGGCATCTTCCGACAGAGAAATCGCATCCCACCCCAACGGCCGCACAACCTTCTGTGCTACTTAGTCGTCAGACACATGCGGCCCCCACTGCTTTCGAACTCAACTCGGCCGCACGCCAGGGGCATTCAACGTATTCGGGGTACCTCACTTGATAACCGGCATTCAGGGCAACCGTATTCGCAGAGCCGTAGCCGTGGCCGTGACCACCGGCGCGATGCTCGCCACCGGAGCCCTCACGACGGCGCCCGCGCAGGCGGTCACCGCGCCCACCATCACCGCCAAGGGCGGGTTCCTGATGAACGGCGCCACCGGTGCGACGCTCTTCGCGAAGTCCGCCGACACCAAGCGCCTCACCGCGTCCACCACCAAGGTCATGACCGCGAAGGTCGTGCTCTCGCAGTCGAACCTGAACCTGGACGCCAAGGTCACGATCAAGAAGGCGTACAGCGACTACATCGTCGCCAACGGCGCCTCGTCCGCGGGTCTGATCGTCGGCGACAAGGTCACCGTCCGTCAGCTGCTGTACGGGATGCTGCTCAAGTCGGGCTGCGACGCCGCGATGGCGCTGGCCGACAAGTACGGCTCCGGGACGACCGTCTCGGCCCGTACCAAGAGCTTCATCAGCAAGATGAACACCATGGCCAAGAGCCTGGGCATGAAGAACACGAAGTTCGACTCGTTCGACGGCATCAGCAAGGGCGCCAACGCCTCGACGCCGCGCGACCTGACGAAGCTCGCCCGCAGCACGATGAAGAGCTCCACCTTCAAGACGGTCGTCAAGACCAAGCAGTACACGGCCAAGACGATCACGAAGACCGGTTCCACCCGCACCATGGCGGCGTGGAAGAACACCAACCTCCTGCTCGGCTGGAACGGCACGCTCGGCGTGAAGACCGGCTCCGGCACCGAGGCCAAGTACTGCCTGATATTCGCCGCCACGCTCAACGGCGAGTCGGTGATCGGCACGGTCCTCACCGCTCCTGACGAGGTCAAGCGCACCTCGGACGTGAAGAAGCTCATCAACTACGGCTACGCGAAGATCAGCTGACGCGAAGACGTGAGAGCAAGAGGAAGGGGCCCGCGGTCGCGGGCCCCTTCTCTCATGTTCCGGTTCTCCCAGGTACCGGGGTCTTCACCCCACCGGCAGGAAGAACCGCAGCTTCTCCTTCGAGACGGCGCCGATCCGCCCGTAGAAGCGGATGGCCCCCTCGTTCCAGGCGGGCGTCTGCCACTGGACCTGGTCGAGTCCCAGGGCCCGTGCCTCGCCGCGTACGGCGTCCATGAGCGACTCCCCGATGCCGAGCCCGCGGTGTCCGTCGCGCAGGAACAGGCAGTCCATGTGGAGGTACTCCACTCCGTCCCAGGTGGACACCTCGGCGGAACAGGTGGCGTATCCGACGACGGCCCCGTCCAACTCCGCGACCAGGCACCGCAGTCGCGGCCCGGAGCTCCCGAACAGCAGGGACCGCAGCCGCTCCTCGAGCCCGGCGGCGGGCGGCTCGGCCTTCTCGTACGCGGCGTGCTCGGCGATCAGCGCGACGACGTCCGGCAGATCACCGACCCGCGCCCGCCGCACGAGGGGGGCGCCGCTCATCGGACCTCCCCTTCGAGCTGGTCCGCGGACCAGGCGGCGAGCCGGTCGCCGATCTCCCCGTCCCCGTCCAGCACATGGCGCACCCAGGCGTCCCGCTCGTACGCGAACACGGCCGCCTCCCACACACAGGGAGCCAGCCCCTGCCGCCCGGGCCGCAGCCCCTCCGGCTCACCGGCGGGACCGACGAACACCGCGAGGTCGGACATGTCCCCCTCGATCCAGGTGTGCACGAGGACGTAGTCGCCGTCCCCGCCGGCGTGCACCAGCAGTACGGCGGCCCCGAGGGAGCCCCGCAGCCGGGCGCCGGCGAGGTGCGCCTCGGCGATCGCCGGTCCGGCGCCCGCGTCCTCGACCTTCCGGCCGGGCGCCTCGATCCCGTACACCTTCACCAGATGCCCGGCGATCTCCCGCGTTCCCAACGGCCTGACGGTACGGGCGTGGTGGGTGTCGGCCAGGATCCTCAGCGCTTTTGTGTCGACCGCCATCCTCGAGGTCCCCTCTCGCCGCCGGGCCGGGCGGGCCCGGTTCTAGTAGTAGGTGTTGCCGTCCCAGTCGGACTCGTCGCAGCCCAGCTGGGTGTCCTTCTCGTAGACGCAGACCTGGATGCGCAGCGCCCAGATGCCACGCGTGTCCTGCAAGGAGGTCACCCACTCGTCGGAGTGGCCCGCGCCGGTGGTGACCGAGCGCCAGGCGTAGCTGGTCACCACGCGCTCGGGGGTGAGGGACTGCACCCGGATACGGGCGTGGTGGCCGTCGGCGTCGGAGTCGAGCAGCTGGAGGTGGATGTTGTTGGCGACGGTCTTGCTGGAGTAGTAGAAACTCCCCCAGCCCTGTGCGCCGGGGATCGACTCGGCCACATCGCCGGCGGACGCCGGGCTCACCGAGAAGGCGAGGGCGCCGAGGGTGGCGGCACCCAGGGCGAGGGCACGGCTGAGCTGCTTCTTCAAGGGTTCCCCCGTGGTTCAAGAGATGCTTCAAGATCGGCTGTCACTGCCGACGGGCATAACAGCGTGACCAAGGTGAGCATGTCAAGTACGCCTGGCGGAACGGGCTTTCGGGGTCAGGCCGGGTTCCCGGTGGAGATGTCGAACTGGATGTCCACGTCCTTCGGGTCGACGTCGGTGCCCGCCTTCGGGGACTGCCGCATCACGGTGTTCTCGCCGTAGGTGTTCTCGTCCACCGGGGTCTTGTCGTAGTGCCACCCGGCGGCCTTCAGGCAGGCGAGCACCGAGTCCCAGTTCTTGTACGCGAAGTCCGGGACCTGCACCTTTTCGGGGTCGTCGTTGGACTCCAGCGGCTCGGTGCACTCCGTCGTCTCGACCGTCCGCGAGGTGTCCGGCCCCCGGTGGCCCTCCACCACCGTCGGGCTGGCGCTGGTGTCGCCCCCGGCGTCGTCGTCCGTCCCGCCACCGTTCAGCATCAGCGCCGCGATCAGCCCGCCGACCGCGACGACGGACACCAGGATCGAACCGATGACCACCGGCCTGTTGCTCTTGCCGCCGCCCGAGGGCGGGGACGCCTGCTGCTGCGGCGTGAGGTTGTACGGCGGGGGAGTCGACGGCGCGTACGCGTTCGGCGGCGGCGTCTGGTAGCCGCCCTGCTGCGGGTAGCCGTAGGCCGGGGAGTGCGCCGAGGGCGGCGGGGTGCCGTACGGGTTCGGCGTCGGCTGGTACGGGGTCTGGACCGGGCCCGTCGGGGCCGGGGTCGCCTGGTCGACCGGCGGGAACACCGCCGAGCCCACGCCCGCGCCGCTGGAGGTCTGCGCACCGGGGACGATGCTGGGCGCGGCCGCCTGGAAGGACGCCGCCACCCGAAGGCACTCGGTGCGCATGGCCTCGGCGCTCGGGAAGCGCTCGTTCGGGTTCTTCTTCAGGGCGCGGGCGACCAGCGCGTCCACGGCCGGCGGCAGCGCGCGGTTGATGGAGGAGGGCGTCACCGGCTCCTCCTGCACATGCGCGTACGCGATCGCCAGCGGCGAGTCCGCTTCGAACGGCAGCCGCCCGGTGACCAGTTGGAACAGCATGATGCCGACCGAGTAGAGGTCGGAGCGGGCATCCACGCCACGGCCCAGCGCCTGCTCGGGCGAGAGGTACTGCGGGGTGCCCACCACCATGCCGGTCTGCGTCATCGACGTGACACCCGACTGCATGGCGCGCGCGATACCGAAGTCCATGACCTTGACCACGCCGCGCTTGGTCATCATCACGTTGCCGGGCTTGATGTCGCGGTGGACCAGGCCCATCTCGTGGCTGATCTCCAGCGCCGCCAGGACGTCCGCGGTGATCTTCAGCGCCTTGTCGGCGGGCATCGCGCCGTACTGCCGTACGTCCTCGTCGAGCACCGAGCCCAGCGGGCGGCCCTCGACGTACTCCATGACGATGTACGGCATCGTCGTGCCGTCGAGGCTGTCCTCGCCGGTGTCGAAGACCGAGACGATGTTGGTGTGCGTGAGCTTGGCCACGGCCTGCGCCTCGCGGCGGAAACGCTCGCGGAAGGCCTGCTCGCGACCCAGCTCGGTGTGGAGCGTCTTGATGGCGACGGGACGGTCGAGCACGCTGTCGTGCGCGAGGTGCACCGAGGCCATACCGCCCTCGCCGAGCAAGTCGCGCAGCTGATAGCGGTTGTTGGCGATCGCCCGCCCCGCGTACCGGCCGTGTGCGCCGTCCTGGCTCATGTTCCGTGTCCCCCATCGGCCATCAGGCGCCGGCCCGACTGTCGTTGATCGAATGGCTCATTCCCGGCCAAGTCTGCCCCACGGCACTGACAGGTCAAGCCGGGTGCCCGTTCCGTGACCGTACGCGAAAGAAGCGTCGCGGAAGCGTTACAGGGGCCCTACGGCCGGTACACAGAATTTGCACGACAGCGCGTGCTACCGCTTTGATGACCGGTCCGTCTCGGACCGGTCCCCGGACTCATCACGGACCGGAGGCTTGCGCGGAGGCTGTAGCGTGGCCGACGGAGACCGTAACAACACCGCGCGCACCGCGGGCAGAAACGACGGCGAGGACTGATGGCACAGCAGCAGCGCGCCCAGGGCCCGTCCGACCCCGAGGCGACTGGCGGCGGAATGTCGGATGCGCCGGAGCTGTGGGGTAACGGCGGACTGGTCGGTGACGGCCGATATCGGCTGACACACAGACTCGGCCGCGGCGGCATGGCCGAGGTGTTCGCCGCCGAGGACGTACGGCTGGGCCGTACCGTGGCGGTCAAGCTGCTGCGCGCCGACCTCGCCGAGGACCCGGTCTCCAAGGCCCGCTTCACGCGCGAGGCCCAGTCGGTGGCCGGCCTCAACCACCACGCGATCGTCGCCGTGTACGACTCCGGCGAGGACACCGTCTCCGGTGGCGGCTACGGCGCGGGCCCCCAGAGCGTCCCCTACATCGTCATGGAGATCGTCGAGGGCCGGACGATCCGGGACCTGCTGATCAACGCCGAGGCGCCCGGGCCCGAGCAGGCCCTGATCATCGTCTCCGGGGTCCTGGAGGCGCTCGCCTACTCGCACCAGCACGGCATCGTGCACCGTGACATCAAGCCGGCCAACGTCATCATCACCAACAGCGGCGCGGTGAAGGTGATGGACTTCGGCATCGCCCGCGCGCTGCACGGCGCGCAGTCGACGATGACGCAGACCGGCATGGTCATGGGCACCCCGCAGTACCTCTCGCCCGAGCAGGCGCTCGGCAAGGCCGTGGACCACCGCTCCGACCTGTACGCGACGGGCTGCCTCCTCTACGAACTCCTCGCGCTGCGGCCGCCGTTCACCGGCGAGACCCCGCTGTCCGTCGTCTACCAGCACGTCCAGGACATCCCGACCCCGCCGTCCGAGGCCTCCGACGCCTCGCCGCCGGAGCTCGACGGCCTGGTCATGCGCTCGCTCGCCAAGGAGCCGGACGACCGGTTCCAGACGGCCGAGGAGATGCGCGGGCTCGTCCAGTACGGGCTCCAGATGCTGTACGAGCAGGGCAGCCACACCGGCACCTGGAACACCGGGCCGGTCGCGATGCACGAGGGCCGGCACACCCCGGCGGGCGGCTTCGCCCACACCACCGTCATGCAGCACCCCGGCGACTCCGCCGGCACCAGCCAGATCCCGCAGCAGATCCTGCCCGCCGGCTACGGCGGCGGGGACGACGGCGGCTTCGAGGGCCACGGCAACCGGGGCAGCGGCCGCGGCAAGCTGTGGATCCTGGCCGTCTTCGCGGTGATCGCCATCGCGGCGGGCGTCGCGCTGGCGCTGAACGGCGGCGGAGGCGGAGGAGCCGGGGACGACACCACGCAGTCCCCGACCACCTCGTCGACGCCCTCGGAGACGACCAGCGAGTCGCCGAGCGACGAGCCGTCGGACGACTCCACCGACCAGCAGACCGACGACGGCACCTCGAACGGCGGTTCGTCGTGGACCCCGTCGTCGACACCGTCGTACACCCCGTCCGCGACTCCTTCGGAGACGGAGACCGAGCCGAGCAGCGATCCGACGTCCGAGGATCCGCCGGACGAGCCCTCCGACACCCCGGAGCCGTCCGAGACCCCGGAGCCGTCCGACACGGCCGGCGACACCGACGGTGGCACGGAGGGCGGCATCGGGGGTTAGTGACCCGGCAGGCCTTCACGCGCGCGTGCGACCCGGAAACGGGGGGCACGCGCGCGTGCCGTTTCGTCGGAGGGCGGCGGCTCAGTCCGCGAACGCCGCGCACACCGCCTCGTACTCCCGCGTCCACCACACCGCCAGTGCCGAGGCCGCCGGGAACTGGGGGTCCGCGCGGGTGTCGCCGCGCTCGTAGTGCCAGCGCAGCATCCAGAAGTCGTTGAGACGCTCCCACCACACCCGGTGCACGGCCGCGGTCAGCTCCGAGGGCGTGGCCCCCGCCGTACGCCGGTACGCGCGCGCGTAGGCCCGCACCTTCGACAGGTCGAGCGCCCCCGCGGGCCGTACGAAGAAGATCGCGGCGGCGCGTACGGCCTCCTCCGCGCGCGGCTGCACGCCGAGCCGGTCCCAGTCGACGATGGCGGCCGGGGCGTCGCCCCGGTAGAGCAGGTTGAACGGGTGGAAGTCGCCGTGCACCCACCCCACGCAGCCGCCGCGCGGAGGCCGCCGGTCCGCGTGCCGTTCCAGCAGCTCCCGCCGCTCCAGCAGCCGGTGGCGGGCCAGCTCGTCGAAGGAGTCGGCGGGGCGGTGCCGGCGTACGCGGGTGAGCAGGTCGTCGATGAGGGCGAAGGTGTCGGCGGGGTCGGCGCTCTTCACGGGGTGGGGGCTGGTGGCAGGGCGGGTGCGCCCCTTGGGCGGCATCACGCACTCCAGGGCGGCGTGCACGGCCCCGAGCAGCGCCCCCAGCCGCCCGCACTGCTCCGGGGTCAGCTGGCCCCCGTGGCGGTGGCGGCCGTCGATCCAGGGGTGCAGGGCGTAGGCGTGGCCGCCGACGACCGCGACCGTGCGGCCGTCGTGGCCGGGGAGGGGCGGGGCCACGGGGACGCCGAGGTCGGCCAGGCGCTGGGTGGCGCGGTGCTGACGGGCGATGGCGGCCGGGTCGGCGGTGTCGGGGTCGAAGTGGTGCTTGAGGAAGTAGCGGCCGCGGGTCGTGCGCAGGTGGTAGCCGCGGTTCAGCAGCCCCTGTTCGACGGGTTCGCAGGTGACCGGGGACCCGGCGGCGAACTGGCTGAGGAGGGCGCGCAGCGGGGGCGCGTGAGGCATGAGCGGTGGTACACAAGAGCGCGGCACGCGCCAGATGCTAGGGCACGATCCGAGGCTGTGAGCTGGGCGTTGTCACAGACAGTCGCTTTCGGTCACGGCATGTGCGCGAAGTGACTTTCCAGGGCGCCGTCGGTCGAGTGGACGGTGCCGAACTGCGGCTCGACGCACAGGTGGACGGGCTCGTACGGCTCGCCGTCCACGATCCGGGGCGCCGGGCCGAACCGCTCGAGCTCGGCCGCCGTCGGCTCGTACGCCGTGCACTCGCCGACCACCTGGACGGACCACAGCCCCTCGCCCGGCCGGGCCGAGCTCAGGTTGTCCGCGCCGTACGCGACGACGGCGCCGACGCACGCGCGGTGGTAGCCGCAGTTCCCGGGCAGTCTCAGCAGCACCCGGCCGTCGGCCACGAGGTGCCGGGCGAAGGCCAGGAAGGGCAGGGCGCGCATGCTGGTGGCGACCCGGCCGTAGTCGGTACGGGCGAGCAGTTCGAGCGCGAGCTGTTCGTCGGAGGGCATACGACCAATGTCGGCCGTACGCGCGCGTGGGCCCAGAGGTCTTTGGTCCTCAGTAGCGCTGCCGCTCGGCCTGCATCCGGGCCACGTAGGCCGCCGCCTGCGAGCGCCGCTCCATACCGAGTTTGGAAAGCAGACTCGACACGTAGTTCTTGATGGTCTTCTCGGCGAGGTGCATCCGCTCGCCGATGGCGCGGTTGGTGAGACCCTCGCCGATCAGGTCGAGGATCCTGCGCTCCTGCTCGGTGAGGTGGGCGAGCCTGTCGTCGCTCTTGGCGGTGCCGCCGTCCCGCAGCCGTTCCAGCACGCGCGCGGTGGCCACCGGGTCGAGCAGGGACCTGCCGGCGGCGACGTCGCGCACGGCCGTCAGGAGTTCGTTGCCCCGGATGGCCTTCAGGACGTATCCCGAGGCGCCCGCCATGATCGCGTCGAAGAGGGCCTCGTCGTCGGCGAACGACGTCAGCATCAGGCACCTGACGTCCTCGTCCCGGGAGCGGATCTCCCGGCAGACCTCCACCCCGCTGCCGTCCGGGAGCCGCACGTCGAGGACCGCCACATCGGGCCGGGTGGCCGGGATCCGGACCAACGCGTCGGCCGCCGTACCGGCCTCACCGACCACCTCGATGTCGTCCTCGCCCGAGAGCAACTCGTGGACGCCACGCCGGACGACCTCATGGTCATCGAGTAGAAATACCCGGATTTTTCCCTCTTCGCGCACGCGGCCAGTCTCACACAGCCTCTGGGACCCCGCTTCGGATGGGCTCTTCCCGTGACCTGGCTCACCGGGTTAACGTGCCGTTGTTCCGGCCCCCTGCAAGGCTGTGACCAGGAGTTGTTCCCGACTTTGCCGACTTTACTTGGAAATCCAAGCAAAATCGCAGGTCAGGAGGGGTTTCACAGAAATGTGGAGCACTGGGTAACGTGCTTTTTGCAGGGCGCTCGCCGGGGCACCTGTCACGCCTGTTCCCGAACGAGCCGCACCCACCCCGTGCGTCCGCAGGGCCACAGGTGAGCCGCACTGGCACCCGGCGAACCCGGGGTAGCCGGACCGACGGAGGAGCACACGTGACCGTGGAGAGCACTGCCGCGCGCACATCGCGACGCAGCGCCAGTACCAAGAGCACGGCCGGCAAGCGCACGACCGCCAAGAAGCAGCCGGGCACCGATCCCGAGCTCGTACAGCTGCTGACGCCCGAGGGCGAGCGCGTCAAGAACGCCACGTACGACAAGTACGTCGCCGGCATCACCCCCGAAGAGCTCCGCGGTCTGTACCGCGACATGGTGCTCACCCGCCGCTTCGACGCCGAGGCCACCTCCCTGCAGCGCCAGGGCGAGCTGGGCCTGTGGGCGTCGCTGCTCGGCCAGGAGGCCGCCCAGATCGGCTCCGGCCGCGCCACCCGTGAGGACGACTACGTCTTCCCGACCTACCGCGAGCACGGCGTCGCCTGGTGCCGCGGGGTCGACCCGGCCAACCTGCTGGGCATGTTCCGCGGCGTGAACAACGGCGGCTGGGACCCCAACAGCAACAACTTCCAGCTCTACACGATCGTCATCGGCTCCCAGACGCTGCACGCCACGGGCTACGCGATGGGCATCGCCAAGGACGGCGCGGACAGCGCGGTCATCGCCTACTTCGGCGACGGTGCCTCCAGCCAGGGCGACGTGGCCGAGTCGTTCACCTTCTCCGCGGTCTACAACGCCCCGGTGGTGTTCTTCTGCCAGAACAACCAGTGGGCGATCTCCGAGCCCACCGAGAAGCAGACCCGGGTGCCGCTCTACCAGCGCGCCCAGGGCTTCGGCTTCCCCGGCGTGCGTGTCGACGGCAACGACGTGCTGGCCTGCCTCGCGGTGACGAAGTGGGCACTGGAGCGCGCCCGTGGCGGCGAGGGCCCGACCCTGGTCGAGGCCTTCACCTACCGCATGGGCGCCCACACCACCTCCGACGACCCGACCCGCTACCGGGGCGACGAGGAGCGCCAGGCCTGGGAGGCGAAGGACCCGATCCTGCGCCTTCGCCGGTACCTGGAGGCCTCAAACCACGCGGACGAGGGATTCTTCGCGGAACTCGAGGCCGAGAGCGAGGCGTTGGGCAAGCGAGTACGTGAAGCGGTCCGCGCCATGCCGGACCCGGACCACTTCGCCATCTTCGAGCACGCGTACGCCGACGGACACGCGCTCGTGGACGAGGAGCGCGCCCAGTTCGCCGCCTACCAGGCGTCGTTCGCAGAGGAAGAGGGGGCCTGATCATGGCTGAGAAGGTGGCATTGGCCAAGGCGATCAACGAGTCTCTGCGCCGCGCCCTGGACACCGACCCCAAGGTCCTGGTCATGGGTGAGGACGTCGGCAAGCTCGGCGGCGTCTTCCGCGTGACGGACGGCCTCCAGAAGGACTTCGGCGAGAGCCGCGTCATCGACACCCCGCTCGCCGAGTCCGGGATCGTCGGCACCGCGATCGGCCTCGCGCTGCGCGGCTACCGCCCGGTCGTGGAGATCCAGTTCGACGGCTTCGTCTTCCCGGCCTACGACCAGATCGTCACCCAGCTGGCGAAGATGCACGCCCGCTCGCTGGGCAAGGTCAAACTCCCGGTCGTCATCCGCATCCCCTACGGCGGTGGCATCGGCGCGGTCGAGCACCACTCGGAGTCGCCGGAGGCGCTCTTCGCGCACGTAGCGGGGTTGAAGGTCGTCTCGCCGTCCAACGCGTCGGATGCCTTCTGGATGATGCAGCAGGCGATCCAGTGCGACGACCCGGTGATCTTCTTCGAGCCCAAGCGGCGCTACTGGGACAAGGGCGAGGTCACGTGGTCCACCAGCGGCTCCGCCGCGGGCGAGGCCATCCCCGGTCCGCTGCACAAGGCCCAGGTGGTCCGCGAGGGCACCGATCTGACGCTGGTGGCCTACGGCCCGATGGTGAAGCTCTGCCAGGAGGTCGCCGCCGCGGCCGCCGAGGAGGGCAAGAACCTGGAGGTCCTGGACCTGCGCTCGGTGTCCCCGCTGGACTTCGACTCGATCCAGACCTCGGTGGAGAAGACGCGCCGCCTGGTCGTCGTCCACGAGGCGCCGGTGTTCTTCGGCTCGGGCGCGGAGATCGCCGCCCGGATCACCGAACGCTGCTTCTACCACCTGGAGGCCCCGGTGCTCAGGGTCGGCGGCTACCACGCCCCGTACCCGCCGGCCCGCCTGGAGGAGGAGTACCTGCCGGGCCTGGACCGGGTGCTCGACGCCGTCGACCGTGCCCTGGCGTACTGAGGAGAGGGTCGTGACGACGATGACGGAAGCGTCCGTACGCGAGTTCAAGATGCCGGACGTGGGCGAGGGCCTCACCGAGGCGGAGATCCTCAAGTGGTACGTCCAGCCCGGTGACGAGGTCACCGACGGCCAGGTGGTGTGCGAGGTCGAGACCGCCAAGGCGGCCGTCGAACTGCCCATCCCCTACGACGGTGTCGTCCGGGCGCTGCACTTCCCCGAGGGCACCACGGTCGACGTCGGCACGTCGATCATCGCGGTGGACGTGTCGGGCGGGGCGGCTCCGGTCGAGGCCCCCGCCGCGGCCGCGGCACCGGCTGCGGTGCCCGCGAAGGCCGAGCCGGAGCCCGAGAAGCGTCAGCCGGTGCTCGTCGGGTACGGGGTCGCCGCGTCCTCCACCAAGCGGCGTGCCCGCAAGGGCCCCCAGATCCCGGTCCAGGAGGCCTCGGCGGCCATCCAGACCGAGCTGAACGGCCACGGGCCCGCCGTCCCGGCCACCCCCGCGGGCGCCCCCGTCCGGGAGCGCCCGCTGGCGAAGCCACCGGTGCGCAAGCTGGCCAAGGACCTCGGCGTCGACCTGGCGACGGTCGTGCCGTCCGGCCCCGACGGCATCATCACCCGCGAGGACGTCCACGCGGCCGCGGCCCCGGAGCCAGCGGTCACCGAGACGCCGGCGCCCGCCGCTCCGGCCCCCGTGCAGGCTCCCGCGCCCGTGGCGACGTACGACACGGCACGGGAGACCCGTATCCCGGTCAAGGGCGTGCGCAAGGCGACGGCGGCGGCGATGGTCGGCTCGGCGTTCACCGCGCCGCATGTCACCGAGTTCGTCACCATCGACGTGACGCGCACGATGAAGCTGGTCGAGGAGCTCAAGCAGGACAGGGATCTCGCCGGTCTCCGGGTGAACCCGCTGCTGCTCATCGCCAAGGCGCTGCTGGTCGCCATCAAGCGCAACCCGGACGTCAACGCGTCCTGGGACGAGGCCAACCAGGAGATCGTCCAGAAGCACTACGTGAACCTGGGCATCGCCGCGGCCACCCCGCGCGGTCTGATCGTGCCGAACATCAAGGACGCGCACGCCAAGACGCTGCCGCAGCTGGCCCAGGCGCTGGGTGAGCTGGTGACGACGGCGAAGGAGGGCAAGACCTCGCCGGCCGCCATGCAGGGCGGCACGGTCACCATCACCAACGTCGGCGTCTTCGGCGTCGACACCGGTACGCCGATCCTGAACCCCGGCGAGTCCGCGATCCTCGCGGTCGGTGCCATCAAGCTCCAGCCGTGGGTCCACAAGGGCAAGGTGAAGCCGCGTCAGGTCACCACGCTGGCGCTCAGCTTCGACCACCGTCTGGTCGACGGCGAGCTGGGCTCCAAGGTGCTGGCGGACGTGGCGGCGATCCTGGAGCAGCCCAAGCGGCTGATCACCTGGGCGTGACACTTACCCGGGCGTGAGACATGAGTGAAGGGGCCGGCGCACTCGCCGGCCCCTTCCTTTGCTGGTGGAGGCTTTAGGGGTGGAGGCTCTATAGGCAGAGCCTCTATAGGCGGAGGCTTTACAGGTAGGGTCCGCCCGAACGACCGCCCGGGTGGCCCTCCTCGCCGTCGTGGCCGACGCCCGGCGGCAGCGCCCGGCGCATCTGCTCCAACTGCGCCCGCGCGGCCATCTGCTGGGCGAACAGGGCGGTCTGGATCCCGTGGAAGAGACCCTCCAGCCAGCCGACCAACTGGGCCTGGGCGATCCGCAGTTCGGCGTCACTCGGGGTCGCCTCGTCCGTGAACGGCAGCGAGAGCCGCTCCAGTTCCTCGACGAGCTCCGGCGCCAGACCGTCCTCCAGCTCCTTCACCGAGCTGCGGTGGATCTCCTTGAGCCGGACCCGGCTCGCCTCGTCCAGGGGAGCCGCGCGCACCTCCTCCAGAAGCTGCTTGATCATGCTGCCGATCCGCATGACCTTCGCGGGCTGCTCCACCATCTCCGTCACCGGGATCTCGCGGGAGTCGTCGTCCCCGGTGCCGCCGAGCGCCATTCCGTCCTGGCCCACGACCAGGATCTGGGGCTGCTCGGGCGACCGTTCGTTCCTCGGCATCTCCATGCCGCCATTCTCTCGCACCGGTACACCTCACCACTGAGGTGCCCCCGGTGGAGGGTGATCCACCGTTTACGGTGCGGTTGTTTCCGTCACTCACCGAGCCTGATCCGCCACCGCCCGGAATGCCGGAACCCCGACTCGGTGTGACGCTGGTCCCGTGACGCGATGGCTGCGCACCGTGCGCACGACAGGACTGCTGCTTGCCCTGGGGGCGGGGCCGGTGGGGGCACCGTGGGGCGCGGGGACCTCGCACGGAGCCGAGTCGGTGCCGGGTGTCCGGGGTGTCGAGGCGGTGGTCGCCGGATCCGCGACGCCCGCCGCCGAGCCGTCCCGGGCCGGGAGCCGGGCGGGTGAGGGGCGGGAGCGGCCCGGGCGGCGGGAGGAGGCGGAGGCGGACGTCGGGAACGAGGACGAGGCCGCGCGACCCTCCGACGGGGCCGCCACCGTCGTACCGTCGCCGACGCGGGAAGCCGTGTCCGCCGTACCCGTACCACCGGAGCGGGCCGCCCGACAGGCCGTCGGGGACGCCGAGCGGCCCGCCGCGCGGGTCCTGCGCATCGTGCCGCTGGGCAGCGGGCTGCTCCTGATGGGGCTGGGCCTGGGACTCGCGTTCGTCGGGCTGCGGGTGCGGCGGGGGTAGGCCGCACCCGGGGGCGTACGGCGTGGGATGTACGGCGTGGGATGTACGGCGTACCCCTGAGGGCGTCGCGGCCCTCAGCCCGCCCGCTACTCCACGACCAGCAGCACCTTGCCCACGTGCCCGCTCTCCTCCAGCACCCGGTGGGCCGTGGCCGCGTCGCTCATCGGGATCTCGCGGTCGACCACCGGGCGGACGTGGCCCCCGTCCAGCAGCGGCCAGACGTGTTCGCGGACCGCCGCCACGATCGCCGTCTTCTCGGCGAGCGGGCGGGCGCGCAGCGAGGTCGCGCTGATGGCGGCGCGCTTGGCCAGCAGGGCCGCGATGTTCAGTTCGCCCTTGATACCGCCCTGCATGCCGATGATCGCGAGGCGGCCGTTGACGGCGAGCGTCCGCACATTGAGGTCGAGGTACTTCGCCCCCATGTTGTCGAGGATGACGTCGGCCCCCGCACCGCCCGTGGCCTGCTTCACCTCGGCCACGAAGTCCTGCTCCCGGTAGTTGATCAGCACGTCCGCGCCCAGCTCCGCGCAGTACGCCAGCTTCTCCTTCGTACCGGCCGTGACCGCGACCTTCGCGCCGACGGCCTTCGCCAGCTGGATCGCCATCGTGCCGATGCCGCTGGAGCCGCCGTGCACGAGCAGCGTCTCGCCGGGGCGGAGGTGGGAGACCATGAAGACGTTCGACCAGACCGTGCAGGTCACCTCGGGCAGCGCAGCCGCCCGCACCAGGTCCACGCCCTTCGGCACCGGCAGCAGCTGCCCCGCCGGGACGACGACCTTCTCGGCGTACCCGCCGCCCGACAGCAGCGCGCACACCTCGTCACCCACGGCCCAGCCGGAGACACCGGGGCCGATCTCGGCGATGCGCCCGGAGCACTCCAGGCCGGGGTAGGGGGAGGCGCCGGGCGGTGGGTCGTAGAAGCCCTGGCGTTGCAGGAGGTCGGCCCGGTTGACCGCACTGGCCACCACCTCGACCAGCACTTCGCCCTCGCCGGGCACCGGATCGGGGACCTCGCTCCACACCAGCGCCTCGGGCCCACCAGGTTCGGGAATCGTGATCGCACGCATGAGGGCGACGCTACCCCCCGGCCCCCGGCCGCAGACCCGTACGACCGGAACCTCCTCGCCGTCCGCCGGATCCTCCGTCGCTGGTCGCAGCCCCGCTCGGCCCTTGGTCCGATTCCTCAGGAAATCCCTGTGCGGAACCGATGAGTTTGCGCGACCGTAAAGGTCTCCCCATGCGTAGCCCAAGTACGTGTTGACCCAAGCACGCGGAAGGACACCCCACCATGAGCCAGCACACCTCCGGCCTGGCCATCGAGACAGCGGGACTGGTGAAGACGTTCGGCGAGACCCGGGCCGTCGACGGAGTCGACCTCTCCGTCCCGGCCGGCACGGTCTACGGCGTCCTCGGCCCGAACGGCGCCGGCAAGACGACCACCGTGAAGATGCTCGCCACCCTCCTGCGCCCCGACGGCGGCCAGGCCCACGTCTTCGGCCACGACGTCGTCCGCGAGGCCGACGAGGTGCGCGGCCGGGTGAGCCTGACCGGTCAGTACGCCTCCGTCGACGAGGACCTCACCGGCGCCGAGAACCTGATCCTGCTCGCCCGTCTCCTCGGCCACCACAAGAAGGCCGCCCGGGTGCGGGCCGGTCAGCTCCTGGAGGCCTTCGGGCTGACCGAGGCGGCCGCGAAACAGGTCAAGCACTACTCGGGCGGCATGCGACGGCGTATCGACATCGCCGCGTCCATCCTCAACACCCCCGACCTGCTCTTCCTCGACGAGCCGACGACCGGCCTCGACCCGCGCAGCCGCAACCAGGTGTGGGACATCGTGCGCGCGGTCGTCGCCCAGGGCACGACCGTGCTGCTGACCACGCAGTATCTGGACGAGGCCGACCAGCTGGCGTCCCGGATCGCGGTCATCGACCGCGGCAAGGTGATCGCCGAGGGCACCAAGGGCGAGCTCAAGGCGTCCGTCGGCGCCGGGTCCGTCCATCTACGGCTGCGCGATCCGGCCCAGCGGCCGGAGGCCGAGCACGTGCTGCGCCTCGCCCTCGACACGGACGTGACGCTGGAGCCCGATCCGGTGGCACTGACGGCCCGGCTCGGCGGCACGAACAGCGACAGCGCGGCCGAGCAGGCCTCCCGCGCGCTCGCCGAGCTCGCCCGCACCGGCATCACCGTCGACAACTTCTCGCTGGGCCAGCCCAGCCTGGACGAGGTGTTCCTGGCCCTCACCGGACACGACACCCACGACGCGACACACGACGGCACAACCGACGCTCACGACTCGAAGGACGAGGTGGCGGCATGAGCACCGTGACGCAGACCGAGGCCCAGGACCTCGCCCCCGTCAGCGCCGACTCCCTCGCCGCGCTGCTCGTCTCCGGGGAGCGGCCGCCGCGGCCCAGCGCCCTGTCCGCCTCGCTGACCTTCGGCTGGCGGGCGATCCTGAAGATCAAGCACGTGCCGGAGCAGCTCTTCGACGTCACGGCGTTCCCGATCATGATGGTGCTGATGTACACGTACCTGTTCGGGGGCGCCCTGGCCGGGTCCCCGAAGGAGTACATCCAGTTCCTGCTGCCCGGCATCATGGTGATGTCGGTCGTGATGATCACCATGTACACGGGTGTCTCGGTGAACACCGACATCGAGAAGGGCGTCTTCGACCGCTTCCGGACGCTGCCCATCTGGCGGCCGTCGACGATGGTCGGCTATCTGCTCGGCGACGCCCTGCGCTACACGATCGCGTCCGTCGTGATGCTCACCGTCGGCCTGATCCTCGGCTACCGCCCGGACGGCGGAGTCGGCGGCGTGCTCGCCGGGATCGCGCTGCTGATCGTCTTCTCGTTCGCCTTCTCGTGGATCTGGACGATGTTCGGGCTGCTGCTGCGCACCGAGAAGTCGGTCATGGGCGTCAGCATGATGGTGATGTTCCCGCTGACCTTCCTGTCCAACATCTTCGTCGACCCCAAGACCATGCCGGGCTGGCTCCAGGCGTTCGTCAACAACAGCCCCATCACCCATCTGTCCTCGGCCGTGCGCGAGCTGATGGCGGGCGACTGGCCCGCCGACGAGATCGCCTGGTCGCTGGGGTGGGCGGGACTGTTCATCGCGATCTTCGGACCGGTCACGATGCGGCTCTACAACAGGAAATAGCCGTCAGCCCTGCCAGTCCTGTCAGTCCTGGGGAATCGGGCGGACGTCGGGCGCGATCTGCGAGCCCGGCGTCGCCCGCACGATCGTGATCAGCCGGTCCGTCAGCTCCAGCGTGCCGACGGCCGCGTCGTCGTAGCCCAGCACCCGGTGCCCGCGTACGACGCTCACCACCAGGTCCTCCGTCTCCCGCGGCTTCTTGCCCACCTCGGCCTTTATGACCGGCCGTTCGACGATGTCGAGCCCGCTGCCCTGCTGGATGAGGTCCTCCATCACCATGCCGGCGGCGGGGCTGAGCACGGACAGACCGAGGAGCCGGCCGGCGGCGCTGGCGCTGGTGATGACCGCGTCGGCGCCGGACTGCTTCAGCAGCGGCGCGTTCTCCTCCTCGCGCACCGCGGCCACGATCTTGGCGCCCTTGTTGAGCTGCCGGGCCGTCAGCGTCACCAGCACCGCCGTGTCGTCGCGCTGGGTGGCGATGATGATCTTCCGCGCCTTGTGCACCTCGGCCCGCTTGAGCACCTCGCTGCGCGTCGCGTCCCCGACGATCCCGGCGTAGCCCTCGGCGGTCGCCGCGTCGATCACCTTGGAGCTGGGGTCGACCACGACGACCTGCTCCTTCTTCAGCCCGGTCGCACAGACGGTCTGGATCGCCGAGCGCCCCTTCGTGCCGAAGCCGACGACGACGGTGTGGTCGCGCAAGGTGGACCTCCAGCGGTTCAGGCGCCATTCCTCCCGGGTGCGTTCGGTGAGGACCTCGAGCGTGGTGCCGACCAGGATGATCAGGAAGAGCACACGCATGGGTGTGATGACGAAGATGTTGGTGAGCCGGGCGGCGTCGCTGACCGGGGTGATGTCGCCGTATCCGGTGGTGGAGAGAGTGACGGTCGCGTAGTACGCGGCGTCGAGAAGGTCGACGGAGCCGTCGGAGTTGTCGTTGTAGCCGCCGTGGTCGGCGTAGACGATCAGCGCCGTGCCCGCGAGGAGCAGCAGGGCCATGGTGACCCGCTTGGCGACCTGCCGGAACGGGTGCTGCACCACTTTCCGCGGGAGCTTCACCCGATGGGTCACGAGATGCTCGTCCGCCTGGCGGGCGATCGCGTCATGGCCCGGAAGTTTCACGTGAAACACACCTCGATTCCGGCGGACGCCCAGGGCAGGTCGAGCAGTTCCAGCTCCTGACCGGCACGGGCACCACCGGGCGGTACGACCGCCAGCGCGTCGGCCGCCGCGATACCACGCAGCATGGCCGGACCGTTGTAGTGCAGCGGAACGGCACTGTCACCGCGCAGCGCGACGGGGATGAGCCGGGTGTCGTACGGGTGCCCGTGCGCTTCCTCCCGCAGGGGCAGGGCGTACGGCTCCGGGGCGGGGCGGGCCGCGAGCGTCCGCAGCAGCGGTTCGGCGAGGGTGAGCAGTCCGGAGACGGCGGCGAGGGGGTTGCCGGGCAGGCCGACGAGGAGCTGGTTCTCCTTGACGCGGGCCAGCAGCATGGGGTGGCCGGGGCGCACCTTGACGCCGTTGACGAGGAGTTCGGCGCCGATCCGCTTGAGGGTCGGGTGGACGTGGTCGACGGGTCCGGCCGCCGTGCCGCCGGTGGTGACGATCAGGTCGGCGTCGGAGGTGGTGATCGCCTTGTACAGGGCTGCGGCATCGTCCCCGAGCCTGCGTACGGCGACGACCTCGGCGCCGAGTGCGCGCAGCCAGGGCGGCAGCATCGGGCCGAGCGCGTCGCGGATGAGGCCGTCGCGCGGGCGTCCCTCGGTGAGCAACTCGTCGCCGAGGACGAGGACTTCGGCGCGGGGCCGGGGGACCGTGGTGAGTGTGTCGTAGCCGGCGGCCGCGGCGAGTCCGAGGACGGCCGGGGTCACGAGGGTGCCGACGGGCAGGAGTTGGTCACCGCTGCGGCACTCCTGGCCGCGGGGCCGGATGTCCTGACCGTGTCTGGTCTCGCGGGTGGCGTGCAGCCGGCCCTGGCTGTCGGTACGGCCGTGCTCGCTGCGCAGGACCCCGGTGGTGTCCGGGGGGATCCGGGCGCCGGTGGCGATCCGGACGGCCTCGCCGTCGGTGAGCGGCCGCGGCTCCGCGTGCCCGGCCAGGACGCCTTCGTCGCGGACGTCCCAGGGTCCCGGTCCGGCGACCGCCCAGCCGTCCATCGCGGAGGTGTCGAACGAGGGCAGGTCGGTGAGGGCGGTGAGGGGAGCGGCGAGGGTGAGGCCGAGGGCGGCGTCGAGGGGGACGGAGACAGGGGCGCGACGGGCTCCGGCACGGGCGGCACGTCCGGCGAGGGCGCGGGCTTCTGGCCAGGCGGTCGCCCGATGGTGGGCGTCCGGCTCGGCGGCACCAGTGGGTGCGGCGGGCTGCGGCGCGGGCGCCTGGTCGGCGGATGAGCGGCCGCTGTCGCCGTTGCCGTTGCCGTTGCCACGACCGTGGTCGCCGTTCACGAGGGCTAGTACCTCCTCGACGTCCAGATCCTCGACGTCCTCGGCGTCCGCGCCGGTCCGGGCCGTCATCCGGCGTCCGTGTCGGGCTTGGACCCGGCCTGGGCGCCGGGGGCGTCCTCCTCGGACCAGCCGAGCGCGAGGTCGGCGGCCCTGCGGGCGAGTTCGGCCACCTTCTCCGGGCCTCCCCCGGCCTGTGCGGCCGCGTAGCCGACGAGGAAGGTGGTCAGCGGCGCCGCCGGCCTGGCCACGTTGTGGGCGGCGTCGCGGGCGAGGTCGAGCAGAACGCCGGTGTCGACGTCGAGTTCGATGCCCAACTCGTCCTTGACTGCGGAAATCCATTCATCCAACACGTGCCCATGCTCCCTGATACGTGCCCTGGCGGCGGCGATGTCGTCCCAGGTGTCGCAGTCGAACGACGCGACGGGATCCGGGACCCGGGTGAGGTGCAGACCTGCGGTGAGGCGACGAAGGGGGAGCCCGGCGAGACCGACGCGACCGACGTGCTCGGCTGCACCGGGGGCGGGGCCCTTGGCCGGGCTGGGGGCGGCCGACGCCGCGGTCTCCCGGGCCGCGAGCGTGGCCAGTTCGCGGCGTAGGGCGGACGCGCGGTACGCGGCGACGAGGGGCTGGTCGCGGCCCTCGGCGTCGGTGAGCAGCGCGCCGTCGGCGCCGGTGGTGCGCAGGGCGGTCAGCAGGTGCCGGACGGTGTCCGCCGTGAGGAACGGCAGGTCGGCGGAGAGGACCACGACGTCCGGCGCGGTGGTGAGGCGCAGTCCCGCGCCCAGCGCGGCCACCGGGCCGCCGCCGGGTAGGTCCTCGCGGGCCCAGGTCACGGGTCGTGCGGTGGGGCGGGGGTCGGCGACGACGACGGTCGTCCGCGCGTCGGCGCAGGCCGCCAGGACCCGGTCGAGCAGCGCCCGGCCGCCCACCCGCACCCCCGGTTTGTCGGCACCGCCGAGCCGCCGGGCGGCACCCCCGGCGAGCACGACGACGTCGTATGCGGTCACCCCCCGAGTATGCGTGCCGTGGCGATCACAGGGAACGCAGGGGAGGGCGTGCAATCAGTGCATGTACGGCCCGCGGGATCCGGACTTGTGCGCTCCGGACCCAGGGTGCCGGGCCCGCGGAGCCAGCGGTGCCGGGTCCGCGGAGCCAGGGCCGCTGGGCCCCTGGGATCAGAGGGTCCGCAGCAGCACCGCCGGCTGTTCCACGCAGTCCGCCACGTACCGCAGGAAGCCGCCGGCCGTGCCGCCGTCGCAGACCCGGTGGTCGAAGGTGAGCGACAGCTGGACGACCTGCCGTACCGCCAGCTCGCCCTCGTGCACCCACGGCTTGGGGATGATGCGGCCGACGCCGAGCATCGCGGCCTCGGGGTGGTTGATGATCGGGGTGGAGCCGTCGACGCCGAACACTCCGTAGTTGTTCAACGTGAAGGTCCCGCCGGTGAGTTCCCCCGGCGTCAGCCTCCCGGTCCGGGCCGCCTCGGTCAGCCGCGCGAACTCCGCGGTCAGCGACTCGGCATCGCGCGCATGCGCGTCCCGGACCACCGGCACCACGAGCCCGCGCTCGGTCTGCGCGGCGAAGCCGATGTGCACCTGGTCGAGCTGGACGACCTCCCTGGCCGCCATGTCGACCGTGGAGTTGAGCTCGGGGAACCGGCCGAGGGCGGCCGTGCAGATCCGGGCCAGAAGGGCGAGGAGGGAGATCTTCGGCCCCCCGGCCGCGTTCATGGCGGCGCGTGCCCGCATGAGCTCCGTGGCGTCGGCGTCCACCCAGCAGGTCGCGTCGGGGATCTCACGCCGGCTGCGGGAGAGCTTGTCGGCGACGGCGCCGCGGATCCCCTTGAGGGGGGTGCGGATGCCTCCGGCGGTCGCGGCCGCGGGGGGCTCGGTGACGGTCGGAGCGGGCGCGTGGCGTTCCTGTGCGGCGGCCGCACGCAGCGCGTACTCGACGTCGGCCCGCAGGATCAGCCCCTCGGGCCCGGAACCGGTCAACTCCCGCAGGTCGAGGCCGTTCTCGCGGGCCAGCCTGCGCACGAGGGGCGAGATCACGGGCACGGGGCCCTCCACGACCTCACGGACCACGGACCGCCCGTTCGCCACACCAGACACCCCGGACGCCGCAGACACCCCAGACGCCCGAGGCGCCGCAGACGCCCCAGGTGAGGCGGGCGCCCCAGGCATCCGCTGCCCCGGCCGTACCCTGCGCCGCCGCGCGGGCGCCTCGGACGTGCCGTAGCCCACGAGGACGTTCCCGGAGCCCTCGCTCTTCCCGGTGGCACTCTCGCCCGTCCGGACCGAGCCCTCGGCGCAGCCGTGGCCGGAGCGGTCGTCGGAGCCCTTGTCCGAGCCGTGGCCGGAGCCGTCGGCGACCGGCGCCCCCACCGCCACCGTGATCAGCGGCGCCCCCACGGGAAGCTCCGTGCCCTCCTCGCCGTACCGGGCCGTGACGACTCCGCCGTACGGACAGGGCACCTCGACCATCGCCTTGGCGGTCTCGACCTCGACGACGGGCTGGTCGACGGCGACCACGTCGCCGACCTCCACCAGCCAGCGCACGATCTCCGCCTCGGTGAGCCCCTCCCCGAGGTCGGGGAGCTTGAACTCCAGCACCTGTGCCATCAGCCCTCGGCCTCCCACTGAAGACGCCCCACGGCGTCCAGGATCCGGTCCACGCCGGGCAGGTGGTGACGCTCCAGCATCGGCGGCGGGTAGGGGATGTCGAACCCGGCCACGCGCAGCACCGGTGCCTCCAGGTGGTGGAAGCAGCGCTCCGTGACGCGGGCCGCGATCTCCCCGCCCGGGCCGCCGAACCCGCCCGACTCGTGCACGACGACCGCGCGCCCGGTCCGCCGTACCGACGCGCAGACCGTCTCGTCGTCGAACGGCACCAGCGAGCGCAGATCGACGACTTCGAGGTCCCAGCCCTCGGCCCGGGCCGCCTCGGCGGCTTCGAGGCACACGGGTACGGACGGCCCGTACGTGATCAGCGTGGCGCTCCGCCCCGAGCGCCGCACGACCGCGCGGCCTATCGGTTCAACGTCCGTCGGGTGGTCCGGGTTCCAGGAGTCCTTCGACCAGTACAGGCGCTTGGGTTCGAGGAAGACGACCGGGTCGTCGGAGGCGATGGCGGCGCGCAGCAGCCCGTAGGCGTCGGCGACGGTGGCGGGCGTGACGACATGGAGCCCCGGAGTCGCCATGTAGTACGCCTCGGAGGAGTCGCTGTGGTGCTCGACGCCGCCGATGCCGCCGCCGTAGGGGACGCGGACGGTGATCGGCAGCGGCATCGCGCCGCGCGTGCGGTTGCGCATGCGGGCGACATGGCTGATGAGCTGCTCGAACGCGGGGTAGGCGAACGCGTCGAACTGCATCTCCACGACCGGCCTGAGCCCGTACATGGCCATGCCGACCGCGGTGCCGAGGATGCCGGCCTCGGCGAGCGGGGTGTCGGTGCAGCGGTCCTCGCCGAACTCCTTGGCGAGGCCGTCGGTGACCCGGAAGACGCCACCGAGGGTGCCGACGTCCTCGCCCATGACGTGCACGGTCGGGTCGGCGGCCATCGCGTCGCGCATCGCGCGCGTGAGGGCCTGCGCCATGGTGGCGGGCTTCACCGCGACGGTGGTCATGGAGTCTCCCCCTCGGCTTCCGACTCGGCTTCCAGCTCGGCCCGCAGCTGGGCCCGCTGCTCGCGCAGTTGCTCGGTCGGCTCGGTGTAGACGTGGGCGAACAGGTCCATCGGGTCGAGCTCCGGGTCCTGGTTCATGTGCGCGCGCAGGTCGGCGGCCATGGCCTCGGCGGCGTCCCGCGCGGCCTGTATGCCGGCGTCGTCGATGAGGCCGCGCTCGGTGAGCTCGTGCTCCAGGAGCTCGATCGGGTCGTGCCGGCGCCAGGTCTCGACCTCGGCGTCACCGCGGTAGCGGGTCGCGTCGTCGGCGTTGGTGTGGGCCTCGACGCGGTAGGTGATCGCCTCGACGAGCGTGGGGCCACCGCCCTCCCGCGCGCGGCGTACGGCGGCGGCGAGGACCTCGTGCACGGCGGCCGCGTCGTTGCCGTCGACCAGGCGGCCGGGCATGCCGTAGCCGACGGCCTTGTGGGCCAGCGACGGGGCCGCGGTCTGCTTGGCGAGCGGGACGGAGATCGCGAAGCCGTTGTTCTGGACCAGGAAGACGACCGGTGCCTGCCAGACGGCGGCGAAGTTCAGCGCCTCGTGGAAGTCGCCCTCGCTGGTGCCGCCGTCGCCGACCATGGCGAGCGCGACCACGTCGTCGCCCTTGAGGCGGGCGGCGTGGGCGAGACCCACGGCGTGCGGGAGCTGGGTGGCGAGCGGGGTGCACAGCGGGGCGATCCGGTGCTCGCGCGGGTCGTAGCCGGTGTGCCAGTCGCCGCGCAGCAGGGTCAGCGCCTGGACGGGGTCGAGGCCCCGGGCGACGGCGGCGAGGGTGTCGCGGTAGCTCGGGAAGAGCCAGTCGCGCTCCTGGAGCACCAGCGCGGCGGCGACCTCGCAGGCCTCCTGGCCGGTGCTGGAGGGGTAGACGGCGAGGCGGCCCTGCTTGGTGAGGGCGGTGGCCTGCGCGTTGTACCGACGACCGCGCACCAGCTCGGCGTAGAGGCGGCGCAGCAGGCCCGGGTCGGCCTTGCCCGCCGCCTCCGTGCCGAGCACGCGGTACGGCTCCGCGTCCGGCAGCAGCGGCGCGGGGTCGGTACGGGGCTGCCAGGCGGGCGGCGGCGATGGCCGGTACGCGCCCCGCTGCTCCATGACCGTCATGACGGCACCTCCTCGTGGGAGCGGCTTCAGACGCGTCACGGGTTGTGATGCGCCTCACCTACCGATTGTTCGGTCGTCGGCACATTTTGGCTACAGGCACCCTCAGGCTGTGGACAAACGGTTCTCCACAGCCTGCAATGAACGCAGTACGTCCATGGTAGGGAGGCGGGGGGACATGGCACCTGAACAAATGGCCGAAGGCCCGGACGGCGGCCGCCCGCTGCCGCCCCCTCGCCCCCTCGACGCCATCGACGAGGACATCCTCAAGATGCTCCAGGCGGACGGCCGCGCGTCGATAAGGTCGGTGGCCGAACGCGTGCACGTCTCGCGCGCCAACGCCTACGCGCGTATCAACCGGCTCGTCGAGGACGGCGTGATCCGCGGTTTCGGCGCCCGCGTCGACCACGAACGCGCCGGTCAGGGCACGTCGGCGTACATCACCCTGAAGATCGTCCAGAACACCTGGCGCACGGTCCGCGAACAGCTCATCCAGCTGCCCGGCGCCTCCCACATCGCCCTGGTCGGCGGCGACTTCGACGTCCTGCTCCTCGTCCACACCCCCGACAACAGGGCCCTGCGCGAACTGGTCCTCACCCGCCTCCAGGCGATCCCGGAAGTCCTCAGCACACGCACGCTGCTGGTCTTCGAGGACGAGGACCTGGAGCCGCAGGGCTGAGGATCTGGGGCCGCGAGCCGAGGGTCAGTCGTCGAAGGTCCAGCCGGTCTCGGGGAACCGTTCCAGCAGGGCGGACAGCGAACGCGCCTGAGGGAGGGCGGAGGACCAGTCCGGGGCCGAGACGTCGAGCAGGACGAGGGTCGGCGGATCCTGCCGGAAATCGTAGGTGAGGAACTCCCGGCTGCCGTCGCCGCCGATGACGACGCCCCCGGGGAAACGGTTCTGGATCCCGCCCGCCTCGTTGACGGGGACGAGCTCCTCGACCGGGTTGATCACGAGGTAGTCGTCCGCGGGCGGGACGAAGCGGCTCATGCTCCCCTCCGCGGCCAGGAAGTCCCGGTAGTCCTGGGGAAAGCGGACGCCGAAGCGGCGCTCGGCCCGCGCGAGGGCGTCGTCGGCGCTCACGCCCCGGTCAGCCGGCCCTGCGCAGCCCCGAGAACACCAACAGCGTGACCGCGTCCGCCACTTCGCGCTCGCTCATGCCCCGTCCGTCGGGCCGGTACCACTCCACGATGGAGTTGATCATCCCGAAGACCAGCCGGGTCGCGAGCCGCACCTCCACGTCACCGCGCACGTCGCCCTCGGCGGCCGCCGCCTTCAGCAGCTCGGCGACCCGGTGGTCGAAGTCGCGGCGCCGCTCCAGCGCCCAGCGCTCGGTACCGGTGTTGCCGCGGACGCGCAGCAGCAGGGTGACGTAGGGCAGTTCGGTGATCAGCACCTCGACCATGCGCCGGACGACGTACTCCAGGCGCTCGGCGGCGTGCCCCACGCGCGCGTGCTCCTCGTCGAGGATGCCGAAGAGCCCGTCCAGCGCGCGGCT
Source organism: Streptomyces sp. RG80 (assembly GCF_040446465.1). Lineage (NCBI taxonomy): Bacteria > Bacillati > Actinomycetota > Actinomycetes > Kitasatosporales > Streptomycetaceae > Streptomyces > Streptomyces sp. RG80. The sequence goes on along the minus strand of NZ_JBEAAJ010000004.1, from coordinate 242,104 downwards.
GACCGCTCTGCGCAGCAGCTCCTCCTTGCCGGCCACGTGGTGGTAGATCGAGGACTTGGAGATGCCGGCCGCCTTGGAGAGGTGCTCCATGGAGGTGCCGTCGTAGCCGCGCTCGTTGAAGACCTGGACCGCGACGGACAGCAGCGTCTCCGGGGTGTACGTGTCGCGCTTGGCGGTGGTCATGAGGTGCTGCCCTCCCTCTTGTCGGTGGCGTACGCGTGCCGGTACAGCGCGAGGGAGGGGGCGTAGCGGCCGCTGGGGTCGCGCAGGTGGAGGTCGTCGAGGAGCGCGTAGGCCCAGTTGCGGCCCAGCTTGCGGCTCCATTCGAAGGGGCCCAGCGGGTAGTTGACGCCGAGCCGCATCGCGGTGTCGATGTCCTCCTCCGTCGCCACGCCCTTGGCGACCGCGTCGTGGGCGAGGTCGACGATCCGGGCGACCGTGCGGGCGACGATCATGCCGGGCACGTCCCCGATGACGCTGACGTCCTTGCCGAGCGCCTGGAAGAGCCCGATGGCCTCGCTCAGGGTCTGCGGGGCGGTGTCCTGGGAGGCGGACACGGCGACACGGGTGGCGCGGCGGTAGTCGAGCGCGAGGTCGAAGTAGACGACGTCCCGGAACTCCACGGAGGTCTGGCCGTCGGCGAGCGCCAGCTGACCGCCGCTCGGCAGCACCAGCCGGGTGCCGTGGTCCTCGTCGTCCTCGCGCACCGCGATGCCCGCCTCGCGGATCAGGGCGAGCAGTTCGGCCGCGGGGCCGAGGTCGCCCTCGACGACGACGTACGCGGGCGCCTGCGCCGGTTCCGCGGTGTGCGGCTCGGCGGGCTCGGCGTCGGGTCCGTGTTCGTACCAGCCGTGCCCGCTCTTGCGGCCGAGCCGGCCCGACTCCACCAGGCGCCGCTGGGCGAGCGAGGGCGCGAAGCGGACGTCCTGGAAGAAGGACCGCCACACCGACTGCGTGACGGACTCGTTGACGTCCTGTCCGATGAGGTCGGTGAGTTCGAAGGCGCCCATCTTGAAGCCGCCGCACTCGCGCAGCACCGCGTCGATGGTCGCGGGGTCGGCGCCCTGGGCCTCGTACACGGCGAAGGCCTCGGCGTAGTACGGCCGGGCGATGCGGTTGACGATGAAGCCGGGGGTGTCGGCGCAGGCGACCGGTGTCTTGCCCCAGGCGCGTGCGGTCTCGTACGCGCGCGTGGCCGAGGTGACGTCGGTGGCGAACCCGGAGACGACCTCGACGAGCGGCAGCAGCGGTGCGGGGTTGAAGAAGTGCAGGCCCACCAGGCGGCCCGGGTTGCGCAGGGCGCCGCCGATGGCGGTCACCGACAGGGACGAGGTGTTGGTGGCGAGCAGACAGTCCTCGCCGACGACGTCCTCCAGCTGCCGGAACAGGTCCTGCTTGACGTCCAGCCGCTCCATGACGGCCTCGACGACCAGGGCGCAGTCCGCGAGGTCGGCGAGGCTCCCGGCGGCCGTGAGACGCGCGCGTGCCGCGTCCCGGTCGGCGCCGGTGAGACGATCCTTCTCGACGAGCCGGTCGAGCCGGGCGCCGATCGCGTCGGCCGCTTCCCGGGCGCGCCCGGGGGCGACGTCGTACAGCAGTACGGGGTGGCCGGCGACCAGCGCGACCTGGGCGATGCCCTGGCCCATGGTGCCGGTGCCGACGACGGCCACGGGGCTGCTGAGGTCGAGTGCTGTCATGTGCGCGATCCTCCCGCACGGGGTTTTCCACAGATGCGGCGGACCCCCTTGTCCCGACCGATCGTTCGGTTACTCTAACCCTGTCTGGCTGTTCCTGCCCAGGTTTCGCCCAGGTCATGAGCTCGACGAAGAGTTCACAAGACGAGGAGTTGGTCCCGCATGGCCGCCGCCGAACTGACCGCCCACGAGCTGATCGCCAAGCACCGGCCCACCCTCGACCAGGCGCTGGAGGCGATCCGCACCCGCGCGTACTGGTCCCCGCATCCCGAGCATCCGAAGGCCTACGGCGAGGGCGGCAGCCTGGACGCGGCCGCGGGCAAGGCCGCCTTCGACGCCCTCCTGGGCACCCGCCTCGACCTCGGTCAGCCCGGTACCGACGGCTTCGTGGGCGGTGAGGTGTCGCCGTACGGCATCGAGCTGGGCGTCGAGTACCCGCACGCGGACGTGGACGTGCTGCTGCCCGCGATGAAGGCGGGCCAGAAGGCCTGGCGGGACGCGGGCGCGGAGATCCGCGCGATGGTCTGTGTGGAGATCCTCAAGCGGATCAGCGACCGGACGCACGAGTTCGCGCACGCGGTCATGCACACCTCCGGCCAGGCCTTCATGATGGCGTTCCAGGCGGGCGGCCCGCACGCGCAGGACCGCGGCCTGGAGGCGGTGGCGTACGCCTACGTGGAGCAGGTCCGCACGCCCGACACCGCGGAGTGGAGCAAGCCGCAGGGCAAGCGCGACCCGCTGGCGCTCACCAAGGAGTTCACGCCGGTCCCGCGCGGTATCGGCCTGGTCATCGGCTGCAACACCTTCCCGACCTGGAACGGCTATCCGGGCCTGTTCGCGTCGCTGGCCACCGGCAACGCGGTCCTGGTCAAGCCGCACCCGCGCGCGGTGCTGCCGCTCGCGCTCACGGTCCAGGTCGCGCGCGAGGTCCTCGGCCAGGCCGGCTTCGACCCCAACCTGGTCGCGCTGGCCGCCGAGCGCCCGGGCGAGGGCATCGCCAAGACGCTCGCGACACACCCGGAGATCCGGATCATCGACTACACGGGCTCCACGGCCTTCGGTGACTGGCTGGAGGCCAACGCCCGCCAGGCGCAGGTCTACACGGAGAAGGCCGGCGTCAACACGGTGCTCGTCGACTCGACGTCGAACTACAAGGGCATGCTCTCCAACCTGGCCTTCTCGCTGTCGCTCTACAGCGGCCAGATGTGCACGACCCCGCAGAACTTCCTGATCCCCCGCGACGGCATCCGCACCGACGAGGGCCCGCGCACCTACGACGAGGTCGTCGCGGACCTCGCCCGCTCGGTCGACGGCCTGCTCGGCGACGACGCGCGCGCGAACGCGCTGCTGGGCGCGATCGTGAACCCCGATGTGAAGGCACGTCTGGAGGCGGCTGCGGGGCTGGGCGAAGTCGCCCTCGCCTCACGGGAGATCAGCAACCCCGAGTTCCCGGACGCGGTCGTCCGTACGCCCGTCGTCGTCAAGCTGGACGGCGCCAAGCCGGACGACGAGGCCGCCTACATGAGCGAGTGCTTCGGCCCGGTGTCCTTCGCCGTCGCCGTCGACTCCTCTGCCGACGCCGTGGAGCTGCTGCGGCGCACCATCCGCGAGAAGGGCGCGATGACGGTCGGCGCGTACACGACCGACGACGAGGTCGAGCGGTCCGTGCAGGAGGTCTGCCTGGAGGAGGCGGCCCAGCTGTCGCTGAACCTCACCGGCGGGGTGTACGTCAACCAGACCGCCGCGTTCTCCGACTTCCACGGCTCGGGCGGCAACCCGGCGGCGAACGCCGCGCTGTGCGACGGGGCGTTCGTGGCGAACCGCTTCCGGGTGGTCGAGGTACGCCGGGAGGCCTAGAGCCCGACCGGCGGGGCCGGGTCCTGGACGCCGCCCTCCAGGCTCCAGTGATACAGCGTCATCGCCACGCTGGTGGCGAGGTTGTAGCTGGAGACCTGGGGGCGCATCGGCAGGGACAGCAGATGGTCGGCACGCGCGCGTAGGTCTGCGGACAGGCCGCTGCGCTCCGACCCGAACGCGAGGACGGCGTCGTCCGGGAGCTTGGTGCCCCGGATGTCGTCGCCCTCCGCGTCGAAGGCGAACACCGGGCCCGGCGGCAGCTCGTCGACGGACAGCCGCTCCACGGCGGTCGCGAAGTGCAGCCCGGCCCCGCCCCGGACGACCGTGGGATGCCAGGGGTCGAGCGTCCCGGTGGTGACCACGCCGGTCGCCCCGAAGCCCGCCGCCAGCCGGATCACGGCGCCGGCGTTGCCGAGGTTGCGCGGCTGGTCGAGGACGACCACCGGGGCGGTGCGCGGCAGCCGCGCCAGCCGCTCCAGATGCGCCGCGCGGGAGGGCCGTACGGCCAGGGCGGCGACCGCGGTCGGATGCGGGCGCGGCACGAGCGAGGCGTACGTCGACTCCGGGACCTCGGTCAGCAGCGCGTCCAGCGCCCCGGTCACGTCGGGGGCGAGCTCGGCGGCGAGGGCGAGGGTGGCGGCCCGGTCGGTGGTGACCGCGACCGGGATCTCGGCTCCGAAGCGCACCGCGTGCTTGAGGGCGTGGAAGCCGTCGAGCAGCACGGAGAAGTCGGCGAGCCTGTGCCACGGTCCGGCGGGGTCGGTCATGCCGTGAAGCCTACGTGCGTGCCCTCGGCGCTCCCCGGCGCGCACGGCTCCGGCACCGGCGTACCGCCCTTGCCCCGCCCCGCCCGAATGCGTTCACGCACGCGTGCCGCCCGTTCGCCGAGGCGGCGCAGGAACGGCGTCGGCAGGAAGACCGCGTCGGCGGCGATCATCGCCAGCGAGAAGAACGGCAGTCCGAGGACGACCGCGATCACCGCGTGCTCGGTCATCATGGCCGCCAGCAGGACGTTCTTGACCCGCCGGTTGAACAGGGTGAACGGGAAGGCGACCTGGACCAGCACCGTCCCGTAGGTCACGAGCAGCACCATGGTGGCGCTGGAGGAGAGCACGTCGGCGAGCGCGGGCCACGGCGAGAAGTAGTCCAGGTGCAGGGGGTAGTAGACGGCGGTGCCGTCCTGCCAGCGCGAGCCCTGGATCTTGTACCAGCCGGCCGTCGCGTAGATCAGACAGGCCTCGGCCATGATCACCAGAAGGGCGCCGTTGTGCACGATGTCGGTGATCACGTCGAGCAGGATCCGCGGCTGGTCCGTCCGCGCCAGCCGCCCCACCGCCCACCGCACACCGAGGCACAGCCACACGCCCCACAGCAGCGCGGGGACGAACGGATCGCCCTCCAGCAGCCGGCCCGCCCCGGTCACCGCGACCAGCGCCGACCCGAGCACGATCCACAGGACCGGCCCGACCCGGTCCACGACCCGCTCCCCACGCGCGCGTGCCGCCCGCTCGCGCCGCTGTCTGCGGGCGTCCAGCGACCAGACCTGGCCGCAGCGCGTGAAGACGAGGTAGACGCACATCAGGTGCAGGACGTTGTCGCCACCGTCGCCCATGAAGATGGAACGGTTCTGGAGCGAGAGCACGCCGACCATGAAGAGCACCGACATGGTGCGCGTCCGCCAGCCCAGCAGCAGCAGGAGGCTCGACAGCACGGCGAGGCCGTAGACGATCTCGAACCAGATCCGGCCGTCCGTCCACATCAGCGCCGTGAAGGCGCCGTTGCCCGCGATCAGCTGCTCGGCGAGGTCCCAGCTCCACGGGCCGTCGGGGCCGTACAACTCGTGGCGGTGCGGCAGCTCGCGCAGCAGGAACAGCAGCCAGGTCGCGCTGAAGCCGATCCTGACCACGGCGCTCTGGTACGGGCCGAGCGCCGACCCGGTGACGCGGGCGATGCCGGTCGAGAGCGACAGGGTGAAGCGGTTCACCGGTCACCTCCCGGCAGGTCGGCCGGCGTGACCGACCACCAGGGCAGCTCACGGTAGACCGGCTGGTCGGAGACCTGCTCCTGGCTCCACTTCGGCGGTCGCACATTGGTGGTGCGGGAGCGCACCTGCACCCGCTCGATGCTTCCGTCGGTCCCGGCCGCGCCGTCCCGGTCCAGGCGCATCACCACGATGCGCCGCAGATACGACTCGGACAGGGCGCCGCGCAGCCCGACAGGGCGGTTGTCGGCGCCGTGCGTGGCGCCGAAGAAGTCCCACGCGCGGCGCAGCTCGTTCTGCTGGGTGTGGCTGGGCAGCAGATTGCCGTCGATGGCCCGGCCGTCCTCGGCGGACAGGTCGTACCAGCCGGTGGTGCGCACCGTGCCGTTCGCGTGGAGGACCTGGGCGCGCACCTGGACCGCGATGTTCTGCTGGAGGGGGTTCGGCGCGAACAGCTTCCAGTTCTGCTCGAACTCCGGGTAGATCCAGGCGTCGATCGCCCTGCCGTGCTGCTTGGTGACCGCGTTCGCCGGCGCGACGTGCAGGAAGGTCATCCCGAGATGCACGCAGACGGTGACCGCCACGATCGCGAGCGCGAGCGCGGCACCGATCTGATAGCGCAGGGTGAGGGCGGCCACACCGGCGCGGGGTTCGGCGCCGGGGTTGGGTGGCGGCTGCGGTGGAGGCAGCGTCGACAGGCGCTCGTACGACGGCGGGATCACGTCGGACGACGCGTCGGCGCCGGGCGGGGCGGCCCGCGACCCGGCGCCGTCCTGCGGCGCCCTCGGCTCGTCGGCCGGCCCGTGCCGGGCGTCCGAGCCTGTGCCGTGCGCGTCCATTCCGCCCCGTTTCCCGATGTTCCGTCCGTGTCCCGCCCGCGTTTCCGGCGCGGGGCTCCCACCGCCCGCACGCCCCGCTCTCGGCGCTCGCACGGGAACGGTACTCAGGCCCTCCCGACCGCACACCCCGTCGGCAGGTTATCCACAGCGGTTGACACCTTACGGCGCCCGGCACACCATGGAATCGACGAACCGAACGATCGGTCGGGAGCCCGCTCCGGACAGCACCGGACAGCGCACAGGGTCGAGGGGGCCACATGGCAACAGCAGCACAGGCGTACGACAGGAAGGACGCCGTCGGCCAGGACAGGTACGAGCGCGCCTTCGACGCCGCCGTGGCCGCCGACGAGCGCATCGAACCGCGCGACTGGATGCCGGACGCCTACCGCGCGACCCTGGTCCGCCAGATCGCCCAGCACGCCCACTCCGAGATCATCGGCATGCAGCCGGAGGCGAACTGGATCACGCGCGCGCCGAGCCTGCGCCGCAAGGCCATCCTGATGGCCAAGGTCCAGGACGAGGCCGGCCACGGCCTGTACCTCTACAGCGCCGCCGAGACCCTCGGCACCAGCCGCGACGAACTGCTCGACAAGCTCCACTCCGGCCGCCAGAAGTACTCCTCGATCTTCAACTACCCCACCCTGACCTGGGCGGACGTCGGCGCGATCGGCTGGCTCGTGGACGGCGCCGCGATCACCAACCAGGTCCCCCTGTGCCGCTGCTCCTACGGCCCGTACGCGCGCGCGATGGTCCGGATCTGCAAGGAGGAGTCCTTCCACCAGCGCCAGGGCTACGAACTGCTGCTGGCCCTCAGCAAGGGCACGCCCGAGCAGCACGCGATGGCGCAGGACGCGGTGGACCGCTGGTGGTGGCCCTCCCTGATGATGTTCGGCCCGCCCGACGACGAGTCGTCCCACTCCGCGCAGTCGATGGCCTGGAAGATCAAGCGGCACTCCAACGACGAGCTGCGCCAGCGCTTCGTCGACATCTGCGTCCCCCAGGCCGAGTCCCTGGGCCTCACCCTCCCCGACCCGGACCTGAAGTGGAACGAGGAACGGGGTCAGCACGACTTCGGGGCGATCGACTGGACGGAGTTCTGGGACGTCCTCAAGGGCAACGGCCCCTGCAACGAACAGCGGATCACCCAGCGCAGGCGCGCCCACGACGAGGGCGCCTGGGTCCGCGAGGCCGCCGCGGCCTACGCCTCCAAGCACAGCGGCAAGCACACCGAGACGGGAGCCACGCGCGCATGACGAACACCGACTGGCCTCTGTGGGAGGTCTTCGTACGCTCCCGCCGCGGCCTCTCGCACACCCACGCCGGCAGCCTGCACGCGCCGGACGCGGAGCTCGCCCTGCGCAACGCCCGCGACCTGTACACCCGCCGCGGCGAGGGCGTCTCGATCTGGGTCGTCCCGTCCGCCGCGATCACGGCGTCCTCCCCGGACGAGAAGGACCCGTTCTTCGAGCCCTCCGCCGACAAGCCCTACCGCCACCCCACGTTCTACGAGATCCCGGACGGGGTGAAGCACCTGTGACCGTCGACCTCACCACGCACGCCGCCGCCCTGGCCCTCGGCGACGACGCCCTGGTGCTCTCCCACCGCCTCGGCGAATGGGCCGGCCACGCGCCCGTGCTGGAGGAGGAGGTGGCCCTCGCCAACATCGCGCTGGACCTCCTCGGCCAGGCGCGCATCCTGCTGTCGATGGCCGGCGACGAGGACGAACTGGCCTATCTGCGCGAGGAGCGCGCCTTCCGCAACCTCCAGCTGGTGGAGCAGCCGAACGGCGACTTCGCCCACACCATCGCCCGCCAGCTGTACTTCTCCACCTACCAGCACCTGCTCCACACCGAACTGGCCGCGGGAGAGGGCCCGTTCGCGCCCCTCGCCGCGAAGGCCGTCAAGGAGGTCGCCTACCACCGCGACCACGCCGAGCAGTGGACCCTGCGCCTCGGTGACGGCACGGACCTCAGCCGGGAGCGGATGCGGGCGGCCTGCGCTGCGCTGTGGCGGTTCACCGGCGAGATGTTCCAGCCCGTGGAGGGCGTCGACGTCGACCTGACGGCACTGGAGGCAGCTTGGCTGGCATCGGTGACGGACATCCTGGGCCGCGCCGGCCTGACCGTCCCCGAGGGACCACGCACGGGCGCGTGGACGGCCGGCGCGGGCCGCCAGGGCCTGCACACCGAGTCCTTCGGACGGATGCTCGCGGAGATGCAGCACCTGCACCGCAGCCACCCGGGGGCGTCATGGTGACCCTGACCTCGCTGGAGGCGGAACTCCTCGAAGTGGCGGGCTCCGTGCCCGACCCCGAACTGCCCGTGCTCACCCTGCGGGAACTGGGCGTCGTCCGCGCGGTGCACGTCCGCGGCGAGGGCACCGCCGCTACCTCGGCCGAGGTCGAACTGACCCCGACGTACACCGGCTGCCCGGCGATCGAGGCGATGTCCGTGGACATCGAGCGGGTGCTGCACGCGCACGGCGTCCGCGAGGTCACCGTCCGCACGGTGCTGGCCCCCGCCTGGTCGACGGACGACATCTCGGCCGAAGGCCGCCGCAAGCTGCGGGAGTTCGGCATCGCACCCCCTCGCACACAGCGGGCCGCCGGCCCCGTGGCCGTGACGCTGGGTCCGACCCGGACACTCGATCCCGTCCGCTGCCCGCACTGCGGGTCCGCCGACACCGAGCTGCTCAGCCGGTTCTCCTCCACGGCCTGCAAGGCACTGCGGCGCTGTCTCGACTGCCGTGAACCGTTCGACCACTTCAAGGAGTTGTGATGGCCCGCTTCCACGCGCTCCCGGTGGCGGCGGTCGACCGGCTCACCGACGACTCCGTCGCCCTCACCTTCGCCGTGCCGCCCGAACACCGCGAGGCGTACCGCCACGCCCCCGGCCAGCATCTGGCCCTGCGCCGCACGACCGACGGCGAGGAGATCCGGCGCACGTACTCGATCTGCTCCCCGGCACCGGACGGCACGGCACCGAGCCGACTGCGGGTCGGCGTACGGCTGGTCGAGGGCGGCGCCTTCTCGACGTACGCGCTCAAGGAGATCGCCGTCGGCGACGAGCTGGAGGTGATGACCCCGGCCGGCCGTTTCACGCTGACGCCCGCGCCCGGTCTGTACGCGGCGATCGTCGGCGGCAGCGGCATCACCCCGGTGCTCTCGATCGTCTCGACGCTGCTGGCGCGCGAGCCCGAGGCCCGTTTCTGCCTGATCCGCAGCGACCGTACGGCCGCCTCGACGATGTTCCTGGACGAGGTCGCCGACCTGAAGGACCGCTACCCCGAGCGCCTCCAGCTGGTGACGGTGCTGTCCCGGGAGGAGCAGCAGGCGGGCCTGCCGTCCGGGCGGCTCGATCGCGAGCGGCTGACCGGACTGCTGCCGGCGCTGCTGCCGGTGGCGGACGTGGCGGGCTGGTTCCTGTGCGGCCCGTTCGGACTGGTGCAGGGCGCGGAACGAACCCTGCGGGAGCTCGGCGTCCCCCGCGCCCGCATCCACGAGGAGATCTTCCACGTGGCCGAGGGAGCGCCCACCACGCCCAGAACCCCGGCGCCCGCGCACAGCACGGTCACCGCCCGTCTCGACGGCCGCGGCGGCACCTGGCCCGTCCAGGACGGCGAGTCCCTCCTCGACACGGTCCTGCGCAACCGCCCCGACGCCCCCTACGCCTGCAAGGGCGGCGTGTGCGGCACCTGCCGTGCCTTCCTCGTCTCCGGCGAGGTCCGCATGGACCGCAACTTCGCGCTGGAACCGGAGGAGACGGAGGCGGGATACGTCCTGGCCTGCCAGTCCCACCCGGCGACGGAGACGGTGGAACTGGATTTCGACAGATAGCCGCGCGCCCGAATCCGGCCTCACGGTCCGGTCCGGGGCGATCCGCGCCGTTCCCTTCTACTAGAACCTGTTCTATCTTGACGGTCCGTCAGATCGGCTGCCCCGCCGATCGGCTGACGCGTCGGGAGGACAGGGATCGTGGACTTCACCTTCACCGAGGAGCAGCAGGCGGCGGCCGAGGCGGCGCGGGGCGTGTTCGCCGGGGTCGCGCCGGACGCGGTGCCCAGCCCCGCGCTGGCCACGGGCGCCGTCGCCGACCACTTCGACCGTGAGCTGTGGAGCAGGCTCGCCGACGCGGACCTGCTCAGCCTGCTGCTGGCCGAGGAGTACGGCGGGGCCGGTCTGGACGCGGTCGCGCTGTGTCTGGTGCTGGCCGAGGCGGGGAAGGTGCTGGCCCGGGTGCCGCTGCTGGAGAGCAGCGCGGCCGCGGCGCTCGTACAGGCCTACGGCACCGAGGAGTCGAGGTCTGCCCTGCTCGCCCGGGCGGGCCGCGGCGAGGTCGTGCTGACCGTAGCCGCGAGCGGCCGCACCGGCCACGACCCCGCCGAACTCGCCGTGACCGCACGGCAGGAGGGCACGGACTGGGTCCTGGACGGGGTACAGACGGCGGTGCCGTGGGCGTACGACGCGGACTTCGTCGTCGTACCCGCGCACACGGCGGCCGGAGGCACGGTCCTCGCCTTGGTCGCACCGGCCGGCGAAGGGGTCACCCTCGCCGAGCAGCTCTCCACCTCGGGCGAACGGCTCGGCGAACTGCGCCTGGAGTCGGCGCGCGTCGCGGCCCGGGACGTTCTCGACGCGGAGGGGGCGTGGGAGTGGCTGCGGCATCTGCTGACCGTCGGGACATGCGCCCAGGCACTCGGCCTCGGCCGCCAGGTCCTGCGGATGACCAGCGAATACACCAGCAAACGGGAGCAGTTCGGCTTCCCGGTCGCCACCTTCCAGGCGGTCGCCGTGCAGGCCGCCGACCGCTACATCGACCTGAAGGCGATGGAGGCCACCCTGTGGCAGGCGGCCTGGCGGACCGGCTCCGGCACCCAGGGCGCGCTGCCCGTCTCCGGTGAGGTCGCCGTCGCGAAGATCTGGGCCTCGGAGGGGGTACGGCGGATCGTGCAGACGGCACAGCATCTGCACGGCGGGTTCGGCGCCGACGTCGACTACCCGCTGCACCGGTACCACGCCTGGGCCAAGCACCTGGAACTGTCGCTCGGCCCCGCACCGGCCCACGAGGAGGCCCTGGGCGACCTGCTGGCAGCCCACCCCCTGGCCTGACACCCCGGTACGTGCCCTAGAGGGCTGCCGGCCCTAGAGGACGAACGCCGGCGAACCGTTGTCCGTCACCATCGGACGGCCGGCGCCGTCCCAGGCCAGCATGCCGCCGTCGATGTTGACCGCGTCGATGCCCTGCTGGACCAGGTACTGGGTGACCTGGGCGGAGCGACCGCCGACGCGGCACATCACATAGGCCCGGCGCCCGTCCGCCACCGCCTCGGTCACCTCACCGAACCGGGACACGAAGTCACTCATGGGCACGTGCAGCGCCCCCTCGACATGCCCCGCGGCCCACTCGTCGGGCTCTCGAACGTCCACAACGAGGCCGTCGGCCGGGACACCGGCGACGTCGACCGAGGGCAAGGCAGCTCCGAAACTCATGGCCCGAGGCTACCTGAGCGGTACACGGGCCCGGGCGCCACGGGACGACCAGGGCGGCACCCGCACGGCGAACCGTCCCCGCCCTACTGCTCGAGCAGCTCCGCCAGCTCCCGCTCCCGCTCCGTGACCTGCGTCAGCAGTTGCTCGGCGATCTCCTCCAGGAGCCGGTCGGGGTCGTCCGGGGCCAGCCGGAGCATCGACCCGATCGCGCTCTCCTCCAGCTCCCGCGCGACCACGCTCAGCAGCTCCTTGCGCCGGGCGAGCCACTCGAGGCGGGCGTAGAGCTCCTCGCTCGGCGTCGGCCCCTGCTCCGGCGGCTTCGGCCCGGCGGCCCACTCCTCGGCCAGCTCCCGCAGCAGCGGCTCGTCGCCCCGGCCGTAGGCGGCGTTGACCCGGGTGATGAACTCCTCGCGCCGGGCCCGCTCGGTCTCGTCCTGCGCCAGGTCGGGGTGGGCCTTGCGGGCCAGCTCGCGGTAGAGCTTGCGGGCCTCGTCGCTGGGCCGCACCCGCTGCGGGGGCCGCACCGGCTGGTCCGTGAGCATCGCCGCGGCCTCCGGGAACAGCCCGTCACCGTCCATCCAGCCGTGGAACAGCTCCTCCACGTCCGGCATCGGCATCACCCGCGCACGGGCCTCGTCGGCCTTCCGCCGGTCCTCGGGATCGCCGGTGCGCACGGCCCTGACCTCGGCGATCTGGGCGTCCAGTTCGTCGAGCCGGGTGTACATCGGGCCGAGCTTCTGGTGGTGCAGCCGGGAGAAGTTCTCGACCTCGATCCGGAAGGTCTCCACCGCGATCTCGTACTCGATCAGCGCCTGCTCGGCGGCGCGCACGGCTTGCTCCAGCCGCTCCTCGGGCCGGGGCGCACCGTCCTCGGGCACCGCCGGCGTCTCACCGGCGACACCCCCCTGCTCAGCTTCCGGGGTCGTCACCCGACCAGCCTAGGCCACGGCCGCCCCGCCCCCTCGAACACGGCGTAGGTCACCCCGCACAGTCATCCGGGCAACCCGCCGACACCCACCGCGCGACGAGATCCCGGCACGCGACAACCAGCGTCCCCGGCCGGCAGACGACCTCATGGGTACAGCCGGCCTCGTGCGGGAGCACCTCGTCGAGGACCACGTCCCCGAGCGCGGCCACGTCGCACACGTCCAGGACGTCCACCTGGAACCGCGAGACACCCTCGTACCGGACGACCAGGTCCTCGTCGTGCTTCCAGCAGTTGTGCCCGAAGCGGATCTCGAGCTCCTCGTCCCCGATCCTGCGTATCCGCCGCGGCTTGAGGTCCTTCACGCACCGCCTGCCGTGGAAGTCGTAGTGCCCCGGATCGGTGGCGAAGGCACGAGCGCCGGGCGGGAGCAGCTCTGCCAGCTCGGGCAGCTTCGCGAGGTAGGGCCGAGGGTCGATGATCCCGGCGTCGCCGTCCTGCTCGCCGAGATCGACGTACTTCACCGGACGCAGCCCGAAGAACACGCCTCCGCCACCGGCGACAGACCCCTCACACGCCCATCTCCCCGGCGACCTTCCCCGACCGCACCGCCGCCACCAGCTCCGCGTGGTCCGCCTCCGTGCGGTCGGCGTAGGAGACGGCGAACGTGGCCATCGCCTCGTCCAGTTCCTCGCTCTTGCCGCAGTACCCGGCGACCAGACGCGGGTCGGCGCTGTGCGAGTGGGCGCGGGCCAGCAGCGCCCCCGTCATCCGGCCGTAGTCGTCTATCTGGTCGGCGGCGAGGGCGGCGGGGTCGACACTGCCCTTGCGGTTGCGGAACTGCCGTACCTGGAAGGGCCGGCCCTCGACCGACGTCCAGCCCAGCAGGATGTCGCTGACGACCTGCATCCGCTTCTGCCCGAGCACGACCCGGCGACCCTCGTGCTCGACGGCCGGCGCCTCGAACCCGGCGGTCACCAGGTGCGGCAGCAGCACCGATGGGCGGGCCTCCTTGACCTGGAGGACCAGCGGCTCACCGCGGTGGTCCAGGAGCAGCACGACGTAGGACCGCGTACCGACGCTGCCCGTGCCGACGACCCGGAACGCCACGTCGTGCACCGCGTGCCGGGACAGCAGCGGGAGACGGTCCTCGGAGAGGGACTCCAGGTACTCCTCCAGGGCCCCGGCCACCGCCGCGGCCTCCGCGTCGGGCACGCGTCGCAGCACCGGCGGGGCGTCGACGAAACGGCGCCCGCCGTCCTCGGTGAGTTCCGTCGACTTCGCCGCGAACCGGCCGCTGGTGTTGGCCCGCGCCTTCTCCGAGACCCGCCGCAGGGTGCCGACGAGATCGTGGGCGTCGGTGTGGGAGACCAGTTCCTCGTCCGCGATCGCGTTCCACGCGTCCAGCACCGGCAGCCTGGCCAGCAGCCGCATGGTGCGGCGGTAGGCGCCCACCGCGCCGTGCGCCGCGCCGCGGCAGGTGTCCTCGTCCGCGCCCGCCTCCCGGCCGGCGAGCACCAGCGAGGCAGCGAGCCGCTTGAGGTCCCACTCCCAGGGGCCCTGCACGGTCTCGTCGAAGTCGTTGAGATCGATGACCAGGTCGCCGCGCGCGTCCGCGTACAGGCCGAAGTTGGCCGCGTGCGCGTCGCCGCAGATCTGGGCACGGATCCGGGTCATGGGGGTGCGCGCCAGGTCGTACGCCATGAGGCCCGCGGAGCCTCGCAGGAACGCGAAGGGCGTGGCCGCCATGCGCCCGACGCGCAGCGGGGTGAGTTCGGGGATACGGCCGCGGCTGGACTCCTCGACCGCGCTCACCGCGTCGGGCCGCGAGCCGTCCAGGTCGAGCGCGGCGTGCGTACCGCGCGGGACCCGCTCCCGCAGCGCCTTGCCCTCCTGCTTGGGCGACCCCTGCACCGGCCACTCGGCGAAGCCCCGCGTCCGCGGCAGCCTGTCTGTCCCGCCCACAGCGACCTTCGCGGAGACTTCCGCACCGACCTCGGTCATATCGACCGCCTCCCCCGAACACGCACGCGCCCGAACATCAACTCGTGCAGACCGTACAGCCGGTGGCCGAAAGGCGTCAGGCCCTGTGGACAAGTCCACGGCTGTGGAAAACCCGTCTCACGACGGTTCTCACAGCAACCGCCCCTCGTCGGACCGACTCGCCCCCGCCCCACCGCAGGCCTGAACTCCTTGCCGCCGCAGGCCTGAACTCCTCCCCGTCGCAGCCCTGCACCCTTCCCCGGGACAAGCCTCAACCCCGCCCCGCGGCAGGCTTCAGCACCCGCCCCCGGCGCCCTCCGGCAGATACCGCGTCGCCCACTCCTTCAGCTCCGCGAACGCCGGCTCCAGCGCCGCCCCCGCCTCCGTCAGCCGGTAGGACACCCGCAGCGGGGGCCCTTCATCGACCTCGCGCAGCACGAGTCCCGCGGCGGCGAGCTCGGTGAGCCGGTCGGAGAGCATCCGTTCGCTGATGCCGGGGATCGCCCGGCGCAGGTCGACGAAGTACGCCGGCCCCGGGGTCAGCACGGCCACGATCGGCCCGGTCCAGCGCTTTCCCAGCAGCTGGAACACCCGGGTGATCCCGCCGTCCACCCGCTTGCACGCCTCGGTGCCGTGACTCTCCTCGACCGTCATGCCCTTCAGGGTACTGCGGTCCTGTATGGGGATGAAAAAAAGTAAGTCCCTGTGTTATCAATAGTCGAGTACGAACTATTAGCAACGCACCGCTCCTCAGGAGATCCCCATGGCCAGCCTTCTGCACATCGACTCCTCCGTGTTCCCCCACGGCGCCTCCGCCTCCCGCTCCGTCACGGACGCCTTCCGCAAGGCCTGGGAGGAGCAGCACCCGGAGGGCACGGTGATCTACCGCGACCTCGCCACGGACCCCGTGCCGCACATCACCGCCGACGCCCACACCGCCGGCTTCTCCGATCCGGCCACGCACACCCCCGAGCAGGCGGCCGCGTTCCACGCGCGCGTGCAGCTGATCGAGGAGCTGGAGCAGGCGGACGCCGTACTGATCGGCGCCCCCATGTACAACTTCGCGATCCCCTCGACGCTCAAGGCCTGGCTGGACAGCGTGATGCTCGTGGGCCGCACCTTCCTGACCGAGGACTCGAAGATCACCGGCAAGCCGGTCACCGTCGTCGCCAGCCGCGGCGGCTCCTACGCGCCGGGCACCCCGCGCGAGGGCTTCGAGTACGTGCAGAACTAC
This sequence comes from Streptomyces sp. RG80, assembly GCF_040446465.1. Classification (NCBI taxonomy): domain Bacteria; kingdom Bacillati; phylum Actinomycetota; class Actinomycetes; order Kitasatosporales; family Streptomycetaceae; genus Streptomyces; species Streptomyces sp. RG80. Next base: position 226,103 of record NZ_JBEAAJ010000004.1, on the reverse strand, counting down.
CTGCAGGCGGCCCTCGGCGACGCCCTCGCCCTGGACGTCGACTTCATCGTCCCGGAGCTGACCATGGCCCCGCAGAACCCGGCGATGACCGAACTGATCCCCCTGTACGAGGCCTCACGCGCGCGTGCCCACCAGGACGCGGAGACCAAGGCGAAGGGCCTCGCCGAGCGCCTGGCCGCGTAAGGCCACCGGTGGCCCGCGCCGTGTGATTGTCCTCACGGCGGACAGCGCACAGCGGGCGGCACACAACGGGCGGCTCCGAGGGGCAACGCAAAAGCCCCGCAGGTCTGAGACCTGCGGGGCTTTCAGCTGTGCGCGAGGGGGGAGTTGAACCCCCACGCCCTTGCGGGCACTGGAACCTGAATCCAGCGCGTCTGCCTATTCCGCCACCCGCGCATTGAGTGTGTCCTCGGGCCCTTTTCCCCTAGGGGCTGGCGCCTTCCGACATGCAGAACATTAGCACGCGGGCAGGGGTGGGTTCACATCCCTTATCCGAGGGCAGCCGCAGGAACAGCCGCCCACCAGGGCCGTAGACATCCCGCACCGAGCCGGCCGCCCTCCGGCTACGTATCAACGTCTGTCTGTTCACGTATCAACCTCGTACCGGTACCGCCCGTCTCCCCAGGAGCCGGTCGGGGTCCACAGTCAGGTGCGGGACACTTGTCTGCGGCCGCCTCTACGATCCTTGACAGGAGGAGTCGGCCGGAAGAGTTCGAAGAGGAGCTCCACAGGGAACTTCGTCAGGCGTCGACACCCATCGACGGGGCCGACAGGGGGAACCAGCCGATTGACCGGCGCGTGGATACGATCAGTAAGCAGTACCAGGTAAGGCAGTACCCGCTCTGCGGGGTGCAGGACGGCAGCAGCTACGGAGGAGGTGCCCCATGGGAGTCCTGAAGAAGTTCGAGCAGCGCCTCGAAGGTCTGGTCAACGGCACCTTCGCCAAGGTGTTCAAGTCCGAGGTACAGCCCGTGGAGATCGCGGGAGCGCTCCAGCGCGAGTGCGACAACAACGCGACCATCTGGAACCGCGACCGCACGGTCGTCCCCAACGACTTCATCGTGGAGTTGAGCACACCGGACTTCGAGCGCCTGAGCCCGTACTCCGGACAGCTCGGCGACGAGCTCGCCGGCATGGTGCGCGACTACGCCAAGCAGCAGCGCTACACCTTCATGGGCCCCATCAAGGTCCATCTGGAGAAGGCCGACGACCTCGACACCGGCCTGTACCGGGTACGCAGCCGCACGCTCGCCTCCTCCACCAACCAGCAGGCCTCCGCGCCCGCCGCCCCGGCCGGCCGGCCGGCGGCCCCCGGCGGTTACCCGCCGGCCGCGGCCCCCGCCGGAGCCCCGGGCGCCCCGCCCATGCCCGCCGCGCCGCCGCCCGGCGGCCGCCCCGGCGGTTACGGATACCCGCAGCCCGCGAGCGGTCAGCGGCCCCCGGCCGCACCCGCTCCCGCGGCGGCGACCGGCGGACGCACCCGCCACTGGATCGAGATCAACGGCACCCGCCATCAGATCTCCCGCGCCACGCTCGTGCTGGGCCGCAGCACCGAGGCCGACGTGCGGATCGACGACCCCGGCGTCTCCCGCCGGCACTGCGAGATCCGGACCGGAACGCCCTCGACCGTCCAGGATCTCGGTTCCACCAACGGCATCGTGGTGGACGGACAGCACACCACCCGCGCTACGCTCCGCGACGGCTCGCGGATCGTCGTGGGCAGCAGCACCATCATTTACCGGCAAGCCGAAGGGTGAAGCGGGGGCAATGTCAGAGCTGACCCTCACGGTCATGCGGCTGGGTTTCCTGGCCGTACTGTGGCTGTTCGTGATCGTGGCCGTGCAGGTCATCCGCAGCGACCTGTTCGGTACGCGCGTCACCCAGCGCGGGTCCAGGCGAGAGGCCGCGCGGCCGCAACAGGCCCAGCGGCAGCAGCAGGCGCCTCCGCAGCAGCGCCAGCAGTCCGCCGGCGGCCGCCGAGGCCGTAACGCCCCCAGCAAGCTGGTCGTCAGCGAGGGCACCCTCACCGGCACCACCGTCGCCCTCCAGGGCCAGACCATCACCCTGGGCCGGGCGCACGACAGCACCATCGTGCTGGACGACGACTACGCCTCCAGCAGGCACGCCAGGATCTACCCGGACCGGGACGGCCAGTGGATCGTCGAGGACCTCGGGTCCACCAACGGCACCTACCTGGACCGGAGTCGGCTGACGACTCCCACACCGATTCCGCTGGGCGCGCCGATCCGCATCGGCAAGACCGTCATCGAGCTGCGGAAGTAGTGCTACATCATGAATAGGCGCGAGCGGAGCGAGCACGCGGCGTGGGCCCCCACCCCGGGCCCCGGCGCGCTCCCGACCGGAGGGTGGGCACCGTGCGGATGTACCCGGAGCCGACGGGCGAGGTGCGCATGAGTCTGTCACTGCGCTTCGCCGCCGGATCGCACAAAGGCATGATCCGGGAGGGCAACGAGGACTCCGGATACGCCGGTCCCCGCCTGCTCGCCATCGCCGACGGCATGGGCGGCGCCGCCGCCGGTGAGGTCGCCTCCTCCGAGGCCATCTCCACCATCGTCGCCCTCGACGACGACGTGCCCGGCTCCGACGTCCTCACCTCCCTCGGCACCGCCGTCCAGCGTGCCAACGACCAACTGCGCTCCCTGGTCGAGGAGGACCCCCAGCTGGAGGGCATGGGCACCACGCTCACCGCCCTGCTCTGGACCGGCCAGCGCCTCGGCCTCGTCCACGTCGGCGACTCGCGCGCGTACCTGCTCCGGGACGGCGTCCTCACCCAGATCACGCAGGACCACACCTGGGTCCAGCGCCTGGTCGACGAGGGCCGCATCACCGAGGAGGAGGCCACCACGCACCCGCAGCGCTCGCTGCTGATGCGGGCCTTGGGCAGCGGCGAGCACGTCGAGCCCGACCTCTCCATCCGTGAGGTCCGCGCCGGCGACCGCTATCTGATCTGCTCCGACGGCCTGTCCGGCGTGGTCTCCCACCAGACCCTCGAGGACACCCTCGCCAGCTACCAGGGCCCGCAGGAGACCGTGCAGGAGCTGATCCAGCTCGCGCTGCGCGGTGGCGGCCCCGACAACATCACCGTCATCGTCGCCGACGTACTGGACCTGGACACCGGGGACACCCTCGCCGGGCAGCTCTCCGACACCCCGGTCGTGGTCGGCGCGGTCGCCGAGAACCAGAACCATCTGCACGACCCCGGCCTGATGCAGACCCCGGCCGGCCGTGCCTCCGGGCTCGGCCGCCAGGTGCCCGGCCAGGGCGGCGGCGAGTTCGGCCCGCCCGGCTCCGGCGACGTGACCGGCTTCATCCCCACCGACGGCTTCGGCGACTACAGCGACGAGGACTTCGTCAAGCCCCGCAAGGGCCGCAAGTGGCTGAAGAGATCCCTCTACATCGCGCTCACCCTCGGCGTCATCGGCGGCGGCCTCTACGGCGGCTGGCGCTGGACCCAGACCCAGTACTACGTGGGCGCCAACGGCGAGCATGTCGCCCTGTACCGGGGCATCAGCCAGGACCTGGCCTGGGTGTCCTTGTCGAAGGTCTCCAAGGACCACCCCGAGATCGAACTCAAGTACCTGCCGCCGTACCAGCAGAAGCTCGTCGAGGGCACCATCGCCGAGGGCGACCTCAAGACCGCCCAGAAGAAGATCGACGAACTGTCGGTGCAGGCCTCCGCGTGCCAGAAGCGCGCCGAGCAGCAGGCCACCGAGAGCGAGAAGAACTCCAAGACCGGCGAGGGCGAGGCCGGAGGCACCACGGGAACCACCAAGACCTCCCTCACGTCCAAGGCCTCACCGACCCCGTCCACCTCGACCTCACCGTCCCCGAACGCTTCCGCCACCCCGACCGCGCCCACTCCCAGCCCCGGCCCCACTCTCTCGGAGGAAGAGCAGAAGGTCGTCTCGCAGTGCGGAACGCAGTAGGCAAGCCGTGAGAGGCCCCGTCACACGATGAGCAGTACAACCAACACCTCGACGCAGCACACGTCCACGATCGGCTCCATCGGCACCCCGAGCCGACGCAACACCGAGCTCGCGCTACTGGTGTTCGCCGTGGTCATCCCGGTGTTCGCCTACGCCAACGTCGGACTGGCCATCAACGACGAGCTGCCGGCCGGACTGCTGGCCTACGGCCTGGGCCTCGGCCTGCTCGCGGGCATCGGCCACCTTGTCGTGCGGAAGTTCGCGCCCTACGCCGACCCCTTGATGCTCCCGCTGGCCACCCTGCTCAACGGCATCGGCCTCGTCGTCATCTGGCGCCTGGATCAGTCCAAGCGGCTCCAGCAGAGCCCCCTCTACGTCGAGGCCGCGCCGCGCCAGCTGCTCTACTCCGCGCTGGGCGTCGCCCTGTTGGTGGCCGTGCTCATCTTCCTGAAGGACCATCGCGTCCTGCAGCGCTACACCTACATCTCCATGGCGGGCGCGCTGTTCCTGCTGGTCCTGCCGCTCGTGCCGGGACTCGGGGCGAACATCTACGGCGCCAAGATCTGGATCAAGATCCCGGGCCTCGGCACGGTCCAGCCCGGTGAGTTCGCGAAGATCGCCCTGGCGGTGTTCTTCGCCGGCTATCTCATGGTCAAAAGAGACGCCCTGGCGCTGGCCAGCCGCCGCTTCATGGGCCTGTACCTGCCCCGCGGCCGCGACCTCGGCCCGATCATCGTCGTCTGGATGATCTCGATCCTCATCCTGGTCTTCGAGACCGACCTCGGTACGTCTCTGCTGTTCTTCGGAATGTTCGTCATCATGCTGTACGTCGCCACCGAGCGGACCAGCTGGATCGTCTTCGGTCTGCTGATGTCCGCGGCCGGCGCGGTCGGCGTGGCCAGCTTCGAACCGCACGTCCAGCAGCGCGTCCAGGCCTGGCTCGACCCGATGAAGGAGTACACACTCTCCCGACAAGGCGTCGGCGGCCACACCGAGCAGTCCATGCAGGCCCTCTGGGCCTTCGGCTCCGGCGGCACCCTCGGTACCGGTCTCGGCCAGGGCAACTCCGACCTCATCGGCTTCGCCGCCAACTCCGACTTCATCCTCGCCACGTTCGGCGAAGAGCTCGGCCTCGCCGGCGTCATGGCGATCCTGCTGATCTACGGGCTGATCGTGGAACGCGGTGTGCGCACCGCCCTGGCCGCCCGCGACCCGTTCGGCAAGCTGCTGGCCATCGGCCTGTCCGGCGCCTTCGCGCTCCAGGTCTTCGTCGTGGCCGGCGGCGTCATGGGCCTCATCCCGCTGACCGGTATGACGCTGCCGTTCGTGGCCTACGGCGGTTCGTCCGTCATCGCCAACTGGGCCCTGATCGGCATCCTGCTGCGCATCAGCGACACCGCACGCCGCCCCGCGCCGGCCCCCGCCCCCAGCCCCGACGCCGAGATGACCCAGGTGGTCCGCCCGTCATGAACAAGCCCCTGCGCCGGATCGCGATCTTCTGCGGCCTCCTCGTCATGGCCCTGCTCATCCGTGACAACTGGCTCCAGTACGTCAAGGCCGACGAGCTGCGGACCGACACCGACAACCGCCGCGTCGCCATCGAGCGGTACGCCACCCCGCGCGGCAACATCATCGTCGACGGCAAGGCCATCACCGGATTCAAAGAGACGACCACGGGCGACTTCAAGTACAAGCGCACCTACAAGGACGGCGCCATGTGGGCGCCCGTCACGGGCTTCGTCTCCCAGGCGTACGGCGCCAACCAGCTGGAGTACATCGAGGACGGCATCCTCACCGGCAACGACGACCGGCTGTTCTTCCGCAACACCCTCGACATGATCACGGGCAAGGCGAAGGAGGGCGGCAACGTCGTCACCACCCTCAACGCCGCCGCCCAGAAGGCCGCGTACGAGGGCCTCGCCAAGCGCGGCAAGGGCGCGGTCGTCGCCCTCGAACCGTCCACCGGCAAGATCCTGGCCCTGGCGTCCTACCCCTCGTACGACCCCGGGACGATCGCCGGCGGCGGCGACTCCGACGCGGCGGCCTGGAAGAAGCTCGACAAGAAGAACAACCCCGACGACCCCATGCTCAACCGGGCGCTGCGCGAGGTCTACCCGCCCGGCTCCACCTTCAAGGTCGTCACCGCGGCCGCCGCACTGGAGAACGGCCTGTACGACGACGCCGACGAAAAGACCGACTCCCCGCTGCCCTGGGTCATGACGGGCACCACGACCGAGCTGAAGAACGAGGGCAACATCCCCTGCAAGAACGCCACCATGCGGGTCGCCCTGCAGTATTCCTGCAACACCGTCTTCGGCAAGATCGGCGCCGACCTCAAGAACGAGAAGATGCTGGAAGAGGCCAAGAAGTTCGGCTTCACCGAGGAGCAGTTCACGCCGGTCCGCTCCAGCGCCTCCATCTTCTCCGACAACATGGAGCCCTCGCAGGTCGCCCTGTCCTCCATCGGCCAGTTCAACACCGCCGCCACCCCGCTCCAGATGGCGATGGTCGCCTCCGCGGTCGCCAACGACGGCACGCTCATGAAGCCGTACATGGTCGACGAGCTCCAGGCCAGCAACGTCGACGCCATCGAGAAGACCGACCCGGAGCAGTACAGCCAGCCGCTGTCGGCGAAGAACGCGCAGATCCTGCAGTCGATGATGGAGACGGTCGTCAAGGACGGCACCGGCAAGACCGCCCAGATCGGCGGCGGCGTCACCGTCGGCGGCAAGACCGGCACCGCCCAGCACGGCGAGAACAACAGCAAGAACCCGTACGCCTGGTTCATCTCGTACGCCAAGCTCGCCGACGGCAGCAAGCCGGTCGCCGTCGCCGTGGTCGTCGAGGACGAGAACGCGGTACGCGAGAACATCTCCGGCAGCGGCCTCGCGGCCCCCATCGCCAAGAGCGTGATGGAGGCGGTCATCAACTCCAACAAGTGACCCCGCTCACGTCCCCTTCACATCGGTGCACGTTGCGATACCGGTCCTGTATCGGGTGACGGGCTTGGCCAGGTCACACAAAGCCAGACGGGTACGGTAGGCCCGGACGGCAGCCTCCGACCGCACACCAGTGCCGGTCGGGACCGACGGAGAGGGCTGGTAGGTAGCTATGGAAGAGCCGCGTCGCCTCGGCGGCCGGTACGAGCTGGGCCAGGTGCTCGGCCGTGGTGGCATGGCGGAGGTCTACCTCGCGCATGACACCCGGCTCGGCCGCACCGTGGCGGTGAAGACGCTGCGCGCGGACCTCGCGCGCGACCCGTCCTTCCAGGCCCGGTTCCGCCGGGAGGCCCAGTCGGCCGCCTCGCTCAACCATCCCGCGATCGTCGCGGTCTACGACACGGGCGAGGACTACATCGACGGGGTCTCGATCCCGTACATCGTCATGGAGTACGTCGACGGCTCCACGCTCCGCGAGCTTCTCCACTCCGGCCGCAAGCTGCTGCCGGAGCGGACGCTGGAGATGACCATCGGCATCCTCCAGGCCCTGGAGTACTCCCACCGCAACGGCATCGTCCACCGCGACATCAAGCCGGCCAACGTCATGCTCACGCGCAACGGCCAGGTCAAGGTCATGGACTTCGGCATCGCCCGCGCCATGGGCGACTCCGGCATGACGATGACCCAGACCTCCGCGGTCATCGGCACGGCCCAGTACCTCTCCCCGGAGCAGGCCAAGGGCGAGCAGGTCGACCAGCGTTCCGACCTGTACTCGACGGGCTGCCTCCTCTACGAGCTCCTGACGGTCCGCCCGCCCTTCGTGGGCGACTCCCCGGTGGCCGTGGCCTACCAGCACGTCCGCGAGGAGCCGCAGCCGCCGTCGGTCTTCGACCCCGAGATCACGCCCGAGATGGACGCGATCGTCCTCAAGGCCCTGGTCAAGGACCCCAACTATCGCTACCAGTCCGCCGACGAGATGCGCATCGACATCGAGGCGTGCCTGGACGGCCAGCCGGTGGCGGCCACCGCGGCGATGGGTTCGGTCGGCTACGGCGCCTACCCGGACGACCAGCCGACCACGGCCCTGCGCTCCACGGACGCCGGCGCCACGTCGATGCTGCCGCCCATGAACCCGGACGACGGCGGCTACGGCGGTTACGACGACCGCCCCGACCGACGCCGCCAGCAGAAGAAGAACAACACCTCCACGATCCTCCTGGTCGTCGCGGCCGTACTGGTCCTGATCGGCGCGATCCTGATCGGGAAGTGGGCGTTCAGCGGGAACAACAGCGCGGACGACAAGGTCAAGGTGCCGATTTTCGTCGGTGAGACGAAGCAAAGCGCCGAGACCATGGCGACCAACAGCGACCTGCAGCTGGCATTCACCAACAAGACCTGCGAGAAGCAGCCCAAGGGCAACATCTGCAGCCAGGACCCCAAGGAAGGCACCGAGGTCGACAAGAAGTCCACCATCAACCTGGTGGTCTCCACGGGCGCCCCCAAGGTCACCGTTCCCAGCGTCATCGGCGACCAGTACGACGACGCCAAGGCGAAGCTGGAGGGCGACGACTTCGGGCTCATCGTCAAGAAGAAGGAGAAGGAGTCCACCGAGGAAACGGGCTCCGTCCTCGACCAGAACCCCGTGTTCGGCAAGGAAGTCGAGAAGGGCACGGAGATCACGCTCACCGTCGCCACCGAGATCCAGAAGTCCACGGTCCCGGACGTCAGCGGTCTCACCTGCGACGAGGCCAAGGCACGGATGACGGAGAGCAACCTCACGGGCAACTGCGTCACAGACGCGGAAACCGAGGACGACAACCTGGTCAACAAGGTCGTCAGCGTCGACCCGGCGGCCGGCTCCTCGGTCGACAAGAACTCGACGGTGACGATCCACCTGGGCAAGAAGGCCCAGAAGACCAAGGTCCCGAACGTCGTCAACCGGACGGTCCAGCAGGCCAAGCAGATCCTCCAGGCCCAGGGCTTCACCAACATCCAGTTCGCCAACGGCAGCGACCAGAGCGACACCGCCTTCGTCATCGACCAGGACCCGGACGCGGACAACGAGGTCGACGACCCCGCAAGCACCACGATCACCCTGACCACCGTCAGCGTCGGCGGCAACAACAACGGCGGCAACAACGGCGGCGGCACCTTCTTCGGCGGCACGACCGGAACGGCAGCCCGCACAGAGGACTGACTCCGGGCCGGCCCGTCTGAGGGGCTGGTTGCTCCGCACCCTGTTCAGGGCGGCGCGACCAGCCCCTCAGCCTGTCTTCCGAGTGATGTGGTTCACAAATTACACAGCCCGAACTGGGCGGTTCGCCCCATAGCGCTGCTGGCCGGTTTCGTCATGGCTCCGTCTGCCAGCGCGGCCGGCTACGGCTGCTCTGGTTCACAGATCGACACGTACCCGGTGAAGACATCGGGAGGCACCACGTACAGCAACATCTACCTCTACTACGACTCCTCCACCGGCGAGAACTGTGCGTCCAACGTCCGCACCAGCGCGGGCGGTTACGGCACCAGCAACCCCCAGGCCATCGACGTCCAGATCTGGCGCTGCGTGGCCGGCTCCACCCCCGGTCAGGTGTGCACCGCCGACACCCCGATCGACGGCGACTACGGCTACGGCTACGGCTACGGCTACTACCAGTACTACGCGGGTCCCGTGGACGTGACGGCCTCGAACCGCTGCATCACCATCTTCGCGCAGACCCGTCACAACGACGTCTGGGCGAAGCGCACGCTGAACGCCGTTCACTGCGGCTGAACCACGGCAACGCCAAAGACCGCTGACAGGTACTTCACCGGTCTTCGAGGGCTGTCTCCCCTGTTTGCATCGGGGGGACAGCCCTTCATTTTCGTCCCGGTGACTAAGTCAGCGCAGTTCCTTCGGCAGCGTCCGCGCGCTGTCCACCTTCTCCACCCGCACCAACTCCCCCCACACCACATACCGGTACCGGGACGTGTACACCGGCGTGCAGGTGGTCAGGGTGATGTACTTGCCGGCCTTCTTCTTCCCCGACTCCTTGGGGACCGCGCCCAGCACCTTGACGTTGTACTTCGAGGTCTCCGGAAGGATCGCGTACGCCTTGTAGACGTACCACTTGTCCTTCGTCTCGAAGACGATCGCGTCGCCCTTGTCGATCTTGTCGATGTTGTGGAACTTGGCGCCGTGGCCGTCGCGATGGGCCGCCAACGAGAAGTTGCCGTCCTTGCCGGACATCGGCAGCGTCGCCTTGACGGGATCGGTGTAGTAGCCGGCCACGCCGTCGTTGAGCTGCTTCGACGAGGTGCCCTTCTCGACCAGGACCTCGCCGTTCTTCATGGCGGGCACGTGCAGGAAGCCGATGCCGTTCTTCGTGTCCAGCGCACCCGGACCCTTGTCCTGGGCCCAGTTGTCGCGGACCTTGTCGGCCTGTTTGCCCGCCGCGCGATCGGCGATGACGTTCGTCCACCACAACGAGTAGACGACGAACAGCCCGAGGATCAGCCCCGCCGTGATGAGGAGTTCACCGAAGACACTGACCGCCATGGCGATCCGGCCCATGCCGCCGCGGCGCGCCGGGGGCGCGCCGGTTTCCTCTGGTGCGCCGTCGGTAGTCGCAGCCACGTTCATCGGGGTTCCTCCGTGGATACCCCGGCTTCGAGCCGGGGAGGAAACGTACTAATACGGAGCAGGGCAGGTAGAGCCAAATCGCCGCCAGGGCGATTCGATGTCCACCATTGATGATCCGTCAGTGATTCACAAGCCGACATGTTAGTTTGTGAGCTATGGCCACTCACGTGAAGCGGGCGTTCAAGTACCGCTTCTATCCGACCGACGCGCAGGCAGCCGAGCTGTCGCGCACGTTCGGGTGTGTGCGGAAGGTCTACAACCTCGCGCTCGCTGCACGCACTGAAGCGTGGGCGCTGCGGCGCGAACGGATCAACTACAACGCAACGTCGGTGATGCTGACGGCGTGGAAGCAGACCGAGGAACTCGCGTTCCTCAACGATGTCTCCTCCGTCCCGCTCCAGCAGTGCCTCAGACACCTGCAGGCCGCGTTCACCCATTTCTTCGCCAAGCGGGCCAAGTACCCGCGTTTCAAGGCGAAGAAGAGGACCCGCAAGTCGGCGGAGTACACCTCCAGCGCGTTCCGGTTCCGGGACGGAAAGCTGACCCTGGCCAAAATGCCGGAACCGCTGGACATCGTGTGGTCCCGCCCCCTGCCGAAAGGCACGGCGCCGTCCACAGTGACCGTCACCCAGGACAGCGCCGAACGCTGGTATGTGTCCCTGGTGTGCGAAGATCCGTCCATCAAGCCGCTCCCGGCCACCGGCACGGCGGTCGGCGTGGACGCGGGGCTCGATCACTTGCTGACCTTGTCGACCGGGGAGAAGATCACGAATCCCCGGCACGAGCGGCACGACCGCACCCGCCTGGCCAAGGCTCAGCGCCATCATGCCCGCAAGGTCAAGGGCAGTAACAACCGGGAGAAGGCGCGTCGGAAGGTCGCAAAGATCTACGCCCAGATCGCCGATCGTAGACGTGACCACCTCCATCAGGTCACCACTCGGCTCGTTCGTGAAAACCAAACGATCGTGATCGAGGACCTGACCGTTCGAAACCTGTTGAAGAACGGTCGGCTCGCACGCGCTATCTCCGATGCGGCGTGGAGTGAGTTCAGGAGCTTGCTGGAGTACAAGGCCCACTGGTACGGCCGCGAAGTGATCGCAGTCGACCGCTGGTTCCCCTCCTCCAAGCTCTGCTCTACCTGCGGCAGCTTGCAGAACAAAATGCCGCTCAGCGTCCGTAGCTGGACGTGTGACAGCTGTGGTACGACCCACGACCGGGACGTGAACGCAGCCAATAGCCTCCTGGCCGCCGGGCTGGCGGTGTCGGCCTGTGGAGCCGGTGTAAGACCTCAACGGAGCACTCCGGGCGGGCAGTCGGCGAAGAAGCAGGAAGCCCTACGGCGTGATCCGTAGGAATCCCCTTCACGGGGGGACGAAGTCAACTGCCCTTACTGGACGAGCGCATCCGGCTTGCCCTTGCTGCGCGGCCGTTCCTCGACCATCTTGCCCCAGACGATCAACCGGTACTTGCTGGTGAACTCCGGCGTACAGGTCGTCAGGGTGATGTAGCGGCCCGCCGCGGTGAACCCGCCCTGCTTCGGGATCGCGTCCAGCACGCTCGTGTTACTCGGCGATGTCACCGGCAGGGACGACGTCATCTTGTAGACGAAGTAGTCGTCCTGCGTCTCCACGACGATCTCGTCGCCCTTGCTGAGCCTGTTGATGTACCGGAACGGCTCGCCATGCGTGTTCCGATGCCCCGCGAGCCCGAAGTTCCCGGTCTTCGCGCTCGGCATCGCCGTCTTCAACGCGCCCTCGGAGTAGTGCCCGACCATGCCCCGGTCGAGCACCTTCTTGTTGCTGACGCCCTCCGCTATCGGCACGACCACGTCGAGCTTGGGAATGTGCAGCAGCGCGAACCCCTGCCCCGGCGCGAACTCACCCGGCGCCCGCTTACCGCTCGCCCAGTCGTTCTGGAGGGTGCTCGCCTCCTTGCCGGCCTGCGCGTGCGCCCGCACGTTCGTCCACCACAGCTGGTAGGTCACGAAGAGCAGCATCAGCACACCGGTGGTGATGAACACCTCACCGATCGCCCGGCTCGCGAGCACGCCCGCACTGGGCTTGCGAGCCCGGGCCTGCCGCCGGGCCTCCACCCGGGAGAGCGGCGCGGACGAGTTCCCGTCCTCCGACGACTCCTCCGAGTCGACAGCCGGCCGCGCTCCGCCCCCATGACGCCCACCACGCCGCTTGGCGGCCTTTCTACGGGCCGCACGACCCCCCGAAGGGGTTCCGGTGGCTCCTGTGGCGGACGAGGCGTCAGAGGCCGATACGCGCTCGCCTATTCGGGTCGGCGGCGGCTCCGGTATCCGCAGCGCCACCGTCTCCTCGTCGATCGGCGGCACAAAAGGCTCATCCCGCCGCGAATGACCACCCGCGGACTGACTGGCGTACCACTCCCCGAGCGCACCGGACTCCCCGAGCGCACCGGCATCCCCGTACGACTGCTCCCCGTACGAGGTCCCGGACTCGCGCTCGGGGCGCAGTGCGGTCACGCCGAGGCCCTGCCCACCACCGGGGCCAGCCCCGCGCTACGCGCCACCGCACCCTGGTCACCGCACTCCACCAGCCAGTTGGCCAGCATCCGGTGACCGTGCTCCGTCAGCACCGACTCGGGGTGGAACTGCACCCCTTCGACGAGCAGTTCACGGTGGCGCAGCCCCATGATGATCCCGTCGTGCGTCCGCGCGGTCACCTCCAGCTCGGCCGGCACGGTCCCCGGCTCGGCCGCGAGCGAGTGGTACCGGGTCGCCGTGAAGGGCGTCGGCAGCCCCGCGAAGACACCCTTGCCCTCGTGCTCGACCAACGACGTCTTGCCGTGCAGCAGCTCCGGCGCACGGTCCACGACACCGCCGTACGCCACCTGCATCGACTGCATCCCCAGGCACACCCCGAAGACCGGCACCCCGGTCGCCGCGCAGTGGCGAACCATCTCGATGCAGACGCCCGCCTCCTCCGGCGTCCCCGGGCCCGGCGACAGCAGCACACCGTCGAAGCCGTCCTGGGCGTGCGCCGTCGACACCTCGTCGTTGCGCAGCACCTCGCACTCGGCGCCCAGCTGGTACAGGTACTGCACCAGGTTGAAGACGAAGCTGTCGTAGTTGTCGACGACGAGAATCCGCGCACTCACTGGTTGTCCACCGTCACATCGTTGAAGGGCAGCAGCGGTTCGGCCCACGGGAAGACGTATTGGAAGAGGACGTAGACCACAGCAAGCACCAGCACGAGCGAGAGCAGCGCCCTCACCCACGCGTTCCCCGGCAGATGCCGCCAGATCCAGCCGTACATGCCGTCCCTTCCGTCGCACCACGGCACCAGACTCACGCCGTACAGCCACCAGACTAACGGCGCAGTGCTTCCGGCTTCCCTTTCTCCACAGGCTGTGTGGAGTCCAGATGCGCCCAGACGATCAGCCGGTGACTGTGTCCCCATTCCGGATCGCACGTGGTCAGGGTGAGGTAGCGCCCGGACCGCGTATACCCCGACTTACGTGGCACAGGATCGATCACCTCAACGTCCGTGGGCACGGTTTTGTAGGGCCCTTTGTCGATCCGATACGTGAACCAGGTCGTTCCGTCCGTCAGCACCACCGCGTCCCCGCGCCGCAGCTTCGGAAAGTCCTTGAAGGGATCGCCGTACGTCCGCCGGTGACCGGCCACCGAGAAGTTGCCCTTCTCCCCGAGCCGCGCGGTCCGCGCGTAGTGCCCGAGCCCCTTCTTGAGGGTGCCGACGGCGGTGCCCTCCAGCACCGGCTTGTTCCACGTGAAACCAAGCCGCGGGATGTACATGATCGCGAAGGGCTTGCCGCTCTTGTACGCCGTCGGCTCCGGCGCACCGGCCGAGGCACCCGCCGTCGGCTGCACGCTCCCCTTGGCCCACTGGTCCTGCAACTGATCGATCTGGTCGCCCATGACGTCGTCGGCCTTCACGCCGGTCCAGAACAGCACATAGACCACGAACAGCACGATGAGGGCGCCCACGGTGATGCAGAGTTCGCTGACGGTCCTGACGACGACACGCACCGGCGGCTCCAGAAGAGGCCTACTCCACAGGCTTGGCGTAGTGCAGATCCACTGTGCCCGAGTAGCCGGGCAGAGTCACCGCCCCTTCGTCCTCGACTTTCCAGCCGAGTCCGTAGACGTTGACGTAGACCATGTAGTTCTGGATCGCCTTGCTCGCCGCCATCGACGCCCGCAGCTTCTCCGGATCCCCGATCGCCGTGATCTTGTACGGCGGTGAGTAGACCCGGCCCTGGAGGATGAGCGTGTTGCCCACGCAGCGCACCGCGCTGGTGGAGATCAGCCGCTGGTCCATGACCTTGATGCCCTGGGCGCCGCCCTGCCACAGCGCGTTCACCACGGCCTGGAGATCCTGCTGGTGGATGACCAGGTAGTCGGGCTGCGGCTCGGGATAGCCGGGGAGCTTGGCGGTGGCGTCCGGCGGGGCGTCGTTGAGCGTGACGCTGATCGCCTCGCCCTTCAGCTTCTGGGTGCCGGCCTTCTTCTCCAGCGCCGCCAGCTTGTCGTCCTCGGCCTTGGTGCTGCCGTCGTCGCGCTCGGCCAGGGCCTCCACGTCACCTCGGAGGGCGCCGTTGGTCTCGTCCAGCTGACCGTTCTTGTGGCTGCGCTCCAGGATGAGGTCGGAGAGCTTGAGCAGTGAGGCGTCCGTGCGGATGTTGGTGCCCTTGGCCGTGTTGAAGCTGGTGAAGAAGATGAGGCCGGCGAGAGCGAAGACGGCCACCGTGAGCAGCCGCACAGGCCGGAAACCTCGCCTGCGGGCAGGACTGGATTCCGTACCGGGGGAGTCGGCAGAATTGCTCAACGTACCCTTATCTCCTTCGGCGCCGCGGAAGCACTACGCTAACGGACGCCCGGGGGAGCACTAAGTGTCCCCTTGTACGCTGCCCCCGAGCCCGACCTAGTTACCTGCGCGGCCACGCAGCGCATCGACAGGAGAGACCCTCGTGCCGAAGTCACGTATCCGCAAGAAGGCCGATTACACGCCGCCGCCGGCGAAGCAGGCGACCAGCATCAAGCTGAACAGCCGTGCCTGGGTCGCGCCCGTCATGCTGGCCTTGTTCGTCATTGGGCTGGCCTGGATCGTCGTCTTCTATGTGACCGACGGCTCGCTGCCCATCGACAAGCTGGACAACTGGAACATCGTGGTGGGCTTCGGCTTCATCGCGGCCGGGTTCGGCGTTTCCACGCAGTGGAAGTAGCGCGGCGGAAGTAGCTCTGCCCCGAGCTGTTCGCTGAGTTATCCACAGCGGTTATCCACATGGGGAAAAGAAAGACGATCTGTGGATAACCCCTCGGGTGTTGACGCTGGTGTGACTGACACACCGGCATCCGAAAGCCCGTTCGCCCCCTGCCTGACCTGCGGAAACACTGGTCAGCGACAGGGGGCACAGCTGTTCCCGCACAGTGTGCACAAGATCCGCCACTTACTGTGGACAACGCCTGCTCAGGTGAGCTGCGCGGTCCTCACCAGCGTCAGTACGACGACCACGGCGAGGACCAGGGCGCAGGTGCCGTACTGAATCAGGGCCCGTCGCTCGCGCGGGGCGTCCACCATGGCGTACCCGATGACGACACCGCCGACGAGCCCGCCGATGTGGGCCTGCCAGGAGATGTTGCTCCCGCCGAAGGTGAAGATCAGGTTGATCACCAGGAGCGCGATGATCGGGCGCATGTCGTAGTTGCGTCGGCGCATGAGGACGGCGGTGGCGCCGAAGAGGCCGAAGATGGCGCCGGAGGCGCCGAGGGTGGCCGTGGTCGGGGATGCGAGCAGATAGGCCAGGACGCTGCCGACGAGTCCGGAGACCAGATAGAGCGTGAGGTAGCGGGCCCGGCCGAGGGCCGCCTCCAGGGGGCCGCCGAGCCACCACAGGCTCAGCATGTTGAAGGCGATGTGCCAGTACTCCTGGTGCGTGAACATCGAGGTGACCAGGCGGTACCACTGCCCGTCCGCGACGCCCTCGGTGGGCGTGAACGGGGCCGGCGGCCAGACGCCGATCAGGACCAATTCGCTCAGCAGCGAGCTCGAGACCTGGACGGCGATGAACACGGCGAGGTTGATGCCGACCAGGATCTTGGTGACGAGCCGGGGGTCGGCCACGATCGTGCCGCCGGCGAGTGTGCGGGGCATCGCGGCGTCGGGGCGGTGGCCGGTACCGGAACCGCCGCGGACGCAGTCGGGGCACTGGAAGCCGACGGAGGCGTCGACCATGCACTCGGGGCAGATCGGGCGTTCGCAGCGGGTGCAGCGGATCCCGGTCTCGCGGTCCGGGTGGCGGTAGCAGCCGGGGAGGCCCTGGGCGTGTTGGGGGCCCTGGTCCTCCGGGCCCTGCGGGCTGCCTGGCACCTGGTCCATGGGGTCCCCTAAGTCGTCGTATGCAGTGAAACCGCCCCGTCCATCCTTACGGACGAGCGGGGCGTTTGGTTCCCTGCGGGGCCGGTGCTGCCGGGGCCGGACCGTTCGGGGCGGGCCTCGTGGACCTCGGTGGTCAGCTCTCGCGGGTCTCGACGACGACCGACTCGATGATCACGTCGTTGACCGGGCGCTTGGTGCGCGGGTTGGTCTGCGTGTCCGCGATGGCGTCGACGACCTTCTGGCTGGCCGCGTCGGTGACCTCGCCGAAGATGGTGTGCTTGCGGTTCAGCCATGTCGTGGTGCCGACGGTGATGAAGAACTGCGAGCCGTTGGTGCCCGGCCCGGCGTTGGCCATGGCCAGCAGGTAGGGCTTGTCGAAGGAGAGGTCGGGGTGGAACTCGTCCTTGAACTGGTAGCCGGGGCCGCCGGTGCCGTTGCTCAGCGGGTCGCCGCCCTGGATCATGAAGCCGCTGATGACCCGGTGGAAGATCGTGCCGTCGTAGAGCTTGGCCGTGGACTTCTCGCCGGTGGCGGGGTTCGTCCACTCACGCTCGCCCTTGGCGAGTTCGACGAAGTTCTTGACCGTGGCCGGCGCGTGGTTCGGGAAGAGGTGGACCTCGATGGCGCCTTGGCTGGTCTTCAGGGTGGCGTAGAGCTGCTCAGCCACGATCTGCCTTCCGTTGTCTCCTGTGACTCCCCGATCCTCGCACGGTCCGTGTGATCCGGCGCCCGTCGTCCTCCCCCTCCTCGGGGCGTTGTTCGGGGGTGTCCGTTGCAGAAAACCGGTCGAGTAGTCCCGGCACAGGGGCGCTCGTCGACGATCCGTGGCATTGTCGACGACAAGCTCCCGTTGCCCCGTATTCATCCGCTATTGCATGCGATCGGTTCTTCAGCAGCGCTTGATCGTGATTGGTCCGGGGTCAGCTTCCGTGACCCGGATGCCCGCCCTCGCATGCCCCGTAGCCCGTTGACAGGCATGATCCGTAAAAGGGTGGAAAGTCGAAATACCGTACGCCACCGAGGAGGAGGATTCCCGTGACCCGCATCGACAGCGTGCGCGCCGCGACCGGTTCGGCGAAGGACAGCGTGCTGCACGCCGCGGAAGTGGTGGCGCCCTACGCCGACACGGCCAAGGACAGGGCCGCGCACTACGCACACGAGGCACGCGTACGGCTCGCGCCGAGGGTGTCGCAGGCGGCCGATCAGGCCCGCGTCCAGTACGACGCGCATGTCGCGCCGCGCGTGGAGCAGGCCTTGACGCATGTGCCGCCGAAGGTCGACCAGGCCGCCCATGAGGCCGCCGTCCGCACCCGCAAGGCTGCCCGGCAGGCCGCTGACTATTCACGTCCGAGGATCGAGCAGGCCGTGGCCGCGGCCGGGCCCGTCAGGGACGAGGCCGCGTCCCGTGGCGCGGCCGCGCTGCTCGCGCTGCGCGGCCAGGTCTCGCCCAAGGAGATCGAGAAGCTGACCCGCAAGCACAACCGCCGGGCGAGGGCCGGTCGTCTCGCCAAGGCTCTGGCGATCGCCGGCGTGCTCGCGGGCGGTGCCTACGCCGCGTGGAAGTGGTGGGACAAGCAGGCCAACCCTGACTGGCTGGTCGAGCCGCCCGCCGCGACGGAGGTCCCGGAGTCGAGTCGGCTGACTTCCGTGGACGGCAGCGGCCAGTCCGTCCTCGATCCCGAGGTGCAGGCCAAGGAGGCCGAGGAGGAGTCCGCGAACCGCGACGAACGTCGTTGATCGTCCGACGCTCCGAACATCGTTGTGGGGCAGGAGACTTGGGAGTCTCCTGCCCCACAACGATGTTTCACGTGGAACAGCGGATGCTTGCCCTCTGCACCCACGATGACGTTTGCAACTCTTCAGGTGTGCGAGTTCCGCGCAGATCGCATTGACGGAGAGCATCACGCTGGTTACCAGTACGGCCTCGCACCAATCCCCACAAGGCCTCCACCAGCGGAATCCCCGACTCCGGCACCTCACCGACCGCCGCAGCGACAGGTCGTCACGCCGCCGCACCCCTCGCGTTTGCGCAAATACCTGCAACGCTCCTGTGGCCTTCCCCAGTGACTCACGTCACCTTCGGGGGCCTTCCTCGTCCACACCGCCGTGTCCACCGGTCCGGCGCGTGAAAAACCGGCGCATGCAAGAACCGGCCAGAGGCCGTGAAGGGCGTCTGACCGGTCCGAGGTGTGGAGCCTAGGGGAGTCGAACCCCTGACATCTGCCATGCAAAGACAGCGCTCTACCAACTGAGCTAAGGCCCCGGAAGGAGGACGTCCGACCGGAAGTGACTCATACCGGCGGGCGTCGCAGACCAGAGTACCGGGTCGCCCCCGGTATCTCGCAAAAAGATTGGGGGTCCCGATGGACGACCACTCTCCGTAAGATGCTCGACGTGGTTCGCTACAGCGAACCGCGGTATTTGGGGAAGCGATGGGGAGACGCAATGGACGCCGCACAGCAGGAAGCGACCGCAAGAGCGCGGGAACTGCAGCGGAACTGGTACGGGGAGCCGCTGGGGGCGCTCTTCCGTAAGCTCATCGACGATCTTGGTCTCAACCAGGCTCGTCTCGCGGGGGTACTGGGACTGTCGGCACCGATGTTGTCGCAGCTGATGAGCGGTCAGCGGGCGAAGATCGGCAACCCGGCCGTGGTCCAGCGGGTGCAGCTGCTCCAGGACCTGGCGGGGCAGGTCGCGGACGGCAGCGTCAGCGCGGCCGAGGCGACCGAGCGGATGGACGAGATCAAGAAGTCGCAGGGGGGCTCGGTGCTCAGCAACACCACGACCACGACGAGCAGTTCGGGAGCGCCGACGGTCAAGCGGGTCGTCCGCGAGATCCAGTCGCTGCTGCGCTCGGTCGCCGCCGCAGGGGACATCATCGACGCGGCGGACACCCTCGCCCCGACCCATCCGGAACTGGCGGAGTTCCTCCGGGTCTACGGCGCGGGCCGCACCTCCGACGCGGTCACGCACTACCAGTCCCACCAGAGCTGACCCCCGCGGCCCGGTCACCGCAGGGGGTTCGGCAGCCGGGCCGACAGCCGAGGAGGACGCGGGGCGCGAGGGCGTCGCGCCGCACGGGCGGAGCACGGGGCCGTGGCTCATCCGGGGAGGGACACGTGGGGGCGTGTCACTCGCCGGCCGGGCTCGGGCCGTGTCACTCGCCGGGGGCGGTGCGGGGGTCTCGCTCGTCTCACGCGTCCTGGAGCGGTCCGACGGGAGTCGTATCGCTCGCAGCGGGGGAGGCAAGGGGGGAGACCGAAGGGGGAGGAGCGACGCACAGCCATGGGTGAGGTCTTCGCCGGCCGGTACGAACTCGTCGACCCGATCGGGCGCGGAGGTGTGGGCGCCGTCTGGCGTGCCTGGGACCACCGTCGCCGTCGTTATGTCGCCGCCAAGGTGCTCCAGCAGAGCGACGCGCACTCGCTGCTGCGCTTCGTCCGCGAACAGGCGCTGCGGATCGACCACCCCCACGTGCTCGCGCCCGCCAGCTGGGCCGCCGACGACGACAAGGTCCTGTTCACCATGGATCTGGTCGGAGGCGGTTCGCTGGTCCATCTCGTCGGGGACTACGGGCCGCTGCCGCCGTCGTTCGTGTGCACGCTGCTCGACCAGCTCCTGTCGGGGCTGGCGGCGGTGCACGCGGAGGATGTCGTGCACCGGGACGTCAAGCCCGCCAACGTGCTGCTGGAGGCCACCGGTACGGGTCGGCCGCGGCTGCGGCTGTCCGACTTCGGCATCGCCATGCGGCTGGGCGAGCCGCGGCTGACGGAGACCAACCTCGTGGTGGGGACGCCGGGTTACATCTCGCCGGAGCAGATGATGGGCTCGGAGCCGGACTTCCCCGCGGATCTGTTCGCCGTGGGCCTGGTCGCGCTGTATCTCCTGGAGGGCGCCAAGCCGGACGCCAAGGCACTCGTGCAGTACTTCGCGGCGCACGGGACGCCGGCTGCGCCCAAGGGCATTCCCGAGCCGCTGTGGCAGGTCGTGGCCACTCTGGTGCAGCCGGATCCACAGGCGCGGTTCCGCACCGCTACGGGGGCGCGCAAGGCGCTCGCTGCGGCCACGGAGCTCCTTCCGGAGCCGGGTCCCGACGACGAGTTGATCGAGATATTCGACCAACTGGGGCCACTGCCACCGGGGTTCGGCCCGGAGGGGCCGCTCAATCCGGCGCCGGGGGTACGGACGGGGTCCTCCGGTGCGGTGCGCGGGTGGGAGAACACGGGGCCGGTAACGGGGAGCTCCGAGCCCTCCCTCCGGCCCGGGCCGCCCATACCGGACCACGCCCCCGCCTCCATGTGGCCCGGCACCGACTCCGTGCCGCTCGATCCCCGTCGGGGCCCCGCCACCGACGGCGTACCGCCCGATCCCCGTACGGGCACCGAACCGCCACGGCCCGCGTACCGACCCGCCCCCGCGGGCACCGCGCAGCCGCCCGGCATGTCGGACACCGGGAGCTTCCCTCTGCCGCCCCCTCAGGCCACCGGCTCCTCCCCTCGTACGCAGCAGCCGGACGCCCAGGCATCGACACAGCCCCAGCAGGGCGCGCAGCACCAGCCCGCCCCTGTCCCCCAGCGGGTCTCCCCGCAGGTCTCCCCGCACGACCCCACGCATGTCCTGCCCTCCCCCCGCCCACAGGCCCCGCCCTACCCGGGGCCGCCGCCTACGCCTCCGGCGCTGGAGCGCGCCGATGCCTCTACTGCTTCGTACACCGCTCAGGTCCCGCAGGTTCCACCTCCGGCGCAGGAAAGTGCGCGGCGCACCACGGGCAGAGCAGCGGCACGCAGGGCACGACGCCGCCCCGGCCCTCCGGCCAAGGTGGTCATCCCGCTGCTGCTTCTCGCGCTGGCCTGCTACGCCGTGGGTTTCTGGGCCCTGACCCGCATCTGAACGCCCACTCCCACCGGGCACGCCGACCCGCCCGCCCCGTCTGCACCGGGGCCCCAGCCGCTCGCGGCGACCGGCTACGCCGTGAGTTTCTCGGGCCTGACCCGCATCTGAACGCCCACTCATGCCAGGCACGTCGACCTGCCCGCCCCCCCGTACCGCAGCCCCCAGCCGCCCCACCTCGAGTCGCGCAGTGCCCTCGTCCCTGGTCTGAGCGGCGGCCCGCGTTATCCGACCGCCCCGGCCCCCCGCCGACGGGCCACCACCGTCCACGTCCCCAGCACCACCAGCACCAAGGTCCCGCCGCCGATCCCCGCCGCGGCCACCAGCTTCATCACCGGGTCGTCCCCCGCACCCCCACCGGAGCCCTCGCCCTCGGCGGCCGCCTCCCGGTCCTGTGCCGTGACCTCGAAGAGGCCCCGCGGCTCGGACGCGCCCGCGTAGGCGGGGGCCGTCTCGGTCGTGCCGTCGAGCCCTACCCGCAGCGTCACTCCGAAGGCCCGGTCGCCGTACTCCTCGGCCATCCGTGGCGAGAGATGGACGGCCAGGTAGTACGAGCCGGCGAAGCGCATCGCGTTCTGCTGACCGGAGGCGTCGAAGCGGTTGGTGTACTCGACCGGTGGCAAGGGGTTGAGGGAGCCCGTCTTCTGGGTGCCGTTGTAGCCGAGGGCCACGTCGTCGACGGGCACGCGCGCGGGGTTGTACAGCGACGTGGTGAGCGCACCGGTGACGTAGCCGCCGCGGGTCGTGCTGCCCAGTTCTGCGGTGACGTGGAGCTGCTGCCCCCAGTCGACCGGCACTTCGTAGAAGAGGGTCTGCCCGGGCTGGATGTCGGCGCTCCAGACGCCCTCTCGCAGGGGCTCGGCCGCGTCGAAGCCTGCGCCTCCCGGGCGTGGCAGGGCCTTGCTCGTCGGGGGCTGCGGGGGCTCGGAGTTCCAGTCCTGCGGTGCGCTGGTCCCGGCGGCCTGCTCAAGGCGCGGCTCCGACACCGGGGCCAGCTCCAGCTCCCATGCGTCCGGCGACGTGTCCTTCCCGTCGAGGCGCTCGACGAGCACGTAGTGCGGGCCGCCGCCCTTGCAGGAGGTGCGCCGGGAGGAGATCTCCCGCGTCCCCCAGGCCACGATCGGCCGTGGACTGCGGCTCAACCCGAAGGAGGCGCTGTGGACGGAGCACGGGCGGCTGTCGGCGTTCTGGAGGTACACCCTGATGCCGCCGGTGGAGGACACGGTCGCGCCCGCGCGCGGGACGGCGGTGACGGAGACGTACGCGTCGGACGTCGCGTCGAGTGCGAGGGCGTAGTAGAGCTTGCCGCCCGCCGGGAGGGTGCTTCGGTACGTCTCGCCCATGTCTAGGGGCTGGGCGTCCGTGGTGGTCGTGGAGCCGGTGACCGATCGGGCGTCGGAGGCGAACTCGTAAGGGCTGGGTGCATCCGCCGCCAGGGCGCTCTGTCCCGGCAGGAGGACGGCCAGGGCCATTCCCACGGCGGCCGCGCACGCGCCGCGCCATCGCACCGTACGCCGCCCCATCACGCGTCACCCCTCGCCGTCGCCTGAACGTGGCTCATCCTGCCCGGCCGCGTCTCGCGCAACACAAAACCCCGACCGCGAGGGCGGCCGGGGTCTGTTCAGAACCGGATGTCGGTACTCACGAACCCGTGGGCACGGAGTCAGTCGCCTCCGTCCACAGATCCTGCTCGGCGCGATCCGCCTGGATCTGGCGGTACACGAGGAGCCCGCCGATGGCGGCCAGTGCGACCAGGAGAAGCTTCTTCACCGTGCGACCTCGTCTTTCCTTGACGTAGGGGACCTCTGGCGCCCGACTATACACACCGACCGATATCGATCGGTGACCTGCGTCAGCCCCTCAACTTCCGTCCTCCGCACCGCAGTAGAAGCGGATGAGACCACTCCGATCGGAGGGTGATCACACCTCCACGGACGGCGACTTTGGGCTTCCTCCTCCACTCTCCTCCACTTTTCGGGCCTCTTGCACCCATCCGAGTGGTGTTGATCTGAAGATCGACGCGCCATGGGCGTCGGTCCATGATTTCGCGGCCTCCATACACATCATGAGGAAAGTACGCAAATCGCCCAACCCGAAAGTGAGGGGCCATGGCCCAGAACAAGGTCATGAAGCTGTGGATCGCCATCGTCACCGCCTTCCTGGCGCTGTGCACGACGCTCGGACTCATCACCAAGACGGCCGCCGCGGCCGTACCCCCGACCGAGCCGGCCCGCAACAGCACCGCCGAGGCCACGACACCGGCGCCATCCCTGTGGTCCTGGGCCTTCACCAGGGCCCTGCCCCCCACGATGAAGCAGCGCATCCGGGCCGAGGCCCACGGCAAGACCCCCAGCTGCCGCCACCGGCCGCCCACTGACACGGAGGAGTCCGACACCTCCTGCGTGGAGAGCAGCGACACCGCTCCCCTCGAGCCGGCGACTCCCCTCCAGCGCTGACCGCGCGCGCCCTCACCTCCACGACGTACAGGCGAACTTGCGTACAACGCCCGCTACGGCACGACGAAGACCCCCGGTCTCCATGGACCGAGGGTCTTCGTGCTGTGCGGATTCCGAGCACAGGGCTACGTCACAGGGCTCACGACGGACGCGCGCCCAGGGGTTCCTACTGACGTTCCTACTGGCGCCGTTGGCCAAGGACACAGAACTCGTTGCCCTCGGGGTCCGCCATGACGACCCACGACTGCTCGCCCTGACCGATGTCGACCCGCTTCGCACCGTGGGCCTCCAGGCGAGCCACCTCGGCGGCCTGGTCATCGGGCCTGAAGTCGAGATGCAGCCGGCTCTTGACCGTCTTACTCTCCTCGACCCGGACGAAGTCCAACCCCGGCATGCGGTCCGGCGCCGGACGGATCTCGAACTCGTCGTCATCCGCGTGGACCACGACCCAGCCGAGAGCCTCGGCCCACCACTGCCCCAGAGCCGCCGGATCCACCGCGTGAACGATTACCTGTTCCCATTCCAAGGTCATCCGCAGATCCTAGGCAAGCCCGGACGCGACGCCAAAAACCCCCAACCATCACTGGTTGGGGGTCTTCGTGCTGGTGGGGCTAACAGGATTTGAACCTGTGGCCTCATCCTTATCAGGGATGCGCTCTAACCAACTGAGCTATAGCCCCGCCGCGCTCTGCGGTGTGTGTCCCGCGCGCTGACTCCTGAAGATTAGCGCACGACACGGGCAGTCCCAAAATCGGTTGTCGGGGG
The DNA here is from genome assembly GCF_040446465.1 of Streptomyces sp. RG80. Taxonomy (NCBI): domain Bacteria; kingdom Bacillati; phylum Actinomycetota; class Actinomycetes; order Kitasatosporales; family Streptomycetaceae; genus Streptomyces; species Streptomyces sp. RG80. Next base: position 201,119 of record NZ_JBEAAJ010000004.1, on the reverse strand, counting down.
ACCGTCACCGCAGGTTTGAAACGGTGATGGGACTTAATGTCACTCGTCCTCGGCGAGCGTCAGCTCGACGCCGCCGACGAAGCCGGCGGAGAGGTTGTAGATGAACGCGCCGAGGGTCGCGAGCGCCGTCGCGAGGACGACGTCGATGACCGCGATGATCGTCGTGAACATCAGGACGTTCGGCAGTGACAGGAAGGACTGCAGGTCGAAGCCGTTCGACTCGTTGGAGCCGGTCGCCTCGGAGATGGTGCCGCCGACGGTCGAGAAGACGCCCATCGCGTCCATGACCATCCACAGCACCGCGGCCGCCACGATCGTGCAGATGCCGAGCGCGATGGAGAGCAGGAAGCTGACCTTCATCACCGACCACGGGTCGGCCTTCGCCACCCGCAGCCGTGCCTTGCGAGTGCGCGGCGTGGTGCGCGCGCCGGTGCGCGGGCGGCGTACGGCGCCCGCGGTGGCGGTGGCCTGCGCCGGGTAGGCCTGCGGCGGGTGGTAGGGCCCGGCGGCCTGCTGCGGGCCGCGCTCCCCGGGCAGCGGGGACGGCGCCGGCGGCTCAGCCGAAGGCTGCTGCGGCGGCTGTGCGCCCGGAGCAGCCGAGCCCGCGCCGGCCGCGTACTGCTGGGTCTGCGGGCCTCGGGTGTCCGTCACAGTTCCCCCCTGTGATCCAGATGCGTCGGGCGAGGGAGAGTCCTTCGCGGGCGACTTGATCGCTTTCAGCTGGGTCGTGTGCGAATCTGTCGCCCGCGCGGCGGAGCCACGGCCACCGCCGTCCATGTCCGTACCGGCCTGAGAACCGGTAGACGTACCGGACGATCCGGCGCCCGTGGCTCCGCTCACGCTGACTCACTCCTCGTGCTACTCGGCCGGGGGCGCCTCGCCCTCGTCCGTGCCGGTGGTCGCGGCACCCTCGGCGGTCTCGTCGACGGCGTCATCGCCCTCGACCTCCTCCGCCTCGCGTCCCGCCTCGGCGTTACGTGCGATACCCACGACGGCATCGCGCTTGCCCAGGTTGATCAGTTGGACGCCCATGGTGTCACGGCCCGTCTCCCTGACCTCGTTGACTCGCGTACGAATCACACCGCCCCCCAGTGTGATGGCGAGGATCTCGTCGGTCTCCTCGACCACCAGCGCGCCGACGAGAGAACCACGGTCCTCCACGATCTTGGCGGCCTTGATGCCGAGGCCGCCGCGACCCTGGACGCGGTATTCGTCGACGGCGGTCCGCTTCGCGTACCCACCGTCTGTGGCAGTGAACACGAACGTACCGGGTCGAACAACATTCATCGAGAGCAGCTGGTCTCCCTCACGGAAACTCATGCCCTTGACACCCGAGGTCGCACGGCCCATGGGACGCAGTGCGTCATCGGTGGCCGTGAACCTGATCGATTGGGCTTTCTTGCTGATCAGAAGCAGATCGTCCTCGGCCGAAACGAGCTCGGCTCCGATCAGTTCGTCGTCCGAACCGTCCTCCGTCTCCCGGAGGTTGATCGCGATGACGCCTCCGGAACGCGGCGAATCGTAATCCTTCAGAGGCGTCTTCTTCACCAGACCGCCCTTGGTGGCCAGGATCAGATACGGCGCCACCTCGTAGGTACGGATCGCGAGGATCTCGGCGATCGCCTCGTCCGGCTGGAAGGCCAGCAGGTTCGCGACGTGCTGTCCACGCGCGTCACGCCCGGCGTCGGGAAGCTCGTACGCCTTCGCCCGGTAGACCCGGCCCTTGTTGGTGAAGAACAGCAGCCAGTGGTGGGTCGTGGACACGAAGAAGTGGTCGACGATGTCGTCTTCCTTGAGCTTCGTGCCGCGCACGCCCTTGCCGCCGCGCTTCTGGGCACGGTAGTCGTCGGCCTTGGTGCGCTTGACGTAGCCGCCGCGCGTGACGGTGACGACGATGTCCTCTTCGGCGATGAGGTCCTCGATGGACATGTCACCGTCGTAGGGCACCAGCATGGTCTTGCGGTCGTCGCCGTACTTCTCGACGATCACCGCGAGTTCCTCGCTGACGATGCCGCGCTGGCGGACCGGCGAGGCCAGGATCTCGTTGTACTCGGTGATCTTCGCCTGGAGTTCGTCGTGCTCCTGGATGATCTTCTGGCGCTCCAGGGCGGCCAGTCGGCGCAGCTGCATCTCGAGGATGGCGTTGGCCTGGATCTCGTCGATCTCCAGGAGCTCCATCAGGCCCGTGCGCGCGATGTCGACGGTGTCGCTGCGCCGGATCAGCGCGATGACCTCGTCGATGGCGTCCAGGGCCTTCAGCAGGCCACGCAGGATGTGCGCCCGCTCCTCGGCCTTGCGCAGCCGGAACTTCGTACGCCGGACGATGACCTCGATCTGGTGCGTCACCCAGTGCCGGATGAACGCGTCCAGCGAGAGCGTGCGCGGAACGCCGTCGACCAGGGCCAGCATGTTGGCGCTGAAGTTCGACTGCAGATCCGTGTGCTTGTAGAGGTTGTTGAGGACGACCTTGGCGACCGCGTCCCTCTTCAGCACGATGACCAGACGCTGGCCGGTACGCGAGCTGGACTCGTCGCGGACGTCCGCGATGCCGCCGACCTTGCCGTCCTTGACCAGGTCGGCGATCTTCTGCGCGAGGTTGTCGGGGTTGGTCTGGTACGGCAGTTCCGTGACCACCAGACACTGGCGGTTCTGGATCTCCTCGACCTCGACGACCGCACGCATGGTGATCGAGCCACGGCCCGTGCGGTACGCCTCCTCGATGCCCTTGCGGCCCACGACGAGCGCGCCGGTCGGGAAGTCGGGGCCCTTGACCCGCTCGATCAGGGCGTCCAGGAGCTCCTCGTGGGAGGCGTCCGGGTTCTCCAGGTACCACTGGGCGCCGGCCGCGACCTCGCGCAGGTTGTGCGGCGGGATGTTGGTCGCCATGCCGACCGCGATGCCGGCCGAGCCGTTGATCAGCAGGTTCGGGAAGCGGGCCGGCAGGACGGTCGGCTCCTGGGAGCGGCCGTCGTAGTTGTCCGTGAAGTCGACGGTCTCCTCGTCGATGTCGCGGACCATCTCCATGGACAGCGGCATCATCTTGCACTCGGTGTACCGCATGGCGGCCGCCGGGTCGTTGCCGGGAGATCCGAAGTTGCCGTTGGAGTCCACCAGCGGCATCCGCATCGACCACGGCTGCGCGAGACGGACCAGCGCGTCGTAGATCGAGGAGTCGCCGTGCGGGTGGTAGTTGCCCATCACGTCGCCGACGACGCGGGCGCACTTGTAGAAGCCCTTCTCGGGCCGGTAGCCGCCGTCGTACATGGCGTACAGGACGCGGCGGTGGACGGGCTTGAGGCCGTCCCGGACGTCGGGCAGCGCACGCGCCACGATGACGGACATCGCGTAGTCGAGGTACGAGCGCTGCATCTCCGTCTCGAGCCCGACGGGCTCGATGCGGACCGTGCTGTCGCCGCCTTCTTCAGGCGTAACGGGAGTGTTCTCGTCGGCCATTGCTGGTGAGGATCCTTCCTGGTGCGGTCAGCTGAGACCGACTCAGATGTCGAGGAAGCGGACGTCCTTGGCGTTGCGCTGGATGAACGCGCGGCGGGCCTCGACGTCCTCGCCCATCAGGACCGAGAACAGGTCGTCGGCCTGGGCGGCGTCGTCGAGGGTGACCTGGCCGAGGACCCGGTGCTCGATGTCCATGGTGGTGATGCGCAGCTCCTCGGCGTTCATCTCGCCGAGACCCTTGAAGCGCTGGATCGAGTCGTCCCTGATCCGCTTGCCGTTCTGCCGGCCCAGCTCGATGAGGGCGTCGCGCTCACGGTCCGAGTACGCGTACTCGAAGTCGTCCCGGCCCCACTTGATCTTGAACAGCGGCGGACGGGACAGGAACACGTGCCCGGCCTCGACCAGCGGCCGCATGAAGCGGAACAGGAAGGTCAGCAGCAGGGTGTTGATGTGCTGGCCGTCGACGTCGGCGTCCGCCATCAGGATGATCTTGTGATAACGGAGCTTCTCGATGTCGAAGTCCTCGTGCACACCCGTGCCGAAGGCCGAGATCAGCGCCTGGATCTCCTGGTTCTGCAGGATCTTGTCGATCCGCGCCTTCTCGACGTTGAGGATCTTGCCTCGGATCGGGAGGATCGCCTGGTACTGCGGGTTGCGGCCGGACTTGGCCGAACCGCCGGCGGAGTCACCCTCGACGATGAAGATCTCGCACTTGGTCGGGTCGTTCGACTGGCAGTCGGAGAGCTTGCCCGGCAGCGACGCCGACTCCAGCAGGCCCTTACGCCGCGTCAGGTCACGGGCCTTGCGGGCCGCCACGCGCGCGGTGGCCGCCTGGATGCCCTTGCGGACGATGTCCGCGGCCTCGACCGGGTTGCGGTCCAGCCAGTCGTTGAGGTGCTCGTAGACGGCCTTCTGCACGAAGGTCTTCGCCTCCGTGTTGCCCAGCTTGGTCTTCGTCTGGCCCTCGAACTGCGGCTCGCTCAGCTTGATCGAGATGATCGCCGTCAGACCCTCGCGGATGTCGTCACCCGTGAGGTTGTCGTCCTTCTCACGCAGCAGCTTCTTGTCGCGCGCGTACTTGTTGATCAGGTTCGTGAGCGCCGCGCGGAAGCCCTCTTCGTGCGTACCGCCCTCGTGCGTGTGGATGATGTTGGCGAACGAGTACACACCCTCGGTGTAGCCGCCGTTCCACTGCATCGCGACCTCGAGCGAGAGGTTGCGCTCCTTGTCCTCGGCCTCGAGGTCGATGATCGAGGGGTGGACCGCCTCTCCCTTGCGGGAGTTGAGGTACTTCACGAAGTCGACGATGCCGCCCTCGTAGTAGTACGAGACGGTCTTGACCTCGAACTTCTCGTCCTCGCCCGCCTCGTCCGCGCCGGCCGTGGCCTTCGCCGACTCGCGCTCGTCGGTGAGGTTGATGCGCAGGCCCTTGTTGAGGAACGCCATCTCCTGGAAGCGCCGCGAGAGCGTCTCGAAGGAGTAGACGGTCGTCTCGAAGATGTCCGGGTCGGCCCAGAAGGTGACCGTGGTGCCGGTCTCGGTGGTGGCCTCGTGGCGCTCGAGCGGAGCGGTGGGCGCGCCGCCCTTGTACTCCTGCGTCCAGCGGTAGCCGTCGGTCCTGATGTCGACGGCGAGCTTGGTGGACAGCGCGTTCACCACGGAGACACCGACGCCGTGCAGACCGCCGGAGACGGCGTAGCCGCCGCCGCCGAACTTGCCGCCCGCGTGCAGCACGGTGAGGACGACCTCGACGGCCGGCTTCTTCTCCACGGGGTGGATGCCCACCGGGATGCCACGGCCGTTGTCGACCACGCGCACGCCGCCGTCGGCGAGGATCGTCACGTCGATGGTGTCCGCGTGTCCGGCCAGCGCCTCGTCGACCGAGTTGTCGACGACCTCCTGCACGAGGTGGTGCAGGCCGCGCTCGCCGGTCGAGCCGATGTACATACCGGGTCGCTTGCGAACCGCGTCCAGACCCTCGAGGACGGTGATGGCACTGGCGTCGTACGAGGCGGTGACCTCGCCGTTGGCGCCGGCGCCGGTGGACGGGATGTTCTCGTTGGGGTTGCCGGAATCGGCCACGAAGCGCCCTTTCTGGCACAGCACGAGCCAAGCTCTTCGGCGGGTTGCCGGAGCGGCTGCGGCATGTTGCGTTGGTAAGCCTTGATCAGCGTTGCTCAGCTTGTCCCGGACGGTCCCCACGAGTGGGGCGGGATTAGCTTCCAGTCTACCGGTAGCGCCGACAGTGATGGGGGTTTGCCGGTACCTGAGTCCGCATGTGCCGCCCTGAATCCTCCTCCGCCGGGTCCCCATATACGGAGCAGGGCTCCAAGAGGCTCACGGAGGCACTCAGCGCTTCGGACTGTCAACCCTTGGCTACTTGGGAGTCAGGTAGCTGTTCGCATCCGCGCGCGGTTGCACGACACAGCGGCCGCCGACGGTCCCTCGAGGCCGCCGACGGCCGCAGATGTGATGTCTGTCACCCGAAGGTTTGCCCGTCACCCATAGGTGTCTCCGGGACCCGTGCTCCCCGGGGCCCGCAGCGGTCCATAGCGCCGGGGCGGCCCCCCGGGCCCCTGCACCTTGATCACCTTCACCGCGCCGTGCCCGAGGTCCTCGTTGAGCCGGGCGACCAGCGTCGGCGCGAGCAGCCGCAGATTGGTCGCCCAGGCCGTGGAGTCACAGCGCACGATCAGGACCCGCTCGTCCTCGTCGTACTTCTCCGGCTCGCAGTGCTTGGCCACGTCCTCGCCGACGATCTCCGGCCAGCGCCCCATCACACCGCCCACCGCCGCCGGCGCCTCCCAACCGCGCTCACTGATGAGCCGGTTGATCGCCGAACCCAGCGCCATGGGATCGCGCCCGTCGGCACGCGCCCCGGACCGCAGCCCGCCGCGCCGCGCCTGCTTCTTCTGCTGCGCGGCGTCCCCACGCGCGCGTGCGGCCTCCTTGGCCGCCCTGAGCGCCACCCGCGCGAGGTCCACACCGGACGGCTCGGGGGAGCTCTTCTTCGGGTCGGATCCGTCGCCGCTCACGCGCGCTCCACCACCCCGTCCGCCACCGAGTACCGCGCCCCCACCAGCAGATGCGGTACGTCGTCGTCGACCGCGGCCGTCACCAGCACCTGCTCACCGGGCGCCACCAACTCCGCCAGCCGCTCACGCCGCCGGGTGTCCAGCTCCGCGAACACGTCGTCGAGGACCAGCACCGGCTCGTTGCCCTCCGCCCGCAACAGGTCGTACGACGCCAGGCGCAGCGCCAGCGCGTAGGACCAGGACTCGCCGTGCGAGGCGTATCCCTTGGCGGGCAGCTGACCGAGTTTGAAAAGCAAATCGTCCCGATGAGGGCCTACGAGGGTGACGCCCCGCTCGATCTCCTGCTTGCGGGCCTCCGCGAGCGCCCCCATCAGCTGCTCGTAGAGATCCTCGCGCGTGTGGGCCTCACCGGGCGCCGACGGCTTGTACTCCAGGGCGATCGGGCCGCCGCCGGGGGCCAGCTGCTCGTACGCCTTGTCGGCCAGCGGCTGGATCGCTGCGATCAGGTCGAGGCGCTGGGCGAGCAACTCGGCGCCCGCGCGCGCGAGGTGCTGGTCCCAGACGTCGAGGGTGGAGAGGTCCATCGAGCGGCCGCCGTGGCGCCGGGCCAGCGCGGCCGACTTCAGCAGGGTGTTGCGCTGCTTGAGGACCCGCTCGTAGTCGGAGCGCACGCCGGCCATCCGCGGGGAGCGCGCGGTGATCAGTTCGTCGAGGAACCGGCGGCGCTCACCGGGGTCGCCCTTGACCAGGGCGAGATCCTCCGGCGCGAACAGCACGGTCCGCACGATGCCGAGCACGTCACGCGGCCTGACCTGCGAGGACCTGTTGATACGGGCACGGTTGGACTTGCCCGGGTTCAGCTCCAGCTCGACCAGCTGCTGCCGCTCGCCCTGCTTGACCTGCGCCCGGATCACCGCGCGGTCGGCGCCCATGCGGACCAGGGGCGCGTCGGAGGAGACGCGGTGGCTGCCGAGGGTGGCGAGATAGCCGACCGCCTCGACCAGGTTCGTCTTGCCCTGTCCGTTGGGGCCGACGAAGGCGGTGACGCCCGGGTCGAGCGGAACCTCGACCCGGGCGTACGAGCGGAAGTCGGCCAGCGACAGATGCGTGACGTGCATGGTCGGGCGCCGACCTTCCCCAGCTTGTGGGCCGTTGTGAACAGCCCTGTGGATTACTTCTTCTCGACCGCGTGGCCGCCGAACTGGTTGCGCAGCGCCGCGATCATCTTCATCTGCGGCGAGTCGTCCTGACGGGACGCGAACCGCGCGAACAGGGACGCGGTGATCGCCGGCAGCGGTACCGCGTTGTCGATGGCGGCTTCCACAGTCCAGCGGCCCTCGCCGGAGTCCTGTGCATAACCGCGCAGCTTGTCCAGGTGCTCGTCCTCGTCGAGGGCGTTGACCGCGAGGTCCAGCAGCCAGGAACGAATGACCGTGCCCTCCTGCCAGGAGCGGAAGACCTCGCGCACGTCCGTGACGGAGTCGACCTTCTCCAGGAGCTCCCAGCCCTCGGCGTAGGCCTGCATCATCGCGTACTCGATGCCGTTGTGGACCATCTTCGAGAAGTGGCCCGCGCCCACCTTGCCGGCGTGCACGGCACCGAAGTCGCCCTCGGGCTTGAGTGCGTCGAAGACCGGCTGCACCTTGGCGATGTTCTCGGCGTCGCCGCCGTACATCAGCGCGTAGCCGTTCTCCAGGCCCCACACGCCGCCGGAGACACCGCAGTCCACGAAGCCGATGCCCTTGGCAGCGAGCTCCTCGGCGTGCTTCTCGTCGTCCGTCCAGCGGGAGTTGCCGCCGTCCACCACGACGTCGCCCGGCTCCAGGAGCTCGGCCAGCTCGTCGACGGTCGACTGGGTCGCGGCACCGGCCGGGACCATCACCCAGACCACGCGCGGGCCCTTGAGCTTGCCCACAAGCTCTTCGAGGCTGTGGACATCGGCGAGGTCCGGGTTGCGGTCGTATCCGATGACGGTGTGACCTGCGCGGCGGATCCGCTCGCGCATGTTGCCGCCCATCTTGCCGAGGCCGACGAGACCGAGCTCCATCAGTGGTTCCTTAGGTTGCTGTGGCGTGAGTGGCACCTTCGTACCTACGTCCGAGCCTAAACCCGGACGCTCACGCACACCTGTGGGCATACGCGCTCAAACGTATGCCCCCACCTGGGGCTTTGGCTCAGCCGCTGAGGCGCACCGGCATGATCAGGTACTTGTAGGCCTCGTCCGCCTCGGCGTCCAGCGCCGGCTTCCCGCTGAGCAGCGCGGGCTTCGTGGACGTCGTGAAGGACAGCTGGGCGACCGGGGAGTCGATGGCGCTCAGACCGTCCAGCAGGAAGGTCGGGTTGAAGGCGATCGACACGTCGTCGCCCTCCAACTGGGCGTCGACCCTCTCCACAGCCTGTGCGTCGTCGCTGGAGCCGGCCTCCAGGATGAGCACGCCCTGCTCGAAGCTGAGCCGCACCGGGGTGTTCCGCTCGGCGACCAGCGCGACACGCTTGACTGCCTCCACGAAGGGGGCGGTCTCGATCACGGCGATGGAGTTGAACTCCGTCGGGAACAGCGAGCGGTACTTCGGGAGGTCGCCCTCCAGCAGACGGGTCGTCGTACGACGCCCGGCGCCCTCGAAGCCGATGAGGCCCTCGCCCGCACCGGAGCCGGAGAGCGCCAGGGTGACGCTGTCGCCGCTCGTGAGGGCCTTGGCGGTGTCCAGGAGCGTCTTGGCGGGCACCAGGGCCACCGCGGACGCCTCGGGGTTCTCCGGCTTCCACAGGAACTCGCGGACCGCGAAGCGGTAGCGGTCGGTGGAGGCCAGCGTGACGGTGTCGCCCTCGATCTCGATGCGCACACCGGTCAGGACAGGCAGCGTGTCGTCGCGGCCGGCCGCGATGGCGACCTGCGCGGCGGCGGAGGCGAAGACCTCACCGGGGACAGTGCCGGTGGCGGTCGGCATCTGCGGCAGCGCCGGGTACTCCTCCACAGGCAGGGTGTGGAGTGTGAATCGCGAGGAGCCGCAGACCACGGTCGCCCGTACACCGTCTGTGGAAATCTCCACCGGACGGTTGGGGAGCGCGCGGCAGATGTCGGCGAGGAGTCGGCCGGACACCAGGACCGTGCCCTCCTCCTCGACCTCCGCTTCCACGGACACCCGCGCGGAGACCTCGTAGTCGAAGCTGGACAGGCTCAGCTGGCCGTCCTCGGCCTTCAGCAGAAGGCCGGCGAGGACAGGCGCCGGCGGGCGGGCCGGGAGGCTGCGTGCCGCCCAGGCCACTGCCTCCGCGAGTACGTCGCGTTCCACCCGGATCTTCACTGTTGCCGCCTCCTGCTGTTGCCGGCGCTTCTTCGGCCTGCCTGGCTTCGTCGTCTGTCTCGGTGTCGTCGGCCCCTGTGAGGGGAAGGACGCCGGGGAACAGTCTGACGCACCCCACTGACAGTAGGTGCCTCTCGGGGTCAAGTCGTGACGAGGGGCAGCCGGGGGCCGGACAGCGAGTTGTGCACAGGACCCCCTTCGAAACGGATTCCCAGCTCTCTCTAGTTGGGAGTAGTAGTAGGGGCTGTGGAAACGGTGGATAACCGCGTTTTCGCAGGTCAGACCGGAAATTTTGTCCACGGACCCTGTGGGTGACGCCGGTGGACAACTAGCCCCGTCTGTGGAGAACAGAAAGTTCTGCACACTCCATGCACAGCCTGGGGCGAGTTCTCCCCAGCGCCGTCCCCAGCTTTCGCCCCGTTTCCCACAGGGCTACCCGGCACCTTCGTGTGACGCCTTTCACTCGACCCGGTGAGGAGCCGCGTCGCGTTGCCGAACAGTGGACATCCATGTGGAGAAACTGGCGATCACTGGGGACAACCGGCCTCGGCCTGTGGGTTGCCGGTGGACAACTTCATGCACAGCCTGTGGATCTTTTCTCTGTCCACAGCCTGTGGAGATCCTTCGTCCACGAATCCACAACCAGATGACCTGCCCTGATGGTCTTTCAACAGGTTCCCCTGTGGACACAGTCTGGACAACTTCCCAGTCCCCAGGGTGTGGACGGGAAAAAGTCACCGAATCTGTGGAGGGAGGCCGTAACTCGGCGGCTATTCGAACACCGGGCTACGGCGGCATGACGGCCGAACGCGGGGCAGCATGCGAAAGGGCGCCCTCGGGAACTCGTCCCGGGGCGCCCTCAGCGACGTACGGCGGCGCTGTCAGCCGTTCTTGATGCGGTTCGTCAGCTCGGTCACCTGGTTGTAGATGGAGCGCCGCTCGGCCATCAGATTGCGGATCTTGCGGTCGGCGTGCATGACCGTGGTGTGGTCGCGGCCGCCGAAGAGGGCGCCGATCTTGGGCAGGGAGAGGTCCGTGAGCTCCCGGCACAGGTACATGGCGATCTGCCGTGCGGTCACCAGCGCGCGGCCGCGCGAGGTGCCGCACAGGTCCTCGACCGTGAGGCCGAAGTAGTCCGCGGTCGCGCTCATGATGGCGGTCGAGGTGATCTCCGGGGCCGAGTCGTCGCCCCCGGGGATCAGATCCTTCAGGACGATCTCGGTCAGGCCCAGGTCCACCGGCTGCCGGTTCAGCGAGGCGAACGCCGTCACCCGGATCAGCGCGCCCTCCAGCTCGCGGATGTTCCGCGAGATCCGCGAGGCGATGAACTCCAGCACCTCCGGCGGAGCGTTGAGCTGCTCCTGGACCGCCTTCTTGCGCAGGATCGCGATCCGCGTCTCCAGCTCGGGCGGCTGTACGTCGGTGATCAGACCCCACTCGAAACGGTTCCGCAGCCGGTCCTCCAGCGTGACCAGCTGCTTGGGCGGCCGGTCGCTGGAGAGCACGATCTGCTTGTTGGCGTTGTGGAGCGTGTTGAAGGTGTGGAAGAACTCCTCCTGCGTCGACTCCTTGTCCGCGAGGAACTGGATGTCGTCGACGAGCAGGATGTCCATCTCCCGGTACCGCTTGCGGAAGCTGTCGCCCTTGCCGTCGCGGATGGAGTTGATGAACTCGTTGGTGAACTCCTCCGAGCTCACGTACCGCACGCGCGTGCCGGGATACAGGCTGCGCGCGTAGTGCCCGATCGCGTGCAGCAGGTGCGTCTTTCCGAGCCCGGACTCCCCGTAGATGAAGAGGGGGTTGTACGCCTTCGCCGGCGCCTCGGCAACGGCGACCGCGGCGGCGTGCGCGAAGCGGTTGGAAGCGCCGATGACGAACGTGTCGAAGAGGTACTTCGGGTTCAGCCGTGCCGTCGGCTCACCGGGACCGCTCGCCGGCGCGGGCTTCGCGGCCAGCGGGCTCGGGGCGCCACTGGACGGGGGCACCGCCGGGCCGCCGCGGTGCACGTGACCTGCGCCGGAGGGCGGCTCGGGCAGGTCGCGGCGGGGACCGGGCTGGTCGTAGTCGGAGGAGCCGCGCTTGTCGTAGTCCGCGCGCTGGTCGTCGTAGGAGGGCCGCTGCTGCTCGTAGTCGGAGCGCTGGCCGTGGTGGGGTGCACGGTCCATCGGCTGCGGGCGGTAGTCCTGCGACGGCGAGGAGTACGCGTCCTGGGCGTACGGCTCCTGCGAGGGCGGCGACGCGTACGGGTCCCGCTCGGGGAAGCCGAGGCGCGGCTGCTGCCAGCTGTACTCGTCCTGCTGCGGGCGCGGCCAGGCGCCGGGCTCGGGGCGCTGGTATTCGCTCGGGTAGGCGGGGCGCGCGACGGGCAGCTGGTCGTTCTGTTCGGGGCGGCCCGGCCGGCTGTCGTCGGCGCGGTGGCGGCCGTAGCCCTCGTACTGGCCCTCGTATGTGTTGTCGTACTGGCTGTCGTACTGGTTGGAGGGGGGCTCGGGCTCGTCGTAGCGCGGCTGGGGGCGGGCGGCCGGGGGTGCCGGCGGGGCCGGAGGTTCGCCGGCGGAGTCGTCGACGGTGATCGCGATACGGATCGGACGGCCGCACTCGCGGCTCAGGGTCTCGCTGACGATCGGCGCGAGCCGGCCTTCCAGTACGCCCTTCGCAAATTCGTTCGGTACGGCGAGCAGGGCCGTGTCGGCGACCAGCGCGAGGGGCTGGCAGCGGCGGATCCAGTGCTCGTCCTTGGTTTCGACGCCCTGCCCACGTCCCCCGTCGAGGAGCTGCTCGAGTACTCGTGGCCACACTGCGGCAAGATCGGCAGGTACGTCAGCCACAGGGCACGCTCTCTCACGGGGTCCCACGAACGTGTGGTTGTGGGACGAGTCGGGATTCAACTGGGGTGGGGCAGTTACAAGGGAACGAATCGGAGTTCAGCCACGGTAGTCAGGGCGACGGGTGCGGTTCAAGTTGTTGTCCCCAGCCTGTGGATAGTGTCTCCCGGTGGCCGCTGGTTTGACCGGATGGCGCAGCCGCGCGTACCGTAACCAGGTCGAGTTGTCGATGGCTGCTGCCGCCTGCCTCCGATGGGCCAAGATCGCGTCAGGTGATCGGGAAGCGGTGCACTCGGGCGTAACGAGAGCTACTCGTGGGCGCACGGTGACAGCCAGGACGGCACCCGCCACCACCGATTGATTTCTGGAGCCCCCGAGTGAGCAAGCGCACCTTCCAGCCGAACAACCGTCGTCGCGCGAAGACCCACGGCTTCCGCCTGCGGATGCGTACCCGTGCCGGTCGCGCGATTCTCGCGAACCGCCGCAGCAAGGGTCGCGCCAGCCTGTCCGCCTGATCCTGATCAGGTCATGACGTCGTGCTGCCTACCGAGCATCGGCTGAGGCGGCGCGAAGACTTCGCGACCGCGGTACGACGAGGGCGCCGGGCTGGACGCCCGTCCCTCGTCGTCCATCTTCGTAGCGGTGCCACGGACCCGCACGCGCCTGGGGAGAGCGCTCCCCCGACGCGTGCGGGTTTCGTCGTGAGCAAGGCCGTGGGCGGTGCGGTGGTGCGCAACAAGGTGAAGCGCAGACTTCGCCATCTGATGCGCGACCGGGTCGACCTGTTTCCCCCCGGTAGCCTGGTAGTCGTACGAGCGCTGCCCGGTGCGGGTGACGCCGACCATGCACAGCTGGCCCGAGACCTGGATGCCGCCGTCGAGCGGCTGCTGGGAGGGGGCGCGCGATGAAGTACCCGCTGCTGGCTCTGATCAAGCTGTACCAGTGGACGATCAGTCCACTGCTGGGGCCTGTCTGCAAGTACTACCCGTCGTGCTCCCACTACGGCTACACGGCCATCGACCGGCACGGTGCTGTCAAGGGCACGGCACTCACGGCCTGGCGGATCCTGCGGTGCAATCCGTGGTCGCTGGGCGGTGTGGACCATGTTCCGCCCCGCAAGCGTCCGCGGTGGCACGAAATGCTGCGTAACGCCTGGCGTGCACGCAAGGGCGGGCCCTCCGCCGCCGAAACGGCCATTGAAGGACAGACGCCTTCGAGCCCGGCCGCAGAGACACCGTCCCATGCCCAAGGAGCATGATTAGTGGACACGATTGCCAGCCTTTTCAGCTTCATCACGACACCTGTCTCCTGGGTCATCGTCCAGTTCCACAAGGTGTACGGCGCCGTCTTCGGCCCTGACACCGGGTGGGCCTGGGGCCTGTCGATCGTGTCCCTGGTGATCCTGATCCGTATCTGCCTGATCCCGCTCTTCGTGAAGCAGATCAAGGCGACCCGGGCCATGCAGACGCTGCAGCCCGAGATGAAGAAGATCCAGGAGCGCTACAAGAACGACAAGCAGCGCCAGTCCGAAGAGATGATGAAGCTGTACAAGGAGACGGGTACCAACCCGCTCTCCTCGTGCCTTCCCATCCTGGCGCAGTCCCCGTTCTTCTTCGCGCTGTACCACGTGCTCAACAGCATCGCGAACAACGACACCATCGGCTCCATCAACCAGAGCCTGTTGGACAGTGCGCAGAAGGCGCACATCTTCGGTGCCCCTCTGGCCGCGAAGTTCACCGACAGCTCCGCGGACGTCACCGCGCTGGACGCGAATCTGACCAGCGTCCGTATCGTCACCGCGGTCATGATCGTCCTGATGTCGGCGTCGCAGTTCTACACGCAGCGCCAGCTGATGACGAAGAACGTCGACACCACCGTGAAGACGCCGTTCATGCAGCAGCAGAAGATGCTGATGTACGTCTTCCCCGTCATGTTCGCGGTCTTCGGCATCAACTTCCCCGTCGGTGTCCTCGTCTACTGGCTGACCACCAACGTGTGGACCATGGGCCAGCAGATGTACGTCATCCACAACAACCCGACCCCGGGTTCCAAGGCCCAGGCCGCGTACCTGGAGCGCCTGACCAAGCACGTCACGCACCACGGCAAGACCCGCAGCCGTGGCGAGAAGGCCATCGTCAAGGCCATTGTGGCCAAGGGTCGCGACCGCAACGAGTTCGAGCGCAAGTTCATCAACGCGCTGAGCAAGACGGGCCTCGTGGCCCAGGCGGACGGCACCGTGGTGAAGGGCGAGGCCCAGGCCGTCGCCCAGAACGAGGACGGCACGCCGACGGCCACGGGCGGTACTCCCAAGCGCCAGCAGCCGAAGCGGCAGTCCAAGTCCCAGCGTCAGTCCGGTGCCGCTGCTCCGGGTGCTCCGAAGGCGGCCGGCGAACCCACGTCGCTGGAGAAGGCCGACGAGCCCGAGGACGCCAAGCCCGCCGCCACTCCCGCCAAGAAGCAGTCCGGCGGCGGTACCCGCAGCAAGGCCCAGTCCGGACAGCGCAAGGGTCCGCAGCGGCCCAAGTCCCCGTCCAAGAAGTAAGAAGGAGTCCATCCCGTGACGGAAGGCACCACCTCCGCCGCTGCCGAGGGTGTAGACACCCTGTCCCGCCTGGAGCAGGAGGGCGAGATCGCGGCGGACTACCTCGAGGGTCTGCTCGACATCGCCGACCTCGACGGCGACATCGACATGGACGTCGAGGCCGACCGCGCCGCTGTGTCGATCATCAGCGACTCCGGCGGCCGCGACCTGCAGAAGCTGGTCGGCCGGGACGGCGAAGTGCTGGAGGCGCTCCAGGAGCTCACGCGCCTGGCCGTGCACCGGGAGACCGGGGACCGCAGCCGTCTGATGCTGGACATCGCGGGCTACCGCGCCAAGAAGCGTGCCGAGCTCTCCGAGCTGGGTGCCAAGGCCGCAGCCGAGGTCAAGAGCACCGGCGAGCCCGTGAAGATGCAGCCGATGACCCCGTTCGAGCGCAAGGTCGTGCACGACGCGGTCAAGGCCGCCGGTCTGCGCAGCGAGTCCGAGGGCGAGGAGCCGCAGCGCTTCGTCGTTGTGCTCCCCGCCTGATCGGTCCGTACGTTCCTCCGGCCCCGTCTGTAGCGCAGACGGGGCCGAACTTTGTCAGCCTGATAGTTCTGGTGGTTGTGGTGATCGGCGCCGCGTGCGCCCATCGTGGTACGGAAGGACGGTCCCCGTGACGGAGGCAGCGGAGCTTCCCCCCGCGCCCGAGCAGGCGCGCGAGGTGTTTGGCGATCGCTACGCGGACGCGGTGCGCTACGCGGAGCTGCTCGCTGAGGCGGGCGTGCAGCGCGGTCTCATCGGCCCGCGTGAGGTGCCCCGGCTGTGGGAGCGGCACCTGCTGAACTGCGCGGTGCTCTCGGAGGTCGTCCCCGAGGGCGTGACGGTGTGCGACGTCGGCTCGGGCGCCGGGCTGCCCGGCATTCCCCTGGCGCTCGTCCGGGAGGACCTGAAGATCACGCTGCTGGAGCCCCTGCTGCGGCGTACGACCTTCCTGACCGAGGTCGTGGAGCTGCTGGGCCTGGACCATGTGACGGTCATGCGCGGCCGCGCCGAGGAGGTCATGGGCAAGCTGCCGCCGGTCCATGTGGTGACGGCACGAGCCGTGGCCCCGCTGGACCGACTGGCGACCTGGGGCATCCCGCTGCTGCGCCCGTACGGCGAGATGCTCGCGCTCAAGGGCGACACGGCGGAGGAGGAGCTCAAGGCGGCGGGCACCGCACTGAGCAAGCTGGGCGCTGTCGAGACGTCGGTCCTGCAGGTCGGGGAGGGCGTGGTGGATCCCCTGTCCACAGTGGTGCGGGTCGAGGTCGGTGAGAGCCCCGGCGGTGTGCGTTTCGCGGCGAAGCGGGCCAAGGCGGCTCGGACGGGGCGGGCGCGGAGGCGTCGGGGATAGCCGGGGTGGAGGTGGCGTCGGGGGCAGCTTGTGCTGACGGGGACGGCTTGTGCCGACGGCGTCATTGATCCGTCCTGACGACGAGACGTACTCCACACAAGCTGCCAAACCTACGCATGCCGGAGTGTCGCGACAGTTCGGCGCCGCGGGCTGTGCATCGTGTTTCACGTGAAACGTCGCTCACTGCTGCACGGCATCATCAGCCGTGGTCGCGCTGCGGCCGAACCTCGCGACCGGAAGCCTCTCGGGTCACTTGGAGAGGTAACGGAGTTGTCCACAGAGGTGGATTTCTCCACAGAACACCAGGCCTCACTGGTTCACGACCCCGAAGACATGGGAGGCTCTGTTCATTGCGAGCCTGAAGTCGAGGAGAGTGAATCCTTGCGGTCCGACGCCAACATCGCGGGACCGATGACCGATCCGGTCCCCGGTCCCCGTACCGAATCGATGAGGGGCGATGTTTCACGTGAAACATTGCCCCCTATGGACGACACTCCCATCGGTCGTGCTGCCCAACAGGCGGTAGAGGCTCTGGGCCGCGCCGGCGAGGGCCTGCCACGGCCCGAGCAGACCCGCGTCATCGTGGTCGCCAACCAGAAGGGTGGCGTGGGTAAGACGACTACTACGGTCAACCTCGCCGCTTCGCTGGCGGTGCACGGCGGCCGTGTCCTCGTGATCGACCTCGACCCGCAGGGGAACGCATCCACGGCCCTGGGTATCGACCATCACGCCGAAGTGCCTTCGATCTACGACGTGCTGATCGACAGCAAGCCGCTGGCCGAAGTGGTCCAGCCGGTGCCGGATGTCGAGGGCCTCTTCTGTGCTCCCGCCACGATCGATCTCGCCGGCGCGGAGATCGAGCTGGTGTCGCTGGTGGCACGTGAGAGCCGGCTCCAGCGGGCCATCCAGGGGTACGAGCACCCGCTCGACTACATCCTCATCGACTGCCCGCCCTCGCTCGGTCTGCTGACGGTCAATGCCTTGGTCGCCGGCGCCGAGGTCCTCATCCCGATCCAGTGCGAGTACTACGCGCTGGAGGGGCTGGGGCAGCTGCTGCGCAACGTCGATCTGGTACGGGGGCACCTCAACCCCGACCTGCACGTCTCGACGATCCTGCTCACCATGTACGACGGCCGGACGCGCCTTGCGTCCCAGGTCGCGGACGAGGTGCGCACCCACTTCGGCGACGAGGTGCTGCGGACGAGCATTCCCCGCTCGGTCCGTATCTCCGAGGCGCCGAGTTATGGGCAGACGGTGCTGACCTACGATCCAGGATCGAGCGGTGCCCTCTCCTATCTTGAGGCGGCACGAGAAATCGCGCTGAAGGGCGTGGGGGTCGCCTACGACCCGACGCAGGCCCATATCGGCACCCAGAGCAACCCGAGCATGGTGGAGGGCATTCAGTGAGCGAGCGACGGAGGGGTTTGGGCCGTGGGCTCGGCGCACTGATCCCTGCTGCCCCGACGGAGAAGACACCGGCTCCGGCCGCGGTCGGGGGCGCCGGTTCCGCGTCTCCGAGTGCCGTACCGGTACTGACGACCGACCGCGGAGTGGCCGCGGCGAAGGTGGCCACGCTGCCGCCTGTTGCACCTGAGGCTGAGGAGCCGTCGCTGAACGGCTCCGCGGAGACCTTTACGGCTCCGGTCGGCGCCCACTTCGCCGAGCTGCCCCTCGACTCCATCACCCGGAACCCCCGCCAGCCGCGTGAGGTGTTCGACGAGGACGCTCTTCAGGAGCTCGTCACCTCCATCAAGGAGGTCGGTCTCCTCCAGCCGGTCGTCGTACGGCAGGTCGGTCCCGGGCGCTACGAGCTCATCATGGGTGAGCGGCGCTGGAGGGCCAGCCGCGAGGCGGGCCTGGACGCGATCCCTGCGATCGTGCGGGCCACGGAGGACGACAAGCTCCTCCTGGACGCCCTCCTGGAGAACCTGCACCGGGCTCAGCTGAACCCGCTGGAAGAGGCCGCCGCCTACGACCAGTTGCTGAAGGACTTCAACTGCACGCACGACCAGTTGGCGGACCGCATCGGTCGTTCCCGTCCGCAGGTCTCCAACACCCTGCGTCTGCTGAAGCTCTCGCCGGCTGTCCAGCGCCGGGTGGCTGCCGGGGTCCTCTCCGCCGGGCACGCGCGGGCCCTGCTCTCCGTCGAGGACTCGGAGGAACAGGATCGCCTGGCCCACCGGATCGTCGCCGAGGGTCTCTCGGTGCGTGCCGTCGAGGAGATCGTGACCCTCATGGGATCGCGGCCGCAGACGGCTCAGCGTGCCAAGGGGCCGCGGGCGGGCACCCGGGTCTCCCCGGCGCTGACCGACCTTGCCGGCCGTCTCTCGGACCGCTTCGAGACCCGGGTGAAGGTCGATCTGGGGCAGAAGAAGGGCAAGATCACGGTCGAGTTCGCCTCTATGGAGGACCTTGAGCGGATCCTTGGTTCGCTCGCCCCCGGCGAGGGGCCGGTTCTTCAGAAGAGCCTTCTGGACGGCGATGCCGAGGACTCCGAGGACTGACCCTGCGGTCGGCAGGGCGTGATGCCCGACGGCCGATGGAGCGGGCTGTGTGCGGTGTGTACCGGACACAGCCCGCTCTTTGCTTTCAGGCGGTATCGAGGCAATCACATCGTGGATACGATGCGATCGGGTATGGCGCAACCACCCGGCAGCACCTTCAGGGGAGGGCAGGTGTCATGCGAACGGTGAGCCGTAACGGACTGGTGAGCGCGGGCCTGGGGCTGGGCGCGGTCGGCGGCTTCGTCGGCAGCTTGCTCCGGGAACGGAGCGCTCTGACAGCCGCCCGCGATGCCGCGGGCGAGGGAAGCGAGGAACAGCCTTCATGGGGCGTCGGCTCGTACCGCTCACGCTGGACAACCTTCAGGACGTTCCCAAGCGTTGCCGCTCGTGTGTCTTCTGGGAGCTGGACCCAGTCAGTGGCGAAGCCGCGGTAAGAGCGGGCACGTCTGCCCTGGAGAAGGAATCCTGGATCTCCGCCGTCCTGCTGGACTGGGGGTCGTGCGGCCGAGTCGTGTATGTCGACGAGGTCCCGGTGGGCTTCGTGCTCTACGCTCCGCCGGCCTATGTCCCCCGCTCGACGGCATTTCCCACGAGCCCTGTCTCGCCCGACGCCGTACAGCTGATGACAGCGTTCATCATGCCGGGCTATCAGGGGCAGGGGCTGGGCAGAGTCATGGTCCAGACGGTGGCCAAGGATCTGCTGCGACGGGGCTTCAAGGCGATCGAGGCGTTCGGGGACGCCCGTTGGAAGGAGCCGGCCTGTCTTCTGCCCGCCGACCACCTTCTGTCGGTCGGCTTCAAGACGGTTCGCCCCCATCCCACACATCCCCGTCTGAGGCTGGAGCTACGGACGACGCTCTCCTGGAAGGAAGACGTGGAGATGGCGTTGGACCGGCTTCTGGGGGCCGTACAGAAGGAACCGGCGCTACGGCCGCTGTGAACGAGAAGGGGCCGGCCCTCACGGGCCGGCCCCTTCATGTTTCACGTGAAACGTCGCTCCGCTTTCACGGGGAGCGTCACTCCGCGATGAAGTCCTCGAGGTCGCGAACGATCGCAGCCTTCGGCTTCGCGCCGACGATGGTCTTGGCGACCTCGCCACCCTGGTAAACGTTCAGGGTCGGGATGGACATGACGCCGTACTTGGCGGCCGTACCCGGGTTCTCGTCGATGTTCAGCTTGACGACCTCGATCTTGTCGCCGTACTCGGCGGCGATCGCCTCGAGGGACGGAGCGATCTGGCGGCACGGACCGCACCAGGCGGCCCAGAAGTCCACCAGGACGGGCTTGTCGCTCTTGAGGACGTCCTGCTCGAAGGAGTCGTCGGTCACGTTCTTCAGGGTGCCGGCCACGGCGGGCTCCTTAACTGGTTGTGCGGGGGTGGGGTGGAAGGGGGATCAGACAGCGGTCTTCTCGGGCTCAGCCTGCTCCTCGTCCGCGAGGGCGGCGAGGAACCGCTCGGCGTCGAGGGCGGCGGAACAGCCGGTGCCGGCCGCGGTGATCGCCTGACGGTAGGTGTGGTCGACGACGTCACCGGCGCCGAAGACACCCGTCAGGTTGGTCCGCGTGGAGGGGGCTTCCACCTTGAGGTAGCCCTCCTCGTCCAGGTCCAGCTGGCCCTTGAAGAGTTCGGTGCGCGGGTCGTGGCCGATCGCGATGAACAGGCCGGTCACCGCGAGGTCCGAGAGCTCGCCGGTCTTGAGGTTGCGCAGCTTCAGCCCGGCCAGCTTCGGGTCACCCTGGATCTCGGCGACCTCGCTGTCCCACACGAACTTGATCTTCGGGTCGGCGAAGGCACGCTCCTGCATCGCCTTGGAGGCGCGCAGCGTGTCCCGGCGGTGGACGATCGTCACGGACTTGGCGAAGCGCGAGAGGAAGGTGGCCTCCTCCATCGCGGTGTCACCGCCGCCGATCACGGCGATGTCCTGGTCCTTGAAGAAGAACCCGTCACACGTGGCGCACCAGGAGACACCGCGCCCGGAGAGCGCGTCCTCGTTCGGCAGACCGAGCTTGCGGTGCTGCGAGCCGGTGGTGACGATGACGGCCTTCGCCTGGTGGACCGTGCCCGCGGTGTCGGTGACGGTCTTGATCTCGCCGGTCAGGTCCACGCTGACGACGTCGTCCGGAATGAGCTCGGCACCGAAGCGCTCGGCCTGGGCGCGCATGTTGTCCATGAGCTCGGGGCCCATGATGCCGTCCTGGAAGCCCGGGAAGTTCTCCACCTCGGTGGTGTTCATCAGCGCACCACCTGCGGTGACGGCGCCCTCGAAGACCAGCGGCTTCAGCGACGCGCGCGCGGTGTAGAGCGCCGCCGTGTAGCCGGCGGGCCCGGAGCCGATGATGATCACGTTACGGACGTCGCTCACGGCTTGGTTCCTCGTCTCTGGACTGCGTCAGTACGGCCGGCGGGAGCCCCTCTCAGAACTCTCACCCCACCCAACGGATCCTACGGGGCGCGCATTCCCGGTGTGTCCGGGCACACGGAGGGGCGACACCGTACGGGATACCACGCTGGAGGGAGACGAAGCGTCAGCCCGTGGGACGCGCGTAGGACTGCGTCAGCAGAATCTCCGCCGGAGCCGAGGAATCGGTCTCGCAGGAGGCGTCGACCACGTAGGCGTCGACCCGGCTGGTGTCCTTGACGTCGTCCATCAGCACGAGATACGCCGGGTCGTCTCCGTACGTGCCCTTCTTGGCGGCCAGAGCGTCGTCGTCGCGACCGATGCCCTTGAGGACGCACGCGGGCACCTGAGGGATGGTCTTGTTCTTGAGGTTGTTCTCGGGGATGTTTTTCGCCCCGAAACTGTGGGGTGTACGTGAGACTCCCATGGAACTCCGTGACAGAAGCTCGGAGACCTCGGTCTCGACCTTCTTCCCGGAGAAGGCGTCAGCCTGTGCGGTGGGGTCGGACGGCTTGCCGTCGTTGAACGAGGACAGCAGCACTGAGCCGAGCCCGAGGGCCGCGACCGTGAACACCGTGCCGAGGACGGCGATCCTGCGGCGCCCGTCACGGGGCCGGCTCTTGCGTCCCGGGCCGGTGGTGGAGACACGGGCGTGACCGGTGGGACGGTCTGCCGGCACCGATGTTTCACGTGAAACATGCGACCCGGCGAGCACGGGAGTGTCCGTGGCACCGGGGGCTGTGGAGTTGAGCAGAGCTTCGGCGGCCAATGCGGCGTCGATACGTCCGGTGACGTCGTCGGGCATGCGCGGCGGGCCCGGCATCGACCCGAGGAGACTGCGGATCTCCTCCAGGGACGCGTGGACGTCGGCGCAGAGCTCACACTCGTCCAGATGCAGCCGTACGTCCGTGGTCCGGGACGGGGGGAGAAGGCCCTCGGTGAGGTCGGAGATCTCCGCGACGTCCGGGTGCCCGGCCGTGTCTGTCGATGTCACGCTCGCCCACCTCCGCCCTTCACAGCAGCTGAATCGCCTGGACCTGTCTCGCGGGGACCCGTGTCGTGAGGTTCCGCTGCGGGTGGGACGGATGTCCCCTGCACCCGGTTCCGTCCTTCGCCAGGTTCTCTGCCGCCACCGGACTTTTCCGGCCGCAGGTGAGCGAGGAGGGGGAGGAGTCTGGCTCTGCCGCGGGCGCAGCGGCTCTTCACCGTGCCGGTCGGGACGTCGAGCATGCTGGCGGCCTCGGCGACCGGGTAGCCCTGCATGTCCACCAGAACGAGGGCGGCACGCTGGTCGGGCGGAAGCGTGCCGAGGGCTTCCAGGAGCTGGCGGTGCAGATCATTGCGTTCCGCGGGCGCCGACGCCGACTCGTGCGGCTCCAGGAGCTGCTCCAGCCGCTCGGTGTCGTCGACCGGGGACGTCTTGCGGGAGGCCGCCTTGCGGGCTCGGTCGAGACAGGCGTTCACTGTGATGCGGTGCAGCCACGTCGTGACGGCCGACTGGCCGCGGAAGGTGTGGGCGGCCCGATAGGCGGAGACGAGAGCGTCCTGGACCGCGTCAGCGGCTTCCTCGCGGTCTCCGAGCGTCCGCAGGGCCACGGCCCACAGGCGGTCCCGGTGACGCCGTACGAGCTCGCCGAAGGCGTCGGGATCGCCGTCCACGTGACGAGCGAGGAGGTCCTGATCGCTTGCGTCGCCGTATGCGGTGCCATCTGCCATCGGACCCCCTCCCCTGGGATGCGGTGCGCTCAGCCCTTGAACGTCACGTCGGTGACGGCCTGCTTGTAGCCGGCGCCGCTGTAGCCGTCGGAGGGCGCGTTCGGTACGGCCGTGATCCACAGCAGCACGTACTGGCTCTTGACCTTCTTCGACGCCTTCACCGTAAGAGAGTTGCCATTGGTGGTGGCGGTTCCGATCTCGGTCATCCCGTCGACGCCTGTCGAGGGCGAGAGGCCGTCCGCGGCGTAGAGCTTCACGGTCGTGTTGTTGCCCGCGTATCGAAGCCCTATCGACGCCGTCGAGATCTGCTGCGAGGAGCCGAGGTCGTAGACGATGCCCACGCCCGGCTTGTAGGGCGCGAGCGTCGGACCTTCGTTGTAGCGCTTGGTGCGCCAGAAGGTGGAGCTGTCGCCGTCGTAGGTCAGATCGACGTCATCGGGGGCCTGGGCGTCGCCGCTCGCGACATACTCCCGAGCTCCCTTGATGGCGAGCGTCTTGGGCGCCTTGACCTTGTCGCCGCCCTTGTCGTTGTCGTCCGTCGTCTGCGTCTGGTTCGTGTCGTCGGGCTTGTTGCTCTGGTCCATCAGGGCGTCCGCGAGCTGCCAGCTGCCGAGACCCAGGGCGGCGATCAGCAGCGCCGACACGGCCCACTTCAGGGCCCTGCCGGTGCGGCTCTGCAGCGGCGGCGGAGGGGCCGACATCGGCTGAGTGACGCCCGGGTGCGGCGCCGGGCGGCCGTAGGTGCCCTGCTGGTACGTCGTGCGCTGGTACTCGGGCGGCGCGGTGAACGCCGGCTCCGGCGGGCGGATGCGGGGCATCTCGCCGATCGCCTTCACCAGTTCCTCCGGCGTCGTACACGCGGACTCGTGGCGGGAGGCGGTCGCGCCGTCGTTGACGAGCGCACGCATCGACAGCTCGGACAGGCCGCGGTGGACGCCCGCGCGTACCTGGTCGGGGGCGATCAGGCCGACGTCCTTGGGCAGCCCGGACAGGCCGTAGGCGTCGTTCTCGTACGGCCAGCGCTGGGTGAGTCCCGCGTACAGCAGGGCGCCGATGGCCTCGGTGTCCGTGCGCTGCGGGGTGTCGGAGGTGATGCCGCGCAGCGCGGCGTTCACGGCGAGGCCGCGGATGCGCCACTGGCCGCTCGAGGTGCGCAGGACCGCGTTGGGGTTCAGGCGCAGATGTGCGAGGCCCTCGCGGTGGGCGGCCGCCATGGCGGAGGCGACCTGGCTGACCATCTGGTAGGCGTCGTGCGGCTCCAGCGGCCCGGGGGCCAGGAGCGTGGTCAGCTCAGTGGCGTCGGGCAGCCATTCGTGGACGACGTAGACGAGGTCGTTCTCCTCGACGGCGTCCAGCACCTGGACGAAGCGCGGGTCGCCGAGCAGCGCGGACGAGCGGGCCGCGGCCAGCACGGAACGCGCCCGTGAGTGGTCCGCGGGCAGGATGTGGACGCCGACGGCACGGCGGAGTTTCTCGTCGACCGCACGCCAGCTGCTGAAGCCGTCCAGACGGGTGACGCACTCCTCGAGCCGGTAGCGTCTGGCGAGCTTGTGGCCGCTGTGCAGCTCGGGCGGTGAGGCCTTTTCGGGACTCTCGGTCCCGCCACTCCCCTGTGCCTCGTTGTTGTCCGTGTCCCGCTCCCGGTTCTGGGCCACCCCGTCGGCCGTGGACTGGTCCGCGTCTGCGGTCAGCGGCTCGTCGCCGCTGTTGTCTGCCACGTCGACGGCAGCCGTGCTCCGTTCCGCCACCGTCGTTCCTGCCTCCCCATTCATTGCGCGCCGACCGACTTCCGTGCGCGCCGTCCGACGCCGAGACCAATTGTGCCCACAGTCCGCCGCTATGCACGACACACGGTGGCGGGCGATGGTTGTGCGCGTACCCCCCAATCAGCGCCCCAGCCGTCCGCGCACCATGCCGACCAGGGAATTCAGCTCCTCGATACGCATCTTGCGGGCCGCCACAAAGAAGATCCCGAGCAGCACCGCGCCACCGGCGATCAGGGCGGCGAATGAACCGACCACGCCCTGGCCGAGCGTATGGCCGATGCCGTAGCAGGCCGCGCCGCTGAGCACCGCCGCGGGCACCGAGGCGATGCACAGTCTGGCGTATGTCCGCATGACCCGCGTGCCGTCCAGGTCGCCGCCGAGCTTCTTGCGCAGCCGGTTCCAGGCGACGCCGACGCCGATCGCGTAGGCGAGGCCGTAGGAGGCGGCCATGCCGACGACAGCCCAGCGGGCCGGGATGACGAAGTAGCAGACGGCGGAGGCGATCGCGTTCACGGCCGCCACGATCACCGTGTTGTAGAAGGGGGTCCGGGTGTCCTCGTAGGCGTAGAAGGCGCGCAGGACGACGTACTGGACGGAGTACGGGATCAGGCCGAGGCCGAAGGCCATCAGCATGAAGCCCATGTTCGTGGCCTGGTCGGCGCCCGAGGAGCCGAAGATCAGGGTGCACATCGGGATGCCGAGGGAGACGAATCCGAAGGCGATGGGCACGATCGCGACGGCTGTCGTGCGCAGGCCCTGGGAGATGTCGTCCCGGACGGCGCCGCTGTCGTCCTCGGAGGCCGAGCGGGAGATGCGGGGCAGCAGGGCGGCCATCAGGGAGACCGTGATGATGGCCTGCGGCAGACCCCAGATCAGCTGGGCGTTGGCGTAGGCGGCGAAACCGGTGCCCTTGACGCCGGAGTCGAAGCCGGCGGCGGTGGACAGCTGGGTGACCACGAGCGCGCCCGCCTGGTTGGCGAGGACGAACAGGATCGTCCACTTGGCGAGCATCGCGGCCTTGCCGAGGCCGTGGCCCTTCCAGTCGAAGCGGAGCCGCAGCCGGAAGCCGGTCTCGCGCAGGTACGGGATCATCGCCAGGGACTGGACGACGAGGCCGAGCAGAACACCGATGCCGAGGAGTCGCTGGCCCTCCGGCGGGATGTTCGTGACCTCCATGCCGGAGCGCTCCGCGGTGCCGTACACCCACAGGAACATCCCGAGCGTCACGATGATGACGACGTTGTTGAGGACCGGGGTCCACATCATCGCGCCGAACCTGCCGCGCGCGTTGAGGATCTGGCCCATCACCACGTGGACGCCCATGAAGAAGATCGAGGGCAGGAAGTACCGGGTGAAGGTGACCGCCACCTCGTTGGCGGCCGGGTCGTTGGCCACCTTCGCGGACAGCGCGCTGACCAGGAGCGGCGCGGCGAGCATGGCGATCGCCGTGAGGGCGGCGAGCGCGACCATCACCAGGGTCAGCAGACGGTTCGCGAACGCCTCGCCACCGTCCTCGTCGTCCTTCATGGCACGCACCAGCTGCGGCACGAAGACGGAGTTGAGGCCGCCGCCGACGGTCAGGATGTAGATCATCGTCGGCAGCTGGTAGGCGACCTGGAAGGAGTCGCCGAGGAGGCCGAGGCCCAGAGCGGAGACGATCATCGCCGAGCGGACGAACCCGGTGAGCCGCGACACCATCGTGCCCGCCGCCATCACCGCGCTCGACTTCAGCAGACCGCCGGCCTTCCCGCCCTTCTTCGCCGGAGCCGGCGAGGCCGGAGGCGGTACGGGGGCGGTGCCCAGGTTCATGGTCCGGTCCGCGGAGGGCGGCATGGGCGGCACGGCGCCCGGGACCGGTGCCGGGGACGGGCCGGGGACAGACGGGGGCTGGTAGGACGGGTTTCCGCCGCCCTGCTGCTGGTCCCGGAAGAGGTGGGCGAAGGCGTCCGGCTCGTGGCGCTCCTCGGCGGAGTGCGTGACGAGGTCGTCGACACCGACGTACTGGGTGGTGCGGG
Source organism: Streptomyces sp. RG80 (assembly GCF_040446465.1). Taxonomy (NCBI): domain Bacteria; kingdom Bacillati; phylum Actinomycetota; class Actinomycetes; order Kitasatosporales; family Streptomycetaceae; genus Streptomyces; species Streptomyces sp. RG80. The sequence continues at coordinate 174,184 of NZ_JBEAAJ010000004.1, read as the reverse complement.
GATCGTCGCCGTACGGAAGGTACTGGGTCGGGCCGTCCGGTTCGGGCGCCGGCGTCTGTGCCCACACGTGCGGGTCGGGGGCGTACGGCGACTGCTGCGGCTGGGCGTACAACGGCTGCTGTGGCTGGTAGGTGCCCGGGGGCGGCGGGGGGTGCGCGGCGCGGTCGTAGAGCGCCTCGGCGACCGGGTCCTGGGCGGAGAGGTCCTGTGCCCGGTAGGGGTCCTGGTCGTAGGCGTCCTGGAGGTACATGTCCGCCGGAGGCTGCTGCGGTACCTGGCCGTGCTCGGGCGGCGGGCCCTCGGGGTGACCCGGGCTGCCCGCGGCCTGGCCGCGGTCACCGTCGTACGGCGCGTTCATGGTTACCCCACCTCATCGTCCCGGGCCCATCGACGGCCACGACATCCTCAACGGTCCACTCTCTCACCCGTGCCGGACGGGTCGGCGCTTTCCGCTGCGGTGTCCGGTGCAGGGTCACTCGCCTGCTGCGGGTCGTCTGCCCCGCGTCGAGTACCGGACTCCTCCGTGGGACGGTCCTCGGGGGCCTCGAGGTTCTCCGAGCCGTCCGCGGCCTCGTCGGCCTGGCCGGCCTCGTCGAGGTCGGCCTCCGCGGCCTCCCGCGCTGCGGCGCGCTTGCGCTGCGTGTACATCCGGAAGCCGGCGAGGACCAGCAGGAGGAAGCCGCCGCCGATGACCAGCATGACCGTGGCCGTGAACTCGGTGACCCTGACGTCGAACTGGACCGGATCGCCGTAGGCCTGGCCGTCCTCCGTGTACAGCTGGGCGGTCACCGTCGCCCGGCCGTTGGCCTGGGCCGAGGTGGTGAACTTCACCGACTGGCTGTGCCCGCCGGAGACCTCGACCCGCTGCTCCTGGTAGTCGCCGTCGCCGATCTTGAGGCGGGTGGGGCTTGTGGAGGTGAGCCGCAGAACCAGGTGTTCGACGCCCTGCACCAGATTGTTCTGCACGGTCACCGGGATCGTGGCGCTGCGTCCGGAGAGCTTGGTCTCCGACTTGTCGATCAGCTTGACCTGGTCGGCGAGGGATTCGAGGTAGACCTTCACGCTGGTGCGGTAGCGCTGCGCCTCGGCGGCACGGCCGCGCCACGACGTGGACATCTCCCGGTTCATGGCCCGCCCGAAGGGGGTCACCACGCGGGACTGGTCGCTGAGGATGACCTTGAACTTGTCGAGCTCGCCCTGTGTGGTCGCGATCTCCTCGAAGGCCGCCTTCGGCAGTTCCCGCTTACGCAGGGAGGACGGGTACGCGGACGTCGGCGGCACCTTGGTGGTGGCGCTCGGGTCCGGCTTCGCGGCGGCGGCCGCAGTGAGGTCCTGGGCCTGGGACCAGTTCCCGTCCTGGAGGGCGGCAACGGCCTCGGCCATCGCCCGGGCCTGGCTCGCCGTCGCCATACGCTGCGGGGCGACGACGATGCTGCGCTGCTTGTCGGTCTGGACGTTGAGCGCCAGGCTCGACGCGAGGAACTTCTGCACGGCGAGCGTGGCGGTGGAGGCCTTCGTCAGATCGCCCTCGAAGGCCGTGGACAGCCGGGCGTCCGCGACGACCGCCGTGGTGCCGCCGCCGATGGGACGGGCCGCGGAGGGCGTGTACGTCAGTCCGCCGGTCTCCTGGAGGCTGTCGCTGCGCGCGATCACCTTGTCGGCGCCGGCGGAGGTGGCGACCTTGACGATCGACGGGTCGACGGCACCCTCGACGGGCCACGCGAAATCGGTGCTCGGCGTCACGTGCAGCACCGTCTTCACCGTGGTGGTGGCGGCGTCGGTGGCTTCCTTGAGGTGGCTCAGCGAACCGGTGACAGTGGTGCCGTTGTGGGCGAGGGAGGCCAGGTCCGGATCGGAGAAGGGGAGGGCGACGACCTCCTTGTCCGCGACCGCTTCCTGGAGCTCGGCCAGCCACTGCATCGCCACCCGCTGATGCGTGCCCGCGACGGTGCCGCTGCTCGACTCGACACGGTAGGTGCGGGTCATGGCGTCGACCGAGGCCAGCAGGTCCGGGTCGATCACCCACGTGACGTCCAGCTCCTTGCCCAGGGAAAGCATCTGCTCCAGGCGGCCGCCCGGGGCGATCTCCTTGGCGAGGTCGTCGTCGAGGAAGACCGGCGTCTGCTGTTCGTTGGACCCCGTCTCCGCCGTCATGTGGACGGTGGAGACGAGCGGCCACAGGACCGTCGTCTTCGTCTTGGTGTCGGCGCCCTCGGGCTGCCACGGAAGGAACGTCCGCTGGATGCCGAGCACCTGCTGCCACTGCTGCGCGGACGTCTCTCCGGTCAGGGAGACGCCGAGCTGGTAGACGCCGTCCGCGCCGAGATCCAGCTCGTCGACCGGCACGGAGATGCTGAAGTTCTGGGCCACGCCCGGGGCGAGCTTGGTGAACTTCTCGACGTACTTGCCGCCGACGACGGTCCCGTCGAGCCCGGGCTGGAAGTCGGTGCGCTGGGCGACGGTGTCGATCGCCGAGCGAGTGCTGAGCTCCGGTCCCATGCGCAGGTCCACCTGAGCGTCGGTGACCGCCTGCTTGCCGTTGTTGGTCACGGTGCCGGACACGGTCAGCGTGTCGCCGTCCGTGGGGGCGCTGGGGGTGAGCGTGTCCAGGGAGACGTCCACGGTGCTGGAGCCGGACGCGGCTTCGGCGGGCGCGGCGGCGGGCAGCTGGAGCAGTCCGGCCAGCAGGGGCGCCCCCGCGAGCAGGGCTCCGGTGCGCCGCAACCAGCGGCGGGCAGGTGAGGGACTCATCCCCTGGAAGTCTGCCGCCTCGGCCACGCGCTCGCCCGTCCCTCGTCGTCGTCAGTGGTCGTCGGAATGTGCGTCCACGCATGGTAACGATGCGCGCTGAGGGGAAGTGCCGCGGTCTGCTCCACAAGATCGGGAGAAGAGTCCGGGGCGTCCTGTATGTGTACGTATAAAGGGGAGCGATTCCGTACGTCTGCGGCATCGGCCGCGCGTAGGTATCTGTGCAGATTTAATGGAGGCGCTCGGGGTCGCCCAGGCCACGTACCCTCTTCTGTTGTGCCGAACGCCAACGAAGAAACCCCCAGTGCCCTGAGCCAGGTGCAGCTCCGCGCGGTCAGTGAACTGCTGCGGGTCGCTCCTGTCGCCGACGACCTTGCCCGCCGTTTCCAGGAGGCCGGGTTCTCTCTCGCCCTGGTCGGCGGCTCGGTCCGGGACGCGCTGCTCGGCCGGCTCGGCAACGACCTGGACTTCACGACCGACGCCCGCCCCGAGGACGTGCTGAAGATCGTGCGCCCGTGGGCGGACGCCGTCTGGGAGGTCGGGATCGCCTTCGGCACGGTCGGGGCACAGAAGGACGGCTACCAGATCGAGGTCACCACCTATCGGTCGGAGGCGTACGACCGGACCTCGCGCAAGCCCGAGGTGTCGTACGGCGACTCCATCGAGGAGGACCTCGTCCGCCGTGACTTCACGGTGAACGCGATGGCGGTCGCACTCCCGCAGAAGGAGTTCATCGATCCGCACGGCGGTCTGGACGACCTCGCGGAGCGGGTGCTGCGCACGCCGGGTACTCCGGAGGAGTCCTTCTCGGACGACCCGCTGCGGATGATGCGGGCCGCGCGCTTTGCCGCCCAGCTCGACTTCGAGGTGGCTCCCGAGGTCGTCACCGCGATGACGGAGATGTCCGGGCGGATCGAGATCGTCTCCGCCGAGCGGGTGCGGGACGAGCTGAACAAGATGATCCTGTCCGCCCACCCGCGCAAGGGCCTGACCCTGCTGGTCGGCACGGGGCTCGCCGACCATGTGCTGCCCGAGCTTCCGGCCCTGCGCCTGGAGAGCGACGAGCACCACCGGCACAAGGACGTCTACGAGCACACGCTGATCGTCCTGGAGCAGGCGATCGCGCTGGAGGACGACGGCCCCGATCTGGTCCTGCGCCTGTCCGCCCTGTTGCACGACATCGGTAAGCCGCGCACGCGTCGTTTCGAGAAGGACGGCCGGGTCTCGTTCCATCACCACGAGGTGGTCGGAGCGAAGATGACCAAGAAGCGGATGACGGCCCTCAAGTACTCCAACGAGTTGGTGAAGGACGTCTCGCACCTGGTCGAGCTCCACCTGCGCTTCCACGGATACGGCACGGGCGAGTGGACGGACTCCGCGGTCCGTCGCTATGTCCGCGACGCCGGCCCCCTCCTCGACCGCCTCCACAAGCTGACCCGCTCCGACTGCACCACACGGAACAAGCGCAGGGCGGCCGCGCTGTCGCGTGCGTACGACGGCCTGGAGTCGCGGATCGCCCAGCTCCAGGAGCAGGAGGAGCTCGACGCGATCCGCCCGGATCTGGACGGCAACCAGATCATGCAGATCCTCGGCGTGGGGCCGGGTCCGGCTGTGGGGCGCGCGTACAAGCACATGCTGGAGCTGCGGCTGGAGAACGGGCCGATGGGCGAGGACGCGGCGGCCAAGGCGCTCAAGGAGTGGTGGGCCGAACAGGCCTGAGGCTGCGGGAGGCAGGGGCATGTTTCACGTGAAACATGCTGTCTCCGTCGTTCTCTTCAAAGTCGTTCTCTTCAAACGCGAGGGTGCCGTATCCCAGAACGGGATACGGCACCCATCTACGCTTCGTTGCGATGTTTCACGTGAAACACAGGCCGCTCAGCGTATGGCGCGCTCGGCGCCTGACGCGAGGCCTACTTGGGCGAGTAGTCCGAGAGGCAGAGCGTGAAGTCCTTGCTGCCGCCCGTCTCGGTGTACTCCGAGTACTTGGTGCGGTCGCATCCCTCGGTGGTGCCGTCCTTCTTGTCGGCGACCTTGTACTTCGCCTTGGAGTCGCTGCAATCCACGACCTCCAGGCCCGGGTCGGTCGTGCTGTCCGGGTTGGAGATGCTCATGCAGTCGCCGACCTTGGCCTGGTCGGCGTCGTCCCGGCTCGCTATGTAGCCACCGATCGCCACGCTGACGACGGCGACGGCGATGACGATGTTCTTGATCGTCTTGAAGCTGAGCTTGCGGCGGGGCTGCTCCGGCGGAACCGGCGCGTACGGAGCCGTGCCCTGCGGGGGAACGCCAGGCTGGCCCTGGGCGTAGGGGTTGCCGCCCTGGGGCGGGTACGGGGCCTGGCCCTGGGGCTGGCCGTAGGGCTGCTGGCCCTGAGCGAACGGGTTCTGGCCCTGGGGCGGCGGAGTAGACACTTGGGGGTCCCCCTAGAACATGGGTGTGTGACACGCATAAGGAGCGAGTAAGACGCACGTAAGCTACCGGGCTCCACTGACACTCCTGCAATCCAGGGGGGCTCTGTGGCATTGATGTGACACTTACCGGCGTTCAAAGCGGGTCATAGCCACCGCAATTGCACCGTAGATAACGGCCACCGTGACCACCAGCACCACAGAACGCCCGTCCGGCGGCAGCATCAGGGCGGCCATGCCCGCCGCGCCGACGAAGGCGACGTTGAACAGCACGTCGTAGACGGAGAAGATCCGGCCCCGGAAGCCGTCGTCGACCGAGGACTGCACGATGGTGTCCGTCGCGATCTTCGCGCCCTGGGTGGTCAGACCCAGGACGAACGACGCGGCGAGCATGGGCCCGACGGCGAACGAGAGGCCCAGGGCGGGCTCCAGGACCGCGGCGGAGGCCGCGCACACGGCGATCCAGCGTCCCGGGCCGAGGCGTCCCGCTGTCCAGGGCGTGAGTACGGCCGCGACGAAGAAGCCGGCGCCTGAGATGCCCAACGCCAGCCCCAGCAGGGCGAGTCCGTCATCGGTGGTCGAGGTGAACTCGTACCGGCAGAGCATCAGCAGCATGACCAGCAAAGCGCCGTAGCAGAACCGCATCAGGGTCATCGCGGCGAGCGCCCGGGCGGCCTGTCGGCGCGGTGGAGAGGTGAGGTGGCGTACGCCCGCGACCAGGTCGTGCGCGGTGCCGGAGAGCGCCGCCGAGAGGTGCGGTCGTACCAATTCCTGGTCTGGGCCCAGGAGCTCACGTGACATGCGCAGCGACGCGAGCGCCGCGCACAGGTACAGGGCAGCGCCGAGCAGGACCACGGCCGCGTCGGAGTCCGCGAGCACGATGCGTACGACGAAGGCCAGTCCGCCGCCGGCGGTCGCGGCGAGCGTGCCGGCGGTCGGGGACAGGGAGTTGGCGATGACGAGGCGTTCGTCGTCGACCACGCGCGGCAGTGCCGCGGACAGGCCCGAAAGGACGAAGCGGTTGACGGCGGTGACGGAGAGGGCGGAGACGTAGAAGAGCCAGTCCGGGGCGTGGCTGACCATCAGGACGGCTGTCGCCGTGGCCATCGCCGCGCGCACCAGGTTGCCGTAGAGGAAGACCTGGCGGCGGCGCCAGCGGTCCAGGAGAACGCCGGCGAAGGGGCCCACCAGGGAGTAGGGGAGTAACAGGACGGCCATGGCGGAGGCGATGGCGGCGGCCGAGGTCTGCTTCTCCGGGGAGAAGACGACGTAGGCGGCGAGTGCGACCTGGTAGACGCCGTCGGCGCCCTGGGAGAGCAGGCGTACGGCGAGGAGGCGTCTGAAGCCCTGGAAGCGGAGCAGGACGCGCAGGTCACGTACGACGGCCATGGGGCACAGCCTCACACAAGGGGAGGGTCCCCGGGCGGTACAACCCGGGGACCCTCGACACAGCCCTGGCAGGAGCGTTTTTCAGTGAGCCTCGGCGCCTTAGCGCTCGACCTCGCCCTTGATGAACTTCTCGACGTTGGCGAAGGCCTCGTCGTCGAAGTACTGAACCGGCGGGGACTTCATGAAGTACGAGGACGCCGACAGGATCGGACCACCGATGCCGCGGTCCTTGGCGATCTTCGCGGCGCGCAGGGCGTCGATGATGACACCCGCGGAGTTCGGGGAGTCCCAGACCTCGAGCTTGTACTCCAGGTTCAGCGGGACGTCGCCGAAGGCACGGCCCTCGAGGCGGACGTAGGCCCACTTGCGGTCGTCGAGCCAGGCCACGTAGTCCGAGGGACCGATGTGGACGTTCTTCTCGCCCAGGTCGCGGTCGGGGATCTGCGAGGTGACGGCCTGCGTCTTCGAGATCTTCTTGGACTCGAGACGGTCGCGCTCCAGCATGTTCTTGAAGTCCATGTTGCCGCCGACGTTGAGCTGCATGGTGCGCTCGAGACGGACACCGCGGTCCTCGAACAGCTTCGCCATCACACGGTGCGTGATGGTGGCGCCGACCTGCGACTTGATGTCGTCACCGACGATCGGGACGCCCGCCTCGGTGAACTTGTCCGCCCACTCCTTGGTGCCGGCGATGAAGACCGGAAGGGCGTTGACGAAGGCGACCTTGGCGTCGATGGCGCACTGGGCGTAGAACTTCGCCGCGTCCTCGGAGCCGACGGGCAGGTAGCAGACGAGGACGTCGACCTGCTTGTCCTTGAGGATCTGGACGACGTCGACCGGAGCCTCGGCGGACTCCTCGATGGTCTCGCGGTAGTACTTGCCGAGACCGTCGTGGGTGTGGCCGCGCTGAACCGTGACGCCCTTGTTCGGGACGTCACAGATCTTGATGGTGTTGTTCTCGCTGGCACCGATGGCGTCCGAGAGGTCGAGGCCGACCTTCTTCGCGTCGACGTCGAAGGCGGCGACGAACTCGACGTCACCGACGTGGTAGTCGCCGAACTGGACGTGCATCAGACCGGGCACCTTGGACGCCGGGTCGGCGTCCTTGTAGTACTCGACTCCCTGAACCAGCGACGCGGCGCAGTTGCCCACACCGACGATGGCTACGCGAACCGAACCCATTCCGGTTGCTCCCTGTGTGTATGAGTGAGGCCCTGATCGGGCGCTCACGTGGCGGTGTCGTCGGGCGTATCCGACCGGGGGGTGTCCCCGGACCGGGGCAGGTTGCCCGTCGCTCCAGATGTGTTGTTCTGCTGAGCGGACCCCTCTGACGCGGACCCCTTGAGGTCCCGTCCGGCCCGCTCGCTCTCGATGAGCTCGTTCAGCCAGCGCACTTCGCGCTCCACGGACTCCATTCCGTGGCGCTGGAGCTCGAGCGTGTAGTCGTCGAGGCGCTCCCGGGTGCGCGCGAAGGAGACGCGCATCTTGTCCAGCCGGTCCTCCAACCGGCTGCGGCGACCCTCCAGCACGCGCACGCGTACATCGCGCGACGTCTGCCCGAAGAAGGCGAAACGTGCGGCGAAGTGCTCGTCCTCGTAGGCATCGGGGCCGGTCTGCGAGAGCAGGTCCTCGAAGTGCTCCTTACCTTCCGCCGTCAACCGATAGACGATCTTGGCGCGACGCCCCGCGAGTGTTGCGGCGAGAGCGTCCTCAGGAGCGTTCCCCGGTTCCTCGATCAACCAGCCGTTGGCGACCAGCGTCTTGAGGCAGGGGTAGAGCGTGCCGTAGCTGAACGCTCGGAACACACCCAGTGACGTATTGAGTCGTTTGCGCAGCTCGTAGCCGTGCATCGGGGACTCGCGGAGTAGGCCGAGTACGGCGAACTCGAGGATCCCGGAACGCCGGCTCATGATCGCCTCCTCTCGGCCTTTGTCTCGCTTATCTCGCTCTGATGTATCGACTCGATACATCACGACGATAGAACGGCCTTCCGGATGCGACAAGTGGGAAGGCGGTGAACGGGATCACATCACCGATTCGTTGCAGGCAAGTTGCCTGATTTGGGGTGAACTTCGGGACTCGGCGGGTTTTGACGGTGCGTAGTCTGTGCGGCATGCACACCACCGGGAACCGAGTGACGCATGGGGGCGTCCTTGTCCCCGGTGCAGTACGGGTGAATGCGAAAGCGACCCCATCCGTACTTCGGGGGGACCGGAAACCAGCCGCCGTTTCCAGGCGCGCACGGGTGCGCCTGCCCGAGGAGTAGTCGTTCGATGAGCGAGCACCGTCGCAAACCGCCGCAGCCGCAGGGAGGCGGACGTGCCGCGGCCCGACGCGGCCAGTCCGGCTCGTCCTCCGGCCGCCGTGCGGCACCGCGTGGCGCCACCGAGTCTCCTTCCGACTCGTACGGGTCGGATTCATACGGGTCGGGAGGCGAGGAGCGGTCGTACGGCGGCCGCGCCGAGGCCCGGCGCGCGACACAGAGAAGCGGGGGCAGCCGACGCAGAGCGGCCGAGCCCGCCGGCCGTGGCGCCCGACGGGGTGGGCCGGGCGGCTCGACCGGACCTGGCCGGGGCCGAGCCCCCGTTTCGAGCAAGAAGCGGTTCATCGACTATCCGCGCGCGGGCAAGTACGGCTGGCAGCGCTGGATGCCGTCCTGGCGGCTCGTCTCCGGACTGTGCCTCGCGTTCTTCGGTGGCCTGGTGGCTATCGCGGGTATCGGGTACGCGATGGTCGGGATCCCCAGCGAGAACGCCGCGGCCAAGTCGGAGAACAACGTCTACTACTGGGCAGACGGCTCCCAGATGGTCGCGACGGGCGCCGGCGCCAACCGGCAGAACGTCACGATCGACAAGATCCCCAAGGCCATGCAGTACGCCGTGATCTCGGCCGAGAACAAGAGCTTCTACTCGGACTCGGGTGTCGACCCCATGGGCATTGCCCGAGCGCTCGCCAACATGGCGCGCGGTGGTGACACGCAGGGTGGTTCGACGATCACCCAGCAGTACGTGAAGAACACCTACCTGAGCCAGGAGCAGACCGTCTCCCGGAAGTTCAAGGAGATGTTCATCTCCATAAAGGTGGGCACGAAGCTCACCAAGGACGAGATCCTCCAGGGCTACCTGAACACCTCGTACTACGGCCGTGACGCGTACGGCATCCAGGCCGCCGCGCAGACCTACTACGGCGTGGACGCCGAAAAACTGACGCCGAGCCAGTGCGCCTTCCTGGCCGCGCTGCTCAAGGGGCCGACGTACTACGACCCCGTGGACAACACGAGCTACGACAAGTCGGCGACCAAGGCGAAGAACACCGAGCGGTCCAAGTACCGCTGGGGCTGGATCCTCGAGCAGATGCACGACGACAAGCATCTGACGGACGCCGAGTACCAGACCGCCATCAAGAAGTACCCCATGCCCCAGGGCCTCAAGGCGACCAAGGGTATGACCGGGCAGATCAGCTACCTGGTCGACACGGCGAAGAAGTACGTGCTGGCCCACTCGAAGATCTCGCGGACCGAGTTCGACCAGGGCGGCTACCAGATCTACACGACCTTCGAGAAGAACAAGGTCAATGCTCTGGCCAAGGCCGTCAAGAAGATCGAGGACGAGAAGATCGACCCCGAGAAGCGGGAGCTGGACAAGCACGTCCAGTTCGGTGCGGCGTCGGTGAGGCCCAAGGACGGTGCGATCGTCGCGCTGTACGGCGGCGCGGGGTACGAGAACGACCACTTCAACAACAACGCGGACACCTCTGGTGTGCCGGTCGGTTCTACATGGAAGCCGTTCGTGATGGCGGCGGCCATGCAGTACGGCACGTACAAGGATCCGGACGTCGGTGTCTCGCCGCTGAGCAAGTACAACGGCAACGACCATCTGAAGGTCAGGAACAACGACGGCTCGTACGTTCTGAAGAAGGACAACTCGGTCTTCTACCAGGAGAACGAGAGCGACTATCCCTGGGGCTACATCAGTCTCCGCAAGGCGATGGAGCAGTCCGTCAACACCCCGTTCGTACAGCTCGGCATGGATGTGGGGATGAGCAGGGTGCGGGACGTGGCCAAGGCGTCCGGCATCCTGGATCAAAGCTTCGAAACGCTCAACGCGTCGTTCGCCCTCGGTACGTCGACCCCCAGCGCGATTCGTATGGCTGACGCCTACGCGACGTTCGCCGCGTCCGGCAAGCACGCGGACCCGTACTCCGTGACCGAGGTCAAGAAGGACGGTCAGGATCTGCCGGGCTTCGACAAGCCGAAGGTCACGCTGGCGATGCCCGAGAACGTGGCGCACAACGTCACGGACATGCTCGAGAACGTCGTCGAGAACGGAACCGGTCAGAACGCCAAGGCCCTGGGACGCGCGGCGGCCGGCAAGACCGGTACCACCGACAGCAACAAGTCGGCGTGGTTCGTCGGCTACACCCAGCAGCTGTCGACATCGATCGCGATGTTCCGAGAAGACCCCAAGAACAGCAAGCTGCTCTCCATGAACGGCACGGCGGGTGAGGACTCCATCCACGGTGGTGACATCCCCACGTCGATCTGGACCGAGTACATGAAGGCCGCGCTCAAGGGCGCCAACGATCCCGGCTTCCCGGATGCCGAGAAGATCGGTGAGATCCAGGACGAGGACGGCGCTCCGTCCCCGACCCCGAGTGTCACCGCGACGCCCAGCCCGACGCCGAGCGTGACGGCCAGCCCGACCCCCAGCCCGACCCTCACGGCTCCCTCGCCGTCGGCCACGGAGTCCTGCTTCGGCTTCCAGTGCGCGGACACCGGAGGAGCCAACTCCGGCGGCACCACGGACGGAGGCACGACCTCCACACCAACGGCCACGGAGACGGACAGCACCAGAGGCAACGGCAATGGAGGCATCTTCGGAGGATCGACCGGTTAGCCGCCATATCGCCCGCCGAGGGTGTTTCACGTGAAACATGGGCCGCCGCACCCGCCGGGTGTGGCGGCCCTCGGCGTATTCCTAGAGACGTACGGCAGGATGTGCCCCATGCCCAGCGCAGAATCGACGCAAGCGAGCGTGCACGAGTCCGACCCGGTGCGGCCGACCAAGGACGACGAGATCGCCGCGAACGGCAGTGAGCTGATCGGTGGTCCCATCGGGCGGCGTGCGCTGCTCGGGACGTCCTGGTGGACTCCCGTGCGGGTCATCGCGCTCGTGGCGATCGGGATGTTCGCCCTCGGCCTGATCCAGAAGGCGCCCTGCTACAACGGCGCCTGGTTCTTCGGAGCCAGCTCGCAGTACACACACGCCTGCTACTCGGACATCCCGCATCTCTACGCCGGGCGCGGCTTCGCCGACGGGCTCGTGCCGTACTTCGACAAGCTCGACGGCGACATGCAGTACCTCGAATACCCGGTGCTGACCGGTGTGTTCATGGAGGTCGCCTCGTGGCTCACGCCCGGCAGCGGCAGCATCCAGGACCAGGAACAGTGGTACTGGATGGTCAACGCCGGGATGCTGATGGCCTGTGCGGCCATCATCGCCGTCTGCGTGACCCGTACGCACGCCCGCCGTCCCTGGGACGGTCTGCTGGTCGCCCTGGCGCCCGCTTTCGCGCTGACCGCCACCATCAACTGGGACCTGCTGGCAGTCGCTTTGACGGCCGCGGCGATGCTGATGTGGTCGCGAGGCCGCTCGCTCGCCTTCGGCGTCCTGCTGGGCCTCGCCACGGCCGCCAAGCTCTACCCCGTCTTCCTCCTCGGCCCCCTGTTCGTACTGTGCTGGCGCGCGGGCAAGTGGCGGGACTTCGGGAGGGCACTGGGAGGCGCGGCCGTCTCCTGGCTGGTCGTGAACCTTCCGGTGATGCTCCTCGCCTGGGACGGCTGGTCGAAGTTCTACGAGTTCAGCCAGGAGCGCGGCGTCGACTTCGGGTCCTTCTGGCTGATCCTGGCCCAGAACTCGTCCGACCCGCTCACCACCGACACGGTCAACACGCTCGCGACGCTGCTGGTCCTGCTCTCCTGCGTCGGCATCGCCGCGCTCACCCTGACCGCCCCGCGCCGGCCGCGCTTCGCCCAGTTGGCCTTCCTGATCGTCGCGGCGTTCATCCTCACCAACAAGGTCTACTCGCCGCAGTACGTCCTGTGGCTGATCCCCCTCGCGGTGCTGGCCCGGCCCAAGTGGCGGGACTTCCTGATCTGGCAGGCCTGCGAGGTGGCGTACTTCCTGGGGATCTGGATGTACCTCGCGTACACGACCAGCGCCGACGCCCACAAGGGCCTGCCCCAGGACGGCTACCACTGGGCCATCGGTCTGCATCTGCTCGGGACGCTGTACCTCTGCGTCATGGTGGTGCGGGACATCTGGATGCCGGAGCGGGACGTGGTGCGCCGGGCCGGCGACGACGATCCCTCAGGGGGAGTCCTCGACGGAGCGGAGGACGTGTTCGTTCTCGGCCCCGCGGCCCATCCCCCGCGGCACGCGGCCCACTTCGGGGGAACACAGGTGGAGTGGGGCGACCATGAAGCGGCGCCCTCCAGCGGCAGTTCGCTCTGAGCGAACAGGCCGTGGCGAGCCCAGTAGCGAGCCCACACGAAAGGCCGTACACGGAAGCCCGTGTACGGCCTTTCGGCTGTCTGTGGACGGCTTGCCGACCGTCTCACTCGGTCGTTCGTACGGTCCTCAGCGGTCGACGATCCGGTCGAACTGCGTGGTGGTGTGCCGCAGATGGGCCACCAGCTCCTCCCCGACCTTCGGCTCAGGGGCGTCGGAGGGGACGAAGAGGATCGAGACCTGCATGTGCGGCGGCTCGGCGAACCAGCGCTGCTTGCCGCCCCAGACGAACGGAGAAAGGTTCCGGTTGACCGTCGCGAGGCCGGCGCGGGCGACGCCCTTGGCGCGTGGCATGACGCCGTGCAGCGCCTTGGGGGCCTCCAGGCCCACCCCGTGCGACGTACCGCCCGCCACGACGACCAGGAAGCCGTCCGAGGCCGCCTTCTGCTGCCGGTAGCCGAAGCGGTCGCCCTTGGCCACGCGCGTGACGTCCAGGACCGCCCCGCGGTACTCGGTGGCCTCGTGGTCCCCCAGCCACAGCCGCGTACCGATACGGGCGCGGAAGCGGGTCTGCGGGAACTGCTGCTGGAGCCGGGCGAGATCCTCGGCCTTGAGGTGGCTGACGAACATCGTGTGCAGCGGCAGCCGGGCCGCACGCAGCCTGTCCATCCAGCCGATGACCTCTTCGACGGCGTCCGAGCCGTCGGTGCGGTCCAGCGGCAGGTGGATGGCGAAGCCCTCCAGGCGGACGTTCTCTATGGCGGCGTGCAGCTGCGGCAGGTCCTGCTCGCTGATGCCGTGCCGCTTCATCGAGGACATCACCTCGATGACGACGCGGGCGCCCACGAGGCCGTAGACGCCGTCGATCGACGACACCGAGCGGATGACCCGGTCGGGCAGCGGCACGGGCTCCTCGCCGCGCCGGTACGGCGTCAGCACCAGCAGGTCGCCGCCGAACCAGTCCTTGATGCGAGCGGCCTCGTACGTCGTGCCGACCGCGAGGACGTCCGAGCCGAGCCGCGTGGCCTCCTCGGCCAGCCGCTCGTGGCCGAAGCCGTAGCCGTTGCCCTTGCAGACCGGGACGAGTCCTGGGAACTGGTCCTGCACGTGCTTGTGGTGCGCACGCCAGCGCGCGGTGTCGACGTAGAGCGTGAGCGCCATGGCCGGACCTGGAACCTTTCTCGTGGCTGCGGTGTATCAGAGGTATGGAAGCAAACGAACGTGCCGAAGCTGTCGGAGCGAGCAGCTGTGGTTCAGCGGCGCGACATGTAGATGTCGAGCGCCTTGTGGAGCAGCTTGTTCAGCGGGAAGTCCCACTCGCCGAGGTACTCGGCGGCCTGGCCGCCCGTGCCCACCTTGAACTGGATCAGGCCGAAGAGGTGGTCCGTCTCGTCGAGCGAGTCGGAGATGCCGCGCAGGTCGTACACGGTCGCGCCGAGCGCGTAGGCGTCGCGCAGCATCCGCCACTGCATCGCGTTCGAGGGCCGGACCTCACGGCCGATGTTGTCGGAGGCGCCGTAGGAGTACCAGACGTGTCCGCCGACGATCAGCATCGTCGCCGCCGACAGGTTCACGCCGTTGTGGCGGGCGAAGTACAGCCGCATGCGGTTGGGGTCCTCGGTGTTGAGGGCCGTCCACATGCGCTGGAAGTACGACAGCGGGCGGGGCCGGAAGTGGTCGCGCACGGCCGTGATCTCGTACAGCCGCTGCCATTCCTCGAGGTCCTGGTAACCGCCCTGGACGACCTCGACGCCGGCCTTCTCGGCCTTCTTGATGTTGCGGCGCCACAGCTGGTTGAAGTTCTTGTGGACCTCTTCCAGGGACCGGTTGGCCAGCGGCACCTGGTAGACGTAGCGGGGCTGTACGTCGCCGAATCCGGCGCCCCCGTCCTCACCCTGCTGCCAGCCCATACGACGGAGCTTGTCGGCGACCTCGAAGGCGCGCGGCTCGATGAAGTCGGCCTCGATGTCGCGCAGGCGCTTCACGTCCGGGTTCTGGATGCCGGCCTTGATGGAGGTGGCCTCCCAGCGCCGGATGATGACCGGCGGACCCATCTTCACGGAGAACGCGCCCTGGTGCTTGAGGTGGGCGAGCATCGGTTCCAGCCACTCGGTCAGATTCGGCGCGAACCAGTTGATGACCGGGCCCTCGGGCAGATAGGCGAGGTAGCGCTTGATCTTGGGGAGCTGCCGGTACAGGACCATGCCCGCGCCGACCAGTTCGCCGGTCTTGTCGTCGAACCATCCGAGGCTCTCGGAGCGCCACTCCGCCTTGACGTCTGCCCAGGCCGGAACCTGCATGTGGCTAGCCGACGGCAGGCTCTGGATGTACGCCAGATGCTGCTCGCGGCTGATCGTCCTCAGGGTCAGGCTCATTCGGGGCGCTCCTCGGGCTGGTGTGTCCCCATGGGTACAGGGGCTCCGGCTCTCGCGCCGAAGCCTACTGCGCCTGACGAGCGCCCTGACTGGGCGTACGGAACCTGCGCCCCGGCTTCTGGGCCGCCGAGGCGTTCCGCGGTGCTTTGTGTGGTGTTAGGGGGACGGTGCCCGAGGCGTCAGCTGATGACTCCGCCGAAGAGGCCGCCGTGCGCCATGCCGAGGAAGAACCCGATCGCCGAGGCGCCGAGACCGAGGATCAGTCCGAAGCGCTCACGGGTCGTCTCCGAGATCCACTGGCCGTAGGCGCCGGTGAGGATGCCGACCAGTCCGGTCCAGGAGCTGAGCAGGTGCAGGCTGTGGAACATCGCCGTGATGAACGATGTGAGCCCCAGGACCAGGGTCACCGCGAGCAGGGTGTCCTGGAGGGGGTGGGGCTTGCCGTCCGTGGCGAACAGGCCTCCGACGGTGTTGGGTCGCAATGCTTGTGCCATAGGGCACCTCCTGCGAAAGGCGGCGCATCGTAGCGCCATACACACCCGATGTGTACAGATTGTCGGTCCTGGCGGCCGGATTTCAACCGGAAGCCGCTGTGCGGGTACTCTGTACCCTCTGCACTGGTGTCTGCCCATGTCACGACCGGGACTACCGCGAGGAAGCCCCGATTGTCAGTGGCGGCCGATACCGTTGCGTACGCATCACAACCCTCCTGCCACGGAACGACCGTGGCCGCTGAGTCCAAAGGAGGTGGGTTCCACATGCGTCACTACGAGGTGATGGTCATCCTCGACCCCGATCTGGAGGAGCGCGCTGTCGCCCCCCTGATCGAGAACTTCCTCTCCGTCGTCCGTGAGGGCAACGGAAAGGTCGAGAAGGTCGACACCTGGGGCCGTCGTCGTCTCTCGTACGAGATCAAGAAGAAGCCCGAGGGCATCTACTCGGTCATCGATCTGCAGGCTGAGCCCGCGATCGTCAAGGAGCTCGACCGCCAGATGAACCTGAACGAGTCGGTCCTCCGGACCAAGGTCCTCCGCCCCGAGACCCACTGAGCTTTCCCGCTCAGCTGATCTCGGGATTCGAGTAGCAGCAACCAAGCAGCCAGAGCAGCAAACCCGCCGAGAGGTTCCCCATGGCAGGCGAGACCGTCATCACGGTCGTCGGCAATCTTGTCGACGACCCCGAGCTGCGCTTCACCCCTTCCGGTGCGGCGGTCGCGAAGTTCCGTGTCGCGTCCACCCCCCGCACCTTCGACCGTCAGACCAACGAGTGGAAGGACGGCGAAAGCCTGTTCCTGACCTGCTCGGTCTGGCGTCAGGCGGCGGAGAACGTCGCGGAGTCGCTCCAGCGAGGCATGCGCGTCATCGTGCAGGGCCGGTTGAAGCAGCGGTCCTACGAGGACCGTGAGGGTGTCAAGCGCACGGTCTACGAACTGGACGTCGAGGAAGTCGGCGCCAGCCTGAAGAACGCCACGGCCAAGGTCACCAAGACGGCCGGCGGTGCCGGCCGTGGTGGCCAGGGCGGTTACGGCGGCGGTGGCGGTGGCGGCCAGCAGGGCGGCGGCTGGGGTGGAAACTCCGGCGGCGGCCAGCAGGGCGGCGGTGCTCCCGCGGACGACCCGTGGGCGACCGGTGCTCCCGCCGGTGGCAACCAGGGCGGCGGCGGTGGCGGCGGCTGGGGTGGAAACTCCGGCGGCGGCCAGCAGGGCGGCGGCTACTCGGACGAGCCCCCCTTCTAGGCCTTCGGGCCGAGGGTGGGTCGTACCCACACTTCTTGATCACACAGGAGAAACACCATGGCGAAGCCGCCTGTGCGCAAGCCTAAGAAGAAGGTCTGCGCTTTCTGCAAGGACAAGGTCCAGTACGTGGACTACAAGGACACGAACATGCTGCGGAAGTTCATTTCCGACCGCGGCAAGATCCGTGCCCGCCGCGTGACCGGCAACTGCACGCAGCACCAGCGTGACGTCGCCACGGCCGTGAAGAACAGCCGTGAGATGGCGCTGCTGCCCTACACGTCCACCGCGCGATAAGGGAAGGGTGACCGACTAATGAAGATCATCCTCACCCACGAGGTCTCCGGCCTCGGTGCCGCGGGCGACGTCGTCGACGTCAAGGACGGCTACGCTCGCAACTACCTGATCCCGCGGAAGTTCGCTATCCGCTGGACCAAGGGTGGCGAGAAGGACGTCGAGCAGATCCGTCGTGCTCGCAAGATCCACGAGATCCAGACCATCGAGCAGGCCAACCAGGTCAAGGGCCAGCTCGAGGCCGTCAAGGTCCGTCTGGCCGTTCGCTCCGGCGACGCCGGTCGTCTCTTCGGTTCCGTCACCCCGGCCGACATCGCCTCGGCGATCAAGGCTTCCGGTGGCCCCGAGGTCGACAAGCGCCGCATCGAGCTCGGTGCGCCGATCAAGACCCTGGGCGCCCACGAGACGTCCGTGCGTCTGCACCCCGAGGTTGCCGCCAAGGTCAACATCGAGGTCGTCGCGGCCTGATCGCTGCGCTCGGTTTGAGCAGTTGTGAGAGGGGCCGTACCCGTGAGGTACGGCCCCTCTTGCTTGCCCGAAGGCTGGAGCGGGCCTCGCGGTGTTTCACGTGAAACGTGATGGCCGCGGTGTTTCACGTGAAACGGTCAGCGGGTCGCGCCGGTGACGATCCAGCGTCCAGACCGTGTCCGCAGCCAGAGGGTCAGCAGACGGACTGCCATCATCAGCGTCATCGCTGCCCAGACTGCGGTGAGCCCTCCGCCGAGGATGGGGATGAGCAGGGCCACCGGTGTGAAGACCGCCAGGGTCAACACCATGGCCCAGGCGAGGTACGGCCCATCGCCCGCTCCCATCAGCACTCCGTCCAGGACGAAGACGATCCCGCAGATCGGCTGAGCGAGCGCCACCACGAGAAGTGCGGGCAACGCCGCGTCTTTCACCACGGAGTCGCTGGTGAAGAGCGGAAGGAATGCGGGGCGGGCCAGTACGACGGCGAGGCCGAGCACCATACCGACCGCGATCCCCCACTGCACCATGCGGCGGCAGGCCTCACGGGCGCCCTCGGCGTCGCCCGCACCGAGGTAGCGGCCGATGATGGCCTGTCCTGCGATGGCGATGGCGTCCAGGGCGAAGGCGAGCAGGCTCCACAGGGACAGGATGATCTGGTGCGCCGCGATGTCGGCGTCGCCGAGCCGGGCCGCCACAGCGGTGGCGATCAGCAGGATGGCCCGGAGTGAGAGGGTGCGGACGAGCAGCGGGACTCCGGCCTGGGCCGAGGCCCGGATTCCGGCGGCGTCGGGGCGCAGCGAGGCGCCGTGGGCGCGGGCTCCGCGGACGACCACGATGAGATAGACGGCGGCCATGCCGCACTGGGCGATGACCGTGCCCCAGGCGGAGCCGGCGATGCCGAGATCGGCGCCGTAGACGAGGCCGATGTTGAGGGCGCCGTTGGCGACGAAGCCGCCGATGGCGACGTACAGCGGTGTCCTGGTGTCCTGTAGTCCGCGCAGCACTCCGGTTGCGGCGAGGACGACGAGCATGGCCGGGATGCCGAGGGAAGAGATGCGCAGATAGGTGGTCGCGTAGGGGGCGGCGGTTTCCGAGGCGCCGAAGAGTTCCACCAGGGCCGGAGCGGTGGGCAGGGCGAGGGCGACGACCGCGGCGCCGAGCAGGAGCGCGAGCCAGATGCCGTCCATGCCCTGGCGGATGGCGGCCTGGAGATCGTCGGCGCCGACGCGTCGGGCGACCGCCGCCGTGGTGGCGTAGGCGAGGAAGACGAAGATGCTGACGCATGTCATGAGGAGCGCCGAGGCGATCCCCAGTCCCGCGAGTTGCGCTGTACCGAGATGGCCCACGATCGCACTGTCGGCCATGACGAAAAGGGGCTCGGCGACGAGTGCGCCGAAGGCCGGGACGGCCAGGGCGACGATCTCTCGGTCGTGCTGTCGCCGTCTGGCGCGCGGGGTCGCGGGAGCGTGTGTCATGAGCACCAATCTAATCGTCCACAGGTAAGTGATGCAATGTGTTACTGACCCTTACTTGCAGTCTTGCGGCATGTGCTTTCGTGTGCCGTTCGATGTGATCTTGGTCCGACTGGGGAAGTTTTTCTTCTGCACAGCCGGTGGACGGGAAGTGTGCAGGTCAGCGGCGTAATCGTGCGGGAGGCGCGAGCTTGTTCACAGGCCTGTCCACCGTGTCGTGCACAGGTTTTGCGGAGTTCTCCACAGCATCGGGGCCGTCGTCCACATGGCCTGTGGATAACCAGATTGGCTGACGGTGCCGTCGGGCCTACCGTGGTCCGGCGCCCGCTCCATTTCGTCGGTCTGGGAACCATCACAAAACCGACGCGCCAGAACCGGAGTTGGGCCTCTCATTTGTCAGTGCCGTGCCGTAGAAAAGAGGGCACGGCGAGGTCCGCTCGGCGGACGGGAGGAGGTGGCTCGGTGAGCATTTCCGAGCCCTTGGACGATCCGTGGGCCGACAGCGGTCCCAGTGATCGTCTGCCTGCCTCGCGCCGTCGCGGTGACGGCGGTCGAGGCCGCGACGATCAGCACGACCGTGGCCGGGAGAACGGCGAATGGGACGGCGGGGGCACGTCCTTCGAACGCGTACCGCCGCAGGACCTCGACGCGGAGCAGTCCGTCCTCGGCGGCATGCTGCTGTCCAAGGACGCCATCGCCGACGTCGTGGAGGTCATCAAGGGCCACGACTTCTACAAGCCGGCGCACGAGACGATCTTCCAGGCGATCCTCGACGTCTACGCCAAGGGCGAGCCGGCCGACCCGATCACGATCGCGGCCGAGCTCACCAAGCGCGGTGAGATCAACAAGGTCGGCGGCGCATCGTATCTGCACACCCTCGTCCAGACGGTGCCGACGGCGGCGAACGCCGAGTACTACGCGGAGATCGTCCACGAACGTGCGGTGCTGCGCCGCCTGGTCGAGGCCGGCACCCGTATCACCCAGATGGGATACGCGGCCGACGACGACGTCGACGAGATCGTCAACCGCGCCCAGGCCGAGATCTACGCGGTCACCGAACAGCGCACCAGCGAGGACTACCTTCCGCTCGGCGACATCATGGAGGGCGCGCTCGACGAGATCGAGGCGATCGGCTCCCGCACCGGTGAGATGACCGGTGTGCCCACCGGCTTCACGGACCTCGACTCGCTCACCAACGGTCTGCACCCGGGCCAGATGATCGTCATCGCGGCCCGCCCCGCCATGGGTAAGTCCACCCTCGCACTGGACTTCGCACGGGCCGCGTCGATCAAGAACAACCTGCCGAGCGTCATCTTCTCCCTCGAAATGGGGCGCAACGAGATCGCGATGCGTCTGCTGTCCGCCGAGGCACGGGTGGCCCTGCACCACATGCGCTCCGGCACCATGACGGACGAGGACTGGACGCGCCTGGCCCGCCGGATGCCCGAGGTCTCGGCCGCGCCGCTCTACATCGACGACTCCCCGAACCTGTCGATGATGGAGATCCGCGCGAAGTGCCGCCGGCTGAAGCAGCGCAACGACATCAAGCTCGTGATCATCGACTATCTCCAGCTGATGCAGTCCGGCAAGCGCTCCGAGAGCCGCCAGCAGGAGGTCTCGGACATGTCCCGTAACCTCAAGCTCCTCGCCAAGGAGCTCGAGGTCCCGGTCATCGCGCTCTCACAGCTCAACCGTGGCCCCGAGCAGCGCACCGACAAGAAGCCGCAGGTGTCCGACCTGCGTGAGTCCGGCTCCATCGAGCAGGACGCCGACATGGTGATCCTGCTGCACCGCGAGGACGCCTACGAGAAGGAGTCACCCCGCGCGGGCGAGGCCGACATCATCGTGGGCAAGCACCGCAACGGCCCGACGGCGACGATCACGGTCGCCTTCCAGGGCCACTACTCCCGCTTCGTGGACATGGCACAGACCTGAGCCGCTAGTCGCGGGCTCAATGCGTTCGACGTCGCGGTGTTCCGCGGGGTGGACTGGGCCCATGACGACATCTCAGGAAGAGCTGCTTCCCGGCACACGTCGGGCGCTGTTGCACCGTATCGCCGTGGCCCAGGCCGAGGGGCGCGCGCCGTCGCTGGTCGCGGCGGTCGTACGCGGCGGCCTGGCCGTCTGGCACGGTTCACGGACCTCGGTCGACGGGCACGGACCGGATGAGAACGTGCAGTACCGGATCGGCTCGATCACCAAGACCTTCACCGCCGTTCTCGTGCTGCGCTTGCGCGACGAGGGACTGCTCGACCTCGGTGACCCGCTGGAGAAGCATCTGCCAGGTACCGGGGCGGGGGAGGCCACCATCGCCGAGCTCCTCGCGCACACGGCCGGGTTGGCCGCCGAGTCGCCGGGGACGTGGTGGGAGCGCAGCCCGGGTTCCCTGCGTCCGGAGCTGAGCGATGTGCTCGGCGAGCAGCCCTTCCTGCATCCGATCGGGAGACGTTTCCACTACTCGAACCCCGGATACACCCTGCTGGGCGCGCTGGTGGAGAAGCTGCGTAACGCTCCGTGGGAGGACGTACTGCGGCGCGAAGTGCTCGAACCTCTGGGTCTGGACCGCACGAGCGGTCACCCGCAGGCGCCGCATGCGGGTGGCTGGGCGGTGCATCCGTGGGCCGATGTGATGCTTCCTGAACCCACCGAGGATCTCGGGCGGATGGCACCGGCAGGCCAACTCTGGTCCACGACCGGAGACTTGGCGAAGTTCGCGGTCTTTTTGGCGAAGGGCGACGACCGTGTGCTGAGAGCGGAGACGGTTCTGGAGATGCGGACGCCCGCTGCTCCGGCCGAGGCCGCGGACGTCGTGGACGGTTCGACGTACGGTCTCGGGATGCAGGTGCAGAGCCGGGACGGCCGGCTGTTGGTCGGGCACTCGGGGTCCTTGCCGGGCTTCCTGGCGAACCTCACGATCAGCGTGGCCGACGATGTCGCGGCGGTGGTGCTGGCCAATTGCACCTCCGGGCCGCTGCTCGGCTCCGTGAGCGCCGACCTCGTCAGGATCGTGGCGGAGGCCGAGCCACGGATTCCCGAGCCGTGGCGGCCGCTGCCCGAAGTCGACGCGGCAGCGTTGGAGTTGGCGGGGCAGTGGTATTGGGGAACGCACGCGTTCGCCCTGCGGCTGACGACCGAGGGTGGCGTCTCGCTGGATCCCTTGAGCGGCAGCGGCCGCCGCTCGCGCTTCCGGGCCGAGGGAGGCGGTACGTGGACCGGCCTGGAGGGCTACTTCGCCGGCGAGCTCCTGAGGGCCGTACGACGGCCTGACGGCAGCGTGAGCCATCTGGACCTCGGGTCGTTCGTGTTCACGCGTCAGCCGTACGACGAGGGGGCTCCTGTGCCGGGTGGGGTGGACCCGGAGGGGTGGCGCGGTATCGGCTGAGCCGTGGCGGGCCTGTTTCACGTGAAACAGGCCCGCGGTTCCGGAGCGCCCGGCGAGGCCGTGTCTCAAGTGGTCCGAGTGGTCCAGGAGTCAGAGGGCCCACGCGTCAGAGCGGCAGCTTGAAGCCCACGTGCGAGGCCTCGAAGCCCAGCCGCTCGTAGAAACGATGTGCGTCGGTGCGGGTGGCGTCGGAG
Source organism: Streptomyces sp. RG80 (assembly GCF_040446465.1). Taxonomy (NCBI): domain Bacteria; kingdom Bacillati; phylum Actinomycetota; class Actinomycetes; order Kitasatosporales; family Streptomycetaceae; genus Streptomyces; species Streptomyces sp. RG80. Next base: position 151,213 of record NZ_JBEAAJ010000004.1, on the reverse strand, counting down.
GTCAGCTGCACCAACTGGCAGTTCTGGCGGCGGGATTCGTCGATCGCCCACTCGATGAGTCGCGTCCCCAGGCCACTGCCGCGCTCGTCGGCGTGGATGCGGACGGCCTCGATGATCGACCGGGTGGAGCCGCGTCGGGACAGCCCGGGAATGATCGTGAGCTGGAGTGTGCCGACCACGCGGTCCGCCCGGACGGCGACGACCAGGTGTTGGTTCGGGTCGGCGGCGAGGCGCTCCAGGGCGGTCAGGTAGGGGGCGAGGTCGTCCGGTGACTCGCGCTGGGCGCCCAGCGGGTCGTCGGCGAGTATGGCCACAATCGCGGCAACGTCGTCGGGGACGGCGGTGCGGATTTCAAGATCTCCCATGCCCGCCAGCCTATGCGGGCACTTTCAGTGTCTCCACGGCCCGGACCAGCGGGGCCAGTTCGGGGTTCCTGGCCGCCTCGTCGAGTGCCTCACGCAGGGCGGTGTCATTGGTCGGCCGTGCCTCGTCGAGAAGCGCCAGGCCTGCCTCGGTGACGTTGGTGTAGATGCCGCGACGGTCGGTGGGGCAGAGGTAGCGGGTGAGCAGGCCCCGGTCCTCCAGCCGGGTGACCAGCCGCGTGGTGGCGCTCTGGCTCAGGACGACGGCGTCGGCGACCTGCTTCATCTGCAGATGCCCGCCGTCCCCGTCGTGCTGTCGGCTGAGGACGTCGAGCAGGGAGTACTCACGGACGCTGAGGTCGTGCTTCGCCTGGAGGGCGCGCTCGATATGGGCCTCGATCCTCCCGTGCAGCAGAGAAAGGGCGCACCAGCCCTGGGCGAGGGCGGTGAGGGCGGGGTCCGTCGCGGTCATCGGTGCTTCCTTCGTCCCGGAGCGGCTAAGAGCGGCTGGGAGCGGCTCAAAAACAGGATAGAGCAGGGCTGCAATAGTCGGCGCTTGCAAGTATCAAGCGTCTGCAAGTATTGTCTTCGCTTGTAAGGCGCTCCTGCAATCAACTGAGAAGGTGCAGACCCCATGCCTCTCGCGCTCCTCGCCCTCGCGATCGGGGCCTTCGGAATCGGAACCACCGAGTTCGTGATCATGGGCTTGTTGCCCGAGGTCGCCGGCGACTTCGGAGTCTCCATCCCCACGGCAGGCTTCCTGGTGACGGGCTACGCGCTCGGCGTCATGTTCGGTGCCCCGCTGATGACGGTGCTCGGCACCAAGGTCTCCCGCAAGCGCATGCTGATGCTGCTGATGGGGCTGTTCATCCTCGGGAACCTGCTGTCCGCCCTGGCCCCCACCTTCGGCGTCATGCTGATCGGCCGGGTGGTGGCCTCGCTCGCCCACGGCGCCTTCTTCGGCATCGGCTCGGTCGTCGCGGCAGACCTCGTCGCCCCGGACCGCAAGGCCGGAGCCATCGCGATGATGTTCACCGGCCTCACCGTCGCCAACGTGGTGGGCGTCCCGCTCGGCACGCTCGTGGGGCAGACCGCCGGCTGGCGCCTCACCTTCGCCGTCGTCGCCGGGCTCGGTGTCGTCGGCCTGGTCGGGATCGCCAAGCTGGTCCCCGACATGCCCCGGCCGGAAGGCGTGCGGCTTCGCCACGAGCTGGCCGCCTTCAAGAACACCCAGGTTCTGCTCGCCATGGCGATGACCGTCCTCGGCTTCGGCGGCGTCTTCGCGGCGATCACCTACATCGCGCCGATGATGACCCACGTGGCCGGATTCGCCGACGGCTCCGTCACCTGGCTGCTCGTCCTGTTCGGCCTCGGCATGGTCGGTGGCAACCTGGTCGGCGGCAGGTACGCGGACCGCGCCCTGATGCCCCTGTTGTACGTCTCTCTGGGCGCCCTGGCAGTCGTCCTCGCACTCTTCACGCTCACCGCACATCACAAGGTGCTCGCGGCCGTCACGATCGCGCTCATCGGCGCCTTGGGCTTCGCCACGGTCCCGCCGCTGCAGAAGCGCGTCCTCGACCAGGCGCACGGTGCTCCGACGCTCGCCTCGGCCGTGAACATCGGCGCCTTCAACCTGGGCAACGCGCTCTCCGCCTGGCTCGGCGGCCTCGTCATCGGCGCCGGCTTCGGCTACACCGCTCCCAACTGGGTGGGCGCCCTCCTTGCCGCGGCCGCCCTGGGGCTGGCGCTCCTCTCGGCCGCTCTGGAGCGCCGGGACAGCGAGCCCAGCCAGGTCGTCGCGGGCGCCGTGCCGACGGGGCACAAGGCAGCCGCGCACCTCTGAGCCCCACGGCAGGAAGACAACGCCGGGCCCCGGACAGGGCCCGGCGTCACCACGCCGGCAGCTCTCAACGCGCCAATACCAAGTCGGCAGCCCACCCCGCCGCCGGACCCGTCCTTACCCCGCCGCAACCGTCACCGGAGCGAACCGTCGGCTCCAGTCGCCGGGCAGCTCGGAAATCCCGTAGTTCATGACCGAGTTGAAGGCGATGGACACCAGCCCATGGTCCTTCACCCACGCCAGCAGTTCCTCGTGCCGCACGTCGATGTCGGTGCGCAGCACGCGGTCGGTGTGGGCGGCGAGGGAGGTGACGAGCGCCTTGGCCGTCTCCGTGTCGCGGGCGACCAGCGGACCCACGACGTGGTTGTCCAGATTCGGCCACGCCCCCGCGTAGCCGATGATCCGACCGTCCTCCTCGGCGACCCGCAGTTGGTCGGCGAAGGCGGGCAGACGCGTGACGATGTGCGTCCGATCGGCGCCGAACACCTCCTCGTCGAGGCTGAGAATGGCGGTGAGATCCTCGGCGGTGGCGGCACGAGTAGCGACGGTGGGTTGGTACCCGGCGGCCTGGAAGCGGCCCCGGACCATCTCGGCCCGGCCGGTGACCTTGAAGCCGAGCTCTTCGTAGAGCGGGCTGCCCTGGGGCGTCGCGTGCAGGGTCAGCGGGGTGGTGCCCATCGCCGCGACCACGTGGCGCATCAGCCGGCGTCCGACGCCCTGACGAGCGTGCCGCTCGGCGACCAGCACCATGCCGACCGCTCCCAGATCGGGTCGGTCCTGCGGGCCGTACTCGGTGACGGTGCAGGCGCTGACCAGACCCCCGGCGGGATCGTCGATGCCGTATCCCTTCCCGGCCGTGAGGAGGAAGCCCCACTTGTGCTCCTCGCGCGGCCACCCCCGGTCCTCGGACAAGTCGGCGCAGGCGGCGAGATCGCGCAGCGTCAGTCGGCGGATGGGCAGATCGGCGAGGGAAGGTGTCGGCACGCAGGTCAGGCTGTCTGACGGGCACCCCCGGCGTCCACCTGTTTCCGGCGACATGTACGAGGTTTTGGCCATGCTGTAGGCGACAGCACAGCGCCTCGGCAAGAGACCCATGTTTCACGTGAAACATGGGCGAACGGCAGGCGTCCGAAGCCTTGGTAGAACGCTTCCAGCCTCCTCGGCGACGTGCCGAAAGCCGACCCGGTTAGCCTCGGGCACCATGGCCAGACTTCATCTCTTCGATCTCGACGGCACGTTGCTGTACGGCACTTCCTCGCCCGTGGAGATTTCGCGGCAACTGGGGCTGGAAGCCGAGACCGTGGCGCTCGACCAGGCGATCTCCTCGGGGCTGATAGAGCCGCCCGAGTATGCGATGCGAGTGCGCGAACTGTGGGCGGAGCTCACCGAGGCTCATGTGGCGGCGGCTTTCGAGGGAGCTCCGTGGCTGGCACGTATTCGTGACGTCTGGGAGGCGATCCGGGAGAACGGCGACTACTGCGCCGTCGTGTCACTCTCCCCGTCGTTCTTCGTCGAGCGCCTCACCGCTTGGGGCGCGCACGCGGCGTACGGATCACGCTTTCCCGCGGTGCCTTTCACCGAGCCCGTCGACCCGACCGGGATTCTCAGTGCCGCGGCGAAGGTCCTGGTCGCTGAGCGGCTGTGCGCGGAGTTCGGAGTGGCCCGGAGCGACTGCGTCGCCTATGGGGACTCGTCCTCGGACAAGGACCTCTTCGGTGTGGTGCCGCTCTCGGTCGCGGTCAATGCGGACAGCCATCTGTCCGGCCTCGCGACTCATGCCTACACGGGAAGAGATCTGTGGGATGCCTATGAATTGGTGCGCCACGCCCGGTAATTGAAGGAATCGACGGTTCGCCCCTCGCTCATTCGTGGGGGAGGAAGGGGGACTTGTGTGCGCGGCGGCGACCGGTAGGGTCGACTCCGGTTCTTGTTCGCCGTGAGGTGCACACATGCCGCACAGGCGCCGTCCGGGCTGAGAACAAGGCAAAGCAGCCTAACGGGACGGAGAGATCGAGACTCGCATTTTCGGTTATGCGGCAGAGGCGTCCCGGCGCGATGGGATGCTGCGGTGAGAGTACTGCGGCCAATGTCACACTCTCGCCTTGGTTGTCCGTATGGAGCGCTCATACGGGTTGAATGTGACCGCGTCAGCCGTGGCCATGAACGGGGAAAGCAAGCCGTCTGCGGGGGAAAGCAGGCACATTCCGACCGGGGAAGTGCGCAGACCGACCGAAAGATGTTCGAGGCGAGGCACACCATGGACGCTCCGACCACCACGTCGGCCGACAACGGCACTTCCGGCGGCGGGGACGGCTGGTTCACACCGCACAAGCAGCCGGCGTCGACATCGGGCAGTGAGCAGGAGACCGCCGAGGGCAGCCGTCTGGCGGCGCTGCGTCCAGTGGGCAGGGGCACGACGGGCGCCGAGGCGAACACACCGTCCCAGGAGACCGCACCGGCCGCCCGAGCCGAACCGACGCCCCCGATACCGGCCCCCGTTTCACCTGACATCCCGATACCGGCCCTCGCCCCACACGACATACCGAAGCGCACCCCAGAGGGCTTGCCGCCCTCGGAGCCCCGCCTCCCGCCCCAGCGCACCACCCCCGCGCAGGCCCAGCAGGCCTCCCCGGACGCGCTGCTGATCCGCCGGACCATGGCGGAGGTCGCCCCCGTGGCCGACAAGGTCACGTCGTACTTCTATGCGCTCCTCTTCGTCCGCCACCCCGACCTGCGCTCACTCTTCCCCGCGGCGATGGACACCCAGCGGGACCGTCTGCTCAAGGCACTGCTCACCGCGGCCGAGCACATCGACAACACCCCGGTCCTCGTCGACTACCTCCAGAACCTCGGCCGCGGCCACCGCAAGTACGGCACCCGGCCCGAGCACTACCCGGCAGTCGGCGAGTGCCTCATCGGCGCCCTGAACAAGTACGCCGCGCAGATCTGGAGCCCGGAGCTGGAGGCGGCCTGGGTCCGGACGTACACGACGATCTCGCAGGTGATGATCGACGCGGCGGCCGTCGACGAACTGCGCGCGCCGGCCTGGTGGTACGCGGAGGTCGTCTCGCACGATCTGAGGACGCCGGACGTCGCGGTCGTCACCGTCCGGCCGGACCAGCCCTATCCCTTCCTCGCAGGCCAGTACACGAGCCTGGAGACGCCCTGGTGGCCGCGGATCTGGCGCCACTACTCGTTCGCCTCGGCGCCCCGCTCCGACGGCCTGCTGTCGTTCCATGTGAAGGCCGTCCCGGCGGGCTGGGTCTCCAACGCCCTGGTGCACCGCGCCCGACCCGGCGACATCCTCCGGCTCGGCCCGCCGACGGGTTCCATGACCGTGGACCACACCACCGACAGCGGACTCCTCTGCCTGGGCGGCGGCACCGGCATAGCGCCCATCAAGGCCCTGGTCGAGGACGTGGCCGAACACGGCGAGCGGCGCCCGGTCGAGGTGTTCTACGGCGCCCGCACCGACCACGATCTGTACGACATCGACACGATGCTCAGGCTCCAGCAGTCCCACCCGTGGCTCTCGGTCCGCGCGGTCATCGACCAACAGGCCCGGGTGCAACTGCCCGAGGCCATCCGCAGGTACGGCCCCTGGAACGAGTACGACGCCTTCGTCTCGGGCCCGCCCGGAATGATCCGCAGCGGTGTGGACGCACTGAGGGACATCGGCATCCCGTGGGACCGCATACGCCATGACTCGGTCGAGGAGCTCGTCGTCGTCGGGGACTGACCTCAGCCGAGGTCAGGGGCGTGCATGGCACGCACGCCTTCGATGTTCCCGTCCAGGTAGTGCCGCAGCGACAGCGGCACCAGGTGGACGGAGGCGATCCCGACGCGGGTGAACGGCACCCGCACGATCTCGTACTCCCCGACGGGTTCGTCGACTTCGGGGCCGTGCCGCAGCGCGGTGTCCATGGACTCCAGACGGCAGACGAAGAAGTGCTGGACCTTCACCCCGGTCGCGCCGCCGTCATCGCCGATGTGCTCGACGGTGTCGACGAAGCAGGGCACCACGTCGGTGATCTTGGCGCCGAGCTCCTCGTACACCTCGCGATGCAGGGCGTCGACGACGGTCGTGTCGGTCGGCTCGACCCCACCACCGGGAGTCAGCCAGTAGGGATCCACGCCGGGCTTGGTGCGTTTGATGAGGATCAGGTCGTCGCCGTCCAGGAGAACAGCACGGGCGGTGCGCTTGACCACGGGTCGGACGGGCATGGGGGAAATGTGGCCCGGTTGGTTCCACGTGAAACATCGCATGTGGTCATCAGCCGAGTTCACCGGGTGACGGGCGGAAAATCGCAGGTCAACACCAGTCCGCAGCGGCCCGCAGCAGCCAGTCGTGAGCACGTGCGATGTGCGGCATCGCCAAGGTGCCGGTACGGACCACCAGGAAGTACGTCCGCAGGGGCGGTACCGCCGGATGGTGGAGCGCGACGACGTCGCCGCGCTCCAGAGCGGACGCGCACAGATAGCTGGGCAGTACCGCGAGTCCGGCGCCCGCCGCCGCGCAGGCGAGTGCCGCACGCAGGTCGGGGACGATGACGGTGCCGGACGTGGCCGGACGGGAATCGAAGACGGACGCCCAGTAGCGGGAGACGAAGGGCAGCGACTCGTGCACCTCGATCACCGGAAGGTTCTCCAGGGCGGGCGCTCCCCTGCGGCGCAGCGCTCCGGCACTGATCCGCTTCGCCCAGTGCGGGGAGGCGACCAGGACGTGTACTTCGTCGCAGAGCGCAGTCGCCGTGAGCAGAGCGCCGCGCGGACGGGCCGTACTGATGGCCAGATCGTGATGTCCGGCGGCGAGGCCCTCCAGGGTTTCCTCGGCGTTCCCGAAGGAGGCGCGCAGGGCGAACCCCTGACCGTCCTCGCCGGTCAGCTCCGTGAGTGCGGGCAGGGCCCGTTCGGCGATGAACTCAGGGGGGCCGGCGAGGTGGAGGGTTCGTAAAGAGGACTCGTCGTCGAGCCCGGTCTCGGTGATCTCCACCAGGGCGTCGAGATGCGGCGCGGCCTTGTGGGCGAGTTCGTCGCCCATGGTCGTCGGGGTCACCCCGCGCGCCTGCCGCAGGAACAGAGGGCGCCCCAACTGCCGTTCGAGTGTGCGGATCTGCGAGGTCACGGCCGGTTGCGAGAGACCGAGCAGCGCTGCGGCGCGGGTGAAGGAGCCGGCCCGGTGCACGGTCACGAAGGTGCGCAACAAGGCCAGATCCATGCCACGCCCTCCCCTTCGCCGTCCCGCACCACCCTTCGGCCGCGCCCAACTATAAATATGTCGATAGGGCGCTGTCGCTACTGTGATTGGACACTGACACAGAGTCAACTAGCCTTGTTCGCGCGGTTCTTCGCGCGCAGAACCGAGGACGGTCCGAGCCACGAGGGGGGAGGCTCGGACCGTCCGTTGTACGTAGCCGGACCCAGATCGGTGGGTAAGGAAGAGGTCAGTCCGCCGACTCGTCCAGCGCCCGCAGCACATCCGCCACCAGGTCCTCCGGGTCCTCCGCGCCGACGGAGAAACGGATGAAGCCGTCCGGTACGTCGTCCCCGCCCCAGCGCCCGCGCCGCTCGGCCGTGGAGCGCACCCCGCCGAAGCTCGTCGCGTCGTCCACGAGCCGCAGCGCGTCGAGGAAACGGTCGGCACGCGCGCGCGTGGGCAGCGTGAAGGAGACCACGCACCCGTAGCGCCGCATCTGCTGCGAGGCGACCTTGTGCGAAGGATCGTCGGGCAGCCCCGGATACCGCAGTCCCGCGACCTCCGGCCGCCGCTTCAGAGCCTCGGCGAGCACCAACGCGGTCGCGTTCTGCCGGTCGACCCGCAGCTGGAGGGTGGCGATCGAACGGTGCGCGAGCCAGGCCTCCATGGGCCCCGGAATCGCCCCGACGATCTTGCGCCAGCGTCGTACGGCGGTCATCGCCTCGCCCTCGCGGCCGGTGACGTAGCCCAGGAGGACGTCTCCGTGTCCCGTGAGTTGCTTGGTGCCGCTGGCCACGGAGAAGTCGGCGCCGAGCTCCAGCGGGCGCTGTCCGAGGGGGGTCGCGAGGGTGTTGTCGACCGCGACGAGAGCGCCACGCGCGTGTGCCGCCTCGACGAGCCGGCGGATGTCGCACACGTCGAGCCCGGGATTGGACGGCGTCTCGAGCCACAGCAGCTTCGCGCCGTCCAGCACCTCCAGCTGGGCGTCGCCACCGGTCGGCGCGGTCCGCACCTCGATGCCGTACGCCTCCAGCTGCGCGCGTACCAGGGGCAGTACCTGGTAGCCGTCGCTGGGCAGGACGACCGCGTCCCCGGCGCGCAGCTGCGAGAAGAGCGTCGCGGAGATGGCGGCCATGCCGGAGGCGAACACGAGCGTCCCGACGCCGCCCTGCCCGGGTGCCTCCAGTTCGGTGATGGCGCTCTCCAGGAGCGTCCAGGTCGGGTTCTCGTCCCGGCCGTAGGTGTACGGCCCGCCCACCTCGCCCGGCAGATGGAAGTGCGCCGCGAACACCGGGCCGGGCAGGGTGGGCTCGTTCCTGACCGGCTCGGGCAGTCCGGCCCGTACCGCGCGCGTGCCGTCGCCCGCGCCCTTTGTCGAATCGCTCATGCCACCCGTCCCTCCACGTCCTCGCGTACCGCGGCGAGCAGACCCTCGCTCGCCGCCTCCACCATCTCAAGGCACTCCTCGAAGCCGTCCATGCCCCCGTAGTACGGGTCCGGTACGTCGAGGTCGGCGCCCGCGGACGGGTCGTAGGAACGCAGCAGGCGCACCTTCGCCGCGTCCTCCGGGGTGGGAGCGAGGCGGCGCAGGGCCCTCAGGTGGCCGTGGTCGAGGGCGATGACGAGGTCGAGGCGCGCGAACCACGACGGCTGGAACTGGCGGGCCCTGTGCGCGCTGTCGTAGCCGTGTTCCTCGAGGACCGACACCGTGCGCGGGTCGGCGCCGTCGCCCTCGTGCCAGCCGCCCGTGCCGGCGCTGTCGACCTCGACCCGGCCGCCGAGCCCGGCCTCCGCGACACGGGCGCGGAAGACGGACTCGGCCATCGGCGAGCGGCAGATGTTGCCGGTGCAGACGAAGCAGACGCGATACGTCACCGGGAGCTCAGTCGCCGTCGGGCAGGACGACGTTGAGCGCCCAGGACACGATCGAGATGATCAGGCCACCGAGCACGGCGGTCCAGAAGCCTTCGACGTGGAAGCTCAGGTCGACCTTGTCGGCCAGCCACGAGGTCAGCAGCAGCATCAGCGCGTTGACGACCAGGGTGAACAGGCCGAGCGTCAGGATCAGCAGCGGCAGACTGAGGAGCTTTACGACCGGCTTGACCAGGAAGTTCACCACGCCGAAGATCAGCGCGACGAGGATCAGGGTGCCGACCTTCTTGCCCGTGCTGTCACCCGTCAGGGTGATCTTGTCCAGCAGCCACACGGCGACCGCCAGGGCGCCCGCGTTGGCGATCGTCTTGACTACGAAATTCTTCATGTGTCTGATCGTGGCAGAAGAGATCGGCCATGAGCAGTGTGACGAGGGCGGACGAGGGCGATGAAGGCATTCCGGCTGGACGAACTGGAGGCGGAACGCGCCGCCAACGAGGGCGCCTACCTGCAGTTTCTGCGCGAGCGGAACATGTCGGTCGGGCTGTACGCGCTGGACGCCGGCGAGCATGATCCACAGAAGCCGCACAATCAGGACGAGGTCTACTTCGTTGTGAGCGGCCGCGCCGCGATCACCGTCGGCATGGAGACCACCCAGGTCGCGCGCGGCAGCGTGATCTACGTACCGGCCGGCGTCGCCCACAAGTTCCACCACATCAGCGAGGACCTGCGGGTCCTCGTGGTGTTCTCTCCGCCCGAGAGCTGACCCGCCACCCCGGGATTCCCTAGGGGATCAGTCAGGGGAGGACAAGGGGTCCGAGGCCCCCGCCGGGGCCCCTCCCCGCCCTAGCATCGAGTGCAGGACATCAGAAGGATCCGGCATCACGAGCCCGGGTCTTCGACCGGACCCGGCACGAGCGACGGGCGGAGAGGTAAGGACGAGAGCAATGGGAGAGATCTTCGCGGGACTGCCCTGGTGGGTGAAGTGGATCGCGGTGCCGGTCATCGCCCTGGTCGTGTTCGGCGGGCTGATAGCCAGCGTCGTCGGCTTCGTCATCGGACTGCTCTTCAAGCTGCTGGTCTTCGTGGCCCTGGTCGGCGGACTGATCTACGTGGTGCGGAAGTTCATGTCGAGCTCCTCGTCGCGCAGCGACTGGTGACACCCAGCGACCGGTGAAACCTAGCCACCGGTGAGACCCAGTGACCGGTGACACCCAGCCACTGGTGACACCTGCGGCAACGGCGAGTGGCACCGCTGATCGGTAACAGGAATCATCGGTTCCCTCGGGCGAGGGAAGTTTCGGTACAGGCCGAGTGCGAGCGTCGGTGGACGGTTAAAGTCCGGAATTCGACGCGGGGACGATCCCCCGTGAGCGGCGCACACCCCCTCCCGTGTCCCCCCGCACGGGCGGCCCCCTCGCCCTTCGGGAGTGACCCTTGGCCACGGTTGACACCGCACCCGCAGAAAGCCTCACGGCACCGGTCCGGGCCGCCGTTCCGTCGCCGGAGCACCGCCTCCGGCCGCCGGAGCAGCCCGCACGCGCGAGCCGGCCCCGACCGGGGACACCCCCGGCACCGGCGCCGGCCGATCCACCGGAACCGCCGCACTCCACGACCCTCATCGGCTCCGTCCAGCGCGCGATGCGGCTGCTGGAGTCCGTCGCCGGGCACGAGCACGGCGCCCCCGCCAAACAACTGGCCCGGGAGACCGGCCTCGCCCTGCCGACGGCCTACCACCTGCTGCGCACCCTGGTCCACGAGGGCTATCTACGCCGGGACAAAGGCCTGTTCTTCCTCGGCGAGGCGGCCGAGCGGCTGAGCAGCAGCGGAGCGCAGCAGAAACGTCGCAGCACGGTCGCCGAGGCACTGGCCCACTGGCGCGACGCCATCGGCGTACCCGTGTACTACGCCCTCTACCGCGACGGCGAGATCGAGGTCATGTGCGTCTCCGACACCCCCGGCAACCCGGCGGTGGAGGAGTGGGCCGACTTCCGCGAGACCGCGCACGCGCACGCCATCGGGCAGTGCCTGCTCGCCCAACTGGACGAGGAGGACCGCCGCGACCACCTCGACCGCTACCCCGTACAGGCCATCACCCCGTACACCGTGCGGGACGGTCACACGCTGCTACGGCGGCTGGAACGGGTGCGGCGCATGGAGCCCGTGTTCGAACGGCAGGAGTACGCGCTGGGGACCGTCTGCGCGGCGATCCCCATCACGGTGGGCACCACCGCGGGGACGATGGCCATCTCCCTGCCCGCCCACCAGGCCGACCGACTGCCCGAGGCCACCCGTCAGCTCCAGAGCGAGGTCGGGCGCCTTCTCGGGTCGCTCGCGATCTCTATCAGTATCTGAAAACTCACTCCTTGTGATCTCCCGTGTACTTTCAGCAAACTTCCACCACAGTCAAAGGGATCATTCCCGGCCAGTCGACGGCAGATGACGGGGTAGACGATGGGTGAGTCCGTACAGGCAGAAGTCATGATGAGCTTTCTCGTCTCCGACGAGCTCGCCTTCCGTATCCCGGTGGAGCTGCGCTACGAGACCTGCGATCCCTACGCCGTCCGGCTCACCTTCCATCTGCCCGGAGACGCGCCGGTGACCTGGGCGTTCGGGCGGGAGCTGCTGATCGACGGGGTGGGCCGGCCGTGCGGGGACGGGGATGTGCGGATCGCGCCGGCCGAGGCGGAGACGCTGGGTGACGTCCTGATCCGCCTTCAGGTGGGTGCCGACCAGGCACTGTTCCGCTCCTCGGCGGCGCCGCTCATCGCCTTCCTCGACCGCACCGACAAGCTGGTGCCACTGGGTCAGGAGGGGGCGCTCGCCGACTTCGACGCCCACCTCGATCAGGCCCTGGACCGGATTCTGGCGGAGGAGCAGAGCGCGGGCTGAAGCGTTACGGCACCGAGGGGGGCGTAACGCTTCAGCGCGGGCGTGGGGCCCGCGCAGGAACGCTTCTCCTTCGGCGGGGCCCGGGGGTGCCGGAAAGGCGCCGGGCGTGCTCCTTGTGGCGGGCGGGGGTCAGCGCTTGCGCCGGCGCCCCCGACCGCCTCTCACGACCGGAATCGGCTGGGTGCCCGCCGAGCCCGGCCGGGTTCCTGCCGGAGTCGGTTCGCCGCCCGCCGGGGCGGTCGGAGCGGCACCGGGTCCCGGCCGGTCGGCCGAGACCACCAGTGCCGCCAGAGCCGTCGTGACCGGCACGGACGCGACCAGGCCGATCGAGCCGACCAGCGTGCGCACGATCTCCTCCGCGACCAGCTCGCTGTTGGCGACCGTCCCCACACTGCTCTGTGCGATGGAGAAGAGCAGCAGGAGGGGAAGCGCGGCGCCCGCGTAGGCGAGGACGAGCGTGTTGACGACGGACGCGATGTGGTCACGGCCGATGCGGATGCCCGCGCGGTACAGGTCGCGCCAGCCCATCGAGGGGTTGGCCTCATGCAGTTCCCAGACAGCCGACGTCTGGGTGACCGTCACATCGTCGAGGACACCGAGCGAGCCGATGATGACGCCGGCGAGCAGCAGACCGCTCATGTCGATGTCCGGATACAGACCATGGATCAGCCCGGTGTTGTCGTCCGTGTTGCCGGTGAGCGCGGCCCAGCCGATGAACAGCGAGCCGAGGATGCCGATCAGCAGCAGTGAGATCAGCGTGCCGAGCACCGCGACGGAGGTTCTGGCGGACAGCCCGTGACACAGATACAGGGCGATCAGCATGATGGCGCTCGCCCCGACCACGGCCACGACCAGCGGGTTCGAGCCCTGCAGGATCGCGGGCAGGATGAAGAAGTTCAGGATCAGGAAGCTGATGGCCAGCGCGACCAGCGCCATGAGGCCCCGCAACCGCCCGACGACCACGACGGCGAGTGCGAAGATGCCGGCGAGCAACCCCATGGGGAGCCTGCGGTTCACATCGGTGACCGAGTACTGGAGATCCTTGGGCGCGGACGGCTCGTACGCGACCACGACCTTCTCGCCCTGGTGCAGCTGCCGTGACTGGTCCGGCTGCACGATCTCCGTGAACGTACGGCCTTTGTCCTTGCCGGTGTCGACGCGGATCGTGGCCTTCTTGCACTCGCCGTCCGCCTGCTGCTGGGCGGAGGAACCCTCGGCGGTGGAGGTGTCGCCGGTCGGGGTCTCGCCCGAGGCGTTCACCGACTTGCAGCTCACGTTCACGACCTCGGTGACCGTGGCCTGCTGGGTCTGCCGGTCGAAGCCGACGCCGGTGCGCTCGTGGCCCGGTGCACCCCCGGGCCACAGCACGGCGAGACCGACGATCACGGCGACACCGAACGGGATGAGGATCGCCGCGATGACCTTGCGCAGGTGCTTGGAGACGGGGGCCGCGGGGCCGTGACTGTGGCTGTGCGAGTGCCCGTGCCCGCCGCCGGAGCCCCGCCCACCGCCACCGTGACCGTCATCGCCGGAACCAGAACCGGAACCGGGGCCGTGCCCATGCCCATGCCCGTGATCATGCCCAGGTCCGCCCCCGGCGCCGTGCTCGTGCCCGCCACCGTCACCGAGCCCCCGCTCGGACCGGCCGCCGGAGCCAGGCCCCTGCCCGAACCCACCACGACCACCGCCACCGCCACCGGCCCCGAACCAGTCGCCGGAGTCGGAACTCGAGTCGGAACCGGAGCCGGAGCCGTACCCGGAGTTGTAGCCGGGCCCCTGGCCGCCCCCGGGTCTCGGGCCGTTGCCGGGCCCGTTTCCGGAACCGGGCCTGCGAGGCGGCTCGGGCGGTGGGTACGGGGGCTGAAGTGTCGTGGTCACCGACCGATCATCGCAAGAACGACAGGGGCCCCCTGTTCACCGCGCCCGAATTGACGCTAGCGTGGGGGCACCTTTGTACACGCGGGAGCTCGGAGCACCGGGCTGAGAGGGCGCTGACCTCCGTCCCAGCGATGTTTCACGTGGAACGTCGTCACAAGCGAGTGACGTTGCACACGAAACGTCGGCAGACGGAAGCCGCTGCGTCGACCGCCGAACCTGTTACCGGGTAATGCCGGCGTAGGGAGTAGGTCTCATGACCATCAAGGACGCACGCACGCCTGCCTTCAGCCAGGACGAAGCGCCCATTCAGGGCGAGACATCCGCTGAGGCCGGGAAGTCCATCGGCTGGCACAAGGGGTACGTCGAGGGCTCGCGCCCCGATCTGCGGGTGCCGGTCCGTCAGGTGCACCTCACCAACGGGAAGTCGGTCACGCTGTACGACACATCGGGGCCGTACACCGATCCGCTGGTCGATACCGACGTTCGCCGGGGCCTGGTCCCGCTGCGGGAGAACTGGATCATCGCTCGCGGTGACACCGAGGAGTACGCGGGTCGTCCCGTCCGTCCCGAGGACGACGGCATCAAGCACACCTCGCCGCGCGGCGGCAACCTGCGCAACCTCGACGCGGTCTTCCCGGGGCGGCCCCGGCTGCCGCGCCGTAGCCGCGACGGCGCAGCGGTCACTCAGCTCGCGTACGCCCGCCGCGGTGAGATCACGCCGGAGATGGAGTACGTGGCCCTTCGGGAGAACGTGTCCCCCGAGGTCGTCCGGGAGGAGATCGCGGCCGGTCGCGCGGTCCTGCCGGCCAATGTCAACCACCCGGAGATCGAGCCGATGATCATCGGCAAGCGGTTCCTGGTGAAGGTCAACGCCAACATCGGCAACTCCGCGGTCACCTCCTCCATCGAGGAGGAGGTCGAGAAGATGACCTGGGCGACTCGCTGGGGCGCCGACACGGTCATGGACCTCTCCACGGGCCGCAACATCCACACGACCCGCGAGTGGGTGCTGCGCAACTCCCCCGTCCCCATCGGCACGGTGCCGCTCTACCAGGCGCTGGAGAAGGTCGACGGCCGCGCCGAGGAGCTGACCTGGGAGATCTACAAGGACACGGTCATCGAGCAGGCCGAGCAGGGCGTGGACTACATGACGGTCCACGCGGGCGTCCGCCTGCCGTACGTACCGCTGACGGCCAACCGCAAGACGGGCATCGTCTCGCGCGGCGGCTCGATCATGGCGGCCTGGTGCCTGGCGCACCACAAGGAGAGCTTCCTCTACGAGAACTTCGAGGAACTCTGCGAGATCCTCGCCACCTACGACGTCACGTACTCGCTCGGCGACGGCCTGCGCCCGGGCTCGATCGCGGACGCCAACGACGAGGCGCAGTTCGCGGAGTTGAGGACGCTCGGGGAACTCAACACGATCGCCAAGCGTTTCAACGTACAGACCATGATCGAGGGCCCGGGACACGTCCCGATGCACAAGATCAAGGAGAACATCGACCTTCAGCAGGAGATCTGCGAGGAGGCTCCGTTCTACACGCTCGGCCCGCTGACCACGGACGTCGCTCCGGCGTACGACCACATCACCTCGGGCATTGGCGCCGCGATGATCGCGTGGTGGGGCACTGCGATGCTCTGCTACGTCACGCCCAAGGAGCACTTGGGCCTGCCCAACCGTGACGACGTGAAGACCGGCGTCATCACCTACAAGATCGCGGCCCATGCGGCGGACCTCGCCAAGGGACACCCTGGCGCACAGGAGTGGGACGACGCACTGTCGGACGCCCGCTTCGAGTTCCGCTGGGAGGACCAGTTCAACCTGGCCCTCGACCCCGACACGGCCCGCGAGTTCCACGACGAGACACTGCCGGCCGAGCCGGCGAAGACGGCTCACTTCTGCTCGATGTGCGGGCCGAAGTTCTGCTCGATGAAGATCAGCCAAAGCATCACCAAGCAGTTCGGCGGTACGGCGGCTGCGGGGGCGACGGCCGAAGAGGTCGCCGAGGGGATGCTGCAGAAGTCGAAGGAGTTCGCGGCCAGCGGGAACCGTGTGTACCTGCCCCTGGCGGACTGACGTCCGTAGATCGGCGCTGTCCCGGAGGGCGGGGGCCTTCGGGACAGCGCCATCGTGCGTTCGGGGATGAGATGAGGGGGTGGCGGAGTCTTGATCGATCTGATGGTGGCGGCTGAAGTGCAGTCGCTGGTGTGGGACGGCGATGATCTGGTCGACGTGGTGGGTGGTGGCCGCCGATGGGGTCCTGATGGTGTGGAGCAGCCTGCCTCGGTCAGCCATGGATTTCCCTTCGACCGGAGCGTCGTCTCCCCGTCCGGTCGCTACTCCGTCGTCTATGCCGAGCGCGGTACCAAGGCGCTCCTGCTCGATGGCGATGGGCCCGTCCGTGAGCTGAACCGCAGCTATTACCAAGCTGATGTCTTCGACTATCCGGTGGCACTCGGGGCGTTGGAGGACGGCCGCGAGGTTCTGGTGCACTGCCTGGACGAATACAACGTCCTTGAGATCGAGGACGCCGAGTCGGGAGAACGGCTCACCAGTGGAGAACGTGATCCGAAGGACGTGTTCCACTCTCGGCTGGAGGTGAGCCCGGGCGGGACACACCTGCTGTCGGCCGGCTGGCTCTGGCATCCGTACGGGGTCGTCGAAGTCTTCGACCTGGCCGGTGCGTTGACGGATCCTGCCGTGCTCGACGGCCGTGGCGTGCTGCCCTCGAACCCGGGCATCGACGCGGAGGTCGTCTCGGCCTGCTGGCTCGATGCCGACCGCCTGGCCGTGGCGACGGGGGAGGAGTTTGTCGACGACGAGGAGACGCCTGCCCTGGGCTCACGGCAGTTGGGTGTGTGGTCGCTCTCCGAGAGCCGGTGGATCCATCGCAGCACGGTCGATTTCTGCATCGGGACGCTGATCCCGCGGGGCGACTCGGTCGTCTCGCTGTACGGGCATCCGCGGCTGATCGACGTCACGACGGGCGACGTGGTCGCGGAATGGCCCACCGTGGAGGTGCCCCGGAGAGAGGGCAGCTACGGGGTCACACACATTCCGACGCCCGTTGCCGCAGTGCACCCGGATGGCACGCGCCTGGCCATAGCCCAGCCGGAGGGCATCGCGATCATCGCGCTTCCGGAAAGGGGCGAATCGCCATCGCCCACTCAGGGCCGAAGCCGTCCTTGATGGAGATCTCGGCGCCGTCCTGCGCCGGACAACCGGCTTGCGCGCCCCCGAGAGCGGGTTTCCCCGTGGCGAGGGGCGCAAGCCGGGGGTTACTCCGGCTGGTGTTCCGGGCCGCCGAAGTCCGGGCTGGTGTAGTCCGGGCTGCTGAAGCTGGGCCGGGGGCCGGAGGAACCGTCGTCCGGGCTGCTGAAGCCCGGGCGGTCGTAGCCGAGGTGCGGCATACGGCTGGGCGCCGGCGGTGCCGTGCGGTGCAGGGCGGCCGCCGTGCCGGGGTCGGCCAGCGCGTCCCGCAGGAAGGGCAGGACGCCCCGCTCCAGCAGGGCCTCGCGCCAGGCTTCCCGGGCCCGGGAGACCTCTCCGCTCAGCTCGCCGTACGGCCCGGTGTCGAGCGAGGGCCGGTTGCGCAGGGCGGTGAGCAGGAGACCGACCGCGGCGACCAGGATCGCGATCGCGGTCACCGCGCCGAACACCCAACCGGTGGTCAGCATGGTCTGGGCGAACGCCTGTTCGGGGTCGAGCATCTTCAGGATGTACCCCACGAGCAGGAAGATCGCCGCAGCGGTTCCGGCGAGGACGGGAGCCAGGACCGCGACGACGGCGACGGCGCCCGCGCCGGCGGTCTCGGCGACCTCTCCCATGGTGGCGGCGAGCCCCACCGTGCCCGAGCCGGACTCCGCGGAGCCGGTCTCTCGGACGGACGTCGGGGTGGACGGCGCCGGCTGGCGCAGTTCCTCGCGGACCTTCACGTAGTGCTGGTACTCGGTCGCCGCGGCCGCCGTGATGATCGCGGTGGCGTTGAGCGCCATGGTGCGCAGCTGTTCGGGATTGAGCCGTTGTCCCACCGCGGCCAGTTCCGGGCGGTGTGGGGCGGAGCGCAGCGCCTCATCGAGGATCCGCTCGTATTCCTGGCGGTCCTCGCTCAGCAGGTGCTGCGGAACGCTGTTCATGTGCATCCCCCGATGCTCCGTAGGGCTTGGGGCTCGCATGACTGTGAGCCGTCGGGCAGAAACGGAGGGGAGCCTGCTACGGATAAGCCGATGGTAGAGCGGTGACGGCACACGGTGACAGGGGGTTTCCAGAAATTGGGCCCTGGCCTGCGCCGTTTCTGCTCAGTCCGACATGGGGGATCGTCTGCCCCGTGAACGTTCAGATATCCAGGGGAAGTTGCTGGACCAGCAGCTTTCCGGCCATGGTCACACCGCCGTCCATCGCGATGGCCAGCCCTTCGGCGTAGACGTGCGGTCCCTCGACCAGCGGACCCGACTGGTCCTCCCCGTCCTCGGAGCCGACCTCGCCCAGCAGATAGGGGATCGGGCTGTGCCCGTGAACGATCCGGGTGCCGCCGTACGTATCGAGCAGGGAGCGCACATGGTCGGCGCCGCCCTCGTCGCGGAAGGAGAAGCGCTTGGTGAACTTGCGGAACAGATCCCAGACCTCGTCCGCGTCGTTGCGCGTGATCGTCTCGCGGACGGTGTCGTTGACCGCCTCGATCGAGTCGCCGTAGTCGAGGTAGGCGGTGGTGTCGGAGTGGACCAGCAGATGCCCGTCGACCTCCTCCATGGCGTCGAGGCGCGCCATCCACTGGAGGTGGTGGTCCTGGAGACGGTCCATGTCGGTCTTCTGCCCGCCGTTGAGCAGCCAGGCCGCCTGGAAGGTGGCGGTGCCCGCGCCGGAGTTGACGGGGGTGTCGGCGAACCGCTTGGCGCCGAGCAGCAGCAGCTCGTGGTTGCCCATGAGGGCCTTGCAGTAGCCGCCGGCCGCGGCCGCCTCCGCGGACAGCCGCATCACGAGGTCGATCACGCCGATGCCGTCCGGCCCGCGGTCGGTGAAGTCGCCGAGGAACCACAGCCGGGCGGTGCCCGCGCACCAGTTGCCCGCGGAGTCGATGAGGCCCTTCTCCTGAAGGGCCGCCACCAGCTCGTCGAGATAGCCGTGCACGTCACCGACGACGAACAGCGCGCCGGGCCCGTCGACGGAGGCGGCCTGCGGGACCGCCGCGGGATCGACGATCACCTGAAGCGTGTCACCCCGGTTGACGACCGGCAGGCTGCGCTCGGTGGGCGTGTACCCCTCGGGGTAGTCGGCCTCGTGCGGCGGTACGACGTCGCCGGGGTGCGCGCTGTGGCCGTACGGACCGGTCTCGTGGACATACGCGGGCACCCGGAAGTCGCGCAACGTCGCCGTCCGCTCCGCCTCGGGTCCCTGACCGGCCCCCTGAGTCATCAGACCCCTCCACCATCACGCCGCATCTGCACCGCTTCGGACTGCCTGGTCGCAGCGGCCCGCGGTGTCGTGGGCCCATCATAGGAATGCGGATCGCGCCGTGTGATGACCCAGGGGTGGTGAATCGGAGCAAGACTCCTGTTCACCGCGGCTTTCGCCCCGATTGGGCAGGGCTTCTGCCGTCTGCTGACGGCCCCCGTTCTACTCCTCCTCGGGTGATCGGGGCGGGCTGACGGTCGTACGGGGTGCCCGGCGCTGGGAGGAGGTGCGCACGATCAGCTCCGTCGGTATCACCTGCTCGACCGGTTGGTCCGATTCGACACCCTCGATGGCGTCGATGAGGAGCTGGACCACGGCCGTACCGATGCGTCGCGGCTTCAGGGAGAGCGTGGTGATGGGCGGTTCGGTGCTGGCGTACACGGTGGACTCGGAGCAGCAGACCAGAAGCAGGTCCTCCGGTACGCGCAGTCCGTAGCGGCGGGCCGCGGCGAGCAGGTCGGTGCCGTTCGGGTCGAACAGTCCGTAGACCGCGTCGGGCCGGTCGGGCCGGGCGAGCAGCCGGTCGGCGGCGACGGCGCCCGCACACGGATCGTGCGCCGGGTAGCTCTCGTACACCGGATCCTGGCCGACCCGCTCGCACCAGCGCAGATACGCCGTGGTCGACAGATGGGTGTACGTGTCCGTCGACGTCCCCGTCAGCAGACCGATGCGGCGGGCGCCGGCGTCGGCCAGATGGTCGAGGATGCCCAGTACGGCGGCCTCGTGGTCGTTGTCGACCCACGCGGTGACCGGCAGCGCGCCGGCCGGGCGGCCGTCGGAGACGACCGGTAGCCCCTGCCGGACCAGTTCGCTGACCACCGGGTCCTGGTCGGACGGGTCGATGACGACCGTCCCGTCCAGGGCCACGTTCGACCACACGTCGTGGCGCGAGGTGGCGGGCAGGATGACGAGTGCGTAGCCGCGCGCGAGCGCGGCCGAGGTGGCGGCCCGGGCCATCTCGGCGAAGTACGCGAACTCCGTGAAGGTGAAAGGTTCATCCCCGTATGTCGTCACGGTCAGGCCGATGAGGCCCGACTTGCCGGTACGGAGGGTTCGGGCCGCGGCCGAGGGGCGATAGCCCAGTCGGTCGGCGACTTCGCGGACATGGCGTCGGGTGGCATCCGGGAGCCTGCCCTTGCCGTTGAGGGCATCGGAGACGGTTGTGATGGAGACTCCGGCGGCGGCGGCGACGTCTCTGATGCCCGCCCGACCCGGCCGGCTGCCTCGACGTGAGGTTTCCGCGCGGCTCACCTGGTGCTTCCCTGCTGCTGTCATGGCGAGCCGATAGTAGGGCTCAGGCGGTGGGGTAGGGCGGACGCATATGCACGCGTTGACAGACACGTTTCTGCATGGTCATAGCCCATCAATCTCCTTTGAATGAAAGGGAGTTGAACGATCCAATGGCACTACGTGACTTGTCGACGCGCATGGGCCTGCCAAGTCGCCGATGTTTCGAAGAGGTCTCAACTCACCTTCACGGGGGATGCGCGCCACGGCGCGAGCCACCGGCGCGTAGATATATGTGAGCGCGCCCTGTGATTCGTCTGTCTTCGTACGGTGATGCCCCTGATGCCAGTGGGACAGATGAGGTCACGCCCCACCGGTTCGCACAGACGCCCAATCCTCATAAGGTGAGGAGTATTGGAAGCCGGTGGTCATGAGGAGGACTGCGGTGAGCGAGACGAGCCCCAAGCTGCGCGCCGAGCTGGAGGGTATCCCCACCTACAAGCCGGGGAAGCCGGCGGCGGCCGACGGCCCGGTCGCCTACAAGTTGTCCTCCAACGAGAACCCCTATCCGCCGTTGCCGGGGGTGATGGAGAGCGTCACGGCCGCGGCCTCGTCCTTCAACCGCTACCCGGACATGGCCTGCACAGGCCTGATGAACGAGCTGTCGGACCGCTTCGGCGTCCCGCTCTCCCATCTGGCCACGGGCACCGGTTCGGTCGGCGTCGCCCAGCAGCTCGTCCAGGCGACCTCGGGTCCGGGCGACGAGGTCATCTACGCCTGGCGTTCGTTCGAGGCGTACCCGATCATCACGCAGATCAGCGGGGCGACCTCGGTCCGGGTGCCGCTGACGCCGGGCGATGTGCACGACCTGGACGCGATGGCGGACGCCATCACCGACCGGACCCGGCTGATCTTCGTCTGCAACCCGAACAACCCGACCGGCACCGTGGTGAAGCGCGCTGAGCTCGAGCGCTTCCTCGACCGGGTGCCGAGTGACGTACTCGTGGTGCTGGACGAGGCGTACCGCGAGTTCATCCGGGACGCCGAGGTGCCGGACGGCGTGGAGCTGTACCGCGACCGGCCCAACGTCTGCGTGCTGCGGACCTTCTCCAAGGCGTACGGCCTCGCCGGTCTCCGCGTCGGCTTCGCGATCGCCCATGAGCCGGTGGCGGCGGCGCTGCGCAAGACCGCGGTGCCCTTCGGTGTGAGCCAGCTCGCGCAGGACGCCGCGGTCGCCTCGCTGCGTGCCGAGGACGAACTGCTCGGCCGGGTCGGCTCGTTGGTGTGTGAGCGCAACCGGGTGGTCGAGGGGCTGCGCGCTCAGGGCTGGACGGTGCCCGAGACCCAGGCCAACTTCGTGTGGCTGCGGCTGGGGGAGCGCACGGTCGACTTCGCTGCGGCGTGCGACCAGCACGGTGTGGTGGTCCGGCCGTTCGCCGGCGAGGGCGTCCGGGTCACGATCGGGGAGACCGAGGCGAACGACATCTTCCTGAAGGTGACGGAAGGCTTCCGTAAGGAGCTCTGAAGCCGCTGCACGGCTCGCGAGGCGACGCTCGTCGCCTCGCGAGATCGGTGCGAGGCCGTAGGGGAGGGCGAGAGCGTCCCCGTCGGTCCAGTAGGCCATGGTGCCGGGCTCCACCACCTGCCGGGCGTCGGTTTCACGTGAAACCGAGACGGGTTGACGTGACCCAGGAGACACGACCCCCCTGTCGTTTGCCGAAAACCAGTACGTCATACTGGGCTTGTGAATGTGAACGCGTTCACAAGCGTGTCCCGGTTGCTCCACTGATGTGTGTGACGTAAGGGGCAAACCGCCGCTGTACCACGGCACGTAAGGAGACTGACGACGTGGACCTGGCTCTGGCGCCGGAGACACTGGCGCGATGGCAGTTCGGTATCACCACCGTCTACCACTTCCTCTTCGTCCCTCTGACGATCTCGCTGGCCGCCCTCACCGCCGGCCTCCAGACGGCTTGGGTGCGTACGGAGAAGGAGAAGTACCTCAGGGCGACGAAGTTCTGGGGCAAGCTCTTCCTGATCAACATCGCGATGGGTGTGGTCACCGGCATCGTGCAGGAGTTCCAGTTCGGCATGAACTGGTCCGACTACTCGCGCTTCGTCGGTGACGTGTTCGGCGCCCCGCTCGCCTTCGAGGCTCTGATCGCCTTCTTCTTCGAGTCGACGTTCATCGGCCTGTGGATCTTCGGCTGGGACAAGCTGCCGAAGAAGATCCACCTGGCCTGCATCTGGATGGTGTCGATCGGCACGATCCTGTCGGCGTACTTCATCCTCGCGGCCAACTCGTGGATGCAGCACCCGGTCGGCTACCGGATCAACGAGGCGAAGGGGCGGGCCGAGCTCACCGACTTCTGGCTGGTCCTGACCCAGAACACCGCGCTCGCCCAGGCCTTCCACACCCTGTCCGCCGCGTTCCTGACCGGCGGTGCGTTCATGGTCGGCATCTCCGCCTTCCATCTGCTGCGCAAGAAGCACATCAGCGACATGAAGACCTCGCTGCGGCTCGGCCTGGTCACCGTCGTCATCGGCGGGATGCTCACCGCGATCAGCGGCGACACCCTCGGCAAGATCATGTACGAGCAGCAGCCGATGAAGATGGCCGCGGCCGAGGCGCTGTGGGACGGCGAGAAGCCGGCGCCCTTCTCGGTCTTCGCCGTCGGCGACGTCGACAAGGGCCACAACAGGGTCGCCATAGAGATCCCGGGTCTGCTGTCCTTCCTGGCCAAGGACGACTTCACCTCGTACGTCCCGGGCATCAACGACATCAACAAGGCCGAGCAGGAGAAGTACGGGCCCGGCGACTACCGGCCCAACATCCCCGTCGCCTACTGGGGCTTCCGCTGGATGATCGGCTTCGGCATGACGTCCTTCGCGATCGGCCTGCTCGGGCTCTGGCTGACCCGCAAGAAGTTCCTGCTGCCGCAGGCGCTGAGGGTCGCCGACGACGAGGTGCCGCATCTCGTGCTGCTTCCCCAGGGCAAGAAGCCTCTCGGCCCGAAGCTCACCACGTGGTACTGGCGGATCGCCGTCCTCACCATGGGCTTCCCGCTGATCGCCAACTCCTGGGGCTGGATCTTCACCGAGATGGGCCGCCAGCCGTGGGTCGTCTATGGCGTCCTGCGGACCCGGGACGCGGTCTCCCCCGGCGTCTCCCAGGGCGAGGTCCTCACCTCGATGATCGTCTTCACCAGCCTGTACGCCATCCTCGCCGTCGTCGAGGTCAAGCTGCTCGCGAAGTACATCAAGGCCGGCCCGCCCGAGCTCACCGAGGCCGACCTCAACCCGCCCACGAAGATCGGCGGCGACTCGCGTGACGCCGACAAGCCGATGGCTTTCTCGTACTAGGCAGAGGGGGATCGAGTCATGGAACTTCACGACGTCTGGTTCGTGCTCATCGCCGTCCTGTGGACCGGCTACTTCTTCCTGGAGGGCTTCGACTTCGGAGTCGGCGTCCTCACCAAGCTGCTGGCCCGGAACCGGCCCGAGAAGCGGGTGCTGATCAACACCATCGGCCCGGTCTGGGACGGCAACGAGGTCTGGCTGCTCTCGGCGGGCGGCGCGACCTTCGCCGCCTTCCCCGAGTGGTACGCCACGCTCTTCTCCGGCTTCTATCTGCCGCTGCTCCTCATCCTGGTCTGCCTGATCGTCCGCGGTGTCGCCTTCGAGTACCGGGTGAAGCGGCCTGAGGAGAACTGGCAGCGCAACTGGGAGACCGCGATCTTCTGGACCTCGCTGCTCCCGGCGTTCCTGTGGGGCGTGGCCTTCGGCAACATCGTGCACGGCGTGAAGATCGACCAGAACTTCGAGTATGTCGGCAACGTCTGGGACCTGCTCAACCCGTACGCCCTGCTCGGCGGGGTGGTGACGCTGACGCTGTTCACTTTCCACGGAGCGGTGTTCACGGCACTCAAGACCGTCGGGGAGATCCGGGAGCGGGCGCGGAAACTGGCGCTCCGGGTCGGACTCGTGGCGGCCACGGCGGCGCTTGTGTTCCTGCTGTGGACGCAGGTCGAGAGCGGTGACGGCAAGAGCCTGGTCGCCATGGTGGTGGCGGTCGCGGCCCTGGTCGTGGCGCTGGTGGCCAATCAGGCCGGGCGTGAGGGCTGGTCGTTCGCGCTCTCGGGCCTCACCATCGCGGCCGCCGTGGCGATGCTCTTCCTGACGCTCTTCCCGAACGTCATGCCGTCCTCGCTCAACGAGGACTGGAGCCTCACGGTCACCAACGCCTCGTCGAGCCCGTACACCTTGAAGATCATGACCTGGTGTGCGGTGATCGCCACGCCGGTCGTGATGCTCTACCAGGGCTGGACCTACTGGGTGTTCCGCAAGCGGATCGGTACCCAGCACATCGCGGCGGATGTCGCGCACTGAGTCTGCGGTGGGGCATGTTTCACGTGAAACATGCCCCTTGACCCCTACTGAGAAGCTTGGCCCCTGCTGAGAAGAGGGTGTGTTTCACGTGAAACCGATCGACCCGCGTCTGCTCCGATACGCCCGCGCCACCCGGCTCTTCATGGTGGCGGTCGTCGGCCTGGGTGCCGTCGGGGCGGCGTTGCTCATCGCTCAGGCGATGCTCATCGCCGAGGTGGTGGTCGGGGCGTTCCAGCACGGTCTGTCGGTGTCCGAACTCCGCACTCCCCTGCTGCTGTTGGTGACTGTCGCGGGTGGACGGGCGCTGGTCTCCTGGCTCACCGAGCTTGCCGCGCACCGGGCGAGCGCGGCGGTGAAGTCGGAGCTGCGGGGGCGATTGCTGGAGCGGGCCGTCGTGCTCGGGCCGGGATGGCTGAGCGGGCAGCGGACCGGGTCACTGGTCGCGCTGGCCACACGGGGAATCGACGCCCTCGACGACTACTTCTCGCGCTATCTGCCGCAGTTGGGACTGGCGGTGGTCGTGCCGGTGGCGGTGCTGGCGCGGATCGTCACCGAGGACTGGGTCTCGGCGGCCATCATCGTCGGAACCCTCCCCCTCATCCCGGTCTTCATGGTGCTGATCGGCTGGGCCACCCAGTCCCGGATGGACCGGCAGTGGCAGATGCTGTCCCGGCTGTCCGGTCACTTCCTGGACGTCGTCGCCGGGCTTCCGACCCTGAAGGTGTTCGGGCGGGCCAAGGCGCAGGCCGACTCGATCCGGCGGATCACCGGCGAGTACCGGCAGGCGACCATGAGGACGCTCCGGGTTGCCTTCATCTCCTCCTTCGCCCTGGAGCTGCTCTCGACACTCTCGGTGGCACTGGTCGCCGTGACGATCGGCATGCGGCTCGTGCACGGCGAGATGGACCTGTACATCGGTCTGGTCATCCTCGTGCTGGCACCCGAGGCCTATCTGCCGCTGCGGCAGGTCGGAGCGCAGTACCACGCGGCGGCGGAGGGGCTGGCCGCCGCCGAGGAGATCTTCGCGGTGCTGGAGACACCGGCGTCGACGGCGGGCACCCGTGCCGTGCGGGCCGGTGCGCTGACCTTCGACGGCGTCACCGTCCGCTACCCCGGCCGGACCGGGGACGCCGTCTCCGAGGTGTCCCTCGCCGTCGAGCCCGGGGAGACGGTCGCGCTCGTCGGGCCGAGCGGCGCGGGCAAGTCGACCCTGCTGAACGTGCTGTTGGGGTTCGTGCGGCCCGCCGAGGGGCGGGTGCTGGTCGGGGGAGTCGATCTCGCCGGGGCCGACCTGGAGCATTGGCGGTCGCAGGTCGCGTGGGTGCCCCAGCGGCCGCACCTGTTCGCCGGGACGATCGCCGAGAACGTACGGCTGGCGCGGCCCGACGCGGACGACGACGCCGTACGGCGGGCGCTCGGGGACGCGGGGGCGCTGGAGTTCGTCGACGCGCTGCCGCAGGGCGCGGACACCGTGCTCGGCGAGGACGGGGCCGGGTTGTCCGCCGGGCAGCGGCAACGGCTTGCGCTGGCCCGGGCGTTCCTCGCGGACCGGCCCGTGCTGCTGCTCGACGAGCCGACGGCCGCGCTCGACGGGGCCACCGAGGCCGAGGTCGTGGCGGCGGTGCGGCGGCTGGCCGTGGGGCGGACAGTGCTGCTCGTCGTCCATCGGCCGGCGTTGTTGGGGGTGGCGGATCGGGTGGTGCGCCTTGAGGGGCCCGTGCCCGTTGCTCCGGGGGAGCCTGCCGCAGGGGAGACCAGGTCGGCCCAGGCCCGCCCGGTCGAGCCTGAACTGCCGGGCACCGCACCGGCGATGACGTCGACACCGGCGACGGAGGAGACCCGTGGTGTCCTCGCTCGTGTCCGCGCCATGTCCGGCCCCCGGCGCGGCCGCCTCGCCCTCGCCCTGCTGCTGGGCAGTCTCGCTCTCGGCAGCGCCGTAGGGCTCATGGCCACCTCCGGATGGCTGATCTCGCGTGCCTCGCAGCAGCCGCCCGTGCTGTACCTGATGGTGGCCGTGACGGCGACGCGGGCGTTCGGGATCGGGCGGGCCGTCTTCCGGTACGCGGAGCGGCTGGTGTCGCACGACGCCGTGCTGCGGATGCTGGCCGACACCAGGGTCGCCGTCTACCGGCGCCTGGAGCGCCTGGCGCCCGCCGGACTGCGCCAGACCCGCCGGGGCGATCTCCTGTCGCGGCTGGTCGCCGATGTCGACGCCCTTCAGGACTACTGGCTGCGCTGGCTGTTGCCCGCCGGTGCGGCCCTCGCGGTGTCCGCCGCGTCCGTCGGCTTCACCGCCTGGCTGCTGCCCGAGGCCGGTGCCGTGCTCGCCGCCGGACTGCTGGCGGCCGGGGTCGGCGTCCCGCTGATCACCGGTGCGGTGGCCCGGCGCGCCGAGCGGCGACTGGCCCCCGCCCGCGGGGTGCTCGCCACCCGCGTGACCGACCTGCTCACCGGGACCGCGGAACTGGCCGTCGCCGGTGCCCTGCCCACCCGTACCGCCGAGGCGCGCGAGGCCGACGGGGTGCTCGCCCGGATCGCCTCGCGTGCCGCCACCGCCACCGCGCTCGGTGACGGCCTCACCGCGCTGGTCTCCGGCCTGACCGTCGCCGCCACCGCCCTCGTGGGCGCCCAGGGAGTCGCCGACGGACGGCTCGGCGGCATCGCGATGGCCGTCGTGGTCCTCACCCCGCTGGCCGCCTTCGAGGCCGTCCTCGGGCTGCCGCTCGCCGTGCAGTACCGCCAGCGGGTCCGCAAGAGCGCGGAGCGCGTGTACGAGGTGCTGGACGCGCCGGAACCGGTGCGCGAGCCGGAACAGCCGCGGGAGGCGCCCGCGTCGCCGTTCCCGGTCGCCGTGAAGGGGCTGTCCGCCCGGCACGCCGGGCAGGACCGGGACGCCCTCGCCGGGATCGACCTGACCCTCACGGAAGGCCGCCGGATCGCCGTCGTAGGGCCGTCCGGGTCCGGCAAGACGACGCTCGCGCAGGTGTTGCTGCGGTTCCTGGACGCGGGGGCCGGCTCGTACACGCTGGGCGGCGTGGACGCGTACGCGCTGGACGGGGACGACGTACGGCGGTTCGTCGGGCTGTGCGCCCAGGACGCGCACCTCTTCGACAGCTCGCTGCGGGAGAACCTGCTGCTCGCCAGGAAGGACGCCACCGAGTCCGACCTGCGCGAGGCCCTGAGGCGGGCCCGGTTGCTGGACTGGGCCGACGCCCTGCCCGAGGGGCTGGACACGCTGGTCGGTGAGCACGGGGCGCGGCTGTCCGGAGGGCAGCGGCAACGGCTGGCGCTCGCCCGTGCGCTGCTCGCCGACTTCCCCGTCCTCGTGCTCGACGAGCCCGCCGAACACCTCGACCTGCCCACCGCGGACGCGCTCACCGCCGATCTGCTGGCCGCCACCGAGGGACGTACGACGCTGCTCATCACGCATCGGCTGGCGGGGCTGGAAGCGGTGGACGAGGTGGTCGTGCTGGACGAGGGGCGGGTCGTTCAGCGGGGCTCGTACGCCGAGCTGGCCGCCGTGGCGGGGCCGCTGAGGGGGATGGTGGAGCGGGAGGCGGAGTCGGAGGCGCCGGCGCTCACGGCGTGACGCCGGTGCGGGCCGACCGCCGTCCCAAGCTCCCGACTTTCTGTATCAAATGGCACTAATTACGCTCGGTTCATGCCCGCCGAACCGTTCTCCGGTCCCCCGCCCCCGGCCCTGTCCACCGAGCTGGCCGCGCGGGTGCCGCAGTTGCTGGAGGCCATGCGGTCCGTCGGCAGCGGGCTGGAGCTGCACTCCACGCTGGACCGGATCTGCGAGACCGCGGCCGCGCTGACGGGGGCCCGTTACGCGGCCATCGGGGTCGTCGACGAGGACGGCCGGGGCCTCGCCGACTTCGTCTTCCACGGTGTGGACCAGGCGACCGCCCGGCGTATCGGACGGCTGCCGGACGGGCACCGGGGTCTGCTCGGCGCGCTCATCCGCGATCCGGAGCCGGTCCGGCTCGCGGATCTGACGTCCGATCCGCGCTTCTGCGGCTTCCCGGAACACCACCCCTCGATGCGCAGCTTTCTCGGGCTCCCGATCCGCGTCCAGGGCGAGATCTTCGGGAACCTGTACCTGACGGAGAAGCGCGGTGGGGAGCCGTTCGACGACCACGACCTCGACATGGTCCGGGTGCTGGCCACGGAGGCCGGTATCGCCATCGGCAACGCCCGCCTGTACGAGGCCGCCAAGCAGCGTGAGCGCTGGATCGACGGGTCGGTCGCCGTCACCACCGCACTGCTGTCGGGCGGGGACGCGGACGACGCCCTCCAGGTCGTCGCGGAACAGGCCCGCCGGCTGTCCGGGGCGACGGCCGGGATCGTGCTGCTGCCCGCCGACGAGGGCGGCCTGGAGATCGCCGCGGTGGCCGCCGACCAGCCGTCGAACGCCCTGGGCACCGTCGTCCCGCCGGAGAGCAAGGTCGTCACCGAACTCCTCGACGGACACGCGGTGTTCGTGGACGACGCGGCAGCCGACCCGCGCCTGATCACCGGCCTCGCGCGCGGCTACGGGCCGGCCATGATGCTCCCCCTGCACAGCGACGGCCGGGTCCTGGGCGCCCTCGTCACGCCCCGCGCGCGAGGAGAGCGGTCCTTCACCGAGACCGAACGCACCCTCGCGATCCAGTTCGCCTCCCAGGCCGCGCTCGCGCTGATGATGGCCGGTGCGCAGCGCGACCGGGAACGCCTAGCGGTCTACGAGGACCGCGACCGCATCGCCCGCGACCTGCACGACCTCGTCATCCAGCGGCTGTTCGCGACGGGGATGATGCTGGAGAGCGCACAGCGCAGGTCGGTCGTGCCCGATGTACGGGACGGTGTCGGCAAGGCCGTCGACGAACTCGACGTCACCATCCAGGAGATCCGCACCGCGATCTTCGCGCTCCAGCAGGGGCCCACCGAGGCACCCGCAGGACTGCGTACGCGCGTGCTGCGAGAGATCAACACCGCCGCCGTGCCACTCGGATTCAAGCCCTCCCACCGTTTCGCCGGGCCGGTCGACGCCGTCGTCGGCGACCTCGCGGGCAAGAACCTCATCGCCGCTCTGCGTGAGGCCCTCTCCAACGCCTTCCGGCATGCCGGGGCCTCCCGCATCGACGTGGTCGTCGACGCCACCGCGACCCTCCCGGACGGGCGGCGGGCCGTACGCCTGACCGTCGCGGACGACGGCGTCGGCATCCCCGCGGGCGGTCGGCGCAGCGGTCTGAAGAACCTCAAGCGGCGCGCCGAGTCGCTCGGCGGCGACAGCCGGCACGGGCCCGGCATCGGGGAGGACGGCGGCGGCACGACGGTGGTGTGGGAGGCGCCCGTCGACTGACGGAACCAGCCCCGGGCGGGACGTAGACGGTGACGAGCCGTCAACCGCGATCCCGGGGACGCCTGTTCGGACGTAGGACTCCCCCGAACGGAGCTGTCGTTCCCCCGGCTGTACGCCCTGAACGTGCCGTCGTCCCGCGCCCGGGGTCACGATCGCTGGCATGCGACTGTCCCGCCGCCACCCCCTGCTCCTTCCGGCTGTGCTGTGTGCGCTGGCCGTGCTCGCGGCTCGCCCCACCGACGCCGTGGAGAAGCGGCGCGACGGCGGTGACCCCGGGATCAACGCGCAGGTGGTCCGCCTCTACGAGGACGCGGCGGTGGCGACGCAGCAGTACGAGAAGGGGAGGCTGGAGGCGGAGGTGCAGCGGGCGGAGGCGCAGCGGTTGGAGGCGCTGCTCGACCGGGAGCGGCGCGGCATCGCCGTCATGCACGGGGATCTGGGCCGGATCGCGCGGGCCCAGTACCGCAACGGTGGCAACCTTCCGCTGACCGCCCAGATCATCCTGGCCGGCAGTGCAGACGAGCTGATGCGTGGTCAGCAGGTCTTCTCCCAGGCGAACCTGGCCGTGAACAACGCCATCGAGAAGAGCAGACGCGCGGAGGCACAGCTGGAGAAGGACGAGGCGAAGGCCGCCGCGGCGTGGCAGTCGCTGGAGAAGCGGAACGTCGAGCTCGCGCGTCTGAAGAAGGACATCGAGCAGAAGCTCGAGGAGGCCCGTTGGCAGTTGCAGGGGCAGGCGGACGCCTCGGTCGCGGCGGGTGCGTGCCGTGGTGCCGTACGGCTGGACCAGCCTCCGACGCAGGTCACAGGCGGATGGGTCGCGCCGGTGGAGGTCTACGAACTGTCCGCGGGGTTCGGCAGCGGTGGCTCGCGGTGGGCGAACCGGCACACCGGGCAGGACTTCGCGGTGCCCATCGGCACGCCGGTGCGGTCGGTCGGCGCGGGCCGGGTGGTGAAGGTGTCCTGCGGGGGCCCCTTCGGCATCGAGATGGTGATCGAGCACGCGGGGGGCTACTACACGCAGTACGCGCATCTCGCCGCCGTCACCGTCGACCAGGGTGACCTGGTGACGCCGGGGCAGTGGATCGGCCAGTCCGGCACCACCGGCAACTCCACCGGACCACACCTGCACTTCGAGGTACGGGTCACGCCGGAACTGGGATCGGGGCTGGACCCGGTGCCGTGGCTGGCGGCTCGGGGCGTACCCCTCGGCTGACCGTACGGACGAACGGGCTGACCGGAGGCGTTCCACCGACCACCGACCACCGACCACCGGCCGCTGACCGGCTACAGGCGTTCCGCCAGCATCCGCTCGATCACGACCGCGACCCCGTCCTCGTTGTTGGCGACCGTCCGGCCCGAGGCCGCGGCGATCACGTCGGGGTGCGCGTTGCCCATGGCGTACGACTGTCCCGCCCAGGTCAGCATCTCGACGTCGTTCGGCATGTCCCCGAAGGCGACGACCTCCTCGTGCGAGATGCCGCGCTCGGCGCAGCACAGGGCGAGGGTGCTGGCCTTGGAGACGCCGGGGCCGCTGATCTCCAGCAGGGCGCTGGGGCTGGAGCGGGTGACGTTGGCGCGTTCACCGATGGCGAGACGGGCGAGGGTGAGGAAGGCGTCCGGGTCGAGCGTGGGGTGGAACGCGAGGATCTTCAGGACCGGCTCATCACCGCCCGGACCGTCCGGTGCGAGCAGCTTCTCGGCGGGCTGGAGCTCGTCGGGGATCTCCATGTGCAGCTTCGGATAGTCCGGCTCCTGATGGAAGCCGTACGTCTGCTCCACCGCGTAGACCGTGCCCGGCGCCGCGTCCCGCAGCAGGCGTACGGCGTCCAGGGCGTTGTCCCGCGCCAGCTCCCGCACCTTCACGAACCGGTGGGCGCCGGGGCCGCCGTGCAGGTCGACCACGGCGGCGCCGTTTCCGCAGATCGCCAGGCCATGGCCGTGGACGTGGTCGCTGACGACATCCATCCAGCGGGCGGGACGGCCGGTGACGAAGAAGACCTCGATGCCCGCCTCCTCGGCGGCGGCGAGGGCCGCGACCGTGCGCGGCGAGACGGACTTGTCGTCGCGCAGCAGGGTGCCGTCCAGGTCCGTGGCTATCAGTCGCGGCGGGACGGTGGCGGCCGGGGTCTCGGGCTGTCGAGTCGCTGAGGTCACGCGCTCATTCTCCCGCATATGCCCGCACGGTCGTGCGGGAGCCCGCACATGTGAGTGGTAACCGCCCCCACCGGCACGATCACGCTCCGTCGCTTCGGTTCAGCTGTGCCGTAGCCTCCATGGCGATCTGCTCGAAGACCTTCTCGTCCGCGGCGAAGTCCGAGTCGGGGATCGGCCAGTGGACGACGATCTCCGTGAAGCCCAACTCCCGGTGCCGGCCCGCGAAGTCCACGAACGCGTCGAGCGACTGCAACGGGCGGGCCCGGTCCGGGGTGAAACCGGTGAGGAGGATCTTGTCGAGACCGTTGGCGTCACGGCCGATCTCCGCGCAGGCATCGGCGAGCTTGTCGACCTGTCCGCGAATGGCTTGAATCGACTGTTCAGGAGTGCCGTTCTCGTACAGCCTGGGGTCGCCGGTGGTCACCCACGCCTGCCCGTAACGGGCGGCGAGCCGGAGCCCGCGCGGTCCGGTGGCCGCCACCGCGAAGGGCAGCCGGGGCCGCTGCACACAGCCCGGGATGTTGCGGGCCTCGTGCGCCGAGTAGAAGTCGCCCTCGTAGGAGACACCGTCCTTGCCGTCCTCCGACAGCAGCCGGTCGAGCAGCTGCACGAACTCCCCGAACCGGTCGGCCCGCTCGCGCGGCGTCCACGGCTCCTGGCCGAGGACCGTGGCGTCGAAGCCGGTGCCGCCCGCGCCGACGCCGAGGGTGATCCGGCCGCCGGAGACGTCGTCCAGGGAGATCAGTTCCTTGGCGAGGGTCACCGGGTGCCGGAAGTTCGGCGAGGTCACCAGGGTGCCCAGTCGCAGGTGGTCGGTGACGGCCGCGGCGGCGGTGAGTGTCGGGACTGCACCGAACCAGGGGCCGTCCCGGAAGCTGCGCCAGGAGAGATGGTCGTAGGTGTACGCGGCGTGGAAGCCGAGCTGCTCCGCGCGTTGCCATGCCTCGCGGCCCCCCTCGTGCCAGCGGCGGTACGGGAGGATCACGGTGCTCAGACGCAGACTCATGGTTCGAGCGTATGCGGCCGAACGGGTTTCACGTGAAACAGTGACCGTCAGTCATCGTGTCCGGCCGCTGAGCCATGGGCTGAGCCCGACGAGGATGAACTCCTTGTGCACGCGGTCGCCCGGCAGCGGGACCATCAGATGGTTGCCCGGCGGGAAGCGGCGCGTCTTGACCCAGGCGTGGCCGTCGTAGACGGCACGCAGGAAGGCGGGCACGTCGTCGCGGGCCACGTCCGGGCATTCGACGCCGTCCACGGTGATCAGTGCGTCGTCGTCCGGGAACAGCCGGACGTCGACCCGGGGGCGACCGCCGAGCTCGACGTAGGCCTCATGGGGCAGGGAGCCGTCCGGGTCCGCGGTGACGCCGATACCCGCGGCGGTGCGGCGCGAGGTCTGATCGGCGCCGATGTCGTGGGTCACCTCGATCTCGAGGGCGTATTCGGCGGCGAGGGCGCGCAGCGCGGTGACGGCGGCCTCCGTGGTGGGCAGATGGTCCATACCACTGATCATGCCCGAGGGCGGGGCAGCAGGGGGTCAGTGCGACTCGGGAAAGCGCAGATATCGCGGGGGTACGGCCTTGGTCAGCCACACCCCGTTCGCGCTGACGTGGAAGACATGGCCGTCTCGGTGCATCGCACCGGTGTCAACGGAGAGCACGACGGGCCGGCCGCGTCGGGCTCCGACCCGGGTCGCCGTCTCACGGTCGGACGAGAGGTGGACGTCGTGCCGGTTCATGGGCCTGAGGCCCTCGGCGCGGATGGAGTCCAGGTAGGGGGCCACGGTGCCGTGGTAGAGGTACGGCGGCGGGGTGGCCGGGGGCAGGCCGAGGTCGACGTCGATGCTGTGGCCCTGGCTGGCGCGGATACGGGTGCCGTCGACCGCGAAGCGCTTCTTGTCGTTGGCGGCGACCACATGGTCCAGCTCGTCCCGGGTGAACCGGAAGCCGTGCGCGGTGGCCGCGGCGATCAGTACGTCGATCTCGACCCAGCCGGCCTCGTCGAGGGTGAGTCCGATCCGCTCGGGCTGGTGGCGGAGGTGCTTGGAGAGGTACTTCGACACCTTCACGGTGCGTCTTTCGTCCATCCGCTCAGCATGACGGGAGAGACACGGGTCACGCATTTTGTTTTGGCGTTGAGGTTTGATCCACAACCAACTGTAGTTATCCACAGGCTACTTGGCGTTTCTGTGGACAACTCCCTGTCATGTCAGCCCCCTTCGTCAAGATCGGTTGGGGGCCGCCACTTTGACGTGAGCGCATCCAACCCCCGTGCGCGCACCTCCCGTTCAGCCGCCAGCGCGATGAACTCCGCCGCGCCCTCCGCCCCAACCAGACCCTCCACCGCCCGCATTGTCTCCTCGGGCAGGACCACGGAGCGTGACGCGGGACGCTCCGA
Organism: Streptomyces sp. RG80; assembly: GCF_040446465.1. Taxonomy (NCBI): domain Bacteria; kingdom Bacillati; phylum Actinomycetota; class Actinomycetes; order Kitasatosporales; family Streptomycetaceae; genus Streptomyces; species Streptomyces sp. RG80. Next base: position 116,206 of record NZ_JBEAAJ010000004.1, on the reverse strand, counting down.
CGCCCCCTCGCCCGCGGCCAACCGTTGCCGGAGATGGCGTACCGCCAACAGCCGCATCGCACGGGCGAGTTCCGCGTCCACCGTCTGCTGGGCGAGCGGCCGGAGGCGGCGTACGAGGGAGGCCGCCTCGGCCGCGTCGGTGTCGGTCGGAAGATGGGTGCCGTCGAGGTAGCGGGCGAAGACATGCTCGGTGGTGAACTCCAGGAAACGGGCGGCGATGTGCTCGACCTGACCCCTCAACTCCCTTAGGTGCCCTGATATAGCGGACAGCGGTACTCCCGCCGCGTGCAACTCCACGGCCACGGCGAGCTCTTGGGGACTCGGCACGAGAAAGGAGTCCTCGTCGCCGGGCACCGGCTCCAGGACGCCGAGCTCCACGGCGTCGGCGACCGCCACGGCATCGGGAGCCCCGCCGAACCGCTCCTCCAGCTCCGCGCGCGAGATCCGTACCGCCTCCTCGTCGCTCCACGGTCCGTCGACCTCGGCGACCAGCCCGAGCACCCCGCCCAGCCCCCGGCCGGCGTCCCAGGCCTCCAGGAGCTCCTTGATGGAGGCCAGGGTGTAGCCGCGGTCGAGGAGCTCGGCGATCTGACGCAGCCGGACGAGGTGGGCGTCGGAGTAGAGGTTGGCGCGGCCGCGACGCTCGGGGCGGGGGAGGAGGCCGCGGTCCTGGTAGGCGCGGATGGTGCGGACGGTGGCGCCGCTGAGGTGGGCGAGATCCTCGATCCGGAGCGCCGGACCGCCGCCCACCGGACCGCCGTGGCCACCGCCCACCGGACCGCCCTGAACACCGCTCACAGGCCCGACCTCCGTCCGTACCCCTTGCGCCGGCTCGCCCGTCTGCCCGCCATGCACCGGCACCTGCTCAGCCCTGACGTGCTCAGCCCTGAGCTTGCCCGGCCCTGTCCTGCACGGCGATCACCCGCCGCCCCTCACCCGCCCCGGTCCGGCCCCGCCCGCCTCTTACCCGCCTGCCCCCGCCTGCCCTTCCCCCCCAGCCCCCGCCCGCCCCTCAGCCGCCCGAAGCCCGCTCCCCGCCCGCCCCCGAACCCGCCACGGCCCCCGGCACCCGCGCACCGCTCCGGACCTCACAGCGGTGGGTCCAGTCGGGCGATCGCCCGCAGCGCGCCTGGTGCGAGGCGGGACAGCAGGTGGGCGCCGCGTGCCTCGGGTGTCACCGGGACCACGGCCTCGTTGCGTACGATCGCCCGCAGGATCGCGTCGGCGACCTTCTCCGGGGGGTAGTTGCGCAGTCCGTACAGCCGTGCCGACTTCTTCTGGCGCCGCTTCTCCTCGGCGGCGTCCACCCCGGCGAACCGCGCGGTCGAGGTGATGTTGGTGTTCACGAAGCCGGGGCAGATCGCGCTCACCCCGATGCCCTGTCCGGCCAGCTCCGCGCGCAGGCACTCGCTGAGCATCAGCACCGCGGCCTTGGAGGTGCTGTAGGCGGGCAGTGCCTTGGAGGGCTGGTACGCGGCCGCCGACGCGGTGTTGACGATGTGGCCGCCCTGGCCGCGTTCGGCCATCTGTTTCCCGAACAGCCGGCAGCCGTGGATGACGCCCCACAGGTTGACGTCGAGGACCTTCTTCCAGTCCGCGGGGGTGGTGTCGAGGAAGGAGCCGCCCAGGCCGATCCCGGCGTTGTTCACCAGGACGTCCAGCACTCCGTACTCGGCGGCGACCTTCGCGGCGAGCTTCTCCATGGCCTGTTCGTCGGAGACGTCGACGGTCTCGGCCCAGGCCTCGGGCGCGCCGAGCAGCCGGGACATCTCGGCGGTGCGGGTGGCGGACTCCGGGTCCCGGTCGACGGCGACCACGCGCGCGCCGGCCTCGGCGAACGCGTACGCCGTCGCCCGTCCGATGCCGCTGCCCGCGCCCGTGACCAGCACGAGCTGTCCGCCGAAGCGGTCGGCGTACTTGCCGGTGACCGTGACGGGCTCGGGCCTGCCGCCTTCGACGGAGGTCACGAACTCGCTGATCCAGGAGGCCAGTTGGTCGGGCCGGGTGCGCGGTATCCAGTGCCGGGCCTGGAGAGTGCGCCGGGTCAACTGCGGGACCCACTGGTCCAGTTCGTCGTAGAGCCGCTCGGAGAGGAACGCGTCCCCGAGGGGCGTGATGAGCTGCACGGGTGCGTGCGCGTACGCGTCCCCGCGCGGGCGCCGCAGTCGGGCCCGGACGTTGTCCCGGTACAGCCATGCCCCGTGCGCCGCGTCCGTCGGCAGGGACGAGGTCGGGTAGCCGTCGCGGGGGAGGTGTTCGACGCGCTCCAGGATGCGCGGCCAGGTTCTGCCGAGGGGGCCGCGCCAGGCCAGTTCGGGCAGCACGGGTGTGTGCAGCGCGTACACGTACCAGGACTTGGCGCCTTGCCCGAGGAGTTGGCCGACGCGGCGTGGGGTGGGTCGTTTGACGCGGCGGTCGATCCAGTGCCCGAAGTGGTCCAGGGACGGTCCGGACATCGAGGTGAAGGAGGCGATGCGGCCTTCGGTGCGCCGGACCGTGGTGAACTCCCAGCCCTGTACCGAGCCCCAGTCGTGTCCCACCAGGTGCACCGGCCGGTCCGGGCTGACCGCGTGGGCGACGGCCAGGAAGTCGTCCGTGAGCTTCTCGAGGGTGAACCCGCCCCGCAGCGGCTGCGGGGCGGTGGACCGGCCGTGGCCCCGGACGTCGTAGAGCACGACGTGGAAGCGGTCCGCCAGCCGTGCGGCGACCCCCGACCACACCTCCTTGCTGTCGGGATAGCCGTGCACCAGGACGACGGTCGGCCACGACGGGTCGCCCAGTTCCGCGACGCACAGTTCGACGTCGCCGCTGCGCACCCGGCGCTCCCGCGCGCCTTCGACCGTCATGTCGGTCACGTCCTTCCGCCCTCGGGCACCCTTGAGAACCATTCCGGTCTGTCCCCTCCGCCTCCGTGTTCCCCGTGGCACCGTCACGTCCCCTCCGCCCAGCGCCGTACGTGCGGCAGGTCGTCGTCGAGCCAGAAGGCGCTCTGCTCGGGGTCCTTGGAGTCGGTGACGACGAGGATCTCCTCGAACTTCGCTCCCGTGCCCCGGAAGCCGAGGTGGGGTTCGACCGCCCACAGGCCCGGCTGCGGGGGATGGTCGGAGAAGCGGTACGGCGACCACAGCGGCGACCAGCCCTCGCGGTGGCCGTGCAGCGCGTCGGCCGCCAGGCCCTTGAGGGCCTGTGTGCCGAATCCGAAGACCTTCGGTGACCAGCGGCGTTCGTGTACCCGGTCCACCTTGTGCGCGATCACGCCGAAGGGGTACGCCCGGTGCCGGTTGGCGTAGCCCTGGCGGACCATGAGGCGGTCCACGTCCTGGTAGATCTCCCGCAGCGACCGCCGCTCGCGCACCTCGCTCAGGATCAGCTCGCGGTGTGCCCGGAGGTCGTCCATCAGTCTGTCCTGCACGGGGTTGATGCCGAGCGAGCCGGAGTAGCCGATGTCCGCCGTGAAGCCCTCGTAGACCGGGGCCATGTCGAGGATGAACGGCATCCCCGGCTCCAGTCGCCGGTTGGTGGGGAAGAACTGGAGCGGGACGCGGAAGTTCACGAACGCGGTGCGGTCCCCGAACCAGGCGAAGGGGAGGTGGAACCAGTCGCGCACGCCGCGCTCGCGCAGCCACTCGCGCTGCATCCGCGCCGCCTCGCGCTCGGTCACCCCGGGCTCCAGACGGGCCGCGACGGCTTCTGCGCACTCGTACGCCAGCCGTTGGACCTTCCTGAACCCCCGCAGCCGCGCGGTCCGTTCCTGTGCCACTGCCGTCGTCATGCCACTCCGCCCCACCCGGTCCGCACCGACTGCGCTACGTGTCCGTAACTTGACATCAGCGAATGTGACAGTTGTTAGAGGCAGCGTCAATAGCCGGGTCGCGGCCTGTGGAAAACGCCCGGCGTAGCTCTCAGGCATGGCATCCCCTACGGGCCCGTACGTCTGGAGTCTGACCCGAAGACAGCTCTGGGGTGTGACGACCGGCGTGGTCCGCGTCACTACCGTCTAAGACGTGACTGTGATCGCGACCGAAAGCCTGAGCAAGCGGTTCCCCCGGGTGACCGCGCTTGACCGGCTCTCCGTCGACGTCGGGCCCGGTGTGACCGGACTCGTCGGAGCCAACGGAGCCGGCAAGTCCACCTTGATCAAGATCCTGCTGGGTCTGTCCCCCGCCACGGAGGGCCGTGCCGAAGTGCTCGGGCTCGACGTCGCCACCAAGGGCGGCGCCATCCGTGAGCGTGTCGGGTACATGCCGGAGCACGACTGTCTGCCGCCCGACGTCTCGGCGACCGAGTTCGTCGTCCACATGGCGCGCATGTCCGGCCTGCCGCCCGCCGCCGCGCGCGAGCGGACCGCGGACACACTGCGCCATGTCGGGCTGTACGAGGAGCGCTATCGACCCATCGGCGGCTACTCGACCGGCATGAAGCAGCGCGTGAAGCTGGCCCAGGCCCTGGTCCACGACCCGCAGCTGGTCTTCCTGGACGAGCCGACCAACGGCCTCGACCCGGTCGGCCGCGACGACATGCTCGGCCTCATCCGGCGCATCTACACCGACTTCGGCATCTCGGTCCTGGTCACCTCGCACCTGCTGGGCGAACTGGAACGCACCTGCGACCACGTGGTCGTCGTCGACGGCGGCAAGCTGCTGCGCTCCAGCTCCACCACCGACTTCACCCAGACCACGACCACCCTCGCGATCGAGGTCACCGACACCGACGAGCACCCCGACGGCACCCGCGCGGTGCGCGAGGCGCTCCACGCGCGCGGGGTGGAGGTTCTCGACTCCGCGAGCGGCCTGCCGGGCGCCGGCCATGTCCTGCTGCTGACCGCGCAGGGCGAGGAGACGTACGACGTCGTCCGGGACGCGGTGGCCGACCTCGGCCTCGGCCTGGTGCGCATGGAGCAGCGCCGGCACCACATCTCCGAGGTCTTCAACGACAGCGACGAGCAGCGGAAGGAGGCCGTCGGCCATGGCAGTTGAACACCCGGTCACCGCCCCTTCGGGCGACCAGACCCGCATCCACAACATCGGCTACCGCACCTACGACGGCCCCCGGCTCGGCCGCTCCTACGCGACCCGCTCGCTCTACTCGCAGTCCCTGCGCGGCTCCTACGGTCTCGGCCGTTCGGTGAAGTCCAAGGTGCTGCCGATGCTCTTGTTCGTGGTGATGTGCGTGCCCGCGGCCATCATGGTCGCCGTCGCGGTCGCCACCAAGGCCAACGACCTGCCCGTCGACTACACGCGCTACGCGATCGTCATGCAGGCCGTCATCAGCCTCTACATCGCCTCCCAGGCACCCCAGTCCGTCTCGCGCGACCTGCGCTTCAAGACCGTGCCGCTGTACTTCTCGCGGCCCATCGAGACCGCCGACTACGTCCGCGCGAAGTACGCGGCGCTGGCCACGGCCATGTTCATCCTCACGGCGGCCCCGCTGCTCGTCCTCTACGTGGGCGCGCTGCTCGCCAAGCTGGACTTCGCCGACCAGACCAAGGGATTCGCGCAGGGACTGGTCTCCGTGGCCCTGCTCTCGCTGCTCTTCGCGGGCATCGGCCTGGTCATCGCGTCGGTCACCCCGCGCCGCGGCTTCGGCATCGCGGCCGTGATCGCCGTCATGACGATCTCCTACGGCGCGGTCTCCACGCTCCAGGCCATCGCCGACGCCCAGGGCAGTTCGAGCGCCGTCCCGTGGATCGGCCTGTTCTCGCCGGTCACGCTGATCGACGGACTCCAGACCGCCTTCCTGGGCGCGACCTCGGCGTTCCCGGGCGCCGTCGGCCCGTCGAACGGTGAGGGCGTGGTCTACGTCCTGGCCGTCCTCGGCCTCATCGCCGCCTGCTACGGCCTGCTGATCCGCCGCTACAAGAAGGTGGGACTGTGACCACGCTCCAGATCGACCATGTCTCCCGCTGGTTCGGCAACGTGGTCGCCGTCAACGACATCACGATGACGATAGGCCCCGGCGTCACCGGCCTCCTCGGCCCCAACGGCGCCGGCAAGTCCACCCTGATCAACATGATGGGCGGCTTCCTCGCCCCGTCCACCGGCACCGTCACCCTCGACGGCCAGCAGGTGTGGCGCAACGAGGAGATCTACAAGCACATCGGCATCGTCCCCGAGCGCGAGGCGATGTACGACTTCCTCACCGGCCGCGAATTCGTCGTCGCCAACGCCGAGTTGCACGGCCTGGGCGCCAAGGCCGCCCAGAAGGCGCTGGCCACGGTCGAGATGGAGTACGCGCAGGACCGCAAGATCCAGACGTACTCCAAGGGCATGCGCCAGCGCGTGAAGATGGCGTCCGCCCTGGTCCACGACCCGTCGCTGCTCCTGCTCGACGAGCCCTTCAACGGCATGGACCCGCGCCAGCGCATGCAGCTCATGGATCTGCTGCGGCGCATGGGCGACGAGGGCCGCACGGTCCTGTTCTCCTCCCACATCCTCGAAGAGGTCGAGCAACTCGCCTGGCACATCGAGGTCGTGGTGGCCGGCCGGCACGCGGCCAGCGGTGACTTCCGCAAGATCCGCCGCCTGATGACCGACCGCCCGCACCGCTATCTGGTGCGTTCCAGCGACGACCGCGCGCTCGCGGCCGCGCTGATCGCCGACCCGTCGACGTCCGGCATCGAAGTCGACCTGGCGGAGGGCGCGTTGCGCATTCAGGCCGTCGACTTCGGCCGCTTCACCACGCTGCTGCCCAAGGTCGCCCGCGACCACGGCATCCGGCTGCTCACGGTCTCGCCGTCCGACGAGTCCCTCGAGTCCGTGTTCTCGTACCTGGTCGCGGCGTAGGAGGCCGAAGATGTACGACCCCACAGTCGCCCGACTCACCTACCGAGCCCTGCTCGGCCGTCGCCGGGCCCTCATCCTGGGCGCCCTGCCCGCTCTGCTGATCGTGATCGCCGTGATCGTGCGCGCCCTGGTCGGCGCCGACGACCAGACGGCCTCCGACCTCCTGGGCGGACTCGCGCTCGCCACGATGGTGCCGATCATCGGCGTCATCGCCGGCACCGGCGCGATCGGCCCGGAGATCGACGACGGCTCGGTGGTGTACCTGCTGTCCAAGCCGATCAAACGCCCCACGATCATCTTCACCAAGCTCATCGTCGCGATCGCGGTGACGATGGTGTTCTCGGCCCTGCCGACGCTGATCGCCGGGTTCATCCTCAACGGCAACGGCCAGCAGATCGCCGTCGCCTACACCGTGGCCGCGCTGGTCTCCTCCATCGCCTACGCCGCGCTGTTCCTGCTGCTCGGCACGGTGTCCCGGCACGCGGTGGTCTTCGGTCTGGTCTACGCCCTCGTCTGGGAGGCCCTGTTCGGCTCCCTGGTCGCCGGGGCGCGCACCCTCAGCGTCCAGCAGTGGTCGCTGGCCGTGGCCCACAAGGTCGCCGGCGGAGACCTCGTCACCTCGGACGTCGGGCTGACGACGGCCACGGTGCTGCTGGTCGCGGTGACCGTCCTCGCGACCTGGTACGCGGGACAGAAGCTGCGGACGCTGACGCTGGCGGGCGAGGAGTAGACGCCGGTCTTATTGACCGGGGCTTCACCTCGGTCCGGGCAGACTGAGATACCGGGGAAACACCTGCTAGGAGGAACGGGGATGGCGGACGCGCACTACGACGGGCGGGCCCGGTCCGGAGACGACACCTGGGACGACCTTGTCCTGGACGAGGACTTCATACGCTCAGCGGAGACCTCCGAGCCGTCCGCCCGGGCCCGCATGCTCGCCGCCCGCTGGCGCGGCGAGCAGCCCGAGCCGCAGCCCTGGCGCTCCGACGAGCCGCCCGCGGGCTGGTTCTTCAGCAAGGCGCGCCGCAAGTGGTGGCGGCGGTAGGCGAACACCCGGACGAATTTAATCAGTGGCGCCCAACTCGGCGTACAGGCACGATGGTTGTGTCCACGCCGGAGAGTGACTCCGGCGCCACGTTCTGGGAGAGGAGCCGGGCGATGTCGATGCACGACAGTACGTCCAGCTCCCGTCAGGGCAGCCCGCGGCAGGTTCCGGTGTAGTTACGCCACCGTCGAACCCTCCCCGCACACGAGCTGTCCGGGGCGGCCGCTTCGAGCACGCGATGTCGCTCTCGCGTGGGCCGCCCACCCGGAGGATTGGCCGAGAGGCAAGGCACCGGCTTGCGCTGTGCTCGATCAAAAGCGAGTCGCGGTCGGGGGAAACCCCGCGCACGTTCGATCCGTGCATCCTCCGCAAGACGCGCTCGCTGGGACGGCCTCAGCCCAGCAGACGCTCCAGAACCACAGCGATACCGTCCTCGTCGTTCGAGGACGTCACCTCGTCGGCCACCGCCTTCAGCTCCTCGTGCGCGTTGGCCATCGCCACACCCCGAGCCGCCCACCCGAACATCGGCACGTCGTTCGGCATGTCGCCGAAGGCGATCGTGTCCGCGGCCTTCACGCCCAGCCGGCGCGCCGCCAGCGACAGTCCCGTCGCCTTCGACAGCCCCAGCGGGAGCAGCTCGACGATGCCCGCACCGGCCATCGCGACCGACACCAAGCCGCCCGCGGCCTGCCGGGAGACCTCCGCGAGCTCGTCGTCCGACAGCTCCGGATGCTGTATGTAGAGCTTGTTCAGCGGGTCCGACCAGAGGTCCGCCGCGTCCGTGAACGGCGTCGTCGGAACGTCACCGGCGAACGCGTACCCCTGTCCCACCAGCAGCTCGCCGTCCAGTCCGGCCCGGCTCGCGGCCAGGAACAGCGGTCCGACCTCGGCCTCGATCTTCGCTACGGCGACCTTCGCCAGCTGCCGGTCCAGGGTCACGGCCGTCAGCAGCCGGTGCTCGCCGGCGTCGTAGACCTGCGCGCCCTGGGCGCAGACCGCGAGGCCCTGGTAGCCGAGGTCGTCGAGGATGTGCCGGGTCCAGGGCACCGCGCGGCCGGTGACCACGATGTGCGCGGCACCGGCCTCGGTCGCCGCCTCGAGGGCGGCACGCGTGCGCTGCGAGACCGACTCGTCGGAGCGCAGGAGCGTCCCGTCGAGGTCGGTCGCGATCAGCCGGTAGGGGAAGGGCCCGGTCACTTGGCGACCGGCTCCAGAACCTCACGGCCGCCCAGGTACGGACGCAGCACCGGCGGCACGTAGACGGAGCCGTCGGCCTGCTGGTGGTTCTCCAGGATCGCCACGATGGTGCGCGGCACGGCGCACAGCGTGCCGTTGAGCGTCGCGAGCGGCTGGACCTTCTTGCCGTCGCGCTGGCGCACCGACAGGCGCCGGGCCTGGAAGCTGTCGCAGTTGGAGGCCGAGGTCAGCTCGCGGTACTTGCCCTGGGTCGGGATCCACGCCTCGCAGTCGAACTTGCGGGAGGCGGAGGCACCCAGGTCGCCCGAGGCCACGTCGATGACCTGGAAGGGCAGCTCCAGGCCGGTCAGCCACTGCTTCTCCCAGTCCAGGAGCCGCTGGTGCTCGTTCTCGGCGTCCTCGGGGGCCACGTACGAGAACATCTCGACCTTGTCGAACTGGTGCACGCGGAAGATGCCGCGGGTGTCCTTGCCGTAGGTGCCGGCCTCGCGGCGGAAGCACGGCGAGAAGCCGGCGTAGCGCAGCGGCAGCTTGTCGGCGTCGAGGATCTCGTCCATGTGGTACGCGGCGAGCGGGACCTCGGAGGTGCCGACCAGGTAGTAGTCGTCCTTCTCCAGGTGGTACACGTTCTCCGCGGCCTGGCCGAGGAAGCCGGTGCCCTCCATGGCGCGCGGGCGGACCAGCGCGGGGGTGAGCATCGGGATGAAGCCGGCCTCGGTGGCCTGCGCGATCGCCGCGTTGACGAGGGCGAGCTCCAGGAGCGCGCCGACACCGGTGAGGTAGTAGAAGCGGGAGCCGGACACCTTCGCGCCGCGCTCGACGTCGATGGCGCCGAGCGACTCGCCGAGCTCCAGGTGGTCCTTGGGCTCGAAGCCCTCGGCGCCGAAGTCGCGGATGGTGCCGTGCGTCTCCAGGACGACGAAGTCCTCCTCGCCGCCGACGGGCACGTCGGGGTGGACGAGGTTGCCGAGCTGGAGGGCGAGGCGCTTGGTCTCCTCGTCGGCCTCGTGCTGCTCGGCGTCGGCCGCCTTGACGTCGGCGGCCAGCTGGCCCGCCTTCTTCAGCAGCTCGGCCTTCTCGTCGCCGGAGGCCTTGGGGATGAGCTTGCCGAGGTTCTTCTGCTCGGAACGCAGCTCGTCGAAGCGGGCGCCGGAGGACCTGCGCCGCTCGTCGGCGGACAGGACGGCGTCGACGAGCGCGACGTCCTCTCCACGGGCGCGCTGCGAGGCGCGCACTCGGTCGGGGTCCTCACGGAGCAGGCGAAGGTCAATCACGCGGCCAAGGCTACCGGTGCCTGGTGAGAGCCCACGACTCGCTATTCCGAACTACGTCTTACGTACCGTTATGGGGGAATTGCACACCGTGTCAATATAAGGTGTCTCACTCCCTGGAACGGATCAGGTTCCGGGCGCCGGGTTGACCGGACTCCCTTGTGGAGAGCGGGACTTGGAGGCGTCTCCGTCCACAGCAATCCACAACCCGAATGAGTTATCCACAGCCTGTGCGAAAGATCTGTGGACGTCGGAAGTGATCATTCCGATTCGGACATGAAGGACGGAGAATTCCCGAGCCAAACCCGCTTCCCGCTCACTTTCGGGTGGAAATGGGTCGCTCCAAAGGATTGATCGAAGGAAACAGGTGGACGAAGGGTGACCTGTGGGGCTGTGGACGAGGTTGGGTGCCGTAGGGCGATTTGTCGACTAGGTGGCGCTTCCGTGTCGACTTGTCCCCAGGTCGAGACGGTGCCCTGTGGATAACTCCTGTGGATAACGAAAATATGCAGGTAGGAACGGACGGAAACGCTCCCTGAACATGCCGGGAACGGACTAGAAACGTCCGTCCTGGCAGCGCGCCACCCAGTCCGACGCCGCCACGAACTCGTCGTCCGACGTCCCGCGCAGCGGCGCCCGCACATCGGCCGCGGTCACGTCCGCACGCGGGTACGAGCCGAGGAACCGCACATCGAGACAGATCCGCTTGAGCCCCATCAGGGCCTCGGCGACCCGGCGGTCGGAGATGTGCCCCTCGGCGTCGATGCAGAAGCAGTAGTTGCCGATCCCGGCACCGGTGGGCCGGGACTGGAGCACCGTCAGGTTGATGCCGCGGGTGGCGAACTCGCCCAGCAGGTCGCGCAGGCCACCGGGGTGGTCGTCGCGCTGCCACAGCACGACGGACGTCTTGTCGGCGCCGGTCGGGGCCGCGGGCCGGGCGGGCCTGCCCACCAGCACGAACCGGGTCTGCGCGTTCTCCGCATCGTGGATCCCGGTCTCCAGCGCCTCCAGGCCGTACCGCGCGGCCGCGAACTCACCCGCGAAGGCGGCGTCGTACTGGCCCTCCTGGACCAGCCGGGCGGCGTCCGCGTTCGAGGCGGCGGACTCCCAGTGGACGTCCGGGAGGTTCTTCTTCAGCCAGTTGCGCACCTGCGGCTGGGCGGCCGGGTGGGCGGAGACCGTCTTGATCTCCGACAGCTTCGTGCCGGGACGGACAAGCAGAGCGAAGGTGATCGACAGCAGCACCTCGCGGTAGATCATCAGCGGCGTGCCCGCGACGAGCTCGTCGAGGGTGGTGGTGATGCCGCCCTCGACGGAGTTCTCGATCGGCACGAACGCGGCCTCTGCCTCACCCGCGCGGACCGCGTCGAGCGCGGACTGCACGGACACGTAAGGGATCAGCTCCCGGGTGGCCGTCTCCGGAAGGGTGCGCAGGGCGACCTCGGTGAAGGTGCCTTCAGGACCGAGATACGCATAGCTCGCTGGCATGGCCTCACCCTAATGGGCCTTGCCAAACCTGACGCACACGTCTCACGACAGCCCCACCGCTGAGTGAACCGGCGTGACCGCGGACGGCCCCGGGCGTTCGCGTGAACCGCGCCGGGTCACCCCTCCAGCAGCCGCTGCCCCACGTACTCCCCCTCCGCCGCCCCGCCCGGCACCGCGAACAGCCCGCTCGACTCGTGCCGGACGAACTTCGACAGGGCGTCACCGCGATCGAGCTTGCGCTGCACGGTGACGAAGCCGCGCAGCGGATCGGCCTGCCAGCACACGAAGAGGAGCCCGGCGTCCGGCACCCCGTCGGCGTCGATGCCGTCGTGGTAGGAGAACGGGCGCCGCAGCATCGCCGCGCCACCGTTCTGGTCGGGCCGGGTGATCCGCGCGTGGGCGTTGATCGGGACGACCAGGTCGCCCTTGGCGTCGGTCTTCTCGAGGTCCATCTCGGTCGTCTCGGAACCGCCGGACAGAGGCGCCCCGTTCGCCTTGCGGCGCCCGATGACGTTCTCCTGCTCGGAGACCGAGAGCTGCTCCCAGTCGTCGAGGAGCATGCGGATCCGGCGTACGACGGCGTAGGAGCCGTTCGCCATCCAGGACGGGTCCGTCGAGGACGGTACGAAGATCCGCTGGTCGAAGTCGGGCTCGCCCGGCTTGGGATTGCGGGTGCCGTCCATCTGGCCCATCAGGTTCCGGGCCGTCATGGGGTGGGCGGTGGCCCCCGGGGAGCGGTTGAAGCCGTTCATCTGCCAGCGGACCTTCGCCGCGCTTCCCGCGTCCTTCTGGATCGCGCGCAGGGCGTGGAAGGCGACCAGGGCGTCGTGGGCGCCGATCTGGACCCACAGGTCGCCGTTGCTGCGCGCCTTGTCGAGCTGGTCGGAGGAGAAGTCCGGCAGCGGGTCCAGGGCGACTGGACGCTGCTTCTCCAGGCCGGTCCGGGCGAAGAAGCTGTGCCCGAAGCCGAAGGTGATCGTCAGCGAGGAGGGCCCGGCGTCGCGGGCGACGTCCGTGTCGTGGGACGCCGTTCCCTCGCCCGCCATCAGCCGCTGGGCTGTGTGCGACCAGCGGCGCAGCAGTGCGGCCGCGCCCTTGCGGCCCGCGCCCGCGGCCAGGTCGAAGGCGACGAGGTGGCCGCGGGCCTGGAGGCCCTGGAGGATGCCGGGCTGATGTTTCCCGTGAAACATCACCTCGTCCGCGCCGACCGAGCTCAGCGGGGTGGCCTCGGCGGGCCGGGCGGCGTACCCGACGGCCCCGCCCGCCGCGCCGAGCACCAGCCCGGTGGCACCGGCGGTCCCGAGCAGTCGGCGCCGCGAAACGCCCCCCTTCAGGGGGGCGGTTTCGGAAACGCCGTCATTGAGTGGCATCTCGGGAGTGCGGGCCTCCGGGATGGACTGGTCAGCCATGGTGGTTCAGCCGATCTGCGCGTTCTTGGAGACGGTGGTCTGGTCGATGTCGGAGGTCCGCACGGTCACCGCGATCTTCCAGTCGCCCGCCATGGGGAGCTGGATGCCGCTCGCCGACCAGTGGCCGGTGGTGATGTGGTCGGGGGCGACGGGCAGTGGCCCGATGTCCTTGGACTCCAGGGTGAAGGACACCTTCACCTCGGGTACGTCGAAGCCGCTCCCATTGGGGCGTTCCACATAGACGTGCATCTCGTTGGCGCCCACGCGCGCGGGGTCGAGGTCGATCCGCACGAGGCCCTTGCCGTCCTCGCCGCCCGTGTCGAACGGCATGTCGAGGGTCAGGGCGCCCGAGGACGTGTCGGAGGAGGACGAGGAAGAGGACGACGACGTGGCCGCCTTGGCCTCCTCCTCGGTGCGCCCGGGCTCGGTCTGGGTCAGCACGGTGGTGATGGCGAGGAGCACGACGGCGACGCTCGCCTCGGCGAGCACCGAGCGGCGCAGTCCGAAGCGCTCGGGGTCGGCGTCGCGGCGCCGCTTCTGCCGTGCCGTGTCGACGGCGGCCTGCTGCCGGGCGAGCTGGGCGGCCCGCTGGGAGTCGCCGCCCGTCGCGCCGCCTGTACCGACGTGCTCCTTCTCCCGTTCCTGCGCGGGCTCGGCGGCCTCCTCCGAGGCCTCCTCCGGCACCGTGTCCGCCAGCCGTGCCGTCCACCGCCGGGAGATCCACGCGATCCCCACCAGCAGCGTCACGAGCCCGATCTTGACGAGCAGCAGCTGCCCGTACGTCGTGTCGGTGAAGGCCGACCAGGAGCCGAGCTGCCGCCACGACTGGTAGGTGCCGGTGGCGACGAGGGTGAGGACGCTGCTGAAGGCGAGGCGGGAGAAGCGCCGTACGGCGGCGCGTTCGATCGGGGTGTCGGCCCGGTACAGGGTCACGAGGAGTGCGGTGAGCCCGCCCAGCCAGGCGGCGACGGCCAGCAGGTGCAGCACGTCGACCGGCATCGAGATCGCGGTCTGGAGGCCGACCGAGGCGTGCTCGGCCATCGCCCAGCTCGCGGCGAGCCCGGCGGCCACGACGGTGCCGCCGATCGCGAGCCCGAAGGTGAGGTCCCGTTTCTCCTGGCCCTCGCGTTTGTCGTACGCCCCGAAGAGCACGGCGATGAACAGTGCGGCCGCGGCGAGCAGCAGCAGCCGGGAGACCAGGGAGGCGCCGGTCTTGGTCTGGAGGACGTCGCCGAGCAGGCTCAGGTCGAAGACGTCGCCGACCTTGCCGGTGCCGGTGTACGAGCCGCGCAGGAGCAGCAGCAGAAGCGTGGCCGAGGTGAGCGCGAGCCAGCCGGAGACCACGAGCCGTTGCAGGGCCCGCACGCCGGAGCCGCGCTGCCAGCAGGCCAGGACGAAGGCGGCGCCGCCGACCATGACGATGAACCCGGCGTAGGAGACGTAGCGTCCGAAGCCGTAGAGCCAGCCGACGATTCCGCCGCCGGCGGTCTGGACGGTGGCCGAGACGGTGGTCTTCGACGGTGCGCCGACGGAGAACGTGTAGGCCCCGGCGACGGGGTGGCTGTCCTCGGAGACGACCTGGTAGGTGACGGTGTAGGTGCCGTCGGGCAGTCCGCTGTGCAGCTGGACGGCGTAGGTGGTGCCGCTGACGTCGGTCGGCTTGCCGTTGTCGACGCGCTTGCCCTTGGGGTCGAGGACCCGCAGGGAGTCGTCGGACATCGCGACCTTCTCGGAGAAGGTGAGCGAGACCTGGCTCGGGGCCTTGTCGACCACCACCCCCTGCTGGGGGTCGCTGCCGGTGAGCGCGGCGTGCGCGGAGGCCGGTCCGGCGCCGGCGAAAAGCAGTCCGGTGGCCGCGAGGAGCAGCAGCACCAGGATCCGGACGCGGGGGGCGATGGTCGGTGTCACGGTGGTCCCTCCCTCAGTGCCCGGTCTTCGGGTTGTACGTCGCGGACTTCACCGGCATCTCGACGGTGACCGGATCGGACTTCGTGAAGTGCAGTTTCAGGGAGACCGTGTCGCCCTGTTCGGGCTTGCGCTTCAGGTTCTCGAACATCAGGTGGTTGCCGCCGCTCTTGAACTCGAGTCGTCCGTGGGCGGGCACGTCGAGGCTCTTGACCTCGGTCATCGAGGAGTCGACGGTCTCGTGGACGGTGACCTGGCCGACGTCGCTGGTGACGGAGGTCAGGTCGTCCTTCGAGCCGCCCTTGTTGGTGATGGTGAGAAAGCCCGCCGCCATGGAGTCGGAGACCGGCTGGGGCATGTAGGCGGCGCTGACGGACAGTTCGGCCCGCGCGTCGCCGGAGCCGGAGCCGGAGTCCGAGCAGCCGGTCAGGGCGGCCGCCCCGACCAGCGCCCCGACCAGCGCCGCGGGGGTGAGCCGCCGTACGGCGATCACGGGTTCTCCCCCTTGACGATCTTCGGGAGGTCCTTGGTGTAGTCGTCGACGGTGGCGTCCTCGCCGTAGAGGACGTATCCGCCGTCGGTCTTCGGTGAGAAGGCGACGACCTGGGTGCCGTGGGTCGAGACGATCTTGCCGTTCTTGTCCTTGTGCGGCGGCTCGACGGAGATGCCGAGGGTGCGGGCGCCGGCCTGGATGGTGGCGAAGTCGCCGGTCAGGCCGACGATCTGCGGGTCGATGCCCTTGAGCCACTTGCCGAGTTCCTTGGCGGTGTCCCGGTCGGGGTCGGTGGTGACGAACACGACGCGCAGCTCGTCCTGCTGTGCCTTGCTCAGCTGCTTCTTGGCGACGGCGACGTTGTTCATCGTCAGCGGGCAGACGTCGGGGCAGTTGGTGTAGCCGAAGTAGATCAGCGTCGGGTGGCCCTTGGTCTGCTCGCGCAGGTCGTACTTCTTGCCGGTCGTGTCGGTGAGGACGAGGTCCGGCTTCTCGAACGGCTTGTCGAGGACGGTGGCGGCCTTGTCGGAGCTCGTCTCCTCGGAGACCACCGCGACGGGCGAGTTGCTGTCGTCACCGCTGCCGCAGGCGGTCAGCGTCAGGGAGGCGGCGGCGAGCAGCGCGGCCGCGGCGAACGTCTTCTTGCGCATAGAAAAATGTCCCAGATGTGAAGGTTCCGGGGTGCACCGGGGTCGTGCGGACAGGCCGTACGACCCCGGTGCCCCGCGCGGATTCATTGGATCTCAGGCGTCGGCGCTGGTGCGCCGACGGCCGGCGAGCACGCCGTATCCGACCCCGACCACGCCGACGGCGATACCGACCACGCCGAGCACGCGCGCGGTGGTGTCGCTGCTGTCGGCGGGGGCGGCCGTCGTGGCGGCGGCCTTCTCGGCGTCGTCCGCCGAGTCGTCGGAGGCCTCCTCGGTCGCCGAGGCGCCGTGGTGGCCGTCCTCGGAGGCGGCCGAGAGCTCCAGCACCGGGGCCGGGTTCTCGGGCTCCTCCTGGCCCTCCTGCTCGACCTCGATCCAGCGGACGACCTCCTTGTTGGAGTACGTCTGGATCGCCTTGAAGGTGAGTTCGTCGGTGTCCTCGGGCAGCGTGCCCACGGAGACCGGGAACTTCTCGAAGAAGCCCGGCTGGATGCCCTTGCCGTCGGCGGTCCAGGTGATCTTGGAGACGGCCTCGGAGATCTTCTTGCCGTGCAGCTCGATGGGCTTGGCCAGCGTGGACTTGGTGACCTTGATGTCCCAGCCGGACATCGGCTCGGGCATGGCGGAGGCCAGCGGGTGGTCGGTGGGGAAGTTCACCTCGAGCTTGGTCGTCGAGGCGTTGTCGCGCTCGTTGGGCACCTTGAAGTCGATGACCGCGTAACCGCCCTTGGCTGCGCTGCCCTCGGGCTGCACGGTGACGTGCGCGAACGCGGGGGAGGACAGGACGACGACGGCGGTGGCGGCAATGGCACCGGTGACGGCGAGACGAGAAGACTTCATGAAAGGGAGCACTCCACTTCGCGTGTGATGTTCGGAGTTGAAGAGGGGTACGCGCGCGCAGAGGTGCCCGATCACTCGGAAACAGGGGCACGCGCGTGTGGCCGCACGACGGCGGCGCCCCTCCCTCGGCATCGGGGAAGTGGTGTGCGCGTCGTGTCAGGCGGCGAGAACGAGACCGTCGGTGGCCGGCGGGCCGCGCCTGATCACCGCGTGCCGGAGCGCGGTCGTACGAGGCTCGGGCGGCGCGAGCGGATCGGTGCGCGGCACACGAGGAGCGGCGACCGGTGTCCCCGGCAGCCCGGCCCGCAGAGCGCGCACCAGGGCGAGCGCCCCGCGCAGGGACCGTACGAGCGTGCCCTCCGCGACGCCGTGCGCCGAGAGTTCGGCCAGCCGCAGCAGGGCCAGGTCGCCGTGGCGCAGCAGCCAGCCCGCGGCGAGGGCCGCGAGGACGTGGCCGAGCAGCATCGGCAGGGAGGGCAGCAGCGAGACGGACGAGCCGGTGGCCATGGTGTCCGCCACGTGATGCGTGTGCGGGTCCGGGTAGAGGCGCGCCTCGGTGAGGATCCGGACCGCCTGGGTGGGGCTGATCGCCGCCACGCTTGTCCCGCAGACCAGTCGTGCGGCCTGCTCCACCAGCGAGGCGTCGGACACCGTGGAGGACATGGACGGCATGGAGGACATCGCGGACGTGGACATCGACGACTGAGCCGCCATGCTGTGCTGCCCCAGCCCGAACAGCGCGTGCAGCACGGTCTGTCCGGCCACCAGCAGCGCGGCGATGCCCGGGAGCGAGCGCACCCGTCCGGCGAGTGGTGCCGTGACCGCGAGGACCCCGAGGAATCCGGCGCCCAGCGTCCACAGCGGAACGGCCATGCAGGAGGCCATCGTGTGCCCGGCCGCGGCCAGCACGACACAGACCGCGGCGAACACCGCGGCCCGCAGGACCCGGAGATCGGCTCCGGCGCGCTGGTGGGGGGCAGACATGGCGGGCTCATCATCGCACTGGCCGTACGGCGGCCATGCGGCAGGTCCACAAGATGACGTACGAGTCGTACGACCGAAAGATCACCCTCTGATACGAACCGCCCCCACATACCCCATACACCGCCCGATACGCATCCCCCATATGGGCGGCGTCACGTCAACTCTGTGCTTACACCCGGCGACTGGCGGCAATAGGTAACGGTATGTCGAGCCGCGGCCAGGAGGCTGGAGCATGAGCATCTGGTGGTCACTCCATCTGCGCCGCGAGGCCGCGAGCGTTCCGCTCGCGCGCCGGCTGCTGCTCGGCACCATGGAGACCGCGGGCGTCGACCCCGATGTCTGTTACGACCTCTCCGTGGCCCTCAGCGAGGCCTGCGCGAACGCCGTCGAGCACGGCGGGGACACCGGCCACGGCGGCACCTCCGAGGCCTATCGCGTCACCGCCTATCTGGACGGCGAGAAGTGCCGTATCGAGGTCGCCGACTCGGGCCCCGGCTTCGGCCGCCCCACCCAGGCGGTCCGGCGCGCCCCGAGCGAGGCCGAGAACGGCCGCGGGCTCTGTCTGATCCAGGAACTCGCCGACCACGTCCACATCGGCAACAAGCCGGGCCGGGGCGGTGCCGTGGTGAGCTTCGACAAGATCCTCAAGTGGAAGAAGGACGCGCCGCTGATGGCGGTGTGAGCAGAGCACGGGTGGCGGGCCGGACCCGAAGAGCACCCCGAGGCCCGGATTTCAGCTTCCTCAGCATTCACAGGCGGCTCTCAGCGTCTGCCCATCTTCCTGACGGACGCCGTCCATAAGTTCCGGATCATGACGGGAAACCACAAGGACAACACGATCACCAGGCGCCGGGCGATCGCCGTGACCGGCGGCACGGTCGCCGCCGGCGGCCTCGCCCTCGCCGGTTACCAGTCGGCCTTCGCCGACACCGAGACCGGCGCCGAGACGACGGCCACCGCCTCGGCCACGAGCACCAGCACGAGCAGCGCGTGCATGACGCTCATGACGAGTGTCACCGAGGGGCCGTACTACCTCGACGGCGCCCTGGTCAGAAAGGACATCGCCGAGGGCAAGAGCGGTGTCCCGCTGACCCTGCGCCTCACGGTCGTCGATGCCACCGACGGCTGCACCCCGGTGCCCGGCGCGGCCGTGGAGATCTGGCACTGCGACGCCTGGGGCTACTACTCCGGCTACACCACCGCCAACCCCGGCGGCTCGGCCCCCGCCGAGAGCGAGGACGGCTCGACCGCCGACGACCGGACCTACCTGCGCGGCTACCAGGTCGCCAACGCCAACGGGGTCGTCAAGTTCGAGACGATCTTCCCGGGCTGGTACACCCCGCGCACCTGCCACATCCACGTCAAGGTCCACACCGGCGGCGAGAAGGAGGACGGCACCTACGAGGGCGGCAAGGTCAACTACACCGGCCAGTTCTTCTTCGACGACGACATCGCCCAGGAGATCTTCACCCTGGAGCCGTACTCGAAGCACTCCGGCAGCTACACCACCCTCGACAACGACATGGTCTACGACGGCGGCGGCGCCTCCAGCGGGCTGCTCACGCTGAAGGCCGTCCACAAGAAGGACCCGTCCAAGGGCTACAAGGGCTTCCTCACCCTCGGCATCGACCCCGACGCCGAGAACACCGGCGCGGGGAGCGGTGGTGGCGGCGAGGGCGGTACCCCGCCCAGCGGCGCCCCGACCGGCGAACCGCCGACCGACAGCGCCTCCCCGTCGGCCTCGGCATCCTCGTAGGGCACGGGCATGAGCAGCCGCGAGGACGAAGCGCTGGCGCAGACCGCCGTGACCGCGCTGACCGGGCAGCTGGCCCTGGCTCCCAAGCCGGGGCTGCCCGATCCGCGTGACCTCGACGCCCGCGTCACCCGCCGGGACCACTGCTTGCTGCGCTGGTCGGCCAAGGCACTCGTGCCCGGCCTCGCGGCGATGGCCGCCGCCGCCCGCCGCACCGGCGAACCCACGCCCGAACTCCGTACCGAACTGGGCGCGATCGGCCGCTGCACCGAGCACTCGGTCGGCCTCGCGGGCGGCGGGCACCGGGGCGCCACCTGGGCCCTCGGTCTGCTGGTCGCCGCGGCCGCCCTGCGTCCCGGCGCCGCGGCGACGGACATTGCGCAGGCCGCCAAGGGCATCGCCCGGCACACCGACAAGCGCGCCCCGCGAAGGCCCTCCCACGGCTCGTCGGTGTCGGCGAAGTACGGCGCCGCCGGGGCGCGCGGCGAGGCCCGCGCCGGATTCCCGCACGTACGGCGGGCGTTGGACGCCCTGGCCGCCGCACGCGCGGTGGGCGCCACCGAGGCCGAGGCCCGCCTCGACGCCCTGCTCACCGTGATGTCCACCCTCCAGGACACCGAACTCCTCTACGCCGCGGGCCCGCTCGGCCTGCGCCATGTGCAGGCGGGCGCCCGCGGCATCCTGGAGGCGGGCGGCACGTCCACCGAGGCCGGCGCCGCCGCCCTGGTCGCCTTCGACAAGGACCTCCACACGCGCGCGTGGAGCCCCCGTGGCAGCGCCGGGCTGCTCGCGGGGGCCCTGTTCCTGGACTCGCTCCCGGTGACGGTCAGTTCACGAGCACCGGGAGCGGCCTGACCTCCGGCTGGGAGGCGGTGCCGCGGCGCGCCACCGGTCCCATGGCGTACGACGCCAGCAGCGTCACCCCTCCCAGCAGCAGCCAGCCCGCGGTCCCCCAACCGATCAGCAGGGTGGTCACCACCAGGGGACCGAGCGTCCGTGCCACGGTCACGCCCGTTCCGAAGAACCCCTGGTACTCGCCGACCCGGTCGGCCGGCGCCAGGTCGAAGGACAGCTGCCACGAGCCGGCCGACTGCCCCATCTCCGCGACGACCTGGAGGACCGCTCCGGCCACCAGCACCCCGGCGGCCACCCACGGCGACGCACCGGCCGACAGCGCGAACACCCCGCACGCCGCCAGCATGACCCACCCCGACCGCCGCACCGCGCGCGTGGCCGACGCGAGCCCCGTGACACCGCGCGCCATCCGCACCTGGAACACCATCACGGCCCCGGTGTTGAGCACGAACAGCGCGGACACCAGCCAGGTCGGCGCGTTCGTCCGCTCGGCGATCCACAGCGGCAGCCCGAGGCTGAGCAGCGGCATCCGCAGCAGCAGAACGGTGTTGAGGAGCGTGACGGCGACGTAGCGGCGATCGCGCACGACACCGCCGCCGTGACGCTTCTCCACGCCCCCGGCCACCCGACCGGCACCGTTCCCCGCCACACGACGGACGACCCCACCACGAACCGCCACACCAGGCAGCCGCAGCAACACGCCCGCACACACCACGAACGTCACCGCGTCCATCGCGAACACCGCGAGATACGCCTCCCGGGTCCCGCTCTGGATCGCCAGCCCGCCCAGCCCCGCGCCCACCGCCAGACCGGCGTTGAACGCCGACTGGAGGTACGCCAGTGCCCCTGTGCGCTCCCCGGTCGGCACCAGCCCGGCCAGCAGTGTCTGCCGGGCCGCGGCCAGCCCCGACTGCGCGGCGGCGTACGCGCATGCGATCGCGACGAACGGCAGGAAGCCGCGGACGAAGAGGAACGCCGCGACCGCCAGCCCCGCCGCCATGGCCAGCAGCACCGCCGTACCGCGCGCCCCGCGCCGGTCGGCGAGCCGCCCCAGCGGCACCCCCGCCACCGACCCGACCGCCCATCCGACGGTCAGCCCGAGCCCCACGCGCGCGGGGGAGAGCCCGACGATCTCGGTGAAGTAGAACGCCGAGGTCACCAGGAAGGCGCCGTCACCGACGGCATTGGTCAACTGGGCGAGAGCCAGGACGCGTTGCGGACCCGCGGGCGGGACGAGGGAGTTCGTCATGTCTACGACGGTAGAAGAGAACTGGACCCCACCACAGACCCAATAGCGGCTCGCTTTATTGGCCCAATCCGTCCAGCACCTTCCCCAGCGCCTCCAGCGCCTCGGGATACACCCGCTCCCGCGGCGACCCGTACCCCACCACGAGCCCCTGAGGCCGCCCCTCGGCGTCCGGGACGTGCCAGTGGTCCCCCAGGCGCCCGACGGCCAGCCCCTCCGCCTCAGCGCGCGCCAGGGCCTCCTTCTCGTCGGCGACCTCGACCAGTGCGTGCAGCCCGGCCGCGATCCCGCGCACCGGCCGCCTCGCACCCAGCCGGTGCAGCAGTTGGTCACGGCGTCGCCGGTAACGCAGCCGGCAGGCCCGCACATGACGGTCGTAGGCATGACTGTCGATGAGCTCGGCCAGCGCCAACTGGCCGATGGACTCGGTGTGGTGGTCGCTGTGCAGCTTGGCGTCGGCGACCGCGTCGACGAGGTGCGGCGGCAGCACCATCCAGCCGAGCCGCAGCGCGGGCCCCAACGTCTTGGAGGCGGTGCCGAGATACACGACATGCCCCGGCGCCATCCCCTGAAGGGCACCGACCGGCTGCCGGTCGTAACGGAACTCCCCGTCGTAGTCGTCCTCGACGATCAGCCCGCCACGCGCGCGTGCCCAGTCGGTGAACGCCCGCCGCCGCTCGGGATGCAGCGTCACGCCGGTCGGGTACTGATGGGCGGGAGTGAGCACGACGGCCCCGGGCTCCCCCAACTCCTCAGTGCGGGCGCCCCTTTCGTCGACCGGCACGGGTACGACGGTCCCGCCGCCGCGCCGGACGACCTCCCGGTGGAAGGGCAGCCCCGGATCCTCCATGGCGATCTCGCCACCGTCCAGCACGCGCGTGAGCAGCGCGAGCCCCTGCACATACCCGGAGGTGATCACGATCCGCTCGGGCGGCGCGACGACCCCACGGGCCCGCCCCAGATACCCGGACAACGCGGTCCGCAGTTCGATGCGCCCGCGCGGATCCCCGTAGTCGTACGCCAGTGAGGGTGCCGTCGCGATCGCCCTGCGCAGCGCCCGCAGCCAGGCCGCCGCCGGGAAGGTCCCGACGTCCGGGCTGCCCGGCCGCAGATCGAACCGCGGGGCACGCGCGCGTGCGGACGACTCCGGCGCCTGCTCGTCGACCGCCGGCAAGGAGGCGACCTGGGTGCCGGACCCCTGCCGGGCGGTGAGGTAGCCCTCGGCGACCAACTGGTCGTACGCCGCCTTCGCGGTCCCCCGGGAGATCCCGAGCTCACCGGCGAGCCGCCGGGTCGCCGGCAGCCGCGTTCCCGGCGCGAGCCGTCCGTCGCGCACGGCGTCCCGCAGGGCCCGTTCGAGCCCGATGCGCCGACCGTCGGACGCGTCCGGCTCCAGATGAAGATCGACACCGACTCCGGACCAGAAGTCGTCCACGAGAACCCTCCCCCTAGGCACGTGAATGGCCGGGCACCGCTCTGGTACCCGGCCATCGGTCTTGTATCAGCCCTTGAGCGACGCCATCCAGGCCTCGACCTCGTCGGAGCGGCGCGGCAGCCCCGCCGACAGGTTCCGGTTGCCGTCCTCCGTCACCAGGATGTCGTCCTCGATCCGGACGCCGATGCCCCGGTACTCCTCGGGCACGGTCAGGTCGTCGGCCTGGAAGTACAGGCCCGGCTCGACGGTGAGCACCATGCCCGGCTCCAGCGTGCCCTCGACATAGGTCTCGGTGCGCGCGGCGGCGCAGTCGTGGACGTCCATGCCGAGCATGTGCCCGGTGCCGTGCAGCGTCCAGCGCCGCTGGAGCCCCAGCTCCAGCACCCGCTCGACCGGCCCCTCGACCAGGCCCCACGCCACGAGCTTCTCGGTCAGCACGCGCTGCGCGGCATCGTGGAAGTCGCGGTACTTGCCGCCCGGCTGCACCGCCGCGATACCGGCCTCCTGGGCCTCGTAGACGGCGTCGTAGATCTTCTTCTGGATCTCGGTGTACGTGCCGTTGATCGGCAGCGTGCGCGTGACGTCCGCGGTGTACAGCGTGTGCGTCTCGACGCCGGCGTCCAGAAGGAGCAGGTCGCCGGAGCGCACCGGGCCGTCGTTGCGCACCCAGTGCAGGGTGCAGGCGTGCGGGCCGGCGGCGCAGATGGAGCCGTAGCCGACGTCGTTGCCCTCGACCCGCGCGCGGAGGAAGAACGTGCCCTCGATGTACCGCTCGGAGGTCGCCTCGGCCTTGTCGAGCACGCGAACGACATCCTCGAAGCCGCGCACGGTCGAATCGACCGCCTTCTGCAGCTCGCCGATCTCGAAGTCGTCCTTGACCAGCCGCGCCTCGGAGAGGAAGACCCGCAGCTCCTCGTCGCGCTCGGCGGTGACCTTGTCGGTCAGCGCGGCCTCGATGCCGGCGTCGTAGCCGCGCACGACCCGCACCGGGCCGGTGGCCTCGCGCAGCGCGTCCGCCAGCTCGCGCACGTCGGAGGCGGGGATGCCATACAGCGCCTCGGACTCCGCCAGGGAGTGCCGGCGGCCCACCCACAGCTCGCCCTGTCCGGAGAGCCAGAACTCGCCGTTCTCACGGTCGGAGCGCGGCAGCAGGTAGATCGTCGCCTTGTGGCCCTCGGCGGCCGGCTCCAGCACGAGCACGCCGTCCTCGGTCAGGTTGCCGGTGAGGTACGCGTACTCGACGGAGGCCCGGAAGGGGTACTCCGTGTCGTTCGAACGCGTCTTCAGGTTGCCCGCCGGGATCACCAGACGCTCACCGGGGAACCGCGCGGACAGCGCGGCACGGCGGGCGGCGGTCTCGGCGGCCTGGGGGATCGGCCGCAGGTCGTGCAGCTCGGTGTCGGCCCAGCCGGACTTCATGCTGTCGGCCAGCTCGTCGGAAACGCCCGGGTACAGCCCGTTCTTCCGCTGCTTGATCGGCTCCTCGGACTCGGTCTCCGGGGTCTCCGGATTGAGCTCGTCGGCCACGGTCATCCTCCTTGATACGGCACTGGACCCCCTCCATCGTACGGTCGTACGGAAGGGGGCCCAGGGCCCTTGGACCTGTTACCGAGAGGTGTCCGAGGGGCTACTCGAAGTGCGCGGCGAGCAGGACGACGTCCTCGTCGGAGTCCGCCGCGTCGAGCCCGTCGGGCAGCACGGTCCGCAGGACGTGGTCGACGATCGCGTCCGGGTCGTTCCGCAGCGCCTTGGGCACCCCGGCCGCGGCCGCGTGCAGCCGCGCGAAGGCACGGTCCGTGGGGTCGCCGGTACGGTGCAGCAGCCCGTCGGTGTACAGCAGAACCGTCTCTCCAGGCTCGGCCGTCAGCTCCACGCTGGGCGCCTCCCAGCAGGCGAGCATCCCGAGCGGCGCCGACACGGACGTCTCCACGAACTCGGTGCGCCGCTCCCCGATCAGCAGCGGCGGGCTGTGCCCGGCACCGGCCAGCGTGATCTTGCGCAGCGCGGGCTCGCAGTAGGCGAACAGGGCGGTCGCGGAGCGCGCCGGTTCGGTGAGCCGCAGCAGCAGCTCCAGGTCCGACAGGACGGCGACGGGGTCCTCGCCCTCC
Organism: Streptomyces sp. RG80; assembly: GCF_040446465.1. Lineage (NCBI taxonomy): Bacteria > Bacillati > Actinomycetota > Actinomycetes > Kitasatosporales > Streptomycetaceae > Streptomyces > Streptomyces sp. RG80. The sequence continues at coordinate 90,745 of NZ_JBEAAJ010000004.1, read as the reverse complement.
ATCACGGCGTAGGCCCGCAGTGACGCTCTCAGTCGTCCCATCGCGGCGATCGCGCTCGGCCCGGAACCGGTCACCGAGCCCACCGCGAGCCCCAGCGCGGCGTCCGGCAGCGGCAGCGCGTCGTACCAGTCGCCACCGCCGCGCGGACCGGTGCGGTGCCGGACGGCGAGCCGCATGCCGGCGACCCGGGGGAGCCGGGACGGCAGCAGCTCCTCCGACATCGTCGCCATGCACGCGCGCGTGCGCTCCACTTCGAGGAGCCGTGCCAGGTGTTCGGTCGCGTAGCGCGTGTACAGGCCGACGAGGTGGCGCTGGCGCTCGGCCGGTTCGGCGGGCTCGTCGTACAGCCACACCGCGGCGCCGAGCCGCCCCGCGGCGTCGGAGGCGAGCGGCAGCGCGTAGCACGCGGCGTAGCCGAGGCGGGCGGCCACCTCGCGGTGGCGGGGGTCGAGACCGTCCTCGGCGAAGAGGTCCGGCTGGGCGATCTCCCCGTCCGCGCCCGGCAGTCCGTCGAGGATCTTGCCGTACGACATGGCGCTGCGCGGCACGGTCTCGATGTGACCGAGATCGGCCCGGGCGAGGCCCAGGCCGATCGTGGTGTCAGGTCCGAGGCCGTCGGCCGGCTCCAGTACGACGAGTCCGCGTCGGGCGCCCACGAGGGCGGCGCCGGCGCGCAGCAGTTCCGTCAGGGCTTCCTGGAGCGCGTCGGTGCGGGCCAGTCGTTCGGTGAGTTCGTGCAGGGTGGTGAGGTCGGAGACCCAGCCCGCGAGCCGGTCCTGGAGCACGGCGCTCGGGGCGTGCGGTGGCGGGACCGGTGAGGTGTCCGGGGCAACGGGCGCGGGCGCGACAGTGTGTGCGGGCGAGGGAACCGTTGAATCGATTCCGGCCACTTTCGGAGGGTGAGGGGCGTTCATGGCGTCCGGCTTTCCGACCGGTGCGTATTGCTCAAAAGCATCGCAAACCCCCATGTCATTCTGCGCCGCTAGCAGTGTCTCCACATGTACACGCACTCGTGAGGGGATGTCCAGCATTGTCCTGCCGGGATTCCTGGTGTCCATGGGTCGACGGTGGACCTCTTGCCGAAAAGCAAAGTTGGCTTAAAACTGACTCGGGTAACGCCCTATTGCGGTCGACTGGCCTTGCTCCACTGAGCGTCACAGCGGTCGTGATGGGTACGTACTCGGAGAAGGCCAGGGGTGGTTGACATCCACCCGGAACCTGGTGACGGACCCGGGCGTCTTAGCCACCGACGACCGTGCCCCATCCTCCGTGGCGGAGGCGAAGAGAAACACGCGGGACAGCAAAACGCCAGACTTCGCCACCCCCACGCCACGCCCATGCTTTTGATAGACGCAGTGTGGGTCAGGCTGCCGTGGACGCAGCCAACGCTCGACCCATAGGGGTTCCCCTTGTCTCGGACAGGGGTGTGATGCGCCAAAAGGTACGCACAGTGCAGTGATCGACACATGGTGTGATGTGGCCCACGGTGTTGCCAGCGGTGCAACGGAAAGGAACGAGCGCTCATGCGCGAGATCCTCGGAAAGGCACGCAGGCTCCTGTCCAAGCGGAACGACGGGGGGCCTGAGTTGATCAGCGCGGCCCTGACCTTCGCGACGGAATGGCAGTGGCCCGTACTCCCGGGCGCGGCGCCGGACCCGCAGGGGCGGGCCCGTTGCAGCTGCCCCGACCCCGAGTGCACGGTCCCCGGCGCCCACCCGTTCGACCCCGGGCTCCTCGCGGCCACCACCGACGAGCGCATGGTGCGCTGGTGGTGGGCCAACCGGCCCGCCGCGCCGATCGTCCTGGCCACCGGCGGCACGGCACCCTGCGCGGTGTCCCTGCCGGCCCTCGCGGCCTCCCGCGCGCTGACCGCCCTCGACCGCCAGGGCATGCGCCTCGGCCCGGTCGTCGCCGCGCCCACCCGCTGGTCGATCCTCGTCAAGCCGTACTCCATGGAGCAGTTGGGCGAACTGCTGTACGCCAAGGACTTCGTCCCGGGCTCCCTGCGCTTCCACGGCGAGGGCGGCTACCTCGCGCTGCCCCCGTCCGAGACGGGCCGGGGCGCCATCCGCTGGGAGCGCGCACCGCTGCCCGGCTCGGCCTCCCCGTGGGTGCCCGACGTCGAGGCCGTGGTGGACGCGGTGGTGGACGCCCTCACTCGTACGGGTGTGAGCGCGCCCGAGTTGTAAGGGTGTCGGGCGCGCGCGGAACCAGCCGTCCGCGCGCGCTCGTTATCGTCCCTTTCATGAACCTTCGTCTGCTCGCCCTCACGGGCGTCGTGGCATGCGCCGTCGCGCTTCCCCTGGCCGTGGCGTCCGCGGGACAAGTGGGCGAGGGGCGGCGTACGGACGTACGCGAGGAGGCCGCCGTACGCGAGGAGGCCGCGCAAGGCGAGTCCGGCGTACGCGACGAGGTGGCGGGCGAGGATGACAAGGCCGCCGATCCCACCGGCTCGCCGTCCAGCTCCCCGTGGCTGCTCGGACTCGGTCTCGCCACCGCCGCCCGCTGCGGGCCCGAACTCACCTCCCCCGAGGGCATCGAGGCGCAGACCTGTGTCCTGACGCAGGGCGAGGACACCTGGGCGCGCACCTACTACCGCAACGTCACCGGCGGCGGACTGGACTCCGTCCTCAGCTTCATGGGCCCCGGCGGCCGGACCGTGCAGATGCGCTGCGCCGTGGGCGCGGACGACGAGCCGGGCACCTGCGAGACGCCCAGGGAGCGCACGCAGGGTGAGCCGGGCGCGTACACGGCGGTCGCGGAGTTCGCGAGGCGGGGCGGCCAGGGCCCGCTCCTGCTGCGCTCCGGAAGCAACTCCGGAACCAATCCCGGAAGCAACTCCTAGGCGCCTACGGGCAGTTGACGCCCGGCAGCGTTCCGTAAATGGAACCGGACACGCAAAGACCCGGTTGCTGGCGACGGGGGATGCACCAGCAACCGGGCTACTCGAACGGTAACAAGAGATCGGCTGTTCGCAAATTCGATCTCGGTTTTTCATCGGCTTTCCGGACACCGACTCACTTGCTCCTGAGGGGAGTTGTGAACCGGTCCAGCCGTTCCGCGTGCCCGGGGTCCGCTGACCGACGGGTCAGCAGCTCCCGGGTTTCGAACCTGTGTTTCAGCTGAGCGTGACCTGTCGGTTGGTCAGGCCGCCACGCGCGCGACGCTCGTCCGCGGTGAGCGGAGCGTCCGAGGCCAGCGCGGCGGTGAGCCGCTCGGCGAACTCGGCCGCGGGCTTCTCCACGTCGTCCGCGGTGACCCCGCTCGGCAGGTCCCAGACCGGCACGGTGAGTCCGTGGGCGCGGAAGGAACCCACGAGTCGGGTGCCCTCGCCGAGGCTCGACTTCCCGGCCGCGTGCAGCCGCGCGAGGGCGTCCAGAAGCTGCTCCTCGGGATACGGCATGACCCAGCGCAGGTGGTTCTTGTCCGGCGTCTCGCACCAGTAGGCGGCGTCCACACCCTGGAGCTTGGCGGTCGGGATGGCCGCGGCGTTGGCCCGCTCCAGGGAGGCGGTCACCTCCGGCGTGGCGTTCTCCGCGTCCGGCACCCAGAACTCGAAGCCCGCGTGCACGACTGGCTCGAACGCGCCTTCGGGGTCGAGGAGATCCTGGAGGCGCGGGCCCTCGGCCGGGGCGCGGCGGCCCTGCACCGGAGTGCCCGGGTCGGCCTCCAGCGCGCGCTGGAGGGTGTCGGCGAGGTCGCGGCTGATGTCGCCGGACGCCGTGTCGTTCTGCAGACCCAGCAGGACCGAGCCATCGTCGCGGCGCAGGGCCGGCCAGGCCATCGGCAGCACGGTGGCCAGCGAGACGGACGGGACACCCTCGGGGAGGCCGCCCTTGAGGGTCAGTTCGACCGTGGCGGCGGGCACCAGCTCGCGCAGTGCCACCCAGTCGCCCTCGCCCGGCAGCCCCTCGAACGGGCGCTGCACCAGCTCGGTCACCGCGTGCGCCGCGGCCCGGCCGTGACAGGCCTTGTAGCGGCGGCCGCTGCCGCAGGGGCAGGGCTCGCGGGCACCGACGACCGGGATCTCACCGTCGGTGATCTGAGGGCGCTCGGCCTTCGTCTGGGGTCGCTTCTTGGCCATCGTGGGGTCTCCCGGTTACGGCTCGTCTCGTACGGCGGGAGCCTAGCCGTTCACGCGATGACCGACGGGAGCCTGTGGACAACCCCGGCGGTTCGGTAGCGCCCCGTAGGGACGAGGGGAACTGCGCGACCAGCCACGACGGAGCCGCGGCCGACGACGGACCGTCGCGGCCCCCGGCGGAGCGTCTAGTCCAGGTCGGTGAAGGCGTCCGCGAAGTCCAGACCGGCGATCGCCGACACCGAGGGCGCCGCGACGCGCGTCGTGAAGTCGGCGCGGCGGTGGCCGGCGTCCGGATCATGGACGTCGTCGTGCACGACGACCCACACCGTGACCTCGCCCCGGGCGTCGTCCCGGACGCCCCAGTCGTCGGACAGGGCGGTGATGATGTTCAGCCCGCGGCCGCCGTGTGCGGTGACCGAGGGCGTGGCCGGAGCAGGGCGGGTGGGCCCGCCTCCGTCCGTCACCTCGACCGTGAGTCTGCCCCCGGTGTCCACCCGCCAGGCGGCGCGGACATCGCCGTCTCCGGCCAGGGCGTCGCCCAGCGGCCGGCCGTGCTTGCACGCGTTGCTCAAGAGTTCGGAAAGAATCAGTACGGCGTCGTCGATGACCGCTTCCGACACGCCACCCGTGCGCAGTTGAGAACGCATCCGGTGTCTTGCTTCCCCCACGCCCGCAGGGCCATGGGGTACGGCCATGCTCGACGACGTGGGCACCTCCTGTGCCACCACCAACGCCACCCCCGAGACCTCCTTTGCCCCACGCCACGGTGTGGATGCCCCATTGGCCTGTACCGGAAACCGGCCAATCAAGGTCCACCGACGCATTCGTAACGATCGAATACGGTCCGAACGCGCCGGAGCACTCCCTGTAATCGTGTGGCTGGATTTCGACGTTATGGCCGGGTTGGAGAATGGGGGTGCCGGAGGTGCCGGGTCAAGACTTCTTCACAGGTCTTTACCAGTTGTCGCCGTTTTGGTTATCGGCCCAGCTGGCGCAGGACCGCGCGCGGTCGGTTGGTGATGATCGCGTCGACGCCGAGCTCCACGCAGAGATCCACGTCCTCGGGCTCGTTCACCGTCCAGACGTGCACCTGGTGACCGGCTCGTTTCAGCCGCTCGATGTAGGCCGGGTGATTGCGCACGATCCGGATCGAGGGCCCCGCGATGTGGACGCCCGCCGGAAGTCGACCGTCCCTCAGCCTGGGTGAGACGAACTGCATCAGATAGACCGTCGGCAGTGCCGGCGAGGCGGCACGCACGCGATGCAGCGAGCGGGCCGAGAAGCTCATGATCCGTACCGGGGACTCGGCGGCCGTGGCGGGCGCGTCCAGCCCGAACCGCTTCAGCAGGACGAGCAGCCGCTCCTCCACCTGCCCGGCCCACCGCGTGGGGTGCTTGGTCTCGACGGCCAGTTCCACCCGTCGCCCCGCGTCGGCGACGAGCTCCAGGAGCCGCTCCAGCGTCAGTACGGAGGTGTCCTCGCGGTCCTCCGGACGGTGCTCCCAGTCGGGCTCCTCGTCCCGGCTCTTCCAGGAACCGAAGTCCAGGGCGGCCAGATCCGCCAGCTCCAGCGCCGAGACCGCCCCGCGCCCGTTGGACGTACGGTTGACGCGTCGGTCGTGGACACAGACGAGATGGCCGTCGGCCGTCAGGCGCACATCGCACTCCAGGGCGTCGGCGCCGTCCTCGATCGCCTTCTTGTACGCGGCCAGGGTGTGCTCGGGGGCCTCTTCGGAGGCTCCGCGGTGGGCGACGACCTGAATGCTCTGCTGTCGTGCGTGGGTCACCGCGTCATGGTGCCACCGCAGCGGGGTACGCGTCGCACGAGGACGCCGAGACGGTGCCATATTCGGCAACCGTCGAGATGCGCCCCTTTTGCGAAACAGGTCCTATATAAAGAATGGTCGCGGACCCACAGGCACCGCTTATGGTGCTCTGACGGCCTGTGGGAAAAGCTGACGGCATACAAAAGCACATGCACAGCTGCATCGCGCCGGACCGTCGGCAAGCGTGAACGAGCGTGACCGAGTGCGACCGAGGACAACAGCCGTGGATCGAGGAGAAAAGCTGTGAGCACCGAGAACGAGGGCACTGCGGTACCCCCGGCCCCGTCCGCACCTCCCGTGCCGGTGGAATCCCCCGCAGCCTCCCCGCAGGCCACCGCGCCCGACAGCGGCGCCCCGACGACCCCGCTTCCCGCGACGCCTCCGAGCGCCCCCGGCGCACCGGAGCAGGAACTGGTCCACGCGGGCCAGGTCCCGGCGTACGCCTCGGCGGGCGCGGGCGGCGCGCAGGGCGGCGGTGTTCCGGCGGGTGCGAGCGGCGCGCCAGGGCAGCCGGGCCAGACACCGGACGCCTCCTGGCCGCCCCCGCCGCCGGCCACCCCGACGTACGCCGACAGCGGCTCAGGTGGTGCGGGCGCCGGTGGCTGGGGCGCCGCGTACCAGCCCCCGGCGCCGAAGTCCGGCCGTGGCCGCGGCGGCCTGATGGCGGCGGTCCTGATCGCCGCGCTGGTCGCGGGCGGTCTGGGCGGCGGCCTCGGCTACGCCCTGGCCAAGAACGACGACAACACCTCATCGACCACCGTCTCCGCCTCCGACAGCGGCGGCTCCGTCAAGCGCGAGGCCGGCACGGTCGCGGGCGTGGCGCAGCAGGCGCTGCCGAGCACCGTCACCATCCAGGCCGAGTCCAGCAGCGGCGAAGGCGGCACCGGTACCGGCTTCGTCTTCGACACCGAGGGCCACATCGTCACCAACAACCACGTGGTGGCCGACGCGGTGGACGGCGGCAAGCTGACCGCGACCTTCCCGAGCGGCAAGAAGTACGACGCCGAGGTCGTGGGTCACGCGCAGGGCTACGACGTGGCGGTGATCAAGCTCAAGAACGCGCCGTCGGACCTGAAGCCGCTGACCCTGGGCGACTCCGACAAGGTCGCCGTCGGCGACTCGACGATCGCGATCGGCGCCCCCTTCGGCCTCTCCAACACGGTCACGACGGGCATCATCAGCGCGAAGAACCGCCCGGTGGCGTCGAGCGACGGCAGCGGCAGCAACGCGTCCTACATGAGCGCCCTCCAGACGGACGCCTCGATCAACCCGGGCAACTCCGGCGGCCCCCTGCTGGACGCCCAGGGCAATGTGATCGGCATCAACTCCGCGATCCAGTCCACCAGCGGCGGCGGCCTGGGCGGCACCAGCCAGTCCGGCTCGATCGGCCTCGGTTTCGCCATCCCGATCAACCAGGCCAAGTACGTCGCCCAGCAGCTGATCAAGACCGGCAAGCCGGTGTACGCCAAGATCGGCGCCTCGGTGTCCCTGGAGGAGTCGACCGGCGGCGCGAAGATCACCGAGCAGGGCGCCGGCAACTCCGACGCGGTCGAGGCGGGCGGCCCGGCGGCCAAGGCGGGCCTCAAGCCCGGCGACGTCATCACCAAGCTCGACGACTCGGTCATCGACTCCGGCCCGACCCTCATCGGCGAGATCTGGACCCACCAGCCGGGCGACAAGGTCAAGATCACCTACGAACGCGACGGCAAGACTCACACCGTTGACCTCACCCTGGGCTCCCGGGAGGGCGACAGCTGACACCACGCGCGCGTGGGACATCGGAAAGGGGCGCCGTCCATTGGACGGCGCCCCTTCCGCTCTGACCTGTACCTCATCGGCTGAGCGGTCGAGGTTGGTCGTTCAAGCGCGGTCGTGAAGCGTGACCTGGTAGCCGTCGGGGTCGGCGAAGGTGAAGGTCCGGCCGAAGGGGCCGTCGATCGGCGCGGAGACGATGGTGTGACCGTCGGCGACGAGTGCGTCGTGGATGGCCTGGACGTCGGTGGCGTGGAGCCAGATCGCGGCACCGATGCCGGGCTGAGCGACGGATGCGAGGTCGGTGCCGGGAACGACGTCGCGCAGTGCGAACGCGATCGGCTTCGTCTCGAAGACGACGGCGTGCGGAGGTCCGGCCGGCGAGCGGACGAGGCCCAGGTACCGCTCGTAGAACGCCTGCGAGGTGTCGAGGTCGTGCACTTGGAGCGAGATGAAGTCGGGGCCGGTGGCGGGCATGATGACGCTCCTTCTTTTCGTGTCAGTTTCCTGACACGCAGCAAGCTATGTCAGAATACTGACATGAGTCAAGAAGGGGTCGGCATCGACCTGGAGACGTCACTGGGCTACCTGCTCAAAGAAGCGTCGAGCGCCCTCCGCGCGGCCATGGAGGAAGTGCTGCGGCCGCTCGGGATGAGCGTGACGCACTACTCCTGCCTCGAGCTGCTGGCGCAGCGACCGGGCTTGTCGAACTCCGAGCTCGCGCGCGGCGCGTTCGTGACACGGCAGACGATGAACGTGCTGCTCCAGGCCCTGGAACGGGACGGCTACGTGACCAGGCCCGCGGAGGCCCCCGTCGGGAAGGCGCTTCCCACGCGGCTCACCCCCAGCGGCCGACGAAGCCTCGAGAAGGCGAGCGCGGCCGTCCGGTCCGTCGAGTCCAGAATGCTGGCCGACCTGACCGGCCCCGAGCAGTCGGAGGCGTTCCGGATCCTGCGGAGCATGATCCGTTCCCTGCGCGATACCAACGAGGGCGCATAGCTCGCTCGCCGCAGGCTCCGGTGAACCCGGTGTGGACCACGGGCCCCGCCTGTGGACCAAGGCCGGTACGCTGTACCCGCTCCACCCCAGGTGGTGGCAGCGAGGTGGGTTGCCCGAGCGGCCTAAGGGAACGGTCTTGAAAACCGTCGTGGCAGCGATGTCACCGTGGGTTCAAATCCCACACCCACCGCAGTTGAAGGCCCCCGACCGGGTACATCGGTCGGGGGCCGTTCTCAGCGTGGAGGCGCCGTGGCTGCGTTGGGCTTCTTCTTCATCACCCTGCCGTGTCTGGCCATCGCAAGCTTCACCTGCTTCGCCGCCTGCCGTGCTCAACAGCGGAAGGCGTTCAAGGTCCTGGCGGTTGTGTGCCTGTCTGTCGGTCTCGTCTGCGGGCTGACTCCTGTCGGGATCGTGATCTGGGCTTCCACGCTCTGAGTGGCTTCCTGCGGGCTTCGTCACCTCGCGTCGGCCGAGGTGCGTGTCCCCGTACGCTCGCCCCTATGCCGCATTCCATCGACGAACTGCCGCCGTACGAACTGGCTTTCCCCGGGCCGCTCCGCGACAAGCTCGTGGCCGCTGTCCTGTCCGGCGCGAAGACCGCGACGACGGGGCTGTTGCGGGAGTACGAGGTCGAGGGTGAGGCGCTGCCGCGCGGGGGCGCGGTTCGCGGTGCTCGACTCCGAGGAGCGGCGGGTCGCCGTCGTGGAGGTCACGGACGTACGGGTGCTGCCGCTCGGCGAGGTGGATCTGCGGCACGCGTCGGACGAGGGCGAGGGTTACGAGTCCGTCGCTCAATGGCGGGCCGCGCATGAGAAGTTCTGGGGCAGTGAGCAGCTGCGGGAGTTCCTCAAGGACCCCGAGTTCGTCGTCGACGACGACACCCTGGTCGTGGCCGAGCGGTTCCGCGTCGTTCCTTAGGGATCGTTTCGGGATCGTTTCTACAACTCGTAGTCCCGCGCCAGTTCGTCCCACACCACGTCCCGCAGCCCCGCCTCCGCCTCGCAGCCCGACGGCACGCGCGTGGTGGGCTGGAACCAGATGACCGTGAGGGCGGACCGGTACAGAACCGGGTCGTGGGCCGGGTCGAGGGCCGCGGACCGGAACGTGCCCACACACGCCACGGAGGGGAGCATCTCCACCGGGCCGAACGCTCCCGCGTACTGGTGCGGGTACTCGCGCGCGGGCGGGACCAGATGCACCGGCGTCTCCGGGAACGCCTGCTCGGCCGCGACCAGCAGATCCTTGATCTTCATCTCGTTGACCGGCTTGCAGGGGTAACTCTCCGGCGTTCCGCCGTACGTCGAGGAGAACCGCAGGTCGGCGAGGTCGACGCTGCGGCCGCAGGTGAGGACGACGCGGGCCAGCGACATGGTCGGCCTCTTAGGGCGGTGGTGCATCGAACTCCCCTGGATTTCACGGCCGACGCCTGTTCGTGCGGGCTTTGCGTTGTGCGTGCATGCATTGCGTCGTACGTGCTTTGCGCGCATGTGCTCTCGTGTGCGTGCTCTCGTCTGCGTGCTTCACGCGTGCGTGCTCCTGCGTACTTGCTACGCGTGCGTGCTCACGCGTACGTGCGTTACGGCCGGTGTCCCGTCATCCGTGCGGCCGAGGCGATCGTCGCGCGGGCCTCGCGTTCGGTCAGGCCGGTGTTGAGGGCCGCGTCGACGAGGGGGTCGACGAGGGCGGGGCCGATGCCGTCCTCGTAGGCGCGGCAGGCCGCCCAGAACAGGCGGGTGTTGCGCTGGCCCTCGTGCGCGGCGAGGACGAACTGGACCAGGCCCTGCCCGTGGTCGCCGGCCGACGGGGGCGTGGGGTGGCGGGTGGTGCGGGGCGGCGGGAGCAGGAGGCGGAGCAGGGCGGGCGGGCAGGCGGCGGGGGCGAGGTGGGCGGTACCGGGCGCGGTCGCGTACACGCCGTGGTCGGTGCGCGAGCCGGGGCCGACGAGGTAGCCGCCGGCGCCGCGGATGTCGATGCCGGGGGCCAGGCGGCCCGCCGAGTTGGGGACGACGACGTCGGGCGGGCCGCTCAGCCAGAGATGGCGGCCGCCGCTGGGGGTCAGTACGACGACGGTGGCGGGGATCGTGAACAGGTGGCGCAGGGCCAGCTCGCGCAGGGCCGCCGAGGAGTCCGTATCCGATTTCGTGTCGAGGTCGATGCCGATCAGGTGATGGGGCGGCAGGCCGCACGCGATGCCGTAGCCCGTCGCCCAGGGGGCCGCGGCGAAGAGTTCGCGGATGCGGTCGGGAGCGGTGGCGGCGTCGTAGACCCCGTGGCCGAAGCGGCCGCACTCACCGTGGCAGGGCGGGGCCTCGGGGTCGTCGTGGTGGGGGGAGCGCAGGGCCGGGAGCTTTGTTCGGGACAGGGGGATGACGGCCAGGCCGCGTTCGGCGGCTGACAGGGCGTGGGCTAGGGCCAGCGTCGTGGCCTGCCGGTCTGTGGTGGCCATGGCTCTATTTTCGTACACCTGTTCGAGAAAGGGAAGTGTATTCCGGGGCGACTCGCCGGGCGGTACGGGTTGGCCGGAAATGCGCCGGAACGCTTCACCTCTTGCGGTGCTTGGGGCGGTTCTGCCCGCACCGCCCCGACTCGATGCCCAAGGTCGTGAAAGGGGTTTATCGACTTGTACTCACGCTTGAGGGGGAATGATCGCTTCCGGGGTGGTTCGCCGGGGATTCGGTGGGCAACTCTGGTCTCGCGACGTCGTGAACGACTTCGAGGTGGTCGGCCAACTGCCTTGGAAACAGCCTTACTTGACGTACTTCCGGCTAGGAAGCCGGGTTCTGGAGGAAGAACATGGCAAGCATCCGTACCGCCCGCGTCATCGCCGCCGTCTCCGCCCTTCCGCTCGCCGCCGCACTCTTCACCGGCGTCGCGACGGCGGACAACGGCGGCTTCGCGGACGACGGATCGAACGCGGGTGTCGCGAGCATCGTCGGCAGCGGCGTGGGTGGCACCAACAACGGCAACTCGTCGACCACGCAGCAGAACGCGGTCGGCTCCGGTGCCTCGAACCAGAGCAACACCGCACAGGTCAACGGCTCCGCGTTCACGGCCATCAATCAGGGGAACGACAACACGTCCGTCAACTTCGGCCCGCTGTGGTGGTGAGCCCAGGGGGCCTGTGACCGGGGCGGCTCCGGCCGCTCCGGGCTCGGCCCCGGTCTCCGAGGGGTGTGGTCCGTGGGGTGTGACACGTCTGCGCGGCGGTGCTTCGGCGCCGCCGCGCAGACGTTTGTGCGTGCGGTGACCGGCTGCTGACAGTTCGGTGACCGGCTGCTCGCGGGTCGGTGGCCGGCCGCTCGCGGTTTAGGGGGCGGCCGCTCGCGGTTCGGTGGTCGGCCGTCGGCGGGGCTGTCGTCGGTTGCCCGCCTTGACAGTGCACGGTATCTGACGGACAGTCAGAAATCTTCGCGGAGTCGATGGGAACCCCGGCGGCGGCAGCGGTGTACCAGAAGTGTCAGTACGAAACGGGCGGGACGCACGGGCCTACGAGGACGACGACGAGGGGGAGGCCATGGCCGACGAACTGGAGCAGCGACTGAAGGTGTACGAGGGCCGGCCCGCCGCCGTGTCCGGCACCGGCAAGGACCCCGTCAACGCGCCCATGATCCGGCACTGGTGCGAGGCGATGGGCGACACCAACCCGTCCTACTCCGGCCCGGACGCCATCGCCCCACCCACCATGCTCCAGGCCTGGACCATGGGCGGCCTCTCGGGACATACGGGCCGCTCATCCGCCTACGACGAACTGCTCACCCTCCTCGACGAGGCGGGCTGCACCTCGGTCGTCGCCACCGACTGCGAGCAGGAGTACGTCCGTCCCCTGCGCCCCGGCGACGAGATCACCTTCGACGCCGTGATCGAGTCGGTCTCGTCCCGCAAGACGACCAAGCTCGGCATCGGATACTTCGTCACGTCCCGCATGGACATCCGGGTGGGCCCCGACCTCGCGGGCACCCACCGCTTCCGCATCCTCAAATACGCCCCCGCACGAACGAGGCGGCCCGAGCGACCGGAGACGACGGAGCGGCCGGAGAACTCGCGGCGGCCGGAGCAATGGGGGCAGTCCGGCCGGCGGGGGCAGTCCCAGCAGCAGGGGCAGCCGGAAAGGGGCCCCCGCCGTCCCCGCCCCGTCGTCAACCGCGACAACGCCGGCTTCTGGGAAGGCGTCCACGCACACCGCCTCCTCATCCAGCGCTGCACCGCCTGTGACACCCTGCGCCACCCCTGGCTCCCGGGCTGCAACACCTGCGGCCACCCGGAGTGGGACACCGTCGAGGCGAGCGGCACCGGCACGGTCCATTCCTACGTCGTCATGCACCACCCGCCCTTCCCCGCCTTCGACCCTCCTTACGCGGTCGCCCTGATAGAGCTCACGGAGGGCGTGCGGATGATCAGCAACGTGACCGGGGTGCCGTACGACAAGGTGCGGATCGGCATGCCGGTGCGCCTCGAATTCAGGGAGTACGACGAGGAGTTGGTGCTCCCGGTCTTCCGCGCGGAGGAAGGCGAGCCCGGAGCGGGCGTGCACGGGGTAGGCGTGCACGGGGTAGGCGCACGCGAGGAGGCGTCCCATGCGGGTCGGTGAGCAGCTTCCGCCGCTGGAGATCCCGGTGACCCGCACGCTGATCGTCGCCGGCGCCGTCGCCTCCCGCGACTACCAGGACGTCCACCACGACGCCGAACTGGCCCGGCAGAAGGGCTCCCCCGACATCTTCATGAACATCCTGACGACCAACGGGCTGGTCGGCCGCTACATCACGGACCACTTCGGCCCGACAGCCGTGCTGCGCCGCGTCGCCATCCGCCTGGGCACCCCCAACTACCCGGGAGACACCATGGTGTTGAGAGGCACGGTCGAGGAGGTCGACGGCGACACGGCGACCGTCCGCGTGGTGGGGGAGAACGGCATCGGCAGACATGTCACCGGCACGGTCACTGTCACTCTGCCTCGGGCCGCCGGTGCTGCCCGGGGAGGCCCGGCATGAGCGTGCGTACGCGGGACGCGCTCGGCGGGCGGGCGGCGATCGTCGGTGTCGGGGCCACCGAGTTCTCCAAGGACTCGGGGCGCAGTGAGCTGAAGCTGGCAGTGGAGGCGGTGCGGGCCGCGCTGGAGGACGCGGGGCTCACGCCGGGCGACGTGGACGGGATGGTGACGTTCACGATGGACACCAACCCGGAGATCACCGTGGCCCAGGCCTGCGGGATGGGTGAGCTGTCCTTCTTCTCCCGGGTCCATTACGGCGGCGGCGCGGCCTGTGCGACGGTCCAGCAGGCGGCGCTGGCCGTGGCGACGGGCGTGGCCGAGGTGGTGGTCTGCTACCGCGCCTTCAACGAACGGTCGGGGCGCCGCTTCGGCTCCGGAGTGCAGCACCGGGAGCCCTCCGCCGAGGGGGTCGCGCTGGGCTGGTCCCTGCCGTTCGGGCTGCTCACCCCGGCCTCCTGGGTGGCGATGGCGGCCCAGCGCTATCTGCACTCCTACGGTCTGACCCCGGAGGCGTTCGGGCACGTCGCCGTCACCGCCCGCAGACACGCGGCGACCAACCCGGCGGCGTACTTCCACGACCGTCCGATCACCCTCGCCGACCACGCCGCCTCGCGCTGGATCGTCGAGCCGCTCCGGCTCCTGGACTGCTGCCAGGAGACGGACGGCGCCCAGGCCCTGGTCGTCACGTCCGTCGAGCGGGCCCGGGATCTGCCGAACCCGCCGGCGGTCGTGGCGGCGGCCGCCCAGGGAGCGGGCCGGGCCCAGGAACAGATGACCAGCTTCTACCGCGACGACCTCACCGGCCTGCCCGAGATGGGTGTGGTCGCCCGCCAGCTGTGGCGCACCTCGGGGCTCACCCCGGCCGACATCGACGTGGGGATCCTGTACGACCACTTCACACCGTTCGTGCTGATGCAGCTGGAGGAGTTCGGGTTCTGTGGGAAGGGGGAGGCGGCGGACTTCGTGGCCGGGGACCGGCTGCCGCTGAACACACACGGAGGACAGCTGGGGGAGGCGTATCTGCACGGGATGAACGGGATAGCGGAGGGAGTGCGTCAGATACGGGGGACGGCGGTGAACCGCATACCCGGCGTGGACCGGGTCCTGGTCACGGCGGGGACGGGCGTGCCCACCTCGGGGCTGGTGCTCTCGGGGGACGACTGAGGCGCCGGCAGCGGGCCTGGCTGCGAGGACGGTGTACCCCTCAGGGGTCATCCCGCAGTACTGCGGGCCCGGTGCTCCACCCTCAGGAGGTGGAGCCACCCCCACCCCTACAACCTGAGGCGGACTCGTCTTCGGGACCTGCGGCCGATCCGCCGGAGGCGCCCTCGCTCCTAGCGTGGAGCCATGACCACACCCGTCTGCACCAGCGTTTCGGACGCCGCAGTACCGGCGAGGCAGACCCGCCCGTATGCGACGTACCCCTCCTTCTCGTCGTACGTGAAGGCCCGCCAGCCGGTGCTGCTGCGTACCGCCCGGTCGCTGACCGCGAACCCGTGCGACGCGGAGGACCTGTTGCAGACCGCGCTCACCAAGACGTACGTCGCCTGGGAGCGGATCGAGGACCACCGGGCGCTGGACGGCTATGTGCGCCGGGCGCTGCTGAACACGCGCACGTCGCAGTGGCGCAAGCGCAAGGTGGACGAGTTCGCGACCGACGAGATCCCGGAGCCCGAGCCGGTGCCCGGCGGGGACGACCCGGCCGAGCAGCAGGCGCTGCACGACGCGATGTGGCGGGCGATCATGAAGCTGCCGGCCCGGCAGCGGGCGATGGTCGTCCTCAGGTACTACGAGGACCTGAGTGAGGTGCAGACGGCCGAGGTGCTCGGGGTGTCGGTGGGCACCGTGAAGTCGGCGGTGTCGCGGGCGCTGGGGAAGCTTCGCGAGGACCCGGAGCTGGGGCTGGTCCGCTGACAGCGGTCTTACGACGGTTCCCCTAGTGTGCGGAACCTGCCCGCCGGCGGGGTGAGACGACCACGTGGTGATGTGATCGATCACCGCCGCCTAGTGACATACCGCGCGGTATGTGAGCAGAATTTGCCCAGCCCTTACCACCGCGTAGGCAATGTCGCCCCGGGAGGACGCCGTGCTGAGCACGATGCAGGACGTACCGCTGCTGATCTCGAGGATCCTGGCCCATGGAGCCACGATCCACGGCACATCGCAGGTGACCACCTGGACCGGCGAGAGCGAGCCGCACCGGCGTTCCTTCGCCGAGGTCGGCACCCGAGCGGCCCAGTTGGCCCACGCGCTGCGCGAGGACCTCGGCGTCACGGACGACGAGCGCGTGGCGACCCTGATGTGGAACAACGCCGAGCATGTCGAGGCCTACTTCGCGATCCCGTCCATGGGCGCGGTCCTGCACACCCTCAACCTCCGGCTCCCCGCCGAACAGCTGGCGTGGATCGTGCACCACGCGGCCGACCGGGTCGTGATCGCCAACGGTTCGCTGCTGCCGCTGCTCGCCCCGCTGCTCCCGCACCTCAAGACGGTGGAGCACGTGGTCGTGAGCGGTCCGGGCGACCGTTCCGGACTCGCGGCCGCCGATGTCCAGGTGCACGAGTACGAGGACCTGATCGCCGGGAAGCCGACCACGTACGACTGGCCGGAGCTGGACGAGCGGCAGGCCGCCGCGATGTGCTACACCTCCGGCACGACGGGCGACCCCAAGGGTGTGGTGTACAGCCACCGTTCGATCTACCTGCACTCCATGCAGGTCAACATGGCGCAGTCGATGGGCCTGACCGACCAGGACACCTCGCTGGTGGTGGTGCCTCAGTTCCACGTCAACGCCTGGGGCCTGCCGCACGCGACGTTCATGACCGGCGTCAACATGCTGATGCCGGACCGCTTCCTGCAGCCCGCGCCGCTCGCCGAGATGATCGAGGCGGAGCGTCCGACCCACGCGGCCGCGGTCCCGACCATCTGGCAGGGCCTGCTCGCCGAGCTGACCGCCAAGCCGCGCAACGTCTCCTCCCTCACCCAGGTCACCATCGGCGGCTCCGCCTGTCCGCCCTCCCTCATGGAGGCCTTCGACCAGCTGGGCATGCGGGTCTGCCACGCCTGGGGCATGACGGAGACCTCCCCGCTCGGCACGATCGCCCGTCCGCCGGCCCATGTGGTGGGTACGGAGGCCGAGTTCGGTTACCGCCTCACCCAGGGCCGTTTCCCGGCCGGCGTCGAGGCCCGCCTCACCGGCCCCGGCGGCGAACGCCTTCCCTGGGACGGCGAGTCCGCGGGCGAGCTGGAGGTCCGCGGCCCCTGGATCGCCGGCGCCTACTACAACGGCCCGGACGCCGAACCCCTGCGCCCCGCCGACAAGTTCAGCGAGGACGGCTGGCTGAAGACGGGCGACGTCGGCACGATCTCCGCCGACGGCTTCCTCACCCTCACCGACCGCGCCAAGGACGTCATCAAGTCCGGCGGCGAGTGGATTTCCTCGGTGGAGCTGGAGAACGCCCTGATGTCCCACCCCGACGTCACCGAGGCCGCCGTCGTCGCCGTCCCCGACGACAAGTGGGGCGAGCGCCCGCTGGCCACGGTCGTCCTCCGCGAGGGCTCCACCGCCGACTTCGCGTCTCTGCGCGCCTTCCTCGCCGAGGAGGGCCACATCGCCAAGTGGCAGCTCCCGGAGCGCTGGACGATCATCGAGGCGGTGCCGAAGACGAGCGTGGGCAAGTTCGACAAGAAGGTACTGCGCAGGCAGTACGCCGAGGGCACGCTGGACGTCACCCAGCTGCGCTGATTCGCTTGCCCGCCACGGAGACCCCCGGCGCGCCGCCGGGGGTCTCCGTCGCCGGGACTCTGTCGTTGCTCGGGACGGCCGGAGGGCGCGGCGGGCCCACACCCGCCGCCCAGAGCCCGAGGGCCACTTGTGCCGGGCTCAAGGAATGATGCTGTCCGCGGAGAGCACCGGTTCCGCCCAGGCGGCGAAGCCGAAGATCGGTCGCCGAGCAAGCCGTCCCCCGCTGTCGTCATACAACGTATGACGCACCCTTCGGCCTCGCCGCACGAGGTAGCGCAGGCCCTCCACGTCGACGACCCCGCACTCACCGGCGTCCAGGTCGACGGAAGCGTCGTCGACGCGGTTGACCTCCCAACCCGCCTTCGCGGCGAGATGCATCCACACCTGGATGGCTCGCTCAGGATGCTCCGCAGAGAAGCCCGTCCCCACTCTCGCGATGATCTGCACCGGGTCAGGTCGCTCGTCCATGGCCGTCACAGCCCCTCTCATCGACAGGCGATCATGGCAGAGCCCTCAGCCCGGCCGACTCGCCCACCCCTGTCCGCACCCGCCTTGCCGGCGAACGTGCAACGACCGTCACCCCACAACGACAGTCACCGCCGCAACGACAGTGCCCCCCCGTAACGACAGTCACCGCCGCACGACAGTCGCCCCCCACCCCACCCCCAGCCACGCCCCCGCCACAGCGACCACTCCGGTCCAGCCGAAGTGGGTGAAGGCGAGGGCGGCCAGGGCCGAGGCGGTGGCGCCGCCGGCGAAGCCGGAGACGACGTAGGCGCTGTTGGCGGTGGCCGGGGTGGAGGTGGTGGTGAGGGCGAGGGTCTGGTTGGCAACGTGCGCGGCGACCAGGGCGGCGTGGATCGCGATCGCGGCGACGAAGAGCGTCGGCAGGACATGGCCGCCGAGCCAGAAGAGCGGGACGGACGCGGCGGCGAGGACGTACGCGCTGCGCACGACCTTCGCGGCGCCGAAGCGGTCCACCAGACCGCCCGCCAGCGGGGCCACCACGCTCGCCGACAGCCCGAAGAGGCCGAAGAGACCGGCGGTGGCGGTCGAGAGACCGTAGGGCTCGCCGGTCAGCAGCAGGGCGAGCGAGGTCCACAGGGCGCTCCAGGCGCCGTACATCCCGGCCTGGCGCACGCACGCGCGCCACAGTTCGGGCGAGCGGCGGACCAGGCCCGGCATCGAGGCGAGCCCGGAGAAGAGCCGGCCCTTCGCGACCGCCCCGGCGCTCGAGGGCAGGACGGACGCCGTCAGCAGGCCCAGTACCGCGGTGAGGACGGCCGCGCCGACGAACACCCAGCGCCAGCCGAAGGCGCCGCCGGCCAGTCCGCCGAGGACGCGGGCCGCGACGATGCCGGTGAACAGGCCCGCGATGACGGCGGCGACATGACGGGCGCGGCGGTCGGCCGGGGCGCGTTCGGCGACCAGGGGGACCAGCAGCTGGGGGACGACCGTCGCGGCGGAGGCGACGAAGACCGCGGCGGCGAGCGCGGTCGTGCCGGTCGCCGCCGCACTGGCGGCGAGGGCCACCGTCGTGGCCAGGGTGAGGGCGGCGACCAGGCGGCGCCGGTCGACGCGGTCGCCGAGCGGGGCGAAGAAGAGCAGGCCGGCGGCGTAGCCGAACTGGGCGACCGAGGCGATCCAGGCGACCGCGGAGGGGGTCGAGCCGAAGTCGTGGGCGATGAGGGGGAGCAGCGGGGCCGCGAGATAGATGTTGGCGGCCGTGACGGCGGTGCAGAGCGCGATGAGGACGAGGAAGAGACGGGCGCGGGCGGGCTCCCGGGAGGGGGTCCGGACGACCGTCGCGGTGGTGATCGCCGGTGAGGACATGAGCGGTGGTGCTCCTTCGGACGCGTACGAGCGGGGTGGGGCAGTGAACGGGCCGAGACAGTGAACGGGCAGACAGTGAACGGATCGAGTGGCAACCAACCAGTTGGTTGGATGACCGGACAACAGCCTGCACCGCCCGCGAATTCCCTGTCAACCAAACGGTTGGTTACTTCCCCCGCTACGCTGGATCCATGGCAGTGAGAGACCCCGAGGCCACCCGGGCCCGGATCTTCGAGGCGGCGATCGCCGAGTTCGCCCGGCACGGCGTCGCCGGCGCCCGTATCGACCGCATCGCTGGTGAGGCCAAGGCCAACAAGCAGCTGATCTACGCCTACTTCGGCAACAAGGCGGAGCTGTTCGACCGGGTCCTGGAGAAGACCATGCTCGACCTGGCCGTCGCCGTCCCCGTCGACGCGGACGACATCGAGGGCTGGGTCGACCGTGTCATGGACTACCACGTCGCCCACCCCGAGGTGCTGCGCCTGCTCTTCTGGGAGGGCCTGGAGTACGGCCTGACCGAGCTGCCCGACGAGGCCGGGCGCCAGGAGCACTACCGGGAGAAGATCGGCGCCATCCAGGACGGCCAGGACCGGGGCGTCATCTCCGACGCGATCCCCGCCCGCGACCTCCTCTTCCTCCTCATCGCCCTCGCCAACTGGTCCGCCGTCGTCCCCCAGATGCGACGCATCGTGGTCGGCGGCGAGGACGACGACCGCGACCGGCTGCGGGCATCGGTACGGGAGGCGGCGCGGAGGCTGGTGGCGAGGTAGGGCGGCGCGCGGCGCCGCCTGCCGATCAGGGTGCCGCGGGCTTCAGTTCGTCCCGATGCGAGCCAGCAGGTCCACGATCCGCGCCTGCACCTCGCCACTCGTCGACCGCTCGGCGAGGAAGAGAACCGTCTCCCCCGACGCCAGCCGCGGCAGGTCCGCCTGGTCCACGGCGGCGGTGTAGACGACGAGCGGCGTGCGGTTGAGCTGCCCGTTGGCGCGCAGCCAGTCCACGATGCCGGCCTGGCGCCGGTGCACCTGGAGCAGGTCCATCACGACCAGGTTCGGCCGGAACTGCCCCGCCAGCATCACCGCGTCCGCGTCACTCGCGGCCCGCGCCACCTGCATACCGCGCCGCTCCAGCGTCGCGGTCAGCGCCAGCGCGATCTCCGCGTGCTCCTCGATCAGCAGCACCCGAGGCGGATGCTGCTCGCTGTCCCGCGGCGCCAGCGCCTTCAGCAGTACGGCGGGGTCGGCGCCGTACGCCGCCTCGCGCGTCGCCTGTCCGAGCCCCGCGGTCACCATCACCGGCACCGAGGCCGCGACCGCCGCCTGCCGCAGCGACTGGAGCGCGGTCCGGGTGATCGGCCCGGTCAGCGGATCGACGAACAGCGCGGCCGGGAACGCCGCGATCTGCGCGTCCACCTCCTCGCGCGAGTGCACGATGACGGGCCGGTAGCCGCGGTCGCTCAGCGCCTGCTGCGTGGTGACGTCCGGCGCGGGCCACACCAGCAGCCGACGCGGGTTGTCCAGCGGCTCCGGCGGCAGCTCGTCGTCCATCGGCTGCGGCCGCGGCGGGTCGGCCACCTCGACGGCCCCACCGGGACCGTCCAGCGGCTCGGGCCCCTCGGCGGCGTTCTCGTCCGGCGCGCCTATGGCGTACGACCGTCCGGTGCCCTCCGTCATCTGCGCGAGCCGGGACTGCCCGGCCAGCGAGGGCTGCGGCTGCGCGGCGGCCTGCTCGCCCGTCGGATGCGGGCGCCCCGCGGCCGGGTCGGGCGGCGTGCCGAGCTTGCGACGGCGGCCGGAACCGCCGGGCTGGTGCGGCGCCGGCGTCTGCGTCGGCTGCTGCACCTGGGCCGCCTGCCGCGTGAACGGCACCCCCTGCCCCAGCGTCCGCACGCTGATCGCCCGCCCCTGCGTCGAGTTCGGGTCCACGGGCGCCGCCGCCTCCGCGGGCAACGGCTGCGCCGCCCGCGCCTGCGCGGCACCTGCTGCCGGAGCGGCGGTGGGCTGCGGTGCGTTCGGCGCTACGGCGGTGGCCTCGCCGTTCGCCTGAGCCGGTACGGCGGTGTCGTCGGCGGGGGGCCACGGCTGGGGAGCCTGGGCGCCCTGCTGAGCGGGGTCGGCCTCGGCGGGGAGCGGCTGACCCGCGGCGGTCTGGCCGGACGGCACCTGGGCGGGCAGCGCGATCTGACCGGTGGCGTGCTGTTGCGGCGCGGGCACGGCGGCGGGCCGGGCCACCTGGGCGGGCACCGGCTGCGCGGTCTGCTGCGCCGGAACCCCCTGCGCGGGCGTGGCTCCGGCTTCCCCGGGCGGGGTCACGGCCCGCCGGCGCCGGCCTGTCGGCGCGGAGGTGGGGTGCGCCTGGGGCGGGGTGTGGTCCCCGGACTGATCGTGCGGCACGGCGTCGTGCCGCCCGTCCTCGACGAGCCCGGCGGCGGGAACGGCGGTGGGCGAGGCAGTGGGCGGGGCCGTGGGTACGGCGGTGGGCGGGGCAGCGGGTACGGCCTGCCCCGGCACCTGCATGGCGACCTGGGCCCCGGGAGCCTGCCCGGGAAGACCGGCCTGAACCGGAAGTTGCGCGGGCACGGCGACCTGCGCACCGGCCGCCTGCGCGGGCACGGCGACCTGCTGCCCGGGGACAGCGATCTGCCCGGGCACGGCGACGCCGGCCTGGCCGGGACCCTCCGTACCGTCCCCGGCCCGGTCCGCCTCCGCGGGCGGCAGGGCGAACACCGCGCGCGGCGCGGCCTCCTGCGCGGCGGCACGCTCGTTCGCGGCGGCCAGGGCGCGGCGCCGGCGCCCGGTCGGCTGCGCCCCGCCGGACTCCGCGCCGGGATCGGCGGACGCCACCGCGGGCAACGCCGGCGGCAACGCGTGCTGTTCACCCGAGCCCGCACCCGCACCGGAGCCCGAACCCGGGCCCGAGTCCGGCAGGGCCCGGTGACCACCCGCGGGCGCGGGCACGCCCTGCGGCGGCACGGTCCCGCCCAGCCCGCTCCCCACGGCCGCGGTGCCCGCACCATGCTCACCGGCCATGACGACGGCACCCTCGGCGACACCGGCGACGGCGGCGCCCTCGACCCCGTCCGCAGCGGTGCCCTCGGCCGGCCTCCCACGTCGCCGCCCGGTCCCGCCGGAACCGGACTCCACGCCGGCCGGTGCGGGAAGGGCGGGCGCGGGAAGAGCCGGAGCCTCGTCGGCACGCCTCCTGCGACGCCCGGTGGGCACACCATCGGCCCCGTCGGACTCCCCGGAACCGGAGCCGGAATCGCCCTCGGCACCGAAGTCGGCACCGTTCGCCCCCGGCCCGTCGCTCTCCAGGAACGCGTCGACGGACGACCGCCGCGCCCGGCGCCGCCCACCGCCGCCGTCGGTCCCCTCGATCGCGGCCGGGGCCGTGGCCGCGACGGCCCCCGCCCCACCCCCGATGGGCACTTCGAGGACGTAGGCGTTACCGCTCATCCCCGGCACTTCATGCGTCTGGAGCACGCCACCGTGGGCGCGCACGATCCCGCGCACGATCGGCTCGTGCACCGGGTCTCCCCCGGCGTACGGCCCGCGCACCTCGATGCGTACGACCTCGCCGCGCTGCGCCGCCGCCACGACGACGGTGTTGTCCATGTAACCGCCCGCCGACACCGGCGCGTTGCCGGTCGCGTCGACGCCGGCGACGTCCGCGACGAGGTGGGCGAGGGCGCGGGCGAGCAGCTGCTGGTCGACCTCGGCCTCGATGGGCGGGGCGTGCACGGCGAACTGGACGCGCCCGGGCCCGATGAGCTCCACGGCCCCGTCGACACCCGCCGCGACGACGGCGTCGAGCATGACCTTCGTCCGGGTGATGCCGTCGGTGCCGGCGTCGAGGCGCTGGTAGGCGAGGACGTTGTCGATGAGCTGGGTGATCCGCGAGTACCCGGCGGACAGATGGTGCAGCACCTGGTTGGCCTCGGGCCACAGCTGCCCGGCGTCGTCCGCGGCCAGGGCGGCCAGGTCCCGGCGGAGTTCGTCGAGCGGCCCGCGCAGCGAGGCGCCGAGCAGCGTCAGCAGCTGCTCGTGCCGCCCGGCGAGGGCCTCGTACCGGTCCTTCTCCCGCTCCCCGAGGGCGGCGTAGCGCTCCTCGCCCGCGGCGAGTTCCTCCTCGTGCTGCTCCTGGAGCTGCTCGATCTCGGTGACGTGCTTCTGGCGCAGGGCGGTCAGCTCGGAGGCGTGCTCCTCGGCGAGCCGCTCCAGTTCCTCCGCGTGCCGCTGCTCGGCGGCGTCCTTCTCCTGGGCGAGCTGGTCGTAGGGCCGCCGGTCGGTGAAGGTCATGACGGCCCCGACGAGCTGGTCCCCGTCGCGCACCGGCGCGGTCGTCAGATCGACCGAGACCTTCTCGCCCTTCTTCGACCACACCACCTGCCCGCGCACCCGGTGCTTGCGCCCGGAGCGCAGGGTGTCGGCGAGCGGGGACTCCTCGTACGGGAACGGCGTACCGTCCAGGCGGGAGTGCAGCATGAGTTCGTGCAGCTCGCGGCCACCGAGGTCGCTGGCCCGGTAGCCCAGTATCTGAGCGGCGGCGGGATTCACGAGCACGATCCGCCCGTCGGTGTCGGTACCGACGACACCTTCCGACGCGGCCCGCAGGATCATCTCGGTCTGCCGCTGCGAACGCGCGAGCTCGGCCTCGGTGTCGACGGTCCCGGTGAGGTCGCGCACGACGAGCATCAGCAGCTCGTCGCTGCCGTAGCCGTAGTTGTCGTAGGCCTGCTGGCCGTTTTCGAGATTGGCGCTGGTGACCTCGACCGGGAACTCGGCCCCGTCGGTGCGGCGCGCGATCATCCGCGTCGGCTTGGTCTGTCCCCGCGGGTCCATGTGGTCCGGCCGCCGCATCGACCCCGGGATCAGCTTGGAGTCGAACTCGGGCAGCAGATCGAGCAGCCCGCGCCCGACCAGAGCCGTCCCCGGCGCCTCGAAGGCCTCGAGGGCGATGGTGTTGGCGTTCACGACGGTCCCGTTGGCGTTGACCAGGACCAACGCGTCGGGCAGCGCGTCGAGTATGGCTGCGAGGCGAGCAGCGCCTCGGGATGGCCTGCTGCTCACGAGACGCTTCCTCCCTGTTACCGCACCTTGCCGACCGCTCGGGCCATCTTGCCAACCGGCCCGCGACGTGTCACGCGAGGGAGTCTAAAGGCACGGGTTGTGCCGGGGGCGCCGGATGAGAGGGAGGTCGCACGACGAAGTGACGTAGAACGTGTGACCGCACACGCGACCACCTGCGCATGCTCCGCCTTCAGCTGCACACGAGACCCGGCCGGCCTCTCGATGAGACTTTCGCGGCATTCTTCCGGACGCCCTGTTTCCGCCATGAAATGCCTGTGCGAGGTACTTGCCGCCACCGCCGGCCTACCGCCCCATACCGGGCAGAACCGGTACGAGCCGGTCCCAGCGAGCGATCTGACACCCGTCACTGCGGTCGTACTTCGCGTCGACGGGCCGCCCGGCCCAGGTCCCCGTGACATACGCGGTGGCGGGCCCGCCGTACTGCATCGTGCACAGACTCCCCTCCGGTACGGGGGCGAAGGCGTCCTTGCCCCACTGCGTCCCGCGGTCGAGCGCGGCGCACGCGCTGCCGGCGTCGGGGTGCGTGCCACCGCCGGGATGGCAGTAGAGCTCGAAGGTCCCGTCCTTTCCTCCGCCGGCGTTGCGCACGGTGACGGTGAGGTGGTCGCCGGCGCGGTCGTCGTCGCGGGCGGGCGGCGGCATCAGGGAGGGCGCGGTGCGCTCGGAGTGGGCAAAGGCGGGTACGGCGGTGACGGAACCGGCGGCGACGAGTGTGGAGGCGCCGAGGACGAGGAGCCGGGCGAGCCGGGGGGACTGGAACATGACCTGACTAACGCGCCCCGCTCCGCCCGGTTGCGGCACCGCCGGCGTACCGCGGGGTAGTGCTTTGCCCTGCGGCCTTCCCGCCTAGTACCGTGGGAGGCGATTGGTGACACCACGCTCGACTGTGTCATCATCTGCACGCACCACTCGCGCTCGCGCGGGCGGTTGTGCTGGAGGCGTCGCCTAGTCCGGTCTATGGCGCCGCACTGCTAATGCGGTTTGGGGTTTACGCTCCATCGAGGGTTCAAATCCCTCCGCCTCCGCGCATGATCACGAAGCCCCGGTCCCAGCAACCGGGGCTTCGTCGTTCCCAAACGCCCCCGCTGAGTCGTTTCCGCAGGTCACAAGGGGTACGGCAAACGGATTTCACATGGCGGCGGCAGTCATGTAATGTTCTTCCTGTCGCCGCGAGCGGCCCGGAAGGGCAAGAAACGGCGAGAAAACAAAACAAGCACTCGTAGCTTAACGGATAGAGCATCTGACTACGGATCAGAAGGTTGCAGGTTCGAATCCTGCCGAGTGCACACAGGTCAAAGGCCCCGGATCTCTCCGGGGCCTTCGGCGTTTCAGGGGCGTACAGCAGCGAAGTACAGCAACGGGCTTCGACTAGGCGGTGCCACTCCCGCCCATCGCGTCGGACAGCTTGCCGATCGCGGCGCGCACCTCCTCCTCGCTCGCTTCGGCGTACACCTCCATCGTCATCGCGATCTGCGAGTGCCTGAGGATGCGTTGCGCGATCTTCGGGTGCACCTTGAGCGCGACCAGGAGCGAGCTGCATGTGTGTCGAGTGTTCCGGAGCGGGATGACCCGGAGCCCAGCACGGCGAGCCCGCAGGGCGAACATGCGCGTGAGGTTGCCCGGCTCGATCGGGGTGCCGTACTTCGTGGTGAAGACGAGATCGTGACTGCCCTGCCACAGCTCCCCGGCGGCTTTCCGGTCGCCGGTTTGCTGAGCGCGGCGCATCCGCAGTGCCTTGAGGCAGAGTGCCGGCAAGGGGAGGAAGTCGTCTGAGTCCTCGGTCTTGGTCTCGCGGTGAAGGATCTGGCGCCCGGCGCGCTGAATCTGGTGGTCGACGTACAGTTCCGCGCCCTCGAAGTCGACGGACTTCCATGTCAAGCCGAGGACCTCACCGCGGCGCAGGCCGAGGCAGAGCACCAGGACCCACGCGGCGAAGAGGTTGTCGTCCCGAGCAGCAGCATCGGTGAGGAACTGCCCGGCTTCGGCGACGGACCACGGCTTGATCCGTCGACGACGAGGCTTGGGCACCCGCACAAGGGAGGCGACGTTCTTGCCGATCTCCTCCTCGGTGACCGCGTGTGTCAGGGCAGCCCGCAAGGCGTCGCGCGCGGCTTGGATCACCCGGCGGGACGGGTACGACTCACAGCACTCCCCGACTGCACAGCACTTCCGGCGAGCGGGCGCCCGCTTCTTGTCCTTGCCCTGAGCACAGCACTGGCAGACGGTCGCCAGCTTGGTCAGCCACTCGCGGACATCGCGGACCGTGAGCCGGTCAAGTCGCTTGGGACCGAGGTACGGAGCGATGTAGAGCCGGACGGACCCCTCGTACGAGATGTACGTGAGGGGAGCCAAGTTCGGCTCGACGATCGAGTCCAGCCAGTACGTGAGGAAGGCGCCCAACGTCCGGTGCCGAGTGGCGACCGGGCCCTTCTTCGCCTCCGCGTGGAGGTTGAGCCACTTGTCGTGGACCTCTTCGCGGGTCTTGCCGTAGGCGTACTTCCGGGCTCGTTTTCCGTCCGGCTTGGTCACCCAGACGTAGGCGGCGAAGCCGTTCTTGTACGGGTAGATCGAGCCTTCCCCGTTGCCGCGCTTGCCGCTCATGCCGACCACCCCTGTTCGGCTTCCTGCGCCCGGCGCTCTACGTACTCGTCGACGTAGCGGGGGAGGATGCGGCGGTTGCGTCCGTCCTTGATGGAGCGGATCTGTCCGGTAAGGATCAGCATCTTGGTTTTGGAGAGGCTGTAGCCGAGCATTTCAGCGACCTCTGCGGTGGTGAACCACTTCCGTTCGATCACTGTGGTGGTCATGCCGCGGCTCCTTCCAGGGCCAGTCGGGCGGGTAGTTCCTGGCGGGCGGTTTCGCGGTTGAGCTGGAGGCCGCGGGCGATGGTGGCGGCGAGAGTGGCTTCGCCGGGGGTGTGGCCGTGTCCGGCGTACTGCCAGTCGGCGAGCACGAGGACGGTGTCCGGCTCGATGTCGTCGAGGCCGCGGGCTTGGCGTTCTTGGGCGGCGCGGTAGTCGGCGCGGGTCTGGCGCAGGGCGCCGAGGGTGGTGGAGTAGCGGCGGGACTTGGAGGAGAAGTGGCCGCGGAAGCCGAGCATGTGCGCCCAGTTGAGGAGCTTGCGGTCCGGGTAGAGCGGGTGCAGGTCGAGGCAGGCCGCGATGAGTCGGCGGGGGTGGTCGGGGATGCCGAGGAGTTCCAGGGCTTCCTTGTTGCCGATCCGGCGGTCGACGGTGTCGGTGCTCTCGGCCGCTTTGGTGGCGTACTTGGCGACGTAGGACGCCACCGCCTGTTCCGTTAACTCAGAGCCGTCACCGAAGGCCCTGATGGGACGGATGTCGAGCTGTCGGCCCCAGCAGAAGGTGCGGGCGGGTTGGGTGATGGCCGACTTCTTCGGATCCGGCTGATAGCGGGCCGCGGGCACGCTGACGCTGGTGTAGGCATGCCGGCACGCAGCCCGAATCGCATCAGTCAGCAGGTCAGTAGTGGCCCAGGCGGGCGGGGGTGCTTGGTCGTAGCACCCGTCCAGGCGGATCACTGCGTGGAAGTGGACAGCGCCGCGCTTTTGGAACTCTGCCACCTTGCCGTAGGAGACTTGGCAGACCTCGGAGAGTTCGCGTTGGGTCAGTCCGGCCCGGGCGGCGATCTCGCGGCGGAGCCGGTTGGTGAAGCGCATCCACAGCTGCCCGGCGTGGTTGTTGAAGAGCACCGCGCCCGCGTAGTCATAGGTCGCCGGGTCGAGAGCGGAGCCGAGGACGGGATCATCCGGAGCGTGCCGAGTACCGCAGGCGCACACACGCCGGTCAGGCCGGTTGTGGACCGGGCCGAACGAGGGCGCGGTGAGGGTGGCGAATACCCGGGGGTGATCGCGGACGGTGGCCGGGATGCCGCGGAGGTCGTCTCCGGCCAGCCCGGCGCGGATGAGGTGATAGGTGTCTCCGGCGTAGGTGAAGGCGCAGGCCGGGCAGCGGGAGGCCCGCCGGTTGCCGCACGCGATCCGCAGCCGCCCGCCCGGCTCGTGCTCGGTGGAGTAGTGGTGCAGGACCTCACCGCTGGTCTTGTCTTTGTGCAGGACCCAGCCGCGCAGGTGGATCGGGTCGGCACAGCCGCCAGTCCGTTTGATCTGGTCTTGCCAGCGTTCGAAGCCCGGAGACCCGGCCACCTTCAATGCATCAGCGAGGGTGGCCGGGTTCAGGCCCGCGAGGGTCGCGGTGTCACTCATGCGGCGGCCTCCACGTCCGCGGGGTTGAGGTGGGGGCGCAGGGGCACGGTGCCGGTGCCGCGGCAGGCCGGGCAGACGACGGTGACCGTGCGCAAGAGACCGCGGTGGTCACGGCCGACACCGGTGGTGATGGCGGCGGTGGCGAAGCCGTGGCAGTTCGGGCAGACCCGTGTGAGGGACTGCGAAGCCGAGGCGGGGCCGGTCATGATGAGGGTTCCTTCCGGTTGAAAGATCGGTGAGGGAAGGCGCCCGGAGCGGCGGAAGTTTGGCGACCGAGGCCGCTCCGGGGGCCGGTCAGCGTCGGGTGTCGCTGGCGAGGATCGAGCGGATCACCAGGGCACAGATGGCGAGTGAGGCGCCGGTGATGGCGACCGCGAGGAGCATCGAGACCAGCACCGCTCCGATGACGAGCACGCCGACCACGCCCATCCCGGCCGTGGCGACCACGGCGCCGGGGGTGAGCTGCACGACCGGCCGCGAGGACGCCGGAGCCATCGGGGCGGGCGGCGGGGCCGGGGTGCCGGGGGTGATGCTGGTCGGCTGGAGGACGGCGGGCGGGTTGCTCAGTCCGGTCGGGATCGGGTTGACGGGGATCTTCGGGCGGATCATCGGTGGTGTCCCTTCCTATTTGGTTGCGGTGTCGAGGGCGGGGGCGAGGAAGCTGTCGGCGAGGAGGTAGCCGCCGAGCAGCAGGACCATGACGAGCCACCAGGGCGGGCGGATGAGCTTGACGCCGACCACGCCCAGGCAGAGGAGGAAGAACCACAGCGGCACGGACATGAGCTGGTCTCCTGTCAGCGGACGGGGCAAACGTGGCCGCGGGCGGCGATCATGGCGGCGTCGTAGGAGTCGTAGGCGGATGACCAGCCGCAGTCCTCGGACTCGCAGGCGGCGACGTATTTCATGTGGCCGTTGCGGTCCTGGCCGCCGCCGATGGCGGTGGTCCCGACGCGGTGCATCTCGTTCCAGATCGTGTACAGGCCCATGGGTGAACTTCCCTTCTAGTCAGGTGAGTTGGGCGGCGATGGCGTCCGCCATGGGGGCGGGGACGCCGAGGCGGGCGCGCAGGGTGTCGGTGTCGATGGGGGTACCGGTGCGGGTCTGGTGGTCGTCGGCGACCTTGCGCGCGTGGTCGACCAGCGCGGCAGGCACCGCCACAGCCAGAGCAGGCGCCGGAGCCGGGGCCGGGTCGGCCGTGGGCAGGGCCGGGACCTGCACGGATGCGTCAAGCGGGTCGGCCGGCAAGGGTGCCGGACCGGGGATCGGTTCCGCGGCGACGTCCGGTTCCGGGACCGGATCTGAGAGCGACGGCCGGGCCGGTTCCCGCTCTCCGGCCGAGTGGGCGAGGAGTGTGCCGCCGAGGAAGGCCAGGGCGGGCCATCCGGCGATGCCGAAGCGCAGCCAGGCGGGCGGATGCTGAAGGTCGAGGAATCCGGCGGTAGCGACGTTGGCCCCGAGTGAGGCGACCAGGGCGATGAGGAACCAGGACCAGGCCAGCCGGGACGGGCCGTCGCTGCGTAGGCGTCGCCAGGCGGCGACGAGGAGGAGGTCGACGGAGACCGGGTAGGCCCAGGCTTTCCAGCCGGTCTGTCCGGCCGCGGCGGCGAGGTCGTGCAGGTGGGCGAAGGACAAGGCTCCGGCGATCACGGCCTGAACGAGCACAGCATCCAGACGCAGCGAGCGGGTCATGTCCTCACCTCCATTCACGAGGAGTTGGGCCGCGGCGAGGCGGGGAACGGGTCCGGCCGCCCCGCCGCAGGTGAATCAGCAGAAGTCGATGCGGGTGACGGGTCGGGCGCCGGGCAGCGGGACGGCTGAGTCCTGCGGGTGGCCGAAGCCCTCGCAGGAGCACGGCTTGATCAGGCAGACGGGGGTGCGGACGTAGAGCCGCTGGCAGCCGGTCGGGACGTAGCCCAGAGCCCACGATTTGTTGCGGCATTCACGGGCCAGTGAGAGGAAACCCCACACTTCGCGGGCGTAGCGATTGGCGGCGGCGAGGGCGACGCGAGCGGGCACATGGCCGTCAACGTCGATCGCGAACAGTTCCTCCGCAAAGCTCCAGAGCTCGGTGACCTTCAGAACCTGGTAGCCGACCGACGTGCTGTCACGGTCCGGTGTGGCGATGGCAGTCATGGGCGGGTTCCTCCTTCAGGGGTCAGTTGCTCGGGGCTTCGCCGGTGCCGAAACAGGCCAGGCACATCCCGGTCTGCTCACCCACCACGCGCTGCTTGCGGCCGACGCGGACGGCTCGGGACACCTCTCCGGTGCCGTGACAGGCCGGGCACTTCACCGGCTCCGGCTTCGGCTTGGCGGTCCGGCGGGTAGGCGGCTTCTTCGCGGTCGCCATGCCCCTCACGTCCCGTCGGGGTACTGGGGGCCGTCGTTGGGGTCGTAGCCGGGCGGGAAGGTGCCGGGCGGCGGCTCCGGCAGCGACACAGCCAGCGACGGGCCGACCAGCTCGACGAAGGTCAGGTCGGCGTCGTCGGCGTTGGCGTACAGGGCCAGGGCGCCGAGCATCATCACGGTGCGGGCGAAGTCCTCGCAGTGCGGGCACATGGAGGCGATCTCCCTTCCATCAGGCATGGATCGGGTAGGGACCTGGCGCGAGGCGGTCACGCCGACCGTGGAACAGGGGTGGGGTCAGGCGGCTTCGGCCACCGCGGGCGCCGGGTCGGGCGCGAGATCGAACAGCGGGCGGAAGCGGGCCAACTCCGGGAGCACCGGGGCCAGATGGGCGTGCCGGTTGCAGGCGGC
Source organism: Streptomyces sp. RG80 (assembly GCF_040446465.1). Lineage (NCBI taxonomy): Bacteria > Bacillati > Actinomycetota > Actinomycetes > Kitasatosporales > Streptomycetaceae > Streptomyces > Streptomyces sp. RG80. Next base: position 59,454 of record NZ_JBEAAJ010000004.1, on the reverse strand, counting down.
GACGGCCTGTCGCATGGTCGTGTGCGGGGTGCGGATGCGGACCCACTCGCCCGTCGAGTAGCCGACGATCGCCATGCCGCGCCGGGTGTTAGGGATTTGGGTCGCGGCGAACACCGCGTGCGGGGAGATGTCGCCGAAGGCCATCTTGGCGGTGGATTCGTCATTCACGCGGTGCACCATCCGGCCGGTGAGCTGGGCGCGGAGCATGGTGATGCCGTCGCCGAGTTCGGAGCCGAAGCGCTGGCCGTAGATGTCCAGGAAGATGCCGGCAGCCCGGCCGAGCTGGGCGAGGCGGACCAGGGCCTTGACGATCCGGTCGCGGCGCGGGTCGTTCTTCTTCGTGCTCAGGGTGAGTTCGGCGATCTCATCGATGGTGACCACGATCGGCACCGGCCGCAGCTCCTCGGGCAGATCCCAGATGTTCGCGGCGATCTCCCCGTCCGGGGTGTCGGCACTGATCCGCTGCTCGATGCGGACCACGTCGTAGATGCCCTCCATCCGCGCCACCAGTGCTTCGAGCAGCTCCACGGCATCGTCGGGGTTGTCGGCGAGGGCGGAGAAGCGGCGGGCAAACGGCCCCAGCTCGATCTTCTTGCAGTCGATGCCGACCAGCGCCACGTGTTGTGCGGCGAGTTCTTTGATCACGGTGCGTTGGGTGACGGACTTCCCGGACTGTGTGGCGCCGACCGTGATCGAGTGCGGGACCTCGCGATAGTCGCGGTAGTGGACCGTGCCGTCCTCCACCAGGGCGAGGGGGATCTTCAGTACGCCGCTGTCGGGGGTGGCGGGCATCTGGACCCGCTTGAGGACGTCGTAGCCGGTCAGGGTGAGTTCCACGACTCCCGGCTTGATCTCGCGTGAGGTGACCTGGTGGACGGCGAAGGAGTGCCGCAGCCGGTCGGAGGCGGCGGAGAACTCGAACGCGTCCTGACCCGGCCACAGCCGGACCCGCAGCCGCAGCCCGGTGCGTGTCGGGCGGATCCACAGCAGGCGCGGGACTCGTTGCTGCGGGACCGGCTTGCCCGCCCAACGGGCCCATGCCCGGCGCATCCGCGAGGCCGGAACCGTCAACCGGCACGCCTCCATCGTGGTCGCGTAGCGGACCCGCACCCGAACGATGGCCAGCACGGCGCCGAAGGCGAACCAGTACCAGACCGGGCGGCGCCAGCGCAGCAGCAGCGCCAGCACGGCCAGGGCCGCGCACGCGATCACTAACAGCTTCAGCATGGTCTAGGCCGCCTTCGGCTTCGACGCAGCCGCGACAAGCGAGGTGACCGCGACCGCACGGAACGCGATCCCGTGCCGCTTCTGCCCGTTGAACTCGTTCTCCCACGGCCGGGCAATCAGACCGGTCAACGCGACCGGAGTACCCATGGCCAGCTCACCGGAGATACCCGGCTCCGGGACGGCAATGGAGAGGATCTCCACCTCGTCGTTGGCCGCGAACATCACGTCCACGGTCATCATGTTCGCCCCGGTCTCCGCGTCAACGGCGATCTCACCGGTACGACGGTCCTTGACCTTGAGCTGCGGAGCCTTGGCAACCATCACGGTCGCACCGGACGTCTCGACAGGAATCTGACGCATGGCAAATCTCCTTGCTCGTGGCACACCACAGGTGGGCCAACTGGCTTGAGCCACTTACTGGCTTAAGCCAGTTGAGCACAGGTCCGTGCCGGGGTCAACAAGGTGGCTTGAGCCAGTTGCTAAACTCCGGTCATGACGTCCGCCCGCCCCTCGGCTCCGCAGCCCCCGAGTCGGCGCATCGCCGAAGAACTCCGTCGCCAGATCGAGAGCGGAGAACTTCAAAGCGGCGAAAAGCTGCCATCTGAGCGCGTGCTAGCCGAGACATACGGAGCGGCACGGAACACCGCCCGTGAGGCCGTCCGGATACTTGCTGAACAGGGACTCGTCACTGCGAAGCACGGGAGTGGCGTCTTCGTCCGCAAGCCACAGAAGCTGTTCCGGTTCGGCAGTGATCGCTACTCGCTCAAGAACCGCGAGACGGGCTTGACGCCGTTCCGGCTGGAAGCGAAGCGTCAGGGCAAGGTGGCCAGGATCGAGGTTCCGTCCATCGCTCGTGAGAAGCCACCGGCTGACGTGGCGGAACGCTTGAAGGTGTCTGCGGACGAAGAGAGCGTTGTCCACCGGGAGAACCACTACTTCGCGGACGACGTACCAGTGCAGATCGTTTCGACCTATCTCAGGTGGGACGAGGCGCAAGGAACGCTGCTCATGCAACCGAAGACGGGGAAGGACGGCATCTACGGCCGCCTAGAGGAACTTGGGCATGTCATGACGCGCGTCCGCGACGAGATCAGCGCAAGGATGCCCACCCCCGAAGAGTCCGAGATCCTCGAACTCTTGCCTGGCGTCCCGGTTCTGGAAGTGCTGCACACGAGCTTGGACCAGGAGGGCATCCCGTTCGAGGTGTCCCGTTACGTGCATCGAGCCGACCAGACCGGCCTGCTCTACGAACTGCCAGTCGAGTGACAGGAGTCGCAGGTGAAGTCCTTGATCGTCCGACCCTTCGAAGATGCAGATCTGACCGAAGCCGCCACGGCATTGGTCGAGGTTCATGCCACTGACGGGTACCCGGTTGAGGGGGTAGACCAGCCGGAGACTTGGTTGCGATCTGCCGACGTGATCGCGGCATGGGTGGCGAAGCTCGATGGTGCCGTTATTGGGCATGTCGCGATCATGCGCCCACAGGGTGAGGACGCCGTCTCTCTTTGGATGGAGCAGAGCGGCGACCGCGAAGACCAAATCGCAGTTCTCGCCAGGTTGTTCGTCGTCAAGGCGGCCAGGAAGCATGCCGTCGGCGAGCGCCTCATGCAGGCCGCCATGAGCTATGGCAGCGAGCACGGGTTCCGGCTGGTCCTAGATGTGATGACCAAAGACTCCGCTGCCATACGCCTCTACGAGCGGCTTGGCTGGCGCGAGATCGGCCGCGCACCGCACCACTACGGCAACGGGCAAAGCGTCGACGCGGTGTGCTACGTCGCCCCGAGCAGCTGACCGACCGGGCGCGGTAAGAGTTTCTCTACTTCATCAAGGCTCGCTGCGCTCGCGGCCGGCACGCTCCGGCCGCGAGCGCCAACCACCCTACGACCTGGGGCTCTTGCTCAGGTGACGCAGGGCACGCCCACGGGGAACCACCGCCGCGATCCGGCCTTGGGATGGAAGACCCAGCAGCAACCGAAGAACCCCCAAGGCGCACGAGCACGAGACACCCCATCAAGACCATCAGACCCGGGCAGCCCAACGGAGTCGGGATCGATCAGGGGACCGAGGGCCGCGCACGCGCGGCGGCGCCGGTCGGCCGCCGCCGCGCCGCCTCTATGTCTGCGCCACCGGCCGCGCACCGCCGCCCGCCCGTCGCCACCAGCAGCGGCCAAGAACCAAGCACCGGGCAATCAGGTACAGGGGATTGCCGCACCACCAGGTCAACGACGCTTTGTGTTACCGAGAAGGCCGGATCGCGGCGGCGGTTCCCCGCGGTCTACCTCGCTACCGGGGCCGTTGCCCCGTGGCTGGGGCGGTCGGCTCCGCGACTTTAGCCAGCCACTTTGGCGCGAGCCTCGAAGATCATGGCCCCAACGTCGTGCTTTAACGGGCAGGTCCACAGACTGCCCGACTCGCCATGAGCTTACGGGGCCATGATCACTCGCGCCAAAGCAGCTCCCGGCCAAAGTCGCTCCGCCGACCTCGGAGTGGCACTCGACCGTATAACAGGGCACTCTGCTCGATCTGGGAATATATTGACCTTATGAGCGAAGTTCTGCACTCCAGAGCTGAATTTCACCATGGAGCTGGCCTCAAAGTTGAGGTCTCCACCAATGGGCCCCAGGGCGGCGATGCGGGGCACGGTGGTTGGCTGGAGATCACGCTTACCAACCTCACGATGATGGACATGGGCGATGAGTCCGGATACAGGGACCGCCTCGTCATCAAGGCTGGCGGCGACTTCGAAATGGCCTTGCTTGCAAGCGGTCTTGAGTGGGCGGGGCGCGAGCTACGCAGGCTGACTGACACTTCGGTTGTGGCACCTGAATAGGAGACCGGAGCATCTCGCGGGAAAGGTGGCCCACCATGCAGGCTTGGGAAGTGGGGTTGACAGTCGCTGGTCTTGGAGCGCTCGGAGGTATCGTCAGTGCTCTGTTGTCCGAGGACAGTGGGTTCCCCATGCCTCGCTGGATAACAGTGGACGGTACGCAGATCTGGCGCCCTGGATTTATTTTGCACATCGTAGTGGGAGCCTGTGCGGCATTCATGTCATGGGCTGCATATGGCCCGCTAACAAGTAGTTTTATCTTGGGAGGGCCGGACAGCGAACCAGGCAAAGACGACTACGGCCTAACTGGGGCAGCCCTAGCGGGAGCCATAGGTGTGGGTATCGGTGGGGCGCGCTGGCTTGCAAACTACGTGGATAAGGAGATTCTCCAAAAGGCCGCAGCCAAGGCAGCTGGGAAGCCAGGCAGCCAGCAAGCACAGATTGAAATTCTCAACGCGCAACCCAGTACAGCTCTCCAAATCGCCGCGGACATACAGCCGACAGGTTCGGATGTTCAGGTAGCAGGTGGCCAGGACGGCGCAGGAGGTAGTTCGTGACTCTGCTGCTGGCCGACCCCGTAAAATTGCGACCAGGCGGCGTGCCCGCCACGCAGGTCAGGACCGTCCCAGGTGACCTTGCTGGTGGCGAGTGACGATACAGCAGCGAAGTACAGCAACCACAGCAATCAACCATGTCCGGCAGCGTCGCTGTAACGCCGTAGTGCGACCGGTGTGACCGCTACCAACCGATCCAAATAGAGCTACGGATCAGAAGGTTGCAGGTTCGAATCCTGCCGAGTGCACATAGATCGAAGGCCCCGGAGAGATCCGGGGCCTTCGGTGTTTCCGGGGTCGAAAGTCACTGGGTCTGAGCCTGATCGGCCGGCCTCGCTCCTAGAGCGGTGGTTCCCTGCGGAACCGCTGCCAGGTGGCGCAGGCCACCAGTGCGCTGCCGTCCTCGGTGAGGAAGAGCAGGGAGGTCCATATCCGGTCGGCGGAATCGATCAGCCCTACGCGTACCGGTCGGCCATGTGAGCGGAGGAGCTGCACTGCGCGTTCCAGCCCGTGAGGTTCGAATCCGAGCCTTCGCAGGCGCTCGAGTCGGCGGTTGAAGACGCCGGCATGCCGGTCTGCGGGAGTTGCCCCGTCCGGCACGCTGTAGGTGGCGCCGCTGCGGAGCATGGCCAGAGCTTTCACGCAGGCCTCGTCGTCACCGGTCAACAGCGATTCCAGCACGTGCCGTTCCATGGTCACCCCCGCCTGGATCCTGCGTTACCGCAGCCAGGTACCACAACCCCGGCGGTCGCCCCCCCCTGTAGCGCCGGTCCGAGGCCTGGTGCGCACAGATCGAAGGCCCCGGAGAGATCCGGGGCCTTCGGTGTCTTCGGGGTGCTGGGTCGGGCGGTGCGGAGGGGGCCGGTTCAAGCTGCGGCTCCTGCCAGGCGGTGGAAGGCCTCTGTGGTGTGGGGATGGGCCAGCTCGTCCAGGAGATGGCGCCACTCGGGGTCGGCGGTGGCCGGGTGGGCCTGGTCCCAGGCGGTGAGCAGCGGGGCGAGTTCGCTCTCGTGCGCGGCGGTGTTCGACTGGGGGGACGGCTGCGACTTCATGGGATCTTCCTTCCGGGGAGGGGGCCTGTGCCTCGCGGATCCTCTGCTCTCCACGATGCCCCCGTCGCCCTGTCGCCGCCATGGAGTGACCCACCGGACAGGGGGTGCGGCTAGCCGTACCCCAGAGGGACGCCAGCCCCCCTCGAGTCGGGCTCGAGTTCGGACTGTCGTACCCCTCTGCGATCGTGCCCGTCATGGGTGAACTGGTCGAGCGGGTGGACGAGTGGGACCGGGTGCTCGGGGTGGTGGAGCGTGGGGAGGCGATCGAGCGGGGGTGGCTGCATCGGGTGGCGACGGTGGTGTGCCGTGATGCCCGGGGGCGCGTGCTCGTGCATCGGCGGGCGCGGGGGATGTCCCGGTTCCCGGGGCAGTACAACTGGCTCCTCGGCGGGGCCGCGGCGGTCGGGGAGTCGTACGAGGAGGCGGCGGGCCGGGAGCTGGCGGAGGAGCTGGGGGTCCGGGTGCCGGTCCGGTTCGTGTTCAAGTTCCTGTGCCATGGGGTCATCAGCCCGTACTGGCTCGGCGTGCACGAAGCCGTGATCGACGCGGCGGCTGACGTGGTGGGTGAGGCGGCCATCGTGCCCGATCCGGAGGAGATCGACTGGTACGGGTGGCTCACGGAAGGGGAGTTCGAGGATGCCCTTCGGCGGTGGGAGTTCGTGCCCGACGGGGTGGAGGCGTATCGGCGGTACCGCGCGCTGAAGCGCTGAGGGCCCCCGGTGTCAGAGCAGGTCCCGCCAGAACGGGGCCGTGGCTCTCGGGTTCCAGGTCTCGTCCACCTCGCCCATGGCCTCGTCGAACTCCCGGTGGATGTAGTCGTACAGGTCGAGGCCGTAGTGGATGATGTCGGTCCCCCACATCGACAGCACCGGGTGCCCGAAGGTGCGGCGGCCCGCGGGCAGGTAGCGGTGGCCGTACACAGGCACCATGCGTGGCGCGGCGGTCAGTCGGAGCCGGGCGATCTCCAGCGCCGTTGCCGTGTCAGGCGGGCGGGGGCCCCAGTCCTCGTACCAGAAGCGTCCGTGCTCGACCGAACCGAGAACTCCCTCGACCGGCCGGGCGAGTTGTGCGCGCAGTTCGTCCGGGTCGCCGTCGCGCCACTCGGGCCACGGCCTGGACCAGGTCTGGCCCTCCTCCTGCGGGATGTTGACCGGTAGGCCCGCGGCGAGGAAGGCGCGGTGGTCGTCGGCGAACTCGAAACCGTGCTCGCGCTCGATACGGGTGAACTCGGCGTCCGTCAGGCCGGGTTCGAAGCGGTAGATGCCGGTCGCCGCCAGGCGGCGGGCGGCCTTCGCGCCCAGTTGCGCACCTTCGCCGCCGCTGTCGTCCCTGCCGTCTCTCTCGCTGAGGCCGCTGAGGCCGCTGAGGTCGCTGCCGTCGCTGCTGTCGGTCACCGCTGGAGGTTATGCGCGTCTTCTCCCGAGGGCGACCGGATTTCGGGGCGGACGCAGAGGTGTGAGTGGCAAGTGGCCGTCCCCGCCCGCCCATTGGGCGCGAACGGGCGCGGTCGGGTGCGAACAACTGTGCTTGTGTTATCTGTTCGACTCAGCCTAGTTTCTCGCGTCATGACCATGACGCGCAGAGCGATCATCAAGGGCATCGCGGCCGCGCCGTTCGTCGGCGCCGCCGGCAGCGTGCTCGCCCCCACCGCAGCCCACGCCGCGACCATCAACGCCGGCCAGTACTCCCTGACCAGCCGCTCCTACAACAGCCACGGCGAATTCGCCGCTCTGGCAGCCGGGTTGGCGGCCAGTCTCACCAAGGTGGACGCGACCACCGTCATAGCCGACACCAACCGCAGCGCCGACGCGCTCAGCGGCGCACCCAGCACGGCCGAGGCCTTCCAGGCCGGTTTCGCCTGGGACCCCGACGACCAGGAGGTGCCGTACTGGATACCCCAGGGCGTCACCACCAGCGCCGACGCCTACGGCAACGGGCTCTACCCGGAGGGCGGCAGCAACAAGGTCATCCTGGTCTCCTGGTACTTCGAGACCGACCCCGACAACGACGGTGACAACGACTACGCCCTCGACAAGGGCATGCGACTCACCTTCGTCGACTACAACACCCCCTCCGCGCCCACCTATCGACACATCCTGCTGGTCGAGCCGGTGCGGACGGCCACGGGCGCGTACTCCTTCAACCCCGTCCGCAAGCACGCCGGCGGGATCATGTGGTACGGCAACCTGCTGTACGTCGTCGACACGTACAAGGGCCTGAGGATCTTCGACCTCAACACCCTCTTCACCGTCGCCACCGCCGAGAAGGACGTGTGCGGACTGCACACCGACGGCCAGTACTACGGCTACGGCTACAAGTACGTCCTGCCGCAGAGCCACGCCTACGACAACGCCGGCACCTGGCTGCGCTACTCGGCGATCGGGCTCGACCGCGCCAGCACCCCCGACAGCCTGGTGATAGGCGAGTACTCGCTCTCCGGTGTCGTCGACTACGACGAGCCGGGCGACCCCTTCAACGGGACGACCGAGCCCACCAACACCGTGCCCAAGGTGGTCCGCTGGCCGCTCGACTACACCGACCGGCACCCCGGCTCGCTCACCGCGACCGAGGCCGTCACCGTCGCCCAGCAGAAGATCCAGGGTGTCGTCTCCCGCCAGAGCAAGCACTACCTCTCGGTGAGCGACGGCCCGTCCGGCGCGGGCACGCTGCGCACCTTCAACTCCGGGGCGAACAGCGCGAGCGTCGTCGCCGACCTCGCCATCGGCTCCGAGGACCTCAGCTTCCACAGCAGTGGGGCCTCTGGCTGGTCGTACAACGAGTCCGTGATCTGGAACGCCAGCGAGTACGTCAACAAGCGGTACGTGTACGCGATACGGGCCGACGGTTCCTGAACGCCTGGCTGAACGCATGAACAGGGGCCCCGGGGTGTGCGTTCCCGGGGCCCCTTCTCGGCGGAACGAGTTCAGCGGGCGAGCAGCAGGTCCCCGTGCCGGACAGGGGCGCCCGGGACGGGACGGATCGTCGCCGGCGTCTCCTTGCGGCCGCCGGCGAAGACGAACAGCCGCAGCACCAGGAACCGGCCGATGCCGGCCAGGCCCGAGGCGCCGAGGTAGACGGCCTGCTCCCAGAACAGGCTCGGCGAGGACTGCACCGTGTGCAGGACGAACATCGCGGCGCAGGTCACGACGTACGCGGCGGTCGCCGAACCGGCCGACTGGAGGTGCCGGCGCAGCCCCGCGCGGCCGCCGGTGCCGAAGGTGAACAGGGCGTGCAGCTCGGTGCAGAGGATCGTCGAGGCGACCGTGATCACCGCGTTCGCCGCCGCCCAGGGCATCAGCAGGGCCAGCAGCGGGACCGCCGCGCTGGACAGGACCCCGACCCCGCCGCCGCACACCACGAACCGGACGAAGGAGGCGAGCGGGCCCACCGGCTTGTCCTGCGTGCGCTGCGTCTCCATGACGGTTCCTTCCGGCGGGGCTCGGCTGACTGACGAGGTACAGCTGAACCCGGCCCGGCTTCAGCGGGGTTTCACCCCGGCTTCAGCTCGGATCAGTCCGGAATCAGTCCCGGATCAGCGTGGTTCCACGATCTCGTCGCGCACCCCTTCGGAACGAGGGTGTGTCCTACCGAACCGAGGGTGGAGCCAGCCCTACCCCCGCCCTCCGACCCGCCCTACTCCCCGTCCCTGACCCGCAGTTCCTCGATGTACTCCAGCGCCAGGCCCGCGGTCCGCGTGAACCAGTCGTTCAGTACGGCGATCTCGGCCGCGGAGTAGTCGGCGAACAGGTCGTTCAGGCGGGCGTAGTAGGGGCCGTAGAGCGCCTCCACGCGCTCTACGGCGGCCGGGACCGCGGCGACGCGCACTCGGCGGCGGTCCTTGGGGTCGGGTACGCGCGTGATGAAGCCGCCGCGTTCCAGACGGTTGAGGATGCCGGTCATCGCGCCCGTCGTGACATGGGCGTGCTCGGCGAGGTCGCCCGCGGTGAGCAGGTCCTCGCCGGCCTTCAGCACGCAGCCGAAGCAGAGGAGATCGGTGACGCTCAGGCCCAGCCGCTGGGCCATCTCCTGCTGCCCGAGCAGATGCGTCGCGATGACGGAGTCCATCGACGACAGCGCCTGGGCCGGGGTGCTGGCGGGGCGGGGCTTGGCTGGCATCTTCGAAATTACCTTAGATCGTGAGAGGTTTCGGTGCTAAATTTCTTAGGAAGTAAGAGATCGGGTCGGGTCGGGAGGCGGGTACGTGAGCGCACATCAGTATGACGAGGGGCACACGGTCGCGGGGTGGACCGGATTCGCCGTGGCCACCCTGGGTTCCGTGGTGCTGGGGTTCGGGGTGGTCATGGTGTCCGTCGCGGTCCTGGCGGGCGGCCTCGCCGTGGTCGCGGCGAGTGTCCTGGTCACCTGGGTCCTGCACCTGACCGGCTGGGGCAAGCCGCCGGGGCGCCGGCCGCGTGAGCAGTGGGGGATGCGGGCACGCGACCTGTCCGCGCGCGAGGGGCACCCGGGGTGCGTGGGGTGTCGCCTGGCGGGTCGAGGACGAGGTCGGGAGCGGGGCCAGGGGCGGGTACGAGAGTCGGATACGGCCGCCGTTACGGCGGTGTCGCCCGCCCCGGCCGTCGAAACCGCGCGCTGACCGCTCGTTCTCGCGGGCCGCACTCGGGGGCTGCACTCGTGGGCCACGGAGGCTCGGCGCCGATTGTCAGTGCCGCCCCCTACGCTCGTCGGTGATGGCACAGGCATGGAAGTGCTCGGGGCCGCGCTGGGCGGCGGACGGTCCCGCGCTGGCATGGGCAGGCGGTCGGCGCTCCGCGCTGACCTGGGGGAAACGCGTGGCCTTCGGGGTCGCGGACGGGGGTGTGCGGACATGTGTGGGAGCACGGGGAAACGCGTGTCCGGTACGGGCGGTCGTGCCGGGACGCAGCACGGGGGCGCGGTGCGAGGATTGTGCGCGGCTGGACCGGGCGCACTCCGTGGCCGCCGACACCATCGCGGACGATCCACGCCCGTACCACGTGTATCTGGCCTGGTTCGGACCCGGCATGACGAAGGTCGGGATCACCGCCGAAGAACGGGGCTCGGCGCGGCTGCTGGAACAGGGCGCCGTCTGCTTCACCTGGCTCGGTGCCGGCCCGCTCATGGCCGCCCGCCGGACCGAGGAGCTGCTGCGAGCCGCCCTCGGGGTGCCTGACCGCATTCCGTACGCCGACAAGCGGGCGGTGCGGTCCGGGCTGCCCGGCACGGAGGCCGAGCGGGCCGCCGAGGTCGTCGAGCTGCACGCGCGGGCCGTGGCGCTCGGGGGGTGGCCGGAGTCGTTGCGGGCCGAGCCGTGCCGACCTGTGGACCACACCGGGGCGTTCGGGCTCGCGGGGCTTCCGGCCGCCGTCGGTCAGGTGGCGGAGCTCGTCGCCGGCGGGGCGGTGGGCGGGCGGCTGGTCGCGGCCGCCGGGCCCGATCTGCATCTGGAGACCGGGGGCGGGGTGGTCGTGCTGGACACGCGGCTGATGACGGGGTGGGAACTCATCCCCGTGGACCCGGTGGACACCGGGGAACTTTCGGTGCCGGTGCGGGAGTTCAGGAGGGAGACGGCTGTGCAGGACGGGTTGTTCTGACCGCCGGGTCCGGCGTGGGTACGGGCGCGGGGCCGAGTACGGGGCCGAGCAGGCAAGGGAGCGGGCAAGGAGCCTCCAGGGCATTCCCTGAGAGGTCCCTGTGAGTTTCTCAGGAAAATCACAGGCTCCCGAAAGCGTGCTCTCAGAGGATCCAGACAGTGTGGCCACATGACCACGACCTCGCCCCAGGGGCGCACCGAACTGCTGAGGCCGGACGGGAGCCCCGTCCGAGTGCTTGTGGTGGACGACGAGCTGTCGATCACCGAACTGCTGTCCATGGCCCTGCGCTACGAGGGATGGCAGATCCGGAGTGCGGGAGATGGCACGGGTGCCATCCAGACCGCTCGGGAGTTCCGGCCCGACGCCGTCGTCCTCGACATGATGCTGCCCGACATGGACGGGCTGACCGTTCTGGGGCGCATGCGCCGTGAGCTGCCGGACGTTCCCGTCCTGTTCCTCACCGCGAAGGACGCCGTCGAGGACCGTATCGCCGGGCTCACCGCCGGGGGCGACGACTACGTCACCAAGCCGTTCAGCCTCGAAGAGGTCGTGGCCCGGCTGCGTGGACTGATCCGCCGTTCCGGTGCCGCCGACCGGCGCTCCGACTCCGTGCTGGTCGTCGGCGACCTCACCCTCGACGAGGACAGCCACGAGGTGTCGCGGGCCGGGGAGTCCATCCACCTCACCGCCACCGAGTTCGAGCTGCTGCGCTTCCTGATGCGCAATCCTCGGCGCGTGCTCAGCAAGGCCCAGATCCTGGACCGGGTCTGGTCGTACGACTTCGGAGGGCAGGCCAACGTGGTCGAGCTCTACATCTCGTACCTCCGCCGCAAGATCGACGCCGGTCGCGAGCCGATGATCCACACCCGGCGTGGCGCCGGTTACCTGATCAAGCCCGCGGCGTCATGAGCGGACGACGACGGCCGCGTACGCAGAAGAAGCGACTGGGTAAGCCGCGCACCCTGCGGGCGCGGCTCGTCGTCGCGTCGGTGGTGCTGATCGCGGTGGTGTGCGCGGTGATCGGCACGGTGACGACTTTGGCGTTGCGGTCGCATCTGTACGAGCAGTTGGGCACCAAGGTCGGCGAGTCCGCGGCGCGGGCTTCCGGGTTGGGCGCTCCGCCTGGTCAGCAGACGAAGGGAACTGGCGGGCCCGGGGGAGACACCCCGGCCAGCCTGACCGACCTGGTCAGCAAGGGGCCGCAGCCGCGCAGTATCGCTGCCATGGTCCAGAAGGGCGTCATCACTGATGCCAAGGTGGGGGATGACGACGGCTACAGCCGGACCGCGGTGGCCCTGAGCGACGAGGCGATCGAGGCGCTCAACGAAGTCTCCCAGGACCAGAAGCTGCACACTGTCGACATCCCCGGCCTCGGTGAGTACCTCGTCAAGTACGCCACTGGCGACAAAGGCGACTACTACGTCGGCCTCCCCACCACGGAAGTCAACAACACCCTCAACACCCTCATAGCCGTAGAAGCCAGCGTCACCGCCGCAGGCCTCGTCGCCGCCGGGATCGCCGGCACCGTCATCGTCGGTGTCGCCACCCGCCCCCTCCGCCGCGTCGCCGCGACAGCGACCCGTGTCTCCGAACTCCAGCTCCACACCGGCGAGGTGAACCTCAGCGAGCGCGTCCCGGAGTCGGAGTGTGATCCGAACACCGAGGTCGGCAAGGTGGGCGCGGCTCTCAACCGGATGCTGGACCACGTCCACGGCGCCCTGCACGCCCGCCAGCAGAGCGAGATGCGCGTACGGCAGTTCGTGGCCGACGCCAGTCATGAGCTGAGGACCCCCCTCGCCTCCATCCGCGGTTACGCCGAACTCACCAGACGCGGCAGAGAGCAGATCGGCCCCGACACCCGGCACGCGCTCGGACGGATCGAGTCCGAGGCGGGCCGTATGACGTTGCTGGTGGAGGATCTGCTTCTGCTCGCTCGGCTGGACGCGGGCCGCCCGCTCCAGTTCGAGCAGACCGACCTCATCCCCCTCGTCGTGGACACCGTCAGCGACACCCGCGCGGCCGGTATGGAGCACAACTGGCGGCTCGACCTGCCCGATGAACCCGCCCTGGTCTCCGGCGACGCCGCACGCCTCCAGCAGGTGCTCATCAACCTGCTCGGCAACGCCCGCAAGCACACGGAGCCCGGCACCACCATCACCGCCCGCATCCAGCGCCGGGGACCGTGGATGTGCGTGGACGTCGAGGACAACGGTCAGGGCATCCCGCCCGATCTGCTGCCGCATGTCTTCGAGCGGTTCGCGAGAGGCGACTCCTCGCGGTCCAGGGCCTCCGGGTCCACCGGTCTCGGCCTCGCCATCGTGCAGGCCGTGGCGACCGCGCACGGCGGCGCGGTGACCGTGGACAGCGTTCCGGGCCGTACGGTCTTCACCGTGCACCTGCCCGCGCTCACCCCGGCGATCCCCCGCCCGGCGCCCGAGACAAACTGGCAATCGCACTCACAGGTACAGCACAGTGCCAGCACATGGGTGCAACAGGGCACCTGACCAGAGTCGTTGTCATGCGAACCGACTCTTCTCCCGGCACTCTGCCGGCGCGGGAGCACCTCCCGGCCACAGACGCCGGTACGCCTGTCCTGGACGTAGTGATCCCCGTCTACAACGAGGAGAAGGACCTCCAGCCGTGTGTGCTGAGACTGCACGAGCACCTCAAGCGCACCTTCCCGTACGCGTTCCGCATCACGATCGCGGACAACGCGTCGACGGACTCCACCCCTCAGGTGGCGGCACGGCTGGAGGCGGAGCTCGCCGAGGTCGGCAACTTCCGCCTGGAGCAGAAGGGTCGCGGTCGCGCCCTGCGCACCGTGTGGTCCGCCTCGGACGCCCCGATCCTCGCCTACATGGACGTGGACCTGTCCACCGACCTCAACGCCCTGCTCCCGCTGGTGGCCCCGCTGATCTCGGGCCACTCCGACCTGGCGATCGGATCGAGGCTCGCCCGCTCCTCCCGGGTGGTGCGCGGCCCCAAGCGGGAGTTCATCAGCCGCTCGTACAACCTGATCCTGCGCGGCTCGCTCCAGGCCCGCTTCTCCGACGCGCAGTGCGGGTTCAAGGCCATCCGGCGTGACGTGGCCCAGCAGTTGCTGCCGATGGTCGAGGACACCGGCTGGTTCTTCGACACCGAGATGCTGGTCATCGCCGAGCGTGCGGGACTGCGTATCCACGAAGTGCCCGTCGACTGGGTCGACGACCCCGACTCCACCGTCCACATCGTCAGGACGGCGACCGAGGACCTCAAGGGAGTGTGGCGGGTGGGCAAGGCCCTGGCCTCCGGCTCCCTGCCGCTGGACCGGATCACCCGGCCGTTCGGCGACGACCCGCGCGACCGTGAGATCCAGGACGTACCGAAGGGACTGGCCCGCCAGCTCGTCGGGTTCTGTGTGGTCGGCGGACTCTCGACCCTTTTCTACCTCCTCCTCTACAGCGTCTTCCGGCAGTTCGGCGGCTCGCAGGTCGCCAACGCGCTCGCGCTGCTGGTCTCGGCCGTCGCCAACACGGCGGCCAACCGCCGGCTGACCTTCGGGGTGCGCGGCGGTGGTGGTGCCGTCAAGCACCAGGCGCAGGGCCTGGTCGTCTTCGGTATCGGCCTCGCGCTGACCAGCGGTTCGCTCGCCGCGCTGAACGCGGCCAGCAGCGACCCCGCGCACTCCACCGAACTGGCGGTGCTGATCGCCGCCAACCTCGCGGCGACCGTGCTGCGCTTCCTGCTCTTCCGCGCCTGGGTCTTCCCCGAGCGCCGCGAGTCGACGGTGGTGGCGAGCCACACTCCCGTCCCGCCGACCCCCACGATGCAGCCGTTCCACCCGCCGCTGCCGGTACGCACCGGCGGCGACCACTTCTCGTACGACGACCAGTTCCGCGCCGGTGCAGCCGCGGACCGCAACTGGCGGGACGCCACCATGCGGCTTCAGCCGGTGCGCCCCGCCGACAACGACCCGGGGGCCTCCCGATGACCATCACCAATACGGCCGTACAGGAGCCCACGGCTCCCGCGGCCCCGCCCGCCCCCGAGGCCGGCGAGCCCAAGCAGCCCTTCGTGAAAAGACTGTGGCGCGGCCGCCCCGAGGACCCCCGCTGGGCACGCCCCGCGTTCTGGGGCCTGCTCCTGGCCACCGCGGCACTCTACTTCTACAACCTCAGCTCCTCCGGCTACGCCAACTCCTTCTACTCCGCGGCCGTCCAGGCCGGCAGCCAGTCCTGGAAGGCGTTCTTCTTCGGCTCGCTGGACGCGGGCAACGCCATCACCGTCGACAAGCCCCCGGCCTCGCTGTGGCCGATGGCCCTGTCGGTGCGGATCTTCGGGCTCAGCTCCTGGGCGATCCTGATGCCCGAGGTCCTCATGGGCATCGGCTCGGTCGCCGTCGTGTACGCCTCCGTGCGCCGCCGCTTCAGCCCCGCGGCCGGCCTGATCGCGGGCGCCGTGCTCGCGCTCACCCCCGTCGCGGCGCTGATGTTCCGGTTCAACAACCCGGACGCGATGCTCGCCCTGCTGATGGCCGTGGCCTGCTACTTCGTGGTCCGCGCCCTGGAGGACGGCCGCACCAAGTGGCTCCTGTGGGCGGGCGTGGCGATCGGCTTCGCCTTCCTCGCGAAGACCCTCCAGGCCTTCCTGATCCTCCCGCCGCTCGCGATCGTCTACGCGGTCTGCGCCCCGGTGTCGGTGAAGAAGCGCTTCGGCCAGCTGGCCGCGGCGACCGCCGCCCTGGTCGTCTCCGGCGGCTGGTGGGTCGCGATCGTCGAACTGTGGCCCGCCTCCTCCCGCCCCTACATCGGCGGCTCCCAGAACAACTCCTTCCTTGAACTGACCTTCGGCTACAACGGACTCGGCCGCCTCAACGGCGAGGAGACCGGCAGTGTCGGCGGCGGTGGCGGCAACGGCGGCACCGGCCAGTGGGGCGAGACCGGCTGGGACCGGATGTTCAACTCCGAGATCGGCGGCCAGATCTCCTGGCTGCTCCCGGCGGCCCTGATCCTGCTGGTCGCGGGCCTGTGGGCGACGCGGAAGGCCCGCAGGACGTCCGTCACCCGCGGTTCGTTCCTCGTCTGGGGCGGCTCGCTGCTCATCACCATGGTCGTCTTCAGCTACATGGCGGGCATCTTCCACCAGTACTACACGGTCGCCCTCGCGCCCTACATGGCCGCGGTGATCGGCATGGGCTCGACCCTGCTGTGGGAGAAGCGGTCCGAGATCTGGGCGTCCCTCACCCTCGCGGCCGCGGTCGTGGCCAGCGCCGCCTGGGGTTACGTCCTGCTCAACCGCACCTCCGACTACCTGCCCTGGCTGAAGTGGCTGGTCCTGGTCGGCGGCCTCGCCTCCGCGTTCGGCCTGATCTTCGCCGGCCGCATCAACCGGCAACTCGCCCTCGCGGCGGCGTCCGTGGGCCTGGTGGCCTCCCTCGCCGGCCCGACCGCGTACACCATCAGCACCCTCCAGGAGGGCCACACCGGTTCCATCGTCACGGCCGGTCCCGCCGGGGCCAGCATGATGGGCGGCGGTGGCGGCGGCCGGGGCGGCGGTCCCGGTGGCGGTGGCGGCGGTATGGGCGGCGGCATGCCGGGCCAGAACCAGCAGAACGGCAACGGCAACACGCAGGGCCAGGTCGGCAACGGCTTCCCCGGTGGCGGCATGCCCGGCCAGAACGGCAACAGCAACTCCCAGGGCGGCCAGAGCCAGCAGCAGGGCCAGACCGGCGGCATGCCCGGCACCACCACCGGCGAAGGCGGCCGCATGGGAGGCGGCGGTGTCGGCGGCCTCCTCAACGGCGCCACCGTCTCCGACGAGGCGAAGAAGCTCTTGGAGACGAACTCCGGTGACTACACCTGGGTCGCGGCGGCCATCGGCGCCCAGAACGCGGCGAGCTACCAGCTCTCCACCGGCGACCCGGTCATGGCGATCGGCGGCTTCAACGGCACCGACCCGTCGCCGACGCTCGCGCAGTTCAAGCAGTACGTCGAGGACGGCAAGATCCACTACTTCATCTCCTCCGGCTCCGGCGGCGGCATGGGCGGCAGCAGCAGCGGCACGTCCTCGCAGATCACCAGCTGGGTCGAGGCCAACTTCAAGAAGGTGACGGTGGGTTCGTCCACCTTCTACGACCTCACGCAGAAGGCGAGCAGCTGACCGGTAGCAGTGGACCGGTAGGAGTGGATCGGTAGGAGTGGAGAGGGCGGTGGCCGACCGGGCCGCCGCCCCCTCTTCTTATTTCTGTTGTACGCCGTATAGGAACTGTTCTACGGTGTAGAACATGTCCGCTCCCGGCACCGCACCCACACCCGTCACCGTCCCCCAGGGCCACCCCCAGCGCTGGCTCATCCTCGGCGTCATCTGCCTCGCCCAGCTCACCGTCGTCCTCGACAACACCGTCCTGAACGTGGCGATCCCCTCCCTCACCGAGGAACTGGGAGCGGCCACCTCGGACATCCAGTGGATGATCAACGCGTACTCCCTGGTGCAGTCGGGGCTGCTGCTCACCGCGGGCAGCGCCGCCGACCGCTACGGCCGCAAGAAGATGCTGATCGCGGGCCTGGCCCTGTTCGGCGCGGGCTCGCTCACGGCCGGACTGGCCGACAGCACCGGGCAGTTGATCGCCGCGCGGGCCGGGATGGGCATCGGCGGCGCACTGCTGCTGACCACCACCCTCGCCGTGGTGATGCAGATCTTCGCGCCCGAGGAGCACGCCAAGGCGATCGGCATCTGGGCGGCGGTCAACGCGCTCGGCTTCGCCTGCGGCCCGCTGCTCGGCGGCTTCATGCTGGACCACTTCTGGTGGGGCGCGATCTTCCTGGTCAACCTCCCGGTCGCGGCGATCGGTCTGGTCGCCGCCATCACCCTGGTCCCGGAGTCGAAGAACCCGCGCGGCGACCGCCCCGACCTCCTCGGTGCCCTGCTCTCGACCGTCGGCATGGCCTCCCTGGTCTTCGCGATCATCTCCGGCCCCGAGCACGGCTGGACCTCGGGCCGCGTACTGACCTCCGCGGTCGTCGCGGTCACGGTGCTGGCCGGGTTCGCGTACTGGGAGAGCCGGATCGAATACCCCATGCTCGACCTGCACTTCTTCGCCAACCGCCGCTTCACGGGCGCCATCGCGGGCGCGGTACTGATCACCTTCGGCATGGGCGGCTCGCTCTTCCTCCTCACCCAGCACATGCAGTTCGTGCTCGGCTACGGCCCGCTGGAGGCCGGTCTGCGCACGGCACCGCTCGCGCTGACGATCGTGGCGCTCAACTTCTCCGGGATGGCGGCGAAGTGGGCGACCAAGCTGGGGAATCCGGCCGCGATCGGGCTCGGCATGGTGCTGATGTCGGGCGGCCTGGTCTCCATCGCCACGGTCACCTCCGGCGGTTACGCCGGGACACTGCTCGGGCTGCTGCTCATCGGGGCCGGTGCCGCGATCGCCAACCCGGCGATGGCCCACGCGATCATGAGCTCCATTCCGCCGGAGAAGGCGGGAATCGGGGCCGGGATCAACGGGACGGTGGCGGAGTTCGGGCAGGGGTTGGGCGTGGCCGTGCTGGGCGCTGTGTTGAACTCCCGGTTCGCCGCGCTGGTTTCCGTAGGGGCGTCCTCGCTGCCGGCGGCGTTGGCGGCGGCCGGGTCGGCGGGGGAGCGGGCGCGGATCACCGAGGCGTACTCCTCCGGGTTGGAGACGAGTCTGTTGGTGGGCGCGGTGGCCGTGTTGCTGGGTGGGTTGGTCGCGGGGGCGTTGCTGCGGCGGGCTGAGCGGGAAGAGGTCGCCTAGGAGTGTGGGGGCTCCGCCGTATTGCGGCTGCGGGTCCGTCGTGGCTGATCGCGCCCACGCGGCGGAGCCGCACATCAGACACAGCCCCGCCCCCCTTTCGGGGCGCTTAAGCTGACCGGCAATGAGCAAGTCCAGGAAGGTGCGCCATGGTGAAGGCAGGCCAGAGGGCGGCGCGGACCAGCGTGTGGCTGGAGGGCGGCAAGTCGCGGCGGGGTGGCGGCCACCCCTCCGGCCTCGACCGCGACCGCATCACCGCGACCACCGTCCGTCTCCTGGACGCCGAGGGGCTCGCCAAGTTCTCCATGCGCCGCCTGGCCGCCGAGCTGAACGTCACCGCGATGTCCGTGTACTGGTACGTCGACACCAAGGACGAACTGCTCGAACTCGCCCTCGACTCGGTCTGCGGCGAACTGACCCTGCCCGAACCGGAGTCCGACGAGGACTGGCGCGACCAGCTGCGCACGCTGGCCCGCGGCTACCGGACCCTCCTGGTCCGCCATCCGTGGGTCTCCCCGCTGAGCGGCACCTTCCTCAACATCGGCCCGAACTACCTGGAGTTCGCCCAGGTCATCCACCGCGTCATCCGCCGCACCGGCCTGCCCGCCCACGGCCTGGCCGCCGCCATCTCCGCCGTCTTCCAGTTCGTGTACGGATTCGGCACGATCGAGGGCCACTTCATCGCCCGTTCCACCGACGTCGGCATGACCCCGGACGAGTATTTCCGGCACGCCATGAGCACGGTGACCGAGGCCCCGCAGGCCGCCGAGATCGTCAAGCAGTCCGAGGACATCATGGCGGCCCGCGGCGGCGACACGGTCGAGGAGATGTGGGAACGGGACTTCGACTTCGCCCTGGACCTCTTGGTGGCCGGGATCGAAGCGATGGTGAAAAGAGAGGATGACTGAACCCACTCAGGGGCGCGGGGAACTGCGCGAGAAACCACGAACGACCGGTACTCGCACACTCACCGAACCCCCCGAGCTCTCACGCGTCCGGCGAAGCCAACCGCGCTGGGAAACCGCCGGTGGCCACCGGCCCCCACTTCACCGGCGTGACGCGGATGATCGACTTGCCCTGCTTCACCATCGCCTCGCGGTACTCGTCCCAGTCCGGGTGCTCCCCGGAGATGTTCCGGAAGTACTCCACCAGCGGCTCGACCGAGTCCGGCGAGTCGATGACCTCCGCCGTCCCGTCGATCTGGACCCACGCCCCGTTCCAGTCGTCGCTCAGGACGACCACGCTCACCCGCTCGTCCCGCTTGGCGTTGCGGGTCTTGGCGCGCTCGGGATAGGTGGACATGACGATCCGCCCCGAGTCGTCGACCCCGCAGGTCAACGGCGACGCCTGCGGGCTGCCGTCGGCCCGCCGGGTCAGCAGCAGGGCGCGGTGGCGTGGACGTACGAAGTCCAGCAACTCGTCGAGGGAGACAGCGGTGTTCGTCGCGATGTTCGGTGCCATGGCGCCAGCCTAGGCCTGCGGCAGCGATTCCCCCCGCACCACCTGAATGTCCAGCTCCACTTTCAGCGTCGTACCGATCGCGGCGATCCCCGCCTGCACGACCTGGTTGTAGTTCATGGCGAAGTCCTCGCGCCGCAGCTGGGCCGTGGCCCGGAAGGCCGCCCGGGTCCCGCCCCACGGGTCGGCGCCGGTGCCGAGGTGAGCGAGGTCGAGGTCGACCGGACGTACGACACCGTGCAGGGACAGTTCCCCGTGCACGGTCCAGCGGTCCGGACCCGCGGCCGTCAGCCCGGTCGACCGGTACGTGATCTCGGGGAACCGCTCCACGTCCAGGAAGTCCGCCGACTTCAGATGCCCGTCCCGCATCGCGTTCCCCGTGTCGATGGAGTCGGCCCGGATCACCGCCTCCACCCGGGACTTGCCGATGTCGTCCGGCGCGACCTCGACGGCCGCGGCGAACTCCGTGAACCGCCCCCGCACGCTGGAGATCCCCAGATGCCGGGCGACCGCACCCACCGTGGAGTGCGCCGGGTCCACGGTCCACGGCCCGGGCGGCGGCAGCTCGGTCCCGCCCTGCCGGGCCAGCGTCACCGTGCCGACCTCGGCGCGGCCTCCCCCAGAGGGGGTACCCCCAGCGGTGACGATCGCACTGGAGGCGGCCGGCGCGTACCCGACGGCGGTGACGATGACGGTGTACGCCCCGGGAGCCAGCGGCGTCACATCCCTGACGGCCCCCTCCTCGTCCGCCTCGACGCGCAGCACCTGCGTACCCGTCATGTCGGTCACCGTGACGACCGCGTGCGACACGGCCCATCCGTCCCGCGTACGGATCTTCGCGGTCAGTCCCATTTCACGTACTCCTTCAAGAATGCGACCGGCCCGCGGCGGGGCGCGCGCCTCCGCTCAGAGCGCGCGCACACCCGCCACGGGCCGGGGTTTTCGGTTACTCGCCGGGGTGCGCGAGTTCGATGTCATGGCCGTCGGTTCCACGACCGCCCACCGTGAGGGCCGTCGCCACCGGCGGGTAGCCCGTGGCGATGACCGTGTAGTCACCGGCGTCCAGGTCGGTGAAGGCGTACGCCCCGTCCGACCCGGTCGTCGCGGTTCCTACGACATTGCCGGCCGCGTCCACGAGGGTGACCCGCGCATCGGCCAGCGGCCCGTGCGGAGCCCGTACGACGCCCAGGACCTGGGCTCCGGACTCCAGCTCGACCTCGACCCGGGTGACGCCCGTGCCGCCCGCCTCGACGGGCAGCGCGCGCGGCCGGTACCCGGCGGCGTTCACCGCCACGGTCACGGCACCCGGCACCAGCTCGGCGAAGCCGAACTCGCCCTGCTCACCGGTGGTTCCGGTGGCCAGCAGATCGCCGCGGACGTCGGTGACGATCACCATCGCGTCCTTGACGGGCAGCGCGCCGTCCACGGCCCGCACCACACCGCTCAGCCCGCTCGTGCCGCTCAGCAGCACGTCGTAGGCGACCGGCTCACCGTGCACCACGACGGTCGAGGCCTGCGGCTGGAAGCCGTCCGCCGAGGCGATCAGGACGTACGACCCGACACTCGGCGCGTCGACGGCGTACGAGCCGTCCGCCTGCGTCACCGACCGGCCCAGTTGCCGTCCCGCGAGCGAGATCAGCGTGACCGCGGCCTGCGGGACGGGCGCGCTCTCGGCGCCGCGGACGTGTCCACGGACCGGGATGCCGCCGGAGGAGGCGGGGGGAGCCTCCAGCGTGGCCACGGCGGCGAGCTTCTGCGTGCCGTCGGGAGCGGCCTGCGTCTCGGAGGTCACGGCCCAGCTCGGCACCCGCTCCTCGGCAGCGGCGGAAGCCTCGGGAGCCTCGGTGGCCGTCTCCTGCGCGGGCGCGGCCTCCTGGGCCATCGCGCCCTTGGTCCGCAGCGGGACCTCCTTGATGAACAGCGTGATCAGGAAGGCCACCGCCGCCAGGGCCGCCGCGATCAGGAACACGTCCGCGATGCCGTGGCCGTACGCGCTCTCCATGACCGTGCGCAGCGGCGCGGGCAGCGCGTCCATGTCCGGGATCGAGCTGGAGCCGCTCGAACCGGACGCGGCGGAGGCGTACTTGGGGCCGAGGTCGGTCAGACCGTCCTTGACGTAGTCGGTGATCTTGTTGGCCATCACGGCACCGAGCACCGAGACGCCCATCGCACCGCCGAGGGACCGGAAGAAGGTGACCGTGGAGGACGCCGAGCCGAGGTCCTTGGGCTCGACCTGGTTCTGCGTGCACAGCACCAGGTTCTGCATCATCATGCCGATGCCGAGGCCCAGCAGCGCCATGAAGATCGCGGTCTTCCAGTACTCCGTGTCGTAGCGGATGGTGCCCAGCAGACCGAGGCCCGCCGTGATGAGCACGCCACCGCTGACCAGCCAGGCCTTCCAGCGCCCGGTGCGGGTGATGAACTGCCCGGAGACGGTGGAGGAGACGAACAGACCGCCGATCATCGGGATGGTCAGCACGCCGGACATGGTCGGGGACTCGTCGCGGGCCAGCTGGAAGTACTGGGCGAAGAACACCGTGCCGGAGAACATCGCCGTACCGACGAACATCGACGCGATCGACGACAGCGTGATGGTCCGGTTGCGGAACAGCCGCAGCGGGATGAGCGGTTCGGAGGCCTTCGACTCGACGAGCACGAAGATCAGCGCGAGCGCGATCGAGCCGCCGACCATGGCGTACGTCTGCCAGGACAGCCATTCGTACTTGTCACCGGCGAAGGTGACCCAGATCAGCAGCAGCGAGACCGCCGCGGCGACGAAGAACGCGCCGGCCCAGTCGACCTTCACGTCCCGCTTCACGACCGGCAGGTGCAGGGTCTTCTGGAGCACGATCAGCGCGATGATCGCGAAGGGCACACCGACGTAGAAGCACCAGCGCCAGCCCAGCCACGAGGTGTCGGTGATGACTCCGCCGAGCAGCGGGCCGCCGACGGTGGCGACGGCGAAGGTCGCGCCGAGGTAGCCCGAGTAACGGCCGCGCTCGCGCGGGGAGATCATCGCCGCCATCACGATCTGCGCGAGGGCGGACAGTCCACCGACGCCGATGCCCTGGACCACCCGGAAGGTGATCAGCGTGCCGGCGTTCTGCGAGAGACCGGCGGCCGCGGAGCCGAGGACGTAGATGACCAGCGCTATCTGGACGAGCGCCTTCTTGCTGTAGAGGTCGGCGAGCTTGCCCCACAGGGGGGTGGAGGCCGTCATCGACAGCAGGGCGGCGGTGACGACCCAGGTGTAGGCGGACTGGCCGCCGCCGAGGTCGCCGATGATCTCCGGGAGGGCGTTCGAGACGATCGTGGACGACAGGATCGCCACGAACATCCCGAGCAGCAGCCCGGAGAGCGCCTCCATGATCTGCCGGTGCGTCATGGGGGCGTGCGCGGAGTGCTCGGCGCCTCCCCCGTGCTTGGCGTGGGCGGCCCGCACACCGGCTGGTGTGGTCGTTGCCATGGGTTTCCTTCTCTTACGTGTTTGCGGGTGTACGGGTGATCTCTTCGAACACGCGGGGCGCGGCGGCGCGGCAGTCGTCGAAGCTGGCCCGCAGCCGGGCCATCAGCACGGTCAGCTGGGCCACCTCGTCGTCGCTCCAGTCACCGAGCCGCTCGGCGAGCAGCTCGCAGGTCCGCTGCGACAGCTGCTCCAGCTGGGCCAGGCCCGCCGGGGTGAGGTGCAGGATGCGGCCGCGCTTGTCCGCCGGGTCGGGGGAGCGCCGGATCCAGCCGCGCTCGGCGAGGTGCGCCGCGTGCCGGCTGGTCACGGACATGTCCACGGCGAGCAGCTCCGAGAGCTTGCTCATGCGCATGTCCCCATGCCCGGCGAGCAGCGTCAGCACGGCGGCGGAACCGCTCGGGCAGTCGGGCGGCAGGATCCGCCCCATCTCCCGTTTCACGGCGCCGAAGGCACTGAACTGACGCATCAGTTCCTCGTACTGCGCCTGCCCGGCCATCACACCTCCCGTATTCGTTGCTTGGGGCAACCATAGGTACTGTTGGTTGCTACAGGCAAATAAAAACGGGTGGGTACGCCATAAAAACTTGGCAAAGGCAAGTATTGCGAGCGTAAACGCGCAGGTGGGGACAGGCGGTACGGAGCCCGGGCCCCCACTTGGGCCGCAACCGCTCATTCGCTAGTGTCTCGGGGCATGGCTAACACCCAGGGCCCCCAGGGCAACAACGACCCCGCCGGCAGCACCCAGATGTTCCGCGCGTTCGTCGACGAGGCCCCCCAGGGCCGTCAGCCGGCGGCCGCTCCCTCCTCCGGTCCCCGCATCGGCCTGATCGTCGGTGTCGTCGTGGCCGTGGCGATCGTCGCGGCGGTGGCCTGGCTGGCGCTCAAGTAGGCCTCTTCGGGGCCCCTGCTTCCAGGACTACTTCCACTGGACGGCGACGTCCCGCGTCTCGATGTGCATCCCGAGCGGCACCCGCCACGCGTCGACGCACACCGTCCAGGTCTTCCCCTTCCGCGCCCCGGCCCCGATCGGCGCCGGCAGCGCGACCTCCGTGACGACCGTCCCCCAGTCGACCCCGAGCGCCCCGATGATGTGCGTCCCGAAGGTCACCGCACCCGAACGGACCGCGCTGCCACCGGAGTTCCGGAACTCCAGCGTCACGTCCTCGCACCAGCGCTCGTCGCCGGCCGCCCGCTCGGGCTCGCTCCAGGTGAGGGCGGCGGGGGTGGTGGGGGTGGTAGGTGCGGTAGGCGTGGCAGGGCCGGCCGTACGGCTGGGGCTCGGTGGCACCGAGGCCGAATCGGACGGCGTACGACCGGACTTGGCGCCGCCCGAGGCCACGGCTCCCGGCGCCGGGCGTGCCGTACCCGATGAAGTGCCGCGCGGGTCGGCGGAGTTGCCGTCAGTGTCTTCCTCCGCATCCGCCCCGGGCAGCGGCACCACCCGCACACCCCCGGTCGGAGTCACCACCCCTGACGGCGGACCACCCGCGGCCCCGACCGCGACGTAACCGTCACGGCCTCCGCCGCTTCCGCCCCCGCACGCGGCCAGTACCGCGCCCAGACAGACGACGGCCGCCGACGCACCGATCGCGGCGCCTCGACGGCCATACGTCCATGTCGTACGGAGCATCGGGCCATAGTGGCTGACGCACCGTCAAATAAGAACCCTCGGTCCGATTCTCAGTCCGAGATGAGTCCCTCGCGCAGCTGCGCCAGCGTCCGGGTCAGCAGCCGGGAGACGTGCATCTGGGAGATGCCGACCTCCTCGCCGATCTGCGACTGGGTCATGTTGGCGAAGAAGCGGAGCATGATGATGCGCCGCTCGCGGGGCGGGAGCTTGGCGAGCAGGGGCTTGAGGGACTCGCGGTACTCGACGCCCTCCAGCGCGGTGTCCTCGTAACCGAGGCGGTCCGCCAGCGAGCCCTCGCCGCCGTCGTCCTCCGGGGCCGGGGAGTCCAGCGAGGAGGCGGTGTACGCGTTGCCGACCGCGAGGCCGTCGACGACGTCCTCCTCGGACACGCCCAGCACGGCGGCGAGTTCGGGGACCGTCGGGGAGCGGTCGAGCTTCTGGGAGAGCTCGTCGCTGGCCTTGGTGAGGGCCAGGCGCAGCTCCTGGAGGCGGCGCGGGACGCGAACCGACCACGAGGTGTCGCGGAAGAAGCGCTTGATCTCGCCCACGACCGTCGGCATCGCGAACGTCGGGAACTCCACGCCCCGTTCGCAGTCGAAACGGTCGATCGCCTTGATCAGGCCGATGGTGCCGACCTGGACGATGTCCTCCATCGGCTCGTTGCGCGAGCGGAACCGGGCCGCCGCGTAGCGCACGAGGGGGAGGTTGAGCTCGATGAGGGTGTCCCGGACGTACGCACGCTCGGGGCTGTTCTCGTCGAGGGCGGCGAGCCGCAGGAAGAGGGAGCGGGACAGGGTCCGGGTGTCGATGGCGCCCGAGGTCGCCGGGAGGGCCGGGGCCTCTACGGCCTCGACAGCCGTGTTGTCGTCAAGCGCGGGCGCAGCCTCGCTCTTGGTGAGCGTGAGCACCTTCGAGCTGCCCTGGTCTGCGGACATGCCACCCCCTTTGGGTCGCGGGACGGTCGCGGCGAACGCTCCGGGAGGAACGCCAGCCTTCACCTGAATACCGGAGCCGGAGCCCCGGCAAACGCTCTTCCCGCAGAATGTCACATGTCGGCAACACGCTGTAGTGACATGTCGACATGCGAGACGCGAATACGCCCTGGATAAAGGGGGTCTGACGGTTTTTCGGCCGAGAACTGTCGGGAACGGCGCAGGTGAGCGATTAGCTCGCGCCGGTTACGCCTCGATCCTGCTTGCGAACTGCGGCGTTCCGGAACGTGCGACCGTGCGCCCCTTATGCATCCGGCTATGCGCCTGACTTACGCCTGACTATGCGTCGATCCGATTGGCGGACCGCAGCCGCTGGAAGCTACGCGCGAGTAGCCGGGAGACATGCATCTGGGAGACACCGAGTTCCGCGCTGATTTGCGACTGGGTGAGATTGCTGTAGTAGCGAAGAAGGAGGATTCGCTGCTCCCGCTCGGGCAGTTGGACCAGCAGATGCCGTACGAGATCCCGGTGCTCCACGCCGTCCAGGGCCGGGTCCTCGTAGCCGAGCCGGTCCAGCAGTCCGGGCAGTCCGTCGCCCTCCTGGGCGGCCTCCAACGAGGTGGCGTGGTACGAGCGCCCGGCCTCGATGCAGGACAGCACCTCGTCCTCGCCGATGCGCAGCCGCTCGGCGATCTCGGCGGTGGTCGGGGTGCGCCCGAAGGCGGTCGTCAGATCCTCGGTGGCGCTGTTGACCTGGACCCACAGCTCGTGGAGCCGGCGCGGGACATGGACGGTCCGTACGTTGTCCCGGAAGTACCGCTTGATCTCCCCGATGACGGTCGGCATGGCGAACGTCGGGAACTGCACGCCCCGGTCCGGGTCGAACCGGTCGATCGCGTTGATCAGCCCGATGGTGCCGACCTGGATGACGTCCTCCATCGGCTCGTTGCGGGAGCGGAAGCGGGCGGCCGCGTAGCGCACGAGCGGGAGGTTCGCCTCGATCAGCGCCGCGCGCACCCGGTTGTGCTCCGGCGTGCCCGGCTGGACCTCCTTGAGCTGGGCGAAGAGCACCTGGGTGAGGGCCCGGGTGTCGGCGCCGCGGCTGCGCTGGGGGGTGGCGGGCGCCGGGGGCTGGAGGGGCGCGGGGGTCTGGGCGGGCGCCTCTTCCTGAGGCGGCGCAGTACTGGCCGACACGGTCAACGCCACCTCTTCATCGGTCTTCATCGGTCTGCATCGGTCAACTCATCCGTCAAAAGCGGTCATAGCATCACAAGACATGTGCACTGTGTGCAAGCACCGCATAACACCGTGTTGAGGGAAGAGTTGGGGCATAAGACGCAATAACGCCCCCCGCCGTTCCTGGCGAGGGGCGTGCGAAGGGGTGAGGCTCAGTACGCGTAGTCCGCGATCACCCAGGTGGCGAACTCCTTCCAGAGCGCCACTCCCGCCTGGTGCTCCGGGTGCTCCACGTACCGACGCAGCGCGTCCGCGTCCTCGAACCCCGAGTTGATGGCGAAGTCGTAGGCGATGGGGCGGTCGCTGAGGTTCCAGCCCAGCTCCCAGAACCGGATCTCCTCGATCTTCCCGTCGAGCGCGCGGAAGGCCTCGACGCCCTTCACGACCCTCGGGTCGTCGCGCTGGACGCCCTCGTTGAGCTTGAAGAGGACGAGGTGGCGGATCATGTGCGCTCCTAGTTCTGCGCCCCGTCGGCGAGCCACGTGAAGAAGTCACCGATGGCCTTGGCGGCGTCCGATATGCCCTCGAACCCTATCTGGACGTAGTCCGCCGCCTTGGCCGGGTCCGTGATGATCACGTACAGCACGAAGACCACGACCACGTACACAGCGGCCTTCTTAGAATTCACCGCCACCGCGGCCTCCCCCGTGACTGTCGTGCCTGTTGGGACTCCTGTGCCGGCGGCGAGTGTAACTTCCTGTCCTATTTAAGGACCAACGACCCGCGGGCCCAGGCCCGTTGCCGACCCCGTGAGCGCACTTGAGGATCCACGGGAGGATCCACGCACGAAGGGCCCCGTCTGACGACGGGGCCCTTCTCAAGCGGTAGCGGAGGGATTTGAACCCTCGGTGACTTGCGCCACACTCGCTTTCGAGGTCTGTTCGTGCTGGTCAGAGCATGATCCAGGGCTGTTCAGCCTCGTTCATTCCGGTACTCGCGCCCGACGCGTGCACCGGTATGAACGGCCCCGCACGGGGGTGAATGAGACGGAAACTGAGACGGCCGCGCAGGCCGGGATGCGCTCAGCTGGTTGCCGCCCCGTCTCGCAATGCCGCCTTGGCGAGGTGCAGGAAGGTGGTGTACTCGTCGAGTCGCGCGGCGTCAGCCTCCTCGTACGCGAGTGCGGCGGCTTCTGGATCGCCAGATGATGCGATAGCCCGGGCCCAGCCAAGGACTGCCATGAACTGCTCGAAGATTCGGCCGTGCAGGTCGACGCAAGCGTCTGCGCCTGCTTCCGGTCCCCAGACGCTCAAGTGAATAGCGCCCCGCGACAGCACCGTGGCAGAGTCCCGTGCACGCGCTGGAAGCTCTCTGGGTATACCCTCCCCGCGGCGACAGTGAGCTGCCATTTCGTCGATGGTTCTGACGGCGATGGCGGCCGCGTCTAGTGCCTCTATCCAGGCAGTCCTGCGGTGCTCGCGGGCCCAATGCGCATGTTCGGCGAGTGCCTGTCGCTCAACTTGAGCAAGGGTCGCTTCCAGGGCCCGCTCCGCTCCGATCTTCGCGCCTCTATACGAGGCCACGGCCCCCAGCAGTGCGCCTATCAACGCTCCAGCCCCTGCCAGCAGTGCTGCCAACCCCTCATCCATGAGCGTCCAAGGCCGCAACCACGACCGTCGGGTCGCCCTCATACAAGAGGTGCGGTTCGTCCTCCCCCGGGGGAAAGAACCGAGTCCGGTACCGCTGGAGGTCACTCTCAGAGAAGTAGATCGAGTTGGGATCGTTCGCGTGAAAATCGTTGCGCTTGCTGATCCTCGCCCACAGCTCGTCGTGGCTTGCCGCGAGATAGACGAGCACGGGGGTGGCGCCGACGTCGGTGGCGATGGCCCGCCAGTGAGCCCGATCCTCGGGGGTCCAAAAGCCGTGATCAACGACGACGTCGTGCCCCGCCTTGAGGTGGTCGGTGAGCTCGACGGCCACGTCCTCTAGGACCGGTCGCTCAAGGGTGGGGAAGATGCCTCGGGGGAAGTCCACCCCATAGACGCCATGCCGGCGGTACATCTCTTCGTCCGGGCACAGCCGTATGAACCCGCGAGCGGTGAGCGTGCGGGACAGCGTGGTCTTGCCGGAGCCGGGCAGCCCGGCCATCAGGACGCAGAACGGTGGACGTGGTGACATCGGTCTCGTCATGGTCATGGAGATGGCAGCCATCTCCGCTTCGGCTTCGGGCGTGATTGTGCCATCCCTCCGGGCCGCGACTAGTGACCCTAGGCGGTCTTCGAGCACGCTCGCGAGCGTGTCGTCCACCACCGTCATGGCGAGACCTCCGATTCGGTACGCCATGTGCGGCCAGGGCCTCCGAGGTCCACGCCGAATTCCACGACGTTGCCCTCACTGTCGACGAACTTCGCTGTCATCACGACCACTGGTTCCGTCGGTGGGTTCTTGGGGTCCAGTTCCAGGAGTCGGGCGTACTCGGGCGTGAGCAGGTTCGCAGAGGCGGTGTCGACGCGGTGACTGATCGGGTGGCCGGTCGCTTTGGCGATGAGCTGGAGGGATGTTCCCCCTGTCAGTCGCTCGCTCTCCGCCAGTTGGGGGATCATCTTCCCGTACCGCGCAGGAATCCATGACGTGCTGTGGGCGACGATGCCGTGCCGGTCCCGGTACACGCGGCTCCGGCGAATCACGTCGGAGCCGGGCTTCAAGTCCAACGCTTGGGCTACTTCCGGGGGCGCGGGCACCACGGCCGCTTGGTGGGAGTCTGACCTTTCGCCCGCCCCCCAACTGGATCCGGTACGTCGTCCACGGTCCTGGCGCTGGGAGCCTGAAGACATCGGACCCGGTTGGTCCAGAACCTCAGTCCCGATCCCGTGGATACCTCGTACAAGTCCCTCGTTGCGCAGCTTGCGCAGAGCCTTTTCGGCTGTCGCGGTGCTGACTTTCCACTCTTCAGCGAGGTTCTTGATGCTGGGCAAGAGCGTGCCTGGCTCCAGCTGACCAGACGAAATCAGCTCTGTGTAGTGGGCGGCAATTTTCGCGTACGGCGCCCGGTTGTCGGCCTGGCCTGCCATTTCGCCTGCTCCCTGTCGTCACTTCCCTGAGGTTCCCTACCTTACCGCTTGACACCGCAGGGAACCCTAGGGAACCTTAGGGATGTGCCCGCCGGACGGTCTAACCGGACGGTGGGTGCCGGACCTCAATGCGCCCTGATCTAGGGCCCGTTCGAGGTCAAGGGGCCCGGGACAGAGCGGGCCGAGGGCGCCTCCGACCCTGGTCATTCGGAAGGGCTGACCGAAAGGTCGCGTCTCCATACGCCTACAACGGGGTCAGCCGCACTACCTGATACGGGTGCGGCACCCCAAAGGAGACATGCACGTCGCCCCGGCATTCAGCCGCGAGGGCGCGAGATCGGATCTCGCCCGGGGCGCTCCGTCCGCCGCACGAACGGCGAGCGCAGCACGTCATGCCGCCATGGACCCGAAGGGACAACGCATATGAAGCGCAGTTACCGCTTCACCGCCACCGTCACGGACCTGAGCACCGGCAAGCGGGAGCAGGTCAGTGACACCGCGCACTTCGACTACCCGGTGAGCAGGGCCGACGCGTTGACCGCGATCCGCCAGGAACTGACGCGTCAGAGCCGCCCCGGCACCGGCGTCACCCTCACCGACTGACCCCCACCCTCAACGGCGCGCACCCCCGGAGTTGCAGCTCCGGGGGTGCTGTTCGGGCCGTTTCCACCTACCAGGGAGACCACGACCCATGAGCACCATCGTCACTGTTCAGGACGCTGTTACCGACTTCGCCGACTATGTCGAGCCGACGAACGCGGAGCTGGACGCGATCGAGCGGGAGATGCCCGTCATCCTGGCGGACGTCGACCTGATCGACGCGCAGATCATCACCCTTGACCGCACCCCGACCGAGGTGGACACCCAGCGCATCCGGCGGGCCCGTCGGCGTCTGCTGGCCGCTCGCCGCGCCCTCGCCAACCAGCCCGTCACGGGCGTCTCGGGGGGTGCGGCATGACGCAGAACACCTCTCCGCGCGGCCTCGCCCTGGCCCTGATCGTGCTCGGCATCGCCGCCACCGCGGCCTGCCTGTCCCTGATGTGCGTGACCGGTGAGCCGTCCTGGCGGTACGCCACCGCCGGAGCCTGCTTCACGCAGTTCACCGGTTGGGCGCTGCA
The DNA here is from genome assembly GCF_040446465.1 of Streptomyces sp. RG80. NCBI lineage: Bacteria > Bacillati > Actinomycetota > Actinomycetes > Kitasatosporales > Streptomycetaceae > Streptomyces > Streptomyces sp. RG80. The sequence continues at coordinate 27,620 of NZ_JBEAAJ010000004.1, read as the reverse complement.
CGGCTGGACCTTGAGGGGCGGTGCCCGATGAACCTGCCCCGCAAGGGCCGCGCGGCCCTCGTGCTCGCCCTGGTTGGCGTGGTCGGCATGGCGTTTCGCGTCTCGTGGAACGCGCTGCGCGACATCGCAGGCGCGATCGGCGCGGACGACACCGCCGCCACCCTCTATCCGTTCGTGGTCGACGGCCTGATGGCCCTCGCCCTCGTCGCCACTCTGGTCCTGGCCGATGGTGACCGCAAGTTCGCGCTGCGCGTGCTGGGCACCTACACGGCCGCTTCCCTAGTCCTCAACTACGTGCACGGCCTGGTCCCTCAGCTGCACGGCCGCACGGTCGACTGGGGACGGCTCGCCGACTGGGACCCCGCCAACTGGGCCCTGGTCCTGCTGGCCACCTCGCTGCCGGTCGGGTCGATCTACTTCGGCTCCGACCTCGTCGCGAAGGTGCTGCACCACCGCCCCACCCCGATTCCGGCCGCCATCACGAATGCGGAGGAATCGACCGAGACCGTCAGGAAACGGTCTATGGCTGACCTGGGGAAATCGACCCCGGCCCCGGCCGTGACGCTGACCCGTCTTGCGGTGCCGGAACCGGTCGCGATCGATGCGGGCAAGTCGATCCTCCCGCTCAAGCCGATGCCCGCCATCCCCGCCCCGACCCCGACCCCGGCGCCGATCGCCGCGCCGGTACGGGGGAGTGTGCCGGCGGGATCGACTCCGCCGCGCGGGGTGACCGGTCGGGTGCCCGACGCTGCCCGATCGCCCCGTACCAAGCGCACGCCCGATCAGCTGCTGGCTCAGGCACGCAAGGCGACGGCTGGCCTGCCGGACGCGAAGGTGACCGCCGAGGGCATCCGCCGCACCATCCGCACCTCGCCCGCGAACGCCCGGATGCTGCGCGATGCGCTCCTTGCCGAGCGGGCCACCGGAAAGCAGGTGACCGCATGAGCAGCATCGAGACCAGGCCGGTGAAGGCGTTCAGCTTCGGTGGCGGGGTGCAGTCGACGACCGCCCTGGCGCTGGCCGCGCTGGGGGAGTTGGACTACAAGACGTTCATCTTCGCCAACGTCGGTGACGACTCCGAGAAGCCCGCCACCCTGCGCTATGTCGAGCAGTACGCGCGCCCGTTCGCCGAAGCCCACGGGTTGGAGCTGGTCACCGTCGGCCGGGTCCGCCGCGACAAGACGCCCGAGACCCTCTACGGGCGCATCACCCGGGAGGGCTCGCGGTCGCTGCCGATCCCGGTGCGGCTGTCCCCGAGTGGGGCGCCGGGCACCCGGGCCTGCACCGGCGACTTCAAAATCAAGGTCATCGGTAAGGAGCTGAAGCGGCGCGGCGCGTCCCGGGATAACCCGGCCACGGTCGGGATCGGGATCAGCCTGGACGAGATCGGCCGGGCGAACAAGCGGCGCTGCGAGCCGTACGAGCAGATCGAATACCCGCTGCTCGAACGCGGCATCCGCCGGGCCGACTGCCCGCGCATCCTGCGCAGCGTGGGGTTGCCGGTGCCGCCGAAGTCGGCGTGCTGGTTCTGCCCGTTCCACCGGCCGGAGAACTGGCACGACATGCGCCGCGACGAGCCGGAGCTGTTCGCCAAAGCCTGCGACCTGGAAGCGCTCCTCAACCGACGCCGCGACCTGCTCGGCAAAGACCACGTGTACCTCACCCGCCTGCTCCGGCCGCTGGCCGACGCGATCCCCGACGGCGTGGACACGCTGCCGTTCGACGACACCGACACCGGCTGTGACTCCGGCTGGTGCATGACATGACGACACCCGCCGTCCTGCACGCCAGCCTCAACGACACGTCCCCCAGGAGGGGTTGACCATGGCCAAGCCCGACACCCGGCGCCTGGACAAGGAAATCCAGGCCACCCAGCGCAAGATCGAAGCGGTCCACAACGAGGAGATGTGGCCGCTGACCAGCTCCGAGCGGGGCCAGATCGCCCGCGCCCTGGTCGGCGGCGGCTACAAGGTCACCCGCGGCAAGAGCACCGGGCGCGCGGAACGGAACCTTGAGTCGGCGTGGCAGTCGGCCCTGTCCCGGCTGACCGCTGAGCTGCTCGCGTTGCAGATGGAGCGCAAGCGCATCGAGACCGAGGCCGCGACCGCCAAGGCCGCGAAGAAGTCCGCCGGGGGGTGGCTGTGGTGAAGCCGACCCCTGCGGGCGAGTGCCCGCAGTGCTGGCAGCACGCCCACGACCGCAGCATCCACCGCCGCCTCAAGCCGCGCGAGGACTGCAAGCCGTGCCTGGACCACCTGCACAACGGCTGCCCGACCCGGGCGTCCTAGAAGTCCCGGTGAGCAGGGCTCACCGTCTGCTGCCCCGGGGTGGCCCTCGTCTGCCAGGACCGGCCACCCCGGAGCATCCCTCAACTCCCGCCCCTGTTGGGGCAGTCAGGAGCAGTTCCAGCATGTCTGAGAACGTCGTTCACCTCTACAAGGACCCCACCCCTGACCCCGAGGGCCACGGCACGCCGCCGATCCCGCTGGCCGCCGTGCCCGACACCCCGGACGCGCCGCTGGTGCCGTTGTGGGTCCGCTCGGGCCGTGCGGTCCGGTCGCTGGCCACGCACGAGCGGACCACGACCGTCGCCCGCGCGATGGCCCGGCACAGCCTCTACACGGTCAACGGGGGCCGGATCGTGGCCCGTCGGGCCTGGGACGGCAAGACAGGCTCCCGCTATGAGCGCATGCTCCGCGCCGCCGAAGCCGCGGGCAATACGGAGTTGGCGGAGGAGTGGGAGGAGCGTCTCCAGCGCTTCCGTGAGGCCCGCCACCGCCGCCGCATGGACCTGCTTCACACGCCCGTCGACATCGCCAAGGGCGTGGCCGTGGGCACCGGGATGAGCATCGGCGTTTTGGTCGCGCTCGGCATCGTGATGGCGATCAACAACAAGGATGCCGCCGACGTCGTCACCCCGCTCGCGGCCACCGTCGACTTCCTCGGCCTGCTGATCCGGATCGTGCAGATCGTCTGGGGTCCGGCCCTGATCCTCGGCCCGCTGTTCGCGCTGCTGGGCATGTGGGGCGTGGGCCGTCACCAGCAGGCTGCCCCGCAGTGGGCACTGCCCGCCAGCATCCGTTCCGGCGAGGGCGAGCCGATCACCCCGTCCATCGTCGTCAAGGCCCTGCGCGACCTGGGGATACCGGCGATGCGCACCGCCATCAAGGAGATGGGGGATGCGGGCGCGTCCATGCTCGGCCCGATCACCATCGCCGGATGCGGGGTCGAAGTCGACGTCACGCTCCCGTCGGGGGTGTCGACGAACGAGGTGCAGACCCGGCGCCGCAAGCTGGCGGAGAACCTGACCCGGCACGAGCACGAGGTGTTCATCACCCTGCCGCCGGCAGCCCGCACGGTGCGGCTGTGGATCGCCGACTCCGGCGCGCTGGACGAGCCGATCGGTCCCTCGCCGCTGGTGACGGACGAGACGATGACCGCCGACTACGCCAAGGGCCGTGCCCCCTGGGGGCAGGACCTGCGCGGGGATGCCGCCCTGCTCAGCCTGTATCAGCGCCACTTGCTCATCACCGGTCTGTCGAACCAGGGCAAGACCGTCGCCCTGCGCTCCCTCGCCCTCTGGCTCGCCCTGGACAAGTCGGTGCAGTTCTTGATCGGGGACCTCAAGGGCGTCGGCGACTGGAACATGTTCGACGGCGTGGCCGCCACCCTGATCCAGGGGCCCACCGATGAGCACGTGGTCCAGGTGACCGAGATGGTCGAGGGCGCCGTGTCGGAGATGAACCGCCGCATCCAGGCCCCGCCGGGAACGCAGTTCCCGGCGCTGATCGTGCTGGTGGACGAGGCGCAGGTGGCGTTCATGTGCCCGGCCAAGGACGACGAGAAGCGCCCCTACGGCGGCTCCAAGGCCAACTCCCGCTATTTCATGGCCGTCCGCAAAATCCACAACCAGGGCCGTGCCGTGAACGTGCTGATGTGGCAGGGCACCCAGGACCCGACCAACGAGAACCTGCCCAAGCTGGTCCGCGAGGGCGCCCACACCCGTGCCTCCCTCGCCCTGGGCACGGAGTCTCAGGCCCGCATGGCGCTCGGTGACAAGGCCGTCGACGGCGGCGCCGCGCCGAACCTGCTGCGTCCGGGTCTGGATCAGGGAACGCTGGTCGTGGCCTCCTCCGGGATCGAGATCCCGGCCGGACAGGCATCCATCACGGTGCGCACGCACTACGTCGACGACGACGCGGCCAAGGCCATCACCGCCCGCGCCAAGGCCCTGCGCGACGGCGTCGCCACCCTCACCGTCATCGAGCGGGGCGAGGAGCGTGACCGGCTCGCCGACATCGTGCGCGTGGTCGGCGACGCGGCGAGGGTGCGGACCAAGGACGTGTTGCACCGGCTCGCGATCCTGGACGAAGACGCCTACGGCGACTGGTCGTTCAACGACCTCAAGCGCGTCCTCGACGACGCTGCGCCGGACGGGCCGGACATCGCCTACAAGTCCGACGGGGTCATGGTCGTCAGCCGCGACCGGCTCGCCCGCGCCCTCGCCAACCGCGACGACGAGGGTTCCGCTTCTGCCTCCTGACGGCAGGGAGCCAACGTGTGCCGGGTCAGGGAGGCAGGGAGACCTCCCTGACCGCCTCCCTGACCCGCCTCCCTGGCCTTGACCTGCACGAATGATCGTTCAGGGAGGCAGGGAGGCACGCCAGGTCAGACCCCGAAAACCCCCTCCACAGCGCACCCCCAAGGGGGTGCCTCCGCCTCCCTGACCCCGTTTCGGAAGGGATTCCGCATGCACCCCGACACCACCCCCCAACCCGCCCCCACGACCGCCGGATTGAGCGAGATCCAGGCCAAGGCCGAGGCCCGTCGGATCATCGACGATGCCTACCGGCCCACCGCCTACCGCGACCACACCCCGCTTCCCACTCGCGGCGACGCCCCGCCCGTCGCCCAGCCCGGACGGCCCCCGATGAGTCAGGGCGCCACCGACGCGAGCGTCCTCATGCTTGCCGGCGGCACCACCACCGCCATGGTCGGCGGCACCGCCGCGGTGCTCATGTACGTGTCCCAGTTCGCCGACCCCATCGTGTGCGGGCTCGTCTTCGGCGCGCCGACTGCTCTCGTGCTCGCCCTCGCCCGGCTCGCCGCGCGGGCCAAACCGGCGCCGGACGTTCACCACCACTACATCGGGCCCGTCCACCAGGACCAGCGCACCGTGTCCACCACCACGCGCGGCATCTGGGCCAAGACCAACAACCAGCAGTAGTTACGCCAAGGGCGGCCCCCGTCTCGCCAAAGTCCGGGGCCGCCCTTGTCAGCCAGTCACCCATCAAGGAACTGGAGACCTCCAGCATGACCCAAGACCCCCGCTTAGCGCTGCTGCGCGCCGCGCTGGATGCCGCCGCACGCGGCTGGCACGTCTTCCCTCTCCGTCCCGGCACCAAGCGGCCCGCCCTGCACGGCGAGAAGTCCTGCACCCGCACCGGCGAGTGCACGGGCGGGCACCGGAAGTGGGAGCAGCGCGCCACCACCGACCCCGACCGCATCCAAGCGGCGTGGTCACAGGCGCCGTTCAACGTCGGCATCGCCACCGGCACCTCCGGACTGGTGGTCATCGACCTCGACATGCCCAAGGACAAGGGCAGTTCGGACGCGCCTTGCGGCGCGGCGACCTTCGGGGCGCTCTGCGAGCGCGCCGGGCACGCCGTCCCCGCCACCTACCGGGTGCGGACTGCGAGTGGCGGGACGCACCTGTACTTCACCGCCCCCAACGGTGTTTGGCTGGCCAACACCGCAGGAACCATTGGCGAGTTGGTCGACACACGGGCATGGGGCGGCTACGTCGTCGCTGCGGGCAGCACCAACGACATCGGAACGTACGAAGCCGTCAGCAGCTCTGTAGTGGCTCCGCTCCCCGAATGGCTACAAGCCATCCTGCAACCCGTCCCCGTGCGCTCTGCGGGGCCGCTGAAGCCTCCTGCGGTCGATGCTGGCCGTGCGGCCCTGTCCGCGCTGGAAGCAGAGTGCGCCGTCGTGTCCGCAGCGCCGGACAAGCAGCGCAACACCACGCTCAACCGGTGCGCCTTCAAGGTGGGGCGCTTCGTGGCGTGGGGCGACATTCCCCGACACGTGGTGGAGGAGGCCTTCCAAGGGGCGGGAGTGGAGCGGGGACTCACCGCTGCCGAGTGCCGCGCCACGATCCGCAGTGCCCTGGACAGCTCCATCCGCAAGGCCCGGCCCCGGGAGGCGGTATGAACGCCCCCGGCTCCTCCCCCTTGGAAGGCCAACCCCCGGCGAGTGGGGGGCCGGTCGCCGAACTTGCCTCGCCCGCACCGGTCGTGGGCGTGCCGAAGGTCGTCGCCCGTGAGGGCGTCCTTTCTGCTGCTCTTCGTTCTGACCCGGACACGGTCATCGTCACCGGCATCTGGCCGGGTCTCCAGGTCCAGTTCACCAGCCCGCCGGTCGCGGACTGGCTGTGTTCCTGCGGGCACCACGAACGCGCCCGTGGCAAGTCGTCCGTCATCGAACTCACCACCCGCGTCCGCGTCGGTGTCTGCCCGCACGGCACCACCCCCGCACAGGAAGGAAGGGCCGCCGCATGACCTCCACCATTGACGGGGCCGAGCTGCTTCACGAGGTGGAAGCCTTCCACCGTCGCTTCAACGTCTTCCCCCACGAAGCTGCCTACGTCGCCGTGGCGCTGTGGGACGCCCACGCCCACCTGCTGGACTGCTTCGACTCCACACCCCGCCTGGCGTTCCTCTCCCCGGAACCGGGCTCGGGCAAGTCCCGCGCGCTGGAGGTCGTGGAAACCCTCGTCCCCGCGCCCATGACGGCCGTGAACGCCTCCGCCGCCGCCCTGTTCCGGTCGGTGTCCAACCCCAACGGACGGCCCACGATCCTGTTCGACGAGATCGACACGGTCTTCGGACCCAAGGCAGGCGACAACGAGGAACTACGCGGCTTCCTCAACGCTGGTCACCGCCGGACCGGGGTCACCTACCGGTGCATCGGCGACGGCGGCAACCAGACGGTGCAAGCCTTCCCCTCCTACTGCGCGGTCGCCGTCGCAGGACTCGGCAACCTGCCCGACACGATCATGACCCGGTCCGTCGTCATCCGCATGCGCCGACGAGCCCGCAACGAACGCGTGGAAGCCTTCCGCGCCCGACTCCACGAAACGCAGGGGCACAAGCTGCGAGACCGGCTCGCCCAATGGGCCGAACACGCCCGAGGGTTCGTCATGGGCGCGTGGCCGGAGATGCCCGACGGGGTCACCGACCGGCCGGCAGACGTGTGGGAACCCCTGCTGGCCATCGCCGACGCAGTAGGCGGTGACTGGCCCGAGCGGGCCCGCGCCGCGTGCGTGACGCTGGTGACCGCGTCCAAGTCCAACGACAAGGGCAGTCTCGGGGTCCGGTTGCTGACCGATCTGCGTGATCACGTCTTGGTCGGCATCGACCGCCTGCCCACCGTGGCCATCCTGGACCGGCTCAACGCCCTTGATGACGCCCCCTGGGCCGACCTGCACGGCAAGCCGTTCGACAACCGGCGCCTGTCCAAGATGCTCGCGGAGTACATGACGGCCGACAACGAGCCGATCGCCTCCCGCAACATCAAGACCGCCGGAAGCGTCCTCAAGGGCTACCACGCAGCCGATCTCTGGGACGCGTGGGCGCGCTACTGCCCCCCACCCCCGGAAAGTCCGCTACCTCCGCTACCCGGCACCGAAAACGCGGCCTGACCAGCAACAACGCGGTAGCGGCAACCGGGGCCGGTTGCCGCTACCGCCCCGCTACCCATCCGCTACCGCTACCCCTTCCCGCTACCTCCAGCAGGCCCCTGACCTGCGCGGTAGCGGCGGTAGCGGAAGTAGCGCCCCTCAGAGAGGCCCCCCGAAGGACTGCCCCGAGGAGATCCGCATGAGCATCGCTGGCGTGGACGCAGTCCGGCTCGACGAGAGCACGGACCCCACCCTCGTGTTTCTGAAAGTCGAGGAAGCCGCTCGCCGACTCCGCGTCGGCAGGACCACCTGTTACGCCCTCATTCGTTCCGGCGAGCTGGAGTCCCACCTGATCGGTGGACTTCGACGCGTCCCCGCCGATGCCCCCGCCGCCTACCTCGCACGGCTCCGCACTCAGCAGCACGCAGTCTGATCCACCTCGCTCGCCGGAGCGCCACCCATACCGGGGTGGCGCTCCGGTCGTTTCACTCAAAGGAGACCGCCCGTGGCGGAAGACAAGAAGCGCACCCGGCAGCCCAACGGTCGCAGCTCGATCTACGAAGGGAGCGACGGCAAGTGGCACGGCCGCGTGACCGTCGGCATCCGCGACGACGGACGGCCCGACCGCCGGCACGTCGAACGCAAGACACGCGCCGAAGTCACGGCCGCCGTCCGCGAACTGGAGAAGCAGCGTGAGGCCAAGACCCTGGCCAAGCCCGGAAAGCCCTGGACAGTCAAGACCTGGTTGACCCACTGGGTCGACACCATCGCGCCGCTCGCGGTGAACGAGAACACCATGGTCGGTTACGGCGTGGCCGTGCGAAAGCACCTGATCCCGGCACTTGGCGCCCACCGGCTCGACAAGCTCAGGCCGGAGCACATCGAGCGCTTCTACGGGAACATGCATGCCGACGGCCGTAAGGCAGGGACGATTCACCAGATCCACCGGACCTTCCGCACCGCGCTGAACGAGGCGGTACGGCGCGGCCACCTCGGACGGAACCCCGTCCAACTCGCCAAGGCGCCCCGCGTCCGGGAAGAGGAAGTGGAGCCGTACACCGTGGAAGAGGTGCAGCGGCTCCTGCAGACGGCGGACAACCACCGGAACTCCGCGCGCTGGGCCGTGGCGCTCGCCCTCGGTCTAAGGCAGGGGGAGGCGCTGGGCCTCAAGTGGGCCGATGTGGACCTTGGCCGGGGCATCCTGATGGTCCGTCGGAGTCGCCGCCGCCCGCGCTATGCCCATGGGTGCGGTGACTCCTGTGGCAGGCAGGCGGGTTACTGCCCGCAGCGTCTGCGGACGAACCCCGAGACTGCCGACACGAAGTCTCGTGCGGGGCGCCGCGCGGTCGGACTCCCTGCACAACTTGTGGATCTGCTGCGGGCCCACCGGACCAAGCAGGATGCCGAACGGGCGTCGGCTGGAGACGACTGGGTCGACGAGGGATGGTTGTTCGCTACGCCGACTGGCAAGGGGACGTCACCGCGTACGGACTACGACGACTGGAAGGAGTTGCTCGAAGATGCGAAGGTCCGGGACGGCCGACTGCACGACGCTCGGCACACCGCCGCCACGGTCCTGCTGATCCTCGGAGTCTCGGAGCGGGCTGTGATGGGGCTCATGGGATGGTCCACCACGGCCATGGCCGCGCGGTACCAGCACATGGTGGACTCGGTCCGGAACGATGTCGCTCGACAGGTCGACGGACTCATCTGGAAGCCTGCCGCGCACGGGCCGACCGATGACGACGACGGAGCCGCCGGGGTGTTCGCACCGGCAGGCTGAAGCAATGGGGGCAGGTCTCTTGATCTGCCCCCATCCGTTTACGTCACGACCTGGCACTGATCGATGAGCCGCGCAACCACGCTGAACGTGGCCAACTGCTCCAATGCCTCTTGCTCTCCCAAGTCGCCTGTTTCGTGGGCGGCAGGGTTTCGGAGCGCGAAGTAGGCCCCTTGACCGAGCTGCAGGGCGCCACGCTGCCGTGTCAGGACGCCTGGATCTGTTTGATCACCCGGAATCCGAAGTCGGGGTTTGCCTGGCTCGGGTGGCTTGTCACTCAGAGCCTCCTGAACGAGCTTGGCGTCCGCCAGATCACGGCGACCCACTTTGGTCTGTAGGTGGGCATTGATCGACGTAGCGGCGGCGTGAACGGCAGCTCGATAGTGCGCGGACTCCCACAGGGTGCGAGCAGCGTCCCACACCCATGGGTGGAACTGGTCGGCGGAAAGTGCGGGAGCGTCTGGCGTCAGACGCGTTGCCCACTCGTCCATGTCGTCGAGCATTCCAAGGGCCCGGCGAACTTGGTTCCTGGCTACGTGCTGCCCGCTCGAACGTTCGAGATCGATGTCCTTCGTAAGCTCAGGATCGAGACAACTGAGGATCTTCCTGATCGTGGGCTCCGCTTTGAACATCTCAGTCCGGAGTACGCGAACTTCAGGGTTGACCGGCTGCGGGCGGTCGGAGGAGAGGACGTATGAGGTTGGTCCCCTCGCTGTCAGGTACTTGGTCACGAGCGCGTCGAACGCCTCCAGGCGTTGCCGCATCCAGTCACGATCCACGCGAGCAGAGTAGAGGGCGGCTGGATGCCTCGACAGCTTAATTTTTTGCTTCCGGGCGACTAACTGAGACGGAAACTGAGACGGAGATGCGCGAAGGGTCCGGCTCATTGAGCCGGACCCTTCGTCTACCTGCGGTAGCGGAGGGATTTGAACCCTCGGTGACTTGCGCCACACTCGCTTTCGAGGCGAGCTCCTTCGGCCGCTCGGACACGCTACCGAGGGAGACATTACAGCAAGGTGGGGCGTGCTCTGAAATCGGTATTACCGGGATCGGAAGAAGGCCGTGAGCAGGGCCGCGCACTCCTCGGCCAGCACGCCCCCGATCACCTCGGGACGGTGGTTGAGGCGCCGGTCGCGTACGACGTCCCACAGGGAGCCGGCCGCACCGGCCTTGTCGTCGCGGGCGCCGTAGACGACCCGGTCCACACGGGACTGCACCAGGGCTCCCGCGCACATCGTGCAGGGCTCCAGGGTGACGACGAGCGTGCAGCCGGTCAGCCGCCACTCGCCGAGTTCCGCGGCGGCCCGCCGGACGGCGAGAACCTCCGCGTGGGCGGTCGGGTCGCCGACCGCCTCGCGTTCGTTGTGCCCGGCGCCGAGCACGGTGGTGCCGTCCGGGGCCAGTACGACGGCCCCCACGGGGACGTCCGGACCGGCCCGTCCGGCCTCGTCCAGGGCGAGCCGCATCGCGGCCCGCCAACGGTCGCGTACCGGGTCCGGGGGACCCTCGGTGGTGTGCACGGTCAGCGGACGGTCTCCAGGACCTCCGAGGCGCCCAGGGCCTCGGCGATCTCGCCGAGCGCGTCCTCCGACAGGGACTTCAGCTCCTTCTCGCTGACGCCCAGGTCGTCGAGGATCCCGGGGTCGCCCACCGGACCGTGCGGCACGGCCTCGGCGGAGCCGCCGCCCTCGGTGCCGTCGTCGTCCTCCTCGTCCTCACCGTCCTCGGTGCCGTCGAGGTCGAGGGCGTCCAGGTCGGTCTCGTCGTCCCCGGGCTCTCTTCCGAGCAGTTCGTCGGTGAGCAGGATCTCGCCGTAACTGCTGCGGGCAGCGGCGGCGGCGTCCGAGACGTAGATGCGTGGGTCTTCCTCGCCGTCGATGCGGACGACGCCGAACCAGGCGTCCTCCTGCTCGATCAGCACCAGCACCGTGTCGTCCTCGGGTGAGGCTTCACGGGCCAGGTCGGCCAGATCCGACAGGGTCTCCACGTCGTCGAGCTCTTTGTCGCTCGCTTCCCACCCGTCTTCGGTGCGCGCGAGCAGTGCGGCGAAGTACACCGTGACTCTCCCACTGGTCATAGGCGTGCCGGTTGGGGGTCCCCCCGGCGGAGGTTGTGGGCGGTAAGGCATTGGCTCCGAGCCCCGCCCACTCGGAATCGTGGCAGAAACGGAGCGTTCAGGGGACGTCTTCGGCACCCTGTGTCCGCCCGTTTTGATCGTCCACCAGCGGGATCGTACGCGGCCGGGGCGGTGAGAACGTACGCGGGAGCCCGAAGAGGGCGGGTCGGCCTACCAGCGGAAGGTGCGCATGCGCATCGCGTGGCGCAGCCGGGCCGTCTTGGCGCGCCGGGGCTGGACGCGGTCCCGCAGCTCACGGGCCTCGGCGAGGTCGCGCAGGAACTGGGCCCGGCGCCGTCGGCGCTCGGCGTCGGTCTCCTGCCGTGCGGTGTCCTCGTAGGACTCGCGTGACTCCTGGTTCGGCATCTGCTCACCACCCCGTTGCGTCCCTCCCACTTTCCCTCCGACGGGGGGTTTGATGCCAGCGGACGGGTGACTTGGGGTTTGGCGCCGCACGGGACGCCGGGGGCGGTGGGCCCGGTTAATGTTGTGGACATGCGTCTCCATGTCGTCGACCACCCCCTGGTCGCTCACAAGCTCACCACGCTGCGCGACCAGCGCACCGACTCCGCGACCTTCCGCCGGCTGGCCGACGAGCTGGTCACCCTGCTCGCCTACGAGGCCACGCGGGACGTGCGCACCGAGGCGGTCGACATCACGACCCCGGTCACCACCACGACCGGCGTCAAGCTCTCCTACCCGCGCCCCCTGGTGGTGCCGATCCTGCGGGCCGGCCTCGGCATGCTCGACGGCATGGTCCGGCTGCTGCCGACCGCCGAGGTGGGCTTCCTGGGCATGATCCGCAACGAGGAGACGCTGGAGGCGTCCACGTACGCCACGCGTATGCCGGAGGACCTCTCCGGCCGCCAGGTGTATGTCCTCGACCCGATGCTGGCCACGGGCGGCACGCTGGTCGCGGCGATCCGCGAGCTCATCAAGCGCGGCGCGGACGATGTGACCGCGGTCGTGCTGCTCGCCGCGCCGGAGGGTGTGGAGCTGATGGAGCGCGAGCTGGCGGGGACGCCGGTCACCGTCGTGACGGCGGCCGTCGACGACCACCTCAACGACCACGGGTACATCGTGCCGGGGCTGGGGGACGCGGGCGATCGTCTTTACGGAGCTGCGGAGTAAGGACGCCGTTTCGCCGTAGGGGTGCGGAACCAGCGCGACTGCCGGCTCGATGTGGCTGGTCGCGCAGTTCCCCGCGCCCCTTTGGGGCGCGCCTCAGCAGGCCTTCTTCGAACTGCTGGGCGTCGGCTGCGGCTTCCCCAGCGCGGCCAGCGCCTTGTCCGCCGCCGCCTTCGGCGTGAGGGACTTGAACCCGGTGCCGATGATCAGGTCCACGTCGGTGCCCTTGCGGCCGTCGGGGCGGGCCTCCGCGCCGGCGAGCTGCGTGCCGAGGACCGGCAGCGAGGTGCTCACGGCGGACGTGGGGCCGAGCAGCAGCCCCGTGCCCTTGACCTTCTTGTCGAACTCGGCGCTCGCGTTGCCCACGTCGCCGATCTTGAAGCCGCGCTTCTTCAGCTCGTCGGCGGTCTTCTTGGCGAGCCCCGCGCGCGGCGTGGCGTTGAAGACGTTGACGGTGATCCGGGCCGGCTTGGGATACGCGGCGGTGGACGCCGAGGCCGAGGCCGACGGGGACGCCTTGGTCGCGCAGTCCGCCGTGGGGCCGGCCGCCGAGGCCTCGTCGCCGTTGCCGGTGAAGACGTCGATGAGCTGCAGCGTGCCCCAGCCGACCAGACCGAGGGCGGCGACCGAGCCCACCAGCGCGACCACGAGTCGGCCACGCCGCCGGGGTCGTCGCATGCGCGGGTACTTGTCCCCCGTGATCCGGTATTTGCCGCCCATGCCTGGGGGAGTCAGCATGCTCATGGGCGCAGCGTAGTGCGCCCGGGCGGTGATGCCTACTAAATGATCATTGGATTCGGGTCAGGTGAACCCGAAAGGGCCAACCCTTTACAAATCCGCCGCTCAGTCCAGTTCCAGCACACGCGCGTGGAGCACCTGGCGCTGCTGGAGCGCCGCTCGTACCGCGCGGTGGAGGCCGTCCTCGAGGTACAGGTCGCCCTGCCACTTCACGACGTGCGCGAAGAGGTCGCCGTAGAACGTGGAGTCCTCGGCGAGCAGGGTTTCCAGGTCGAGCTGGCCCTTGGTCGTCACCAGCTGATCGAGGCGGACCGGGCGCGGCGCGACGTCCGCCCACTGCCGGGTGCTTTCCCGGCCATGGTCGGGGTATGGCCGGCCGTTTCCGATGCGCTTGAAGATCACACGGAAAGCCTACCGGTCAAGACCTTCCGGGCGCAGCCATGGCGACGGAGTGTGATGCTGGAAAAGATGCCGTAATAGGGGGCAAACCGGAACAGGTGCCTGAGATGAGTGACAGCGAGACCATGCCGCAGGCCGCCGCTCCCGAGGCCCCGGGCAGTGCCCCGGCCCTCCCGAAGGAGGCTCTGGAGATCGCCGCCGGGTACGCCTTCACCGGGCCCGCCCTCGATCTCGGCGCCCTCCTGTGGGACGGGGTGTGTCTGCCGGACGCACAGGTCAGGATCCCGCTCCCGATGCTGAACCGGCACGGACTGGTCGCGGGCGCCACCGGCACCGGCAAGACCAAGACGCTCCAGCTGATCGCCGAGCAGCTCTCGGCGCAGGGGGTGCCCGTCTTCCTCGCGGACATCAAGGGGGACGTGTCCGGTATTTCGGCCCCCGGTACCACGAACGACAGAATCAAGGCCCGTGCCGCCGACGTCCACCAGCGGTGGACCGCGACCGGCTTCCCGGCCGAGTTCTACGCCCTCGGCGGCATCGGCCACGGCGTTCCCGTACGGGCCACCGTCACCGACTTCGGCCCGCTGCTGCTGTCGAAGGTGCTCCGGCTCAACCAGACCCAGGAGCAGTCCCTCGGCCTGGTCTTCCACTACGCCGACAGCAAGGGCCTCGAACTCGTCGACCTCAAGGACCTCAGGGCGGTCGTCACCTTCCTGACCTCGGACGAGGGGAAGCCGGAGCTGAAGAGCATCGGCGGGCTCTCGACCGCCACGGCCGGGGTGATCCTGCGCTCCCTGACCGCCTTCGAGGCGCAGGGCATGGCCGACTTCTTCGGGGAGCCGGAGTTCGACACGAAGGAGCTGCTGCGTACGGCCGAGGACGGGCGCGGCATGGTCTCCGTGCTCGAACTGCCCGCCGTGCAGGACAGACCGCAGCTGTTCTCGACGTTCCTGATGTGGCTGCTGGCGGATCTGTTCCACGATCTGCCGGAGGTCGGCGACGCCGACAAGCCCAGGCTCGTCTTCTTCTTCGACGAGGCGCACCTGCTCTTCAACGACGCCTCGAAGGCGTTCCTGGACTCGATCACACAGACCGTGCGGCTGATTCGCTCGAAAGGGGTCGGCGTCTTCTTCGTGACGCAGACCCCGAAGGACGTACCCGCCGACGTCCTCGCCCAGCTCGGCAACCGCGTCCAGCACGCGCTCAGGGCCTTCACCCCGGATGACCAGAAGGCGCTGAAGGCGACGGTGAAGACCTTCCCGAACTCGGCGTACGACCTGGAGGAGCTGCTCACCGGGCTCGGGACGGGGGAGGCCGTGGTCACCGTGCTCAGCGAGAAGGGCGCCCCGACGCCCGTCGCCGCGACCCGGCTGCGGGCCCCGGAGTCCCTGATGGGCCCGGTCGACCCCGCTGTCCTCGACAGCGCGGTCAAGGCCTCGCCGCTGCACGGGCGATACGCACAGGCTGTGGACCGGGAGTCGGCGTACGAGAAGCTGAACGCGTCGCGCGGGGCGAAGGGCCCGGACGAGATGACGGCCCCGCCCAAGGAGGCGAAGCCGAAGCCGAAGGCGAAGGAACAGCCCTCGGTGGTCGAACAGGTCGCCGGCAGTGGGGTGTTCAAGTCCCTCGCCCGGTCGCTGGGGACGCAGATCGGCCGTGAGATCAGCCGCTCGATCTTCGGAACGGCACGGCGGAGGCGATGACCCCGTAGGGCCCCGCCTCCGCCCCGGGATCAGCCGCGCTTGACCTCCTTGGCCGGCGGCTTATGTTCCGTGGTGACCTGCGGCTTGGGCGCGTTGCGGGCGGCCTCGGCGCGCAGCAGGGCGCGCAGGACGGCGTACGGGTCGATGGGCATGGTGGTCGTACTCCTCGCGTTCGTTGCTGAAACGGCCTCGTGTGCAAGGCCCGGTCAGCAGCGCAGGACCACCGAGCGCGGGGTGTGCGGGGCGTACGACGGGTGCGGCGGCGCCGGGAAGGCCGGGCCGGCCGGGACGCGGGACGCCGGTCGGGGGTGGGGTGCCGGGCGCAGGGGTGCGGCGGGGCGGAGGGCGCTGCGCGCCGGTGGCCGCAGGGCCGTGCCGAGGACGTCGTACTCGACGAACTCCGCGGAGACGAGCGGTGTGACGGCGGTGGCGGCGTGCGCCCCGGCGTGGGCGCCCGGCACGAGCAGCGCGAGCAGCAGGACGAAGGCGCGGAGCCAGGTTCTGGTGCTGCTCATGATTGCTGGTCTGCCCCGGGGAGTACGAGGTTCATCGCGTCGTCCGTCAGATCCGCTCGCACGGGTTACTCACACCGTGCGGGGCACCTGTGCGGCCCGTCCGCGCATTCGCAGGGCGGTGACGATCTCGACGACGCCCACGGCGACCAGCCAGATCCCGCCGACCACGGTGAGGACGGCGACCGACTCGAAGGGCGAGTCGATCAGCACGATCCCGCCGACGAACGTGACGACCCCGAGGAAGATCTGCCAGCCGCGGGCGGGCATCGACGGGTCGGAGGCGGCGGCCAGGGTCTGGGTGATGCCGCGGATCAGCCAGCCGATGCCGATCCACAGGGCGAGCAGCAGGATCGACTGCATGGGGCCGCGGAAGCAGAACAGGCCCAGCAGGATCGACAGGGCCCCGCTGATGAAGGCGAGTACGCGCAACCCGGTGGTCTTGTGCGTGCCGAACGCCGAGACCAGCTGGAAGACGCCGCTGACGACGAGATAGACGCCGAACAGGATGCCGGTGGCGAGCAGCGTGGAGCCCGGCCAGACCAGGACGAGGACGCCCAGGACGAGGGAGGCGAGGCCGGTGACCAGGACCACCTGCCAGGCCGCCCTGGACAGGGCGTGCAGGGGTCCCTCGAAGGGCGGCTCGGGCTCATGGACGCGCTGCTGCGCGTGGACCTTGCGGTCGTCGTACTCGGGCCCCCAGGTGGAGCCGCGCGGTGCCTCGGTCATGGTCCATGCTGGGACCGCGTACGACGGCCCCGCGAGGTGGGACGGGCCGAACGGCTTACTTGCCGCCCGCCTTCGCGGCCTTCGCCGCCGCCTTCATCTCCTGCTTGTGCGCCCGTACCTTCGTCAGCGACTCCGGGCCCGTGATGTCGGCGACGGACCGGAAGGACTCGGCCTCGCCGTACGCGCCCGCGGCCTCCCGCCAGCCCTTGGGCCGTACATCGAGCTGCTTGCCCAGCAGGGCCAGGAAGATCTGCGCCTTCTGCTTGCCGAAGCCGGGCAGCGCCTCCAGGCGCTTGAGCAGCTCGCGCCCGTCGTCGACGCCCTTCCAGACGAGCTCGGCGCTGCCGTCGTAGTGCTCGACGAGGTACTGGCACAGCTGCTGGATCCGCTTGGCCATGGAGCCGGGGTAGCGGTGCACCGCGGGCTTCTCCGAGAGCAGGCCCGCGAAGGCCTCCGGGTCCTGTGCGGCGATCTCGTGCGCGTCCAGGTCGTCCGCGCCGAGCCGGTCCGCGATGGTGCGGGGTCCCTTGAACGCCCACTCCATCGGGACCTGCTGGTCCAGCAGCATTCCGACCAGCGCGGCGAGCGGGGAGCGCCCGAGCAGCTCGTCGGCCTCGGGGTCCTGGGCGAGGTGAAGGGTGACGTCCATGACCCCGATCATGCCCCCGGTGCGCTCACATCTCCACGTGGGGACTGGTCAGGGCCGCGCCGAAGTAGCCCTTCACACCGCGCGGGGTGATCCCGGCGCTCTTGCCGCACAGGTTCACCGAGCCGGCCAGGACGGGGCCGGACGCCGAGCCGCGGGCGATCCACAGGCAGCCGTCGCTGTTCTCGGTGGGTGCCCCGACGATCGTCTCGGCCTTGCCGTCCCCGGTGAGGTCGGCGAGGTGGACGGCCGCCCCGAACTGGTCGCCCTTCTCGACGGTGCCGGGCACACCCGCCGTGTCCTGGGTGTATCCGGCGGCCTTGGCCGTGGTGAGGCCTGCGGCCGAGCCGCGCAGCAGGACGGCCGTACCGGCGGCCTCGCGGGCGCCCACGGCCTCGTAGGGGGAGCCGACGAGGACGTCGGCGTACCTGTCGCCGTTCACGTCCCCGACGCTCAGCGACTGGCCGAACCAGTCACCCCACTCCGCGGTGCCCGGCACCCCCGCGGTGTCCTGGTGGAAGACCTTGGGGCGCTGGTCGGCGGTGATGCCCTGGGCGCTGCCGTAGAGCACCTGGATCTCGCCGCCCTTGCGGGCGGCGCCGGGCTCGTTGAAGTGGGACTCGTCGCCCGAGACGCCGGTGACGAGGTCACCGTAGCCGTCGCCGTTCACGTCGCCGATCTGGCCGGCGTGGCCGTCGGCGTAGGGGAGTTCGATGCCCTGGTTGGCCGAGTAGTTCTCGGGGTCCGGTGCGCCCGCGTCGAGGGTCACCGGTCCGCGGATGTCGCCGTCGGTCGGGCCGGCGAGGTAGAAGCGCTCGGCCCTGCCGTCGCCGTCGACGTCGCCCATCACCACGCCGCGGGCGTTCTCACGCCACTCCAGGTACTGCGCGGCGGGCTTGCCGGCGCGGGTGAAGGGGCCGCTGTAGGAAGCCGCGCTGCAGCCGGAGCCGATGCCGAGTTCGGGGGCGCCGTCGCCGTTCGTGTCACCGGCGGCCACGGACATGCCGAAGCGGCAATACGTCCTGTCCTCGCCGAAGCCGGCCGGCGGGGCGATGCTCGCACCGCCCTTCAGCCCGTTCGGTCCGCCCCACACGACGGTCACGGCGCCCCGCGCCTCGGCGCCGCCGACGTCCTCGTGCGGGGTGCCGACGATCAGGTCGGCGTAACCGTCCCGGTCGAGGTCGGCGCTGGTCACGGTCCTGCCGAACTCGTCCCACTTCTCCGGGTCGCCGGGGACGCCTGCGGTCGCCTGGGTGATGACGGTCCGGCGGGTGGCGCTCACCGAGGACTTCGAGCCGTACAGCACGACGACCGAACCGGCCTCCTCCACTGTGCCGTTGGCCGCGTTCGGCGCCCCGACCGCCAGGTCCCGGTACCCGTCACCGTTGAAGTCGTCCTGCACGGCGGCCGTGTTGGCGCCCTTGTACGGGGCAGCGGCGGACGACGTCACCGGGGTGAGGGTGACGGCGGTGGCCGCGGCGAGCACGGTGGCCGCGGTGACAGCTCTGCGCAACGGGACTCCTCGATGCGGGTGGAGACAACAGACGTCCCGCATGACACACGAGCCCCACGAACGGTTGTACGTCAGGCGGCCCGCCAGTACCCCAGTGCGTGCATCCGGTCCTTGGGGACGCCGAGGTCCTTGCGGACGTATGCGGCGAGGGTGCGGGTCGTCGCGGTGTCGCAGGCGATCCAGACGTATGCGTCCGGGTGGGTCCGCAGGAGGTCGGGGAGGTCTCGTTTGACCTCGTCGACCAGGGCGGTGGACTCGCGGAGGTCGTGGCGGGTGGGGTCGGTGCGGAAGGGGAGGCCGGCGGTGGGGCCCTCGAACCAGATGGTCGCGGGGGACGAGTCCAGGGCGTCCAGCAGGGAGTTGATGGCGGGCAGGGACGCCGGGTCGCCGATCGCGAAGACGCGCGTCGGTGCCGGGTCGGGGTTCTCGAAGCCGGTGCCGTGGACCGTGGCCTCGACGGTGTCGCCGGGCTTCGCCGTGCGTGCCCAGTCGCTGGCCACCCCCTCGTGGAGGGCGAACTCCAGGCTGAAGGTGCCGGTCGCGGGGTCCGGGTCGACCAGGGTGTACGCCCGCTGGTGCGGTTTGCCCGCGTGGGAGAACCATAGGCGGACCCACATCGTGGGGTGGACGCCGGTCGCGGCCAGCATGCCGCCGTCGGTGAGGTGCACGCGGCGGTAGCTCGCGGTGACGTCCTCGGCGCCGGTGACGGTGAAGACGTAGTCCTTCGCCCGCAGCAGTCTGAGGACCGCGCCCTCCCAGCCGTGCCCCTGCGCCATCGTGTCTTCACCTCTCGCGTACGCTTTCACCACCGATTACTTAGGTGAGCCTAACCTAAAGCACAGGAGAGACCCAGAGTGAGCGCCGAGATCTACCGGGATGCCTGGGGTGTCCCGCATCTGCGTGCCGACAGCGTGCGCGAACTCGCCCGTGCCCAGGGCCGGGTCACCGCCCGTGACCGGGCCTGGCAGCTGGAGGTCGAGCGGCACCGGGCCCGCGGCACCTCGGCCGCCCTCCTCGGTGTGGACGCCCTGCCCTGGGACCGCTTCATCAGACGGGCCCGCCTCGACGACACCGCGAGACGCTGCTTCGCGAACCTGGAGAGAACGGACCCGGAGACCGCCGACTGGGTACGGGCGTACGTCGACGGGGTCAACGAAGGCCTCGGCGAGGCCACCCTGCCGCTCGGCACCCCCGGTCACTGGGAGCCCTGGACCCCGCTCGGCGTCTGGCTCGCCACCCACATCCTGTTCGCCGGCTTCCCCGCCAAGCTCTGGCGCGAGCAGGCCGTCAAGCACCTCGGCGAGGAGGCCGTCGGGCTCTTCGCCATCGACGGCCCCGGCACCTCCGGCAGCAACGGCTGGCTGGTGGCCGGGGAACGGACCGTCACCGGGCACGCCGTCATCGCCGGCGATCCGCACCGCTTCATCGAGGACCCCGGCGTCTACCAGCAGATCCACCTCTCCTGCCCGGAGTTCGACGTCGTCGGCCTCGCCGTCCCCGGCGTCCCCGGCATCGCCCACTTCGGCCACACCGGCACGGTCGCCTGGGCCATCACCAACGCCATGGCCGACTACCAGGACCTCTACGAGGAGCGGCTGCGCAGGACCGGCGCCGGTGTCGAGGCCCTTGGCCCCGACGGGAGTTGGGCGCGCGCCTCCCGGCACACCGAGACCGTCGAGGTGGCGGGGGAGGAGCCGGTCGAGGTCGAGATCATCGAGACCGAGCGGGGCCCGGTGATCGCCGGCGGACCCGAGGGCCTCGACGACGGCACCCCGCTCGCCCTCAGCCTGCGCATCCCGCCCCGTGTGACGGCCGACCTGGGCTTCGGCACCCTGCTCCCGCTGCTGCGGGCCCGCCGGGTAGCCGACGTGGACCGGGCCTTCGACGCCTGGGCCGAACCGGTCAACGTCGTGCAGGCCGCCGACACCGAGGGCGGGCTGCTGCACCGGGTCGCGGGTCGGGTGCCGCTGCGGTCCGAGGCCAACCGCACCCGGATCGTCCCCGCCTGGCAGCCCGGGCACGAGTGGGAGGGCTGGCACGACCTGGCCCATGCCGGGCTCACCGACGGTGTCGCCGTGATGGCCAACCAGCGGGGCCCGGCCGCCCCGCTCGGCGTCGAGTTCGCCCCGCCGCACCGCGCCGACCGTATCGCCGCCCTGCTCGCGGAGAAGGAGAAGTGGTCCGCGGACGACATGCCCGCGATCCACATGGACACCCACCTCGCCTCCGCCGGGCCCCTGCTGGACCACCTCGCCGCCCTGGAAGGCCTGACCCCCGAGGCCGCCCGGCTCAGGGACACCCTGCTGCGCTGGAACCGCCGCATGGACGCGGACAGCACCGACGCCGCCCTCTACTCGGCGGTGCGCGGCGCGGTCGTACGCCGTCTCGCCGCGCACCCCGCCTTCGCCGCGCTGACCACGCCGCCCGCCTACCCCGAGGTCCTCCTCCCCTGGCTCGGCCTGGTCCCGCGGATCGGCTACGCCCTGGAACACCTGCTGCGCGCCGAGGAGTTGTACGGCGTCGACCGCCCCGCCGAGATCCGCGCGGCCCTCGAGCAGGTGGCCGCCGGCAAGCCCGCCGAGACCTGGGGCGAGACCCACCGCCTGTTCGCCTGGCGGGCGTTGCCGGACCCGGCGGCCGGGGAGCACCCCGGGCCCGGGCTGTCCGGCGACCACGACTGTGTGCTGTGCACCTCGGCCGTCCCCGGTCTGACCGACCTGGCCGCGCGCGGTCCCGCCGCCCGTTACGTGTGGGACCTGGCCCGGCGTGAGGACAGCCGCTGGGTGGTGCCGTTCGGCGCCTCGGGGGTGCCGGGCTCACCGCATCACCGCGATCAACTGCCCCTGTGGCTGGTGGGCGACCTCGTCCCGGTCGTCACCGACTTCGAACAGCTCAGCAAGGAGAGCGATGTCTGACCTTTACGTCCATGAGCAGGAGGTCGCCGGCTTCGGCACCGTCCGGGTGCGCACGCTCGACCCGCAGGCCGACGCCGAGGTGCTGCACGGCTGGGTCAGCGAGGAACGCGCCGCGTTCTGGGGCATGAACGGCCTCACCCGCGACCAGGTGGCCGAGATCTACGCCCACCTGGACACCCTCGACACCCACCACGCCTACCTCCTGGAGAAGGACGGCGAACCGGCCGGACTGCTCCAGACCTATGAGCCGAAGGCCGACCGGGTCGGCGAGTGCTACGAGGTCGAGCCCGGCGACATCGGCATCCATCTGCTGCTCGCGCCCGCCGGGGCGGGCGGCGCCCGGGA
This sequence comes from Streptomyces sp. RG80, assembly GCF_040446465.1. Classification (NCBI taxonomy): domain Bacteria; kingdom Bacillati; phylum Actinomycetota; class Actinomycetes; order Kitasatosporales; family Streptomycetaceae; genus Streptomyces; species Streptomyces sp. RG80. The sequence goes on along the minus strand of NZ_JBEAAJ010000004.1, from coordinate 5,412 downwards.
CGGCTGGTCGTCGGCGCTGCTCGGCGCTGTCGCGAACTACATCCTCAAGGACCACGAGCGGGTCGTGGTCGACCCCGACGTCCGCAACGAGAAGGCCATCGCCCGCTTCCTGCGGCAGGGGTTCGTGGCCGGCGAGCGGGTCGTGCTGCCGGAGATCGACATCCCGGACGTGTACCTGCCCGAGAAGCACGCCCAACTGGCCTTCCTGACCCGGGAGGTAGCCTTCCCGGGGTGACCCCAGAAGACCTCGTCGCCCATTACGGACTGGAGCCGATTCCGCGCGAGGGGGGCCTGTTCCGCCGTACCTGGGCGGGCCCCGAGCGCGCGGACGGCCGGCCGGAGGGCTCGGCCATAGTCGCCCTGCTCGCCTCCGGCGACTTCTCCGCCCTGCACCGGCTGCCCAGCGACGAGGTCTGGCACTTCTACCTCGGCGACCCCCTGGACCTGCTCCTCCTGGCCCCGGACGGCACCTCCGCCACCCCCGTCCTCGGCCCGGACGTCCTCGCCGGCCAGCACCTCCAGCTGACCGTCCCCGGCGGCACCTGGATGGGCGCGAGACCGCGCGGTGACTGGACCTTCTTCGGCTGCACGATGGCCCCCGGATTCACCTACGAGGGCTACGAGCACGGGGAGTTCGAGACGCTCGCGGCGCGCTACCCCGCCGAGGCCGACCGGATCGCGGGACTGTGCCGACCATGAGACTTCTCCAAGGACGGGTGGCCCTGGCCAGGGGCGTGGATGGTGGTGTCGGGCGGGGCAGTGCGTCGAGGGCGTGTCGCGTGGGTTCGCTTCGCGATGCTCGCACGGGTGGTGCTCGCGGACCTGCTTTTCTGCCGGGGGTCCGGGGGGCGTCCCCCGGGAAGGCACAGCACCCCGCCGAGGCCGACCGGATCGCGGGACCGTGCCGGCCATGAGACTCCTCGAAGGACAGGTCGCCCTCGTCACGGGCGCGGGCGGCGGCATCGGGCGGGGGATCGCGCTGCGGTTCGCCGAGCAGGGGGCGGCGGCGGTCGCCCTGCACTGCCGTACGTCGGTGGAGGCGGCGGAGGAAGTGGCCTCCCGCGTGCGGGAGTCGGGCGCCCGGGCCGTCGTACTGCAAGCGGATCTCGCGGACGAGGACGCCTGCCGGGAGCTGGTGCGGGAGGCGTCCGCGTGGGGTGGTGGGCTGACCGCGCTGGTCAACAACGCGGGGGTGCAGCCCGTGCGGCCGCTGCCCGGGATGACGGCCGGTGAGTGGCGGGAGGTCGTCGACACCAACCTGACGAGCGTCTTCGCCTGTACGCAGGCGGCGGCCGAGGTGATGGCGGGCGGATCCGTCACGCACATCGCCTCCGTCGAGGCGCACGCCCCGGCCGCCGGGCACGCCCACTACTGCGCGTCCAAGGCGGCCGTGGTGATGCACGCCCGGTCGGCGGCACTGGAATACGGCCCTCGCGGCATCCGCGTGAACAGCGTCTCGCCCGGGCTCATCGACCGGGAGGGGCTCGCCGAGGACTGGCCGGACGGCGTCGGGCGGTGGCGGGACAAGGCGCCCCTGGGACGCCTCGGCAGCCCGCGGGACATCGGCGACGCCTGTGTGTTCCTCGCCTCACCGCTCGCCTCATGGCTCACCGGGCAGGACCTGGTCGTCGACGGCGGAATGTCCGCGCGGCCCACGTGGTGAGTGTTCCGGCGCCCGCGTCCGTACCTCTCCCGGAGGCGAGCCCAGGGTTGAGGAACTGACATGGAGCGTGACGGTGGACGACGACGGCGTCGAGTTCAAGGCCTGGTGCTGGTCGGCACCGTGCTGGTCCTGCTCCTCTTCGGCGGCGCCGGATCCGCGTCGGCCCACGCCGCTCTCCGCTCCAGCGACCCCGAGGACGGGGTCGTCCTCAAGTCCGCACCCGGTCACATCACCCTGACGTTCACGGAGTCCGTCGGTCTGCTCGACGACTCCTTCCGCGTGCTGAGCCCCAAGAACGAGCGGGTGCGCACGGGGGAGGCCGACCACGTGCCGGGACGCTCCGACACCGCCCGGGTGGCACTGCCCGCCGACGGGCTCGGCGAGGGCACCTTCACGGTGGCCTGGCGGGTCGTCTCGGCGGACAGCCATCCGGTGTCGGGGGCGTTCACGTTCTCCATCGGCGAGCCCTCGGCGACGGCCGTGACCGTGGACGCGGGGCCCGTGGAGAACCCGGCGACGGCCGGCCTCTACAACATCGCCCGCTATCTGGCCTATCTCGCCGTGGCGCTGCTGATCGGCACGGCCGTGTTCCTCGCGGTGTGCCGCCCGGCGGACGCCAACATCCTGCCCAGGCTGCTGCGTGTGGGCTGGTGGACGCTGCTCGGCGCCACGGTCGCACTGTTCGTGCTCCGGGCGCCCTACGAGACCGGTACGGGCCCCGCGACGGCCTTCGACGCCGCCGCCTTCGAACGGACGGCGACGAGCCGCCCGGGCCTGGTCCTGCTGGCCCGGCTGGCGCTCCTCGCCCTGACCGCGGTCTTCCTCCTACGGCTGTTCCGGCGCCGCCGGTCCTCCTACGCGGCCGGCGCCGCCCTCGCCCTCGGCCTCGCCCTGACCTGGGCCGCCGGCGAACACGCCTCCGCGGGCATCCAGGTGCCCGTGGCGATGGCCTCCTCGGTGCTGCACGTCCTGGCGATGGCGGCCTGGCTGGGCGGGCTCACGGCCCTGGTCGTCACTCTGTCCCGGGCCGCGGTCCTGGAGCCGGCCACGGTCGCCCGCTTCTCCAAGCTGGCCTTCGCCTCCGTGACCGTCCTGGCCGTCACCGGCGTCTACCAGTCCTGGCGCGGCCTCGGCTCCTGGTCCGCGCTCACCGACACGACGTACGGCCGGCTTCTGGTCGTCAAGCTCATCGCGGTGGTCGTGCTGCTGACGGCGGCCGGGTTCTCGCGGCTGTGGACGGTACGGCTGGCGACGGCCGGCGCCCGGACCGTCGTACCGGAGCGGGTGCCGGAGCCGGTGGGCGGGCCGGCGCTGCCCGACGAGCCGTCCGAGTCGGAGCCGGAGCCGGAACCGGTGGTGCCGGACCGGCGGGGGCTGCGGCGGTCCGTCCTCGCCGAGGTCACCGTGGGGGTGATCGTGCTGGTGATCACGACCGTGCTCACCGGGACCCTGCCGGGCCGGGCGGAGGAGGAGGCCGCCAAGAGCCCCGCGGCCGCCGGGCTGCCGGTCGCCTCCGTGAGCTACGTCCCGTTCGAGGTCGGCGGCGCGCGCGGCCAGGTGCAGATCACCCTGGACGCCGGGCGGGTCGGCCGGAACACGGTCGAGGCGGTGGTCCTCGACGCCCAGGGCGGGTTCGCCATCGTCCCCGAGGTCAGGCTCTCGTTCACCCTGGCCTCCCAGGACATCGGGCCCCTCGACGCCAAGCTCACCGACCGCGGCGGCTACTGGGGCACCGACGACCTCGACCTGCCCCTCGCCGGCACCTGGGAGATGAAGGTGACGATCCGGGTCTCCGAGATCGACCAGGTCACCGAGACGAAGACGGTCGAGATCCACTAAATCCAACACTCAGACGGCCCCATACCCCCGGCGAGGGTGTGGGGCCGTCCGTGTGACGTGGCCGGAAACGATCGCTACTTGTTCGACGGGTCGAAGGCTATTCGGACGATCAACACGATCTTGGATGTGTCGGTCACGTTTCCACAAAGGTGACCGTCATCTCTTGACCAATGACAGGACATGCGGCTGTCATTACGCCACCGTGTTCGGTCAAGTTGATTTCTGATCGGTTACGACGGACTTTGACACACTCCCCGCCTGGCCGAACCCTGCCTTCAGGAGCCGTTCATGCCCGACTTCTCCCTCCCCTCCGCCAGCCGCCGTTCCGTCCTGCGCGGCATCGGCGGCGCCGCCGTTCTCGGTGCCGGCATCCCCCTGCTGAGCGCCTGTGGCGGCAGCGGCACCTCGGCCGACCCGAAGACCGTCACCGTCGGTTCGAACGCGTCCGACGCGGTGCCGAAGAAGGCGTTCGCGGACATCTACGCCGCCTACAAGAAGCAGTCCGGGATCACGGTCGACGTGAACACCAAGGACCACAACACCTTCCAGGAGCAGATCAACTCGTATCTGCAGGGCACGCCGGACGACGTGTTCAACTGGTTCGCCGGGTACCGCATGCAGTTCTTCGCGGGCAAGGGACTGGCCACGCCGATCGACGACGTGTGGAAGACCATCGGGGGCAACTTCCCCGACGCGATGAAGGCGCTCAGCAAGGGCGCGGACGGCAAGTACTACTTCGTGCCGCTGTACACGTACCCGTGGGCGCTCTTCTACCGCAAGAGCGTCTTCGCGGAGAAGGGCTACGAGGTTCCCACCACGTGGGACCAGCTGGTCGCCCTGTGCAAGCAGATGAAGAAGGACGGGCTCGTCCCGATCGCCTTCGGTGACAAGGACGCCTGGCCCGCGCTCGGCACCTTCGACCAGATCAACTTCCGTGCCAACGGCTACGACTTCCACGTCGAGCTGATGGCCGGCAAGGCCTCCTGGACCGACGCCAAGGTGCGCAAGGCCTTCGACCTGTGGGCCGAGATCCTCCCCTACCACCAGGACGGCGCCGTCGGCCGCACCTGGCAGGACGCCGCGCAGACCCTGGTGTCGAAGAAGGCCGGCATGTACCTGCTGGGCACCTTCGTGGGCCAGCAGTTCACCAACGAGGCCGACCGCGAGGACCTCGACTTCTTCGCCTTCCCGGAGATCACCCCCGAGTTCGGCCAGGACACCGTCGAGGCCCCGACCGACGGCTTCATGCTCTCCAAGGCCCCGAAGAACAAGGCCGGCGCGGTCAAGCTGCTGGAGTACCTGGGCACCCCGGCCGCCGAGCAGATCTACCTCAAGTCCGACCCGAACGTCGTCGCGGCCGCGTCCAACGCCGACACCTCCTCGTACAGCGCCCTCCAGAAGAAGGCGTACGAGATGATCTCCGGCGCCAAGCACCTGACGCAGTTCATGGACCGCGACAGCCGCCCGGACTTCACCTCGACGGTGATGCAGCCCGCGCTCCAGAAGTTCATCCGCGACCCCAAGGGGATCGACAGTCTGCTCTCGTCGATCGAGCGCCAGAAGAAGACCATCTTCGCGTCCTCGTGATCGGCAGCGACATGACCACCGACACCACCGAGTCCCCGAAGGCGGCGCCCGTCGCGCCGCCTTCGGGCGCTGCCCCGCGCAAGGTGCCCACCGGGCACCGCCGGCTCCTGACCCGTCGCGACCGGCTCACCCTGGGCCTGATGGCGACCCTGCCGACGATCCTGCATGTCGTCCTGGTCTGGGTGACGGCCCTCGCGTCGATCGCGCTGGCCTTCACCACCTGGGACGGCATCGGCTTCGACTCCATCCACTGGGTGGGGCTGGACAACTTCCGGGAACTGTTCACCAACAACCCGCAGTTCTGGCCCGCCGTCGAGCACAAC
>NZ_JBEAAJ010000039.1:0-1174 GCF_040446465.1 Streptomyces sp. RG80 | reverse complement strand
TTACTGACTTCGGCGTATTAGGGTCCGTCCGGTCTGTCGAAAGCGAGGCCCGTCTCGGCGAAGAATCCGTCGAGGATGCAGTGCCGGTACTGCAGCGCCTTGAGCCGCCTGCGGAGCAGAGTCTCCAACTCGCTGAGGGTGCGGGCGGCCAGGTTGGCCAGACTCCGCTTGATATGCGCCCACAGGCCCTCAACCGGGTTGAGGTCGGGCGCATACCCGGGCAGCAGGACCACGGTCAGCCAGTCCCGCTCGGCAACGAGTGCCTTCATCGTCTTCGAGATGTGGGTGCTCAGCCGGTCCCACACCACGATCAGCGGGGCCCTCAGCAGTTGGTGAGCGCCGTCGAGCAGGTGGATGTAGTCGCTCTCGCCGAGCGAGCGGCGCTCGCCCTTGCGACCGGTGTGCCGACGCAGCCGGTAACACAGACGGGCGGGCAGGCCCGGCCGGAAGCACAGCAGCCCGGCCACCGAGAGTCGTCCCCGGCTGCGGCCGGACACCTTGACCCTCGGGGTGATACCGCGCCTGCCCCAGGTACGGCCCTTGGGCGGACGGCCGGTCACGCCCGCTTCGTCCTCGAAGCAGACGAACGCGCCGGTCGCCGCCCGGAGGGTTTTACCTCCTCCCAGGTCGCCTCCCGCCATGCGGCGATCGCGTCCTCGTCGCGTTCGGCGGCGGGCCGGGCGGGCATCTGCACGCTGTAGCCCATCCGGTGCAGCAGCCGGGTGACCCCGGAGATGCTGTAGGAGATGTGGAATCTCCGCCCGATCAGCGTGCGCACCCTTGCCGCGGTCCACACCTGGTCGTCCGCCCAGCCGTGCGCGGCCGGCCCCTCATCCAGCCACATCGCGAGCTTGGCCTGCAGGTGGGGGCCGAGCCGACAGTCGTAGCCACAGGCGCCTCTGGAACGCAGCGCCTCGCGGCCGCCCGTCCTCCAGGTGCGGCGCCACTGATAGACCGACTTCTCACTCACCCGTAACTCCCGGGCGATGCACGGGACTTCCACGCCCTCCTCGAAGAGGTCAACGGCCCGCATCCGTACCCCTTCCCGGCGCCTGCGCTGCTCGGCGGTCAGCCCGCCGCCGTCCGGATACCGCATGCCTCCGGCGTAGCAACCCTGGCGGACCGTGTCACCGGTCCCGACATAAATCCAGACCCCGAAACGCAGAAGTCAGTA
>NZ_JBEAAJ010000038.1:0-1212 GCF_040446465.1 Streptomyces sp. RG80 | reverse complement strand
TGACAGCAACCGAGCCACATCATGAGTCAGCCACAAGAACCCGCCCTGGCCTGCCTAAAAACCATCCCAAGCACTGACAACTCAATGACGAGACCCCACCGACACAACAACACACAACATCACGGGCCACTTCGTGGCCCGGAAGCCGGATCGCTCCGCGATCCGGTGACGGAGTCCGCTCCGCGAACTCCGAAAGACGCAGCAAGTAGGGTGTGTACGGGGCGAGTTGACGTTTCGTCACTAAATACTGACGCAGCATCAGGTTTGGGGCCCGGGCTGAGGATTCTTGATCATTCTTCTGCGGGCACTGCTAGCAGATGCGTCTGCCTACTGTCATCGCGATGCCGAAGCCCGTCAGAACTCTGCCGGCGGTGTGAGAGTACTGATGCATGACCGACAACGGATCAGGTGCACGGCAGCGCGTGGGAAGGGTGCCGGCCGAGGTGGGCCGGACCGCTGCGGTGCAGCGCCTGATCGACCTCGATGACCGCGGTGAACTGACGTCTGCCCATGTCTGCCTGGTGGCACAGGCGTTGGGGCGTTCCGAGCGGACGGTGTGGCGATGGCTGTCCGCCGCGCGAGTGGAAGGCCGGTACGGCCGCGTTTCTGCGGCGCGGTTCACGGTGACACCGGAAGTGCGCACGCTGCTGGCCCTGTGGGGCGGCAACGCTTCCCGCGTTCACGCCGAGTTGGTCGAGCGGGCTCGTTTGGATCCTGCCAGCGGGCCGGTGCCGTCGTTGGCGACCCTGCACCGGACGCGACCGCCCTGGCCCTGCCCCACCCCAGCCGCTACCGCTCCCCCGACCGGACCTGGCATCCCATACCCGTATGGGCGCGCCCCGCACTCATCGCAGCCCGCGCGTGGCAGCACCACACCGGACATCCCTACAGCAGCCGGCGTCTGTTCCAGCACACCAACTTCCACCACCACAACCAGCTCTACGACCTCGCAGCCGCCGCCGGCATCCACCCCGCCATCACACGCCTGACCGGCGACCCCGCCTGGCCCACACCCCACGAAACACAGCAGACAACGCTGCTCACGCCCAGAGCGTGATAGCGATCGGCAACCAACCGACCAACACACTCGGGCCTTCCCCCGTGATGGTGGACACGCTTCGTTGATCACGCGGCGAGCGTGAGCTTACTGACTTCGGCGTATTAGGGTCCGTCCGGTCTGTCGAAAGCGAGGCCCGTCTCGGCGAAGAATCC
>NZ_JBEAAJ010000037.1:0-1284 GCF_040446465.1 Streptomyces sp. RG80 | reverse complement strand
GCGGATTTGCCTACACACCGTCCTACACCCTTACCCCGGGACAACCACCGCCCGGGCTGGACTACCTTCCTGCGTCACCCCATCACTCACCTACTACCACCTTGGTTCGGCGGCTCCACCACTTTCCTTTCCCCGAAGGGTCCGGAACGGCTTCACGGCCTTAGCATTAATGGGTTCGATGTTTGACGCTTCACAGCGGGTACCGGAATATCAACCGGTTATCCATCGACTACGCCTGTCGGCCTCGCCTTAGGTCCCGACTTACCCTGGGCAGATCAGCTTGACCCAGGAACCCTTAGTCAATCGGCGCACACGTTTCTCACGTGTGAATCGCTACTCATGCCTGCATTCTCACTCGTGAACCGTCCACCACTGCCTTCCGGCGCGGCTTCACCCGGCACACGACGCTCCCCTACCCATCCATACAGGCGTTGGCCCTGTTGTATGAATGACACGACTTCGGCGGTACGCTTGAGCCCCGCTACATTGTCGGCGCGGAATCACTAGACCAGTGAGCTATTACGCACTCTTTCAAGGGTGGCTGCTTCTAAGCCAACCTCCTGGTTGTCTCTGCGACTCCACATCCTTTCCCACTTAGCGTACGCTTAGGGGCCTTAGTCGATGCTCTGGGCTGTTTCCCTCTCGACCATGGAGCTTATCCCCCACAGTCTCACTGCCGTGCTCTCACTTACCGGCATTCGGAGTTTGGCTAAGGTCAGTAACCCGGTAGGGCCCATCGCCTATCCAGTGCTCTACCTCCGGCAAGAAACACACGACGCTGCACCTAAATGCATTTCGGGGAGAACCAGCTATCACGGAGTTTGATTGGCCTTTCACCCCTAACCACAGGTCATCCCCCAGGTTTTCAACCCTGGTGGGTTCGGTCCTCCACGAAGTCTTACCTCCGCTTCAACCTGCCCATGGCTAGATCACTCCGCTTCGGGTCTTGAGCGCGCTACTGAATCGCCCTATTCGGACTCGCTTTCGCTACGGCTTCCCCACACGGGTTAACCTCGCAACACACCGCAAACTCGCAGGCTCATTCTTCAAAAGGCACGCAGTCACGAGACAATCAAGCAAGCTTGATGTCCGACGCTCCCACGGCTTGTAGGCACACGGTTTCAGGTACTATTTCACTCCGCTCCCGCGGTACTTTTCACCATTCCCTCACGGTACTATCCGCTATCGGTCACCAGGGAATATTTAGGCTTAGCGGGTGGTCCCGCCAGATTCACACGGGATTTCTCGGGCCCCGTGCTACTTGGGTGTCTCTCAAACGAGCCG
>NZ_JBEAAJ010000036.1:0-1295 GCF_040446465.1 Streptomyces sp. RG80 | reverse complement strand
CTGGAGGACGGCTCCCTCGACGGCTACAGCCTCCATCCGGTCCCTCTGACCACGCTGACCGTCGAGGCCCTCAAGGAATTCGACCTCAGCCGCAAAGAGGCCGAGCGCAGCAAGAACATGTTCGCGCTCGGCCTCCTGTCATGGATGTACCACCGGCCCACCGAGGGCACCGAACGCTTCCTGAAGACCAAGTTCGCCAAGAAACCCGAGATCATGAAGGCGAACCTGGCGGCGTTCCACGCGGGCTGGAACTTCGGCGAGACCACCGAGGACTTCGCGGTCTCCTACGAAGTCGCGCCGGCCGCCACCGCCTTCCCCACCGGCACCTACCGCAACATCTCCGGGAACCTCGCCCTGTCCTACGGACTGGTCACCGCCTCCCGCCAGGCGGACCTGCCGCTGTTCCTGGGCTCCTACCCCATCACCCCGGCCTCCGACATCCTCCACGAACTGAGCCGGCACAAGAACTTCGGCGTGCGCACCTTCCAGGCCGAGGACGAGATCGCCGGCATCGGAGCGGCGCTGGGCGCGGCCTTCGGCGGCAGCCTCGCGGTGACGACGACGTCCGGCCCGGGTGTGGCGCTCAAGTCGGAGACGATCGGCCTGGCGGTCTCCCTGGAACTCCCCCTGCTGGTGATCGACATCCAGCGCGGCGGCCCCTCCACCGGCCTGCCCACCAAGACCGAGCAGGCGGACCTGCTCCAGGCGATGTACGGCCGCAACGGCGAAGCCCCCGTCCCGGTGATAGCGCCGAGGACGCCCGCCGACTGCTTCGACGCGGCACTGGAAGCAGCCCGCATCGCGCTGACCTACCGCACGCCGGTGATGCTGCTGTCCGACGGCTACCTCGCCAACGGCTCCGAGCCCTGGCGGATCCCGGAGATCGACGAACTCCCGGACCTGACCGTGCAGTTCGCCCAGGGACCCAACCACACCCTGGAGGACGGCAGCGAGGTCTTCTGGCCCTACAAACGCGACCCACACACCCTCGCCCGCCCCTGGGCCGTGCCCGGCACCCCCGGCCTCGAACACCGCATCGGCGGCATCGAGAAACAGGACGGCACCGGCAACATCTCCTACGACCCCGCCAACCACGACTTCATGGTCCGCACCCGCCAAGCCAAGATCGACGGCATCGACGTACCCGACCTCGAAGTCGACGACCCGCACGAGGCCCACACCCTCGTCCTGGGCTGGGGATCGACATACGGACCCATCACCGCAGCCGTCCGCCGACTCCGCACAGCCGGCGAATCCATCGCACAGGCCCACCTACGCCACCTCAACCCCTTCCC
>NZ_JBEAAJ010000034.1:0-3592 GCF_040446465.1 Streptomyces sp. RG80 | reverse complement strand
GGAACGGACGCTTCCTTTGTACTCACCCTCTCGGGCTTTCCTCCGGGCTTTTCCCTTCGGTCTTGCGTTTCCGACTCTATCAGACCGTTTCCGGTTCCGATTTCCTCGGTGCTTTCCAGGTTCCCGCTTTCGCGTTTCCCTTTCCGGCGGCTCCGACTTTATCAGAAGTTTCAGGCCGGACTGACCGGCCGCTCGTTTCCGATTCATCGGGAGGGGCTTCTTCGAAATCGATTTCGCGTTTCGAGAAGCAGACAGACACTCACTGTCGCCGACCGGATCAGATCCAGTTCCAGGCAACTGTTCGAATCTACCTCCCCGCTCTCGCCGTGTCAACGGCTCTTGCGGGGTGAGGAGGACACTAGCAGCTCAGCAGCCCCGTACGCACATCAGGCGGCCATCGGGACGGCGGCGCTGCGTTCGGCCGCGTCCACATCACCCGTGTGTCCGGCGCGAGCGGCGCGCCCGCCCAGGACATAGACGTAGGCAAGGAAGGCCACTTCGGCGATGACTCCGATGCTGATGCGCGCCCAGGTGGGCAGGCCGGAGGGGGTGACGAAGCCTTCGATGGCGCCGGAGACGAAGACGATCAGGGCGAGGCCGATCGCCATGCCGATGGCCGCTCGACCTTCCTCCGCGAGGGCTGCTCGTCGCGTGCGTGGGCCCGGGTCGATGACGGTCCAGCCGAGGCGCATGCCTGTGCCCGCGGCGACGAACACCGCGGTGAGCTCCAGCAGGCCGTGAGGCAGGACGAGACCGAGGAACGTGTCGAGGCGGCCGGCTGAGGACATCAGGCCGAAGCCGACGCCGAGGTTGAGCATGTTCTGGAAGAGGATCCAGAGGACCGGGAGGCCGAGGAAGACACCGAGGATGAGGCATTGTGCGGCGGCCCACGCGTTGTTCGTCCAGACCTGGGCGGCGAAGGAGGCCGCGGGGTGGCTCGAGTAGTACGACTCGTACTGTCCGCCGGGGCGGGTGAGCTCGCGCAGTTCGCTCGGGGCCGCGATGGTGGCCTGTATCTCCGGGTGGGTGCCAATCCACCAGCCCAGGAGGGCTGCCACCGCTGTGGAGATCAGCGCGGTGGGAACCCACCAGTGACGGGCTCTGTAGACCGCCGCGGGGAAGCCGTGCGCCAGGAAGTGGGTGACGTCGCGCCAGGAGGCGCGGCGGGTGCCTGTCACGGCGCTACGCGCGCGTGCCACGAGTTGGCTGAGTCGGCCGGTGAGCTGCGGGTCGGGGGCGCTGGACTGGATCAGCGAGAGGTGGGTGGCCGTACGTTGGTAGAGAGCGACGAGTTCGTCGGCTTCGGCGCCGGTGAGCCTTCGCTGGCGTCGGAGCAGGGCGTCCAGGCGGTCCCACTCCGCTCGGTGAGCGGAGACGAAGACGTCGAGGTCCATCGGTTCGGCTGCTCCTCGGCTGTTCGTCGGCGACTCGTCGTGGGGGTCAGCTTGTCGTACTGCGGCGCGATGCGCCCTCAGCTTGGCAGACTGACCGTTCTCAGGGTGGGTCAGGGGAAGGGCGGCGGGCGTGAGTGAGCTGGTGACGGGCGAGGCGGTGGCGCTGGAACTGCGTCCGGCGCGGCTGCCGAGCAGGGCGCTGGCCGTGCTGCTCGATCTGTTGGTGGGCGTGATCGTCTATGTGCTGGTGACCATCGCCTTGGTGGCTTCCACCGCTTCCCTGGACGAGGCGGCCCAGTTCGCGGTGTCTCTCGCGGCGTTCGTGCTGGTCATGGTGGGCGGTCCCATCGCGGTCGAGACGCTCAGCCATGGTCGCTCGCTCGGGAAGATGGCCTGTGGGCTGCGGGTGGTGCGGGACGACGGTGGGCCGATCCGGTTCCGGCATGCTCTGGTGCGGGGTGGGATCGGTGTCATCGAGATCCTGCTGACATTCGGGGTCGTCGCCTGTATCGCGTCCCTGGTGTCGGCGCGGGGACGGCGGCTGGGGGACGTGTTCGCCGGAACTCTGGTCGTGCGGGAAAGGGTGCCGGTGTCGCACACGGGATTCCTGCCTCCGCCGCCGCCCTGGTTGGCCGGGCGTTTCTCAGGGTTGGATCTGTCGGCCGTTCCGGACGGTCTGTGGCTCGCCATCCGGCAGTACCTCGCGCGTATGCAGCAGCTCGATCCGCAGGTCGGCCGGTCGATGGCCGAGCGGCTCGCCGCCGACCTCGCGGCGCGTACGGGGACGCCGGCGCCGCCGGGGGTTCCGTCGGCGGCGTATCTGGCGGCGGTGGTGCAGGAACGGCAGGCCCGGGAGGTCCGCCGCGCCTTCAGCGGGGCGCCTGCCGGGGTTGAGCCTGCGGCCGGTGCGGCGGGGGTGTACGCGACGCCGCTTGCTCAGCAGGTTCCGTCGGCCGCGGTTCCGCCGGTGGCGGTTCCGACCGCTCAGCCTTCTGCCTATGACTCCGCTGCGGCGACTCAGCCTCCCTCCCCCGCCGCCGAGCCACCCGTTGTGGCGCCCGTTGCGCCGCCCGAGACGTCATCGTCCGAGCGTTCTGGCACCGGATTCGCCCCACCTGCCTAGGCCGTGTCGGCCTCGTCGCCTCAGCTCCGTTCACGTGAACGCGGACGGCGGTGATTCGAGGTCCTCCAACTCGATGCCGGGGGCCGAGAGGACGACGTCCCCGGCGATGTGCACGGTGTGCTGCTCGCCCGTGTCCAGGGCTGTGACCTGGTATTCGTCCACGGTCAGGGGGCCGTTGTCAGTGGCGTGTGCTTCGCTTTTCATCAGCGCCCAGGACTGGTCCACGGTGCGCGGGGCGAGGACCGGGTCCGTGAACGCGACGAGTCGTACGCGGGTGGCTGAGGTGGAAGGGGTGAGGCGTAGGAGACGGGTGGTGGCGATGAGGAATGCGGGGGATGTGCCGGTGAAGGCGTGGGCGCGGACGTTGCCTTCCGTGGCGTGAACCCCGGTGGGGTCCGTGCGGACCCAGGTGACCCCGTCGAGGGCGGCGCCGCGTACCTGCCAGCCCGCGGCGTGGAGTTCGAGGCGGATGGGGCGGCCGAGTTCGTCGAGGGCCAGGTCGACCGAGCCGGAGTGGTCGCCCGCGGGGGTGGTCAGCTGGGCGACATAGCGCCAGCCGGAGGGACCGGGGGCGCAGTGGAAGTGCTCTTCTGCGAGGGGGGTGTGATCGTGCGGATCGTGGAGCGAATAACGGCCGCGGGGCATGGGCGTCCTGGGTCTTGACGGGCTGGTCCGGGCGTGACGGCGCGGACTGGTCGGGCCACAGCGGCCAAAGGGGCAGGCCCCCGGCACGGGGGTGCGGGGGCCTGCCTCGGAGGACCTGCTGGTGATGAGCGCGTCAGCGCACCGGCGCGCTCATCACAGGCTGGAGTCGGTGCTCAGCGGTGGCTGAGCCCGGTGCTCAGTAGCGGTAGTGGTCCGGCTTGTACGGGCCCTCGACCTCGACACCGATGTACGAGGCCTGCTCGGGGCGGAGCGTCGTGAGCTTCACGCCGAGCGCGTCCAGGTGCAGTCGGGCGACCTTCTCGTCGAGGTGCTTGGGCAGCGTGTAGACGCCGATCGGGTACTCGGCCTGCTTGGTGAACAGCTCGATCTGGGCCAGCGTCTGGTCCGCGAAGGAGTTGGACATCACGAA
>NZ_JBEAAJ010000033.1:0-3961 GCF_040446465.1 Streptomyces sp. RG80 | reverse complement strand
CTGATGTTGTGTGTTGTTGTGTCGGTGGGGTCTCGTCATTGAGTTGTCAGTGCTTGGGATGGTTTTTAGGCAGGCCAGGGCGGGTTCTTGTGGCTGACTCATGATGTGGCTCGGTTGCTGTCATGGCTGCAGAGTGTGCTGGTCATGCGGATGCCGATCCTTCTCACACGTCCCTGTGTCCGGCTCCGTCGCTGTGTCCGGCTCGGACCCGGTTCCTCGGCCAGGCAGGGTCCCCGTCGAGTCGGTCGATGGCGGCGTTGATTCCCAACTCGCGCGCGATGTCTATGAGTTGGTTGTGGTGGTGGAAGTTGCTGTGTTGGAAGATCCGCCGGCTGCTGTACGGGTGTCCGGTGAGGTAGTGCCAGGCGCGTGCCGCGACGAGCGCGGGCCGAGCCCATTCGGGTACGGGATGCCAGGTGCGGGCCAGGGAGCCGGGGCGGGCGGGGTCGGGCAGGGCGAAGGCGGTGGCGTCAGGTGCCAGGTCAGTGAGTCTGACGTGAGCGAGCTGTTCCGCCTGTACCGGGTCACTGACGATCTGAGCGGTCAGTAGCCCTGCGTGGAGCGGGTGGCCGACTTGAGCGAGCTGCCGGATGACTGCTGCTCGATCTTCGTCTTCTGCCTCAGTGCCGCGCCACGCTGTCTTGCTGGTCCTGCTGCCTTGTCGATGAGTGAGGGCAACAGGTCGTCGTCCGTTGTGGCGTAGTCGTCTTCGTGCTCTTTCCTCGTCACCGACGACCACCCAGGGCCGCTCCTGCCATGCCTGGGCCCGGTTGCCGAGCCGCGCGGGGGCGTCGTGCCACAGGAGGGTGAGATGAATCCCGGTGCGACGCTGGAGCTGGGCGAGCTGCGCCCATCGCATCGGGGTCTGGGTGTGGGCGCGTATGACGATGAGGTGGCCGATGCGGTGTGCGTGGATCCAGCAGGCCGCTGCGGTCCAGGCGGGACGGACCATGTCGGCCCACCCGGCCCGGTGCCGGGGAACGCCAGCCTTCTGCCCGGGCAGGGTCTTGCCCAGTGCGGCGAGGACATCCTGGGCGAGGCCGGGCGGGTGCGAGGCTGACGGGGTGGGGTGGACGACGATGCGTCCCTGTCCCGGCTGGTGCGCTGCGAGCGCGGCGTGCGTCCACACCGGGGCATCGTCTGGGTCTACCAGGACGGTGAAGGCAGCACGCACCGCACCCAGCGTGGCTTCCCCACGCCACGGCACACGTTCACCTTCACCGCGCCCGTGTGTGCTCACATGCCGCCGATCCTGCTGTAGACCCAGTGGACGAGGGCCTCGGTGACGCGGTCCGTGCCGGTCTTCTCCATCGCCTCCACCAGGTGGTAGGTGATGTTCGCCCAATTACGGAAGTTGCCGTGCGCGGCTTCCCCATCGACGGCGTCGATCAATCCAGGCTCCGCGGCCGCCCAGACCGGATGGAAGGCGGCGGCGACCTGCCGCACCTCCGACGGGGGGATGCGGTCGAACTCCTGCCAGATGTACATCCGGGAGGCGAGCATCGGCTCACGGCGCAGCACCCGGTAGCAGTTGTCGCCGCCGGCGAAGACGACCGCGATGTCGGTGCGCCGGTCATCCCACAGGTGACGCCAGAACTCGAACCCCGTGCGGCTCATCCATTGAGCCTCGTCGCAGATCAGGACCCGGAACTGCTCGGCGAGGACTTCTTTGAGGAGCGCGTCGAACTCGATCGGCCGTCTCGGCGGCTCACCGGGCAACCGCAGAGCGTTGAACAGCCCGTGGCGGATGTCGCGCGGGGTAGGACCGGAACGCAACTCCAGCCGGTAGGTGATGTCGGGCGCCAGCTCCCGCAGCGCCGAATTCACCGCCATCGTCTTGCCGTATCCGGCAGGCCCGTACGCGCACATCATCGCCTTGGCCTTGATAACCGACTCGATGTTGTCCCGGGTCGTCAGCAACGCCTCGGTCCCCACGACATGCGCGGCCTCCAGGCCGAGGAAGTGATCCTCGAACTCGGCAGGCAGACGCCCGTAGGACAGGTCAGTTCTCATCACGTCCGCCGCCCTCCTGCCGCGAAGGCTCCACCGGCCGTACCCAGTGATCGGGCGCTCGCCCGTGAGGAACCACCTCCGGCCGGGCCAGCTGACGCCGATCCCGCCGAGCTCCGCCTGCCAGCTCTCCGGCCGCCTCACCACGCTCCGGGGTACGCCGCCGCTCAGCCGGCCCGGCAACGGTCTGCGCCCTGAACCGCTCCCGACGCAATTTCTCCGCCGCCCTCAGATCCGCCCGCAGTCTGCGAGCAGCCGCTGCCCGGGCGGCCTTGAGCGCCCTAATCTCCTCTACACCGGCCGCCTCGGCCAGATACGCGCTGCCCAGGTACCCACCCGAGGTGTCGAAGACCTCCAGCACATCGTCGTGCTGCGGCAGATACCGCACCACGACCCGCATCCCGGCATGCCCCACCATCCAGGCGGCGACATAGGAGCGACGATGCCACCGGATGCCATTGGTGGTGAGGATGCGCTCCCTCCCGTCATCCTCCAGCGCGAAGCGCGCCAGTTGCTCGGCGGACACGTCCACCAACGGCGTGGGGTCCTGCGCCCAGGCCTCCAACGGAGTCTTCCCACCCAGCTCTTGGGGCCTATGTTCGGTGTTCCACCACACCACCCAGGCCAGCAGCCCCGCTACAAACGCCTCGAACGACAACGCAGGAGCATCCGGATCGACAGGCTTTCCCTGGGCTAGTTTCTGCCGACGGGTATACCGCGGAAGCACCACGAAATGCATTTCTTCCACGGCATTGTTGAGTGCCTCGACCGTCCCCTTTAAATGTGCACTGTAAGCAGGTAGATCACACACCCCGACCGCGAAAGCACCCATGGCACCGCTCACCGTCCGGCACAGAAATTCCTTCCCCCTGTCCACCCGAATCACCGACGGCAGCCCTCCCGCCGGCCCATACGGCACACGCCGGTCGATCCCACACCGCAACGCCGCCAGCACCGCATCCCGGCTGGGTTCATGCGGAGTGACGGCCACCCCGACGATCACCTTGGTCGCACAGTCGATGAACCAGGTCACCCACGGACAGACCAACTCGCCCTCGACATCGACCTCGACCGGAGCCCGCTTGTGATCGCCCTCCCACACTGCATTGCGATGACCAGCCGGCCGACGGGCGAACACATCATGCGCCCGCCGCGCCCTTTCACCCTGCCGCAGCCCTGCGCGCTCACCCGTCGTCAGATCCCGGCGGATCGCCCGGTGTAGCGTGGCCAGCGACGGCACCGGCCCCCGTGCCGGGTTCAGACGGGCGCTCTCGACGAGCTCAGCGTGCACCCGCGAGGCGTTCCCGCCCCACAAGGCCAGCAGCTGACGCACCTCGTCTGTGATGGTGAACCGGCCCGCAGGTACTGGGCCGAACCGGCCCTCTCGGCCAGCGGCAAGCCAACGCCACACCGTCCGTTCCGAACGCCCCAATGCCTGGGCGACCAAACGGACATGAGCAGACATCAGCTCGCCGCGGGCCTCCAGACCGAGCAAGCGTTCCACCGCAGCCGTGCGCTGCGCACCGGCCGGGTTGTTCGACACAGCACCGTCCTCTCACACGGCGCGGCACCTCGGAGGAAGTCGGGCATACAAGAGACAGCGACCGACCATGTCCGCTAGGACCGCCCACCCGACCTGTGGCCACAGGTTGCCGGAAATGGCAGCCAAGCGTATTCTCACCATCAAATTCCAACGAACAGGAGCCGAAACGAAATTGACGCAAAGTCAGAAACAATTTCGAGTCGGCCGAAAGAACAGAGCGGGCTGACACGCAGCCAGACTCAGGAATTCGCGGAGCGAATTCCTGTAGGCCGAATTGCGGAGCAATTCGAGCCATGGCCAACGGAGTTGGCCATAATTCCCGGCGAAGCCGGGAATTCGCCGCGCGGAGCGCGGCAATTCTTCCGGCGCGTAGCGCCGGCGCGTCGTTCTCGCGGAGCGAGACGCGCG
>NZ_JBEAAJ010000032.1:0-4037 GCF_040446465.1 Streptomyces sp. RG80 | reverse complement strand
GTCACAGGTCACCTCGCTTGTCCGTTGCCTTGAGCGTCCTGGCGGCGCAGATTCCGAGCCGTGCTCGGTAGATTGCATACAGTCGACGAATACTGTATGAAGATTGTTATCCCGCATCCCGTGGGTGATGTCCAGGGGTCGCGCACCACTTTTCAGACGCGACTCAATCAAGACGGGAGCCGAACCATGGACCTGTACGAGCACCAGGCCCGCGGGCTCTTCGAGGAACACGGCATCCTCGTCCCGAGGGCGGAGGTCACCGACTCGCCCACGGAGGCACGCGAGATCGCCCGCCGACTCGGCGGCCGGGTCGTCGTCAAGGCGCAGGTCAAGACCGGCGGGCGAGGCAAGGCCGGGGGAGTACGGCTCGCCGCCGACCCGGCCGCGGCGGAATCCACGGCACGTCAGATCCTCGGCATGGACATCAAGGGCCACTCGGTCGGGCAGGTCATGCTGGCCCAACCGGTCGACATCGACGCCGAGTTCTACGTCTCGTACGTCCTCGACCGCGCGGCGGGCCGGTTCCTCGCGATCGCCTCCGCCGAGGGCGGCATGGAGATCGAGGAGGTCGCCGCCGGTCGACCGGAGGCGGTCGCCCGTATACACGTCGACCCGGCCGAGGGTGTCACCGCCGCGAAGGCGGGGGAGATCGCCGAGGCGGCCGGCCTCCCGCCGCAGACCGTCGACACCCTCGTACGGCTGTGGCGGGTACTGGTCCGCGAGGACGCCGTCCTCGTCGAGGTCAACCCGCTGGTCCGCACCCGGCAAGGGCAGATCCTCGCCCTCGACGGCAAGGTCACGCTCGACGACAACGCCCGCTTCCGGCAGGCCCGTTGGGGCGTCGAGGAAGCGGAGCACGGCGACGCGCTGGAGGCGGCCGCGGCCGCGAAGGGCCTCAACTACGTCAAGCTCGACGGCGAGGTCGGCATCATCGGCAACGGCGCCGGCCTGGTCATGTCGACCCTCGACGTGGTGGCCGGCTGCGGCGCCCGTCCGGCCAACTTCCTCGACATCGGCGGCGGGGCGTCCGCCCAGATCATGGCCGACGGGCTGTCCGTCATCCTCTCCGACCCGGCAGTGAAGTCGGTGTTCGTCAACGTCTTCGGCGGGATCACCGCGTGCGACGCGGTCGCCGACGGCATCGTACGAGCCCTGGACACCGTCGAGTTGACCAAGCCGCTCGTCGTACGCCTCGACGGCAACAACGCCGTCCGCGGCCGCGCCGTCCTCGACGCGCACGCCCATCCACTGGTCCAGCAGGCCACCACCATGGACGGCGCGGCCCGCCGTGCCGCCGAACTCGCCAACGCAAGCTGAGGAGACGGCACATGGCGATCTGCCTCACCAAGGAGAGCAAGGTCCTCGTTCAGGGCATGACCGGCGGCGAGGGCATGAAGCACACCCGGCGCATGCTCGCGGCCGGCACGAACATCGTCGGCGGCGTGAATCCCCGCAAGGCCGGTCAGAACGTCGACTTCGACGATCGTGTCGTACCCGTTTTCGGGTCGGTGGTCGACGGTATACAGTCGACCGGAGCCGATGTCACTGTCGTCTTCGTACCGCCCGCTTTCGCCAAGGCGGCCGTCATGGAGGCCGCCGACGCCGGGATCGGGCTCGCCGTCGTCATCACCGAGGGCATCCCCGTCCACGACTCCGTCGCCTTCACCACGTACGCGAAGGAGAAAGGCACCCGGGTCATCGGTCCCAACTGCCCGGGCCTGATCACCCCCGGTCAGTCCAACGCCGGGATCATCCCGGCCGACATCACCAAACCCGGCCGCATCGGCCTGGTCTCCAAGTCGGGCACGCTCACCTACCAACTCATGTACGAGCTGCGCGACATCGGCTTCACCACGTGTGTCGGCATCGGCGGCGACCCCGTCGTCGGCACCACCCACATCGACTGCCTGGCCGCCTTCCAGGACGACCCCGACACCGAACTCGTCGTACTCATCGGCGAGATCGGCGGCGACGCCGAGGAACGCGCGGCCGCGTACATCCGCCGGCACGTCGACAAACCCGTCGTCGGCTACATCGCCGGCTTCACCGCGCCCGAGGGCAAGACCATGGGGCATGCGGGCGCCATCGTGTCCGGCTCCTCCGGCACGGCGCAGGCGAAGAAGGAAGCACTGGAAGCGGTCGGTGTCAGGGTCGGCAACACCCCGACCGAGACGGCCCGCCTCGTGCTGGAACTGCTGCAAGCCGACCACGACGTTCCTCGCAAGGCGTGACCGCCGGCCCTGTCCGACGGCACTGAGCCCCTCCCCTATATACGCCGCGACATACGCGGCCCTACACGCGGCCACGTGCCGCACGGGCCTGCCCTCCGCACCTGCGCGGACGCCAGGCACCCCCCGCCCCCGACTGTGCACCGAGAGCGGAGACACCCGATGACGACCACCCTCAACGCCACCACCCCACTCGTGGTGAAGTCCGGCACCACCTGGGACGACGCCTGGCGGCGCTGTCTCGCGGCCGCCCCGGAGGCCTTCCGGGACGACCGTGTCCTCAACCTCTGGAACTCCGCCTGGCGGGCGGACGGCCGGGCCCTGCCCGCCACCAGCCCGGTCGACGGCAGTCCGATCGCCGGCCCGCCGCGCCTCGACCGGGACGCCGCCCACCAGGCCGTCCGCGCCTCCCTCGACCAGCACCGCGCATGGCGGCACATCCCGCTCGCCGAGCGCCGCGCCCGGGTCGCCGCCACCCTCGACGCCCTCACCCAGCACCGCGAACTCCTCGCCCTCCTGCTCGTCTGGGAGATCGGCAAGCCGTGGCGGCTCGCGCAGGCGGACGTCGACCGGGCCGTCGACGGGGTGCGCTGGTACGTCGACGGCATCGAACCGATGGTCGCCGGGCGCGCCCCGCTGGACGGACCGGTCTCCAACATCGCCAGCTGGAACTATCCGATGAGCGTGCTCGTTCACGCCATGCTGGTACAGGCCCTGGCGGGCAACGCGGTCATCGCCAAGACCCCGACCGACGGCGGTGTCGCCTGTCTGACCCTGGCCTGCGCGCTCGCCGCCCGCGAGGGGATTCCCGTCACCCTCGTCAGCGGCAGCGGGGGAGAGCTGTCCGAGGCGCTGGTGCGGGCGCCCGAGATCGGCTGTGTCTCCTTCGTCGGCGGCCGCGACACCGGCGCCGCGGTGGCCACGGCCGTGGCCGACCTCGGCAAGCGTCATGTCCTCGAACAGGAGGGACTCAACACCTGGGGAATCTGGAACCACTCGGACTGGGACGCCTTCACGGCCGTCATCCCCAAGCTCTTCGACTACGGCAAGCAGCGCTGCACGGCGTACCCGCGCTTCGTCGTCCAACGCGAGCTGTTCGACGACTTCCTGGCGGCGTACCTCCCGGCGGTGCGCACCCTGCGCGTCGGGCACCCGCTCGCCGTCGCGCAGCCCGACGACCCGTACCCGGCACTGGACTTCGGCCCGGTCATCAACGCGGCCAAGGCGAAGGAACTGCACGACCAGGTCGCCGAGGCCATCGCCCGCGGCGCCGTCCCCCTGCACCGCGCCGACGTGGCCGACGCCCGCTTCCTGCCCGGCCAGGACACCTCGGCGTACGTCCAGCCGGTCACCCTGCTCAACCCGCCGCCGTCCTCGCCGCTGCACCACGCGGAGCCGTTCGGCCCGGTCGACACCATCGTCCTGGTGGACACCGAGGCGGAGCTGCTGGCCGCGATGAACGCCTCGAACGGCGCGCTGGTCGCCACCCTGTCCACGGACGACCGGGCCACCTTCGACCGGCTCGCCCCGCAGATCCGGGCGTTCAAGGTGGGCCACGGCAAGGCGCGTTCACGCGGCGACCGCGAGGAGCTGTTCGGCGGGTTCGGCGCGTCCTGGCGCGGCGCGTTCGTCGGCGGGGAGCTGCTGGTGCGCGCGGTCACACAGGGTCCGCCGGGGGAGCGGCTGCCCGGCAACTTCCCGGAGTACCAGCTCATGCCGTGACCGGCGACCGAGGGCGGCGCCCGACCGCGGGCGCCGCCCTCCTGACATCGCGTGCAGACGTCGACGTACCAGTGAGGTGGCGAACAT
>NZ_JBEAAJ010000031.1:0-4256 GCF_040446465.1 Streptomyces sp. RG80 | reverse complement strand
GCTGCTCGGCGGTCAGCCCGCCGCCGTCCGGATACCGCATGCCTCCGGCGTAGCAACCCTGGCGGACCGTGTCACCGGTCCCGACATAAATCCAGACCCCGAAACGCAGAAGTCAGTAATCGCCTCAAAAGACATCGTGCCGTGGCCACGAGATACGACAAACTCGCGGTTCGTTACGAGGCAACCGCTCTCGTTGCGGCCATCAACGAGTGGCTGTGACCAGCATATTCGGGATACATCCTAGACCGCTGCCTTCCGCATCCCAGTCAGAAAGCCCCTGACCGCGGCCAGTTCCCGCTCGTCGTATCCCCGCAGCAGGTCCACCGCCCGATCGATGAGCGGTCCGAAGTGGGACCAGCCGAGGGCGACCGCCCGCTCGTCCACTTCGATGGTGACCTTGCGGCGGTCTCGCGCATCGCGCACCCGCCGCACATGCCCGGCCCGTTCCAGGCGGTCGACCAGTGCTGTGGTTCCTGCCGAGTTGAGCCCGAGAGCGGTGCCTAGGTGCCCTGCTGTGGTCTTTTCGCCGGCGCGGGCGGCGTCCATCAGGACGATCAGCGCACGCACGTCGGTGGGGTGCATGCCGTTGCGCTGTGCGAACCGGGTGCTGTGCCTGCCCAGGTCGACGGCCACCGCGCGCAGCAGGTGGACGATCTCCATCTCGGGCCCCGGCTCGGCTCGTTCAACGAGTTCCTCACCCTCCTGATCGAGCACGGACCACCTCCACGTATCATCTCGCCCAACAAGCATCTTGCTGAGCGAGATAATAGAGGAGTCGCCGTTCATGAACGCTCGCGATACGTACGACGCCGACAACTTCCTCATGGCCTACGACAAGGTCATGACCAAGTGGCCTACCGCTCGCGAGACGGCGACCGTACCCACACCCTTCGGAACGACACACGTCAACGTATGCGGCCCGGCCGACAGACCCTCGCTCGTCCTCCTGCCCGGCGGAGGGGGCGCAACCTCCGCGTCCTGGTACGCGCAGGCCACCGAACTGTCCCGCACCCATCGGGTGTTCGCCGTCGACTTGATCGGCGCCCCCGGACGCAGCACTCCCGACGGCGACCGCCACCCCCGTACGGTCGCCGACCTGTCGGCCTGGCTGGACGCGCTCCTCGACGGCCTCGGAGTGGCCGAGACCGACCTGGGCGGACACTCGTACGGCGCCTGGATCGCGCTGCATCACGCCATGCGCGCGCCCGACCGGATACGCCGCCTGGCCCTTGTGGACCCGACCCAGTGCTTCGCCGGGTTCAGCCCGGCCTACCTGCTGCACGCACTGCCCATGCTGCTGCGGAACACACCCCGCCGGCTCCGCGCCTTCCTGGAGTGGGAGACCAAAGGCTCCGCCCTCGATCCCGACTGGCTCGCCCTCCAAGAGGCGGCCGCCGGTTTCCCCTCTCTCCGACCCGTAACCGGGCCGCGCCCGGCACCGGACGCCCTGCGCGGCCTGGACCTGCCGGTCCTGTTGCTCCTCGCCGGAAGCAGCAGGACCCATACCCCCTCCAAGGTGGCCGCCCGTGCCGAGGCGCTGCTGCCACGCGTCGCAACGACCGTGCTGCCGGATGTGTCCCATCACGCGCTTCCGCACGCCATCCCGCCCGAGGCGAACCGTAGCCTCGCCGGCTTCCTGGAACCGTCCGGTGACTGAGTCTCAGCCCGCCCCGGGCACCCCACCCTCAAAATCAACCCTCGTTCAGCTCCGCTGATTGCACTCCGATACACGGCCCAAAAGCAATGCCGTGACTCTGTTGGCGATCTTGACTGGGTGGTGACGGCGGTCGCTGGTGGTGGTTGGCTGGTCGATGGCGGGGCGGCCTCGGTCATGGGGCGGTGGACGGTGTCGGTGCAACGGCCGGTGTGCAGCGGCCTGGTGGCGAGCACGAGGCGATCGACCTAGTCGAAGGGGGCGTTGACCTCCGCGTGAAGGCAGCCATGCGCGCACCTCGTCGTCAATTGTCGTCGTGCTCGTGCCGTTCGGTGAATTGGCCAGCCCCGTAGTCGAGTCGCTGTGCGGTTTCGATGAGTGGTGCCAGGGGGTCTTGTGCCGTGTACCGCCGGTCGTACCAGGGGCTGCAGCCCTGCCGGGCTCGCCATGTGTGGAGTCGGGAGAGCCATCGCGTGATGGCGGGGGTCGCGGACTCTGCCTCGGCAGGAACCGAGGCGCGCCGATATCCCGGTGGGTCGCGCCGCAGAAACGCCACGGTGCGCCACCCCTTCCGCCACGCAGAAATATCTACCAACATGAGCACGCCGAATCCGGCTAGACCGTCGGAATTTCGTACATTCTTGCGGCCTGCCCTCAACCCAGGGCGGGCTGCACGCCGTCCCCTTGCGAAGGAGAGCGCGCGCCATGAGAACCGACGC
Organism: Streptomyces sp. RG80; assembly: GCF_040446465.1. Lineage (NCBI taxonomy): Bacteria > Bacillati > Actinomycetota > Actinomycetes > Kitasatosporales > Streptomycetaceae > Streptomyces > Streptomyces sp. RG80. Next base: position 1,883 of record NZ_JBEAAJ010000031.1, on the reverse strand, counting down.
CAGGCAGGGAGCGGAATGGCTCGCCGCCGCCGCAACCGACCCCAGACAGTGCAAGCGGCAGTGGCGCGGCGAGGCAGGCACCGCGGTCCTGGCCTGCGGCCGGTTCTGGGACGTGCTGAGCGTGCCCGAGGAGCTCGGCCTGCTCGCCCTGGACGTCCTGCTGCGTACCCCGCTACAGGAACCCGGCCCCACGCTGGCCGACTTCGCCGCCCACCGGGTGGGCTTCTTCCTGCCTCCCGACCCCGCCGGCCGCTGGGTCGGCTCCGGGCTCCGTTACGCCGGCCAGGGAGCCTGGATCGCCGCGCCGGCGCCCCAGCGGGCCACCGGGTCTCTGCGCTGGCTGGTTCCGCCGGACGGCAGCGGCATCCTGTACGCTCCCGCCGCCGTGGAACTGGCCCTGCTCCAGGCGACCGGCACACTGAACGCCCTGCTCAACTCCAGCTCACGGCCGACCGCGGCGCGGGGCCGCAGCAGCCCTCGTGCAGCGCGTCGGCTGGGCAGCCCGGCTCCCGCGGACGGCCGGGATGACCCGCCCGTATCCACCAGTGGAGCTCAGCCTGCGGGCTGCGATACGGCCACACGTTCCCACCGCTCCATGCCGGTCCCGGAGTTCACGTTCGCCTGCCGCCCGATCGCGGGCGGGGCGGTGAGGGCCGCCCACCGCTGATCCGGCCGGCCCGGCAGGGCCCGCCCCTGGGCCTGCCATTCGACGGCCAGGGCGGCGTAGATCGGCGGGTGCATCCCATGCGGACCAGCGAGGCCGGCGTATGCCCGGGGGCACTCCTCACGGTCCAGGAGACGCCCCGTCGTAGTGGAGGTGGTGTCCATGCCGCTGCAACGCGACGGAGTACGCCGGTGGTACGCCTGCCCTCACCCAGGCACCGAATCGAGTGAGCGCACCTGCCCGATCGGGGCCATGTGCTCGTCGGACAAGCGGCTGAACGGCCGGGCGGTCGGGCGCATCCTGCACCCTCACCCAGCCACCAGCCGCCCCGGGGCACTTCACAGCCCGACAATTTGGGGATCTCATGCCGGTGAGGGCGCGGGGGCAAAGGCGGTGGGATGGGCCACCCAGCGCAGGACGGCGGCGCTCACCGCGTCACCGAGGGAGCTGATGGCCTCCACGGCGTGCTGGTCGCCGGGAAGCGGGGCGATGCCGCGGATGGTGAGTGCGGCACACAGGTCCAGTCGGCGCCGGTCGACGGGGCTGAGGAGGATGTTCAGGCGCTGAGTCGGGTCGGGGGGCGGCAGCAGGTAGTCGCCGCCTTCGCGGACGCCGGGCCGGCCGGCTTCGGGGTCGGGCATGGCGGGGGCGTACGGGTCGCAGATCGGCCAGACGTCCTGGGCCGGGACGAGCGTGTCGCTGTATGCGTTCACCGCGGATCTCCCTTGCTTGGCGTGTCTGTCTGCCCGTTGAAGTCGCTGGGCGGGCGGGCCCGGTTGCACCGCCCCTCAGCAATCCCCCGAATGCCGCAAAAGTAAGGAAACCCGCCTCGCACATCCGGCCTTGCCTGTGCAGACACGACGCCCGCGCAAGCCACCCGCGCCGTATGGTGCGCGGACCCCGTCTGGCCGCCAGGCCCGCCGAAGGACCGGCTTGCATCGCCGTGAGCGCCGCTTCTGATCCCCGTCCTCTCTCATCGCCCAGGGCTTGCGCCCATCGTGCGGTACATGCCGATCGAGTCGTGCGTGGTGGTATCTGCGAAGCCGTACTTCTCGTAGAGGGAGCGGGCGGGGCCGTCGGCGATCAGGGAGACGTAGGGGCCTCCCCCTGAGTGGTGGACACGCTGATACTGGATCTGCTTGATCCGGAGGAAGCGAGAAGACCGCCGATGGCGATGAAGGACTACTCGGACGAGTTCAAGGCCGATGCCGTGGCCCTG
>NZ_JBEAAJ010000030.1:0-5574 GCF_040446465.1 Streptomyces sp. RG80 | reverse complement strand
CAGCCCGGCATGTTCGGCTGACGCACGGCTCGGGGGCCGCGGCCCGGGTGCGCCGCGGCCCCCGAGCCGCATGGGGTCACTTCTGGACGGGCTTGCCCCGTCCCCACGCCCAGGCGAGCCGGTCCGCGCCGGACTGGTTGGTCGTCGCCAGCCAGGGCCTGGCCGGGTCCCCGACCAGGGTCTGGAGGGAGTACGTGTCGTCGGTCCGCAGGCCCGGCCAGTACACGGAGCCCATCTTCAGCTCACGGAAGGTGTCGGTGACGGCCTGGATGAAGTTGACGAAGTTGTCGTCCGGGGTCGGCACGTTGTAGTTCAGGCCGGTCGTCATCGGGGCGCCGAACTCGTCCGCGACGGTCCGGTTCGCGCAGTCCCCGATGCGCACCTTCAGGTCGGCGACCCACTCGTCGTAGGTGGCGTACGACTTCCAGAAGCCGTAGTGGTGCAGCGACAGGTAGGTGCCCTTCAGCCGCGGGTCGGCGCAGACCGAGGTGACGTGGTCGTTGTAGCCGGCGCCGCTGACGAAGACCCGGTTGCGCGGCACCTTCGAGTAGGTCTGGAGCCACTTCGCCGCTATGTCGGCCCACTCGGTGTCGGTGTAGCCGTGGGGCTCGTTCATCGGCTCGAAGTAGACCTTCGAGTTGTTCTTGTACGCCTTCACCACGGTGTCCCACATGGGCCAGTACGTGGCGGTGTCGTCGATGAAGCCGTCCTTGCGCTCCCCCGTCCCCTCCCAGTAGGAGACGATGACCTTGAAGCCCTGCGCCGTCGCCGCGTCGATGACGGCGCGGTACGACTTCCAGTACGAGCCGTTGACGGTGTACGGGTTGATCGGCAGCCGGACGGTGTTGGCACCGAGGTTCGCGCGGAACGCCGCGATGATCCGGCTCGACTTGGTGTACGTCTCCCGGTAGGTGTCCGTGGTCGACAGGCCGGACAGCTGGAGCAGGTCGTCGGCGAAGTTGTCGCGCGGGTCGGCCCAGTTGACGCCCTTGAACTGGGTGGTGTCGATGCTCGGCGCGGCCGAGGCGGGGCTGCCCGCGAGGGTGGAACCGGTGACGGCGGCGACGGCGACCGCGACGAGGGCGGCCCGCAGCCGGGATGTGCGGCGGGAACTGACAGGGGTCTTGCGCATCGACTTACCCTCCAGGACGACAGCATGTTTACGTAAACATGACGGCGCCGGAATCGTGGCATCCGCCTCGGGAGCAGTCAAGGTTTCCCCCACGTAACATCCGTTGCGACGGGCAGGACCAGGACCGGCAGAAGGAGACACCGTGGTGGAACGGGGCGGATCCGGTGTCCCCGGCGGGCGACGCAAGCAGCGCGTGTCGATGGCGGACGTCGCCAAGCTCGCGGGGGTGTCCTCCCAGACCGTCTCCCGGGTCGCCAACGGCCACGCACGCGTGGTCGACTCGACCCGGGAGCAGGTCCTCGCGGCGATGCGCGAACTCGGCTACCGCCCCAACAGCGCGGCCCGCGCGCTGCGGTACGGCCAGTTCAACACCATCGGTGTGATCCTCTTCAGCCTCTCCTCCACGGGCAACAGCCGTACCGTGGAGGCGATCGCGACCCATGCCGCGGCGGAGGGGTACGCGATCACGCTGATCCCCATCGACGTCCCCACCCAGGACAACGTGCTGGGCGCCTTCACACGCATGGGCGAGCTGGCCGTGGACGCCGTCGTCGTCATCATGGAGATCCACCTCCTCGACACCGGGACCGTCCAACTCCCGCCCGGCGTCCACGTCGTGGTCGTGGACTCCGACGCCGGCGACCGCTACACGGTGGTCGACACCGACCAGGCCGACGGCGCGCGCAAGGCCGTACGGCATCTGCTCGACCTGGGGCATCGGACCGTATGGCATGTCACCGGTCCGCAGACGTCCTTCTCCGCGCAGCGCCGGACGCAGGCCTGGCGCGCGGAGCTCACGGAGGCCGGGTGTCCGGTGCCGCCGCCGCTGCACGGGGACTGGTCGGCCGAGTCGGGGTACGCGGCCGGGCTGGCGCTCGTCGAGGAGCCCGACTGCACGGCCGTCTTCGCGGCCAACGACCAGATGGCGCTGGGTCTGCTGCGCGCCTTCCACGAAAGCGGCCGGCCCGTCCCCGACGACATCAGCGTGGTCGGTTTCGACGACGTCCCCGAGGCCGCCTTCTTCGTGCCACCCCTGACCACCGTCCACCAGGACTTCGCCGAGGTCGGTCACCGGTGTGTGCAGAAGGCGCTCCAGCAGATCCGCACACCGGGCGCCGTGCGGCCCGGAACGGATCTGGTGCCGACGACACTGGCGGTCAGGAGGAGCACCGCCGCACCCCGCGGCTGACAGTCCCGCGTTGACCTTCCCCCAAGGGGAGCCCGCAGCATCGGTTCCCTGACCGGGCGGGCGGGGAGGCGTGGGTGCTGGTGGACGTACGGCCGTTGCGGGTGGGCGCGTTCCGGCGGCTGTGGGCGGCCGGGCTCGTCACCGGTCTGGGGGCCCAACTCACCGCCGTCGTGGTCCCGTTGCAGCTCTACGGCTTCACCGGATCCTCCGCCTACGTCGGCCTCGCGGGGCTGGTCGGGTTCGTGCCGATGGCCGCGGCAGCGCTGTGGGGCGGTGCGCTGGCCGACGTCCGGGACCGGCGGCGGGTGCTGCTGGTGACGACGGTCGGCATCGGTGTGACGTCGGCGCTGCTGTGGGCTCAGGACCGCGCGAACCTGCGGTCGGTCGGCGTACTGCTGGTGCTGGTGGGCGTGCAGCAGGCCCTGTTCGGCGCCAACGCAGCGGTCGGCAGGGCGGTCGTGCCCCGTCTGGTGCCGGCCGGGTCACTGGCCGCCGCCAACGCGCTCCAGTCGACGGTCGCGCTGTCCGCCGGCATCGCGGGTCCGCTGCTGGCCGGTGCGCTGCTGCCGGTGGTGGGCGCGCGGACGCTGTATCTGGCGGACGCCGTGGCCGTCGGCGCGACGGTGTGGGCGGTCTGGCGGCTGCCACCGCTTCCGCCGCTCGACGACGCGGGGCAGCGGCGCGTCGGGATCCGGGAGATCGCCGACGGCTTCCGGTTCGTGGCGGGGCGCCGTGTGCTGCTGCTGGTGTACTGCGCCGACTTCGCCGCACTGTTCCTGGGACTGCCCACGGCTCTCTTCCCGCAACTGGCCCAGGAGACCTTCCGGCCCTCGGACATCGGCGTCCTCTACGCCGCGCTCTCGGCCGGCGGGGTGCTGGCGGGGCTGTGCTCCGGCGCCTTCACCCACGTGGGCCGGCACGGCATCGCCGTCGCTGTCTCGGTGGGCGTGTGGGGGCTGGCCGTCGCCGGGTTCGGCGTGAGCGGCTCGCTGGTCGCGGCGGCGGGCTGGCTGGCACTGGCGGGCGCCGCGCTCCTCGTACTGGGGGTCTTCCGCCGGACCGTCCTCCAGGCGGCCGTGCCGGACGGGATGCGGGGCCGGCTCCAGGGGATCGACACGGTGGTGGCGGCGGGCGGACCACGACTGGGGGACCTTGCGCACGGAGTGGCCGGGGCCGCTGTCGGGGCGGGCTGGGCTGTCACCGGGGGTGGGCTGCTGACGGTGGCGGCGGCGGTCGTTCTGCTTGTGCTCCTTCGCCGGTGAAGTGTGCGCCGAGTGGCACCGCATGGCACAACGTGGCACCGCATGGCACCGAGTGGCACCACGCGGTGCCACTCGGCGTCATCGCGTTGGCGTCAACCTTGTTGGCGCCATCGACGCCCCGAAGAGTGCCGTTGCGTTTCCGCAGGTCAGGCCCAGTAAGCCAGATCATCGTCACCGCGGCGCCAGACGGAGGGTTGCGAGTGGCGCCATTGTGGTGCCATGGTGGCGTCATGGACCTCACCCCGTACGTCGACACCCTCCGCCGCGAACTCGCGGTGGCCGCCGAAGCCGGTGGCGACGAAGCCCGCGAGCTGGCGGAGCGGCTCACCGCTCCCCTGGAGTCGGCGACCCGGCTGACCCTGCTCAACGTGCTCTCCGCCGCGATGGACGAGATCACCCGTGAACTCGCCCCCGGATCGGTCGACGTACGGCTGCGCGGGCTCGACCCCGACTTCGTGGTGACGCCGCCGCCCCACTACGGCGACGCCACCGAGCAGCCGGCCGCGCCCGCCGAACCGGTGCGGACCCCGGCCCCGGCCGATGGCGACGAGGGCGGCACCGCACGGGTCAATCTGCGACTGCCCGCCCACCTCAAGACGCGCGCCGAGGAGGCCGCGAGCCGTGAGGGCCTGTCGGTCAACGCGTGGCTGGTTCGCGCCGTGTCGGCAGCGGTCGACGGCGGTGCCCGGCCCCGGACGCCGGAGCGGACCCAGACCGTCGGCCAGAGCTTCACGGGTTGGGTGCGCTAGCCGCACCCCACAGAGATCAAGCACAGCGCCCACACCACGTCCCACCAGCGGGGACGCCCCAAGGACTCAAGAGGACGGGACAGCCATGCCTACTTTCGACACACCCGAACCGATCTCGGCCACCGCTCGCGTGGACGCCGGCTCCATCCAGTTCACCGCGGGCGACCGCTCGGACACCGTCGTCGAGGTGCGGCCCCGCGACCCCGAGCGGGACAAGGACGTGCGGGCCGCCGAGCAGACCGAGGTCTCGTTCGCGAGCGGCGTCCTGACCGTCCGGACGAAGCAGCGCCGCCTCATCGGGCCCTCCGGCGTCGTGGATGTCACGGTCGAACTGCCCGCGGGCTCGCACCTCGACCTGACCGGCGAATGGACGCAGGTGCTCGGGGCCGGCCGGCTGGGCGAGGTCCGTGTGAAGGCCTCCACCGGTGAAGTCCGCCTCGACACCACCGGCGCGGCACATCTGACCGTGTCGCACGGCTCGATCACCGTGGACCGGATCGAGGGAAGCGCCGAGATCACCACCAGCACCGGCAACCTGCGCATCGGTCTGGTCGACGGCCCCGCCGTCCTCAAGAACTCCAACGGCACCACGACCGTCGGCGCGGTGACCGGCGAGCTGCGGTTGAGCGGCGCCAACGGCGGCATCGACATCTCGCGCGCCGAATCATCGGTCACCGGCACCAGCACCAACGGCGCCCTGCGCGTCGCCGAAGTCGCCCGTGGAGCCGTCCAGTTGGAGACCTCCAACGGCACCATCGAGATCGGTGTCCGCGAGGGCACCGCCGCCTGGCTCGACGTCAGCTCCAACCGCGGACAGGTACGCAACGCGCTCGCCGCGTCCGAGGCTCCGGAGCAGGCCGAGGAGACCGTCAAGATCCACGCGCGGACCAACTGGGGCAACATCGACGTCTTCCGCGCCAAGGTCTGAGCGCCGACTCCGCGCACCGCACAGCAGCCGCGCCACCCCGCACCGCCGCCGGCTCCCCGTCTGCCCCGCTTCACCCTTTGCCCTTCGCCTTCACCCCTCACCCTTCGATCGGAGGGCCCCATGCCTTCATCTGTCATGCCCACGCCCAGGCAACACGAGAGTCACCCGACACCGGCCGCCGTTTCCGCCGTCGGTCTGCGCAAGTCCTACGGCGACAAGAGCGTCCTGGACGGCATCGACCTGCACATCCCGGCCGGCTCGGTGTTCGCGCTGCTCGGCCCGAACGGGGCGGGCAAGACCACCACCGTGCAGAT
>NZ_JBEAAJ010000003.1:613823-865176 GCF_040446465.1 Streptomyces sp. RG80 | reverse complement strand
CCAACGCGGCACCTACACCACCGTCGGCAACCCCCTCAAACTCTCCGACTCCCCCACCCACATCACCCCCTCCCCCCTCCTGGGCCAACACACCGAAGAAATCCTCATCGGCGAACTCGGCCTCGGCGACGAGGAATTGCGCCTGCTGAAGTCGAGCGGGGTGATCTGACGTGACGTGACCGAGCAAGGGGCCAAACCGACGGTGCGCGTCGCCCGGCCCCTGGATCCATGCGCGCACGAAAGGCATTTGGACAGGGGGCGCTGGCCAGATCTTTCGACGCAAGGAGTGCTTGAGCAGATGACAACGATCGACTACTCGACGTCCGTCCCGTACCGGGAGGTGACGGACCACAACGGCCGCATGTACCGCGTCGGTGAGACCGACATCGACATCATGGGCCGTAAACGCAAGTGGATGGTCATCCTGCCGTGGATCGGCATGATGGGCATCAGCTCGGCGGAGTACGCGTTCGCGTCCGCCGAGGACACCCTGCACATCGCACACGGCTGGAACGACGGACACATCTTCTGGATGCTCGGCGTCTGGGTGTTCTCCCAGGCGGCGGTCGCCTTCCCGGCCGGAAAGCTCAGGGAGAGCGGCAAGTTGCCCGCGCGTTGGGCGATGATCCTCGGCGCGGTCGGCACCCTGCTCGGATATCTGTCCCTCGCGTTCGCGCCGCATGTGGTCGTCGCCTACGTCGGGTTCGGCATGTTCAGCGGTATGGGCGCCGGAATGGTCTACGCGACCTGTGTGAACATGGTCGGCAAGTGGTATCCGGAGCGAAAGGGAGGCAAGACCGGATTCGTCAACGGCGGATTCGCCTACGGTTCCGTGCCGTTCGTCTTCCTCTTCACCAGCTACATGGACCTGACGAACTTCCGCTGGGTGCTCGTCTCGGTCGGTGTCTTCCTGGCCACGGCGGTGGCGGTGGCCGGCTCCTTCTTCAAGGACCCGCCGAAGAACTGGTGGCCGGCCGACGTCGACCCGCTGAGCCCGCCGGACGACCCCCGTGCCCGGCGCGCCCTGGCCATGAACCCGCCTGCCGTACGGCAGTACACCCCGGGCGAGGCCTGGCGGACCGGGCGGGTCGCGCTGATGTGGTTCTGCCTGCTGTGCACCTCGGGCGTGAACATCTTCGGTATCGCCTTCCAGGTCGACATAGGCGAGGAAGCCGGTTTCGCGGGCGGGATCGTCGCGACGGCCATGTCGATGAAGGCCATCGTCAACGGCACCGGGCGCGGCGTGATCGGCTGGCTGTCGGACCGTTACGGACGTAAGCGGTGCCTGATCTTCGTCTGTGTCGTCCTCGGCCTTTCGCAGTACGGCATCCTGTGGTCCGCCGACATGAAGAACCTCCCGTTGTTCCTGCTCTTCTCCAGCATCTCCGGATTCGGCGGTGGCGCCATCTTCCCGATGTTCGCGGCGATGACGGCGGACTACTTCGGCGAGAACAACAACGCCTCCAACTACGGCCTGGTCTACAGCTCCAAGCTCGTTTCCGGACTTCTCGGAGCCGGAATGGGCAAGGTCGTGGTCGACAACTGGGGACACAGCGGCGCGTTCACGCTGGCCGGCTCGATCTCTCTGTTCGCCGCGTGCATCGCACTGTTCCTGACACCGCCGGGCCGACCGAAGAAGGAGGTCAAGGCCAACCCGCTGCCGATCAGCCGGGAGACGGACTGAGCCCGGTCCCCGGGCCGGATCGACCACGCGGCATTGCAGTCCAAGCAGGCGCCCGGCCGGAATCTTCCCGGCCGGGCGCCTGCTTGACGCGACGTGGCTATTCGCCGCACTTCTCCCTGAGCGAGTGCAGGTGCTTGCTGGAGCGGCGGGCGAAGGTGAACGACTCGGTGGGCTGGTCGTGTTCGGCCTGCCAGTGGTGGGCGAACCGCTCACCGCGCAGCCGCGTCACGGCGGAGATGAACCGCCGGTAGTCGATGTCGCCGTCACCGACGTCGGTCATGCGGTACCCGTAGGTGTTCGTGGGGTCGTTCACGCCGTCCTTGACGTGGAAGAGCGGGTAGCGGTGGGGCTGTTCGAGGACGTAGTCGAGAGGCTCGAACGGCGCGGCGCTGCCGTCGGGCCGCTTGGAGAAACGGAACTGGCCCGAGTACGCCCAGAAGATGTCCATCTCCAGGAACACCAGGTCGGGGTCGGTCTCGGCGAGCAGGACGTCGTAGAGCCGGACCTTGGGATTGTCGGTGGCGAAGGAGAACTCCTCGGAGTGGTTGTGCTGGTAGAACTTCATGCCGCGCGCCCTGGCCGCCGCGCCGTAGGTGTTGAACTCCTCCGCCGCGCGCTTCCAGGCGTCGACGGTGGAGCCGTAGCGGAACGGCCCCGAGGCGGTGCCGATGTGCTTGAGGCCGAGGGCCTGGGCGTCGTCGAGGACCTTGGTGAGGTTCTGGGCGAAGGTGTAGGCGTTCGGGTCGTCGGAGTAGTAGCCGACGTGGCTGCCGATCGGGTTCAGGCCGTGGTTCCTGGCCAGCCGCTTGAGCTGGGCGAGGGTGATCGGGCCGGCCGAGCCCTGGGTGTAGCCGGCGAACTCGACCTCGTCGTAGCCGTACTTCGCCAACTCGGCGAAGACGGGGGCGAAGCCGAGGGTGGAGACCTTGTCGCGGAGGCTGTAGAGCTGGATGCCGAGGCGACCGGGCGGCAGGACGGGGCGGCCGCGTCCGGCGGCGGACGCCGTGGTCGCGGTGGCGGGGCCGGCGGCGGCGCCCACGAGCGCGGCGGCGGTGGCGCCCGCGGCCACACCGAGCATGCCTCGTCTGGTGAGGCGGTGGGTGAGTTCGGGATCGGGCCGGGAGATACGGCTCATGCGTGGGGCTCCTCGGTGTCGGAGGGCGTTGTCAGTGGCGGGTGCTTCACTGGGGACCAGTCGCAGAAGACCGGTCGGACGGGGCCGGTGGTGAGGTGTGGGCCGGTGGTGACGGCCGGTCAGTCGAGGCCGGCCAGTCGGAGCAGGAGTGCTTTCACATCGGTGGCCGCGACGCGGTCACCGACAGCTCGGGGGGTGGAGCAGATGAGGAGCGGACCTTCGTCGTCGCTCGCGGGGAGACGGCCGTGGCTGCCGCGAACAGGTGACGGATCCAGAGGTACGACCGCCATGCGGTAGCGCAGACCGAGCTTCTTGCGGGCCAGCGCCGTCGCCGCCTTGACCTTCACGTAGGGGTCGAGCGGATCCATGAAGAGTTCGACCGGGTCGTAGCCGGGTTTGCGGTGGATCTCGACGAGTCGCGCGAAGTCGGGCGCGCGGGCGTCGTCGAGCCAGTAGTAGTACGTGAACCAGGCGTCCGGCTCCGCGACGGCGACGAGCTCGCCGGAGCGCGGGTGGTCGAGGTGGTGGGTCTTCTTGCCCTCGTCGTCGAGGAGTCGCTCGATGCCGGGCAGAGTGGCGAGGGCCTCGCGGGTGGCGTCCAGGTCCTCGGGGCGGCGTACGTAGACGTGGGCGAGCTGGTGGTCGGCGACCGCGAAGGCGCGGGAGGCCATCGGGTCGAGGTACTCCATGCCGTCCTGGGTGTGCACTTCCAGCAGTCCGGCGCGGCGCAGGGCGCGGTTGATGTCGACGGGACGGCTGACCCGGGTGATGCCGTACTCGGACAGCGCGACGACGGTACGGCCCTCGGCGCGGGCGTCGTCCAGGAGCGGGGCCAGGGCCCGGTCCAGGTCGGCGGCGGCCTTCAGGGCGCGCGGGTCGCCGGGGCCGAAGCGTTGCAGGTCGTAGTCGAGATGAGGGAGGTAGCAGAGGGTCAGGTCGGGGTGGCGGGTGGCCATGATGTGGCGGGTGGCGTCGATGATCCACCGGCTGGAGACCAGGTCGGCGCCGGGTCCCCAGAAGTGGAAGAGGGGGAAGGTGCCGAGTTTCTCGGTGAGTTCGTCGTGCAGGGCCGGGGGCCGGGTGTAGCAGTCGGGTTCCTTGCGGCCGTCGGAGTAGTAGATCGGACGGGGGGTGACGGTGATGTCGGTGTCGGCGCCCATGGCGTACCACCAGCAGATGTTGGCGACGGTGTAGCCGGGGTGGGCGCGGCGGGCGGCGTCCCACAGCTTGTCGCCGGCGACCAGGCCGTTGTGCTGTCGCCACAGGAGTACGTCGCCGAGTTCGCGGAAGTACCAGCCGTTGCCGACGATGCCGTGCTCCGCCGGGTGGGTGCCGGTCAGGAAGGTGGACTGGGCGGCGCAGGTGACGGCGGGCAGGACGGTGCCGAGCGGGGCGTGGGAGCCCGTCTGGGCGAGGGTCTTGAGGTGGGGCATGTGGTCGAGGAGGCGGGGGGTGAGGCCGACGACGTCGAGGACGAGGAGCGGGGTGGGACCGGGGTCGGCCTGCTCGGTGGCGGCGTCGTCGTGGGTGCTCCTGGAGACCTGGCCGGGCTGGTCGGCGGCCGGTGCGGCGTCGTGGGTGCTCATGGGAGCTCCTTCAGGCCGAGGTCCGTCAACAGGTCCCGGGCGAGGGTGAGTTCGGCGGCGATGCCGTCGGCGAGCTGGGTCCGGCCGCGGGGGCGCAGCTCGGTCGGGAGGGCCTGCCAGGTGTAGGTCTCGACCTCCAGATGGCGGGTGAGCGGGTGCGGTCCGCCGACCAGCCGGGTCAGCGCGGTCTCGAGGACGGGGAGGGTGGAGGTGAGGGGTGCGGCGGGGGACGCGTGCAGCGGGACGTGGAAGTGGGCGCGCCAGGGGCTCGCGTCGGGCAGCGTGTCGCCGCTGAGGGCCTCGCCGAGGTCGTCGGTGCCGCGCAGGCCGGCGGCGGTGGCCGTGCGGGTCTGGTGCAGGAAGCGGGGTTCGTCGAAGGCCGCGAGGGCCGCGCGGACCTCGGGGAGATGGGGGTGCTCGGCGTGCAGGGCCGCCGAGAGCTGGGACTTGACGATGGTGACGCCGGCGGCGGTGAGGGCGTCGACGGCGGTGTGCGGGTCTTCGAAGGAGGTGGCGAGGTGGCAGGTGTCGACGCAGACGCCGATCCGGGGGTGGGCGATCGCGGTGAGCGGGGCGAGGGCGTCATGGGTGGTCTCCACGACACAGCCGGGTTCGGGCTCAAGGCCGACGCGGAGGGATTTCCCGGTCAGCTCCTCCAGGGCGTCGAGGCGTTCGGCGAGGGTGCGCAGGGCCTTCTCGGCGCGGGCGGCGTCGTGGGCGGTGCGCCAGGCCAGCGGCAGGGTGGAGATGCTGCCCTCGGTGACGTCGTCGGGGAGCAGTCCGGCCAGGACCCGGGCGAGGGCGGTGGTGTGCTCCAGGCGTTCGGGGTCGGCCCAGTCCGGCTTGTAGACGCGGTACTTGACCTCCTCGGCGCCGAACCCCTCGTAGGGGAAGCCGTTGAGGGTGACGACCTCCAGGCCGCGCCGGTCGAGTTCGGCGCGCAGGGTGCGCAGGGCGGACGGGTCGGAGTCGAGGGTGCGGGCCGCGTCGGCGGCCAGCCACAGGCCGATGCCGAGGCGGTCCCGGCCGAGGCGGCGGCGGACGGGCTCGCAGTGCTCGCGGAGCTGGGCGAGGACGCCGTCGAGGGTTTCGGCGGGGTGGACGTTGGTGCAGTAGGCGAGGTGGACGGTGGAACCGTCGGGGTGGCGGAAGCGCATCCTCTACTCGCCCCCGCGCAGGATCGAGTTGCCCTCGTGGGTGGCCCCTCTCGCCCCGGCGGCCCCGGTGTCCGTGGTGCCCTCGGCGTCGAGGGTGAGGCGGCCGCTGAGTCCGTAGAAGGCGACGGGGTTGCGCCACAGCACCAGGTCGACGTCGTCCTCGCCGAAGCCGCTCGCCAGCATGGCGTCCGCGACTGCGCGGGTCTTGAGGGGGTCGCTCTTCCCCCAGTCCGCGGCGGAGTTCACCAGCACCTTCTGCGGGCCGTACTCCTTCAGGATCGCGACCATCCGCTCCTCGTCCATCTTGGTGTCCGGATAGACGGAGAAGCCCAGCCAGCAGCCGCTGTCCCTGGCCTCCTCGACGGTGGTCTCGTTGAGGTGGTCGACCAGGACGTGGTCGGTGGGCAGCGCGGACTCCCGGACGACGTCGAGGGTGCGGCGCAGGCCGACGAGCTTGTCGCGGTGCGGGGTGTGCACGAGGGCGGGCAGTTCGTGGTCGGCGGCGAGCTGGAGCTGGGCGGCGAGGGCGGTGTCCTCGGCGGGGGTCATGGAGTCGTAGCCGATCTCCCCGACGGCGACGACCTGGTCCTTGACGAGATAGCGGGGCAGTTCGTCGAGGACGGGCACGCAGCGCGGGTCGTTGGCCTCCTTGGGGTTGAGGGCGATCGTGCAGTGGTGGGCGATGCCGTACTGGGCGGCGCGGAAGGGCTCCCAGCCGAGGAGGGAGTCGAAGTAGTCGAGGAAGGAGGCGGGCGAGGTGCGGGGCTGGCCGAGCCAGAAGGCGGGCTCGACGAGGGCGCGGACGCCGGCGGCGTGCATGGCCTCGTAGTCGTCGGTGGTGCGCGAGGTCATGTGGATGTGGGGGTCGAAGATGCGCATCAGCGCTGCTCCTTGGACTCGGGCGGCGCGGCTCGGGTCAGGGCCAGCGCGCGATGGAGGTCGTCGGGCACAGCACGCCCCGCGGCGGTGCGTTCGGCGGCGTAGTCGCCGAGCATGCGGGCGAGTTCGGCGTCGGAGTGGGCGCGGCGGTCCAGTTCTGACACGGCGTCTACGGGTACGCCGGTGAAGAGGCACTTCAGGACGGCGTGCCGCCACTGGTGGGGGTCGAGGTGGCGGGCGGCGTAGGGGCCGACGGCGGCGGTGACGAGCCGGGTGTCGTTGGTGCGCAGGGCGTCCTCGACGAGCGGCAGTGCCTCCGGGCCCGGCACGAGGTGAGGCAGGGCGTGCAGGACGGCGCGGCGTTCGGCGGCGGTGCCCTGCCGGTAGACGCGGGTGAGGGCGGCGGTGTCGGCGCGGGCCGCGTGCAGGATGAGGACGCGGGCGGCGTCGGCGTGCTCGGACCCGCAGCGCCGCCCGGCCTCGGCAAGGCGCAGCTCCCACACCGAGATGGGTCCGTGGATGCCGGGGTGGGCGGCCGCCTCGTCGAGGGCCCGGCCGAGCCAGGCACGGGCGGCGCCGGCGAGGCGGGAGTCGAGGAGGGCGCGCAGGGCCGCGGGCGGGATGCGGGCCTCGGTGTCCACGATGTCCACCGTGTCCGCGGTGGAGGTGCCCGGGGTGGCCGGGGTGGTGTGGGCGTGGGTCATGCGGTACTCCCTTCAGGGGTGGCGGAGGGATCGCCAGGGGGTGGGGCGGGGGGTGCCGTCGCTCGGTGGAGGAAGGGCAGGGACTGTTCGGCGAAGTGGGGGCCCGCGTGGGAGTGGCGGGGCAGTTCGACGACGGTGAGTCCCCGGTATCCGGTGTCGGCCAGGGCCGTCAGGACGGAAGGGAAGTCGATCTCGCCCTCGCCGAGGGGGAGGTGCTCGTGGACGCGGCGGCGCATGTCCTCGATCTGGACGTGCCGCAGCCAGGGCGCGGCATCGCGTACGCAGTCGGCGGGCGGGCGGGGTTCGAGGCACTGGCAGTGGCCGATGTCGAGGGTCAGACCGAGGGGTTCGGGGTCGCCGAGTTCCCGGCGGAGTCGGTGGAAGTCGGCGAGGGTGGCGAGGAGGTGGCCGGGTTCCGGCTCGATGGCGAGGGGCACGCGGGCGGTGGCGGCGGCTTCCACGACCGGGGTGAGGGCTTCGGCGAGGCGCTTCCAGGCCGTGTCGGGGTCGGTGCCCGCCGGGGTGATCCCGCTGAAGCAGTGCAGGGCGTAGGCGCCGAGGTCGGCGGCGACCCGGACCGCTCGGACCAGGAGGTCCACTCGGCGGGCCCGGTCGTCGGGGTCGGCGTCGAGGAGGGAGGGCCCGTGCTTGCGGCGCGGGTCCAGGACATAGCGGGCCCCGGTCTCCACGGCGACGTCCAGCCCGAGCGCGTCCAGTCGCCGGGCCACGCGAGCGGTGCGGGCGGCCAGGTCCGGGGCGAGCGGGTCGAGGTGCATGTGGTCGAGGGTCAGGCCGACGCCGTCGTAGCCGAGGTCGGCGAGCAGGCCCAGGGCGTCGTCGAGGCGTAGGTCGGTGAGGCCGTTGGTTCCGTAGCCGAAGCGGAGGGGGGTGGTGGGGCGGGAGCGTTCGGTGGAGGCGGCCGTTGTCCGTCGCGGGCTCATCGCGGCTCTCCCGGCTCCGTCGTACGACCCGTCGTGCGGCCGGGACCAACGGCCGCCTCGGGGCTCTCGGTGACGAGGCCGGTCGGCGGGTTCAGGCCCGCGATGGCGGCGGCGCGGCCCGCCACAACGGTGGTGGCGACGGAGCCGCGCGCCCCGGTCGGCCAGACCCCTGCGCGGCCTGAGGAAACGGACGCGGTCATGGGCAGCCTCCTTGTCGAACGCGTCGTGGATGAACCCCATGTGCGGGCAACCCTGTTGAAGGGCAACCTCGTTGAGGCGCGGCCCTGTTGAGGCGATGCCCGCTCGAGGGACGCCCGGGGGCCGGGGTGGAAAAGACGGCGGGCGGGGGTCCGGCGTCCCCCGCCCGCCGCCGCTCAGCCGCCCTTGCCGGGCAGTTCCTTGATCCGGACGTTCCGGAAGGACACCTGGTCGTCGGCTCCGTGGTTCTGTATGCCGAGGTGACCGTCGCGCAGGCTCCGGGCCGGATCGGTGTTGGTGAAGTCGTTGATCTTCACGCCGTTGAGCCAGACGCGGAGCCGTTCGCCCTCGACGCGGATCTCGTACGTGTTCCACTCCCCCGGCGGGTTCAGCGCGCGGTCGCGCTTCTTCAGGTCGGCGGAGCGGAAGCCGTAGACGGACCCGGTCGTCTTCTCGGGTACGTCGGTGGCGTCGATCTGGATCTCGTAGCCGTTGTTCACGGCCGACCACGGATCGTCCGAGGGCGGGAAGCCCACGAACACACCGGAGTTGTCGTCGCCGGCCATCCTCCAGTCGAGCTTCAGCGAGTACGCGCCGAAGCCGGAGCCGGCGTACCAGAGCATGCCCATGCCGCCGGTCGACGTGATCGTGCCGTTGTCGTCCAGGGTGAAGGAGCCCGGGCCCGCCTGCCGCCAGTCGTCGAGCGAGGCGGCCGTGCCGTCGAACAGCGGACGGTATCCGTTCTCCGGTCGACAGTCGGCCTGTACGTCGCCGATCGCATACAGGATTCCGCCGGCGAGGTGCCGACGGAACACGGGATCCGCGTACGACTCCTTCGTGTGGCCGCCGCCGGTGTAGAAGGCGCGGCCGCCCTGGTAGTTCTGGCACCAGGCGATCGGATGGTCGCCGTTCATGGTGCCGCCGGTGTACGAGGTCTCGTCGAGCGAGGCGAGGACGTGGGCCCGCTCCCGGGGGTTGGAGCGGTAGTTGTACCACTCGTCGGTCCGGTTCCAGGTCTGTTCCAGGGCCGAGGTCGCCGGGTGGGCGTGGTCCTCGACGTCGACCGTGGCGGGCTGGATCGCCGGGTGCGACTGGAAGTAGGCGCCGGCGAGGCCGCCGTAGAACGCCCAGTCGTACTCGGTGTCGGCGGCGGCATGGATGCCGACGTAGCCGCCTCCGTGTCTGATGTAGCCCTCGAACGCCCTCTGTTGCGCGGTGTTCAGCACGTCACCGGTCGTCGACAGGAAGACGACCGCGTCGTACCGACGGAGGTTGCCGGAGGTGAAGGTCGCGGCGTCCTCCGTGGCGTCGACCGAGAAGCCGCTCGTCTCACCGAGCTGCTTCAGCGCGGTGACGCCGTCGGGGATGGAGTCGTGCCGGAAGCCGGCCGTCTTGGAGAAGACCAGCACCCGTTTCCCGTCGTCCCCGCCTTGCGAGGCAGCGGGGCCGGAGACACAGCCCAGGAGCACGGCGGCGCCGACAACTGCCGTGGTGAGTCGGTTGGTTGAGCGCATCGCGGGTACCTCCTCTCAGCCGGAAGTGAGTTGACGCACCATCAGTTGCCGAACGCCGCGTCGAACGAGGCCGACGGCGGCTCGAAGTCGTACGCCTTGAGGGTCTTCAGGGCCTCCGGGGCGCCCTGCAGCCGGTCCATGCCGGCGTCCTCCCACTCGACCGAGACGGGGCCCTGGTAGTCGATGGAGCGCAGCATCCGGAAGACGTCCTCCCAGGGGACGTCGCCGTGTCCGGCGGAGACGAAGTCCCAGCCGCGGCGCGGGTCGCCCCAGGGCAGGTGGGAGCCGAGGCGGCCGTTGCGGCCGTCGAGGCGTTTGCGGGCCTCCTTGCAGTCCACGTGGTAGATGCGGTCGCGGAAGTCGTAGAGGAAGCCGACGGGGTCGAGGTCCTGCCAGACGAAGTGGGAGGGGTCGAAGTTGAGGCCGAAAGCCGGTCGACGGTCGACTGCATCCAGTGTGCGGACGGTCGTCCAGTAGTCGTAGGCGATCTCGCTCGGGTGGACCTCGTGCGCGAACCGCACGCCCTCCGCGTCGAAGACGTCCAGGATCGGGTTCCAGCGTGTCGCGAAGTCCTCGTAGCCGCGTTCGATCATCGACTCGGGGGCGGGCGGGAACATGGCGACCAGGTGCCAGATCGAGGAGCCGGTGAAGCCGATGACGGTGTCGACTCCGAAGGCGGCGGCGGCCCGGGCGGTGTCCTTCATACGGTCCGCGGCGCGCTGTCGTACCCCTTCCGGGTCCCCGTCGCCCCAGATGGCGGCCGGCAGGATCGCCTGGTGGCGTTCGTCGATGATGGCGTCGCAGACGGCCTGGCCGACGAGGTGGTTGGAGACGGCCCAGCACTTCAGGCCGTACTTCTCCAGGAGTTGGTGGCGGGAATTGATGTACGTCGGGTCGGCGAGGGCCTTGTCGACCTCGAAGTGGTCCCCCCAGCAGGCGAGTTCGAGTCCGTCGTAGCCGAAGTCGCGGGCCAGACGGCAGACCTCTTCGAGCGGGAGGTCCGCCCACTGACCGGTGAAGAGCGTGAAGCTGCGCGGCATGTCGTGTCGCCTCCTCAGACGGCTATGGGCGTGTAGACGGAGTTCTTCTCGGCGCTCTCCTCGACCGCCGCCAGTACTCGTTGAACCTGGAGCCCGTCGGCGAAGGAGGGTTCGGGTTGACGGCCCTCGGCGATGGCGTGGACGAGGTCGCGGGCCTGGTGGACGAAGGTGTGCTCGTAGCCGAGGCCGTGGCCGGGCGGCCACCAGGCGTCCAGGTAGGGGTGGTCGGGTTCGGTGACGAGGATGCGGCGGAAGCCGGCGTGTGTGCCGGGCTCGGTGCCGTCGTGGTACGAGAGCTCGTTGAGGCGCTCCAGGTCGAAGGCCAACGAGCCGCGCTGGCCGTTGAGTTCGATGCGCAGCGCGTTCTTGCGTCCGGTGGCGTACCGGGTGGCCTCGAAGGAGGCGAGGGCGCCGGAGGTGAAGCGGCCCGTGAACAGGGCTGCGTCGTCCACAGTGACCTGGCCGGTGCCGGCGGCGGACACGGCGGACAGTCCGCTGGTGGCGCCGACGGGCAGGGGGCGTTCCCGTACGAAGGTCTCCATGAGCGCGGAGACCCCCGCGAGCCGTTCCCCCGCCAGGTACTGGGCGAGGTCGATGATGTGCGCCCCCAGGTCGCCGAGCGAGCCCGAGCCGGCGTGCTCCTTGCGCAGCCGCCAGGTGAGGGGGAACTCCGGGTCCACCAGCCAGTCCTGAAGGTACGTCACCCGGATGTGCCGCAGCTTGCCCAGGCGGCCGTCGGCGACCATGCCGCGGGCGAGCGCGGTGGCGGGCACGCGACGGTAGTTGAAGCCGACCATCGCCAACTGACCGCGCGCATACGCCTCTTCGGCCGCCGCCACCATCACGGAGGCCTCCTCCACCGTGTTGGCGAGGGGCTTCTCACACAGTACGTGCTTGCCCGCGGCGAGGGCCGCGACGGCGATCTCGGCGTGGCTGTCGCCGGGGGTGCAGATGTCGACGAGGTCGACGTCGTCCCGGGCGATCAGCGCCCGCCAGTCGGTCTCGGCCGCCGCCCAGCCGTGCCGGTCGGCCGCGGCCCGCACGGCGACCGGGTCGCGCCCGCAGATCGCGGACAGGACCGGCTGCCTGGGGAGGTCGAAGACGCGGCCCGCGGTGCGCCAGCCCTGCGAGTGGGCGGCGCCCATGAAGGCGTAGCCGACCATGCCGACCCGAAGTGGCGGCTTCTCGGCGCCTTCTGACTGCTGCGGCTGTGCCATGCGCAATGTCCTCCTCGTCGTCGTGGCGCGGTGGGGGGTGCCTTCCGCCCGACGGCCCTTCCCGGCGCGTCGGGCGGAACGCCTCACTTGAAGCCGGTGGACATGTACTGGTCGACGTTGGTCTTGTCGACGACGGCCGAGTAGAGCGTGAGCGACGCGGGGATCTCGAACTCGGCGAGACCGCCGATCCCCTTGCTCTGGCCGAGGGCGCGGGCGAGGTCGATCGCGGAGGCGGCCATGGTCGGCGGGTACAGGACGGTCGCCTTGAGGACGCCGTCGTCCTGCTTGATGGCCTGGAACGCGGAGAGCGCGCCCGCGCCGCCGACCATCAGGAAGTCGTCCCGCCCGGCCTGCTCGATGGCCCGCAGCGCGCCCACGCCCTGGTCGTCGTCGTGGTTCCACAGCGCGTCGAACTTCGACTGCGCCTGCAGGAGTTGGGCCATCTTCGCCTGCCCGGACTCCACGGTGAACTCGGCCGCCTGCCGGGCCACCTTCTTGATGTTCGGGTAGTTCTTCAGCGCGTCGTCGAAGCCCTTGGTGCGCTGCTGGGTCAGTTCCAGGTTGTCCAGGCCGGCCAGTTCGATGACCCGGGCGTCGGACTTCCCCTTGAGCTTCTCGCCGATGTAGTGCCCGGCGTTGAGGCCCATGCCGTAGTTGTCGCCGCCGATCCAACAGCGGTACGCCTGCGGGGTGTTGAAGATCCGGTCGAGGTTGACGACCGGGATGCCCGCGCGCATCGCCTTCAGACCGACCTGGGTGAGGGCCTTGCCGTCGGCGGGCAGCACCACCAGGACGTCGACCTTCTTGTTGATCAGGGTCTCGATCTGGCCGATCTGGGCGGCCGTGTCGTTGGAGCCCTCGGTGATCTCCAGGGTGACGTCCGAGTACTTCTTGGCGCGGGACTTGGCGTTGTCGTTGATCGCGTTGAGCCAGCCGTGGTCGGCCTGCGGACCGGCGAAACCGATCGTGACCTGCTTGCCCGGCTTGTCGTCGGCGGCCGGCTGGTCGTTGGCGGCGGGCTCGTCGTCCGACTCGTTACTCGTGCAACCTACAAGGACGGCACCCGCGGAAACGGCGGCGGCACCGAAGAGCAGTCCTCTGCGTGTGGGGAGCTGTGGCATGGCGGTGAACCCTTTCCTCAGGTCGTGCTTGCGGTACGGCGCTGGACCAGCACGGCGGCGACGATGATCGCGCCCTTGGCGATCTGCTGGACGTCGCTCTGCAGGTTGTTCAGGGCGAAGATGTTGGTGATCGTGGTGAAGATCAGGACTCCGAGCACGGAGCCGGTGATGGTGCCGCGGCCGCCGCTGAGCAGGGTGCCGCCGATGATCGCGGCGGCGATGGCGTCGAGCTCGTAGAGGTTGCCGTTGGTGTTCTGGCCCGAGCCCGACAGGATGATCAGCAGGAAGGCGGCGATACCGCAGCACAGTCCGGACAGCAGGTAGAGGTAGAGGCGTTGGCGGCGTACGTCGATGCCGGCGAGCCGGGCGGCCTCCGCGTTGCCGCCGACGGCGACCGTGCGGCGGCCGAAGGTGGTGCGGTTGAGGACCAGCCAGCCGATGATCGTGACGACGGCGAAGACCATGACGAGCGGCGGGATCCCGAGCACGTACGCGTCGCGCAGACCGAGGTCCAGGACGCTGTCGACGGTGACGATCTGGGTCTTGCCGTCGGTGATCTGGAGGGCGAGGCCGCGCGCCGAGGCGAGCATGGCGAGCGTAGCGATGAAGGGGACCATTCCGCCGTACGCGATGAGCAGTCCGTTGACCAGGCCGCAGCCGAGGCCCACGAGCACGGCGGTGAGCAGGATGCCGCCGAAGCCGTACTCCTGGGTGGCGACCGTGGTCGCCCACACGGAGGCGAGGGCGACGATCGCGCCGACGGACAGGTCGATGCCGCCCGACATGATCACGAAGGTCATGCCGACCGTGACGACGCCGATCACGGAGCCCTGGGTGAGGACGAGTTGGAGGTTGCGGGTGTCGAGGAACTCGTCCGGCTTGGTGATCCCGCCGACCAGGATCAGCGCGGCGAGGACTCCGAGCAGGGAGAGGGTACGGACGTCGACGCGGGACAGCAGTCCGCGCCAGGCGTCGGGGCGGTCCGCGGGGGCGGTCTTTCCGGTGCCGTCCCGGGGCGGGGAGACGTGCTGCGTCATGACGCCGGGCTCCCTTCCATGACGAGGTCGAGTACGCGGTGTTCGTCGAGTTCGCGGGCGGGGGCGGTGTGGACGACGCGGCCCTCGCGCAGCACGAGCACGCGGTCGGCGAGGCCGAGGACCTCGGGCACCTCGCTGGAGACGAGCAGGACGGCGAGGCCTTCGTCGGCGAGTCGACGGACGACTGCATACAGTTCACTGCGGGCGCCGACGTCGACGCCGCGGGTCGGTTCGTCGAGCAGCAGCACCCGGCAGCCGCGCAGCAGCCAGCGGGCCAGGACGGCCTTCTGCTGGTTGCCGCCGGACAGGGTGCGGACGGGGGCCGTGGGGTTGTCGGGCCGCAGGGACAGTTCGCGGGTCGCCGCCCGGGCCGCACCCAGTTCGACGCCCCGGTCGATCCAGCCGCCGCGCGAGAAACGGGACATGGAGGAGACCGAGACGTTGCGGGTGACGGACTCCAGCATCAGCAGCGCCTGCGCCTTGCGCTCCTCGGGAGCGAGGCCGAGGCCGGCGCGGACGGCCGCGCGGACGCTGCCGGGCTTGAGCGGGCGGCCGTCGACCAGGACCTGGCCGGAGGTCGGCTTCCGCGCACCGTATACAGTCTCCAGTATTTCGGATCGTCCGGAGCCGACGAGCCCGGCCAGTCCGACGATCTCGCCCGGGTGCAGGGTGAGGTCGAGCGACTCGAACTCACCCTCCCTGGCGAGGCCCTTGACCTCCAGGACCGGCGTCCCCGCGGGGGCCGTGACCGGGCGGTCCGGGAAGACGTACTCCACGTTCCGTCCCGTCATCAGCGCCACGACCTCACGGGTCGGCGTCGCCTTCGCGGGCAGTCCGCCGGCGACCGCCCGGCCGTCCTTCAGCACGGTCACCCGGTCACCGATCCGGCGAATCTCCTCCAGCCGGTGGGAGATGTAGACGACGGCGACGCCGTCGGCGGTCAGGTCACCGACGATCCGGAAGAGGTTGTCGACCTCGTCCGGGTCGAGCGCGGCGGACGGTTCGTCCATCACGATGAGCCGCACCTCGTGGGAGAGCGCCCGCGCCATGGAGACGATCTGCTGCTGGGCCGCCGACAACTCCCCTACCAGACGGGCCGGATCGATCTCGGGGTGACCGAGTCGCTTCAGCAGCGCGCCGGCCGACGCGCGGGCGGCCTTGCCGCGTACGACGAATCCGGCCGTCGTGGGTTCGTGGCCGAGGTGGACGTTCTCGGCGACCGAGAGGTGCTCCACCAGGTCGAGTTCCTGGTAGATCGTGGCGATGCCGAGGCGCATGGCGGC
Source organism: Streptomyces sp. RG80 (assembly GCF_040446465.1). Lineage (NCBI taxonomy): Bacteria > Bacillati > Actinomycetota > Actinomycetes > Kitasatosporales > Streptomycetaceae > Streptomyces > Streptomyces sp. RG80. The sequence goes on along the minus strand of NZ_JBEAAJ010000003.1, from coordinate 849,680 downwards.
GATCGGCGAGCGCAGCGTGACCGGCTCGCCGCGCCAGGAGATGGTGCCGTCGTCGGGCTGGTGGGCGCCCGCCAGAACCTTGATGAGGGTGGACTTGCCGGCCCCGTTCTGGCCGAGCAGACAGTGCACTTCACCGGCCTGGACGTCGAGGTCGACGCCGTCGAGGGCCCGGACTCCGGGGAACGACTTGGTGATGCCGGACATGCTGAGGAGCGCTGGTTCTGGTGCCATGTGTGATTCCCCTCGGCTGGCGTACGGGCCGGTTCAGGGCAGGGCGGAGCGAGGCAGGGCACTGCGGCGAGGATCGTGCCGGTGAGCTGCGGCGGACCAGTGGCTTGCGCGGGCTTGCGTGGGGCCGTGCGGACTGACGTAGGACTGGATCGGAATGATGTTGGTGTGCGGACTGACGTTGGCGGTGCGGGCTGACGTAGGACCGGTTGAACTGGCTTGGGGCCGTGTGGAGTTGGATGGACCGATCGGGTTGACGCGGACCCGTTGCGGCGGGCGTAGGCCCGCTACGACATGCGCGGACCTGTTACGACGTGCGCGACCGCGTGCCGGCCTACGCGGGTGAGAACAGGTGGTCGCTGATCAGTCGGGCCGCGCCGATGACGCCGGCGGTGGGGCCCAACTCCCCCAGAACGATGGGTAGGTTGCCGGTCGCCAGGGGCAGCGACTGGCGGTAGACCTGGGTACGGATCGCGGCGAGCAGGGTGTGGCCGAGGCCGGTCACCCCGCCACCGATCACCACCAGGCCGGGATTGAAGAAGCTGACCAGGCCCGCGATGACCTGCCCGGTACGGTTGCCGCCCTCACGGATGAGGTCGAGGGCGGTGGCGTCGCCGGCGGCGGCCGCCGCGGCGACGTCCACGGCGGTCAGGGTGCCGTTCGTCTCCAGCCGGGAGGCGAGTTCGGCGGAGCGCCCCTGCTGGGCCGCCTCGATGGCGTCCCGGGCGAGGGCCGCCCCGCTGAAGTGGGCTTCCAGGCAACCCTGGTTGCCGCAGGCGCAGGGCCGGCCGTCGGGCACGGCCTGGATGTGTCCGATGTCGCCGGCGCTGCCCGTCGTACCGCGGTAGACCTCACCGCCGACGACGATGCCGCACCCTATACCGGTGCCGATCTTGACGCAGAGGAAGTCACCCACGGAACGTGCGACGCCCGCGTGCTGCTCCCCCATCGCCATCAGGTTCACGTCGTTGTCGACCATGACCGGGCAGCCCAGTTCCTGGCTGAGCGCCTCGCGCACCGGGAACCCGTCCCAGCCCGGCATGATCGGCGGCGCGACCGGCACGCCCTCGGGGAAACGGACCGGGCCCGGGACGCCGATACCGGCGCCGTCGAAACCCTCCGCGAGTCCCGTCGCCCTCAACTTGGCGGCCATGGACAGGACTTGCTCGAAGACCGCGACCGGGCCCTCGCGGACGTCCATGGGCTGGTTGAGGTGCCCCAGGATCTCCAGTTCGGCGTTGGTGACCGCGACGTCGACCGAGGTCGCGCCGATGTCCACGCCGAGGAAACGCAGGTTGGGGGCGAGCCGGATGTTGTGGGAGCGGCGGCCGCCGCGCGAGGCGGCGAGTCCGTCGGCCACGATCAGGCCCGTCTCCAGCAGCCGGTCCACCTCCACGGCCAGCTTCGACCGCGACAGATCGACCTGATCGCCCAGCTGCGCACGGGAGTTGGGACCCCCGTCGCGCAACAGCTTCAGCAGCCGGGCCTGATGACCGTTCGCGGGTCGCGCCGTCATACGTCTCACGAGCCCCTCCCCGCCTTGATCGGCCGCCAACTGTCGGGCTTTGGAGTGGAACGTAGCAGCGGCTGCCGAACCTGGGAAGAATCTGTGCACGATTTACCGACGACTTTCTCCACTCGCAGGACAAAGCCGGGTGACAAATGCCGCGGCGGGGCGGAGACGCCTCAGCCTGATGGAAGGGCAGCGCTCAGGACTTGGCGCGGGCGTGGTACGAGCGCCTCGTGTGCTCGGTGTGTTCACGCATGAGATGCATCGCGCGCTCCTGGTCGCCGAAGGCGATCGCGGTGATCAGCTCCTCGTGCTCGTCCCAGGACTGGCGCCCGCGCTGCCGGGCGATCGGAGCGTAGTACCAGCGCACCCGACGGTCGACCTGTGCCGCGAGCTCGGCGAGTACGGCGTTGCCCGCGAGCTCCATGATCTTCGCGTGGAAACGGGCGTTGAGGAGCACCGCGGCGTCGACGTCGTCGGCGGCGACGGCCTCCAGTCCCTGCCGGTAGATCTCGCTCAGGGCGTCGGTGCCGGCCTGAGAGGAGTTCACCGCGGCGAGTCGGGCGGCCTCCGCCTCCAACAACGTACGCACCGTCAGGAGTTGGTCCGCCTCCTCCTCCGTCGGCTCATGCACGAACGCACCCTGAGCAGGCCGCAGATCCACCCACCCCTCAGTGTTCAACCGCTGCAACGCCTCCCGCACCGGCTGCCGCGACACCCCCAGATGACCCGCCAACTCACTCTCCACCAAATGCTGACCAGGCTGCAGAGCACGCGTCGTGATCAACTCCAGCAACGCCTCATACACACGATCACGCAACGGACCGGGGCGCTCGAGCTTGGGCACCGCACCCTGCGGCAGTCCTGGCGTCGACAACATCGGTCGGGTCCCCCTGGGGTGGCTGTGGTCGGGCAGTGGCTGTGAATTGTCTTTCGTCTACAGCCTACGGCGGACCGTAGCCACCCCGTCACCGAGTCGACCGCGTCACACTCTGCCGTACCGCCCGGTCACGGGCAGCGGACGACCTGACCGGCGTACGACAGGTTGCCGCCGAACCCGAAGAGCAGCACCGGGTCACCGGCGGAGAGGGCGCCCTGCTCGACGAGCTTGGAGAAGGCGAGCGGAATGCTGGCCGCGGAGGTGTTACCCGATTCGGCGACGTCGCGCGCGACGACGGCGTTGACGGCGCCGATCTTCGCGGCGAGCGGCTCGATGATCCGCAGGTTGGCCTGGTGCAGAACGACCCCGGCGAGCTCCTCGGGCGCGAGGCCCGCCCGCTCGCAGGCCTTGCGTGCGAGCGGCGGCAGCTGGGTGGTCGCCCAGCGGTACACGCTCTGCCCCTCCTGCGCGAACCGCGCGGGCTGCCCCTCGATGCGCACCGCGTGCCCCATCTCCGGCACCGAACCCCACAGCACGGGCCCGATCCCGGACTCGTCGCCCGGACCGCAGGCTTCCACGACGGCGGCCCCCGCCCCGTCGCCGACGAGCACACAGGTCGTGCGGTCGGTCCAGTCGGTCACGTCGGTCATCTTGTCGGCGCCGATGACCAGCGCCCGGGTCGCGCCGCCCGCCCGCACGGTGTGGTCGGCGGTCGCCAGCGCGTGGGTGAAGCCCGCGCAGACCACGTTGACGTCCATCGCGGCCGGCGAGGGGATGCCGAGCCGGGCGGAGACCCGGGCGGCCATGTTCGGGGACCGGTCGACGGCGGTCGACGTGGCGACCAGGACCAGGTCGATGTCGCCGGGCGTGAGGCCCGCGGCGGCGAGCGCCTTGGCGGCGGCGTGGGCGGCGAGCTCGTCGACCGGCTCGTCGGGCCCGGCGACGTGACGCGTACGGATGCCCACCCGGCTCCTGATCCACTCGTCACTGGTGTCGACCAGTTCCGCCAGGTCCTCGTTGGTGAGCACCTTGGCGGGCTGGTAGTGGCCGAGTGCGGCGATGCGCGAGCCGATCATACGGGTGGTCCCCCTCGTTGCCTTGGGTAGCGGGATCCACCAGTCTGATCAGTGACTCGCGGGTACGACGGCAGGTGATGGAACAGGAATCGGGCGCCCGGGTTGTGGGCTTCTGTCAGACCATCGGACGCCCGAACACCTCCCGAACGCTCAGTTGGTGAACAGCTGGGTCGCCTTCTGTACGAGTTCGTACAGCCCGTAGGTGAGCGGTATCCCCACCCACAGCCAGGCGAAGGCGATCAGCGGGCGCCGGTCAGGCGGACTCTGGCTGCTGCTGTGCTCCGACATCGGCGGCCTCCCTCGGTGCGGGGATGTGGTGGCGGACATGGACGGGCCGGACCAGTTCGTTGGCGACGAAGCCGATCAGCAGCAGCCCGATCATGATGAACAGGGACATGGTGTAGAGGGAGGCGCCGTCCTTGCCGGCCTCCTCCTGCCGGTCGGCGATCCAGTTCACGATCAGTGGCCCGAGGACACCGGCCGTGGACCAGGCGGTGAGCAACCGGCCGTGGATCGCGCCGACTTGATAGGTGCCGAAGAGGTCCTTCAGATAGGCGGGGATCGTGGCGAAGCCACCGCCGTAGAAGGAGAGGATCACCAGGGCGCAGAGGATGAACAGCGGCTTGGACGAGTCGCCGACCAGCGCGATGAGCAGGTACATCAGCGCGCCCGCGCCCAGGTAGAGGCGGTAGATGTTCTTGCGGCCGATCAGGTCGGAGGTGGACGACCAGCCGATACGGCCGGCCATGTTGGCCGCCGACAGCAGTGCCACGAAGCCCGCCGCCGCCGACACTGACACCGTTGTCGAGGTGTTCTGGAAGAAGTCCGTGATCATCGGGGCGGCCTTCTCCAGGATGCCGATGCCCGCCGTCACGTTCATACAGAGCACGACCCACAGGCACCAGAACTGCGGGGTGCGTACGGCGCTGCGGGCCGAGACCTGCGGCCCTGCGAGGACGCTCGGTCCACTGTCCCCCGCGGGTTTCTCGGTGCGCGGCACTCGCACGAGCAGCACGCCCAGCGTCATGAAGACCGCATACGAAAGCCCGTGTACAAGGAACGCCAGCGCGATCCCGGAGCTGTCGGAACCGAACGACTCCAGCATCTGCGCCGACCAGGGCGAGGCGATCAGCGCGCCGCCACCGAAGCCCATGATGGCGATGCCGGTGGCCATGCCGGGCCGGTCCGGGAACCACTTGATCAGGGTCGACACCGGCGAGATGTAGCCGATACCGAGGCCTATCCCGCCCACGAAGCCGTAGCCGAGGACGATCAGCCAGTACTGCTCGGTGTACGCGCCCAGCGCGGAGAGCAGGAAGCCGGACGAGAAGCAGACCAGGGCGACGGTCATGGCCCAGCGCGGACCGTTGCGCTCCACGAGGGTGCCGCCGAACGCGGCCGACAATCCGAGCATGACGATGCCGAGTTGGAACGGCAGCGCGCTCTGTGTGCCGCTCAGCCCGAGCGCGGACTCCAGGGGCGGCTTGAACACGGACCAGGCGTACGCCTGACCGATGGAGAGGTGGACCGAGAGCGCGGCTGGGGGAACGAGCCAGCGGCTCCAGCCGGCGGGGGCGACGGGGGGACTCATGATCCCGGACGGTAGGGAGTACCGAGGACGTTGAAAAGGCGGCGCGTCGAACGTATGCGATGAACGGTATGCAGCACGCGCCGAACGGTCGGACCGGCCGGTTTCCTCGCCCAATCCACCTCGCCGGCCCGCGCCCGCACGCATTCGCCCGCGTTCACCCGCACCGACGCACTCAGGGCAGGTCTGCGCTGGAGCAGGGGTGCCGCGCCGATGTGCGAACCCTTGTCGACGAACTCGAACATACTGTAGACAATATGGAGTCGACAGGTTTCGACAGTTCCGCGGTACACCCTCGACCGAACGGAGCTCCACACAGTGAAAGTCGCCATCCTCGGCGCCGGAGCCATCGGCGCCTACGTCGGCGCAGCCCTGCACCGCGCAGGCGCCGACGTCCACCTCATCGCCCGTGGACCGCACCTCGCGGCCATGAGGCACCACGGCGTACAAGTCCACAGCCCCCGCGGCGACTTCACCGCCCACCCCCACGCCACCGACAACCCCGCCGACATCGGCCCCGCCGACTACGTCCTGCTCGGACTCAAAGCCCACTCGTACGCGGCGTGCGGGCCGCTCATCGAGCCCCTGCTCCACCAGACCACCGCCGTCATCGCCGCCCAGAACGGCATCCCCTGGTGGTACTTCCACCACCACGGCGGACCCCACGACGGCCACCGCATCCACAGCGTCGATCCCGGCGGCGCGGTCAGCGCGGTCCTCGCCCCCGAACGCGCCATTGGCTGCGTGGTCTACGCGGCCACCGAACTCGAAGCCCCGGGTGTGGTGCGACACCTGGAAGGCACCCGCTTCTCCATCGGCGAACCCGACCGGACCATCTCGGACCGCTGCCAGGCCTTCAGCGAGGCCATGCAAGCCGGCGGACTCAAATGCCCCGTCGAAACCGACCTGCGCAACGACATCTGGCTCAAACTGCTCGGCAACATCAGCTTCAACCCCATCAGCGCCCTGGCCCGCGCCACCATGCGCCAGATGTGCCACCACGGCGGCACCCGCCACGTCATCGAGACCATGATGCGGGAAACCCTCACCGTGGCCGAAGCACTGGGCTGCGAGGTCGGCATCTCCATCGAACGCCGCCTCGCCGGCGCCGAACGCGTCGGCGACCACCGCACCTCCACCCTCCAAGACCTCGAAGCCGGCAAACCCCTCGAACTCGACGTCCTCCTCGCCGCCGTCATCGAACTCGCCCACATCACCGACGTCGACGTGCCGACCCTGCGCACCGTCCACGCCCTCAGCGACCTCCTCGCCCACCGGACCGCCGCATGAGGGACCCCCGGGCGCGGGCCTGTCCACGGCTCACCCACCCGCTCGTCAGGGACGCTCGCAACGAGCCGTTGCGGAGGGCGAGTTGGGACGAGGCGTTGGACAGGGTGGCCCGCGGCCTGGAGCGCAATCGTGGCGCGTTCGGCATGCTCTCCTCCGCTCGCGCGACCAACGAGACGAACTACCTGGCGCAGAAGTTCGCCCGGGTGGTCATGGGAACGAACAACGTCGACTCCTCCGACCGTGACTGCCACGCGCCGAGTTCCGCGGCTCTCTCGGCCGTGTTCGGTTCGGGCGGTAGCACCTCCTCGTTCGAGGAGACCGAGGACACCGACGTCGTCGTGCTGTGGGGCTCCAACGCCCGCCTCACGCAACCGGTCTTCTTCCAGCACGTCCTGAAGGGCATCCGGGGCGGTGCCCGGATGTACGCGGTCGATCCGCGGCGGACACCCACCGCGCAGTGGGCGGAGGGCTGGCTGGGCCTCAACGTCGGTACCGACATCCCGCTGGCGCATGCGATCGGCAGGGAGATCATCCACGCGGGCCTGGCCAACGAGGCCTTCATCGGGCGGGCGACCAGCGGCTTCGAGGAGTACCGGGCACTGGTCGAACCGTGGACGCTGTCGCTCGCGCAGAAGGTGACGGGCGTACCGGCGTCGGCCATAAGGGAGTTGGCGCACGCGTATGCCCGAGCCGATCGGGCTCAGCTGTGCTGGACCCTCGGCGTCACCGAGCACCACAACGGCACCGACAACGTCCGTGCCCTGATCAACCTCGCCCTGCTGACCGGTCATGTCGGCCGCCCCGGCTGCGGTTTGCAGCCCCTGGGCGGCCAGAACAACGTGCAGGGCAGCGTCGACATGGGTGCCGTCCCCCACCGCCTCCCCGGCTTCCAGGACGTCCTCGACCGCGAGGCCCGGCTGCGGTTCAGGGCGGCCTGGGGCGGCGAAGTCCCGCCGCACTACGGGCTGAACCTGACGGAGATGTTCGAGGAGATGGAGGCGGGCACCCTGCGGGCCGTCCACTGCATCAGCGCGGACCCGGCGCAGTCGGCCGCGGAAAGCGAGCGGACGGTACGGCGGTTGGCGGCTCTCGACTTCCTGGTCGTGCAGGACGTCTCTCTCACCAGGACGGCGGAACTGGCGGACGTGGTCCTGCCGGCGACCGACGCCTGGGCGGAGAGCGAAGGCACAACCACCAGCGGTGAACGGCGAGTTCGACGGGTACGCAAGGCGCTCGCCCCGCCCGGCGAGACCCGCGACGACATCGACATCCTCTGCGCGCTGGCACGGCGTCTTGGCCACGAGTGGGAGTACGCCGATGCCGAGGCGGTCTGGGACGAGCTGCGGTCGCTCTCGCCGGACCATCACGGGATGACGTACGAGCATCTGGAGCGGCGGCAGGGAATCCAGTGGCCCTGTCCGAGTGCCGACCGGGTCGAACCTCCGTATCTGCACCACCGGTTGTGGGAGACCGACCCGGCCGCGCGGGGTCGGCGCGCGCCGTTCGGTCTGGTGCAACACGAACCGCCGGTCGATCTCACGGACGAGCGGTATCCGGTCCGGCTGACGACCGGGCGGCGGCTGGAGTCCTACAACTCCGTTGTGCGTAGCGGGAGTTTCGCCTCGCCGCTCCGGCGTGGCGAGTGCATCGAGCTGTGTCCGGAGGACGCCGAGCGTTACGGAGTGGTGGTCGGTGAGGAGGTGCAGATCTCCTCGCGGCGCGGCTCGGTGGTCGCGCCGGTGTGGATCGACACCGCGCTGCGGCCCGGACTCGCCTTTATGACCGTGCGCTTCCCCGACGAGGTGGACACCAACACGCTGGCAGCCGTGGCCAGTTGCCCGATCGCGGGGGCGGCGGAGTTCAAGGCGACGGCGATCCGGATCGACAAACTGCCCGTCGTGACATACGTGCCGTGACCTACGTGGGGTGAGGCGAGTGGACCTGCAATTCGGCGACAGCGAGCCGACGGACGAAGAGCGCGCGGCCGTCGACGAGTTGCTCGGTCCTCCCCTGACCTTCTGGGAGGGCGGGGAGCGCACCGCCGTAGACCTGGCCTGGTCCCGCGGCGGGCGGACCGCGGCCCGGGCCCGGCGTCACCTGCTGCTGCCGGGGTTGCACGCGATCAACGACCGGGTCGGCTGGATCAGCGAGGGCGCCCTGGCCTATCTGTGCCGACGACTGACGGTGGCGCCGGCGGAGGCGTACGGCGTCGCCACCTGCTACACCCTGTTCTCGGTGCACCCCCGGCCCGCGACCGTGCTCCGCGTGTGCACGGACCTGCCCTGCGCGGCGGCCGGGTCGGCGGAGCTGTATGCCGGGATCGAGGCGCGGCTGGGGCCGGACGAAGAGGTGGGCGTCGAGCGGAGCGCCTGTCTCGGTCTGTGCGAGCGGGCACCGGCGGCGCTGGTGGTCAGGGCGGGCGATCCGGTGCGTACGGCGGTGTCGGCGCCGGCGACCGTGCCCGCGGCGGTGCTCGCCGCGGCCTCCCCGGACTCCGTCCCCGAGGAACCGTCTGCCGAGCGGGCGGTACCGCAGGCCGGGGACGCGTCGCTGACGTTGCTGCGACGCGTCGGTTCGGTCGACCCGCTGTCGCTGGACGACTACCGCGCCCAGGGCGGTTACACGGCATTGCGCCGGGCCTTCCGGCTCGGCCCCGCCGGAGTCGTCCGCGAGCTCGTCGACTCCGGCCTGGTCGGACGTGGCGACGGCGCCTCCCTCGTCGGCAGCACCTGGCAGTCCGTTGCCTCGCGGCCCGACCACCCGCACCATCTGGTGTGCAACGCCGACGAGTCCGGGCCCGGCGCCTTCAAGGACCGGGTGCTTCTGGAGGCCGACCCGTACGCGCTGGTGGAGGCGATGACGATCGCGGCGTATGCGATCGGCGCGCGAACGGGACATCTGTATGCGCGCGGCACGTATCCGCGGGCGATACACCGTATGCAATATGCCGTCGACCGTGCACGGGACCGCGGCCTGCTCGGCGACGACATCCTCGGCCGCGGCCACGCCTTCGACATCGAGATCCGGCGAGGGGCCGGCGCCTACGTCTGTGGCGACGACACCGCCCTGTTCAGCTCCGTCGAGGGGTATCGGGCCGAGCCGCGCGCCGTACCGCCCTTCCCGGCGGGGCAGGGCCTGTTCGGCAGGCCGACGGTCGTGCACGACGTCGAGACGCTGATCAACGTACCGGCCGTCCTGACGATGGGAGCCCCGGCGTACGCGGCCCTCGGCGCGGGCGGCGCCACCGGGCCCAAGCTGTTCTGTGTGTCGGGCGGTGTGGACCGGCCCGGGGTCTACGAGGTGCCGTTCGGCGCGACGCTCGGCGAGGTCCTCGCGCCGGCCGGGGTGCGTGAGGGACTGCGCGCCGTCCTCCTCGGCGGGGCGGGCGGCGGCTTCGTACGCCCCGACGAACTCGACATCCCGCTCACCTTCGAAGGCGCGCGGGCGGCCGGTACGACACTCGGTGCGGGCGTCGTCATCGCCTTCGACGACACGGTGCCGCTGGCCCAACTGGTGCTGCGGATGGCGGAGTTCTTCCGCGACGAGTCGTGCGGAGGCTGTGTGCCGTGCCGGATCGGGACCGTGCGGCAGGCGGAGGCACTGCGCGGGATCGTGGCGCGGGGCGGCACGGCCGCCGCCGACGATCTCGCCCTGCTCAGGGATGTCGGCCGGGCGATGCGGGACGCCTCGCTCTGCGGTCTGGGGCGGTCCGCGTGGAACGCCGTGGAGTCGGCCGTCGACCGGCTGGGGGTGTACGCATGACCGTGACGGCGTCGGGGGTGTACCCATGACCGTGACAGCGCTGGGGGTTCCGCGCCGGATGCTCGCGATCAGGCTCGACGGCGAGGAGACCAGGGTTCCCGAGGGCGCGACGGTCCTCGACGCCTGCCGGGCGGCAGGCAGGGACGTCCCGGTCCTCTGCCACGGCGAGGCCCTCGCCCCGAGGAGCACCTGCCGCCTCTGCGTGGTCGAGGTGGAGGGCTCGCCCGCTCTCGTCCCGGCCTGTTCCCGCGGGGTCGAGCCCGGGATGGAGGTGCGGACGGACACCGAGCGGGTACGGCACAGCCGCCGCACCGTCCTCGAGCTGCTGGCCTCCGCCGTCGACCTGTCGACGACGCCGGGTGTCGCCGGGTGGATCGACGAGTACGGGGCCCGGCCGGATCGTTTCGGCCCGGCCGCGGCCCGGCTCGACGAGGGGACGAGGGTCGACAACGACCTGTATGCGCGCGAGCCCGGCAAGTGCATTCTGTGCCGGCGGTGCGTGGACGCCTGTGGCGAGGAGCGGCAGCACACGTTCGCGATCTCGGTTTCCGGCCGGGGGTTCGGCGCCCGGGTCACCGTGGAGCACGATGCTCCGCTCACGGAGTCGGCGTGTGTGTACTGCGGGAACTGCGTCGACGTCTGTCCGACGGGGGCGTTGTCGTTCCGGTCGGAGTTCGACCGACGCGCGGCGGGCACATGGGACGAAACGGCGCAGACCAGGACGACGACGGTGTGCGGGTACTGCGGGGTGGGCTGTGGGCTGACCCTGCACGTGCAGGACAATGAGATCGTGAAGGTCACCTCGCCGCCCGACGACCCGGTGACCCACGGCAACCTCTGCATCAAGGGCCGTTTCGGCCACCAGGACGTACAGAACCGGGGCTGATCAGGACATGGGACGAGTCACGGAACGACGCAAGGTGATCCGCATCCGGGACGGGGCGGTCTCCTCCCGACCGGACACGCTGGTCGCCGAGGAACCGCTGGAGATCCGGCTGAACGGCAAGCCGCTCGCGATCACCATGCGCACCCCGGGCGACGACTTCGCCCTGGCGGCCGGTTTCCTGGTCAGCGAGGGTGTACTGGCGACTGCATCCGATCTGCAGAACATCGTCTACTGCGCCGGGGCGACCGTGGACGGCTCCAACTCCTACAACGTGGTCGACGTGCGGACCACGCCCGATGTGGTGATCCCCGACATCACCCTCGAACGCAACGTGTACACCACCTCGTCCTGCGGCCTGTGCGGCAAGGCGAGCCTCGACGCGGTCCGTACGACGGCCCGCTGGCCGATCTCCGACACTCCCCCGGTCCGTCTCGAACCCGAACTGCTCGCGGGCCTCCCCGACCGGCTGCGCGCGGCGCAGAGGGTCTTCGACCGGACCGGGGGTCTGCACGCCGCCGCGCTCTTCACCGAGGACGGCGAACTCCTCGACATACGCGAGGACGTCGGTCGGCACAACGCCGTCGACAAGCTGGTCGGCCGCGCCCTGCAGAACGACGGTCTGCCGCTGTCCCGTGCGATCCTGCTCGTCTCCGGCCGGGCCTCGTTCGAGCTGGCCCAGAAGGCCGTCATGGCCGGCATCCCGGTCCTGGCCGCCGTCTCCGCGCCCTCGTCCCTCGCCGTCGACCTCGCGGCCGAGACCGGCCTCACCCTCGTCGGCTTCCTGCGCGGCTCCTCCATGAACGTGTACGCGGGAGAGGACCGCATCGCCCTGCCGACGGCGGCGGCCCAGAGCTGACCGACCCGATCCTCCGCGGCACGCAGGGCGGGCGTGCACGTCGGACAGCGCCGCGAGTCGACTCCGCACGGACGTCAACTCCGCATGAACGTCAGCTCCGCCGCCCGCGCCACCGACCCCAGTCGCGGGAAGTCCAGCCGTACGGACGCCTCGTGCTCGGCCGTGGTGAAGGCGGCCATGGCGTCCTCGACGAAGACGAGGTCGTAGCCGAGGTCGCCGCCGGCGCGGGCGGTGGACTCCACGCCGAGGTTGGTGGCGATGCCGCCGAACACGAGCGTGGTGACGCCGAGTTCACGGAGGCGCTCGTCGAGGCCGGTGCCCTGGAAGCCGCCGATGGTCCGCTTGACGATCTCGATGTCGCCGTCCCGGGCGAGGCCGGCCACCAGTCCGCTGCCGGGCGGCTGTTCGGCGACTCCGGGACGTTCGACGCGGATCAGGACGACAGGAGCGCCCGCCGCCCGGAAGGCGGTCACCAACTCCTCGGCGACGACGAGGACTTCGGTGCCCTTGCGGGGCTCCAGGGCCAGCGCGACGATCCGGTCCATCAGATCGACGAGGACGAGCGCGCTGCGCGCCGGATCGAGGGTGAGGGGTGCGGTCATGACGGAACGTTATCCGCCGTCAGCCCTCCGTACCGGAAATCCGGATCAACAGGCCTGTGAAAGGCCCGCGTTCGGCCGGCGCCGCCCTCACCGACGCAACGCCCGGCGTCATCCCTGACGCCCCCTCACCACCCGTCCGGCGTAGTCGGCGCCCGTGGCACACCCCGACGGCAAGTGGCTCGTTGAATCCGGTGAGTTCTCCGGGTCGCGTCTTGTCGGAACCGGCCCGTCGTCCAAGTAGGAGGCAGTCCCTTGGATGCCGGCACCACCCTGCTCGGCTCGTTAGTGGCGGCCGCGGGCGTGCTGGGCGCAGCCGCCGTGGCCTATCTGGGCAAGCGCGGGGAGAACGCGCTCAGCGGCTACTCCAGCCTGACCGAGAAGCTCCAGACCGAGCGCGACCGGCTCGAACGCCAGGTCGCCGAACGCGACTCGCGCATCGACGAGTTGACCTCGCTGCACACGGCCGACCAGTCGGAGATCGCGCGGCTCAGGCTCGACATCCACCGACTCGGAGGTACGTCGTGAGAGCTCGCTTCGAGCGGCTGCTCGCCCCGCGCTGGCGCAGTGTCTTCCTCGTCTGCGTACTGGTCGCGCTCTGCGGGATCGCCGTGATCCTGTGGGCGCGTATCGACGCCGGCGACCGCCGCGCCGCCGAGATGCAGGCCGAGGCCGACCGGCGCGGCCAGGCCGTGTCCACGCTGGCGCAGGACGTGCGTGAGCTGCGTGCCCAGGTCGAGGCCGGCGGGGGCACCCCGGCCGCGCCCGACCCCTCGGACGCGGTCGACGACCTGATCGACCGCATCCGGGTGCCCGCGGCGCTGCCCGGCGAGCGCGGCGAGAAGGGCGACCGGGGGGCCACCGGCGCGGGCGGGGCACCCGGCGAACGCGGCGAGCCCGGCCCGTCGGGGCCACCGGGACCGGAGGGCTCTCCAGGGCCGTCCGGTTCGCCCGGCGAGCCCGGGAGTCCCGGGGACCCAGGGGATCCCGGCGACCCGGGCCCCGCGGGTGCCGACGGCTCCGCCGGACCGGTGGGCCCCGCGGGGGTCGACGGCACCCAGGGCTCCGAGGGCCTCCAGGGCCCCAAGGGCGACAAGGGGGACCCCGGCCCGCGAGGCGCCCCCGGCCCCGACTGTCCCGCCGGCTACACCCTCCAGGTCCCCGCCACCGACCCGGACGCCCTGATCTGCCGCAAGGCGGGCGTCACCGACCCGGCACCGGCTCCCAACCCCGCCGCCGTCCTGCCAGTCCTCCCCGTGACACTCCGCCGCCGGGCGGACGCGCGCTCCCCGTGGAATCGGGATCCCGGAGACCTCAACCGGCCTCTGTGACGGGCACATACGAGAAACCGGCCCCTGTGACGGGCACATACGAGAAACCGGCCACCGGCGGCACCCCTACGCACCCCACCGTCCCCCGACTACCCATGGACCAGATCAGCGACAGCCACTAACGTCCCGTGGGTGCCCGACGACGTACGAGCACGACAGCGGACGGGAACGGGGCTCGGCCTGTTGCTGGCCCTGGTTCTCGGAGCCGTGCTGCTCACGGCCCTGCCGGATGACGACGAACGACAGGATGCGGGCGACTGCATACCGCAGACCGTCGACGCGTGGTCGCCGGACGACCGGCTCACCACCGAGTTCGCCCGCTACGGCGACGACGCCACCCGCGCCGACGACTGGACCGGCGGCGACGGCACCCACTCGCTGCGACTGCCGGACGGCCGGGTGCTGTGGCTGTTCTCGGACACCTATCTCGGTCAGGTGTACGCCCCGCCCAACCCGGTCGGCGAGTCCTTCACCTGGCGGGACACCGCCGCCCCCCTGGTCCGCAACTCGGCGGTGCTGATGCGCGAGGGCCGGCTGGAGTCCACCCTGCCCGCCCCGCTGTTCCCCGACCCGGCCCCCAACCAGTGGCGGTGGCCGGTCGCGGCGCGCGTCGAGCCTCGTACCCCCGGATCGGACGAGCGGGTCGTGCGGGTGGTGCTGTGGGTGCGGACGGCGGGGGCGGCGCCGTGGATCTACGGGATGCCCACCGCCACCGAGGTCGCCACGCTGTCGCTGCCCGATCTGCGGGTGGAGTCCGTGACCAAGGTGTTCGACCAGCAGCTGGTCCCGGACGCCTCCCGGCGGGTCCAGTTCGGCACGACGCTCGTACAGGAGGGCGGCTGGACGTATGTCTTCGGCGGCGACGACGGTCAGGCCGCCGCCCGTCCCGTGTCCTCGGCGTACGTGGCCCGGGTGCCGGAGGGCAGGCTCGGGGAGCCGGGCGCTTGGCAGTACTGGAACGGCTCCCGGTGGGCGGCCGGCGCCCGGCCCGTACCGGTGCTGGGCGATCAGAAGCGACGTACCGGAGTGGGCAGCGCCTTCTCCGTCGTACGCGAGGGCGGGACGTACGTCCTGTTCACCATGGCGGCGGGCACCGCGGGTCTGACCACCGTGACCTCGTATTGGGCCTGCTCCCCCACCGGGCCGTGGCACGGGCCGACGAAGGATCTGCCCGCCGCGCTGCCGGACGGCGAGGTGGCGGCGTACAACCCGCAGGTCCATCCCGCTGTTTCCGACGGCGCGGGGGGCGGCGGGGGCCGGCTGGTGCTCAGTTACGACGTCAACTGGCTGGAGCCGACCGCCGCGGCCGCGCAGCTCAACCGGAACGTGTCCCTGTACCGACCGCGGTTCGTGACCCTCCGGCTGAAGCCGCAGGCGTGACCTCGGCCCCCGGACCGTCCGCGGGGAGCGGGTCGTGGGAGCGGCGCTTGGCGATGACCGCGCACACCATCAGCTGCATCTGGTGGAAGAGCATCAGCGGGAGCACGGCCAGCGAGGCCTGCGCGCCGAACAGAACGCTCGCCATGGGCAGTCCGGCGGCCAGGGACTTCTTGGAGCCGGCGAACTGGATCGCGATCCGGTCCTCCCGGCCGAAGCGCAGCGCCTTGGCGCCGTACCAGGTCAGGGCCAGCATCACGGCCAGCAGTACGGCCTCGACGACGAGCAGCCCGGCGAGCCGCAGCGGGCTCACCTGGTGCCAGATGCCCTCGACCATGCCCTCGCTGAACGCGGTGTAGACGACGAGCAGGATCGAGCCGCGGTCGACCAGGCCGAGGGCCTTCTTGTGACGGGTGACGAACCCGCCGATCCAGCGGCGCAGCAGTTGTCCGGCGACGAAGGGCACCAGCAGCTGGAGCACGATCTGGACCAGCGAGTCGGCGGAGAACCCGCCCGCGCTGCTGCCCAGCAGGGCGGCCGCGAGCAGCGGTGTGATGACGATGCCGACCAGCGAGGAGAAGGAGCCGGCGCAGATGGCGGCGGGTACGTTGCCGCGGGCCATGGAGGTGAAGGCGATCGACGACTGGATGGTCGAGGGGACGAGTGCGAGGAAGAGCAGGCCCTGGTAGAGCGGCTGGGTCAGCAGGACCGGGACGAGTCCGCGGGCCGCCATGCCGAGGAGCGGGAAGACGACGAACGTACAGGCCAGGACGGTGACGTGGAGCCGCCAGTGCTTGAGTCCGTCCAGTGCCTCGCGGGTGGACAGGCGGGCGCCGTACAGGAAGAAGAGGAAGGCGATCGCGGCGGTGGAGGCTCCGGAGGCCACGTCCGCACCCGTGCCGCGCGCCGGGAGGAGGGCCGCGAGGCCCACCGTTCCCAGGAGCAGCAGGATGTACGGGTCGATCGGCATCCAACTCGGCCAACGCAGGCGTTTCACGGTGCTCCATCTAGCTTGTGTCTGTCGGGCCCGGCGGCCCATCCGGCTTGTGTCTGTCGGGCTCGGGTCTGTCGGCGGTGCGGGGCCCACAGGGTCCCCCTTCATCGTCCTCCTCCGGCCCGCGATCGGGAATCCTGCATACCGTTCTGACTGTCATCACGTTTTGCGATAGGCCGCGGTAGGCTCCGGGACATGTACGACCCGTCCCAGCTGCGTACGTTCCTGGCGGTGGCCCAGACGCTGAGCTTCACGCAGGCCGCCCGGCGGCTCGGGCTGCGCCAGTCGACGGTCAGCCAGCACGTACGGCGTCTGGAGGACGCGGCGGGGCGGCAGTTGTTCACCCGGGACACCCATTCCGTGGAGCTGACGGAGGACGGCGAGGCGATGCTCGGTTTCGCTCGCCGGATCCTGGAAGTGCACGAGCAGGCGTCGGCGTTCTTCACGGGTACCCGGCTGCGCGGCCGGTTGCGCTTCGGGGCGTCGGAGGATTTCGTCCTGACCCGGCTGCCGGAGATCCTCGAGGGCTTTCGCTACGACCATCCCGAGGTCGACCTGGAGCTGACCGTCGAACTCTCGGGCACCCTGCACGAACAGTTGGCGGCCGGGAAGCTCGATCTGGTGCTGGCGAAGCGGCGTCCGGAGGACCCGCGCGGCGAGCTGGTCTGGCACGACAGGCTGGTGTGGATCGGCGCGGAGCGGCTACGGCTGGACCTGGACCGTCCGGTTCCGCTGATCGTCTATCCCCCGCCGGGCATCACCCGCGCCCTCGCCCTGGAGTCGCTGGAGCGGCAGGGCCGTCAGTGGCGGATCGTCTGTACGAGCGGCAGCCTCAACGGCCTGATCGCGGCGGCCCGCGCCGGCCTCGGTGTGATGGCCCACTCCCGCGGTCTGATCCCGCCGGGCCTGGTCCGCATGCCGGACCGCGCCGGCCTGCCGGAACTCGGCCGCGTCGACTTCGTCCTGATCCACGGCCGCAGGCGTACGGCGGCCCAGGGCGCGGCGGACGCGCTGGCGGCGGCCATCCTGGCGGGCGGCGACCGGCTGCACCGGCGCCAGCGGTAGGGCGCCGACGTCCCGCGGGTGTGACGGATTGGGCCGCGGCGACGCTGGAAGGAGAGACGGCGGCGCGGCGGAATTGATCCTTCCGCGGGCGGCCGCGGGCCGTAGCCGGGACGTACAGATTCGGTGGAGATTACGGGGCCGAAACTTACTCAACCGTCAGTTTTCTGTCCGACCCTTCCCCATGTGAGCGCATTTTCCGGCGCTGACCTGTGCGTACCTGAACATTGCTCGGATCCGCACCCCCTCCCGTCCGGTCGCCGGGTGGGGTAGCTTTCACGGCGCTGTGCGGAGCGTCACCAGGAGCGGGGACCAGGGACCAAGGAGCGGGGAGCGGGGTTTGCGCGAGTTCACCAACCCTCCGTTGGCGTTGCCGGCCCCCGTGGGCGGACTGGCCGACGTCGTCTTCCGGCGTGCCCAGGAGGACCCGCTGCACATCGCGCTCGGCCGCAAGGACGAGCACGGACAGTGGCAGGACGTCTCCTCCGCGGAGTTCCGCGACGAGGTCCTGGCCCTCGCCAAGGGGCTGCTCGCCCAGGGCATCCGGTTCGGCGACCGGGTCGCCATCATGTCCCGCACCCGCTACGAGTGGACCCTCTTCGACTACGCCCTGTGGACGATCGGCGCCCAGGTGGTGCCGATCTACCCCACCTCCTCGGCCGAGCAGTGTTTCTGGACGCTGTACGACGCCGAGTGCACGGCCGCGGTCGTGGAGCACGAGGACCACGCGATGACGATCGCCACCGTCATCGACCGGCTGCCGCAGTTGCGCCGGCTGTGGCAGCTGGACGCCGACGCCGTGCACGAGCTGTACGACGCCGGTGCCGCCATCGACGACGAGGTGGTGCACCGGCACCGGCAGGCGGTCACGCCGGACTCGGTCGCCACGATCATCTACACCTCGGGCACCACGGGCCGCCCCAAAGGCTGTGTCATCTCGCACGGCAGCTTCATGTGGGAGGCGGACACGGTCGCCGAGCACTGGGAGCCGGTGTTCCACTCCAAGAAGGGCGACGAGGCGGCCACCCTGCTCTTCCTGCCGCTCGCGCACGTCTTCGGGCGGATGGTGGAGGTGGCGGCGATCTCACGCGGGGTGCGCTTCGGGCACCAGCCGCAGCTGAACGCGGCGGCCCTGCTGCCGGACCTGGCCGCCTTCAAGCCGACGTTCATCCTCGCGGTGCCGTACATCTTCGAGAAGGTCTTCAACGCCGCCCGCCGCAAGGCCGAGAAGGAGGGCAAGGCCGGTCCGTTCGAGAAGGCCGTGGAGATCGCGGTGAAGTACGCGGAGGCCGTCGAGGCCAAGGCCTGGGGCATCGGACCCGGCCCTTCGGCGGGTCTACGCGTGCAGCACCAGCTCTTCGACAAGCTCGTCTACGCCAAGGTGCGAGCCGCGATGGGCGGCCGGATCCGCAACGCGATGTCCGGCGGCTCGGGGATGGACCGCCGGCTCGGCCTGTTCTTCGCGGGCGCGGGCGTGCAGATCTACGAGGGCTACGGTCTGACCGAGTCGACGGCGGCGGCGACCGCCAACCCGCCCGGCCGCACCCGCTACGGCAGCGTGGGACAGCCCATCCCCGGCGTCACCGTGCACATCGCGGACGACGGGGAGATCTGGCTGCACGGCCCCAACATCTTCCAGGGCTACCTCAACAACCAGAAGGCCACCGACGAGACCCTGCACGACGGCTGGCTCGCCACCGGCGACCTGGGCTCCCTCGACGAGGACGGCTTCCTCACCATCACCGGCCGCAAGAAGGAGATCCTGGTCACCTCCGGCGGCAAGAGCGTGGCGCCCGGGCTGCTGGAGGAACGGGTCCGGGACCATCCGCTGGTCGCCCAGTGCATCGTCGTCGGCAACGACCGGCCCTACGTCGCGGCCCTGGTCACCCTCGACCAGGAGGCCGTCGAGCACTGGCTGGCGATGCGCGCGAAACCGCAGATGACCTCGGCCGAACTGGTGCGTGACGCCGACCTGGAGACAGAGGTGCGGCGAGCGGTGGTGGCCGCCAACACGCTGGTCTCGCAGGCCGAGTCGATCCGGACGTTCCGGATCCTGGCGCAGCCGTTCACCGAGGAGCACGGCCTGCTGACGCCGTCGCTGAAGCTGAAGCGCAAGGCGATCGAGACGACGTACGCCGACGAGGTCGAGGCCCTGTACCGGGCCTGAGGGTCTGCCTGAGGAAGTTTCCGGCGGATTCTGTCCGATTCCGCGGTCAGGAATGCATCGGGGCGGTTGATCGTTGACGATGGGAGTACCACCTGTCGACAACCGTAAGGATCAAGAGCTCGTGAGCAGCAAGGTCCCCCCGATCATCCTCAACAACGGCGTGGAGATGCCCCAGCTGGGGTTCGGAGTCTGGCAGGTGCCGGACGACGAGGCCGAGCAGGCGGTCACCACCGCTCTGGAGGCCGGGTACCGCAGCATCGACACAGCGGCGATCTACGGCAACGAAGAGGGCACCGGCAAGGCGCTCGCCGCCTCCGGCGTCCCGCGCGAGGACATTTTCGTCACCACCAAGCTCTGGAACAGCGACCAGGGCTACGACTCCACGCTCCGCGCCTTCGACACCTCGCTGGCGAAGCTGGGCCTGGACTACGTGGACCTGTACCTCATCCACTGGCCCACCCCTGAGCGGGACTTGTACGTCGACACGTACAAGGCGTTCGAGAAGCTGCTCGCCGACGGCCGTGTCCGGGCCATCGGTGTGTCCAACTTCGAGCCCGCGCACCTCGAGCGGCTGATCGCCGAGACGTCCGTCGTCCCGGCCGTCGACCAGATCGAGCTGCACCCGCACCTTCAGCAGCACGCGGCCCGCGAGTTCCACGCGGAGCAGGGCATCGCCACCGAGGCCTGGTCGCCGCTCGGCCAGGGCAAGGGCCTCCTGGAGGTCCCGGCGGTCGTGGCCATCGCGCAGAAGCACGAGCGCACCCCGGCGCAGGTCGTCCTGCGCTGGCACCTCCAGCTGGGCAACGTGGTGATCCCCAAGTCCGTGACCCCGTCCCGGATCAAGGAGAACATCGAGGTCTTCGACTTCACCCTCGACACGGAGGACCTGGCGGCGATCAGCGCCCTCAACGAGGACCGCCGCCTCGGCCCGGACCCGTCGACGTTCAACATGGCCTGACAGCAAGGCACTTCGAGGCCCGGACGGGACACACCGTCCGGGCCTTCGTCACGTCCCCGCCTCGGGCTCCGGGAACAGCCGCGCGACGGCTGCGGTACGGCTGGAGACGCCGAGTTTGCGGAAGGTGTTCTCCAGGACACCCTCAACACAGGCTCAGCCGTGGACGTCATATCCGGTCTCGGCGGCAACGACACGGTCGACAGCGGTGCGGGCAACGACGTCGTCTGCGGTGACGCGGGGGACGACCGGCTCGCCGGCGGGAACGGCAACGACCGGATCGCCGGCGAGGCGGGCCACGACGTCCTCGGCGGGAACGCGGGCGCCGACCGCCTGAGCGGGTTCGCCGGCAACGACATCCTGCGGGGCCAGGCGGGCGACGACGTCCTGGACGGCGGTGACAGCCACGACTTCGCCCGGAACTGGGGCAACGACGTCCTGGTCGGCGGTGCCGGTCGGGAGGTGCTCAGGGGCAGCGCCGGCAACGACACCTTCTACACCCGCGACGGTGAGGCTGACATCGTCCGCGGCTACGCCGGCAAGGACACCTGCTGGGCCGAGCGCCTGGACGTGATCACCGGTTGTGAGACCGTCCACATCGGCTAGCGATCCTGAGGGGCGTCCTGGTCGGGGGCGCCCCGTCGCCCGATCACCGTGGCGTACGCGCTGACGAGGATCAGCGCGCAGCCGGCCCACTGGGCGAGCGTGGGTCGTTCATCCAGCACCACCGCCCCCAGGACCAGCGCGCCGACGGGTGTGAGCAGCAGCAGGACCGCGCCGACGTGGCTCGGTAGTCGGGGGGAGTAGACGGCGACCATCAGCCAGCCGATGATTCCGCTGGTCAGTGCCGCCAGGGCGAGCCAGGCCAGGGCGGTTCCGGACGGCGTGGGGTCGAAGGCGCCCCAGGCCCAGCCGCCGAGGGCGGAGGCGACGGTGGCCGAGACGACGACCGCGGTGTACGTCGTGCGGACGTGCCCCTGGAAGCCGCCGCGGCGGAGCAGAAAGAGGAACCCGGAGTAGCTGAGGGCCGCCAGGATCGCGTGGATCGTGCCCGCGGCCGGGTCGTCGCCGCTCGCGCCCTGTTCGAACAGCCCGCCGGTGAGCACGACACCGACGACCAGCACCGGCAGCCACAGCAGGAACCGGCCGGGTACCCGCTCGCGGTCCACCAGCCAGGCCAGCAGCGGTACGAGAACGACCTGCACGTTCACCAGCACGGTCGACAACCCGGCGCCCACCTCGGTGATCGCCTCGGTCCACAGCAGCATGTCCCCGGCGAACAGCACCCCGCCGACCAGCCCGTACATCAACTGCCGCCGCGGCGGCGGGCCTTCACGGCGGTACTCCGGGACCACCAGCAGCACCAGCACGGGCAGCGCGAGCAGACACCGGTACACCGACGCCGTACCGGCGTCCGCGCCGGACAGCTCGATGCAGACCGGCGACACGGACAGCGCGACCGCCGCGACCGCCTGCCCCGCACGCGGGCCCATGGACGCCGGGGGCAGGCGCAGACGGTCTCGGGCGATGTCGGTACGAGCCACGGAACAGGGTCCTCGCGACGGGGACGGAGATCCGCCGCGTACCCGCCCACGGAAGGTCCATGCATCGGCCACCGGTCCGGGCGGCGCGGCCGCCAGAACGGTCCGGCGGCGGTCTCCCGCCCCCGTGTCCGTCAGTTGGGCTGACCGATGGGACGTACGACCACGGTGTTGACGTCGACGCCCTCGGGCTGCCGGATGGCCCACACGACCGAGTCGGCGAGCTGGTCGGCGGTGAGGAGGTGGCCGGGCGGGAGGCTGCCGTAGCCGTCCCAGAAGGGGGTCTCGACGCGGCCGGGGGCGATGAGGGTGACGCCGATGCCCCACTCGGTGACCTGGCGGCGGGTGTTCTCGGCGAGTCCGGTCACCGCCCACTTGGTCGCGCCGTAGATGTTGCCGGGCGTGGGCACGAACCCGGCGACGCTGCCGACCAGCACGATCCGGCCGCGCGTCTCCTTCAGGGCGTCGACGGAGGCACGGATGAGCAGCGCCGGGCCGAGCACGTTGGTCAGCACCATCTCGGTCCAGCCGGCGGGGTCGCCCTCGGCGACGGAGTCGTGAGTGGCGATGCCCGCGTTGCTGACGACTGTATCCAGTCGACCGAATTCCTTGAGCGTACGGTCGACCGCCGACCGTACGCTGTCGTAGTCGGCCGCGTCGCCGACGAGCGTCAGCAGCCCGTCCGGGTCGCCGAGCTCCTCGGCGAAGCCGCGCAGCCGCTCCTCCCCGCGCCCGGTGACGGCCACCCGGTGCCCGGCGTCGAGCAGCTGCCGCGCGACGGCGGCGCCGATGCCACTGCCGCCGCCCGTGATCAGTGCGACCGGTGAGTCGGTCATGGTTACCCCCTGTGGTGTCCTGCGGATGCCGGGAGTAGATCACTTGGAGCGTTCTCGAAGTCAAGCATGCGCGACTCAACTTCCGTACGTGCCGCGGCACTCGGCGCCCCGGACGGTGCCGAGGGTTCAGACGGCGCGGACGGCCGTGTGGACCGTGCGGGCCGTCAGGACGAACACGTCCGGGCGGTGGTGGACGCTCGCCTTGTCGTCCGGGTCGATCAGCCGGTCGAGGGTGGCGAGGTCGTCGGCGTCGAGGCGTTCGCCGAGGACCTCGCGCATCCGGGTCAGCGTGGCGACGGCGCAGGTGCGTGCCCGGTCCGTGGTGGGCGCGGGCAGGTCCAGCAGGAAGCTGCGGCTGCCGGTGGGCCTGAGGCCCACGGAGGTGAGCAGCGCCGGCCAGTCCTCGACCTCGTCGACCGTGCCGGGCAGGGCGGCCCGCATCTCGGCGAACCACTCCTCGTGCACCGCGTCGAGCCGGGCCTGGAGACCCGGGCGGCCGATGCCGATGTCACGCGGCAGGTACCGCGTGGGCAGGCCGCCCTCCAGCAGCGCCAGTGTGCCGCCGGGTGCGAGGCGGGCGGCGAAGGCTGCGAGGGCGGCCCGCTGGTCGCCGAGGTGGTGCAGGCTCCAGCTGGCCCAGAGCAGGTCGGCGGGGTAGTCCAAGTCGTCGAGGACGCCGGGCAGTTCACCGGCGAGGGTGCCGAAGCGGTCGGCAACGCCGAGCCGGCCGGCCCGGTCGCGGGCTCGCTCCAGAAGTGGCTCGGAGCTGTCGACGGCGACGATCCGGGCGCCGGTGAACGTCTCGGCCAGCAGGCACGAGACGACCCCGGGCCCGCTGCCCGCGTCGACGACGAGTCCGGGTTCGGTCTGCCGTTTGGCGAGCCATGCCGTGGCCCGTTCGTAGAGCGGCGTGTACAGCTCGGCCTGCTCCTCCAGCAGCGGGGCCATCTCGGCCCAGTCGATGTCGGTGTGGTCGTGATGGCGGTGACCGTGCCCGCCGCCGTGATCGTGCTTGCCGTCGTGACCGTGGTGATCGTGCGCCATGGGAGTCAGCCTCTCGTCCGGGTGCGACCAGCGTGCGCCGACGCACCGTGAAGAGGCCAGTGATGTTGCCGGGACGGCAAAAAAAGGGCGCTCGGATTTCCTGGACGAGCCCCCTGCCGAACCGTCGCGCACCGCCGGGGCCCGGCGCGGGAGGAAGCCCGGGCCCCGGCGGATCAGCCCGCTAGGACAGCGGCGGGTACGCGTTCTGCATCAGCTGCTGGAACTGCGCGGAGAACCAGTGCCCGGACAGCGGCGCGTTGGGCAGCGAACCGGACATGCTGTTGCCGTTGCGCGGGTTGCCCGTGTACGTCGGGTCGCACATCCGGTCGAAGCCCTTGCCCTCGTCGTTGGGGATGGCCGAGCTCGAACCGTCCGACTCCCCCGGGGGCTTGACCCACACATAGGCGTCGATCCCGGCGGCGGGGCTGGCCTGCGGGCGCTCACCGAGGCCGGCTCCGGACTGGTTGCACCAGTTGCCGACGTGGATACGGCGGTCGTAGCGGCCGCCGTTGACGTAGGTGTCGACGTCCGTCGTCGCCCCCGGTCCGGCGGGCCGGGCCGAGCCGCCCCAACCGTTGCGGGAGGTGTCGATCAGCATGCCGATACCGGAGTTGAAGCCGGTGGTGACCAGCTGGTTGCGGAACGCCTGGGCGAACGACAGCTCGTCCACGTACCGGTTCCAGTCGACCCACTTGGACTCACGGACGGACTTGCCCGCCACGGAGTCGTTGATGGTGAAGTTGTTCTCCTTCAGGGCGCTGTAGTTGGCGGTGTTGGCGATGAAGCCGTGCACGTCGTTGACGGTCGCGCCCTCGGAGGTCGCGGCCTCCTTCATCACGGTGGCGCTGGCGGCGAAGTTGTCGTCCCAGCCGATCCAGCCGTGGTGGCCGGCGTCGATGTAGTTGTAGACGTTGGCGACGTCGCCGAGCTTGTTCAGGGCGTAGCCGACGCCCTTCTGGTAGTTGCCGTTGGCCTTCATGACGTCGCACTGCGGGGTGGCGGTGGGACGGCTGCCGGTGTTGGTGACGAGGTTGGGCAGCGAGTCGATCTCGATGGTGGTGACGATCCTGAGGCCCGCGTACTTGGAGTCGGCGAGGATCGCGGCGATCGGGTCGATGTACTGCGTCTTGTACTTGTCGATCTCCGTCGGGCCGAGTTCACCGTTGGAGGCGAGGGCGGCGCAGTCACGGCCGGGCAGGTTGTAGATGACCAGCTGGACGACGAGTTCGCCGGAGCCCTTCTGGGCCAGGGCGGCGTCCAGGTGGGCGCGCAGGCCCATGCCGCCGTTGACGCCGTTGATCGCGGCGATCCGGTCCAGCCAGACGGCGGTCGGCTGGTTGGCGATGCGGCTGCCGCCCGGTTCGGCGGCGGCCTTCGCGGACCACTCCGGGTTCACGTACACCTTGGCGCCGCTGTACGGGTTGTCGACGCGGGTGCCGGTTCCCGGGCCGGGCGGGTTGGTCGGACCGCCGCCACCGTCGTCGACGTTGCAGGTCACGCCGTCGAGGGTGAAGGTGGCGGGGATCGCGTTGGTGCCGCTGTAGGTGCCCTGGAAGCCGAAGCTGGTCGAACCGCCGGTGGCGAGGGTGCCGTTGTACGTCTCGTTGGCGGCGGTGACGGCCGTCCCGCTCTGGCTGATCTTCGCGTTCCAGCCGTTGGTGACCTTCTGGCTGCCGGCGTACGACCACTTGACCGCCCAACTGCTCTTGGCGGCACCGTTGTTGGTGATCGTGACCGCGGCGGTGAAGCCGGAGCCCCAGTCGTTCTGGATCTTGTAGTCCACGGTGCAGGGGATGGCGGCGGCGCCGACGTCCGCGGGATTGACGGCGAGCGCCGTCCCGGAGGCCCCGGCGACCAGGGCCATGGCTGCGAGGAGCGCGGTTCTGGTACGACTCATGAGTGCGGGTTTCCTTCTTCCGTTGCGAGATTCTCGGATGTCGGTCGTGGCTGAGGGGTTATCCGTTCAGGGAGCGCAGGTGGTCGCGCAGCCCGATGCCGAACGCCGTCGGCGTACCGTCGTAACCGGAGATCAGGGCGGGTCCCGAGGAGCAGTTCCAGGTGTTCCAGGTCCAGCCCAGGTAGGACAGGCCACGCTCGTCGAACCACTTCATGACCTGGTCGATGAACGCGTGTCCGCAGGTGTTCTCGCCGATCTCCCCGGCCACCAGCGGCACTTGGGCCGCCACCGGGGCGAGCTGGGAGTTCCAGCAGCTCTCGTCGGCACAGGTGTTGAAGTTGTAGACGTGCCAGGCGGCCGCGAGATTGTTCTTCGGGTCGCTGGGCCGGTACGTCAGCCACTGGCTGAGGTCGTTGGAGTACGCGATCCCGCCGGCCAGGATCAGGTTGCCGGCGCCGGTCGCCCGTATGGCGTCGACGAGATCCTGCATACCGGCGACCTCGTACCCGATGCCGGAGCAGGTGCCGCCGTCCCGCCAGCACTGCCACGCCTGGGTGGTCGTGGCCGTCGCGCGGTCCGGGTAGGGCTCGTTGAACAGGTCGAAGACGACGGTCGGGTCGGACTTGAAGGTGTTCGCCACCGACGTCCAGAAGGACGGGGTGTACTGCATGTCGGGCATGGGCTTCTGACAGCTGGCGTGCACGTCGGAGCAGCCCGCCGAGTTGCCCGTGTACTGACCGTGGGACCAGTGCAGTTCGAGCATCGGCGTCATGCCGTTCGCCTTCACCTTCGCCACCAGGTCCTTGACGGCGTCGATGTAGTTCGAACCGGCGTACTCCGGCTTGATGTTGGACAGGCCGAGCCAGCACTCCTCGTTCAGCGGGATGCGGACCGTGTTGGCGTTCCAGTCGGCGATCGCCTTGATGGCGGCGTCGTCGACCGGGCCGTCCCAGATGCCGTGGCCCTGCACACACATGAACTCGCCGCCGGAGCGGTTGACGCCGAGCAGACGACGGGTCGTGCCGTCGGCGTCCACGAGCTTGTTGCCGGAGGCTTTGAGCACCGGCGGTCCGCCGTCACCGGTGTCCGGTGGATCGGTGGGCGTCGGTGTGGGTGTCGGCGTGGGCGAGGGGTCCGCGCCGGCGTTGCACGGGGTGCCGTTGAGCTTGAACGAGGTCGGTACCGGGTTGCTCCCCGACCAGGAGCCGAGGAAGCCGGCGCTGACGCTCGCGCCGGTGGTCAGCGTGCCGTTGTAGCTCTCGTTGGCAGCCGTCACCGTCGTACCGGACTGGGACCACTTGGCGTTCCAGCCCTGATTGAGCTTCTGACCGGCCGTCAGATCGAAGGCCAGGCTCCAACTGCTTACGGTGGCGCTGTTGTTGGTGATCGTCACGGCACTCTGGAAGCCGGTGTCCCACTGGCTGGTGACGGAGTACTCCACCGTGCAGGCAGGGGTGGCTCCCGACGCCGTGACCACCGGCACCGTCACGGCCCCGAGAAGGGCGACCGCGCCGGACACGGCTAAAAGTACTGAACGCGGGGGGTGTCGCATGAGCGACTCCTTGCAGATCAGCGCGCCGTGACGGACGCGTCGACTGATGGAATCGCTCCCACTGGTGCTTTTGAAGCTAGCGCCAAGTGACGGCAAAGAACAGAGGAGTCACTTGACTTTTCCTCAACCACGTTCGTCGAATCTTTTCGACTCTTCAAGCACCTTGACCCCTCACACCCTCGTCCTCACTATGGGAGCGCTCCCACTGGTTCAAGCCTTGACTTCTCCGAGCCGCGAGGAGGAACCAGCACATGGCCCCCAGAAAGAGACGCCGGACTGTCCGGCGCTTGTGGACGGCTGTAGTGGCCGCCCTGGCCCTGCCGATCGCGATGTTGAGCACGGGTTCAACTCCCGCACAGGCAGCGGCAGTTCAGTGCAGCGTCGACTACAAGACGAACGACTGGGGCTCCGGCTTCACCACGGACGTGACGATCACCAACCGTGGTACGGACGCCATCAGTGGCTGGACCCTGACGTACGCCTACACGGGCAACCAGAAACTGAGCAACGGCTGGAACGGCACCTGGTCCCAGTCCGGTCAGACGGTCACGGTGAACAACGCGACGTACAACGGGAACATCGCGGCCGGCGCCGCCGTGTCCACCGGCGCGCAGTTCACCTACAGCGGCACCAATGCCGCCCCGACGTCCTTCGCGATCAACGGCACCACCTGCACCGGCGCCCACCAGCCGCCGATCACGGTGCTGACCAGCCCGGCCGCGGGCGCCGTCTACACGCAGGGCAACGCCGTCCCGCTCGCGGCGACCGCCGCGGCCGCGGACGGTGCGACGATCAGCAAGGTGGAGTTCTACGACAACACCACGCTGCTGGGCACCGACACCACGTCGCCGTACTCGCTCTCGGTCTCAAGTTTGACCGTGGGCAGTCATTCGCTCCTCGCGAAGGCGTACGACAGTCTGGGCGCGTCCGGGGAGTCCACCCCGGTCGGCATCACGGTCGCCTCGGGTCCCGCCGTGGTGGCCTCGGCCACCCAACTCGCCGTGCAGCAGGGCGAGACGGGCACGTTCGGGGTGAAGCTGTCGACGCAGCCGTCCGCGAACGTGACGGTGACGACCGCTCGCGCGAGCGGCAACTCGGGTCTGTCCGTGACCGGCGGGGCTTCCCTGACCTTCACCCCGTCGAACTGGAACACCGCCCAGAACGTCACCATCACGGCCGCCGCCTCCGGCACCGGGGCGGCGACCTTCGAGTCCTCGGCCACCGGACACGCCAAGGCGTCGGTGACAGTCACCCAGATCGAGGCGGCGGGTGAGTACGACGCCCGCTTCCTGGAGCTGTACGGGAAGATCACCAACCCCGCGAACGGCTACTTCTCGCCCGAGGGCATCCCCTACCACTCGGTGGAGACGCTGATCGTCGAGGCGCCGGACCACGGTCACGAGACCACCTCGGAGGCGTACAGCTACCTTCTCTGGCTGCAGGCCATGTACGGCAAGGTGACCGGCGACTGGACCAAGTTCAACAGTGCCTGGGACATCATGGAGAAGTACATGATCCCCACGCACGCCGACCAGCCGACGAACTCCTTCTACAACGCCTCCAAGCCGGCGACGTACGCACCCGAGCTGGACACGCCCAACGAGTACCCGGCCAAGCTGGACACCGGGGTGTCGGTGGGATCGGATCCGATCGCCGGTGAACTGAAGACCGCATACGGTACGGACGATGTCTACGGTATGCACTGGCTCCAGGACGTCGACAACGTGTACGGCTACGGCAACTCGCCCGGCAAGTGCGAGGCGGGTCCGTCCGACACCGGTCCGTCGTACATCAACACCTTCCAGCGCGGTGCGCAGGAGTCGGTGTGGGAGACGGTTCCGCAGCCGACCTGCGACGCCTTCAAGTACGGCGGCAAGAACGGCTATCTGGACCTGTTCACGGGTGACGCCTCCTACGCCAAGCAGTGGAAGTTCACCAACGCCCCGGACGCCGACGCCCGTGTCGTGCAGGCCGCGTACTGGGCCGACAAGTGGGCGGACGCGCAGGGCAAGGGCAGCCAGATCTCCGCGGCCGTGGGCAAGGCCGCGAAGATGGGCGACTATCTGCGCTACTCGATGTACGACAAGTACTTCAAGAAGATCGGCAACTGCGTCGGTCCGAGCACCTGTGCGGCCGGCACCGGCAAGGACGCCTCGATGTACCTGATGTCCTGGTACTACGCCTGGGGCGGCGCCACCGACACCTCGGCGGGCTGGGCCTGGCGCATCGGCTCCAGCCATGCGCACGGCGGCTACCAGAACCCGATGGCCGCCTACGCGCTGAGCAGTTACGCCGATCTGAAGCCCAAGTCCGCGACAGGGGCCGCCGATTGGGGCACCTCGCTGACCCGGCAGATCGAGTTCTACCGCTGGCTCCAGTCCAACGAGGGCGCCATCGCGGGCGGTGCGACCAACAGCTGGGCGGGCCGGTACGCGCCCCCGCCGGCCGGGAAGTCGACCTTCTACGGCATGTACTACGACCAGCAGCCCGTCTACCACGACCCGCCGTCCAACCAGTGGTTCGGCTTCCAGGCGTGGTCGATGGAGCGGGTGGCGGAGTACTACCAGCAGACGGGCAACGCGGCCGCGAAGACCGTGCTCGACAAATGGGTGGACTGGGCGCTGTCCAAGACCACGATCAACCCGGACGGCACCTACCAGATCCCCTCCACCCTCCAGTGGTCGGGCCAGCCCGACACCTGGAACGCGTCAAGTCCCGGCTCCAACAGCGGACTTCACGTCACCGTCGCCGACTACACCAACGACGTCGGTGTGGCCGCCGCGTACGCCAAGACCCTGACGTACTACGCGGACCGCTCCGGTGACACCGAGGCGGCGACCACGGCGAAGGCGCTTCTGGACGGCATGTGGGACAACCACCAGGACGCGCTCGGCATCGCCGTGCCGGAGAACCGGGCCGACTACAACCGGTTCGACGACGCGGTGTACATCCCGAGCGGCTGGACCGGCACCATGCCGAACGGCGACGCGATCAACTCCTCGTCCACCTTCGACTCCATCCGGTCCTTCTACGAGGACGACCCTGCCTGGTCGAAGATCGAGGCGTATCTCGCGGGCGGCGCGGTGCCGTCGTTCACGTATCACCGGTTCTGGGCCCAGGCGGACATCGCCCTGGCCATGGGTTCGTACGCGGAGCTTCTCGAATAGCCCCCGCGAAGCGCTCCGCGGGAAGGCCGGTGGTCGAAGTGCGGGCCGTCTGTGGCTGGTCGCGCAGTTCCCCGCGCCCCTGAAGGGGCGCGGTGGGCACCGTCCCTTCCCCGGAACCGCTTATGAGTTCCGCGTACGAGGTCTCGTCACCTGACGGCGGGACCGACTCCGCCGGGCGGCCCCCTCCCGCACTGGGGGTCGCCCGGCACCTCTCGCGCCATGTGGTAAGCGCTTGCTATTCGCACCTTCCCCTCCTCCCCCGCATCCCCCACGTCCCCGGAAAGGACCCCCCGTGCGAAGAACACGCATCCTCACCGCCGCGCTCGCGCTCGCGGCCGGCCTGCTCGCGGGCACCCCGCCCGCGCTCGCCGCCGACAGCGCGCGGGTGGCCATCGCCGCCGACAGCTACACCTGGAAGAACGCCCGGATCGACGGTGGCGGATTCGTCCCCGGCATCGTCTTCAACCGCAGCGAGAAGAACCTCGCCTACGCCCGCACCGACATCGGCGGCGCCTACCGCTGGCAGGAGTCGAGCAAGACCTGGACCCCGCTGCTGGACTCGATCGGCTGGAACGACTGGGGGCACACCGGCGTGGCGAGTCTCGCCACCGACTCCGTGAACCCGGACCGGGTGTACGCGGCCGTGGGCACCTACACCAACAGCTGGGACCCGGGGAACGGGGCGATCCTGCGCTCCTCGGACCGGGGCGCCAGCTGGGCGAAGACCGACCTGCCGTTCAAGCTCGGTGGGAACATGCCGGGTCGTGGCATGGGTGAGCGGCTGGCGATCGACCCGAACAAGAACAGCGTGCTGTATCTGGGCGCGCCCAGCGGCAAGGGCCTGTGGCGGTCGACGGACTCCGGGGTGACCTGGTCGCAGGTGGCGAACTTCCCCAACGTCGGCAACTACGTACAGGATCCGAGCGACACCTCCGGCTACGCCAACGACAACCAGGGCGTCGTCTGGGTCACCTTCGACGAGCGGACGGGCAGCGCGGGCAGCGCCACAGGGACTATCTACGTCGGGGTGGCGGACAAGGACAACGCGGTGTACCGCTCGACGGACGGGGGCGCGACCTGGTCGCGGCTGGCCGGGCAGCCGACGGGGTATCTCGCGCACAAGGGTGTACTGGATACCGTCAACGGCTATCTGTACATCGCATACAGCGACAAGGGCGGTCCGTACGACGGCGGCAAGGGCCGGCTGCTGCGGTACGCGACCGCCACCGGCACCTGGACGGACATCAGCCCGGTCGCCGAGGCCGACACCTACTACGGCTTCAGTGGGCTGAGCGTCGACCGGCAGGACCCGGGCACGTTGATGGCCACGGGCTACAGCTCCTGGTGGCCGGACACCCAGATCTTCCGTTCCACCGACAGCGGCGCCACCTGGACGCGCGCCTGGGACTACACCTCCTATCCCAACCGCTCGAACCGCTACACGATGGACGTCTCGTCGTCGCCGTGGCTGACCTGGGGCGCGAATCCCTCGCCGCCCGAGCAGACGCCGAAACTCGGCTGGATGACCGAGGCGTTGGAGATCGACCCGTTCAACTCCAACCGGATGATGTACGGGACGGGTGCGACGGTCTACGGCACGGAGAACCTCACGAACTGGGACTCCGGCAGCCAGTTCACCATCAAGCCGATGGTGCGGGGCCTGGAGGAGACCGCGGTCCTCGACCTCGCCTCTCCCCCGTCCGGCGGCGCCCAGCTCTTCAGCGGTCTGGGCGACATCGGCGGCTTCCGGCACACGGACCTGACCAAGGTGCCGGCGATGATGTACACCCAGCCGAACTTCACCACGACGACGAGCCTGGACTTCGCCGAGACCAACCCGAACACGGTGGTGCGGGTCGGCAACCTCGACTCGGGCCCGCACATCGCGTTCTCGACGGACAACGGCGCCAACTGGTTCGGCGGCAGCGACCCTTCGGGGGTCAGCGGCGGCGGCACGGTCGCGGCGGCCTCGGACGGCAGCCGCTTCGTGTGGAGTCCGGCGGGCACCGGTGTGCAGTACACGACGGGCTTCGGTTCGTCGTGGGCGGCCTCGAGCGGGATCCCGGCCGGTGCGATCGTCGAGTCGGACCGGGTCGACGCGAAGACCTTCTACGGCTTCAAGTCGGGGAAGTTCTACGTCAGTACGGACGGCGGTGCGACCTTCACGGCCTCGGCCGCCACCGGGCTGCCGAGCGGCGACACCGTCCGGTTCAAGGCACTGCCCGGCACCAAGGGCGATGTGTGGCTGGCGGGCGGTGCGACGGACGGCACGTACGGGCTGTGGCACTCGACCAACGGCGGTACGTCCTTCACCAAGCTGTCCAACGTCGAGCAGGCCGACACGATCGGCTTCGGCAAGGCGGCGACGGGGGCGTCGTACCAGACGCTCTACACCAGCGCGAAGATCGGCGGGGTCCGCGGCATCTTCCGTTCCACGGACCAGGGTTCGTCCTGGACGCGCATCAACGACGATGCCCACCAGTGGGGTTGGACGGGCGACGCGATCACCGGTGACCCGCGGGTGTACGGCCGGGTCTACGTGTCGACCAACGGCCGTGGCGTCATCTACGGCGACTCCTCCGACTCGGGCGGTGGCGGTGGTGGCACCGACCCCACACCGACGCCCACGGGTGCCTGCGCGGTGACGTACAAGATCACGAATCAGTGGTCGGGTGGCTTCCAGGCGGACGTCCAGCTCAGCAACACGGGCTCAAGTGCCTGGAGCGGCTGGTCACTTGGCTGGTCCTTCCCCGACGGGCAGACGATTGGTCAGGTGTGGAACGCCGAGTACACCCAGTCGGGTGCGGCGGTGACGGCGAAGAACGTCGGCTGGAACGGGAACGTGGCGTCGGGCTCGTCCGTGAGCTTCGGCTTCACGGGCAACTGGTCCGGCAGCAACACGAAACCGGCCGCGTTCAAGGTGGGCGACCAGACCTGCAAGGTGAGTTGACGCACAGCGCGCACGAGGAGGCCCCGTCCGTTCTCGGACGGGGCCTCCTCCTTGGGGTGCGTCAGGGTTCTTCGGTCGAGGCGCGTCAGGGTGTGTAGACCGTCGGCCGTGGTGCCGTCGCCATCCCGTTGCCGATGAAGAAGCTCGGGTGCGGGGGCTGGTTGTAGGCGGTGTTCTGCCAGGCCAGGCCCGTACGGTACATCGTGTCGTGCAGCAGGGTGGTGATCTTGGTGGTGGTCTCGTGGGGGGTCGAGTAGATCCTGAGGGCCGTGTTGTCGGACGTCGGCCAGACGACCTCCTCGCGCCAGTCCCCGAAGAGGTCGCCGGACAGGGACGGTGTGGCCTTGGTGCTGTTGTTGGAGTGGACGCTCGCACCGGTCAGCAGGCGGGTGTCGGAGGAGGTGCCGTACTTGTCGATGTGGGTGCCGTCGAGGAGTTCGCGGGTGGTGTCGCAGTCCCACCAGGACAGGAAGTTGACCGACGAGGGTTCGCGGCCCTTCGAGGCGCCGGCCTCGTCGCGGATGGAGGTGTCGGAGGCGGACCACATCTCGGCGCCGTCGTTGCCGGCGTAGATGTCACCGGCGACCCCGCGGCCGTTGTCGCAGCAGGCCGCCAGCTTCCAACGGATCGCTCCCGTGGCGGGGTTGATGTACAGCTCGGCGGGCTGGGAGGTGGACTCGGAGACCTTGAAGTACTCCAGACCCGATGTCGAGGGGTCGAGGTCACCAAGGTGCTGTGCGTCGCCGTGGCCGGTCCTGGTGGTCCACAGGCCGCTGCCGTTGTCGTCCACGGCCATCGCGCCGTAGACGATCTCGTCCTTGCCGTCGTTGTCGACGTCCCCGACGGAGAGGCTGTGGGAGCCCTGACCGTCGTACCCCTTGCCGGAGTTGGTGGAGGAGGAGCTGTCGAAGGTCCAGCGGCGGGTGAAGGCGCCGCCGCGCCAGTCCCAGGCGGCGATCACGGTACGGGTGTAGTAGCCGCGCGCCATGATGACGGACGGTCGGGCGCCGTCGAGATACGCGGTGCCCGCGAGGAAGCGGTCGACGCGGTTGCCGTAGGAGTCGCCCCAGGAGCTCACCGTGCCGCGGGCCGGGACGTAGTCGACGCTCTGCATCGCCTTGCCGGTCTGGCCGTTGAACATGGTCAGGTACTCGGGCCCGGACAGGACGTACCCGCTGGAGTTGCGGTAGTCGGCCGACGAGCTGCCGATCACCGCGCCCGTCCCGTCGACGGTTCCGTCGGCGGTCTTCACGGCGACCTCGGCCTTGCGGTCACCGTCGTAGTCGTAGACCTGGAACTGTGTGTAGTGGGCGCCGGAGCGGATGTTGCGGCCCAGGTCGATGCGCCACAGCCGGGTGCCGTCGAGCTTGATCCCGTCGAGGATCGTGTTGCCGGTGTAGCCGGACTGGGAGTTGTCCTTGGCGTTGGTGGGCTGCCACTTGAGGACGAAGTCCAGCGCCCCGTCGCCGTCGAGGTCGGCGACGGAGGCGTCGTTGGCCTCGTAGGTGTAGGCGACGCCGTCGGGCGTGGTGCCGCCGGCGGGCGGGCTGATGGGCACGTCCTTGTAGCCGGTGCGGAACTGGATCGCGTGCACCGAGTCGGCCTGTTCCACACCGCCGACGATCGCCCGGATCGTGTAGTCGGCCTGGGAGGGGGCGCCGGAGTGGAAGTAGTTGGTGGAGCCGGTGATGGGGGTCGGGTTGACCTTGGTGCCGGCCCGGTAGACGTTGAACGACACGTCGTTCGGGTCGGTGCCGAGCCAGCGCCAGCTGACCAGGTTCCCGGCGTCGGTGTGGACGCTGACGACGCCGCGGTCAAGTGCCTCCACCTGACGGGCGGTTGCGGCCTCGGCGGTGCCGGTGGCGAGGTGGGTGAGTCCGGCGGCGACGAGCGCCGTGGCGGCGGTCAGTGCGGCGAGGACGGCTTTTCGTCTGCGGCGCGGACGCGGGTTCGGCTGCTGGTCCGGCTGCGGTTGCGGCTGTGGACGCCGCGGCTGGTGCTGGTACGAATGCAGGTGCGGGTGCTGCACGAGACGTACCTCCTGGGAGGACGGACGGATTCCGTTCCTCAGTGGCCGCCGCGCGCGCTGGAGTTGCCGTACATTTCGGCCAGTTGTGCCACTGTCCGCGCGAGGCGTTCGCGCAGTTCGGGCGGCTCCATAACCTCGATGTCCGTGCCCATGCGCAGGAATTCGCCGAGGGCGTGGTCGATCGACTCGACGGGGACGGTGGCCAGGGTCCAACCGTCCGTGCTCTCACGGACGTTCACCGCCCTCGCCATCCGCACGCCCGGTGCCAGCCGCACCACCGCCTCCCCCCGATACAGCCGCTCGTGGAAGTCGCGTTGGTACGCCTCCCAGTAGGCGGCCAGGTCGAAGTCCTCGGGTCGGCCGAACTCCTCGTCCGACGTGGCGAGTTCGAGGATCTGGTCGACACGGAAGGTGCGCGGTCCCGGCCCGGCGACGACGTACCAGCGGCCCGCCTTCAGCACCAGACCGTACGGCTCCAGGCGGCGCTCCACGTCGGTGGGTGTACGCCAGCGACGGTATACGATATTCAGTACACGATTGTTCCAGACCGCGTCGGCGACCGTGGCCAGGTACGGCGTCTCCTCCGCCTCCGCGTACCAGCCCGGCGCGTCCAGATGGAAGCGACCGCTGACCCGGTCGGCATGCGCGCGCAGCTCCGTCGGCAGCGCGGCCCGCACCTTGAGCTGCGCGGCCGCCAGCACCGACCCCAGTCCCAGCTCGGCGGCCGGCCCGGGCGCGCCGGCGAGGAAGAGGGCCTCGGCCTCGTCGGTGGTGAGGCCGGTCAGACGGGTGCGGTAGCCGTCGAGCAGGCGGTAGCCGCCGGCGTGCCCGGCGTCGCCGTACAGCGGCACACCGGCCGCGCTCAGCGCCTCCACGTCCCGGTAGACCGTACGCACCGACACCTCCAGCTCCTCGGCGAGCTGGGCGGCGGTCATCCGGCCCCGGGTCTGGAGCAGCAGCAGGATCGAGACGAGGCGACTGGACTTCACCGTCACAGAATCCCAGACTTCACTGACACAGGTTGTCAGTGAAGCCGCTCTAGCGTCCCGCCATGAGCTTCACCGAGAAACTCCTGACCGTGCCGCCGCCCATCGAGGTGGCGGGCCGGCACATCAAGCGCTACCACGTCACCAGCGATCCCGCGGGCATCACGCCCGACGTGGCGAAGGCGGCGTACGAGATCCTTCCGGAGCTGCTGCCGGAGCCGGACGGCACTCCGCCGGCGACCTTCGTCGTGCTGCACCGCGGTGGCGACGACGGCGCCTACCTGAACGCGTACAGCTGGGTGTGGGACAACGTCCTGCACTTCCGGGGCGCTTCGGCGGGCCAGCCCGTGCTCGGCTGCCCGGACGACGACCCCACCCACTTCATCAAACCCGACCTGCCCTGGATCGGCTGTGTCTGGGAGCTGCCGCCGATCCTGCACGAACGGGACGCCTGGGTACGGCATCTGCTGACGCCCGAAGTCCCTGATCTTCAGGCCTACTTGGCCGACTCCCTGCCCGCAGGAACCACTGGAGACCGTTCAT
This sequence comes from Streptomyces sp. RG80, assembly GCF_040446465.1. Classification (NCBI taxonomy): domain Bacteria; kingdom Bacillati; phylum Actinomycetota; class Actinomycetes; order Kitasatosporales; family Streptomycetaceae; genus Streptomyces; species Streptomyces sp. RG80. The sequence goes on along the minus strand of NZ_JBEAAJ010000003.1, from coordinate 812,574 downwards.
GAGCAGCTCGCACGACTTCGACTTCTTCCACGGCGACTGGCAGGTCGTGAACCGCCGCCGCACCGACTTCCTGGACCCGGACAGCGGCTGGGAGGAGTTCCCGGCGACGAACCGCTGTTGGCCGCTGTTCGACGGCGCCGCGAACGTCGACGAGATCGACATGCCGCACCTCGGCGCGAAGGGCGCGCCCCTGCGGCTCTTCGACCACGAGAGCGGACAGTGGTCGCTCAACTGGGCCTCCAGCCGCAGCGGTTCGGTTTTCCCGCCGGTCTACGGCCGGTTCGAAGGTGACCGTGGCGAGTTTTACGGGGACGACACGCACGAGGGCAAGGACGTGCGGGTGCGGTTCGTCTGGTCCGACTGCTCCGCCACCGGGGCCCGTTGGGAGCAGGCCTTCTCGCTGGACGGCGGAGAGAGCTGGCTGACCAACTGGGTCATGGAGTTCACTCGGGCTTCCTGAAGGCCCGCAGCGCGAACACGGGGTCGGGGCGCGGCCGGTCCTGGTCCGGCAGGGACTCCAGCCGCGCGGCGAAGCCGTCGGTGCGCGGGTCGCCCGGCGGGAGCAGCGTGAACCAGCCGCGCCGCAGGTCGGCGGCCGTGCGCCGGGGGCTGCGGCCCTGTCCCCGGCCCGGGAAGCGGGCCCGCCCCGCGTCGACGAGGCCCTGTGCGGCGGCGTACGCCTCGACGCGGGGCTCGGCGTCCGGGGCGGGCCGGCGGGGGCGCGGGGCGAGCACGGCGTCGATGTCGCTGCCGACGTCGTGCGCGGCGGCCTTGTCGACGGTGGTGACGTAGACCCCGCCGGGCCGCAGCACCCTTGCGCACTCGGCGACGATGCTGCGCACGTCGTCGGCGTCGTCGATCAGGTGCAGCAGCCACACGCTGGTCACCGCGTCGAACACCCCGTCGGCGAAGGGGAGTCGGCGGCTGTCGCCGAGCACGATCGCGCCGGGCAGCCGGGCGGCCGCCATCCGGGCCATGCCGTACGTCAGGTCGGCGCCCACCACCCGCAGCGCGGGCCGCGCCCGGGCGAGGCGCCGGGTGACGATGCCGGTGCCGCAGGCCACGTCGAGGAGGCGGCGGGCACTGTCGGGGAGGAAGCCGAGGACGGCGTCGGCGGCCGCGGCGGCGCGGGGTTCGCCGCCGCGGGTGACGTCGTAGGCGTCGGCCTCCTTGTCGTAGTCCAGCACCGCTACCGGGCCCCGTGGCCGGGGGCGAGCGCCTCCACCTTCTGCGCGAGTTCGAAGTCCTTGTCGGTGACCGCGCCGCCCACGCTGTGCGTGTTCACGGTCAGGGACACGGTGTTGTAGCCGAGGGTGAGGTCGGAGTGGTGGTCGAGTTCCTCCTGGACCTGGGCGATGTGGACGACCATCGCCGTGGCCGCGAAGTGCGAGGCGAGGCGGTAGGAGCGGGCCAGGCGGTCACCGTCGAGCGACCAGCCCGGCAGTTCCGCCAGTCGGTCCTCGATCTCCTTCTGCGACAGCGGTTCGACGGGCATGGGGGCGCTCCTTCCGGGGCTGCGGGTTCTCCTTCAGCGTGCCACACCGAGCCCGCCGAAGCCCTGGTCAGAAGGGTCCCCGCTGCTCTTTTCCCGCCCCGGTCCGCTCCGGGCCGCCGGTTCGTCGTCTACGGTCCTCGTATGACGACCACTGCCGCCGACAAGGGCGTCGGCCCCCTGCTGCGGGCCTGGCGGGAGCAGCGCCGGGTCAGTCAGCTGGAGCTGGCGCTGCGGGCCGACTCCTCCGCCCGGCACATCAGCTTCGTCGAGACGGGGCGTTCCCGGCCGAGCGAGGAGATGGTGCTGCGGCTGGCCGAGCACCTGGACGTGCCGGTGCGGGAGCGCAACGCGCTGCTGCTGGCGGCGGGTTACGCCCCGCGCTATCCGGAGACCCCGCTCGACGATCCGGCGCTGGACGCCGTGCGGGCGGGCATGGAGCGCCTGATCCAGGGCTACGAGCCGTATCCGGCGCTGGTGTTGGACGCGATGTACAACGTGCTCGCGGCCAACCGGGGCATCCTGATGCTGCTGGAGGGCATCCCGGACGAGCTGCTCGAACCGCCACTGAACGCGATGCGGCTGACGCTGCACCCCAAGGGCATGGCGCCCCGGATCCGCAACCTCCGTGAGTGGCGCGGGCATCTGCTGGCGCAGATGGAGCGGCAGATCGCGCTGCACCGCTCGCAGCCGCTGCGGGAGCTGTACGAGGAGGTGGCGGCGTATCCGGTGCCCGACACCGACCCCGGTGAACCGCTGGAGGACGTCCCGTACTTCGCGCTTCCGATGCAGATCGAGCTCGAGGGGCGGGTGCTGTCGTTCATCTCGTCCATCTCCACCTTCAACACCCCGATGGACGTGACCGTCGCCGAGCTGGCCATCGAGACGTTCCTCCCGGCCGACCCGGCGACGGTCAAGTACCTTCAGTCGCTGATGTCCTGATGTGCCCTCAGGGTCGCGTGCTCCTCAGGGCCGCGTACTGGAGTGCGGCGAACCCGGCGACGGTGAGCGCCTGGAGGACGGCCCACACGCCGCCCGTCGCGGTCGGCGACAGCCACAGGGCCAGGGCGAGGCAACTCAGCACGGACCAGGCGAGGTTGGCCTCGATGACCGCCCGGACCGGGAGGGCGGCGGGGCGGGTCCGGGAGGCCAGCAGGCCGACGGCGCCCGCGTACACGGCGAGGAACGCCCCGAGTGCGAGCAGCAGAGCGTCCTCGACGCCGAACAGGCTGCCCAGCGGCCCGGAGAGGGCCAGATAGGCGAGGGCGTTCGCGCCGGTCACGGCCGCGTCGAGGGCGAGGAAGCGGCGCAGCGCGGTGGTCGGGTCGGCTGTCCGGGCGAGGGCGGAAAGCTGGATGGCGGACATGGCGGATCACCCTCCGGCGAGGTCGAATTGAAGTCGTGCAAGGCATCGGGACCCGGGTTCCGGACCGGAGTGCGCCGGCCCGGAACCCGGTGTCACCACGATCCCGCCGCCGGGCGGCACGGTCGATTACCCCCGAGGTAATGACCACACGTGGCGAGCGCCTCACCGCGGACCCCGTGAGACCGACGGCGGAACATGACACACTGCCCTGCGTACTTCGGCGCGTAGGGGAGGCGTGGCGTGAGTGAGCGGCGGCCTGCGCCCACCGTGGGTCAGGTGGTGCTCGGCAAGCGGCTTCAGGAGTTGCGGGAGGCGGCCGGGCTCAAGCGCGAGGAGGCCGCCAAGGTCCTGCGCGTGGCACCCGCGACCGTACGGCGCATGGAGATGGCCGAGGTCGCCCTGAAGATCCCGTACGTGCAGCTGCTGCTGTCCACGTACGGCGTCTCGGAGGAGGAGACCGAGGCCTTCGTCGCGCTGGCCGAGGAGGCGAACCAGCCGGGCTGGTGGCAGCGGTTCCACGATGTGCTGCCGGACTGGTTCAGCCTGTACGTGAGCCTGGAGGGCGCCGCCCGCATCATCCGCTCCTACGAGCCGCACTTCGTGCCCGGGCTGTTGCAGACCGAGGCGTACGCGCGTGCCGTCATGGAGGCGGGCACGATCGCGCAGCAGGGCTCGGAGACCATCGAGCGGCACGTGTCCCTGCGTATGACCCGGCAGCGGCTTCTGGAGAAGCCTGATCCGCCTCATCTGTGGGTCATCATGGACGAGACGGTGCTGTGCCGGCCGGTCGGCCAGGGCGGCGAGATCATGCGTGAACAGCTCGACAGGCTCCTGGAGTTCGCCGACCGCGACCGGGTCACCCTCCAGATCGCGGAGTTCGCGGCGGGCCCGCACCCGGGGACGTACGCGCCCTTCTCGCTGTTCCGCTTCGCCGAGCCGGAACTGCCCGACATGGCGTTCACCGAGTACCTGACCGGCGCCCTGTATCTGGACTCCCGCACGGAGGTCTCCGCGCATCTGGAGGTCCTGGACCACATGACGGCGCGCGCCGCGTCGGCCGAGCGCACCAAGAAGCTCCTGCGGGAGCGCCGGGCGACCTACTGACGCCGGGCCTGTCGAGCGGCGTACGGCAGCCTGTCGACCGCCCACCGACGACTGTCGACCGTATGCACGGCGCGTCGGCGACGACGAGCACCCCGAGGACCGAGGACCGAGGAGACCCCATGACCGGATCCGAAGCCGCGCCCACCCCCGTCGACACGAGCCGGCCACATCCGGCGCGGGTGTACGACTGGTGGCTGGGCGGCAAGGACAACTACCCGGTGGACGAGGAGCTCGCGCGCAGGATCCTCGCCTCGGACGGCACGGTGGTACGCGGGGCCCGCGCGAACCGCCGGTTCATGCACCGGGCGGTGCGCACGGCCGCCGAGGCCGGGATACGCCAGTTCCTGGACATCGGCACCGGCATCCCCACCGAGCCGAACCTCCACCAGGTGGCGCAGGAGGTCGCCGCGGACTCGAGGGTCGTGTACGCCGACAACGACCCGATCGTCCTGCGGCACGCCCAGGCGCTGCTGCACAGCACCCCCGAGGGTGCCACGCACTACGTGCACGCCGACGTCCGGGACCCGGACACGATCCTGCGGCCGGCCGCGGAGACGCTGGACTTCTCGCGGCCCCTCGCGCTGTCGCTGGTCGCGCTCACCCACTACCTGAGCGAGGAGCCGGACGGCGACGACGTCCACGGTCTGCTGAAGCGGTATGTCGCCGAGCTGGCGCCGGGCAGTTTCCTGATCCTCTCGCAGGTCACCCCGGACCTCAGTCCGGAGGCCGTCGGGAAGGCCGCGGAGCACTTCCGGGCCGTCGGCACACCGTTCTATCCGCGGTCCCTGGCCGAGTTCACGCGCTTCTTCGACGGTCTGGAGCTGCTCGGCCCCGGCGTGATCCCGGTCTCCGGCTGGCGGCCGGGCCCGGAGGACGTGGCGGCGCAGGCCGAGGGCATCGTGCCGGTGTACGCGGGGGTCGCCCGCAAGGTGTGACCTGACCCGAACGGGTGCCGCCGGCAGGTGCGCTCCCCTGCTCAGCCCTAGCTTCGAAAGGCACGGGCCCAGCAAGGGAGCGCATGTGACCGACACCCAGACCCCGCCCACACCGCCCTCGGAGCCGGGTGCGGCGCTGCTGCGGGCCGGGAGGTTCTTCCGGCCCGGCAAGGCCGCGCCCGACCTGCACAGCATCGGGCTGACGGGCGGCCGCGAGGCGGACGCGTTCTACCGGGACCGGTGGAGCCATGACAAGGTCGTGAACTCCACGCACGGGGTGAACTGCACGGGTTCCTGCCGCTGGAAGGTGTACGTCAAGGACGGCATCATCACGTGGGAGACCCAGCAGACGGACTATCCGAGCGTCGGTCCGGACCGTCCCGAGTACGAGCCGCGCGGCTGCCCCAGGGGCGCCGCGTTCTCCTGGTACACGTACTCCCCCACCCGGGTCCGCTACCCGTACATCCGCGGTGTGCTCCTGGAGCTGTACCGAGAGGCCCTCGGCCGGCTCGGCGACCCGGTGCTGGCCTGGGCGGACATCCAGAACGACCCCGAGCGCCGGCGCCGCTACCAGCGGGCCCGCGGCAAGGGCGGTTTGGTGCGCGCCACCTGGGACGAGGCCGTCGAGATCGTCGCGGCCGCGCACGTCCACACGATCAAGACCTACGGCCCCGACCGCATCGCCGGCTTCTCCCCGATCCCCGCGATGTCGATGGTGTCGCACGCGGCGGGTGCCCGTTTCCACTCCCTCATCGGCGCGCCGATGCTGTCGTTCTACGACTGGTACGCCGACCTGCCCGTCGCCTCCCCGCAGGTGTTCGGCGACCAGACCGACGTGCCCGAGTCGGGCGACTGGTGGGACGCCGCGTATCTGATGATGTGGGGCTCGAACGTCCCGGTGACCCGTACGCCGGACGCGCACTGGATGGCGGAGGCCCGCTACCGGGGCCAGAAGGTGGTCGTGGTCGCGCCGGACTACGCGGACAACGCCAAGTTCGCCGACGAGTGGCTGCACCCGCACCCGGGAACGGACGGTGCGCTGGCCCTGGCGATGGGGCACGTCGTCCTCAAGGAGTTCTTCGTGGACCGCGAGACGCCGTTCTTCGCGGACTACGTACGGAAGTTCACGGACCTGCCGTTCCTGGTGACGCTCGACGAGAAGGACGGCGCCTACGTCCCGTCCAAGTTCCTGCGCGCCACCGATCTCGGCCAGGACGGCGAGGGCGCGGAGTGGAAGACGGTCGTGCTGGACGCGGCGAGCGGCCGCGCGGTCGTCCCGAACGGTTCCCTCGGTTTCCGCTGGACCGAGTCCGGCAAGGGCCGCTGGAACCTCGAACTCGGCCCGATCGAACCGACGTTGACCCTGCACGGCCAGAAGATCTCCAGCGGCGTCGAGGTCCTCCTGCCCCGCTTCGACACCGACGGCGGCGAACACGGCCAGGGCCGCGGTGACGTCGTACGGCGCGGGGTGCCGGCGACCCGGCTGGGCGGCGCGGGCGGCCCCCTGGTGACGACTGTCTACGATCTACTGCTCGCGCAATACGGTGTACGGCGTCCCGACCTCCCCGGCACCTGGCCCGCCTCCTACGAGGACGCCGAGGCGCCCGGCACCCCCGCCTGGCAGGAGGTGCACACCTCCGTCCCGGCCGCGAAGTGCGTCAAGATCGCCCGGGAGTTCGCGCGGACCGCCGAGCGCTCCAAGGGCCGCTGCATGATCCTGATGGGCGCCGGCACCAACCACTGGTTCCACTCCGAGACCATCTACCGCGCCTTCCTGGCCCTGCTCCAGCTGACCGGCTGCCAGGGCCGCAACGGCGGCGGCTGGGCCCACTACGTCGGCCAGGAGAAGTGCCGCCCGGTGACCGGTTGGGCGACCCTGGCGGCCGCCTCCGACTGGTCGCGGCCGCCGCGGCAGATGATCGGCACGGCGTACTGGTTCCTCAACACCGACCAGTGGCGCTACGACCGCTTCACCGCCGACGTGCTCGCCTCGCCGCTCGGCGAGGGCCGGTTCAAGGGCATGACGGGCGCCGACTGCCTTGCCCTGTCGGCGCGTTCGGGCTGGATGCCGTCGTACCCGACCTTCGACCGCAACCCGCTGGAGCTGGGTGCCGCCTTCGGTGATCCGGTGGCGAAGGCGGTGGCCGAACTCCGTGCCGGGACACTGAACTTCGCCTGCGAGGACCCGGACGCACCGGAGAACTGGCCGCGCGTGCTGACGCTGTGGCGGGCCAATCTGCTCGGCTCGTCCGCGAAGGGCGCCGAGTACTTCACCAGGCATCTCCTCGGCACCCACTCGTCGTTGAGCGCCCAGGAGGCCGATCCCGCCGAGCGGCCGAGGGATGTGACCTGGCGGGACGAGGCCCCCGAGGGCAAGCTCGACCTGCTGCTGTCGCTGGACTTCCGGCAGACCTCCTCCACGCTGCTCTCGGACGTGGTCCTGCCGGCCGCGACCTGGTACGAGAAGCACGACCTGTCCAGCACGGACATGCACCCCTACGTGCACTCCTTCACCCCGGCGGTGGACCCGCCCTGGCAGGCCCGCACCGACTTCGACACCTTCAAGGCGCTGGCCGACCGGCTCAGCGAGATGGCCGTGCTGCACCTCGGCGTCCGCAAGGACCTGGTGGCGACCCCGATGCAGCACGACACCCCGGGCGAGATCGCCCAGCCCGGCGGGGTGGTCCTGGACTGGAAGCGCGGCGAGTGCGATCCGGTGCCCGGCAGGACGCTGCCGAACCTCACGGTGGTGGAGCGCGACTACACGGCGATCGGCGCGAAGTTCCGGGCGCTCGGCCCGCTGGTCGAGCAACTAGGGCTGCCCTGCAAGGGAATCGCCCTCCGCCCGGACGAGGAGGTCGACCACCTGCGTGAGCTCAACGGCGTGGTCCGCGAGGGCCCCGCCGCCGGACGCCCGTCCCTCGACACGGCCGTGAAGGCCGCCAACACCATCCTCACCCTCTCCGGCACCACCAACGGCCGCCTCGCCACCCAGGGCTTCCACACCCTCCAGGAGCGCACCGGCCAGGAGATGGCCCACCTGTCCGCCGAGCACGAGGGCAAGCGGATCACCTATGCCGACACCCAGGCGGCGCCCGTCCCGGTGATCACCTCACCGGAGTGGTCCGGCAGCGAGGCCGGCGGTCGACGGTATACGGCCTTCACGCTGAACACCGAGCACCTCAAACCGTGGCACACCCTCACCGGCCGCCAGCACTTCTTCCTCGACCACGACTGGATCCACGAACTGGGCGAGGCGCTCCCCGTCTACCGCCCACCGCTCGACATGAACAAGCTGTTCGGCGAACCCCGGCTCGGGACGGACGGGCAACGGGAGGTGACGGTCCGTTACCTGACCCCGCACAACAAGTGGTCCATCCACTCCGAGTACCAGGACAACCTGTTCATGCTCGCTCTCTCCCGCGGCGGCCAGTCCATCTGGATGTCCCCGCAGGACGCGGACGCGATCGGCGTGAAGGACGACGACTGGATCGAGGCCGTCAACCGCAACGGCGTCGTCGTCGCCCGCGCCATCGTCTCGCACCGCATGCCGGCCGGCACGGTCTACATGCACCACGCGCAGGAGCGCACCGTGAACGTCCCGAAGACGGAGACCACCGGGAAGCGCGGCGGCATCCACAACTCGCTCACCCGACTGATCCTCAAACCGTCCCATCTCATCGGCGGATACGCCCAGTTGAGCTGGGCGTTCAACTACCTGGGCCCGACGGGCAACCAGCGCGACGAGGTGACGGTCATCCGCCGTCGCAGCCAGGAGGTCGAGTACTGATGCCCCGTGACGGAGTCACCGTCGGACGCTGTATGGCCCAGATCGCGATGGTCATGAACCTCGACAAGTGCATCGGATGCCACACCTGCTCGGTCACCTGCAAGCAGGCGTGGACCAACCGGCAGGGCATGGAGTACGTCTGGTTCAACAACGTCGAGACCCGCCCCGGCCAGGGCTACCCGCGCCGCTACGAGGACCAGGAAAAATGGCGCGGCGGCTGGGAGTTGAACAAGCGCGGCGCGCTCAAGCTCAAGGCGGGCGGCCGGTTCCACAAGCTCCTCGGCATCTTCTCCAACCCGAAGCTGCCGGAGATCAAGGACTACTACGAGCCCTGGACGTACGACTACAGGAACCTCACCGACGCCCCGCTCGGCGACGACTTCCCCGTCGCCCGGCCGGTGTCGCAGATCGACGGCAAGCCGATGAAGATCGAGTGGTCCTCGAACTGGGACGACAACCTCGCCGGCGCCCCCGCCTACGGCGACCTCGATCCGATGGTCGAGCGGACCCGACAACAGGCGGCGGACAAGGTGAAGTTCGAGTTCGAGCAGACCTTCATGTTCTATCTGCCGCGCATCTGCGAGCACTGCCTCAACCCGTCCTGCGTGGCCTCGTGTCCGTCGGGCGCGATGTACAAGCGGGCGGAGGACGGCATCGTCCTGGTCGACCAGGACCAGTGCCGGGGCTGGCGGATGTGCGTGACCGGATGCCCGTACAAGAAGGTCTACTTCAACCACCGCACCGGCAAGGCCGAGAAGTGCACGATGTGCTATCCGCGCGTCGAGGTCGGCCTGCCGACGGTGTGTTCGGAGACGTGCGTGGGCCGGCTGCGCTACCTCGGCGTGATCCTCTACGACGCGGACAGGGTGACCGCCGCCGCCTCCACACCCGACGACAAGGGCCTGTACGAGGCCCAGTTGGACGTCTTCCTCGACCCCGACGACCCCGCCGTGCAGCGGGCCGCCGAGGAGGCGGGGATCCCGTACGACTGGATGGAGGCGGCCCGCCGCTCCCCCGTGCGGGCCCTCATCAGCAAGTACAAGGTGGCGCTGCCGCTGCATCCGGAGTACCGCACCATGCCGATGGTCTGGTACATCCCGCCGCTGTCGCCGGTCGTGGACGCGCTCACGGAGACCGGGCACGACGGCGAGGACGCGGGCAACCTCTTCGGCGCCATCGACACCCTCCGTATCCCGCTGGAGTACCTCGCGGAGGTCTTCACGGCGGGCGACACGGCTCCGGTGCGGGCGTCCCTGGAGAAGCTGGCCGCGATGCGCGCCCACATGCGGGCGATCAACCTCGGCGAGGACCCCGACCCCGCGGTCAGCGAGGCGGTCGGCATGAAGCCGAGCGAGATCGAGGACATGTACCGGCTGCTGGCGATCGCCAAGTACGAGGACCGGTACGTGATCCCGACCGCGGCCGTGGGTGACGCCCGCCGGCTGGAGGAGTCGGCGCTCCCCGACGAGTGCAGCCTGGAGTACGACGGCGGCCCGGGCATGGGCGGCGACGGGCCGTTCGGCCAGGACTCCGGACGCAAGCTGCTCCCGGTGGTGTCCGTGGAGAACTTCCACGGCCTGCGCAGACGCCAGACGTCCGACGACCCCGCCGACGCCGAGGAGGTCTGATGCCGTCGTACGCCGTGCTGTACCAGGCAGCCGCGCTCTGTCTGACCTACCCCGACGACGACTTCCGCGCCCGGCTGCCGCTGCTGCGTGAAGCGGCCCCGCAACTGCGGGAGTTCGTGGACCACGCGGCGCTCACCGAGCCACAGGAGCTGGCCGCGCACTACGTCCAGGTCTTCGACTTCAAGAACCGCCACAGCCTCTACCTGAGCTGGTGGCAGGACGGCGACACCCGGCGGCGCGGCATGTCGCTGGTCCGCTTCAAGGACGTCTACCGGGCGGCGGGCCTGGAGTTCACCGGTGAGGAGCTGCCCGACTTCCTGCCCGCGGTCCTGGAGTTCGCGGCCCGCACCGGCGACACCGGCCTGCTCACCGAACACCGGGAGGGCCTGGAGCAGCTCCGCGCCCGGCTCACCGCCTTCGGTACGCCGTACGCATCGGTCCTGGATGCCGTATGCGCCACACTGCCGACCGCATACACCGGGGTGCGCTCATGACCACACTGCTCTGGGGCGTGCTGCCGTACGTCGCCCTCGCTCTGCTCGTAGCCGGTCTGGTGTGGCGCTACCGCTACGACAAGTTCGGCTGGACGACCCGTTCCTCGCAGGTCTACGAGTCGAAGCTGCTGAACATCGCCTCGCCGGCCTTCCACTACGGGATCCTGTTCGTGTTCGCCGGGCACGTCATGGGCCTGTTCGTGCCGATGTCGTGGACCGACAAGCTCGGGATCAGCGAGCACACGTACCACCTGCTGTCGCTCTACGGCGGCACGGCGGCCGGGGTGCTGGCGGTCGGCGGGATCCTGTTGCTCGTATACCGTCGACGGACGAAGGCGCCCGTCTTCCGCGCGACGACCGCCAACGACAAGCTCATGTACCTGGTGCTGCTCGCGGCGATCGCGATGGGCATGATCGCCAAGCTCTCGCACGCCTCCGGCGACGGCTACAACTACCGCGAGACCATCGCGCCCTGGACGCGCAGCCTGTTCACGCTCCGGCCGGACGTCGACCGGATGGCGGGCGTGCCGGTGCTGTACCAGGTGCACGCGGTGATCGGGATGGCGCTGATCGCGTTCGTGCCGTACAGCCGGCTGGTGCATATGTTCAGCGCGCCGGTGCAGTATCTGTTCCGCCCGTATGTGGTGTACCGCAGCCGCGACCCCAGGCAGTTGGGGCCGCGGCCGGAGCGGCGGGGTTGGGAGAAGACGGACGCCTAGCCTCGTCAGCCGCCGTCGATGTGACCGGCGGGGGCGGCGCCTCCGTCGTAGTGGCCGGTCGTGCCGTTGTCGTGGTGGCCCGCCGGTGCCGCCTCCACGGAGAAGTCCCGGTTGTCCACGGAGAAGTCGCGGTTGTCCGGCGAGTCCACGATCCCTGGCACGCCCACGGCCGCCGCCCCCGCCAGCAGTGATCCGGCCGCCAGCGCCGCCCACCGTGTGCGGCGTTTCCTGAGTTCACTCATGCTCGTGTCCCTCCGTGAAGTCCGGTACTGGTGACCAGCATTGGGCTTCAGGAGGGCACAGGCGACACGTTGCGGAGCATCTTCACAAGGGGAATCTCAGGCGGCCCCGCCCTTTTGGTCCTTGTCGTCGTCGACGATCTCCGCGTCCACCACGCCGTCCTCCTCGGGGGGCGGGGTGTGCTGTTCCTCTGCGGTCGGCTCGGACTGGGCCTGCGCGTACATGGCCTGGCCCATCTTCTGGCTGACGGTGGCGAGTTTCTCGACGCCGGTGCGCAGGGCGTTGGTGTCGGCGCTCTGCTCCAGGAGCGTCTTCAGCTCGGTGATCGCCGACTCCACCTCCGTCCTGGTGTCGGCGGGGACGCGTTCGTCGTTGTCGCGGATGAACTTCTCGGTCTGGTAGACGAGTTGCTCGGCGTGGTTGCGGGTCTCGGCGGCCTCCCGGCGGCCCCGGTCCTCCTCGGCGTACTGCTCGGCCTCCCGCATCATGCGGTCGATGTCGTCCTTGGGGAGCGCCGAGCCGCCGGTGACCGTCATCTTCTGCTCGCGGCCGGTCGCGAGGTCCTTGGCGGAGACGTGCATGATGCCGTTGGCGTCGATGTCGAAGGCGACCTCGACCTGCGGGACGCCGCGCGGGGCGGGCGGGAGTCCGGTCAGGTCGAAGACGCCCAGCTTCTTGTTGTACGCGGCGATCTCTCGTTCGCCCTGGTAGACCTGGATGCCGACGGAGGGCTGGTTGTCGGTGGCCGTCGTGAAGATCTCCGAACGGCGGGTCGGGATCGTGGTGTTGCGCTCGATGAGCTTGGTCATGATGCCGCCCTTGGTCTCGATGCCCAGGGACAGCGGGGTGACGTCGAGGAGCAGGACGTCCTTGACGTCGCCGCGGATGACGCCGGCCTGGAGGGCGGCGCCGACGGCGACGACCTCGTCCGGGTTGACGCCCTTGTGCGGGTCCTTGCCGGTGAGTTCCTTGACGAGGTCGGTGACGGCGGGCATCCGGGTGGAGCCGCCGACGAGGATGACGTGGTCGACCGCGGCGAGCTTGATGCCGGCGTCCTTGACCGCCTGGTGGAAGGGGGTCTTGCAGCGGTCGAGCAAGTCGGCGGTCAGCTCCTGGAACTGAGCGCGCGTCAGTTTCTCGTCGAGGTGCAGGGGGCCTTCGGCGGAGGCGGTGATGTAAGGGAGGTTGATGGTCGTCTCGGAGGAGCTCGACAGCTCGATCTTGGCCTTCTCGGCGCCCTCGCGCAGCCGTTGCAGGGCCATCTTGTCCTTGCCGAGGTCGACGCCGTACTGCCCCTGGAACTTCTTCACCAGGTGCTCCATGACCCGCTGGTCCCAGTCGTCGCCGCCGAGGTGGGTGTCGCCGTTGGTCGCCTTGACCTCGATGACTCCGTCGCCGATCTCCAGCAGGGAGACGTCGAAGGTGCCGCCGCCGAGGTCGAAGACGAGGACGGTCTGCTCCTCGCCACGGTCGAGGCCGTAGGCGAGGGCGGCCGCGGTGGGCTCGTTGATGATCCTCAGGACGTTCAGTCCCGCGACCTCCCCGGCCTCCTTGGTGGCCTGCCGCTGGGCGTCGTCGAAGTAGGCCGGGACGGTGATCACCGCGTCGGTGACGTCCTCGCCGAGATAGGACTCGGCGTCCCGCTTGAGTTTCTGCAGCACCCGCGCCGACAGCTCCTGCGCCCGGTAGCGGGTACCGTCGACGGAGCCCTCGTCCGGGAAGCGCCAGCTCGTGTCGCCCATGTGGCGTTTCACCGAGCGGGCCGTGCGCTCGATGTTCGTCACGGCCTGCCGTTTGGCGACCTCCCCGACCAGTACCTCGCCGTTCTTGGCGAAGGCCACGACCGACGGTGTGGTCCTGGCCCCCTCCGCATTGGCGACGACCGTGGGGTCGCCGCCCTCCAGGACGGCCACCACGGAGTTCGTGGTCCCCAGATCGATCCCGACCGCGCGTCCCATCGCTGTCCCCTTCCGCCAGGGCACTTCCCGGACTCCAGCACAAAACTTGAGTGCGCTGTTGTCAATGCCGCGTACCCCGAAAGCCGGGTACCCCGGAAAGGGCCGATGCCGCGCTCCCCGGTCGGGAGCACGGCATCGGACGCGTACGAGAACGTCAGGCGAGCTTGGCCGACAGGGTGATCGGCACGGTCTTGAGGGCCTGGCTGACGGGGCAGTTGACCTTGGCCTCCTCGGCCGCGGCGACGAAGGCGTCCTCGTCGAGGCCCGGCACGGTGCCCTCGACGGTGAGGTGGATGCCGGTGATGCCCTCGCCGGGCTGGAAGGTGACGTCGGCGGAGGTGGTGAGCTTGGTGGGCGGGGTGCCTGCCCCGGCCAGGGCGTGCGAGAACGCCATGGAGAAGCAGCTGGAGTGGGCGGCCGCGATCAGCTCCTCGGGGCTGGTCTTGCCGTTGGCCTCCTGGGCGCGGGAAGCCCACGTCACCGGCTGCTGGGCGATGGCGCCGGAGGAGTCGAAGGAGACGACTCCGTTGCCCTCGAGCAGGTTGCCTTCCCAGACGGTGTGTGCGGAGCGCGTGGTAGCCACGGTCAGTCCTTTCATATGGTCCCGGTTCCGGGTTGTGGGGCCCATCCGATCACACTCGGACGCGGCTCACCTCGAAGACCGGCCCTCGGGGGCTGAAGGGCAGCCGCGCCCCCTCGGGGATCAGATACGCGTGCTCGCGCCGCACCCGCAGAACGTCGCACCAGCCGTCCGTGATCACCAGGACGGGTGCGCCGGGCGGGAAGTCGTCGGCGCGGTGCAGCAGGTCGATCCCCGGCTGCAGGACCGTACCGCCGCGGCCGCGCACCCGGACCCGGCCGGCGATCTCGGTGACCGGCAGATAGCCCGCGTCGTAGGGGGCGGCGTCGCAGAACACGACCCGGGCGGCCGGTACGTCGCGGGCCTGGGCGTAGGAGGCGATGGCGCCGAGCGCCTTGCCGAGCAGGGTGCGGTCCATGGAGGCGGAGGTGTCCAGGACGACGCCGAAGGTGCAGCGGGCGACCTCCTCGGGCGGGAACCAGCGGCCCGCGCGCGGGATGTCGGGGGTGGACGACTGGCGGCGGGAAGGCCGGGCGTACGAGCGCAGTGCCTCGGGGCGGGGGACGAACTCGTCGAACCAGCGGGCCAGTCGCGCGTCCCAGGGCAGCGGCGGATGGCTGAGCGCGCGGATCTCCTCGACCAGGCCGCCGGGCAGGAAGCCGCGTTCCTGCTGCTGGTGCAGGTCCAGGCCGTGGCCGAGGCCGCGGCGGTAGAACTCGTCGAGGTCGACGTAGTCGCGGGGTGAGCCGAGCGGACCGCCGAGGACGTCGCCGAGGCCCTTGCCGCGCAGGGTGCCCAGCCGGCGCAACCGGCGCAGGTCGCCGGCGATGCGGTCGTAGACCTCCTCGGCGGAGAGGTCCTTGAGCTCGGGGTCGTGCAGGAGGCCTTCGGGCATGGTGCCGATCTGCATCTCGGTCAGCCAGCCGTTGACGACGTAGTCGCAGGCGACGTTGAAGAGGTAGGGGTCGCGGGTGCCGCAGCGGTCGCCGTGGCGCAGGGCGGCATGCAGCATCTCGTGGGCGAGGACGAACCGCCATTCCTCGTCGTCGAGTTCGCGCAGCGGGTTGATGTAGATCTCGGCGAGTTCGGCGTTCACCGCGGCGACGGAGATGTCGTGGGCGCGGGCGAGTTCGGCGTCGGCGACCAGGGTGATGCCGGCCGCGATGCCGCCGAGCAGCGGATAGGAGGAGACGAACCAGCTCAGGGCCCGCTCCCAGGGCCGGCGCGGGGTGGTGCCGCCGCGCATCGACCTACGGCGGCCGCCCGCGACGTCCATGGCAGTGGCGACGGTGCGGGTGAGGGCGTGGGCGAACGCCAGCTGCCAGTTCGGCGGGGTGCCGCCCCGCCAGGTGTCCCAGGGCACCAGCAGCTGGTCCGGTTCGTGGCCCGCGGTGCCGCAGTGCTCGTACACGGGTGGGATGCCGTCGCGGCGCCAGCGGGCGGCGAGCTGTTCCTCGTCGCCGTCGGGGTAGGCCGGCGGCAGGTCCTCGGGGGTGCGGCCGACGGGGAAGCCGAGCAGGAAGCGGTTGACGACGGCGCAGCGGGCGGCGAGGTCGTGGCGGTCGGGCTGGGTGCGGCGGCCCTGCTTCGCCGGGACGTGGCCGAAGCCGAGGTGGATGACGGCGTGGGCGACGGCCCAGGCCCAGTCGGCGGGTTCGGCGCGGCGGGTGGGGTGGGCGTGGACGATGCCGTCGGAGTCGACGCGGACGAGGCCGGTGTGCGGCGCGTGCGGGCAGTCGTCCTTGCGGCAGGTGCTGAAGCCGATGGCGGCGAGCGCCCGGTTGGCCCGCACCAGCCGCATGCCCTCCGCGAACGCCTCGGCCGCCAGGTCGGTCTTGGGTCGCTTCGGACCGCGCGTACGGCTCACTGCGGCTCCCCCTTCGAGGTCCGCGCGCCACCGGACAGGCGCACCGGGCCCTTCGATGCGCGCCGGGTACGGGAGCGGCTCACTGGCGTGCCTCCACCAGCCGTGGCATGTCGCGGGCCGCCTCGACCAGGAACCAGGCGGGCAGCAGCGGGTTGCCGTCGTCGTCCGGGGCGATGACGCCCTGCGCGACCTCCACCGAGATCTCGGCGAGCTGCACGAGCAGCGACTTGGCGCGGTACGCCGTCTGCTGCCCTCCGCCGGAGAGGTGCTCCTTGCTGGCGGGGAGCTCCTTGACCAGGCGGCCGCGGAAGGACTCGGCGAGGTAGTAGAGCAGGTCGCGGTCCTCCATGCGGTGCGGCCAGCGGGCGTCGCCCTTGATGATGGCCTCGATGCCGAACCGGCTGCGCACGATCTTGACGTAGCCGCAGAACGCGGTGGCGTGCGCGGGGGTCAGGGTGCCGTGTGCGACGACCTTCAGCGTCTCCTCGTCGAGGCCCTGGCCGAAGGAGTGCAGGGCGTCGGAGAGCATGTGCCAGGAGCGGGGTGTGGAGAACGGTTCCTCGGTCTTGGGCGGCTTGGACCACAGGTGGTCGGGCCGGTCGGTGAGGTGGTCCAGGATCCAGGGGTGGATGTCGTGGCCCGCGGCCCAGGTCAGCCAGTCCTTGGCGGAGGCCTCCAGGTGGACGTGGGCGAGCCGGTTGACCAGCGCGGAGGCGATGGGGCGGGCGAGGGCGTTGTCGGTGGCGCGGTTTCCGGCGCCGATCACGATGGAGCCGGCCGGGAGGTCGTAGTTGCCGATCCGGCGGTCCAGGATCAGCGAGTAGAACGCCTTCTGCACGTCCGGGGTGGCCGCGTTGAGCTCGTCCAGGAACAGGCAGTAGGGCTCGTCGCGGGCGATCGCCTCCGGCGGGCAGAACACCGAGCGTCCGTCGCGGATCTGCGGGACCCCGATCAGGTCCTCGGGAGCGAGCTGGGTGCCCAGCAGGCTCACGCACTCCAGGCCCAGGGACTCGGCGAACTCCCGTACCAGGGAGGACTTCCCGATGCCGGGGGCGCCCCAGATGAAGACCGGCCGTACGGTCGCGAGGCCGAGGAGGAGCTCCGGGATACGGGCGGGAGTGACGGTGACGGCTGCCTGCAAGAAGTGGCTCCAGGGAATGTTCGAGGAGGCCGCGCCGGTGGGCGGGGTCCGATACGCACAGTGTGTGCGGGAGCTTTTCCGGGCGCACTCGATTTTCGGGGCCGGCGGCGTGCGGGGCGTGCCGTGGGAGGCGTTGACGGGTGGGGCGGGAGGGCATGTCCGGGGCGCTCGGCGGTGACCGGAATGTGCCCTGGGCAAACCCGTGCCGCGGTGACACGGTGTGCGCGGTCCTCCATGTGAGCCGCTCCTCCGTTCATGGGGGTACGGAGGGGCGGCGGATCCCGGCGGATCCCGGCGGACTAGGCGGCGCGCCGGTCCTCGTCCTGACGGGTCGTCAAAGGTACCTGGGGGCCGTCCGATTCGCGCAGCCAGCGGCGCAGGACGCGGTGGATGTGCTCGGCGCCGACGAGTTCCTCGGCCTCCGCTACGGGCGCGGACAGCACGACGGGCGACATCAGGAACGGCCGTCCCTGCGCCCCGCCGAGGCCGCCGTGGGAGCCGATCTGCTCCTCGAAGGCGAGGACTTCGCCCTCGGCCGGGTCGTACCAGGAGTTGACCATGATGTCGGCGGTGTGCGCGAAGCCGTGCGTGCGGCGTACGGCGTCTGCGGCGCCCGGCCCGAAGGCGGCCAACGGGCCCGGATCCGCGTCGAGTTCGTCGAGCGGGATCTCGGTGCCGAACGGGCCGAGGACCACTCCGCCGTGCTCCTCGCTGCGTACGAGGAGGAAGCCGATGCCGGGATGGTTGGCGAGCGTGGTCAGCAGGGCGGGGTGGCGGGCGTCGATCTCCTCCTTGCTCATGCGGTGCGGGACGTCGGGGAAGGAGACCAGGCCGAGGTTGCCGGAGGCCAGCACGAGCGGCTCGGAGCGGCGGCTGGGGCGGTGCTGCTCGCCGCCCTCCTCGACGGGGATGCGCAGGGCGGCGCGTACGGCCGCGCGGGCCTCGGCGCCGCTGTGGGTGCGCTGCGCCTTGCGCGGCACGGGCAGTCCGCAGCCGGCCCGCACCAGGTCGCCGAGGGAGAGGCCGTAGCGGGTGCGGAAGGTCTCGCCGGGGCTCTGGCCGTGGTCGGACAGGACGACGATCCGGTACGGGCGCGGGGCGTGCTCGGCGACCTGCTCGATCGACGCCAGGGCGCGGTCGAGGCGTTCGAGGACCTTCTCGGTGTCGCGGCTGTGCGGCCCGGAGTGGTGGGCGACCTCGTCGTAGGCCACCAGGTCGGCGTAGACGGCGGTGCGGCCGGCGAGCATGTCGCCCATCACGGCGGCGACCACGACGTCGCGTTCGACGACGGTCGCGAAGGCGCGGATGAAGGGGTAGAGGCCGCCGCGCTTGACGTGCGGGCGGGCCCGGCCGAGGCGGGCCCGGGTGGACTGGCCGATCTCCCGGCCGACCTCGGCGAAGAAGGACAGGGCGGTGCGCACGGCGTTGGCGGGGTCGGAGAAGTAGGCGAAGTAGCCCGCGCGCGAGCGGGTTTCGCGGCTGCGGCGACGGGTGGCGATGGACAGGACGAGGGCCTGTTCGTCGGCGCCGCCGCTGAAGAGGTTGCCGCGGCTGGCGCCGTCGGCGCTGAGCAGCCCGCCGTCGCCGGTGCGTTCGACCGCCCGGCGCTGGAGTTCGGCGGCGCTGGTGGGGCGGTTGCAGACCATCACCTCCCGGCTGTCCTTCTCGTACCAGCGGAAGGCGGGCACGTCCTCGTTGCTGCCGTGCAGGATGCCGAGCTGGCTGGCGCCGGTCTGGCTGGACCAGTCGGTGCGCCAGGGGGTGAGGCGGTGGGTGCCGTCCAGCCACTGGGCGACGGTGGGCATCAGGCCCTTCTTCACCGCGGCTTCGAGAACGTCGTGGCCGACGCCGTCCAGCTGGAGGAAGAGCGTCCCCGGCGTGGACGGGCCGGCCGGGCCGGATCTGCGGCGGCGATCGGCGAGCCGGTAGAGGCGGCGCCGGTAGGCGTCGTCGTCGCGTACGGCCAGCGCGGCGCCGGTGGCGGAGGCGACGGCCGACATCACGGCGGCCACCACGACCGCGGTCTCCGGAGCGGCCGCGCCGCGCTCGGCGGGGTTCAGGCTCAGGGCCAGCAAGAGCAGCGCGCCGTTGAGGAAGAAGACCAGCAGGCCGAGGACGAGGGCGGGCACGAGCAGCAGGAGGCGTACCAGGAGCGGCCAGACGAGGGCGGAGAGCACACCGAAGGCGCCGGCGCCGAAGGCCGCGGTGACGGCGATGTCGGTGGCGCTGTCGCCGTCGGCGGACCTGAGCCGGAAGTCCGGCAGGATCCCGGCGAGCACGAGCATGGTGAGGGTGGAGACCGCCCACACCGCGACACTCCGCCCCGCCTGACTGGCGACCCGCCGCCAACGCCCGCCTCGCACGCCCCGCACCTCACGTCCCGGCCCGTCGTCGGTGCGGGCCTGTTCCCACACCCTGTCACAACGGACCAAGGCCCCCCGGTGTCCCCGCGGAGTTGTCAGCGGCCGTCGTACCCGGCCGTCGGCATCGACAGCCGGCGGTGGACCCGGGCCTTCATCTGGGCGTCGTACGACGGTTCGGCGCGGCCCACCGTCTCCACGCGCACCCCGCGGCGGGCGCATTCGGCGGTGAACTCCTCGACGGAGGACAGAGCGCTCTCCAGGACCCGGCGGCTGGGCGCGACGAAGAGGTCGGTGCCGGGGCGGACGCCGTCCCACAGGACGCAGTGGTCGGCGCGCAGGCCCCGTACGAGCAGTTCCCGGCTGACGATGTAGCCGCGTTCCGCCGCCCAGCGGGCGCACATCGCGTGCTGGCTGCGGGAGTCCACCAGGAAGGGGTCGGCCTCCAGCTCCTCCAGCGGCGTCAGACTCGCGATCGCCGTGACGCGAACCGGTCCCATGGCGTCCCCCTCACCTCCGGGTTTCGCCGCCGACCCTACTCCTGCCCGTAGGCTTCGGGGAGTCGCGCGAAGGAGGCAAAGAGGTGCCGGTGGAGATCACCTGGTGGGGCCACGCGACCTGCACGGTCGAGGACTCGGGCGTCCGTGTGCTCACCGATCCTCTGTTCGCCCGCCGGCTCGCGCATCTGCGCCGCCGCCGGGGCGCGCTGCCCCCGCCGACCGCCTGGCGCGCGGACGTGGCGCTCGTCTCCCATCTGCACGCCGACCACCTGCACGTGCCCTCGCTCCAGCGGCTCGCGCCGGGCACGCGCCTGCTCGTGCCCCGGGGCGCGCCACGGGCCGTGCCGGGGCTGCGCCGGCTCGCGCATCTCCAGGTCAGCGAGGTGTCGGCCGGTGACGAGACGGTGATCGGGGACGTGGTGGTGCGGACCGTGCCCGCGCGGCACGACGGACGGCGGCTGCCGGTCGGACCGCACCGCTCCCCCGCGCTCGGATTCGTCGTCCAGGGCGAGGCGCGCACCTACTTCGCCGGCGACACCGGTCTGTTCGAGGAGATGGCGAAGGAGGTCGGTCCGGTCGACGTGGCGTTGCTGCCGGTGGGCGGCTGGGGGCCGTATCTCGGTGAGGGGCATCTGGACGCGGGGCGGGCGGCCGAGGCGCTGGCCCGGCTGGATCCGGTGAGCGCGGTGCCGGTGCACTACGGCACGTACTGGCCGATCGGGATGGACGCGGTGCGCCCCCATGAATTCCACGCCCCCGGCGAGGAGTTCGTCCGGCTCGCGGCGGAGCGTGCGCCCGGCGTGGCGGTGCATCTGCTGGGGCACGGGCAGAGTGTGCGCCCCCGGGTGGCGCGGTGAGCTGGCTGGCGGTGGCCGCGACGACCGTGCCGACGGAGTCGACGCAGCAGGCGCTCGGGTATCCGTCGCTGTTTCTGCTGGTGCTGATCGGGGCGTTGGTGCCGGTGGTGCCGACGGGGGCGCTGGTGAGTTCGGCGGCGGTGGTGGCGTTCCATCAGACGGCGCCGTTCGCGCTGGCCCTGGTGTTCGTGACGGCGTCGCTGGCGGCGTTCCTGGGGGACGCGACGCTGTACTGGCTCGGGCGGCGCGGGATGAGGTCGAAGAACGGCTCGCGGTGGCTGGAGGCGATCCGGTCCCGGGCGCCGGAGGAGCGGCTGACGCAGGCCCAGGACAAGCTCGTCGAGCACGGTGTGATGGTCCTGGTGCTGTCCCGGCTGGTGCCCGCCGGCCGGATTCCGGTCATGTTGGCCTGTCTGATGGCGAAGTGGCCGATGCGCCGGTTCGTCCGCGGCAACTTCCCGGCCTGTCTGGCCTGGGCCGTCACCTACCAGCTGATCGGGATCCTCGGCGGTTCGCTGTTCAGCGAGCCCTGGGAGGGCGTGGTCGCGGCGATCGTACTGACCGTGGTGATCAGCGTGGCACCGGGTGCGTGGCGCCGGGTGCGCAGGACCGCGAAGGCCTGAACGCTCCGCTGGGAAGTGCCGCGATGGAGGTCGATTGCCTGCGGCGCCATCGTGGCTGGTCGCGTCCACGCGGCGGCATCGGCGCAGCCTCGCGCCGCTTGGGGTGTCGCCGAACCGCCGTTGACTTCGCGCGGCCCGCTCAGGGACCGTCGGCGCCGGCCGCGCGCAGGAGGGCCGCGGTCTCGGGGTGGGGGCCGTTGTTCGCCCAGGCCAGGGGCGCCCAGCCGGTGCCGTGGTCCTCGCGGAGGTTCGGGTCGGCGCCGTGGGTGAGCAGTTCGCGGACGGTCTCGGTGTGCCCCCAGCAGGCGGCCGCGCACAGGGCGGTGCCCTCCGAGCCCATGCCCTCGCTCTGGGTGTCGGGGGCGGCCCCCGCTTTCAGGAGCAGGCGGGCGACACCCGCCTCGCCCTGCACGGCGGCCAGGTAGAGCGGGGTGGCCCCGTCGTCGTACCGCCGCTCCGGGTCCGCGCCGCGCCTGAGCAGCGCCGCCACCCGGGCGAGGTCACCGTCCAGGGTCGCCTCGTACAGCTGACGGGAGAGCTTCTTGCGGCGCCGCTGGTTCATGGTCGGCGAGGCTAGCGAGCGCGGGCGCGGGACGGCCAGTCATTTCCGCGCGCCGGGGTCAGCGTCCCTGGCCCAGGATCCGGGACCCTCCCACCGGCAGGTCCCACAGGTCCTCGCGGGCGAGGCCCGCCTGGTCCCACGCCGCCCGGACCCGGGTCAGCGGTTCCAGCACCGGTTCCGCCGACAGCACGAACGTCCCCCAGTGCATCGGCGCCATTCTGCGCGCGCCGAGGTCCTGGGCGGCCCGCACCGCCTCCTCCGGGTCGCAGTGCACGTCGCGGAGCCACCAGCGGGGGTTGTAGGCGCCGATGGGCAGCAGGGCGAGGTCGATTCCGGGGTAGCGCCGGCCGATGCGGGCGAACCAGTGGCCGTAGCCCGTGTCACCGGCGAAGTAGACGCGCCGGCCGTCCCGGTCGGTGAGGATCCAGCCGCCCCACAGGCTGTGGCAGGTGTCGGTGAGGCTGCGCTTGGACCAGTGGTGGGACGGGACGAAGTCGAGGCGGACGCCGTCCAGTTCGGCCGCCTCCCACCAGTCCAGCTCGGTGATGTGCGTGAAGCGGCGGCGGCGGAACCAGGCGCCGAGTCCGGCGGGTACGAACACCGGGGTGTCGCGCGGGAGTCGGCGCAGGGTGGGGGCGTCCAGGTGGTCGTAGTGGTTGTGGCTGATGACGACGGCGTCGACGCGCGGCAGGGCGTTCCAGGCGATGCCGACCGGGGTGATGCGGGCCGGGGTGCCGAGGATGCGGCGGGACCAGACGGGGTCGGTGAGGATGGTCAGCCCGCCGATCCGCACCACCCAACTGGCGTGTCCGGCCCAGGAGACGGCGACCGTGCGGGCGTCCACGCGGGGCAGCGGGCCGGGTTCGAACGGCAGCCGCGGGATGTCGGCGAGGCCGTCGCGGCCGGGGCGGACGGCGCCCTCGCGGGCGAACCGGGCCATGGCCTTCAGGCCGGGCAGCGGGGCGGTCAGGCGGTCGTGGAAGGTCCGCGGCCACACCCGGCGTTCGCCCGGCGGCCGGGGTTCGGTCAACGGCGGGACGGGGGGCGCGAACAGTGTCGTGGCCGCCGGGTCGTCGGCTTCCCGGGTGGTCGTACGCGTGCTGGTCGACTCGGACTGCTGCGTCATCGAGGAGGCTCCCATCGCTGAGCTTCGTCGCGGAGGTCGTCGAAGACCGACTTCAAGGTGATCAACGCACGGTGCACGTGCGGCAGTTCCAACGGTGTGGGTGAACTGAGGCATTCCTCGAGTTCCCGGTCCGTCCCGGCGAGCAACGAGCCGGTGGACAGCCGTACCCGCAGGGCGTTCAGGTCGTCGCCGAAACGATGGCCGCCGGGGGCGGGCAGGCCCAGCCGGGCGCTGAGGAACTCCTCCAGGTCCTGTGCGTCGCCCACGCCGTGCGCGCCGAGCGCGCCTCGCAGCGGGCCGAGGTCGACGTAGAGATGCCGGCCGGCCCGCGGGGGCCGGGCCAGGGCGCCCGCCGAGACGACGGCGGTGTGCGCGGCGGCGGCCACGCGCGCGTGCAGTCGTACGGCGGCCCGTACGCGCGCGGTGACCGGTTCGGGTTCGGTGAGCGCGTGGCCGGCCGCGGCGGCGACGGGGGCGGCGACCCGGGCGCCGAGGGCGGTGAGGATGTCCAGCACGCGCGCGTGGAGGCCCGTCCCGACCTCGCCGGCGGGGAAGCGGGCGACGGCGGCGGGCCAGCCGGGCGGGAGCAGGGCGCCGGCCAGGTCGGTGACGACGGTGACCTGTTCGGGGAGCATCTCGGCGGGGCCGATCAATACGGTGTCGTGCGGCGCGTGCACGGTGTCGCGCCAGGTCTCGTCGCTGACCAGGTGCAGTCCCTCGCCGGTGGCCGCCTCCACGGTCTCGTGCAGCACCTCGGGGGGCGCCACGGTGGCGGTGGGGTCGTCGGCGACGGACAGCACGAGCAGCCGGGGGTCGCCGCCCTCGTCACGGACCCGGCGCACGGTCTCCAGCAGGGCGTAGGGATCCGGGACACCGCCGCACTCGGCCGGTGTCGCCACGTGGAACACGGGTCTTCCCAACAGGCGTGCGTACGGCGCCCACCAGGCCGCGCACGGCCGGGGCACCAGGACGTCGCCGCCGAGCGCGGCGGTCAGGGCGAGCAGCAGCGAGGGCGCGCCGGGGGCGGCCACCACGCGGTCGGGCCCGGCGGGCAGTCCGCGCCGGGTCCAGTAGCCGCTCGCGGCCTGGAGGAGGGCGGTTCCGCCGCCGACGGGCTCGCTGTCGCCGCGGGCCGCGGCCGCGGCGAGCACGGCCGACAGCTCGGGGAGCACGGGCAGTCCGTCGTCCGGCAGCGGCGGCCCGTAGCGGACGGGGCCGTGGCCTTCCAGATCCGTCCGCCGCATCCGTACCTCCGGGTGAGCTGCTGTGTCGCGGTGCCGTCCGGTGTGCTCCCCGGTGCTCCCTCTGTACGACGGGGGCGGCGCCCTCGGAGTCCGGGTACCCAGGGTGGCGTACGCCGATGGGGATCCGCTCGAATTGCGCCGGTCACACGCCCCGGCTCAGGCCCGGGTGCGGGGTCCCTTGCGGCGCACCCGGTACCCGGCGGCGCCGAGGGCGCCCGCGATGAGGAGGCCGCCGGTGACCAGGGCCGGTACGGAGCCGGTGAAGGCGCCGCCCTGGCCGGCCCGGACGCCCCGCTGGACCGGGGCGGGGGAGCACTGCTCGGTGCGCGGTTCGGTGCAGGAGTGGCTCTCGCCGCCGCCGTTGGTGACGGTGAAGGTCGCGCTCCACTGCTTGCCCTGGCCGCCGGGTGCGGCCGGACAGGTGCCGTCGACGGTCCACGCGGAGTCGTCGCCGACCCCCTCGGGGCCGCCCTCCAGGTCCTGGGCGGAGGCGATGCGGGCGGTCCCCCGGTAGGCGGGTCCGGACACCGCTCCGGCGTTGCCGGGGACCAGCTGGAGCGCCACGGCCTCCTCGTCGAAGGCCTGTGAGGTCGCCTCGATGCTGGTGGGCGCCGTGCCACCGCTGGAGTCGCAGGTGACGGAGACGGTGACGCTGCCTCCCGGGTGGGCGCTGCTCGGGCTGACCTCCGCGGCCGGGTCCGCGAAGGCGACCGGCACGGCGACGCCCACGGCGACACCGGCCACGACGGCGACGGACAGGGCACGGGCGGTGCGGCGCATGGGGTGGGCTCCTTGGGCCGGCGGCTGCGAGGGCACGCAGCCATCACAGCCCGCCGGGCCCGGACCCGCGCGCGGCCGGACCCCATTAGCGGGACCCGCTCGGCCGACCGGGTGACCCCCGGGCCCCACCTGCGGCCCGGCCAGGGTCCTACGCCACGTCCCTCATCACTTGCTCCCGGACCCGTCCGCAGCACCGGCTGATCAGCCGGGAGACGTGCATCTGCGAGATGCCCAGCTGCTCGGCGATCCGCGACTGCGTCATGTCGCCGAAGAACCGCATGTACAGGATCGCCCGCTCGCGTTCGGGCAGTGCGGCGAGCCGTGACCTCACGGCCTCCCGGTCCACGACCGTGTCCAGGGCCGGATCGACCGAGCCCAGCGCGTCGCTCAGCGAGTATCCGTCCTCGCTCCCGGGCAGTTCCGCGTCCAGGGACAGCGCGGTGAAGCTCTCCAGCGCCTCGAGGCCGACCCGCACGTCGTCCTCGCTCATCTGCGCGTGCTCGGCGATCTCCGCGACGGTGGGCCTGCGCCCCGAGATGGTCTGCGAGAGGTCCTGCCCGGCGAAGCGCACGCGGTTGCGCAGGTCCTGGACCCGGCGGGGCACGTGCAGGGTCCACATGTGGTCGCGGAAGTGCCGCTTGATCTCGCCGGTGATGGTCGGTACGGCGTAGCTCTCGAAGGCGTTGCCGCGTTCGGGGTCGTAGCGGTCGACGGCCTTGATCAGGCCGAGGGCGGCGACCTGGCGCAGGTCCTCGAAGCTCTCGCCGCGGCTGCGGAAGCGTCCCGCGAGCCGGTCGGCCATGGGCAGCCACGCCTCGACGATCCGTTCGCGCAGTGTGTCGCGCTGCGGGCCGGCGGGCAGTGCCGCGAGCCGGCGGAAGTCCTCCACGGTGTCGGGGGCGTCGTCGTGCGGGTGGTGCCTAGCGCTCACTCGAGTGGACATGGTGCGTCGCAACTCCCTTGGTCGCGCTGCGGTTTGGCAGGTCACCGTGGGAGCGCGGCCGCGACCGGAAGACAGCCGGGGCGGCTCTGGGCCTCTCCCACGGGCGTGCCTCCGGTCCGAAGCACTGTGTGTGCGCCTGCCCCCGGCCCTCGGGCGCAAACCAGGGCCCAGGTTTTCCCGGAGCCCGTGCGGTCACTCGTAAGGCGCCCGTATGCCCCTATGCCCGGGAGGTCCCGTCCATGAGCACCAAGGTCTCCGACCACGTCCTGCAACGGCTGCGCGAGTGGGGTGTGGACCATGTGTTCGGTTATCCCGGTGACGGCATCAACGGCCTGCTCGCCGCGTGGGGGCGGGCCGAGAACGAGCCGCGGTTCGTGCAGTCGCGGCACGAGGAGATGTCGGCGTTCCAGGCGGTCGGCTACGCCAAGTTCAGCGGCCGGCTCGGCGTGTGCGCGGCGACGTCGGGACCCGGCGCGATCCATCTGCTCAACGGTCTGTACGACGCCAAGCTGGACCATGTGCCGGTGCTGGCGATCGTCGGCCAGACGCACCGCACCGCGATGGGCGGCTCGTACCAGCAGGAGGTGGATCTGCACACCCTGTTCAAGGACGTCGCCTCGGACTTCGTGGAGACGGTGACGGTCCCCGAGCAGCTGCCGAACGTCCTGGACCGCGCGATCCGCACCGCGTACGCGCGCCGCTCCCCCACCGCGATCATCATCCCCGGCGACGTCCAGGAGCTCGAATACTCCGCGCCCACCCACGAGTTCAAGATGGTGCCGTCCAGCCTGGACCGCAGTTCCTGGACGGCGGTGCCGTCCGAGGAGTCGCTGCTGCGCGCGGCCGAGATCCTCAACTCCGGCGACAAGGTGGGGATCCTGGTCGGTCAGGGCGCCTCGGGCGCGCGGGCCGAGGTGCGGCGGATCGCCGAAATGCTCGGCGCGGGCGTCGCCAAGGCGCTGCTTGGCAAGGACGCGCTCAGCGACGAACTCCCGTACGTCACCGGGGCGATCGGTCTGCTGGGCACCCGCCCGTCGTACGAGCTGATGCGTGACTGCGACACCCTGCTCACCATCGGATCGTCCTTCCCCTACACGCAGTTCCTGCCGGACTTCGGCCAGGCGCGCGGGGTGCAGATCGACATCGACCCGCACATGGTCGGGATGCGTTATCCGTACGAGGTGAATCTCGTCGGGGACGCGAAGGCGACGCTTCAGCGGCTGATCCCCCTGCTCAACGGGGAGGAGCGCGGGCGCGAGTGGTACGACACGGTGTGCGACAACGTGACGCGCTGGCGTGAGGTGAGCGAGCGGCGCGCGCTGCTGTCGGCCGATCCGATCAACCCGGAGTACGTGGCCCACGCCCTGGACCCGCTGCTGCCGGGCAACGCGATCATCAGCTCCGACTCCGGTTCGGCGGCCAACTGGTACGCGCGGCACCTGACGATGCGCGACGGCATGCGGTCCTCGCTGTCGGGGACGCTCGCGACGATGGGCTGCGGAGTGCCGTACGCCATCGGTGCGAAGTTCGCTCATCCCGACCGGCCGGCGATCGCGCTGGTCGGGGACGGGGCGATGCAGATGAACGGGCTGGCGGAGCTGATCACGGCGGCGAAGTACAAGCACCTGTGGGAGGACCCGCGGCTGGTGGTGGGCATCTGGAACAACCACGACCTGAACCAGGTGACGTGGGAGATGCGCGCCATGGAGGGCGCCCCGTCCTTCCTGCCCTCGCAGGAGCTTCCGGACGTGCAGTACGCCGCGTTCGCCCGCTCGCTCGGTCTGACCGGCATCCGGGTGGAGAAGCCCGAGGACGTCGAGGCGGGCTGGCGCGCGGGCCTCGAGGCCGACGGGCCGGCGGTGATCGAGTTCCTCACCGACCCCGCCGTACCGCCGATCCCTCCGCATGCCACCTGGGACCAGATGGAGGCCACGGCCGAGTCGATCCTGAAGGGCGACGCGGACCGCGGGTCCATGATCAGGCAGGGGTTCAAGGCGAAGGTGCAGGAGTTCCTGCCGGGCCGGGAGAAGAAGTAGCCGGCAGCGCCACTGGTTCCTCCCGTTCCTCGGGCAGCAGCAGCTCCTCATAGCGGCCCAGTGCCAGCACCACGCCGAGCATGAGAAGCGGGATGAACACAGCGAGGACCGCCATGACGTTCTCCCTCTCCGGGATCGCGTGGGGGGTGTCCGGCCGGGTCTCCCCCGAAGCGGAGGACAAACCCCCGTGTCGGGGTCCTGTCCTCGGGTACGCGGAGGCCACTTCTCGAAGATCTGGAGGGAGCACCATGCAGCGAGGCAGCGACCGGCTCGGGGTCCACCGCGACGACGAGATGAAACACGAGCTCCAGGGGCTGCTGCGGTCCGGTCACCCCACGCGGGCCGAGGAGTGGCACGACCCCGAGCCGACCGCCGACGACGATCCGGTGCTCGCGGGCGGGCCCGTGGCCCCGGGGCGCCCGGGGGCGTCGCTGGGCGCGGTCCGGCTGGAGCTGGCCCGGCATCTGAACCGCAGCGCGTTCCCGGCGAGCCCACGGCACCTGGCGATGGAGGACTTCCACTTCCGGGAGAAGCTCACCCGCTTCGACCACGAGCGGATCCCGGAGCGGGTGGTGCACGCGCGGGGCGCGGGCGCCTACGGGTACTTCGAACCGTACGAGTCGTGCGCGGAGTTCACCCGTGCCGCCTTCCTCCAGGACCCCGCCGTGCGCACGCCGGTCTTCGTCCGGTTCTCCACCGTGCAGGGGCCGAAGGGCTCGGCGGACACTGTGCGGGACGTGCGCGGTTTCGCGACCAAGTTCTATACGTCGGAGGGCAATTACGACCTGGTCGGCAACAACTTCCCGGTCTTCTTCATCCAGGACGGCATCAAGTTCCCCGACTTCGTGCACGCGGTGAAGCCGGAGCCGCACAACGACATCCCCACGGGCGCCTCCGCGCACGACACCCTGTGGGACTTCGTGTCGCTCCAGCCGGAGACGCTGCACGCGATCATGTGGCTGATGTCGGACCGGGCGATCCCGCGCAGCTACCGCATGATGCAGGGCTTCGGCGTGCACACCTTCCGGTTCGTGAACGCCGACGGGCGCGGCACGTTCGTGAAGTTCCACTGGAAGCCGCGGCTCGGGGTGCACTCGCTGGTGTGGGACGAGGCGCAGGAGTGCCAGGGCCGCAACCCGGACTTCAACCGCGGTGACCTGTGGGACGCGATCGAGGCGGGCGAGTACCCGGAGTGGGAGCTCGGTGTCCAACTGGTGCCGGAGGAGGACGAGTTCGCCTTCGACTTCGATCTGCTGGACGCCACGAAGCTCATCCCGGAGGAGCAGGTGCCGGTGCGGCCGATCGGCCGGATGGTGCTGGACCGCAACCCGGAGAATTTCTTCGCCGAGACCGAGCAGGTCGCCTTCCACACGGCGAACGTCGTGCCCGGCATCGACTTCACCAACGACCCGCTGCTCCAGGCCCGCAACTTCTCCTATCTGGACACCCAGCTGATCCGTCTCGGCGGCCCCAACTTCGCGCAGCTGCCGGTGAACCGGCCGGTGGCGCCGGTGCGGACCAACCAGCGCGACGGGTACGGGCAGCACACGATCCACAGCGGCACGAACTACTTCCCGAACTCGCTCGGAGGCGGCTGTCCGGCCCACGCGGGCGTCGACGGGTCCGCGTACACCCACTACGCGGAACGGGTCGACGGCGCCAAGATCCGTCGGCGCAGCCCGAGTTTCCAGGACCACTACAGCCAGCCCGCGCTGTTCTGGAAGAGCATGTCCGACTGGGAGCGGCAGCACATCGTCGCGGCCTTCCGGTTCGAGCTGGGCAAGGTCGACGCGCTGGCGGTACGGGCCCGTACGGTCGAGCAACTGGCGCAGGTGGACGGCGAGTTGGCCGTCGAGGTGGCCCGCGGTATCGGGGTCCCGGAGCCGGCCGCGCCCGGCGAGACCCCTAGCAAGCCGCTCTCCCCCGCGCTGAGCCTGGAGTCGCTGCGCGGCGACGGCTCGATCCGTACCCGGCAGATCGCGGTCCTGGTGACGGACGGTGTGGACGCCGAGCAGGTGACGTCGGTACGCGAGGCGCTGGCCGCCGAGGGGGCGATCGTGGAGGCGCTGGCGGCGACGGACGGCACGATCGAGGGTGCCGACGGTGAACGGTATACGGTCGACCGCGCACTGCCGACCGTCGCCTCGGTGCTGTACGACGCGGTCCTGCTGCCCGGCGGCCCCACCGGCACCCCGCCGCTCACCGCCGACCAGGA
The DNA here is from genome assembly GCF_040446465.1 of Streptomyces sp. RG80. Classification (NCBI taxonomy): domain Bacteria; kingdom Bacillati; phylum Actinomycetota; class Actinomycetes; order Kitasatosporales; family Streptomycetaceae; genus Streptomyces; species Streptomyces sp. RG80. The sequence continues at coordinate 782,014 of NZ_JBEAAJ010000003.1, read as the reverse complement.
CGCGATGCGCTTCGTGCGGGACGCCTACCGGCACGGCAAGCCGGTGGGCGCGCTCGGCTCCGGCGTGGGCGTGCTGTCGGCCCTGGAACCGGAGGGCGTGCGGGTGTCCACCGAGTTCCACACCGTGGTCTCGGACCAGGGCGTCGTGACGGACACCTCACCCGGCACGGCGAGCGCGGAGTTCGTACGCGCGTTCGTGGCGGCCGTGGCCGGACACCGGTACTGGAACCGGCCGCCGGCGCTGCGCTGAGCGGGCCATCGGGGCGGGGCGCGGGGAACTGCGCCCCGTCTCGGGCGCGGGCGCGGAACACTGCGCGCCCGGCCCTCACGGGCCCGCGGCGTCAGGAGCGTTCTCCCAGCGGGGCGCGCCCGCGTTCCCGCGCACCCTCGCGGGTGCGGCCGGCGGCGACGGGGCGCCGCGGGTTGCGGCGCAGGTACTCGCCCTCCAGTTCGGCCATCCGGCCGTTGTGGGCGCGCAGCGCGTCGTTCGAGGCGTACAGCAGCGTGTCGTGGCGCGTGCGGTGGATGTTCTCCAGCTCTTTCATGAGCTGCTGGTCGTCCAGCGTGCTGGGGTCGACTCCGGTCATGGCGGTGTTCCACTCGTCGTGTTCGTTCATGGGCTTCGGGTACCCGCCCGGTGAGCACTACCCCCGAGCGGCATCCGGGAGAAACCATGGATCTCGCCTTTCTGCATCCACTCTACGAACATCCGGGCCCCTGGGCCTCCGTCTACGTCGACACCTCCCGCCACACCGAGAACACCGCCCACGTGCGGCACCTCACCGCCGAGGCGATGGCCCGGGAGCTGGCCGAACAGGGCGCCGACGACGCGACGTGCCGGGCGGTACGGAGCGCGCTGGAGGATCTGCGGCACTCCCCCGAGCCACATGGCCGCGCGCTGTTCGCCCGGGCCGGGGAGGTGGTGCTGGATCCGCCGCTGGCCCGCTCCCCGCGGGGCGACCTGGCCCGCTGGGCACCGCTGCCGCACACCGCGCCCCTGCTGGAGCTGGCGGGCGAGGACCCGGTCTGTGTCGTGGCCTACGTCGACCGCAAGGGCGCCGACTTCGAGCTGCGCACCGGGCTGGGCCGAAAGGACGCCGGCACGGTGACCGGGCGGACCTGGCCGATGCACCGTACGGGCTCCGCGGACTGGTCCGAGCGGCACTTCCAGCTGAAGGTCGAGAACACCTGGGAGCACAACGCGGCCGAGATCGCCGACGCGCTCAGCGTCTGCCAGGAGGAGACACGGGCCGACCTGCTGGTCCTCGTGGGGGACGACCGGGAGCGGCGGACCGTGCGCCGGCGGCTGCCCGAGCGGCTGCACGACCTGGTGGTCGAGGCCCCCCACGGCACCGGCAGCAGGCTGCTGGAGGAGGACGTGGAGCGGGCCCGCACCGAGCATGTACGGCAGCGGGCACAGCGCGAGCTGGAACGGTTCCTCGCGGCCCGTGAGCCGGGTGCCGACGGGCGGGCCGGGGCCGCGGAGGGCGTGCCCGCGCTGGTCGAGGCCGCCCGTGAGCACCGTATCGACGAGCTGCTGCTGCACCCGGACGGGCCCGACGCGCATCGCCAGGTGTGGATCGGCGAGGATCCGGACCAGATCGCGGTGCGCCGTACGGAGCTGACGATCCTCGGCGAGCAGAACTCCTGGTCGGCCCGGGCGGACGACGCCCTGATCCGCTCGGCGGTCGCCACCGGCGCCGCCGCTCTGGCGGTGACGCCCGCGACGGAGGCGAACGGGGCCGAGGGGCCGGTGGGCGGCCTGGGGGCGCTGCTGCGCTGGGCGTGAGCGCGGGTCGCCCCCGGCGCCGTCCCCGGCCCACCGGTTGTGACCGGTGGGCCCGCTACCGTGCCCGTTCCACCCGCCGCTCGTCCCACACCGGCTCCGGCGTCTCGCGGACGCGTCCGTCGCTGCCGAAGACCAGGTAGCGGTCGAAGGAGCGGGCGAACCAGCGGTCGTGGGTGACCGCGAGGACCGTGCCGTCGAAGGCCTCCAGGCCCTCCTGGAGGGCCTCGGCGGACTCCAGGTCCAGGTTGTCCGTGGGCTCGTCCAGGAGGAGGGCCGTGACGCCCTGAAGTTCCAGCAGGAGGATCTGGAAGCGGGCCTGCTGGCCGCCGGAGAGCCGGTCGAAGGCCTGCTCGGCCTGCTGGGTGAGCTCGTAGCGGCGCAGCCGGGACATCGCGGCACCCCGGTCCTGGGAGTGTTCCGTCCACAGGATGTCCAGGAGCTTGCGGCCGACCAGCTCGGGGTGCGCGTGGGTCTGGGCGAAGTGCCCCGGCACGACCCGTGCCCCGAGCTTCCAGCCGCCCGTGTGCGCGACGCCCTCGCCGGCCAGCAGCCGCAGGAAGTGCGACTTGCCGGAGCCGTTGGAGCCGAGCACGGCGACGCGTTCGCCGTAGAAGACCTCCAGGTCGAAGGGTTTCATCAGGCCGGTGAGCTCAAGTCCCTGGCAGGTGACGGCCCTTACGCCGGTACGGCCGCCCTTGAGCCGCATCTTGATGTCCTGCTCGCGCGGCGGCTCGGGCGGCGGGCCGGCCTCCTCGAACTTGCGCAGCCTGGTCTGTGCGGCCTGGTAGCGGGAGGCCAACTCATGGCTGATGGAGGCCGCCTGACGGAGGTTCAGGACGAGCTTCTTCAGCTGAGCGTGCTTCTCGTCCCAGCGCCTGCGCAACTCCTCGAAACGGGCGAAGCGTTCCTGGCGGGCCTCGTGGTAGGTGGCGAAGCCGCCGCCGTGCACCCAGGCGTCCGCGCCGGTCGGCGAGGGCTCCACCGAGATGATCTTCTCGGCCGAGCGGGCGAGGAGTTCGCGGTCGTGGGAGACGAAGAGGACCGTCTTGCGGGTCTCCTTCAGCCGCTCCTCCAGCCACCGCTTGCCGGGCACGTCGAGGTAGTTGTCCGGCTCGTCCAGCAGCAGCACCTCGTCGGTGCCGCGCAGCAGCGCCTCCAGCACGAGCCGCTTCTGCTCGCCGCCGGAGAGGGTGCGCACCTGCCGGAACTGCGCCTTGTCGTAGGGGACGCCCAGCGCGGCCATGGTGCACATGTCCCACAGCGTCTCCGCCTCGTACCCGCGCACCTCGGCCCAGTCGGCGAGCGCCTGCGCGTACTTCAGCTGGGCGGCCTCGTCGTCGACGGTCATGATCAGGTGCTCGGCCTTGTCGACGGCCTGCGCGACCTCACGGATCCGCGGCGAGGCGACCGACACCAGCAGGTCCCGTACGGTCGACTCGTCCCGTACGGAGCCCACGAACTGGCGCATCACACCGAGCCCGCCGCTGACGGTGACGGTCCCGCCGTGCGGCTTCAGCTCGCCGGAGATCAGCCGCAGCAGGGTCGTCTTGCCGGCGCCGTTGGGCCCGACCAGGGCGACCACGGCCCCTTCGCCGACCCGGAACGACACATCGCCGAGCAGCGCCCTCCCGTCGGGGAGGTAGTACTCGAGGTGTGCGGCTTCCAGATGTCCCATGGAGCCGCATTGTGCTGGTCGGGGGCGGGACCGGGCAAACGCATATCCGGCGCCGGACCGGCTCGACGGGGCACGAGACCGACATGCTGCCGACCGCATACAGTCGACGGGCGGTCGTAGACGGATGGTCGTACACGGGCTGACGTATGCGGCGGGTACGCGACCGTCGTACACGCTCGACCGCCGCGCCCCACCCGACGCCGCGCCGCCCAGTCTCCCCGTCGCCCGACGCCCCGTTACTCGACCTCGTCCAGCGGCCGCCCCGCCGGTCCGCTCTCCGGTCCCCGGCCCGTGGTCGCCACGACCGCGCCCGCCCAGGACAGGGCCTTCCAGCCGTCGGCCGGGGAGCCCTCCAGGATCACCACGCCGGTGTTGTCGAGGGGGCGGGCGGCGGCGAAGTCGACGTCGACGTTGTCGGCGCGCGCGGCGGTCCACATCCGGATCGCCGCGCCATGGCTGACCAGGGCGACCGTGCCGGCCCCGAGGTCCGCCGCCTCGGCGACCACGGCGTCGTAGCGCGCGAGCACCTCGGCGCCGCTCTCCCCGCCCGGCATCCGCAGCTCGGTGTCGCCGGCGGACCAGGCGAAGATCGTCTCCATGTAGGTCCGGCCCGCCTCCGAGTAGCCGTCCAGCATCTCCAGATCCCCGGCGGACACCTCGCGGATGCCGTCGCGCACGACGATGTCCAGGCCGCGGGCGGCGGCCAGCGGGGCGGCGGTGAGCTGGGTGCGGATCAGCGTGGAGGCGTACAGGGCCTCGACGTCCTCGTCGGCGAGCGCCTCGGGCAGGGCGGCCGCCTGGCGTTCGCCGAGGGCGGTCAGGCCGGGCCCGGGAATCGCCGTGTCGAGCAGGAAGTCGACGTTGGACGGGGTCTGACCGTGCCGGACGAGGAGCAGTCGCATGCGGCAAGCCTCCGGTGTCGTGACCGCTCCAGGGCAAGAAACGGCCACTTCAGGGTACCTGTCACGGCATGACCCCTGACGTGGACCTCACCGCCCCGAAGCCCGGTCGGCACGGCGTCCGTGACGCGCTGCTGGCGCTGGACTGCCGGCTTTTCGAGTTCGCCGCCGAGCGGAACTGGCCCCTCGCCGAGCCCGTGTTGCCGCGGCTGAGCCGGAGCGCCAACCACGGTGTGCTGTGGTTCGCCGCGGCGGCCGCGATGACGGCGAGCCGCACCCCGCGGGCCCGCCGGGCCGCCGCCCGCGGACTGGCCTCGCTGACCCTGGCCTCGCTCACCATCAACACCCTCGGCAAGCGGTCCGTGCGCCGGCCCCGGCCGGTGCTGGATCCGGTGCCGCTGGTGCGGCAGCTGAAGCGGCAGCCCATCACCACCTCGTTCCCCTCCGGCCACTCGGCGTCGGCGGCCGCCTTCGCGGCCGGTGTCGCGCTGGAGTCCCCGGCCTGGGGCGCGGCGGTGGCGCCGGTGGCGTGGTCGGTCGCGCTGTCCCGGGTCTACACGGGCGTGCACTTCCCGAGCGATGTGCTGGCCGGTGCGGCGCTCGGGGTGGGGGCCGCGTTCGCCGTACGGGGCCTGGTGCCGACGCGGGCCCAGATCGTGCCGCCGGCCCGGCCCCGGGCCGCGGTGCCGGCGCTGCCCGACGGCGAGGGTCTGATCGTGGTGGCCAACGGTGCCGCGGGCAGCGTGGAGCGGGTGCGCGCCCTCCAGGACGCGCTGCCGGGATGCGAGGTCGTGGAGTGCGAACCCTCCGATGTGCGCGCCGAGTTGGAGAAGGCGGCGCCCCGCGCCCGGGTGCTCGGGGTGTGCGGCGGGGACGGCACGGTGAACGCCGCCGCCGAGGTCGCCCTGCGGTACGACCTGCCGCTCGCGGTGCTGCCGGGCGGCACGCTGAACCACTTCGCCTACGACCTGGGCGTGGAGGACGTCCGCGATCTGGCCGGGGCCGTGCGGGGCGGCGAGGGCGTGCGCGTGGACGTGGGCCGGTTCACCTGCGACGGCGCCCGGAGCGACGGGACCCGGGCCGACGAAGGCCGAGGCGACAGCGCACGGGCCGACGGCACCCAGGGCATCTTCCTCAACACGTGCAGCTTCGGCGTGTACCCGGAGCTGGTGCAGGAGCGGGACCGCTGGTCGAGCCGGATCGGCGGCTGGCCGGCCGGGGTGCTCGCGGCGCTGCGGGTGCTGCGCGCCGACCGGCATCCGCTGGAGGCCGAGTTCCGGGGCCGGGCGCGGCCGTTGTGGCTGCTGTTCGTCGGGAACGGCACCTACCACCGGGTGGGCCTGACGCCGGGCCGCCGCCATGACCTCGCGGACGGGCAGCTGGACGTGCGGGTGGTGCACGGCGGACGGCGGCCCGCGGTGCGGCTGCTGGCGGCCGCCCTCGCCGGCCCGCTGACCCGCTCCCCCGTGCACGCGGCGGTCCAGGTGGGCCGGCTGCACCTGGCGGGTGTGGCGCCGGGTTCGCTCCTCGCCTACGACGGCGAAGTCACCGAGGTGGCGGGCGAGGTGACGCTGGAGAAGCTCCCCGAGGCGCTCACGGTGTACCGCCCGATCCCCAAGAATTGACTCACCGTCAGTCCAGATAGCAAAACGGCGGTCTCATCATTCGACATGCGGGCGTACGCTGCCGATCACCGACAGGACGTCGAACAGGGGAGTTCAGCCATGTCGAAGCCGCACATGCCGAAGCCGCAGGAGACCGCTGTCTACACGCACGGGCACCACGAGTCGGTGCTGCGCTCGCACACCTGGCGCACCGCCGCCAACTCCGCCGCCTACCTGCTCGGTTCGCTGAAGCCCCACATGAAGATCCTGGACATCGGCTGCGGCCCCGGCACCATCACCGCCGACCTGGCGGAACTGGTGCCCGACGGCCGGGTCACCGGCGTCGACCACGCGCCCGGCATCCTGGAGCAGGCCCGGGCCACGGCCGCCGGGCGCGGCCTGACGAACGTCGACTTCGCGGTCGCCGACGTGCACGCCCTGGACTATCCGGACGACACCTTCTGCGTGGTCCACGCCCACCAGGTGCTCCAGCACGTCGGCGACCCGGTCCAGGCGCTGCGCGAGATGCGGCGGGTGACCCGGCCGAACGGGTTCATCGCCGTCCGCGACTCGGACTACGCCGCGATGACCTGGTACCCGGCCTCCGAGGGCATGGACGACTGGCTGGAGCTGTACCGTCGCGTGGCCCGCGCCAACGGCGGCGAGCCGGACGCCGGGCGCCGGCTGAAGTCCTGGGCGCTGGCGGCGGGCCTGACGGACCTCACCGCCACCTCCTCCACCTGGACCTACTCCACCGCCGAGGAGCGGGCGTGGTGGAGCGGGCTGTGGGCGGACCGCACCGTGGCCTCGGCGTACGCCGACCGGGCGGCGGAGGGCGGCCACGCCACGCCGGAGCGGCTGACGGCCGTGTCGGAGGCCTGGCGGGAGTGGGGCAAGCGCGAGGACGGCTGGTTCGCCGTCCTGCACGGAGAAATTCTGTGCAGGAAGAGTGCCTGAATCCTGGTTTTCGGGAAACCCGGACAGCAGGAGGTTCACATTATGGTTGCCATCCTGCTCGTACTGCTTCTGGCGCTTATTCTGTTCGGTGCCGGATTCGCGGTGAAGATTCTCTGGTGGATCGCACTGGCGGTGCTGGTGCTCTGGCTGCTGGGGTTCCTGATGCGCGGGACCACCGCGGCCGGAGGCAGGGGCCGTTGGTACAGGTGGTGAATCACCCGGCGACGTCCGGCGTGATTCCGAGATACCGGATATCCGGAGTTGATCCGGAGCGATAAGTAACCGGGAGAATTCACTCCCGGGGAAGCAGTGGTCCCAGCGGCCCGAGGTCCAGATTCAGGTCCTCGGGCCGCAGGCCGTACCGCTCGCGCAGCTCGGTCATGCGGTCGTCGAGCAGCATCAGGGTGAGCCCGATCCGCTCCTCCTGCTCCTCGGTCAGTCCACCGTCGTCGAAGCGGCGCAGCGCCTGGCGCTCCATGAGCTGACGCAGCAACTCCACCACGGTCAGGACGAGTTTGACCAGGTCGCGCTCGACGGTGTCGGGTTCGAGGTCCAGCCGGTTGCGGGCGTGCGTCACGTCGAGTCTCCCCACGGCGAGGGTACTTGGGCGTTCACGGAGCTGATCAGGGCGTTGAGGTCGATGCGGACGAGGTCGACGTCCGCGATGCGCAGCGTGATGTCGCCCTTGATGACGACCCCGCCGGCGAGCAGCCGGTCGAGCAGGTCCACCAGGGCGATCTCCCGGCGTTCGACGACGGTCACGGTTTCTCTCCCGCGAAGGAATAGGCGGCCCAGGGGCCGGTGAGTTCGACCCGCATTCCGGGTGCTTCGCCCTTGGTCCGGTCGACGAGTTCCACGAATTCCTCGGAATGGGCGCGCGGCACCAGATAGGCGGCATTGAGCACATTGCGGCCCGCCGCACCGGAGAGCGCGGGATTCTGCGGGGTGTGCAGCCGGGAATCCTCGGCGTAGTCGGACAGCGTTTCGTGCAGTCCGCTCGCGAATGCCTCGGCGCGCTGCCAGGCGTCCTCGTGGGCCCGTACCCGCGAACTGCGCTGCCGTAGGTAGTCCCGGCCGCTGGCCGCCTTCTGCGCCGGTGCGGAGTCGTCCTGCGGTTCGGCCTCGACGTACACCTTGACGCCCCACTCCACCCGGCCCTCCAGCCGGTCCAGGGTGCGCCGGAAGTCGGCCTCGCGGGCCTCCAGCATGGTGCGTACGCCGCTGTCGTCCCGGAAGACGGTGGCGAGGCGCAGCGGGAGCGGGGTCGTGACGACGGTGAGGGCGTCGATGACGCCCTGGTGGGCGCGGGCGGTCTCGGTGAGCCAGTCCAGGTCCTCCAGACGCGTGTGGAGCGGTCCTTCGGCGAAGTCCCGCTCCGGCACATGGCTGACCACGGCGATCAGGCCGTGGTGGGCCAGCAGTCTGGGCGGATCGCCCGCCACGCCCGACAGCTGGACCTGAAGGGGCGCCTTGAACGGCCGGCAGACGGCGTACACGTAACGCAGTCCGGTCATCAGGTCTCCTTCTCGGTCCTGCCGGGTTCCAGGCGGGCGATTCGCTCGCGCAACTCGGCGTTCTCTCTGGTGAGTTCGTCGCGACGGGCCCGGGTGGAGAGGGCGGGGTCGTCCTCCCACCAGTCGATACCCATCTCCTTCGCCTTGTCGACGGAGGCGACGATGAGACGCAGTTTGATGGTGAGCAGTTCGATGTCGAGCAGGTTGATCCGGATGTCGCCGGCGATGACCACGCCCTTGTCGAGGACGCGCTCCAGGATGTCGGCGAGGTTCGCGCTGCCGTCACCGCGGCCGTAGGGCTCGGGCAGCCGTCCGGGGGTCGTCATCGACGGCTCCCACCCTCGGCGTACTCGTAATCCTCCTCGTCCGCGGCCTCCTCGTCGTACTCACCCTCGGGCTCTTCGTCGTCCTCGGCCTCCGCCGCGTCCTCCTCGTCGTCGTACTCGGCCTTCTCGTCCTCCTCCGCGTCCTCCTCGCCTTCCTCGCCCTCTTCCTCGGCGTAGGGGCCCTCTTCCTCAGCTTGCTCTTCCTCGCCCTCGTACGCCTCCTCGTCCTGCTCGCCCTCTTCCTCGGCGACGGCGTCCTCGTGGCTGCGGACGACCTCGCCGTCGCGGATCTCGCCGCGCCAGCCGTCCTCGACCTCGCCCTTGAGGGTGACGAAGCGGACGTAGTTCTTGAGGTCGAGCCGGGCCCGGCGACCCTGGGCGCGCCAGATGTTGCCGGTCTTCTCGAACAGGCCCTTGGGGTAGTACTCGATCACCAGCAGGACCCGCGTGAGGCTGTCGGCGAGCCGGTGGAAGGAGACGACACCCTTGGTGGTGCCCTTGGCGCCCTCCGACGTCCACGCGATGCGGTCGTCGGGGACCTGCTCGGTGGTGTGGGCCTTCCAGCTGCGGTTGGACCAGAAGACCTTCATCTGCCAGTCCGAGGTCGTGTCGTCGGCGCGGTTGGCGCTCTTGACGCCCTTGGCGAAGGTGCTGAAGTCCTGGAACTGGGTCCACTGGTCGTAGGCGGCGCGCAGCGGTACGCCGACGTCGACGTACTCGATGATCACCGTCGGCTTCTTGCCCGCCCCGCCCTTGCGCTTGCCCTTGCCCCCGCCGAGGTTCTTGAGGGCGCCCATCACGTTCTCCTTGGCGCGGGAGGCCCCGAGCTCCAGGGCGGAGCGCAGTGGCCCCTTGCCCTCGGCGAGCTTGCGGCCGCCGTCGAGCGCGAGCTTGGCGAAGCCCGGGCTCTTTCCTTCGGCGATGTCGTTGAGTTTGACCGTGCTCTCGCCGAGCTTGCGGCCGGCGCCGATCAGCAGGCGCTGGGCCTGCGCGGTGAGGTATTCCTGCACCTCGGCCTTGAGCCGGTCGGTGGCCTCGCTCTGGGCGAGGTTGCCGAGCGGGCCGGCCTGCTTCGTGGCGCCGCGCGCCGCGGAACCCGCGGAACCGAGGGTCTCCGTCATCACTCACCGCCTCCCTTCGACACCCGGGACCTGGTACCGCGGGCGGCGGTGCGCGCCGCGGCGGTCTTCTTGCCGGTCGTCTTCTTGGCCGCGGTCGTCTTCTTCGCGGCCGCCTTCTTCGCCGGCGCCTTCTTGGCCGGGGCCCGCTCCGAGGTCTTCTTGGCCGCCTTCTTGGCGGGCGGGGCCTTCTTCGCCGGAGGCTTCTTCTCGGCCGCCTTACGGCGCGGCCCGGACTCGTCGTCCGACTCCGCCTCGGGCTCTTCGTCCTCGTCGGCCGCGTACTCCTCGTCCTCGCCCGCGTCGTCGCTCTCGTCGTGCTCGGCGCGCTCGGCGTCGTCCTCGTCCTCGTCCTCGAAGCCGAGGTCCGACGTGTCCGGCACCACGCCCGCGATCTGGTCGCGGACCTGGGCGGTACGTCCGTGCAGCCGGTCGGCGATCGCGTCGATCTGCCGCTCGACCATCGCGCCCGAGGCCGCCTTGCCGACCCCGCGCAGATCCTCGCGCAGCTGGTCCCCGATCTCCTTGAACTGCGGGTTGTTCCGCAGCTGTCCGGAGACCAGGTCCGCGACCGCGCGCGGGCTCAGGTTCATCCGCTTGCCGGCCACCAACGTGCCCACGGCGAAGGCCAGTTTCAGCTTCTTGGTACGTCCGAGGACGTACCCGGCCCCTACCGCAAGGCCGAGTCCCACTCGATTCATCCTGATGTCCACTCGTCCGTGCCGGCCCGCGAGCGCGAGCCGATCTCCAGTCGGTCGAGGAGTTCGTCCTCCCTGCGGTCGAACTCCTCCTCGTCGATCTCGCCCGACTCCAACTGCTCCTCCAGCTGCGCGAGTTCGGCCCGGACCGTGGCCGGGTCGTAGTAGATCCGCTCCGCCTCGCGCAGCACCTGTCCGATCACCCACGCACTCCCGCGCACCGGGGCGAACGGCAGCAGCAGGACCTCTCCGATCAGGCCCACGACGTCACTCTCCTGAACTCTCCGCACCGGCCGTGCTGCCCGCGGGCTCGGCGGGGCCGGGCTCCACGAAGCTGTACGGCGGCAGCGGGCCGTTGACCCGCAGTTCGAGGTGCGGTCGGGACTTGCGGACCTGCTCCACCGAGGCCATGAACTCCTCGGCCGCGTCGCGGTCCACCAGGAACGACACGTTGGCGAGCCAGCCGGTCGACTCGGGACCGGCGCTGACGGCGGCGGCGACGGCCGCCAGGTCGTGCTGCACCTCGGCGGCGTCCTCGGCCTCGCGCGCCTTGACGGCGGCGACCACCATCTCGCCGAGCCGTAGCTTCTCCTCGTAACTGCCGCCGCCCGCCTGCCGGTTGGCCTCGGTCTGGGCGCGCAGTTCGGGGTTCTCGGCCATCACCCGGTGCAGTACGGCCTCTTCGTCGTGCGTGGCCTTGATGTTGTACTCGACCTTGCCGTCCAGCGTCCGCAGCCGCTCCTTGTAGTGCTCGGCTCGTTCGGCGAGCACCGCGGTGACGGTGTCGTCGTCGGGTGCGACGCTGCCGAACCGCATGGGCAGCACACAGCCGCCCGCGCCGGCCTCGGCGAGCACGCTCTGGTGGGCGAGCAGGTCCTTGCGCTTGGGACGCAGCCCTTCGGGCGCGTCACTGACGACGGCCGCCAGGTCGCCCTCCTTGAGGATGCGCACCGGGCGCGGCGGATCGCCGACGCCGCCCATGCCGTCGGGCAGCTTCGCCTGGGAGCCGTCCGTGATGCCGTACACGTACGTGCTCACTCCTGCTCCTCCTTCCGGCGCGCGGCCGTCGACTTACGGGCCCGCGGTCGCTGTTCGGTTCGCTCTTCGTTCCCGCCCTCGTCGCGCGCCTGCTTGAAGGCGTCGGAGAGGGTCTGCGCGGCGCCGGACAGGGCTCCCTTGGACTTGCCGCGGGCGCCGGACTCGGTGATCTCGCCGACCAGGTCGGGCAGGCCGGGGGCCTTGCGGGGACCGGCCTCGAGGTCGAGCCGGTTGCACGCTTCGGCGAAGCGCAGATAGGTGTCGACGCTGGCGACGACGACCCGGACGTCGATCTTGAGGATTTCGATACCGACCAGGGAGACCCGTACGAACGCGTCGATGACGAGCCCCCGATCGAGGACAAGTTCCAGGACGTCGTAGAGACCGCTGCTGCCGCCTCCGCCGCCGCTCTGCTGTGCCGGGACAACGGTCATGCCGACCGCTCCTCCTTGTCTGTGGGTGTGACGGGGACCAGAGGGCGACCTACCGGCCGCCCGGCCTGTGTGAGTCGGCCCGCCCGCGTTCGTAACGACGAACGCGCCGGTAACCGGTCAGCTGGCCCTCGGGGTCCAGATCGACCTGATAGCTCGCCATCAGGCTCATCGTGTCCGGAACCCTCGCGAGCTCCATGACCTCGATCTCCAGCGACCAGCCGTCCTCGGTCTGCTCGAAGGACGACACCGATTCGGCGGCCATGCCGGTGAGCTCCGCGAGCTGGGTGCGCGCATGACGCAGCACCTGCATGGGGTTCGGCCGGTCCTCCGCCGTGTCCTTTTCCGTCTTTTTGGGAGATTCCTGTGAATCCTGAGCGTCTGATGTGTTTTTTGTGTTTGCCATGGCCACCTCTCACTCCGGGTGGCCGCACTCACGTTCGCCAAACCTCCGAGACCTACGCGGGTCATCCACGCAACGCGTTGAGCCTGCGCCGGGCGGGTCCCAGAGCCCGGCCCCCGGTCATCACACCGGCCCAGGGGTTGGTGCGGGCCTGGTCGACGGCGTCCTCGACGCTCCAGCGGCGGGCGTCGAGGCCGGGGTCGTCCAGCTGGGTCCAGGACATGGGGGTGGCCACGGGGGCGCCGGGCCTGGCGCGCACGGTGTAGGGCACGACCGCGGTCTGGGCGTAGCCGTTGCGCTGTATGTCCAGGTAGAGGCGGTCGCCGCGGTCCTTCTTGCGGGGGGCGGTGGTGAACTTCTCGGGGTGCGCGGCGGCCAGGGTTTCGGCGACTTCCCGGGCGAACGCGCGCACCTCGTCGAAGTCGTCGTGCCCGTTCACCGGCACCACCACGTGCAGGCCGCGCGAGCCTGTCGTCATCAGCGCCGAGGGCAGTTTCAGCTCGTCGAGCAGCTCCGCCAGCAGCCAGGCCGCCTCGTGGACCGGCGCGAAGTCGTCCCCGGAGGGGTCGAGGTCGAAGACCATCCGGTCGGGGCGCTCGACGCGTCCGACGCGGGACAGCCAGCGGTGCAGGGTGAGACAGGCCTGGTCGGCGAGGTAGACGAGGGTGGCGGTGTCGTCACACACGGTGTGGCAAACCGTGCCGCCCTCCTTCGGCAGTTCGACGCGCTGGATCCAGTCCGGATAGGACTCCGGGGTGTTCTTCTGCATGAACGTCGGACCGCCGACGCCGTCCGGGAGCCGCTCCAGCATCAGCGGACGGCCCCGCAGGTGGGGCAGCATGAAGGGGGCGACGGCCCGGTAGTAGTCGACCAGGTCGGCCTTGGTGTACTCCTTGCCCGCCCCGTCGCCGGGGAAGAGGACCTTGTTCGGCCGGTGCACCTCGACGGTGCGGCGCCCGGCCCGCACCGTCCGGGTGGCGTCCTCGCTCACCGTACGATCGCCTCTTCGACCAGCAGGCGGGCGGCCGCCGCGATCGACTCGGCGTCGATGCCCATGGCGTGCAGCTGTTCGTCGGGCGAGGCCGAGCCGGGCATCGTACGGACGGCCAGCCGCACCAGGCGCGGTACGGGCCGTCCGTCGAGGAACGCGTCGAGGACGGCGTCGCCGAGGCCGCCCTCCTCGTGGTGGTCCTCCACGGTCACCAGACAGCCGGTCTCCTCGGCGGCCCGGCGCAGGGTGAGCCGGTCGACGGGCTTCACGGAGTACAGGTCGATCACCCGGACGGCGATGCCCTGCCCGGCCAGCGCGTCGGCGGCGGCCAGCGCCTCGAACACGGTGACGCCCGCCGCGACGATCGTCAGCCGGTCGCGGTCCGAGGAGCGCAGTACCTTGCTTCCACCGACGGGGAACTCCTCGTCGGGGCCGTAGAGCACCGGGCCGCCGCCGCGCGAGGTACGCAGATAGCGGATGCCGTCCAGGCCCGCCATGGCAGCGACGAGGTGCGCGGTCTGGTTGGCGTCGCACGGGTACAGCACGGTCGAGCCGTGCACCGCCCGCATCATCGCCAGATCCTCCAGACCCATCTGCGAGGGCCCGTCCTGCCCGATGGCGACACCCGCGTGCGAGCCGACGAGGTTGATGCCGGCGCCGCTCACGGAGGCCATGCGCACGAAGTCGTACGCGCGCGTGAGGAAGGCCGCGAAGGTCGAGGCGTACGGCACGAAGCCGCGCGCGGCGAGTCCCACCGCGGCGGCGACCATCTGCTGTTCGGCGATGTAGCACTCGAAGAACCGGTCGGGGTGTTCCTTGGCGAAGAACTCCGCGCGCGTGGAGTCGCTGACCTCGCCGTCCAGGGCCACGACGTCGCCGCGCGCGGTGCCGAGGGCGGCGAGGGCCTGTCCGTAGGCGTCCCGGGTGGCGATCTTCTCGTCGGATCCCTTGTCCCACCTGGGCAGTTCGAGGTGTCCGGCGCGTACGGCGTGCAGCATGCGGGCGGCGGGCGGTTCGTGGACGTGGATGCGGAGGTCGCGGGGGCCGCCGAGTTCGGCGATCGCCTCGTCGGCGTCGGGCAGCGGCTTGCCGTGCAGGCCCTCGCGGTCCTGGACGGCCTCGACGCCCTTGCCCTTGAGGGTGCGGGCGAGGATCGCGGTGGGCTGTCCGGCGGTGGAGACCGCCTCGCCGTACGCGCGGTCGACGGCGTCCACGTCGTGTCCGTCCACCTCGACGGTGTGCCAACCGAAGGCCTGGAAACGGCGGGCGTAGGCGTCCAGGTCGTGGCCGTGCCGGGTCGGGCCGCGCTGGCCGAGCCGGTTGACGTCGACGATCACCGTGAGGTTGTCGAGGTGCTCGTGCGCGGCGTGCTCGGCCGCCTCCCACACGGAGCCCTCGGCGAGTTCGCTGTCCCCGCACAGCACCCACACGCGGTAGTCGGTGCGCTCCAGCCGCTTGCCGGCGAGCGCGATCCCGACCCCGACGGGCAGCCCCTGCCCGAGCGACCCGGTGGCCGTCTCCACCCACGGCAGCCTGCGCGGCGTGGGGTGCCCCTCGAGTCGGCTGCCGAGCCCCCGGAACGTGGCCAGTTCGGCGTCGTCGATCGCGCCGACCGCCTTGTAGGAGGCGTAGAGGAGGGGTGAGGCGTGTCCCTTGGAGAGGACGAAGCGGTCGTTGCCGGGGTGGGCGGGGCGGTCGAAGTCGTAGCGGAAGTGGTGCGCGAGCAGTACGGCCATCAGGTCGGCGGCGGACATCGACGAGGTCGGATGCCCGGACCCCGCGGCATCGGCCGCGCGCACGCTGTCCACGCGCAACTGCTGTCCCAGGTCCACGAGTTCGGCGGTGTTCATGAGTCTCCCTCTGCGGAGGTGGCGGGGCGGTCGGAGCGCTTCACGGGGCCCGGGGCGGCATCCGGGTCCGGGGCCGCGTCAGGACCGTGGGGCCCGGCGGGCTCACCGCCGGGCTGGTTCTTGGCGGGTTCGCCGCCGGGCTGGTTCTTCGCCGGTTCGCCGCCGGGCTGGTTCTTGGCGGGCTCACGGCCTGCCCGCCCCTTCGCGGGCCCACCGCCCGACCGGCCCTTCGCGGGCCCACCGCCCGCCCCGCTCCTGGCCGTTCCGGCACCGGACCGCGTCTTCGCCGGTTCCTCCGTGTCCGCCCCGGCACCGCGCTCCGGGCGCCCCGGTACGCGGGCCAGCTCGGGGGAGGCCGTGTCCAAGGGGACCGACCAGGAGCGGACGAGGCCCAACTGGACGGCCTGCCGGGGCAGTACGGCGTCCAGCAGCCAGTCCGCCGCGACCCGGACCCGGTTGCCGGGCATCGCCGCGAGGTGGTAGCCGCGGGTGATCGCGCCGGCCGCCACACCGGACAGCGGGATGTTCAGCGGGTTGGCGGCCGCCTTCGCACCGCCGAGGTCCACGACGAACCCCAGGTCCCGGTGGACGTAGGGCCGGCTCGTGCCGTCCCCCAGGGAGGCGGCCACGTTGTGGGCGGCCGTGCGCCCCTGCCGCCAGGCGTGCTGGGCGGTCATCGGCGTGTACTGCCCAGGGTTGCGCGCATCCGGCACCGCGGCCGCGTCACCGCAGGCGAACACCTCGGGCCGGCCCGGCACCCGCAGCTGCGGGTCCACCAGCAGCCGGCCCCGCTCCATCGGCAGCCCGAGCGACTCGGCGAGCGGATCGGGCCGCACCCCCACGCACCACACCAGCGTGCGCGTCTCGACGAACTCGCCGTCGGTCAGCAGCACCCCCTTCGGCGTGGCCTCCTTCACGGACGTCCCCATGCGCACCTCCACGCCCCGTTCCCGGAGCGTGCGGTCGGCGGTGCGGGAGAGATGCTCGTCGAGTTCGGGCAGGACCCGCGGCGCGACGTCGAGGAGCAGCCAGCGCGGCCGCATGCCCTCGCGCAGCGGCTGCCCGCGTACCTGCGCGTCGGTGAACAGCTGTCCGTGCGCGGCGACCTCGGTGCCGGTGTAGCCCGCGCCGACCACCACGAAGGTGCAGCGGGCCGCGCAGGTGGCGGGATCGTCGGCGCCGGCGGCGAGTTCCATCTGCCGGGTCACGTGGTCGCGCAGATACAGCGCCTCCGGCAGTCCGCGGAAGCCGTGGGCGTGCTCGGCCACGCCGGGGATGGGCAGCAGCTTGTTGACGCTGCCGGCGGCCAGCACCAGCCGGTCGTAGCCCAGGCTGCCCTCGCCGCCCTCGGGGTCGGTGTAGTGGACGGTCCGCCCGTCCAGGTCGACGCCGTGGGCCTCGCCGAGCACCAGCCGCACCCGGGGCAGGGTGCCCGACAGGGAGACGGTGACCCGGCGTGGCTCCAGGATGCCGGCGGCGACCTGGGGTAGCAGGGGCAGATACAGGAAGTGGTCGGTCGGGTTCAGCAGGGTGATCTCGGCCCTCCCCCGGGCCTTCCGGGACAGTTCTCGGGCTGTCCGGTACCCGGCGAAACCGGCGCCGACGATCACGATGCGGGGTCGACTCACAGTGCGCCTCCGGGGCTGTCGCGTACCTCGGGAGCCTTCCGCGTCCCCCTGGCCAGGTGGCCCAAACGTCCGCCGGGCGCCGCACACCGCACCTCACGTCCGCCGGTTTCCGGCCTCGCCGCCGGGTACCCGGACCGCGTCCCGTCCCTCCCGTCGATGAGGTATCGGAGGTACCCCATGCCCGAGTACGGCTACTTCCTGTCCTGCGAGGAGTTCGGCCCCGCGGATCTCGTCGAGCAGGCGAGGATGGCCGAACAGGCCGGATTCCGCTCGCTGTGGATCTCGGACCACTACCACCCGTGGAACGGCGCCCAGGGCCAGAGCCCGTTCGTCTGGTCGGTCCTCGGCGCGCTCTCGGAGGCGGTGTCGCTGCCCGTGGAGACGGCGGTGACCTGCCCGACCGTCCGCACGCACCCGGCGGTGGTGGCGCAGGCCGCGGCGACCACGGCCGTCATGACGGACGGCCGCTTCCGGCTGGGGGTGGGCAGCGGCGAGGCCCTCAACGAGCACATCCTGGGCCATGTCTGGCCGCCCGCGCACATCCGTCTGGAGATGCTGGAGGAGTCGATCCAGATCATGCGCCGGCTCTTCACCGGCGAGGAGGTCAACCACCACGGCACGCACTACCAGGTCGAGAACGCCCGCCTCTACACCGTCCCCGACGAGCCCGTGCCCATCGACATCTCCGGGTTCGGCCCGGCGGCGACCTCGCTGGCGGCCCGGGTGGGCGACGGCTACATCACGATGACGCCGGACGAGTCGATGGTGGCCCAGTTCCGCAAGGGCGGCGGGGGCGCGAAGCTCGTCAGCGGCGGTACGAAGGTCTGCTGGGGCACCGACCGCGAGGAGGCGGTACGGACCGTGCACCGGCTGTGGGCGAACCAGTTCCTGCCGGGCGAGATGGCGCAGATCCTGCCCTCTCCGAGCCACTTCGAGCAGCTCCAGCCGCTGGTCGGCGAGGAGACGGTGAGCGAGAAGGCGGTGTGCGGGGACGACGTGGACGAGCACGTGGCGGCGCTGTCCGCGTTCGCCGACGCCGGCTTCGACCGGGTCTACGTCAACCAGATCGGCCCGGACCAGCGCGGCTTCTTCGACTTCTACCGCACCAAGGTGCTGCCGCAGCTCCAGCAGGGCTGACGATGAAGCTGCACCTCCCGGCGGTGTCGGTGTACACGGTGCCGACCGACGCCCCCGAGGCCGACGGCACCCTGGCCTGGGAGTCCACGACCATGGTGGTCACCGAGGTGACCGCGGGCGACGCGACCGGCACCGGCTGGACGTACGGCCCGCCGGCGATCGGCGACTTCCTGCACCAGCACCTGGCCCCGCTGGTGGAGGGCCGCGAGG
Organism: Streptomyces sp. RG80; assembly: GCF_040446465.1. Lineage (NCBI taxonomy): Bacteria > Bacillati > Actinomycetota > Actinomycetes > Kitasatosporales > Streptomycetaceae > Streptomyces > Streptomyces sp. RG80. Next base: position 763,746 of record NZ_JBEAAJ010000003.1, on the reverse strand, counting down.
CGCTGGACATCCCGGCCGTGCACGACGCGATGTGCCGCTCGGTGCGCAACGCGGGCCGGCAGGGCATCGCCGCGTGCGCGATCTCGGCGCTCGACATCGCCCTGTGGGACCTCAAGGCCCGTCTCCTGGAGGTCCCTCTCGTCCAGCTCCTCGGCACCGCCCGGCGCCGGGTGCCGGTCTACGGCAGCGGCGGCTTCACGACGTACGACGACACGCATCTGGCGGCCCAGTTGGGCGGCTGGGTGCACGGGCAGCAGATCCCGCGCGTCAAGATCAAGATCGGTGAGGGCTGGGGCCGGGCGGTCCCCCGTGACCTCGCCCGGGTCCGCGCGGCGCGCCAAGTGATCGGCACGCGCGCCGAGTTGTACGTCGACGCGAACGGCGCGTACACCCGCAAGCAGGCGGTCCGGGTCGGCGGGGTCCTCGCCGAGCTGGGCGTGGGCTGGTTCGAGGAGCCGGTGTCCTCGGACGACCTGACGGGGCTGCGCCTGGTGAGGGACGCGGTGGTCTGCGACGTCACGGCGGGCGAGTACGGCTACGACCTCCCCTACTTCGCCCGCATGATCGCCGCCGGCGCGGTCGACTGCCTCCAGATCGACGCCACCCGCTGCGGCGGACTGACCGAGTTCCTGCGCGCCGCCGCCCTGGCTCAGGCCCACGGCCTGGAGGTGTCCACCCACTGCGCCCCGCACGCCCACGCCGCGGCCGCTGCCTCGATCCCCAACCTCCGCCACATGGAGTGGTTCCACGACCACGTCCGCATCGAGTCGATGCTCTTCGACGGCGCCCTGGACCCGACCGGCGGCACGGTGCGCCCACTGACGGGCATCGGCCACGGCCTGACGCTACGAGCCGAGGACGCCCGGGAGTTCAGGGTGGCCTGATGTCCGGGGACGGCCCCCGAGCGAGCTCAGGGTGGCCTGATGTCCGGGGCGGCCCCCGAGCCCCGAGGACCGACTCGCTGCTTCTCCGCTAGCGGCGGCGCCACACCGAACGGGCGGTCAGGATCCCCGCCCCGAGGGCGAGGGCGGTTCCTGCCCGCCCTCGGTTGCGCGAGAACCAGTCCTGCGGGCTGCTCGACGTCGACTCCTCGTCGAACCGACCGTGCGCCCCGAAGTCGCGCCCATGAGGCCCGTCCGCCGGGCTCCACAGGTTGCCGGTGACGCCGTGCGCCCCCTCGTCCTGCTGCGACTCGAACGCGGTCCGCGCCAGATAGCGGTCCAACGCTCCCGGGATCACGGCATTGGCGACGAGGGTGGCCGCGGTGGAACCGCCCACCCAGTACTCCCGCCGCCGCCCGTGAGCCGCCGCGTGCACGATCGCCCGCGCCGCCACCTCCGGCTGGTACACCGGCGCGACGGGCCGGGCCCGCCCCGGCATCCGGCTCAACACCCAGTCGAACTGCGGGGTGTTGACGGCCGGCAGCTGCACCATCGTCGTACGGACACCGCTGCCGGAGTGCAGCAACTCGCAGCGCAGGGACTCGTTGAAGCCCTGGATGGCGTGCTTGGCGCCGCAGTACGCCGACTGCAACGGCACCCCGCGGTACGCGAGCGCCGAGCCGACCTGCACGATCGTCCCCCGGTCGCGCGGCAGCATGTGCCGCAGCGCCGCCCGGGTGCCGAACACATAGCCCAGGTACGTCACTTCGGTCACCCTGCGGAACTCGTCCGGGGTGATCTCGGTGAACGGGGCGAAGACCCCGGCGAAGGCGTTGTTGACCCAGACGTCGATGTGCCCGAACGCGTCGGTGACCTTCTGCGCCGCGTCGTCCACCGCCTTGGCGTCGGCCATGTCCACGGTGACGACGAGGGCCTCACCTCCGGCGCGCTGCACCTCGTCCGCCGCGGCGGCGAGCCCCTCGCGGCCCCGGGCCAGCAGGGCGACCCGGTCGCCGCGGGCGGCGAATGCCCGGGCCGCGGCCCGCCCCACGCCGCCGCTGGCCCCGGTCACCACAACAGTCCTGGCCCGCCGGGACAGCGCCTTCAACGGTCGGCCCACCACACATCACGCCCGGTGGTGCGGCTGCTCGGGGTCGATGTCGTCCGGCTTCGGCGGTACGCCGGGCCCGGGCTCTCCCCTCGGCGGTGTACCGGCGACGGGCCCGCCGGCCGCCCCGCCGGCCCCACCGGGCGCGACGGGCGGTACCGGCGGATACGGCATGCCGAGCCCGCTGGGCGGGGTGCCCGGTGCCGTGCCGCCGACGACGTGGTCGTGGCTCGCCGCGCGCCCGGCCTCCCGCTCCGGCGTGGGCCGGGACGTGGAGGGCCGGGCGGCGCCGCGCAGCACATAGGCGACGGCCCCGAGGATCGCCGCGGTGATCAGGGCGGCGGCCCAGTCGGGCAGGCCGAGGGCGAGGACCAGCCCCAGCGCGAGGGCGAGGGCGGCACCCGCATAGAGGGCGACGGCGCCGGACGCGGCGTACAGCATGGCCTTGCGGCGCTGCTTGCGGGTCTGCTCGCGCAGCTCCTCGCGTACGGTCTCGCGCGCCACCTGCGCCAGCTCGTCGACCAGATGCTTGTCCAGGTGTTCCAGATGATCCAAGCGGTCCATGCCCGCCGGGTACCCGCACGCCCGTACGCATAACGCCGTCCGTCACGGCCGATCACCGGTGCGCGCAGACTCCCCTCCCGTGGTCGGGGTGGGGGGATCGCGTGAAACGATCTCCCGGCCAGGCCGCCCCGACTAGGCTCGTCCGCATGGACATTCTGGGAGCCACGCTGCGTGTCTGCGTCGACGACCTGGAGACCGCGGTCCCCTTCTACGAACGGCTCGCCGGCGGCCCCGCCCTCCGCTTCGAACGCGGCGGCGTCCAGGTGGCCGCCGTCGGCTGCTTCCTCCTGATGAGCGGCCCCGAGGCCGAGTTGGAGATCCTCCGCAAGGTCGCGGCCACCATCGCCGTCAAGGACGTCGACGAGGCCCACCGGGTCCTGTCCGAACTGGGCGCGCACATCATCGCGGGACCGGTGGGGACCCCGGCGGGACGCAACCTGATCGCCATGCATCCCGACGGGGTGGTGTACGAGTACGTGGACCGGCGGGCGTAGGCGGCCGGTCCCCACGTACGCCGACCCGGCGACGACCGGCTGCCGACCGGCGACCGGCGACCGTATACAGGATCTTGACGACCGGTCACCGCATACGGAAGTCGTAGCGCGCCGGCAGCGGTTCCTCGGCGATCCGCTCCCACAGCCGCCCGACGGCCTCCGCCCCCTCCCGTAGGTCGGCGACCTCGAACCCCGCCTCGAAAACGGCCCGTGCCTCCTCCCGCCGTCCCTCGGCGACCAGGAGCCCTGCCTCGACGAACCGGAACCGGCCGCGCGCCCGCGTCCCGGGGTGCAGCCGCTCCCACACCGCCCGCGCCTCCGCGGGGCGCCGCACGGCCAGCAGCGCCTCGATCGCCTCGCGTCCCAGTGCGGCCGTGGCCGCCGTCCACACCTCACCGGCGTCGCGCCGCTCCCGGCACAGGTCGTCGAAGGCCTCGGCGTACCGGTCGGCGGCCCGCTCGTGGTGACCGACCTCCTGATCGGCCACGGCCAGGCAGCGCAGCAACGGCCAGACGGACGGGGCGAGTTCGAGGGCCCTCTCCCAGCTTCGCACCGCCTGCGCCCGGTCACCGGCGTGCCACTGCGCGACACCGAGGTGGTACTCGGTGTGCGGGGTGGCGGGCGCCGTCTCGAGCATGTCCCGCCAGTGCGGGGCGACCAGCGTTCCACCGGGCGGCCGCACCCGGCGCGGCTCCGGCAGCGCCCCGGCCCGCAGCAGCTGGAGCCACGGCTCCTGCTCCTGCGTGAGGGTGTCCTCGGCGAAGGGCGTGCCGGGCAACTTCCAGTCCGCGCGCAGCACTTCGAGGGCGCCCCAGCCGGATCCGGTGGCGAGGACCTCACCGGGTTCGGTGTCGGCGCAGGCCTTCCAGGCGGCGTACGCGGCGTCGACGTCGGCGCGCGGCAGCACCGCCTCGAGCCGCTCCTCCGCGGCCCGGGCCTCCGCCGTCCCGGCCGCCGCGGACTGGGGCGGACAGCTCAGCGGCCCGTACGCCTCCAGCCACGACACCTCGCTCTCCGCGTCCAGTCGTACGTGCTCCAACTGCGTGCGGGCGAGGCCCGCCTGGATCTCGCGGTAGCCGGCGCCGCCGGGCTCGGTGAGCCATTCCTGCCAGCGCCGCCCGCCCGGTCCCGCGCCCCACACGAACAGCTTGCGTCCGCGCAGCGCGTCCGTGGACGTCTGGACCAGCCCGTGTCCGTCGTCGTCGAGGGCGGCGATCCAGCGGCGGTGCCCGTCGGGCAGGTCGTAGAACCAGTCGGCCGCGTGCGACTGCCGCCGGATCTCGTCGTACGACGGAACCGGCACCTTCCGCAGGCGTCGCTCGTACCCGAAGTTCCAGGCCTCGTCGGCGGGGACGAGCACCCGGCGGTCCTCGGGCACGGCGGTGTTGGACCACCAGTACGTGGCCACGGGCCTCTCGTGCGGATTCCGTATACGGACGCCCGCATACAGGAAATCGGATCCCGTCGGCAGCCACAGGTCGACCTGGAACGGCAGGTCGCGCAGCCGTTCCCACTCCCACAGGCGCAGCATCTCGCCACCGTCGGGGGCGGGGACGCGGGCGGCGTGCAGCGGGGCGCAGGACAGGGTGGTGTGGCCGGTGGCGCCGATGTTCCATTCGATGCCGCCGGAGAACCAGGCGCCGTTGAGGGCGAAGGCGGCGGGCTGGAACACCGGGTTGCGGTACAGGAGTTCACGGCCGGACGGCTTGTGGAGGAGGGAGGCGATCCGGCCGCCCAGGCCGGGCAGGACGGTGGCCCGCAGCCGGTCGTTCTCGATGACCAGGGTGTCGATCCCGCGCGGCTCGCGCACCCGCTCGTAGCCGTCCCTGACATGCACGGGAAGCAGACTGCGCAGTGGCTCGTAGCCGATCTGGCGGGCCATGTCCCGGGGCAGGTCGTCCCGGTCGTCGACGCGGTGGAGGGCGTCGAGCGGCCGTAGCGGGGGCAGCGGGTTGTCGGGTCCCAACTCCGCGGCGGGCAGCGTCAGTAGCTCGTGCCGGATGGTCGTCACGTTCGCCATGGAAGCCGCTCGCCGGGGAGCTGAACAGGGGAGCCACCGGTCAGGATTGGGCAAAGGCGGACACCACGATGTCGGCGAGGAGGGCGCCGGCCGTTCCGTCCGGGTCCAGGTCGGGGTCGTAGATGGTGACGTTGAGCCCGACGCAGTGCGGGGAGGCCAGCAACGGGCGCAGCAGGGCGACGAGTTCGACGGGCAGGAGTCCGTGCGGGTCGGGGCTGTCCACGGCGGGCATGACGGACGGGTCGAGAACGTCCGCGTCCAAGTGGACCCAGAATCCGTCGAGTTCGGGGATCTCGAAGGCCTGGGCGGTGGCCCGGGCGAGCGCGTCGGCGCCCCACTCGCGGATGTCCCCGACGGTGACCACGGGGATCTTGAGGTCGGCAAGTTCTCTGCGGTCGTCCTCGAACTCGTCGCGGTTGCCGAAGAGTCGTACGTCCTCGTCCAGGAGGTAGGGCCTCAGGCCCTCCAGGTTCGTGAGGTCGTCCTGTCCGCGCCCGGTCGCCAGCGCGACCTCCTCCCCGCCTGCCGCGCCGATCCGGTCGGAGTTGCCGGGGTGCCGGAAGTCGGCGGAGGCGTCCACCGCGGCGAGCCCGTAGCGGCCGAGCCGGCGCAGCGCGAGGGAGGCGCCGAGCTGGATGGAGCAGTCGCCGCCGAGGACCACCGGGAACTCCCCGGCCCGTACATGTCGCTCGATCCGGTCGGCGAGTCGCACGGTGTAGGCGGCGAGCGCGGCCGCGTTGAAGACGCCGTCGCCCTCCCGCCAGTCCTCGCGGTCGTAGCGCGGCGGCACGACGACCCCGCCCTCCAGGGCGCCCAGCCGTTGCACGATCCGCTGCTCGCGCAGCGCTCCGGCGAGCTTGTAGCAGCCGGGTACGGTGCCGGGCGCGGGCGGCCGCAGCCCGAGGTTGGAGGGGGCGTCCAGGACCACTCTCGTACGCATGGGACTCACTTCCGGATCATCTCGGCGGTGACGGCCCACCGCTCGTGGTCCCGCCAGGCCCCGTCGATGTAGAGCATGTTCGGCGAGAAGCCCTCCAGGCGGAAGCCGCAGGAGCGGGCGAGGGCGATCGACGCGGCGTTGGTGGGCTGCACGTTGATCTCCAGGCGGTGCAGGCGCATCCCGCCGAAGGCGTACCGCACGACCATGCCGAGCCCCTCCCGCATCAGTCCGCGTCCGGCGGCGTGCGCGAAGGCGCCGTAGCCGAGCGCCCCGCACAGGAAGGCGCCCTCGACGATGTTGTTGATGTTGATGAACCCGGCGATGGCCCCCTCGCCGTGCTCGCCGTCCTTCTCGCAGACCAGGAAGCCGGCCTTGGTCGGGTCGTCGATCAGCCGGCCCGCGTACGCGGTGAACGCGCTCGCGCTGTCCGGCGGGAAGAGCCACGGCTGGTGCAGTTCCTTGCTCTCCCGGGCCCGCGCGGTGAACTCGGCGCCGTCCGCGTGGGTGATGTGGCGTATGCCCACGCGGGGGCTCTCTACGAGATAGCGGGGTGCGGTGTGCGGCATCCCGACACCTTACGACGGGTCAGCTGCGGCGCTTCATGAAATAGGCGCCGCACAGGGCGCCGATGACGGCCGTGGCCAGCAGCGCCATCCACAGCGGCATCGTCACTTCGGGGATCAGCAGTCTGATCTTGGTGGCGCGGGTGTTCTCGAAGATGAAGATCAGGGCGAGGAGGGCGAGCAGCAGGACGACCACCCGGGCGGGCGTCACCGCGCCACCGCCCTTTTTGCCGGTGGCGCCGCCGCTCTGGGAGGTCTTCGGGCTCATGCGACCAGGGTGAGCCCGAAGCCCTGGCCCCGCGCGGCGGGCGCCGCCCACCGGGTGAACCGACCGCGGGCCGGCCGGAGGGTTCAGCGGCCGACCACGGGCAGCTCCAGCACCCCGGTGTCCTGCGGCGCGCTGACCACGGTCACCGGCTTGATCCCGCGGTTGCCGAAGTAGGCGTCGTCGCTCGCCGCGATCACGAACCGCAGCCGGTGCCCCTTCTCGTACCGGTGCACGATCCCCGGCAGGGTCACCGTGAAGGTCCGGGTGACGTCGGGCACCCGGACCGGGGCGACCAGCCGGTGCACCAGCGTCCTGGTGCCGTCGGGCGCGATGTCGTACAGCTTGGCGAAGAGCACGAGCTTGTCGGCGGCGTTCCCGGAGTGCTGGGTCCGCTCGGCCTTCGGTGAGACCACCTTCAGCGTGGCCCTGGGCGCGCCCACGACGTCGGTGGTCCGTGCCAGTGGCTCGCTGGTCCAGCCGAGGTAGGTGCCCTCGGTGTCGTACGGGGCCGGGTCGGGCAGCCCGAGCGTGCCGTACAGCGAGCTCTCGGAGTGGCTGGTGGGGACGGCCCAGTTGGTGTACGTCCGGCTGCCGCGGGTCACCTTGGAGCGGTTGTCGACGAGCTTGCCGTCGCCGGACAGGTACAGCTTCTGGCTGAGTGCGGGGAGTCGGTCGGCGGTGGTGTAGGTGCGGGTCGGGTCGGTGATCCAGTCGCGGTAGTAGGCGAAGGCCGGTCCGGTGTCGGTGCCGGTCTTCTTGTGGAGGTAGCGGTCGAACCAGGCGAGGACGCGCGTGCCGACGTAGGTGGACTCCAGGTTGCCCTGGCCGAGGTTCAGCTCGCCGGGCACCATGCCGCCGCTGTGGCCCCAGGACTGCCAGATCATCTTGGTCGGGGTGCCCTGGGCCTTGAGCGTCCTGTACGTCGCCGTGGCCTCGTTGAGGTTGAAGAGGCTGTCGGCCTGGCCCTGCACGAGCAGCGTGGGTGCCTTGACGCGGCCGAGGTAGGAGACCGGGGAGACGCCGCGGGAGTAGGCGAGCAGATCGGCGGTCCGGTCGGCGGGATAGCTGCCGGAGTTCAGGGTGCGGATGGTGTCGCAGGCGTCGGTGACGAAGTGCAGACAGCCGAGGGAGTTGATCCGGGACGGGTCCAGGTTGGGGGTCGTGAGGGGCTGGCTCTCGCCGATGAGGTAGAAGCCGTTGGCCCACTGCCATTTGAAGGCGCCGGGGACCGGGCCGTGCGGGTCGGCGTTGTTCGGGTCGAGGGAGTAGGCGAGGTCGTGCCAGGTGATCAGCGGGACGAGCGCGTCGACGCGGTGGTCGACGGCGGCCGTCGCCATCTGGACGGCGCCGCCATAGGAGCCGCCGATCATGCCGACGCGCGGGTCGCCCTTGCGGTCGAGGGTGACGAAGTCGGCCTTGGTGCCGTCGTCGGCGGCCCGCTTCCCGGCGAGGAAGTCGACGAGTCTCGAGGCGGCCGTCCCGTCGATCGCCGGGTCGTCGAGCGAGATCAGACAGCCCGAGGCGCCGAAGCCGAGCCCGGAGTAGACGAGGGAGACGTAGCCGCGTTCGGCGAAGGCCTTGCCGATGGCGTCGGTGGAGCCGTCGGACTTGCTGCCACCGAAGCCGTTGGTGGCGAGTACGGCGGGGGCGCGGTGGGTGCGGTCCACGCCCGCCGGCCGGTAGAGGTCGGCGTCGACGGTGCAGGTACGGCCACCGGCCTGGACGGTGAACTTCAGCCCTGTGACGGTGTATAGGGCTGTTGCGGCGGCGGGGCCGGCACCTGCCGCGCCGAGCAGGAGAGCGAGTGGGACGCAGTATCCGAGCACACGACGGGACACGAGACCTCCGCGCTGAGGACAACTCGACCTACCGACCGGTAGGTACCGGCCGGTAGTCATGGTGTGACACGTGTCAGACGGGGTCAATCACCGTAACGAGTGTTTCTTGACGAGAATTCAGTGGAGCGCCGGTTCCGCGAGGGTCAAGGTGCCCCGGTCGGCGTCGAGTTCGGCCGCCACTCCGAACGGAATCGTCAACGCCCCTTCGCAGTGCCCGAATCCGAACCTCTCCACGACGGGCACCCCGAGACCGCCGAGCCGGTCGAGCAGCAGGGCGCGCACCTTGTCGTACGGATCGCACTCCTCCCACGACCCGAGAAGCACCCCGCGCACCCCCTCGAACCAACCCGCGCGCAGGAGTTGGGTGAGGTAGCGGTCCAGTCGGTACGTCTCCTCCCCCACGTCCTCCAGGCACAGCAGCCCGCCGCGGGCCGAGGGCCGGGCGTGCGGGGTGCCCAGCTCGGCGGCGAGCAGGCACAGACAGCCGCCGAGAGTGACGCCCCGCGCCCGTCCGGGGACCAGGGCCGTGCCGCCGGAGGCGATCGTACGGACCGTCTCCGGCGCGAGGAGGGTGGACCTGAGATGGTCCTGGGCTCGCGTGTTCTTGAGAAAGTCGACGCTCGCCGCCATCGGCCCGTGCAGCGTGACGAGACCCAGTCGGACGGCGAACGCCTCGTGCAGCGCGGTGATGTCGCTGTAGCCGACGAACACCTTGGGACCGGCCGCCCGCATCGCCTCCCGGTCGAGCAGGTCGATCATCCGCTGCACGCCGTACCCGCCCCGCGCGCACAGCACCGCGTCGACGGACGGATCGCACCAGGCGGCCTGCAGGTCGGCGGCCCGGTCCGCGTCCGTGCCCGCCAGGTAGCCGAACTCGCCGTGCCGGTCCAGCACATGGGGTGCCACCACCGGGTCCAGGTCCCAGCCGCGCAGGACGTCGAGGCCGGCCTGCAGCCGCTCCTCGGGCACGGGGCCACTGGGCGCGACGACGGCCACGCGGGCCCCGGGGGCGAGCCGGGACGGTCTGCGGAGTTCCTTCACTTGCTGAGCTCCAATGTCGGGATGCCGGGTGGGTTCAGGACGAAGACCTGGGCGTACAGGGAGAGTTCGGACTCCAGTGCCCGGGTCATCGTCTCCGCCCGCCGGAACCCGTGGCCCTCCCCCTCGAACGCGATGTACGCGTGCGGTACCCGCCGGCCTTCCATCCGGGCGAGGAACCGCTCGCACTGGGCGGGCGGGCAGATCACGTCGTCCAGGCCCTGGAGCAGCAGGAAGGGCGCGGTGATCCGGTCGGCGTGCTCGGTGGGCGACCGTTCCGCGTACCGCGTGGGCGCCTCGGCGAGCGAGCCGACCAGGCTCTCCAGGTACTGCGACTCGAAGTCGTGGGTCACTCCCTCGCCCCAACTGGTCAGGTCGAGGACGGGGTAGACGATGGTGCCGCAGGCGTAGACGTCGGTCGTGGCCAGGGAGGCGGCCGCGGTCCAGCCGCCGGCGCTGCCGCCGCGGATCGCGAGCCGGTCCCGGTCGGCGGTGCCCTCGTCGGCGAGGGCCTGGGCGACGGCCGCGCAGTCCTCGACGTCGACGACGCCCCACTGCTCGCGCAGCCGGTTGCGGTACTCCCGGCCGTAGCCGGTCGAGCCGCCGTAGTTGACCTCGGCGACGCCGATGCCCCGCGAGGTGAAGTAGGCGATCGCCAGGTCGAGGACCAGGGGGACCCGGCTGGTGGGACCCCCGTGCGCCCAGACGACGTACGGCGGCAGTTCGTCACCGGGTGCCACACAGGCCGGGTGGTGGGGCGGGTAGATGTGGGCGTGGACGTCGCGGCCGGCGGGTCCGGTGAAGGTGCGGATCTGCGGCTCGGGGTAGTACGCGGGGTCCACGGGGTCGTCGTGGCCCGCGCCGATCACCCGCGCCCGGCCGGTGCGGGTGTCCAGCTCCACCAGTTCGTGGGCGCTGCGCGGGCTGGCCCCGACGGCGACGACCCGCTCGCCGTGCACGGCGAGGGTGGGCGCGAACTCGGTCCAGGGGCCCGCCGCGTCGACGACCTCTCCGGTCTCGGGGTCGAGGATGCCGAGCGCGGTGGCGCCGCGGCCGTGCACGACGGCGATGGGTCCGCTCTCCAGCGGGGCGAACCAGCGGTGGCCGAGCTTCCACAGCGGCCCGCCGAACTCCTCCTCGCGCGGACACAGCGGCTCCCCGTCGCGGTAGAGGTTCCACCAGCCGGTGCGATCGCTCGCGTACAGCAGGGCACCGTCGTGGGCCCAGTCCACCTGCGCGATCGACTCCTCGGGCCCGCCCGCGACCGTCCGGGGCGCCCCGAGGGTGCCGTCGTCCCGGACGTCCGCGAGCACCAGCTCGGTGCCGTCCCACGGCATCCGCGGATGGTCCCAGGCCAGCCAGGCCGCACGCCGCCCGCCCGGGGCGAGGCGGGGCCCGGTCACGAACCGGTGCCGGGAGTCGGTGAGTTCGCGTACGGCGTCGCGGTCCTGGGCGGCCGAGCCGTCCAGCGGCACCGCGGCCGGGACGCGGCGCACGTCGCCGGGCCCGTCCCCGGTGAACTCCTCCAGCACGCACCACACCTCGCCGCGTTCGAGGAGCAGCACCGGCTCCGCCCAGCGCAGCCCGCCGCCCACCGGGGAGATCGGTGTGAGGGGTCTCGGGTCGGCGCCCGGCACATACCGGTACAGGCGCTGGTCGGCGAAGTTCACGAAGACCACGAGCGGTTCGCCGGCCACCACCGCGCCCGCCCAGGGCCGGCCGCCGTACTCGATGACCCGGCTGCGGGCGTCCCAGGGGGCCTGCAGCACCGACTCCACCACCCCGTCGGCGCGGCGCCGTACCAGGGTGCGCCGGCCGCCCTCGGTGGGGCGTGGCTCGGTCCACCACACCTCGTCGCCGACGAAGCCGGTGAACTCGGGATGCCCGTCGTGCGCGGCGGCCAGGGCCGCGCCGATCGGCGAGGGCCAGGACCCGTACGGCAGTGTCTCCACTTCTCCCCCAGTTCGCTCAGGCCGTGCGCAGGAAACGGTCGAGGACACGGACGCCGAAGTGCAGTGCCTCGACCGGGACCCGCTCGTCCACGCCGTGGAAGAGGGCCTGGTAGTCGAAGCCCTCCGGCAGCTTCAGCGGCGTGAATCCGTAGCCGGTGATGCCGAGTCGCGAGAACTGCTTGGCGTCCGTGCCGCCGGACATGCAGTACGGCACCACGTGTCCCTCCGGCGCGAACTCCTCGACGGCGGCACGCATCCTGGCGTACGTCGCCGAGTCGACCGGCGCCTGGAGCGCGACCTCGCGATGCTGGTACTCCCACTCCACGTCCGGCCCGGTCAGCAGGTCGAGGGTGGTGCGGAACTCCTCCTCGCCGCCGGGCAGGTAGCGCCCGTCGACGTGGGCCACGGCCTCGCCCGGGATCACGTTGACCTTGTACCCGGCCTCCAGCATGGTCGGGTTGGCGCTGTTGCGCACGGTCGCCTCGACGAGCTTGGCCGCCGGGCCGAGCTTGTCCAGCAGCCGGTCGACGTCCCTCAGGTCGGTCTCGATGCCGTACAGGGCGGCGAGTTCGGTCAGGGCCGCCCGTACGGTCGGGGTGAGGCGCAGGGGCCACTCGTGTTCGCCGATGCGGGCGATCGCGGCGGCCAGGCGGGTGACCGCGTTCTCCCTGTTCACCTTGGAGCCGTGCCCGGCCCGTCCGCGCGCGGTGAGCTTCAGCCAGCCCGTGCCCCGCTCCCCGGCCGCGATCGGGTAGATCTGGCGGCCGCCGCCGTCGTGGAAGGTGAACGCCCCCGACTCGCTGACCCCCTCGGTGCAGCCCTCGAAGAGCCCGGGGTGCCGGTCGGCGAGGAACCCGGAGCCGTCCTCGGCGCTGGCCTCCTCGTCGGCGGTGAAGGCGATCACGATGTCCCGCCGGGGCCGTACCCCTTCGCGCGCCCAGGCGCGGACGACGGCGAGGATCATCGCGTCCATGTTCTTCATGTCGACCGCGCCCCGGCCCCAGACCACCCCGTCGCGGACCTCCCCGGAGAAGGGGTGCACGCTCCAGTCCCGGGCCTCGGCGGGCACCACGTCGAGGTGACCGTGCAGGAGCAGCGCGTCGGCCGACGGGTCGGTGCCCTCGAGGCGTGCGACGACGTTGGCGCGTCCCCTGGTGCGTTCCAGCAGGACGGGCGTGAGGCCCGCCTCGGCCAGCCGCGCGGCCGCGTACTCGGCGGCGGGCCGCTCCTGGCAGTCGCCGCCGCCCCGGTTGGTGGTGTCGATACGGATCAGGTCGGAGGTGAACGTGACGACCTCGTCCAGTGCCTGCTCGTCAGCCATACTGCTCCTCCACCGCGGCCGAGACGATCGTGGTGACCGCCTTGAAGGTGCGAATCCCCTCGTACATGGTGGCGCTCGTGTACCCCACCTTCCGCTCGCCGATCCGGCCGACGCCCGGCACGACGGTCGCGGCGAGCGCGAGGTGCTCGGCGTCGAACTCCAGGACGATGGTGAACGGCCCGGCCTGGACCGGTTCGTGACGGACCGCCAGCGCGGTCGCCTCCTTGGCCGCGGCTCGGATGTCGGCGGCGGTCCTGGCCGGTGTCCGACACACGGCCGCGTACCGCGACACATGGTCCTTGACCGCGACCTTGAGCGCCTCGGGCGCGTAGCCGAGGGCGTCCTCGCAGGCCACGTCGTCGCCGGTGACGAGGACGACGGGGACGCCGTACTCGGCGACCACGTGCGCGTTGAGCAGCCCCTCGCTCGCGCGGACGTCGTTCAGCCACACCCCGGTGATGGAGTTGGCGAGGTAGGTGTGGGCGAGGACGCCCTCGGAGCCCGCGCCCGCGTGGTAGCCGACGAACGCGATGCCGTCCACGTCGCCGTGCTGCACGCCCTCCACCATGGACAGCGACTTGTGCCGTCCGGTGAGCATCTCGGTGCGGTCGTCGAGGCACTCCAGGAGCAGGTTGCGCATGGTCCAGTGCGCCTCGTTGACCACCACCTCGTCGGCGCCGCCGTCGAAGAAGCCCTGCACCGCCGCGTTCACGTCCGAGGTGAACATCGAGCGGCAGCGCTCCCACTGCGGCGTCCCCGGCAGCACGTCGGCCGGCCAGGTGACGCCGGTGGCGCCCTCCATGTCGGCGCTGATGAGGATCTTCATGCCGACTCACGCTACGCGGTTCCGCCGCATCCCGGCAGACCTGTGGATAACTCTCACCGGCCCGGGCCAGTGACGGTCACACCTCAGGCCGTACGCCCCACCACCAGCCACTTCGACGGCAGCTCGATGCGGGTGCCGTCGGGTCCGTGCTCGGTGGTCGTCAGGGGCAGTTCACCGCTCGCGAGGACGGTGAGTCCGGCGGAGCGCACATGCTCCGACAGCGCGTCGTCGGAGACCTCGCCGGGCGCGATGCCGTGCCGGAAGATCGGTGCCAGCTTGGGCGGCGGGCCGGCGGGGCCCTGGGCCAGGCCCATCAGGATGGGCTTTGCTGCCTCGGACAGCTCGACGAGGAAGCCGCGGCCGCGGTCCCCGAGGAGGGCCGCGAGTCCGTCCACCAGTGGCTGCCGGTCGGCGGGCTCGCACTGGTGGAGCACGCCCCGCATATAGACGTTGGAGTCGCCGAGTTCCGCGTGCAGTGCCGCCGCCTCGCCCTTCTCGACGGCGTCCAGCACCCGGTAGCCGGCCTGGCCCGCCGGATCGGCCTGCCGGGCCCGGTCCAGGGCCGCCTCGGACAGGTCGACGCCCAGGACGTGCGCGAAGCGGTCGGCGAGGAAACGGGTCTGGGTGCCGTTGCCGCAGCCCAGGTCGACCAGTGGCAGGACCGGGTCGCTCACGTACGGCTCGAACAGGGCGAGGTGGAGGCCGACCGTCACCGCCGGTTCCGCGTCCCAGAACACCTCCCCCTGACCGTCGGGAGCCTCCCGCCAGAAGCTCTCCCAGGCCTCCCGGTACCGACTCGTCACGCTCATGCCCAACTCCCCAGGATGCGACCGCGACCCGCCGCAAGTGACGGGCCAGTACGGTTTATCGCGCCCTGGTCGCGGCTACAAGCGCACGGCGCATTCCTTCACTCCCTGTGCGACTCGGGTACGCCCTCGCGCCCCGTGCGCCCCTGGGGTGCGTCAGCGTCGCGGCAAGGTCAGTTCGAACCAGACGGTCTTGCCGGCCTTCGTACGGCTGGTGCCCCACTCCCGGGCGAGGGTGGTGACGATCCGCAGTCCGCGCCCGAACTCGTCCTCGGGTCCGGCGCTCAGCAGGGTCGGCAGCTCGTGGTCGTCGTCGTCCACTTCGCACAGCAGCGTGTCGCCGCGCACCAGGCGCAGTTCGACGGGGCGGCTGTGGGAGTGGCGTACGGCGTTGGTGACGAGCTCGCCGACCATCAGCTCGGCCGTGTCGACGAGCCGGGCCAGACCCCAGTCGTGGAGCTGCTCGCGCACCACGGAGCGCGCCCGGCCGACCTCGCGGGGCTCCGGGGAGAGCCGCCACTCGGCGACGTCGTCCGGCTCGATGCCGTTGAGGCGGGCCATCAGGAGGGCGACGTCGTCCTTGCGGCCGCCGCGGGTGTTGAGGGCGCGGATGATGGTGTCGCAGGCGTCGTCCATGGAGGCGGCCGGATGGGCGGCGGACTCGCACAGCGTCGCCAGGCCCACGCCGATGTCCTCGCCGCGCACCTCGACCAGCCCGTCGGTGCACATCACCAGCCGGTCGCCGGGCTGCACGCGCACGCGTACCGACTCGAAGGCCACCCCGCCGACGCCGATGGGTGCGCCCGTGGGCAGGTCGAGGAGTTCGCTGCGGCCGTCCTCGGCGTGCACGACGACCGGCGGGATGTGACCGGCGTTGGCGATGTGCAGTTCGCTCGCGATCGGGTCGTACACGGCGTAGAGGCAGGTCGCGAGGTAGGTGTCGCCGAGTCGTTGGGCGAGGTCGTCGAGGTTGCGCAGCAGCTGGGCGGGCGGCAGGTCGAGGGCGGCCATGGTCTGTACGGCCGTCCGCAACTGGCCCATCATCGCGGCCGAGTTGAGGCCGTGGCCCATGACGTCGCCGACGACGAGGGCGGTGCGGGCGCCGGGCAGTTTCACCGAGTCGAACCAGTCGCCGCCGACCCGGCCGAGCAGGGTGCCCGGCAGATAGCGGGTGGCGATGTCACAGCCGGCCATGCGCGGCGGGATGTGCGGCAGCATGCTGTCCTGGAGGGTCTCGGCGACCGACTCCTGGTAGGTGTACATGCGCGCGTTGTCGAGCACGAGGCCCGCGCGGGCGGCGAGTTCGGCGCCGGTGACGCGGTCCATGTCGTTGAACTCGACGCGCTCGGGGTGCCGGAGCAGGATCATGAAGCCGAGGACGACATTGCGTGCCTTGAGCGGCACGACCAGCATCGAGCGGCCGGTGATCAGCGGCCGGATGTCGCGCTTCTCGAACTGCGAGGCGATGGCGTGCCCCATCTGCTCGCTGATGCGCGGCACGAGGACGGGCTCACCGCTGGTCATGCACTGGAAGAACGGGGTGTGGGCCGGGAACGGCATGGCCTCGCCGACCGGTACGACGTCGTCCCAGCGGCCGGGTTCGTCGGTGTGCTCCAGGGCGACCCGGTGCCACATGGTCGTGGTGTCCGGCACGCCCTCGGGGAACCCCTCGCCGGCCACGACCTGTTCCCGCAGATAGGTGCCGGCGACGTCGGTGAAGCGGGGCACGACGGCCCGGCTGACCTCGACGATGGTCTTGGACAGGTCCAGGGAGGTGCCGATGCGGCCGCTGACCTCGGTGAGGAACTCCAGGCGCTCGCGCACGGCGGCGTACTCGAGATCCTCGACCTCGTCGGCGAGTTCCTGCGGGACGGGCAGCCCCTGGGCGGCGGCCCGCGCGGCCCGCTCACGGCGCGCCTTTCGTTCGATGCGGCGGGGCACGCCCCAGTCCGGGGTGACGGGCACCCGGTCGTTCTGGCTGAACTCCAGGACGGGGTAGCCCAGTTCGAGGATCTGGGCGACGATCCGGGCGCCTTCCCCGACGCTCATGCTGGGCAGGATCTCGGGCAGTCGCCGGGCCAGTTCCTCGGCTCCGGGGAAGTCGGTGTGCAGCGCGAAGGCGGGTGCGATGCGCTCGCCGGGGATCTCCTCGTCGGGATCGTCCGCGCGCAGTGCCCCCGCGTCGGCGGCGAGCACCAGCAGCCGCTCGCGTCCCGGGCCCACCAGGGGGTACGCCCACCACAGGACGTCCAGCCGGTCGGGCTCGGCGACCGTCAGCCGGGCGCGGCCCGCCGCCGGGTACGACAGGTTGCCGTCGAGGGAGGACTCCAGGTCGGGTCCGAGACCGTCGTAGGCCGCGTACACGCCGAACGGCGTGGTGTCCTCGTCCTCGTCCTCGGGCAGAGCGCCGGAGACGGGCAGCAGGTCGACCGCCGGGCGGCCGATCGCCTCTTCCTTGGCGGCGCCGAACAGCCGTCGCGCGCCCCTGCTCCAGTGGGACACGAGACCGTCGCGGTCCACCACGACCACGGCCAGGGGGATACGTCCGGCCGCGGCCTGTTCCACCACGCCGTTCCCAGCTCCGCGGCTGGGAGGTGTATCCCTCTCGGTGCCACGGTCGCTGCCGTTTGCCATGGCCCAGGCCCTTTCTCCCCACGGCTCCGCAAGATCTGTGCCGCTCGATCCACCGTACGGCCACGCGTGGTGGTGATGTGCGGCAATGCGGGAATTGACCGCGCGGATCACCCCCGCGTGCGCCCCCGCGCCCCCTGGTCCGGACAGAACCTGCCGGTTGGGGGCCTGTTGGGGTTACTGACGGGTTTTCAGTCCTCGTGTCCGAGTTGGAGATCCCGTTCCGTTCGGCCTCCGCCCGCCATCTGGAGGACGGTGGCGACGGGCGGGTAGCCGGCGGCGATGACGGTGTACTCGCCGGAGGAGAGGTCGACGAACCGGAAGGTGCCGTCGGCGCCGGTGGTGAGGGTGTCCACGACGTTGCCCGCCGCGTCCAGGAGCGTCACGCGCGCGTCCTCGACGGCTCGTCCGCCGCCCGCCCGCACGGTGCCGCGCAGCACGGCGCCGCCCGCGAGTTCGACGTCCTGACGGGTCTCCCGGGAGGCCTGGACGGTGACGGGCAGAGCGGCGGGGCGGAAGGCGGGGGCGCTCGCGGCGAGGGTGTACTCGCCGGCCACGAGTTCGGTGATGACGTACCCGCCCTCGCGGCTGGTGCGGGTGGTGGCGACGACCTCGCCGTGGACATTGGTGAGGGTGACGGTGGCGTCGCGTACAGGGGTGCCGTCCGCGGTGCGGACGTGGCCGGTGAGGCGTCCGGCGCCGCCGAGGACGACGTCGAGTTCGACGGGCCGCTCACCGACGGTCACGGAGACCGCCTGCGGCTGGTGTCCGCCGGCCGCCGCGATCAGCACGTAGGACCCCGCGCCGGGGGTGGAGAGCGCGTACCGCCCGTCCTCGCCGCTCGCCCCGCGTCCGATCTGCTGTCCGACGACGTCGATGAGGGTGAGCGCCGCGCGCGGGACGACGGTTCCGTCGGGGTGCTGAACGGTGCCGCAGACGGGGATTCCGGCGGTGTACGGCGAACGGGCTTGCGGGATCGGGGTGTTCAGGGGTGCGGGCTCGGTTTCGGCGGTGTGGTGGGACACCAGGGGTTTCTCCTTGAGGAAGAAGGCGATCAGCAGGCCGAGGACGAGGACCGGCACCAGGTAGAGGAAGATCCGCGGCATGGCGTCGGCGTAGGCGCGGATGTAGGCGTCGCGCAGGTCGGGCGGCAGCGCGTGGACGAGCTGGGGGGTGAGGGACTCGGCGTCGGGAAGGCCGGTCGTGCCGGGCAGGCGCTCCTGGAGGGCGTCACCCAGCCGGTCGGCGAAGAGGGTGCCGAAGATCGCGGCGCCGACGGATCCGCCGATCTGCCGGAAGTAGTTGTTCGCGCTCGTCGCCGTGCCGAGGTCGCAGACGCGCACGGAGTTCTGCACGGCGAGGATGAGGACGGGCATCACCATGCCGATGCCGGCACCGAGGACCGCCATCCAGAGGCTGTAGTGCAGCCGGGGCGTGTCGACCTCGAGCCGGGACAGCAGCCACATGCCGAAGACGGACAGGGCGCCGCCGAGGACGGGGTAGATCTTGTAGCGGCCGGTGTGGCTGATGAGCTGGCCGGCGATCACGGAGGCGCCGACGATGCCGCCCATCATGGGCAGCATCAGCAGCCCGGACTCGGTGGCGCTCGCCCCGTCGACCATCTGGAGGAAGGTCGGCAGATAGCTCGCCGCCCCGAAGAGCGCGACGCCGACCACCAGGCCCACCAGGCCGGTGATGTTGAAGACCGAGTCCCTGAACAGCCGGAGCGGGATGAGGGGTTCGGACGCGAAGTGCTCGGCGAGGAGGAAGAGGACCGTGGACGCCGCCGCGCCCGCGCCGAGTCCGAGGATGACGCGGGAGTCCCAGGCGTACTCGGTACCGCCCCAACTGGTCAGCAGCACCAGGCAGGTGGAGGCG
Source organism: Streptomyces sp. RG80 (assembly GCF_040446465.1). NCBI lineage: Bacteria > Bacillati > Actinomycetota > Actinomycetes > Kitasatosporales > Streptomycetaceae > Streptomyces > Streptomyces sp. RG80. The sequence goes on along the minus strand of NZ_JBEAAJ010000003.1, from coordinate 744,618 downwards.
GCGGCGAGCAGCAGCGCGCCGGGGACGTCGAGCCGGGGCTTCGCGGTGGGCCTGGGGAGCTTGAGGACGGCGGTGACGACGAGCAGGGTGACGAGGCCGAAGGGGACGTTGAACCAGAAGCACCACCGCCAGGAGAGGTGGTCGGTGAAGTACCCGCCGAGCAGGGGCCCGGCGACGGAGGCGAGGCCGAAGGCGGCGCCGATGAGGCCCATGAAGCGGCCGCGCTCCCGGGCGGGCACGATGTCGGCGATGATCGCCTGCACACCGATCATGAGGCCGCCCGCCCCGACGCCCTGCACCGCGCGGTAGGCGATCAGCTGGTCCATCGTCTCGGCGCGTCCCGCGAGGGCGGAGCCGACGACGAAGACGACGATCGCGAACTGGAAGACGCCCTTGCGGCCGAGCAGGTCGCCGAGCTTGCCGTAGATCGGCAGGCCGATGGTGGAGGTGAGCAGATAGGCGGTGATCGCCCAGGACATCTTGTCCAGGCCGTGCAGTTCGCCGACGATCTTCGGCAGCGCGGTGGCGACGATCATCTGCTCCAGCGCGGCGAGGAGCAGCGCGAGCATGAGGGAGAAGAAGATCAACCGGACCCGGCGGGGGCCGAGTTCGACGGCCCCGGCGGGGGTGGGGGCGGGGATCGACGGTGGTTGTTCGGCCGTTTCGTCCCGTGGTCCGTCCTGCACCGCAGTGGTCCCGCCCATGTGCCGCTCCCCTCGTCGCGCCCGCACAATTCCCGCGTAAAGCGACAACTACGAGCAAGCGCGACGAGTTACGGCAGATCGGCACGGGCCGGGGAGATCCACTCGATCCGGTGAGGGGGTCAACAACCCCCGGACACCGGGGACTTAACCCTCGACCTCGGTGGCCAGGTTGTCGAGGACGGCGTCGTAGATCCGGCTGAGGCCCTTGGGCGCGAAGGTCTTCTCGAAGAAGCCACCGATGCCGCCGGCGCCGTTCCAGACGGCGGTCACGACGACGCGGGACTTGCCCTCGCCGGCCGGGGTGACCCGCCAGGTGGTGACCATGGAGGAGTTGCGGTCCTTCTCGACGAGCTCGCCGTCGGTGGGCTCGCTGACCTCGAGGAGACAGTCGCGGATCCGCTTGCTGGTGGCCTGGAGCTTCCAGTGGACGAGGGTGCCCTCACCGTCGCCGCCCTCGCGCACCTCGTACTCGCTGAAGTGCTCGGACAGCACCTTCGCGCGCGTGCCGCTGTAGTCGGCGAGGGCGTCGAACACCTTCTCCGCGTCCGCTGCGACGACCCGCTCCGTAGTGGCCTCGACCTGCGCCATTGCTTCCTCCAGGACCTGATTTCTCGGGGGTTGGGGCAAGCCAACCACCCCGGTCCCCGGCCGCCCAAATCGGGGCCCCGCCGGTCTTCGAAAACACCCTCGCACGATCAAGGGAACATGTGTTCTATTCTGTGGGCAGTGCTACCGAGGAGGCGTCATGCGCTGGGAGAACCTCACATCGGACTCCGGCCACAGCCGGGCCGACGACACCGCGCTGTTCGGCGCGGAGGCGGTCGTCACCCGCACCTTCGACACACCGGAGTTCAACGGGATCACCTTTCACGAGATCCGGGCCCGGTCGATCATCAACCGGGTGCCCGCGGTCTCCCGTATGTCCTTCCAGTGGACGGTGAACCCCTACCGCGGCTGCACGCACGCGTGCGTCTACTGTTTCGCGCGCAAGACGCACAGCTATCTGGACCTCGACACCGGGCTCGGCTTCGACTCGCAGATCGTCGTCAAGACCAACGCCCCGGAGCTGCTGCGCCGACAGCTCGGCTCGCGGCGCTGGCTCGGCGAGCACATCGCGATGGGCACGAACGTCGACTGCTACCAGCGCGCGGAGGGCCGCTACCGCCTGATGCCGGGCATCATCGGCGCCCTGCGCGACCACGCGAACCCGTTCTCCATCCTGACCAAGGGCACGCTGATCCTGCGCGACCTCGACCTGCTCAAGCAGGCGAACGAGGTGACGGATGTCGGCATCGCCGTCTCGGTCGGCTTCACCGACCCGGACCTGTGGCGCACCGTGGAGCCGGGCACGCCCGCGCCGGAGCGCCGCCTGGAGGTCGTACGGACCCTGGCCGAGCACGGCATCGGGTGCGGGGTCCTGATGGCGCCGGTGATCCCGTTCCTGAGCGACGAACCGGCCCAACTCCGGGCCACCGTACGGGCGATCGCGGCCGCCGGCGCCACCTCCGTGACACCGCTGGTGCTGCACTTGCGGCCCGGGGCGCGGGAGTGGTTCATGGCCTGGCTGGCCGCGCACCATCCACACCTGGTACGGCGCTACGAGCGGCTGTACGCGGACGGCTCCTACGCGCCGAAGTGGTACCAGCGCCGGATCACCCGTCAGGTCCACGAACTGGCCCGCGAGTACGGCATCGGCCCCGCGGACGGCGGCCTGCCGCGGCGGCTCCCCGAACCCGAGCCGGCCGCACCCGATATGCCCGGAGGAACCCAACTCACGTTGATCTGAGAGCATTCGAGCGCATACCGCGCCCCAATCGGGTCAAGTCTTGCCAGAACGCGTTCTTCCAGGCTCGCTTTCCGGGACGATGCGGCGTGGACCGTGACACTCGCGGTTCGAAACCCTCCGTCCTGGGAGGACTCCATGAGAAAACGCGCAGCCGTGCTGTGCGGCGTTTCCGTCGTCGTGGCCGGTACGTTCACGGCCCTGCCCGCCGACGCGAGCACTCCGCGTACCGCGGACACCGCTCAGGCCGCGAAGCTCACCTGGAAGAGCTGCGGCACCACGAACTACCCGACGCTCCAGTGCGCGTCCCTCAAGGTCCCACTCGACCACCACAACCCGCACGGGCGGCAGATCACCCTCGCCCTGTCCCGTGTCCCGCACACCGCGAAGAAGTCCCAGGGCCCGCTGCTGGTCAACCCGGGCGGTCCCGGCGGCAGCGGTCTGACCCTCGCGGGATTCGTCGCCGGCTCGCTGCCCAAGGCGGTCGCGGCGCAGTACGACGTCATCGGCTTCGACCCGCGCGGTGTGGGCAAGAGCAAGCCCGCCCTCGACTGCAAGCCCGGCCACTTCAACCCGGTCCGCCCCGACTCGGTGCCGAGCACCCCGGCCATCGAGCAGGCCAACCTCCAGCGCGCCAAGTCCTTCGCGAAGGCCTGCGGCACGAAGTACGCCGATGTGCTGCCGTACATCAACACCGTGCAGGCCGTACGCGACATGGACTCGATCCGCGCGGCCCTGGGCGCGAAGAAGATCAATTACTTCGGTTACTCCTACGGCACCTATCTCGGCGCGGTCTACGCCAAGCTCTTCCCGGAGCGCGTGCGGCGCCTGGTCCTGGACTCCATCGTCGATCCCACGGGCGTGTGGTACGAGGACAACCTCGGCCAGGACTACGCCTTCAACGACCGCCACCGCGCGTTCATGGCATGGGTCGCCAAGTACGACTCCACCTACAAGCTCGGCACCGATCCGGCGAAGATCGAGGCCAAGTGGTACGCGATGCGCGCGGCCCTCGCGAAGACCCCGGCCGGCGGGAAGGTGGGCGCCTCGGAGCTGGAGGACACCTTCATCCCGGGCGGTTACTACAACGGCTACTGGCCTTATCTGGCGGAGGCGTTCGCGGCCTACGTGAACGACAAGAACGCCGACCCGCTGGTCGAGGCGTACGACAACTTCGCCGCCGTCGACGCCTCCGGCGACAACGGCTACAGCATCTACACCGCGGTGCAGTGCCGTGACGCCGACTGGCCGCGCCACTGGAACCAGTGGCGGGACGACAACTGGGCGGTGTACAAGAAGGCGCCGTTCATGACCTGGAACAACGCCTGGTACAACGCGCCGTGCGCGTTCTGGCCGACCAGCTCGCTCCAGCCGGTGAACGTCGCCAACGCCAAACTGCCGCCGGCGCTGCTGTTCCAGGCGACGGACGACGCGGCCACCCCGTACCAGGGCGGCGTGACGGTCCACCGTCTGCTGCGCGGCTCCAGCCTGGTGGTGGAGCAGGGCGGCGGGAACCACGGCATCACGCTGAGCGGGAACGCCTGCCTGGACAAGCACCTGGCGGCGTATCTGACCGACGGCACGGTGCCGCGCAGTGGCGGCGAGGTCGACGCGGTGTGCGACAAGCTGCCCGACCCCGAGCCGCTGAGCTCGGCGACGGCCTCGGCGTCACGGGGCTCGACCCTGCACGGGATGCTCGGCTTCCGCGGCTGAGCACTCCGCCCGGCGAGGTGTGAGGGCCTGTCGGGGGCGTTGTCAGTGCCATGGTCCACCATGGACGCATGAGTGAGCTGACCAGGATTCCCGCCCCCGACGGGCTCGCCCCCACCGCCCAGTACTCCCACGTCGTCATGGGCACCGGCACGTTCGTCGCGATCTCCGGCCAGCTCGCCCTGGACGAGAACGGCAAGCCCGTCGGCGAGGGCGACCCCGCCGCACAGGCCCACCGGATCTTCGAGAACCTGCGCCGCTGTCTCGCCGCCGCGGGCGCGACCTTCGACGACGTCGTCAAACTCACCTACTTCGTCACGGACATGGCGCACCTGCCCGCGATCCGCGCGGCCCGCGTCGAACACATACCCGACGACCGCCTGCCGGCCGCGTCGGCGGTACAGGTCGCCGCACTGGTGCGCCCCGAGTTCCTGATGGAGATCGAGGCGTTCGCGATCGTGGGCACATGACCGAGGTCCGCGAGATGACCTCGGCCGACTGCACGCGCGTGGCCGAGATCCGGGTCCGCGGCTGGCAGAGCGCGTACCGGGGTCTCATGCCCCAGCCGTACCTGGACGCGCTGGACGTGGCCGAGGAGGCCGCACACCGGCGGGACCGCTTCCGGCAGGCCGACGCCGGCGTCGTGAACCTGGTCGCCGAGCAGGGTGGCGAGGTGGTCGGCTGGGCCGCCCTCGGCCCCTACCGGGACGGTGAACGCCACACCCCGGACGCCGAGTTGTACGCGATCTACGTCCACCCCGGCCACTACGGCGGCGGCCTCGGGCACGCCCTCCTCCAGGAGTCGGTACGCCGCTGCGCGGCCGCCGGGCACACCCGTATGTACCTGTGGGTCCTCGAGGGCAACACCCGAGCCCGGAGCTTCTACGAGCGCGCCGGCTTCCACGCGGACGGTGCCGAGGAGCCCTTCGAGGTGGCCGGGGTCGCCGTGCCCGAGGTGCGGTACGTCCGCGAGCTGCCCTCCGGGTGCTGACCCGGCGTCCCTTTCAGCGCTGCGCCGGGATCCTCGCCAGTGCGTGCACCGCCGCCTCGGCCAGCGCCGGATGGGCGAGCGCCTCGTTCAGTACGGCTCTGGCGCGGGCGTCGCCCAGGATGCCGAGTCCCTCCACGCAGGCGAGCGCCACCCGGCGGTAGGGGTCGTGGGGACGCAGGCGGCGCTCCAGGGTGGTGATGAGCGCGGGCACCGACTCGGGCGCGCCCAGCTCCGTCAGGAGCCGGACCGGGTGCAGGGCGTAGGCGACGCGCAGTTCGTTGGTCGCGAGTGCGGCGGCCGCGCGGGCGGTGCGGGGGTCGCCGAGGCGGGCCAGGGCATGGGCGGCGGAGGCGCAGCGCTGCGGGTCACGGTGGTTGAGCAGCAGGACGAGTGACTCGAAGGCGCGCCGGTCCCCGGCGACACCGAGCCGGAAGGCGGCGAGTTCCCTGGCCCACAGCGGCTGCCCGGGCTCGATGAGCACTTCCGCCAGTTCGTCGAGGTCCTTCGTCTCCGTCAGCCGCTCGTACGCGGCCGACGCTCCCGACTCCTGCCGTAAGCGCTCCGTGAGTGATCGCAACTCTTCGTCCATGACAGGCAGCCTAGGCGGGCCGTGAGCGGCTCGGGACGTACATCACAAACACGAGGACTGGCGCGCTCGTTACCCGCCGGTTAAGCTCAGACGAGCGAGTTACCCACTCGTGGAACTCCTTACGGCGGCCTGGTGACGCAGCCGCCGTGAGAGCAGTCGGTTCGGTACCTCAGGTACCAGTACTTCAGTACGACGTGGCTCCGGGACAGGGCCGGTCGGCTTCACCGTTCTCCGGGCGTGTGCACGCCCGTGACGACGGCACCGCACCACCGGGCGTGTGCGCTTGCAGCCCGGCAACACCCGCATCCTCCACGCACCCGGTGCGCCTTCAGGCGTACCGGGTCGCGTTCCCAGTCGTCACCACCCTCATTCCTGGAGTCCCGCGATGGCCGCTCCCCTGTCCGACATCCCTCTGTCCCCGTTGCAGACCATTGCCGTCGTCGGCCTCGGCACGATGGGCACCGGCATCGCCGAGGTCCTCGCCAAGGCCGGCCGCGAGGTCGTCGGCATCGACATCAGCGAGGCCGCGGCCGCCCAGGCCGTCACCGCCCTGGAGACCTCGACCGCCCGCGCCGTGGAGCGCGGCCGGCTCACCGAGCAGGAGCGCACGGACGTCCTCGCCCGGGTCCGCACCTCCACCGACCTGCGCACCGCGGCCGACGCCGACCTGGTCATCGAGGTGGCGCCGGAGTCGTACGAGATCAAGCACCAGATCTTCCGTGAGCTCGACGGGATCGTGCGCCCCGAGACGATCCTGGCCACCGGCACCAACGCCCTGTCCGTCACCCGGCTCGCGGCCGACTCGGCCCGCCCGGAGCGGGTGCTCGGGCTGCACTTCTTCAACCCGGCGCCGGCGATGAAGCTGGTCGAGGTCGTCTCCTCGGTGCTGACCGCGCCGGCCGCTGTCAGCGCGGTCACCGATCTCGCGCTCGCCCTCGGCAAGGAGCCCGTCGCGGTCGGCGACCGGCCCGGTTTCGTCGCCGACGGGCTGCTGTTCGGCTACCTCAACCAGGCCGCCGCGATGTACGAGGCGAAGTACGCCTCCCGCGAGGACATCGACGCCGCGATGCGGCTCGGCTGCGGACTGCCGATGGGCCCCCTCGCCCTGCTCGACCTGATCGGCATCGACACCGCGCGCACCGTCCTGGAGGCCATGTACTCCGAGTCCCAGGACCGGCTGCACGCTCCCGCCCCGATCCTCAAGCAGCTGGCCGAAGCGGGCCTGACGGGCCGTAAGACGGGCCGCGGCTTCTACTCCTACGAGGCGCCGGGCAGCGCGACGGTCGTGGCGGACGCCCTGACCCCGGCCACCGGCGGCTCCGAGACCCCCGGCCGTCCGATCCGTGCCGTCGGTGTCGCGGGCTCGGGCACCATGGCGTCCGGCATCGCCGAGGTCTTCGCCAAGGCGGGCTACGAGGTCGTCCTGGCCGCCCGCAGCGAGGAGAAGGCCGAGACCGCCAAGGCCCGGATCGGCAAGTCCCTCTCCCGCTCGGTCGACAAGGGGCGGATGACCGCCGAGGCGGCCGCCGAGACCCTGGACCGGATCACCGCGGCCGGCTCCTACGACGCGTTCGCCGACGTCGACCTGGCCGTGGAGGCGGTCGCCGAGGACCTGGAGGTCAAGCAGCAGCTGTTCGCGGCGCTGGACAAGGTCTGCAAGCCGGGCGCGGTCCTGGCCACCACCACCTCCTCGCTGCCGGTCGTCGCTTGCGCCCGGGCCACCTCGCGTCCCCAGGACGTGATCGGCATGCACTTCTTCAACCCGGCGCCGGCCATGAAGCTGGTCGAGGTGGTCCGTACGGTGCTCACCGCCGAGGACGTCCACGCGACGGTCCGCGAGGTCTGCGTCAAGATCAGGAAGCACGCGGTGGACTGCGGCGACCGGGCCGGCTTCATCGTGAACGCACTGCTTTTCCCGTACCTCAACAACGCCGTGAAGATGGTCCAGGAGCACTACGCCTCGCTCGACGACATCGACGCCGCGATGAAGCTGGGCGGCGGCTATCCGATGGGCCCCTTCGAGCTGCTGGACGTCGTCGGGCTCGATGTCTCGCTCGCGATCGAGAAGGTCCTGCACCGCGAGTTCCGCGACCCGGGCCTGGCCCCGGCGCCGCTCCTGGAGCACCTGGTGGCCGCGGGCTGCCTCGGCCGCAAGACCGGCCGCGGCTTCCGCGAATATGCCCGCCGCTGACACGTCCGGCGACTGGTTCCCTGCCGCTGAGGACTGGGGCGGACTGCTCGACCCCACGGGAAACCCCCTGGGCGGCCCCGCAGGAGGCCCCTCGCCCGCACCGGGCGGGGGGTACCCGGGACATGAGCGCCAACCTGCGCACATGCAGTACGTTCGGGTCATGTCCCAGCCCGCCAAGTCCTCACGTACACCAGCTACGCCCGACGCGCCGGAAAGTGCCGCAGGCAGTCGCGCGGCGGCCCAGCGGCTCAAGATGCGCCGAGAACTGGCGGCCGCGGCGATGGAGCTGTTCTCGACCAAGGGGTACGAGGCGACCACCGTCGACGAGATCGCGGCCGCGGCAGGAGTCGCGCGCCGCACCTTCTTCCGCCACTTCCGCTCCAAGGAAGAGGCGATCTTCCCCGACCACGACGACACGTTGATCCGCGCCGAGGCCGTCCTCAACGCCGCTCCCCCGCACGAGCATCCGCTCGACACGGTGTGCAACGGCATCAAGGAGGTCATGCGGATGTACGCGGCCCGGCCGGAGATCTCGGTCGCCCGCTACAAGCTGACGCGCGAGGTGCCCACCCTGCGCGAGGCGGAGATCGCGTCGGTGGCCCGCTACGAGCGGCTGTTCACCCGCTACCTCCTCGGCCACTTCGACGAGCACGCGCACGACGACGACGCCAACGACGACCCGCTGCTGGCCGAGGTCGCCGCGTCCGCGGTCGTCACCGCCCACAACCACGTGCTGCGGCGGTGGCTGCGGGCCGGCGGACAGGGCGATGTGGAGTCACAGCTGGACCACGCCTTCGCGATCGTGCGCAAGACGTTCGGTTCCGGCATGGGGGCCGGGCGCAACACCACCGCCCGACCGGCCGCCGCGACGGTCTCCACCCACGGCGAGGTACTGGTCACGGTCGCCCGTACCGACGCCCCGCTCGACCAGGTCATGCGGACCATCGAGGAGGCGCTCAAGGAGCGCTGAGCGCTACCGCACCGCTGTGATGACGGCCACCCCTCGGGGTGGCCGTTTTCGTGTGTCTCCACCCGATTTCAAGCGCTCTTCAAGCCGCGTTCGATCGATCATCGCTCATTTGTTACGTAAAGATTTCACCTGAGAGCAATTCCTGGCACTCAGTGCCTTGCGAGGTGACACGCGGTGTCATACGTTGATGTTGTCCGGGCGGCCGGCGTGCAGAGACCTTTCGTACGCCGGCTGTCCCAACAAGTCATCGACTTGCCCGCCCGGACGCCTGCGTCACAGGCACCCTCCGCGCCACAAAGCGCTGCCGAAGCACCACCTCGCCGAACCGACGGCACTTCCCACCCAACCCTCAGCAGCACCGACGTAACCCTCAGCGTCCCTCCCTCAGGACGCGTATCGCCGGAGGCAACACCGTGACCGTGAAGGACATCCTCGAAGCGATCCAGTCGCCCGACTCGACGCCGGCCGACTTCGCCGCTCTGCCGATCCCCGAGTCGTACCGCGCGATCACCGTGCACAAGGACGAGACGGAGATGTTCGCGGGCCTCGAGAGCCGCGACAAGGACCCGCGCAAGTCGACCCACCTGGACGACGTGCCGGTCCCCGAGCTCGGCCCGGGCGAGGCCCTGGTCGCCGTCATGGCATCGAGCGTCAACTACAACTCGGTGTGGACCTCGATCTTCGAGCCCCTGTCGACCTTCGGGTTCCTGGAGCGCTACGGCCGCACCAACGACCTCGCCAAGCGGCACGACCTGCCGTACCACATCATCGGCTCCGACCTCGCGGGCGTCGTCCTGCGCACCGGCCCCGGCGTCAACGCCTGGAAGCCCGGTGACGAGGTCGTCGCGCACTGTCTGTCCGTCGAGATGGAGTCCTCGGACGGCCACAACGACACGATGCTCGACCCCGAGCAGCGCATCTGGGGCTTCGAGACCAACTTCGGCGGCCTCGCCGAGATCGCGCTCGTGAAGTCCAACCAGCTGATGCCGAAGCCGGCCCACCTCAGCTGGGAGGAGGCCGCCGCACCGGGCCTGGTGAACTCCACCGCCTACCGCCAGCTCGTCTCCCGCAACGGCGCCGGCATGAAGCAGGGCGACAACGTCCTGATCTGGGGCGCGTCCGGCGGCCTCGGCAGTTACGCCACGCAGTTCGCCCTCGCGGGCGGCGCCAACCCGATCTGTGTCGTCTCCAGCGACCAGAAGGCGGACATCTGCCGCTCGATGGGCGCCGAGGCGATCATCGACCGCAACGCCGAGGGCTACAGGTTCTGGAAGGACGAGCAGACCCAGGACCCCAAGGAGTGGAAGCGCTTCGGCAAGCGCATCCGCGAACTCACCGGCGGCGAGGACATCGACATCGTCTTCGAGCACCCCGGTCGCGAGACCTTCGGCGCCTCCGTGTTCGTCACCCGCAAGGGCGGCACCATCACCACCTGCGCCTCGACCTCGGGCTACATGCACGAGTACGACAACCGCTACCTCTGGATGTCCCTGAAGCGGATCATCGGCTCGCACTTCGCCAACTACCGCGAGGCCTGGGAGGCCAACCGGCTCATCGCGAAGGGCAAGATCCACCCCACCCTGTCGAAGGTCTACTCCCTGGAGGAGACCGGCCAGGCGGCCTACGACGTGCACCGCAACCTCCACCAGGGCAAGGTCGGCGTGCTGTGCCTGGCCCCCGAGGAGGGCCTGGGCGTGCGCGACGAGGAGATGCGCGCCACGCACCTCGACGCCATCAACCGCTTCCGCAACATCTGAGACACCCGGGGTCATAGATGACTGAGCGTCAGCCCGCCGAAGGCGCGCGGGAGAAGGACCGGCCGTGGCTCATGCGCACGTACGCCGGCCACTCCACGGCCGAGGCGTCCAACGAGCTGTACCGCCGCAATCTCGCCAAGGGGCAGACAGGGCTCTCCGTGGCCTTCGACCTGCCGACGCAGACCGGCTACGACTCCGACCACATCCTCGCCCGCGGCGAGGTGGGCCGGGTCGGTGTGCCGGTCGCGCACCTCGGTGACATGCGCCGGCTGTTCCAGGACATCCCCCTGGAGCAGATGAACACCTCGATGACGATCAACGCCACCGCCATGTGGCTGCTGGCGCTCTACCAGGTCGTCGCCGAGGAGCAGGGCGCCGACATCACCAGGCTCCAGGGCACGACCCAGAACGACATCGTCAAGGAGTACCTGTCCCGCGGGACGCACGTGTTCCCGCCGGGGCCCTCGCTCCGGCTGACGACGGACATGATCTGCTACACGGTCAACCACATCCCCAAGTGGAACCCGATCAACATCTGCAGCTACCACCTCCAGGAGGCGGGAGCCACCCCCGTCCAGGAGATCGCGTACGCGATGTCGACGGCGATCGCGGTCCTGGACGCCGTCCGGGACTCCGGCCAGGTGCCGCCGGAGAAGTTCGGGGACGTCGTCGCCCGGATCTCCTTCTTCGTGAACGCCGGCGTCCGCTTCATCGAGGAGATGTGCAAGATGCGCGCCTTCGGCCGCATCTGGGACAAGGTCACCCGTGAGCGCTACGGCATCGAGAACGCCAAGCAGCGCCGCTTCCGCTACGGCGTCCAGGTCAACTCCCTCGGTCTGACCGAGGCGCAGCCGGAGAACAACGTCCAGCGGATCGTGCTCGAGATGCTGGCCGTGACCCTCTCCAAGGACGCACGCGCGCGTGCCGTGCAGCTGCCCGCCTGGAACGAGGCGCTGGGCCTGCCCCGGCCCTGGGACCAGCAGTGGTCGCTGCGCATCCAGCAGGTCCTCGCCCATGAGAGCGACCTGCTGGAGTACGAGGACATCTTCGAGGGCTCGCACGTCATCGAGGCGAAGGTGTCGGCCCTGGTCGAGGAGTGCCTCACCGAGATCGACCGGATCCAGGAGATGGGCGGCGCGATGGCCGCCGTCGAGTCCGGCTACCTCAAGTCCCAGCTTGTCTCCTCGCACGCCGAGCGCCGGGCCCGGATCGAGTCCGGCCAGGAGAAGATCATCGGCGTCAACATCTTCGAGACGACCGAGCCCAACCCGCTCACCGCAGACCTCGACACCGCGATCCAGACCGTGGACCCGGCCGTCGAGGCCCGCGTGATCGAGGGACTCCAGCACTGGCGCGACACGCGCTACCAGCCGCCCTTCAACCACCCGCGCCCGTGCAAGGCGCTGGAGAAGCTGAAGGAGGCCGCCAAGGGCACCGCCAACCTCATGGAGGCGACCCTGGAGTGCGCCCGCGCCGGCGTCACGACCGGCGAGTGGGCCGGGGCGCTGCGTGAGGTGTTCGGCGAGTTCCGGGCGCCGACCGGGGTCTCGTCGGCGCCGGTCGCGGTGCCGGCGGAGGAGGGCTCGGCCATGGCGGACGTGCGCCGCAAGGTCGATCTGACCGCCAGGGACATGGGCGTCGGCAAGCTGCGCTTCCTGGTCGGCAAGCCGGGCCTGGACGGGCACTCCAACGGCGCCGAGCAGATCGCCGTACGCGCGCGTGACGCGGGCTTCGAGGTGGTCTACCAGGGCATCCGTCTGACGCCCGAGCAGATCGTGGACGCGGCCCTCGCCGAGGACGTGCACGCGGTCGGCCTGTCCATCCTGTCCGGCTCGCACGCCCAGCTGGTGCCGGACGTCCTGGAACGGCTCCATGTGGCCGGTGCCACAGACATCCCGGTGATCGCCGGTGGCATCATCCCGAACGGGGACGCCGAACAGCTCCGGGCAGCCGGAGTGGCCGCGGTCTTCACCCCGAAGGACTTCGACATCACCGGAATCATCGGCCGGATCGTCGACGAGATCCGCAAAGCGAACAAGCTCGACCCCCTGGAGGTCCCCGCATGACCGTCAACCGTCTGCGTCCCCGCCGCTCGTGTCTCGCGGTGCCGGGAAGCAACCCCCGCTTCCTGGAGAAGGCGCAGGGCCTCCCGGCGGACCAGGTCTTCCTCGACCTGGAGGACGCGTGCGCCCCGCTCGCCAAGCCCGAGGCACGGCACACGATCGTCAAGTTCCTCAACGAGGGCGACTGGACCGGTAAGACGCGCGTGGTCCGGGTCAACGACTGGACGACCGAGTGGACGTACCGCGATGTCGTCACCGTCGTCGAGGGAGCGGGCCAGAACCTCGACTGCATCATGCTGCCGAAGGTGCAGACCGCCCAGCAGGTCGTCGCCCTCGACCTCCTGCTGACCCAGATCGAGAAGACGATGGGCTTCGAGGTCGGCAAGATCGGCATCGAGGCGCAGATCGAGAACGCCCAGGGCCTCAACAACGTCAACGAGATCGCGACGGCCTCCCAGCGCGTCGAGACGATCATCTTCGGCCCGGCCGACTTCATGGCGTCGATCAACATGAAGTCGCTGGTCGTCGGTGAGCAGCCGCCCGGCTACCCGGCGGACGCCTACCACTACATCCTGATGAAGATCCTGATGGCCGCCCGCGCCAACGACCTCCAGGCGATCGACGGCCCCTACCTCCAGATCCGCAACGTGGAGGGCTACCGCGAGGTCGCCCAGCGCGCCGCCGCGCTCGGCTTCGACGGCAAGTGGGTGCTGCACCCGGGTCAGGTCGAGGCGTCCAACGAGATCTTCTCGCCCTCGCAGGAGGACTTCGACCACGCCGAGCTGATCCTGGACGCGTACGACTACTGCACGTCCGAGGCCGGCGGCAAGAAGGGCTCGGCGATGCTCGGCGACGAGATGATCGACGAGGCCAGCCGCAAGATGGCGCTGGTCATCTCCGGCAAGGGCCGCGCGGCGGGCATGCAGCGCACCTCGAAGTTCGAGATCCCGGAGGCCTGAGCGCGATGCAGTTCGGACGCACCTACGAGGAGTTCGAGGTCGGGGCGGTCTACAAGCACTGGCCCGGGAAGACGGTCACGGAGTACGACGACCACCTCTTCTGCCTTCTCACCATGAACCACCACCCGCTCCACATGGACACCAACTATGCGGAGAACACGACGGACTTCGGCAAGAACGTCGTCGTGGGCAACTACATCTACTCGCTGCTGCTCGGCATGTCCGTGCCGGACGTCTCCGGCAAGGCGATCGCCAACCTGGAGATCGAGTCGCTGCGGCACGTGGCGCCGACCTTCCACGGCGACACGATCTACGGCGAGACGACGGTCCTCGACAAGACCCCCTCCAAGTCGAAGAACGACCGCGGGATCGTCTACGTCGAGACCAAGGGCTACAAGCAGGACGGCACGCTGGTCTGTGTGTTCCGCCGCAAGGTGATGGTGCCGACCGAGACGTACATCAAGGAGCGCGGCGGCGAGCAGCCCGGCCGCCCCACTCTGAAGCAGCAGGAGAAGTAGTCATGGCGCGACTCGCCCAGACCGCCGGTCTCACCGACATCCAGCAGGAAATCCTCTCCACCGTCCGCGACTTCGTGGACAAGGAGATCATCCCGGTCGCCACCGAGCTGGAGCACCGCGACGAGTACCCGCAGAGAATCGTCGACGGGCTCAAGGAGTTGGGCCTGTTCGGCCTGATGATCCCGGAGGAGTACGGCGGTCTGGGCGAGTCGCTCCTGACGTACGCGCTGTGCGTCGAGGAGATCGCCCGGGGCTGGATGTCGGTGTCCGGCATCATCAACACCCACTTCATCGTGGCGTACATGCTCAAGCAGCACGGCACGCAGGAGCAGAAGGACCACTTCCTGCCGCGCATGGCGGCCGGCGACATCCGCGGCGCGTTCTCGATGTCGGAGCCGGCCCTGGGCTCGGACGTGTCGGCCATCACGTCGAAGGCGGTGAAGGACGGCGAGGAGTACGTCCTGAACGGCCAGAAGATGTGGCTGACGAACGGTGGGACGTCAAGTCTGGTCGCCGTTCTCGTCCGAAGTGACGAAGGACTCACTCCCGAGGAGGCGGCCGCCAAGCCGCACAAGTCGATGACGACCTTCCTCGTCGAGAAGGAGCCCGGCTTCGGAGAGGTCCGCCCCGGCCTCACCATCCCCGGGAAGATCGACAAGATGGGCTACAAGGGCGTCGACACCACCGAACTGATCATGGATGGCCTGCGAATTCCGGCCAACCGGGTGCTCGGCGGCGTCACCGGTCGAGGTTTTTACCAAATGATGGACGGCGTGGAGGTCGGCCGCGTCAACGTGGCGGCGCGTGGCTGCGGTGTCGCTCAGCGTGCTTTCGAACTCGGCGTCTCGTATGCCCAGCAGCGTCACACTTTCGGCAAGCCGATCGCTCAGCACCAGGCGATCCAGTTCAAGCTGGCCGAGATGGCTACCAAGGTCGAGGCCGCGCATGCGATGATGGTCAACGCGGCACGCAAAAAGGACTCCGGGGAGCGAAACGACCTTGAGGCTGGGATGGCGAAGTACCTCGCCTCCGAGTACTGCAAGGAGGTCGTGGAAGACGCCTTCCGGATCCACGGCGGCTACGGCTTCTCCAAGGAGTACGAGATCGAGCGCCTCTACCGCGAGGCTCCGATGCTGCTGATCGGTGAAGGTACCGCCGAGATCCAGAAAATGATCATCGGTCGCAGGCTGCTCGAAGAGTATCGATTCCAGGGCTGATTGTCCGGATACGGGGTGTTTTCTTGGAGAAGAAGGTCACACCCCGTCAACACTCTTCAGCCGCCGACTCGGCTTCCTGGCTTGCCCAGTTGTGGCCCTCGACCGGTACGATCCCGGGAAAGCCGCCGTCCCCCGTTACCGCGCGGCGCCATCCGCTACGAAGGTCATCCATGCCCCACAGCCAAACCTCTGCACCACGCGACAGCCAGGTCGGCGGCGTACGCCTCGCGCGCGGAGCATCGCCGTGGCTTCTCCCGACGGTCGCCACCGCAGCCCTCAGCCTCGTGCGTGCGCGCAAGTCCGGTGCCGCCAAGGCCGTCGCCGTGCCCGCCACCGCGCTCGCGGCGGGCATGCTGTGGTTCTTCCGCGACCCCGAGCGCGAGATCGCCACGGGCCGGGTCATCTCGCCCGCGGACGGTGTGGTGCAGAGCATCATGCCGTGGAAGGACGGGCGCACCCGCGTCGCGATCTTCATGAGCCCGCTCAACGTCCACGTCAACCGCGCGCCTCTCTCCGGCACGGTGACGTCGGTCGAGCACATCCCGGGCGGGTTCGTTCCGGCGTTCAACAAGGAGAGCGAGAACAACGAGCGCGTAGTCTGGCACTTCGACACCGAACTCGGTGACATCGAGATGATCCAGATCGCCGGCGCGGTGGCCCGCCGCATCGTTCCCTACATTCCGCAGGGCACGAAGGTCGAGCAGGGCGACCGCATCGGTCTGATCCGCTTCGGTTCGCGCGTCGACATCTACCTGCCGGAGGGCGTGGACGTCGCGGTCGAGGTCGGTCAGAAGACCGTGGCTGGGGTGACTCGCA
Organism: Streptomyces sp. RG80; assembly: GCF_040446465.1. NCBI lineage: Bacteria > Bacillati > Actinomycetota > Actinomycetes > Kitasatosporales > Streptomycetaceae > Streptomyces > Streptomyces sp. RG80. Next base: position 728,350 of record NZ_JBEAAJ010000003.1, on the reverse strand, counting down.
TTGACCGTGATTGATCCTGAGACACAGGCGGGCTGGGTGCCCGAGGCCGTCGAGGCGGACGAAGAAGAGGAGATGCCTCTTTCTCTCCGCCTGTCGATAGCGGACACCCTCACCCTCGGCAACGCCACGTGCGGCTTCATGGCGGTGTACTTCACCACCACCGGCATCCTGATCCCGCAGCTCACGGGCAGCCAGGAGTCCGGCATGGCCCGCAACAGCGCGGCCACCGCGGTCATCCTGATGCTCTGCGCGGCGGTGTTCGACCTGTTCGACGGCCTGGTGGCGCGCAAGCTGCGCTCCTCGCCGATGGGCGCGGAGCTGGACAACCTCTCCGACCTGGTCAGCTTCGGCCTGGCACCGGCGTACTTCGTCCTCGTCTACGGCATGGTCGCCGCCGACGCCTCCCAGCGGGTGGCGGCGGTGGGGGCGATCGTGGTGCTGCTGGCGGTGGTGCTCAGACTCGCGCGGTTCTCCTGTGTGACGGTGAAGGACGGCACCTTCCAGGGCATGCCGTCACCGTTCGGGGCGTTGACCGTGGTCTCGATCGTGCTGCTCGAGCTGCCCTTCGAGGCGACGCTGATGGCGATCCTGGGGACGGCGTGGCTGATGGTGAGCCGCGTGGAGTACCCGAAGCCGCGGGGCATCCTCGCGGTGGCGATGCTCTGCTGGATCGTGTCGGCCATGGGCCTGCTGGCGGCGTGGGCGTTCGACGCCCCGGGGGGACAGCTGCTCCTCCAGACGGGCTGCGCGCTGCAGCTGGTCATGGGCGCGGTCATCCCGTTGTTCGCCACGGCCCGCCGGGTGAACAACTTCCGGGACAACCGGCGTGAGGCGCGGGCGGCACAGCTGCCGTAGGGCTTCGGCACATCACAGCGAGGGGGCCCGAACCGGATGGCGGTTCGGGCCCCCTCGCTGTTGCGGCTGCCGGGTCGGCGCAGTTCGTCCGCTGCGGGCCGGTCGGGGCTGGTCGCGCCCGCGCGGCGGAGCCGCATATCGATGCAGCCCCGCGCCCCTTCGGGGCCTCAGGCCCCGGGCGTGTACGCCTCCGCCACTTCGGACGCCGCCGCCTCCCGTACGACCTTCATGCCGCCCGTCACGCTCTTGTCGGGCTGAAGGATCACACTCTGCCGGGAGGACGGGGACTTCGGGTCGGTGAAGTTCTGGGCGGGGCCGAAGCCCAGGTCGAAGGCGTTGATCGTGAGCAGGGCCTTGTCGACGCCCTCGCGGGTGAGGTCCTTGCTCGCGCAGGCCTTCTTCAGGGCCTCGCCGAAGGCCGACACGGCGGTCCAGCCGGCGACGATGCCGTTGTCGAGGGCGTCCTTCGGATAGGCGGCCTGATAGTCGGCCACGAGCTTCTTCGCCTGCGGGGTGTCCGCGCCGATGGGCAGCGACGGCGAGGCCACGTAGTAGTTCTTCATCAGGGCCGGTCCCGCCTGGGTGGCCAGCAACTGGGGCGCGAAGGCGGAGTTGTTGCCGATGATCGGCACGTCGAAGCCGCCGGCCGCCGCCACCCCGACGAGCGAGGCCGCCTGGCGCGGACCCGCGCTGAGCACGATCGCCTTGACACCGGCCTGCTTGAGGGCGGCGACCTGGGCGGTCATGTCGTTGTCGGTGGGCTTGATCTTCTGCTCGACGACCGTCAGCCCCGCCTCCTCGGCGATGTGCCGGGAGCCGACCAGGGCGCTCTCGCCGTAGTCGCCCTCGAAGTACACATGGCCGATCTTGTCGCCCTTCTTGACGCCCTTCTCCTGGAGCAGGAAGTCGACGGCGTTGATCGTCTCGATGTCGTACGTGGAGCCGATGACCCGGATGTACGGGCTGCCCAGCAGCGCCGCCGACCAGGCCTGCGGCAGCACCAGCCCCTTGTCCTGGCCGTCGACGCGCTGCTTGACGGCCGCGACGAAGGGCGAGCCGATGAACTGGGCGAAGCCCAGCACCTTCGGTTCCAGCTCGGTGTAGGCGGAGACGGCCTTCTGCGGGTCGTAGCCGTGGTCGCGGACGGTGAGCTGGACCTTGTAGCCGCAGACGCCGCCGGCGGCGTTCAGCTGCTTCACGTACAGCTGCTGGGCCTGGGTGACGCTCTTGCCGAGCGTCGCGTAGACACCGGTCATGTCGGTGAGGGCGCCGAGGCTGATCGTCCTGCCGGAGATCCCGTCACCGGTCTTCACCCCGCCCGCGCCCGCCTTGTCACCGTCGTCGTCCTTGGCCTTGGAGCTGCAACCGGCCAGTACGAGCAGTGCGGCGAGCGCGCCCGCGGCGGTCCTGGCCGCGTATGTCCTGTTCATCGTTCCTCCCCTGGAGGGTTCTGCCCTGGATGGGTTGTGACGCGACGCCGGGCGGCCACCCTGACCAGGCCGCCGGGCAGGAACAGCACCACCAGCACGACGGCGGCGCCGTAGAGGTACCGGGATGCCTCGCCCGGTGCGATCCCGCCCGTGCCGGGGGCGGAGACCAGGGGCAGCGCATCGCTGTAGCGGGTCAGCAGTTGGGGCAGCAGGGAGACGAACACGGCCCCGGCGACCGCGCCGGAGACCGAACCGAGCCCACCGATGACGATCATGGCCAGGTATTCGAGGGACAGCGTGATGCCGAAGTAGTCGGGCACCGTGCGCTGGAAGACCAGGGCGAGCAGGACGCCCGCGAGGCCCGCGTACATCGAGGACAGCACGAAGACGGCGGCACGGTGGCGGGCGACGGGCACGCCGATCACACCGGCGGCGATGCGGTGGTCGCGGATGGCGTTCATGGCCCTGCCCGGGCGGCCGCCGAGGACGCCCCGGGCGAACAGCGCGCCGGCGAGCAGCAGGACGAGACCGGCGTACCAGAGCTTCTCGGCCGATCCGAACGGTACGGCGGCGACGAGGAGTTCACGGTCGTCGAAGGTGAGGCCGAAGAGGCTGAGCGGCGGTACGTCACGGCCGTTGGCGCCGCCGGTCAGATCGTGGGCGTTGAACATCACGTGCTGGCCGATGAAGACGAGGGCGAGCGTGGCGATGCCGAGGTAGGCGCCGCTGAGCCGCCCGGAGATGGGGCTGAACAGCCCGCCCGCGACGCCTGCGACCAGTACCGCGAGGACGGCCGCGAGCCAGCTCGGCAGGCCGAGGCCGGTCAGTCCGTCGCCGCCGTCCGCGGCGAACACGCAGTAGCCGTAGGCGCCGACGGCGAGGAAGAAGGCGTGGCCCATGGAGAGCTGGCCGGTGGCGCCGGTGAGGAGGTTGATGCCGATCGCGCCGATGGCGGCGGCCATGGCGAACAGGCCGGCCTGGAGCCAGAACCGGTCGAGGTAGAAGGGCAGCGCGAGCAGGACCAGGGCCCCGGCCGCCCAGACCCAGGTACGGGTGCGGACCAGCCGCAACGGTTTCACCAGGACCTCAGACACGGGCCGGCTCCTTCGTGCCGAACAGTCCGGCGGGCCGGATGAGCAGGATCGCGACCATGACCAGGTAGGGCGCGAGGTCGCCGAGGCCCCGTCCCAGGAACGTCAGATCGCTCTGGTAGCCGGTCGCCAGCGACTCCGTGACGCCGACCAGCAGCCCGCCCACCAGCGCGCCGGTCGTGGAGTCGAGGCCGCCGAGGATCGCGGCCGGGAAGGCCTTGAGCGCGGCCAGCGAGGTGGCCCGTTCCAGTCCCGGCGTGGGGAAGACGGTGAGGAACAGCGCGGCCACGGCCGCCAGTCCCCCCGCCGCGGCCCAGGCACCGAGCGACACCCGGCCCAGCCGTACGCCCATCAGGGCGGCCGTCTCCGGGCTCTCCGCGGCCGCCCGCATCGCCACTCCCCACGAGGTGTACCGGAAGGCCAGCAGGAACACGGTGATGAGCAGGGCCGCCGCCACGAACGCGGCGATCCGGGTGTGGGCCAGGGAGATCGAGCCGATCCGCAGCACCGAGTCGCCCCACGGGTCTCCCAGCGCGAGGACGTCCGTGCCGATGCGGCGGGTGAGTTCGGTGGTGAGCAGGATGTCGACGCCGATGGTGACGATGGCGAGGACGCTGTGGTCGGAGCCCCGGTAGCGCCGCATCACCAGGAACTCCACCGCGGCCCCGACCACGGCCGCGCCCGCGATCCCGACGAGCAGCGCGGGCCAGAACCCGAGGTCGTCGTGGAGGGACGCGGTGACATAGCCGCCCGCGAGCAGCAGCGAGGCGTGGGAGAAGTTGACGACCTCGGTGGCCCGGAAGATCACCACGAACCCGAGCGCGATGAGCGCGTACACCGACCCCAAGGAGACCCCGTTGAGGAGGATTTCGGCGAAGGTGCTCATGACGCCTCCCCCAGGTACGCCCGTACGACGGCCGGATCGTTCTGTACGTCGGCGGGGGTGCCGTCGGCGATCCGGCGCCCGAAGTCCAGTACCGTCACGGCGTCCGCGAGCCGCATCACCACCCCCATGTCGTGTTCGACCAGCACGATCGAGATGCCGAGGCCGTCCCTGACGCCCGCGATCACGGCGGCGGTACGGCGCCGTTCGTCGGCGGTCATCCCGGCGACCGGCTCGTCGAGCAGCAGCAGGCGCGGCTCCATGCAGAGCGCGCGGGCGAGTTCGGCGAGCTTCTGCTGCCCGTACGGCAGGGAGCCCGCCGGACGGTCCAGGCAGTCCGCGATGCCGACGAACTCGGCGATCTCCCGGACGCGTTCGCGGTGGACGCGCTCCTCGCGAGCCGCCGAGGGGAGACGGAGTCCCGCGGCCAGGAAGCCGGTTCGGGTGAGCCGGTGCCTGCCGAGGAGCAGGCTGTCCTCGACGGTGGCGCGGGGCGGCAGGGCGAGGTTCTGGAAGATACGGGCGACCCCGAGGCCGGCGATGCGGTGCGCGGGCATGCCGGTGAGCTCGTGGTCGCCGAAGCGGACGCTGCCCTTCGTGGCCCGGTAGACCCCGGACAGGACGTTGAAGCAGGTGGACTTGCCCGCGCCGTTGGGGCCGATGAGGGCGTGCACGGTGCCGGGGCGGACCGTGAAGCTGACGTCGTCCAGCGCGGTGAGTCCGGCGAACCGGACGGTGAGGTCGCGTACTTCGAGCGGGTCCACCGGCGTCACCCCTTCCACCGGGTGAGCGTCCGTCCGGCGTCGGCCTGTGCCGCGTCCGCGGCCGCGTCCTCGTCGACCACGCCCAGATAGCGGCGCCGGACCTCGTCGGAGGCGGCCAGTTCGGCGGCCGGGCCCGACAGCGTCACCTCGCCCACTTCGAGGACGTACGCGCGCGTGGCGAGCCGCAGGGCGAGGGCGGCGTTCTGTTCGACGAGGAGGACCGAGGTGCCCTGTTCGTTGATCTCGCGGACGGTGTCGGCGATCCGCTGGGCCATCAGCGGGGCGAGGCCGAGAGAGGGTTCGTCGAGGAGGAGGACCTTCGGGGCGGCCATCAGGGCCCGGGCGACGGCGAGCATCTGCTGTTCGCCGCCGGAGAGCAGGCCCGCGCGTTGCTGGGCGCGGTCGGCGAGGACGGGGAACAGCTCGTGGACGCGTGCGAGGGCCTGGGAGCGACCCGCGCGGCCGCCGCCGAGGGCGCCCGCGCGCAGGTTGTCGGCGACCGTCATCCGGGCGAACACCCGGCGCCCCTCCGGCACCTGGCACACCCCGGCCGCCACCACCCGGTCCGGCGCGAGCCCGTCCAGGCGGCGGCCGCCCAGGCTCACGTCGCCCTCGGTGACCGCGCCGCCGTGGAAGGACAGGGTGCGGCTGATGGCCCGCAGCAGTGTCGTCTTGCCCGCGCCGTTGGAGCCGAGGACCGTCACCACGGTGCCCTCGGGCACCTCCAGCGACACCCGGCGCAGGGCGCGCACGGGTCCGTATCCGACCGACAGTTCCCGCACCACGAGTCCGGGACCTCCCATGGACTTCCCCCCTGTCCTCACTCGGTGTGGCGCTCACCCCAGCACCGGCCGGGGCGTGCGTCCACGGCCCGCGGCGGAATCGCTGCGGGTGCCCAGCGGGCCGGGCGGGGCGTTGTGCGTGTGCACAACACCGCGTGTCAGGGGCCTGTGCGCGGCCGCGTCGGGGTGACATCCTCCGGCCATGGGAGGGCGACGGCCACGCACCGGTCATGACTGGAAGCTGCTCGCGGAGTCCTGCACGGCTCTGCTGGAACGGGTGCCCGAGCTCGTCGACGAGCACCTACGGCAACTCACCGAACACTCCCCCGTCTACGGGCGCGTGCTGCCGTACGACGCCCAGTGGCGGGAGGCGGAGGAAGCGTTCCGGATCGGCATCGAGACGATCTCCGCGCCCCGGGACTCACCCCGCCGCGACCTGGCGTACGCCGAGGACGCGGGCCGGCGCCGGGCCCAGCAGGGCCTGCCGCTGGATCTGCTGGTGCACGCCTACCGCAACGCCGGCTATCTGGTGTGGGACGCGCTGGTGGAGGGCGCGGCCGGGCGGGAGCCGGAGCGGCTGGCGGCGCTGATGCGGTCCACGACGATGGTGTGGTCGGCGGTGGACGCGCAGGCCCAGGCGGCCTCGGAGGCGTACCGGGCGACGGAGGCGGACCTGCGGCGGCGAACGGACGAGCAGTTGCAGGCGCTGCTCGACGCGCTCCTGGAGGGGCAGTCGACGCCGGGGCTCGCGGCGCGGGCGGCGGCGGGCCTCGATCTGCCGGAGCACGGGCCGTACGCGGTGGTGGTGCTGCGGGCCGAGCGGCGGGACGGCGGCGGGCGGACGTTGCAGGGGACCGGGTTCCGGTTCATCTGGCGGATGCGGGCGGACTGCGAGGTCGGCGTCGTCGCCCTCACCGCCGGTCAGGGCCTTGACGGCGTGGCCCGGGCGCTCGACGGGCGGTGCTCGGGGCCCGGCGGCATCAGTCCGGTGGTGCCGGGGCTCGCCGAGCTGGGGCGGGCCCGGCGGCTCGCGGAGCTGGCGCTGCGCACGTGCGCGCCGGACGCGACCGCCGTCGTACGGCTGGACCAGCGGATGCCGACGGCGCTCGTGGTGAGCCAGCCCGAGCTCGCCGACCGGTTGGTCGCGGACGTGTTCGGCGAGCTGCTGGCCCTGGAGCCCGCCGACCGGGCCGTGCTCCTGGAGACCCTCGATGTGTGGCTGACGTGCGAGGGCTCCGCGGGGCGGGCCGCGGGACGGCTGTACTGCCATCGCAATACGGTCTTCAATCGTTTACGACGACTGGAACAGCTGACGTCCCGGTCGCTGGCCCGGCCCCGGGATCTGATCGAGATGACGTTGGCCCTGGACGCGTACCGGCTCTCGGGTGCGCGGAGGTGATCAGCTCAGGAAGTCGCGGCCGATCTGCTCCGCCACCCGCTCCAGGATCGGTCCCGCGTCCGCGATGCACTTGGCCACGTCCGGCTCGATCTCCGTGAGGGGGTACGCCCGCCGGATGCCGGCCCGGCCGAGCGCCTCGGGCGGCAGGGCCAGGCGCCCGCAGACCGCGACGACCTCCTTGTCCGCGGCGCGGGCCGCGGCGGCGACGCCTGCGGGGGCCTTGCCGTGCAGGGTCTGCTCGTCGAGGGAGCCCTCGCCGGTGATGACCAGGGTGGCCTTCGCCAGCGCCGGCGCGAAGCCGAGGACGTCGAGCATGACCTCGATGCCGGCGCGGAACCGGGCCCCGACCAGCAGGGCGCCGTAGCCGATGCCGCCCGCGGCGCCCGCGCCCGGGGAGGCCGCGAACTCGGCGGCCTTGGGGCCGACGGCCTCCTCCAGCACGCGCGCGTAGTGCGCGAGAGCCTCGTCGAGTGCCGCCACGTCGTCCGGGGAGGCGCCCTTTTGCGGGCCGTAGATCGCGGGGGCGCCCTTCGGGCCGGTCAGCGGATTGTCGACGTCACTGGCGAGGACCAGCTCGACCTCGGCGAGGCGCGGGTCCAGGCCCGACAGGTCGGCCGTGGCGAGATCGGCGAGACCGCCGCCGCCCGGGGCGACCGGCTCGCCGTCCTTGTCGAGGAACCGCGCGCCGAGCGCGGTCAGCATGCCGGCGCCGCCGTCCGTGGTGGCGCTGCCGCCGACACCGAAGACGATGCGGCGGGCGCCCGCGTCGAGCGCGGCCCGCAGCAGCTCGCCGGAGCCGTATGTGGAGGCCGTGAGCGGGGCGAAGACGCCCTTGGGGAGCCGCTGGAGGCCGCTGGCCTCCGCCATCTCCACCACGGCCGTGTCGCCGCGCAGCGCGAAGGCGGCCGTCACCTCCTGGCCGAGGGGGCCCGCGGCCTGGATCTCGTGCCGCTCGAAACCCGCCGCGACCGCCGCGTCCACGGTGCCGTCGCCGCCGTCGGCCACGGGCAGCGCCTCGACGTCGAGACCCGGCACGACCCGGCGCAGCCCGGCCGTGACCCGCTCGGCGACCTGCACGGCCGTCAGCGACCCTTTGAACTTGTCCGCGGCGATGAGCACCCTCTGGGCACCGTTGCCGTCAGCGTCCGCCACCTTGCTTTCCCCTTGCTCTCCGGGCCTCGACGATGTCGGGCCAGTCGCGCCGCTGTGACCTTAACCGGAGGTGCCCCCCGCCGTCATGCCCCGCCCGGTCCCTGAGAAGCCGCCACGACCCCCCTGTGCGGGCGGCCGGAATCGGGTACACCGGTCCTATGACCCCTGTGGGCACCGAGCCAGAGCTCGCCGACCGCGTCCTCGGGGGCTGGCTGGGCCGGATCGCGGGCAACATGCTCGGCAAGCCGGTCGAGCAGGGCGACCTGTGGACGCGGGACCGGATCGACCGCTATCTGCGGCGGGCCGCCGCCCTGCCGCTGACCGACTACCTGCCCGAGCCGCCCAGCGAGAGCGACGGCTTCGAGCTGCGCCCCGAGTGGCGCAGTTGCGTGCGCGGCCGGATCCACGGCAGCTGCCGGGACGACGACGTGGACTACGCGATCCTCGGCCTGGACCTGCTGGAGACCCACGGCTTCGGCTTCAGCACCGAGCAGGTCGGCGAGCTGTGGCTGCTCAGGCTGCCGTATCTCCAGACGTTCACCGCCGAGCGGGCCGCCTACCGCAACCTCGCCAACGGGTTGAAGCCGCCGCTGACGGCGACGTACGACAACCCCTGTCAGGAGTGGATCGGCGCCCTCATCCGCGCCGACATCTACGGCTGGACCTGCCCCGGCAGCCCACGCCGCGCCGCCTCCCTGGCCCGCCGGGACGCGGTGCTGTCGCACACCGGCAACGGGGTGTACGGCGCGATGTGGGCGGCCGCGCTGGTGTCGGCGGCGTTCACCGCGTCGACGGTGCGCCGCGCCCTCGACGAGGCGCTGACCGTCGTACCGGCGAGCAGCCGCCTCGCCCGGACCGTGCGGCGGGTGATCTCCCTCCACGACACCCGGATGACCTGGGAAGACACCCTCACCACGGTGGCCGAGGAGACCTCCCGGATGGGCTGGATCCACACCGTCCCGAACGCCGCGGTGCTCACCGCCGGGCTGCTCTACGGCGACGGCGACTTCACCCGGACCGTCACCCTGACCGTGCGGGGCGGTCTGGACACCGACTCCAACGGGGCCACGGCCGGGTCGGTGGCCGGTGTGCTGACGGGTGCCGAGGCGATTCCGGCGCAGTGGAAGGAACCGCTGGAGGACACGGTGCGCAGCGCGGTGTTCGGGTTCGACGGGGTGCGGATCAGCGAGCTGGCCGAGCGGACGCTGCGGCTGGTGGATTCGGAGTGACGCGGCGGCCTTTCGGTCCTGCCCGGCCTGGATACCCTTCCTGGATGACCAGTGCTCAGGACTTCGCCACGTACATCGCCGGGCTTCCGCGCGTGCTCGCCGGTGCCGCCGCCCTGTTCCGGGACGCGCAGGGCCGGGTGCTGCTCGTCGAGCCCAACTACCGTGACGGCTGGGCGCTTCCGGGCGGCACCGTCGAGTCGGACACCGGGGAGACCCCGCGCCAGGGTGCGCGGCGCGAGACCCTCGAGGAGATCGGGCTCGACCGCGAACTCGGCCGGCTGCTCGCGGTGGACTGGGTGCACGGGACGGCACGGCCGCCGCTGGTGGCGTACCTCTACGACGGTGGCGTGCTCGGCGAGGAGGACTTCAAGGCGATCCGGCTCCAGGAGGAGGAGCTGCTGTCCTGGCGGCTCGTGCCGCGTGAGGAGCTGGCGGAGTATCTGCCGGGCGCCCTGGGCCGCCGGGTCCTGGCCGCGCTGGACGTGCTCGCGGGCGGCGCGGGGACGGCCGAGCTGGAGAACGGGCACCGGGTCTCCTGACGCCCGGTGGGCCGGTGTCCGGTGGCCGTTAGTCCGATCCGCGGGAGTTGAGCCGTGCGGCCTGGCGCGTCAGGTGGTCGCGTTCGGCGAGGTTGGGGGCCTTGCGGGCGGCCTCGGCGTAGAGCCGTGCCGCTGTCGTCAGGTCGCCGGCGCGCTCGTGGAGGTAGGCGGTCGCCGCGGTGTGGCGGGGCAGGGAGTCGTCCAGCGTGGCGAGGGCCGCGAGGCCGGCGCGCGGTCCGTCGGCCTCACCGACGGCTACGGCGCGGTTCAGGCGGACGACGGGGTTGTCGGTCAGGGACGCGAGTTCGTCGTACCACTCCACGATCTGCACCCAGTCGGTCTCCTCGGCGGTGGGCGCGTCGGCGTGCAGGGCGGCGACGGCGGCCTGGGCCTGGAACTCGCCGAGCCGGTCGCGGGCGAGGGCCGTCTGGAGGATCTCGACGCCCTCGGCGATCATGTCCGTGTCCCACCGGCCCCGGTCCTGCTCGGCGAGCGGCACGAGGCTGCCGTCGGGGGCGGTGCGGGCGGCGCGGCGGGCGTGGTGGAGCAGCATCAGGGCGAGCAGTCCGGCCACCTCGGGGTGGTCGATGACGGTCGTGAGCTGCCGGGTGAGGCGGATGGCCTCGGCGGCGAGGTCGACGTCGCCGGAGTAGCCCTCGTTGAAGACCAGGTAGAGCACGCGCAGCACGGTGGCCACGTCGCCGGGCCGGTCGAACCGTACGCCGGAGACGGTGCGCTTGGCGCGGCTGATCCGCTGCGCCATGGTCGCCTCGGGCACCAGGTAGGCCTGGGCGATCTGGCGGGTGGTGAGCCCGCCGACGGCACGCAGGGTGAGGGCGACCGCGGACGACGGTGTCAGCGAGGGGTGGGCGCACAGGAAGTACAGCTGGAGCGTGTCGTCCACGGAGGGCGCGGGGCCGGGCGCCGGTTCCTCCTCGCTCCGGTCCTCGCGTCGGCGGCGCGCGGTGTCCGAGCGGGTCGCGTCGAGGAACTTGCGCCAGGCCACGGTGACCAGCCAGCCCTTCGCATCCCGCGGCGGGTCGGCGGGCCAGACCCGGACGGCCTCGAGGAGGGCGTCCTGTACGGCGTCCTCGGCCGCCGCGAAGTCGGCTCCGCGGCGGACGAGGACGGCGAGCACGCTCGGAGTCAGGCTCCTGAGCAGGGCCTCATCCACCGGCGTGGCAGTCCGTGACGGTGGGCGCCACGGCGAGGAACGGGCGCAGCTCCAGCCACTCGTGGATCGGCTTCCCGCCCGCCCCGGGAGCGGCGGACAGCTCTCCCGCCAGTTCGACGGCCCGTTCGCGGGAGTCGACGTCGATGATCATCCAGCCGGCGATGAGGTCCTTGGTCTCGGCGAACGGCCCGTCGGTGACCGGAGGGCGCCCCTCACCGTCGTACCGGACCCACTCCCCCTCGGGAGCGAGCGCCTGCCCGTCGACGTACTCCCCGGACTTCTCCAGCCGGTCCGCGAAGTCCCGCATGTACTGCACGTGGGCCGAGATCTCCTCCGGCGTCCACTGGTCCATGGGGACGTCGTTGGTCGCGGCCGGGGCTCCGCGGTAGTGCTTCAGCAGCAGGTACTTGGCCATCGTGGTTCTCCTCGGTGCTGGTGCGACCCATTGTGGTCGCGTTCACAGCGGGGACGGAGCCGGTCGGGGGATCTCGACATCACCGGCCAAGATTTTTTCGCGGTACCGCGACCGGTCGGCGCGCGGGGCGCCGGCGAGGTCCGGCCCGGGCCGATATTCCTTCGCCGGGATCGGCCGACGCTCCTATCCTCGCCCCATGAACAGGCCCCTCGTCGCCCTTCTCACCGGCGCAGGCATCTCCACGGACTCCGGCATCCCCGACTACCGCGGCCCCAATGGCCTGTGGCGGCGGGATCCCGAGGCCGAGAAGCTCGTGACGTACGAGTACTACATGGGCGATCCGGAGATCCGGCGGCGCTCGTGGCGCATGCGGCGGGAGGCCGGGGCGCTCGGGGCCGAGCCGAACGCCGCGCATCTCGCGGTGGCCGGGCTGGAGCGGGCCGGGGTGCCGGTGCGGGTCATCACGCAGAACGTGGACGGGCTGCACCAGTCGGCCGGGGTTCCCGCCCGCAAGGTGCTCGAACTGCACGGGTCCGCGCGGAGTTTCGTGTGTACCGAGTGTCATGCGCGGGGGCCCATGGAGGACGCGCTCGCCCGGGTCGAGGCCGGCGAGGACGATCCCGGCTGCCTGGAGTGCGGCGGGATCCTCAAGCCCGCGACCGTGATGTTCGGTGAACGGCTCGATCCGGTGGTGCTCGGGGAGGCCGTCGCGATCACCAAGGCGTGCCAGGTGTTCATCGCCGTCGGCAGCAGCCTCCAGGTCCAGCCCGCCGCAGGCCTCGCCGGTGTCGCCGCCGACCACGGGGCCCGGCTGATCATCGTCAACGCCGAGCCGACGCCGTACGACGAACGCGCCGACGAGGTGCTGCGGGAGCCGATCGGGACGGCGCTGCCGGAGCTGCTGCGGCGGGTGCGGGAAGAGGGCGCCCGGTCAGCAGGCGCCTAGAAGAGCGCCGCGCCCCGCTCGAAGTCCAGCAGGCGCTGCTTGCGTTCCAGGCCGCCGCCGTAGCCCGTGAGGCTGCCGTCGGAGCCGACCACGCGGTGGCAGGGGACGACGATGCCGATCGGGTTCTTGCCGTTGGCGAGACCGACCGCGCGGGAGGCGCCGGGATTGCCGAGGGCGTCGGCGAGTTCGCCGTAGGTGCGGGTCTCGCCGTACGGGATGCGGACCAGTTGCTGCCAGACGCTGCGCTGGAACGGCGTTCCGTCCAGGCGGAGTTCGACGGTGAACTCCTTCAACTCGCCCTTGAAGTAGGCCTCCAGCTGGTCGACCGCAGCCCCGAAGGGGCGGTCGTCGCGTACGCCGAAGGTCTCCTGGGCGGGGCGATGGCGCTGGTCGGTCATGTAGAGGCCGCTCAGCGTGCCGTCCGTCGCGACGAGCGTCAGCGGACCGTACGGGCTGTCGATCACGGTGTGTCGCTTCGAGGAAGCCACAGAACTCGTGGGACTCACAGAACTCACAGGATTCACAGAACTCACGGAACGTCCTTATACCGGTAGGAAGTTGATCGGGTGACTGTCGGTCGCCCACAGGTACTGGACCGCGTACGCCCGCCAGGGCCGCCAGGCCGCCGCCCGTGCGGTGAGCGCGGCCGGGGTTGAGGGCAGGCCCGACTCCTGGGCGGCCTTGCGGATGCCGAGGTCGGTGGGGAGGAAGGCGTCCGGGTCGCCGAGGGCGCGCATCGCGATGACGTCGACGGTCCAGGGGCCGAAGCCGGGGAGGGCGAGGAGGCGGGCGCGGGTTTCAGTCCAGTCGCTCTCGACGCCCAGGTTGAGTGATCCGTCGGCGAGTTGGGCGACGAGGGTGGTGAAGGTGGCCCGGCGGGTGCGCGGCATCGCCAGGGTCTCGGGGTCGAGTGCGGCCAGCGCCCCCGGCGCCGGGAAGAGGTGGGTGAGGCCGCCCTCCGGGTCGTCCACCGCCTCGCCGTGCGCGCTCACCAGTCGGGCGGCGTGGGTACGGGCCGCCGCCGTGGACACCTGCTGTCCGAGGACCGCCCGTACCGCGAACTCCGCCTCGTCCACGGTCCGTGGCACCCGCCGCCCGGGCGCCTTGTCGACCAGCGGCGCGAGTACCGGGTCCGTGCGCAGCTGGTCGTCGATCGCCACCGGATCGGCGTCCAGGTCGAGCAGGCGCCGGCAGCGGCTGATGGCGACGGTCAGGTCGCGCAGGTCGCCGAGGGTGAGGCGGCAGGCGATGTGGTCGGGGTTCGGGGTGAGCGCCACGATGCCGTGGCCGTACGGCAGTCGCAGGGTGCGCCGGTAGGCGCCGTCCCGCCACTCCTCGACCCCGGGTACGGCGGTCGCCGCGAGGTGGCCGAAGAGGTTGTCGGGGTTGAGGGGCGCGCGGAACGGCAGCCGCAGGGTCAGGGTGCCGGCCGTGTTCCGCGCGGCGCTGCGGGGTGCTCGGGTGCGCAGCTCGGTCGGGGAGAGGGCGAAGACCTCGCGGACGGTGTCGTTGAAGGTGCGGATCGAGGAGAACCCGGCGGCGAAGGCGATCTCCGCCATCGGCAGCGGGGTCGTCTCGATCAACAGGCGTGCGGTCTGGGCGCGTTGGGCGCGGGCGAGGGCGAGCGGTCCGGCGCCGAGCTCGGCGAGCAGCTGGCGTTCGATCTGCCGGGTGCTGTAGCCGAGCCGGGAGGCGAGCCCGGGCACGCCCTCCCGGTCGACGACCCCGTCGGCGACCAGCCGCATCGCCCGGGCGACCAGGTCCGCGCGCTGGTTCCACTGCGGGGAGCCGGGGCTGGTGTCCGGGCGGCAGCGCTTGCACGCCCGGAAGCCGGCCTGCTGGCAGGCGGCCGCGCTCGGGTAGAACGTCATGTTCGCCGGCTTCGGCGGCACCACCGGACAGCTGGGCCGGCAGTAGATCCGGGTCGTCAGGACGGCCGTGAAGAACCATCCGTCGAAGCGGGCGTCCTTGGACTGGACGGCGCGCACGCAGCGCTCGGTGTCGGTGTGCATCCCCTTCTGCATACGTCCAGCATGGTGCAGCCGCCGGGGCCGGGCTGGCGGGAATCCGACATCAACCTCACGCTTCCTGCACCGCCCCGGATCGCCACGCCGACTCGCGCAGCAGCCGCAGCCCGTTGAGACCGACCAGCACCGTCGAGCCCTCGTGCCCGGCGACACCGAGCGGCAGCGGGAGATGGCCGGCGAGGTCCCAGACGACGAGTACGGCGATGCAGGTCCCGGCGATGACGAGGTTCTGCAGCACGAGCCGGCGGGCGGCCCTGGACAGCCGTACGACCGCCGGTACGGCCGCCAGCTCGTCCCGCACGATCACCGCGTCGGCCGTCTCCAACGCCAGGTCGGAGCCCGCCCGGCCCATGGCGATGCCGGA
This sequence comes from Streptomyces sp. RG80, assembly GCF_040446465.1. NCBI lineage: Bacteria > Bacillati > Actinomycetota > Actinomycetes > Kitasatosporales > Streptomycetaceae > Streptomyces > Streptomyces sp. RG80. Next base: position 713,300 of record NZ_JBEAAJ010000003.1, on the reverse strand, counting down.
GTGGGCGGCGGCGAGGGCGGGCGCGTCGTTGACGCCGTCGCCGACGAACAGCACCTTGTGTCCCGCATTCTGCATACCGCGTACGGCGTTCACCTTGTCCTCGGGGAGCAGGTCCGCCCGGACGTCGGTCAGACCGGTGGCCTCGGCGACCCGGGCGGCGGCGCGGGCGTTGTCGCCGGTGAGCAGGACGGGGGCGGCGCCGGTCAGGGCGGTGAGGGCGGCGGTCGCGGCGGGGGCGCCGGGGCGGAGGCGGTCGGTGAGCGTGAGAGTGCCGAGGGGGGTGCCGTCGCGGGTGACGAGGACGACGGTGGCTCCGCCGGGTGCGCCCCCTGGAGTGGACGCGGTGGGGTGCATACGATCCGCGCTGTCCCGTACACCGTCGACGGTCGCGTGCATACGGTCGCCCGGATCCGGCGTCTCGTCGACAAGGTCCGCCGCGCGGCCGACCCTGACCACCCGCCCCTCGACCACGGCCGTGACCCCACGCCCGGGCTCGGCCACGAACTCCGCCGCGGCCGCGATCCGCAACCCCTTCGCCCGCGCGGCCGCCACGATCGCCCGGGCCAGCGGATGTTCGCTCGGATGCTCGGCGGCGGCGGCCAGCGCGAGGAGCCCGTCGGCCTCCAGTCCGGAGTCCGGCAGCGGCCGTACGTCCGTCACCTCCGGCGCGCCCTCGGTCAGCGTCCCCGTCTTGTCGAGCGCGGTCGCGTCGATCTCCCCCAACCGCTCCATGGCCACAGCCGACTTGACCAGCACACCGTGCCGGCCGGCGTTGGCGATGGCCGACAGCAGCGGTGGCATCGTGGCGAGCACGACGGCGCACGGAGAGGCGACGATCATGAAGGTCATCGCCCGCAGCAGCGCATCCGTGAGATCGGCGCCGAAGGCCAACGGCACGGCGAACACGGCGAGGGTGGCCGCCACGACGGCGACCGCGTAGCGCTGCTCGACCTTCTCGATGAAGAGCTGGGTCGGCGCCTTGGTGCGGGACGCCTCCTGGACCAGGGTGACGATGCGGGCGATGACGGAGTCGGCCGGGTCGCGTTCGACGCGGACCCGGAGGGCTCCGGTGCCGTTGAGGGTGCCGGCGAAGACCTCGTCGCCGGGGCGCTTCAGCACCGGCAGCGGTTCGCCGGTGATGGTGGCCTGGTCGGCCTCGCTGGTGCCGTCCAGTACCCGGCCGTCGGCGCCGATGCGCTCGCCCGGGCGGATCAACAGGACGTCCCCGAGGGCGAGTTCGGAGGTCGGGACGGTCTCCTCCAGGTCTCCCGAGAGGCGGGTCGCGGTGGTCGGCGCCAGGTCCAGCAGACCTCGTACCGAATCCGCGGTCCGGGCCGTGGCCAGGGCCTCCAGAGCGCCGGAGGTCGCGAAGATGACGATCAGCAGGGCGCCGTCCAGGACCTGCCCGATGGCGGCCGCGCCGAGGGCCGCGACGATCATCAGCAGGTCCACGTCGAGGGTCTTCTCCCGCAGCGCCCGCAGCCCTTCGAGCGCGGGCTCCCAGCCGCCGGACGCGTAGGAGATCGCATACAGAAGCCCGTAGACCCACGACGGGCTGCCGACGACCGTATCCAGAATCAGGCCGACCAGGAACGCGAGCGTCGCCACCAGCGCCCACCGGGCCTCGGGCAGGGCGAGGACGCGGGTGCGGCGGGGGGTCGTCGGGGCGGGCGCGGGAGCACGGCTGGGGGCAAGAGTCGCTGACACGCGGCACACCATACAGGAACACATGAAGACTCATTCATCTGTTCATGTGCGATGAGTAAGATACCCCGCATGGGTCATGGAGCCGTCACCACCACCGCCGAGGAGCGTGTACGCCTCGACGCGGGCAACGTCGCGAAGGTCGCCACCACGCTCCAGGCCCTCTCGACCCCCTCCCGGCTGCTGATCCTGGCGCGGCTGCGCGAAGGACCGCTGCCCGCCACGGAGTTGGCGGCCGAGGTGGGGATGGAGCAGTCGGCGTGCTCGCACCAGCTGCGGCTGCTGCGGAACCTCGGCCTGGTGGTGGGTGAACGGCGCGGCCGGTCCGTCGTCTACGCCCTGCACGACCACCATGTCGCCGAACTGCTCGACCAGGCCGTCTACCACGTGGAGCATCTGCGCCTTGGCCTCAGTGACACCACCGAGTGAGGCGCCCGCGCACCGGATGTGGCCGCTGTACGCGGCCGGTTTCACCACCGCTTTCGGGGCGCACGGCATCGCCGCGAACCTCGGCGGAGACACCGAGGACGCGGTCACCTCGCTGCTCGTGCTCGGCGGGCTGCTGGCGCTGTACGACGGCGCGGAGGTGCTGCTGAAGCCGGTGTTCGGCACCGTCGCCGACCGGATCGGGGCGCGCCCTGTCCTGCTGGGCGGCCTGGTGGCGTTCGCCGTGGCGTCCGCGCTGTACGCCGTCGCCGACAGTCCGGGCTGGCTGTGGGCGGCTCGGCTCGGACAGGGGGCGGCCGCCTCCGCCTTCTCCCCCGCCGCCTCCGCGCTGGTGGCCCGGCTCAATCCGGCCGCGGGGCACGGGCGGGCGTTCGGGAGTTACGGCTTCTACAAGTCGATCGGCTACACGCTCGGTCCGCTGCTCGGCGGGGTGCTCGTGTGGGCGGGCGGGCTGCGGCTGCTGTTCACGGTGCTGGCGGTGCTGGGGGCGTCCGTGGCGGTGTGGGCGCTGGTCGCCGTACCCGTCGTACCGCCGCTCCCCCGGGCCCGGCAGACGCTCCTCGACCTGGCGCGGCGGCTGGCCGATCCGGTGTTCCTGGTGCCGACGGCCGCGCTCGCGGGGGCGACCGCCGCGCTGTCGGTGGGTGTCGGGTTCCTGCCCGTGTCGGGGTCGGTGGCCGGGCTCGGGACGGTGGCGACGGGTGCGGCGGTGTCGGTGCTGGCGGCGTGCTCGGCGGTCGTACAGCCGCGTGCGGGACGGGCGTTGGACGCGGGGCGGATCACCGCGCGCGGCGGACTCGTCGTGGGGCTGCTCCTCGCGGCGGCGGGCCTGGCGTGCGCGATGCTGCCGGATCTGACCGGCGTGCTCCTCGCCGCCGCTCTCATCGGCGCGGGCACCGGCCTGATCACCCCGCTGGGCTTCGCCGCCCTCGCCTCGGCGACCCCGCGGGAACGGCTGGGGCAGACCATGGGCGCGGCCGAGCTGGGGCGTGAACTGGGCGACGCGGGCGGGCCGTTGCTGGTCGCGGGGGTCGCCGTGACGGCGACGCTGACGTACGGGTACGGGGCGCTGGCGCTGCTGCTGGCGTGCGGGCCGGCGGTGGCCGTGGCGGTGGGGGTACGACGGCGGGCGGGCGCGGGACGGGGCTGACGGCGGCGGGCCCGGGAGGCGGCTCTGGGCGGCCGGGGGCCCGGTGTGTGAAGTCGGCTCACATCCCCCGGGTCCGGGCTGCCAGCAAGGCGATGTCGTCGCGGGCCGAGCCCGTCGCCGCGTGGGCCAGGATGCCGTCGAGGATCTCGTCCAGGTCTCCGCCGGGCTGGAGGCGCAGTTCCGTCAGCCGGTGCAGGGAGGTGTCGATGTCCTCGCCGCGCCGCTCCACGAGACCGTCGGTGTAGAGCAGGAGGACGCCGCCGGGGACGCCGGGGCGGGTGACCGTCTCGTAGACGCCGAGGCCGGTGCCGAGGGGTGGGCCGGCCGACAGCGGGACCAGTTCGACGCGGCCGTCGGGCAGGATCCGCAGCGGTGGGAGGTGGCCGGCGTTGGCGTAGCTGATGGTGTCGGTGGCCGGGTCGCCCAGGGCGAGCAGGCAGGTGGCGACCCGGTCGAAGCCGGACGCGGTGACCATCCGGTCGGCGGCGGCGAGCATCTCGTGCAGGGGCATTCCGGAGGAGGACAGGGCGCGGAGCATGGACCGGTAGTGGCTCATGGCGACGGCGGCCTCCACGCCGTGGCCCATCACATCGCCGATGACCAGCAGGTTGCGGCCGTGCGGGAGGGCCAGCGAGTCGTACCAGTCGCCGCCGACGACCGCGCTGTCGTCGGCCGGGAGGTAGCGGGAGGCGGTCTCCAGGTCCGGGTGCGGGAGGGTCGGCTCGCTGAGCAGGGCCCGCTGGAGTTCCAGGGCCATGGTGTGCTCGCGGGCGTAGCGCTGGGCGCGTTCCATGGCGTGCGAGGCGCGGCCGGCGAGCTCCTGGGCCACCACGGCGTCCTCGGCGGTGAAGGCGGGCGAGGAGCCCGCCCGGACCATGGCCAGGACGCCCACGCTGCGGGAGTCGGTCCGCAGGGGCACCACCAGCGTGGAGTGGATCCCGGCGGCGCGGTAGCGCTCCAGGCGATCGGCGTACGGCCCGCGCTCGCCGGGCCGGACCCTGGTCGGCATGTGCGTCACGAACGGCCGCCCGCGTTCCAGGCAGCGGCGCATGGGTGAGGTGGGTCCGTGGTCGTTCACGTCGTCCGGGCCCGCCAGTCCGCCGAGCCGCACCGCCAGCTCCGGCCGGGCGCTCACGGCGGCCCGCCGCATCCGCATCACCCCGGCCGACGGGGACCGCCCGGAGCGCACCGGCTCGTTCTCCACGACCAGTTCGACGGAGGCTCCGTCCGCGAGGTCCAGGACCACGAAGTCGACGAGTTCCTGGCAGGTGGTCTCCAGGTCCAGTGTGGTGCCGATCCGGAGGGTGGCCGCGTGCAGCATGGCCATCCGGCCGTGGGCCCGCTCCAGCTCGGTGAGGTAGCGGCGCGGTTCGGTGACCTCCACGCCGATGGCGACGAGCCCGACGATCTCGCCCTGTTCGTTCTGGAGCCGGTGGTACGTGCTGTGCCACTCGCGCGGCTTGCGGGCGGGCCCGGCGCCCATGTCCCCGGCGACGAGGACGTCACGGGGCCGGCCGTCTCGCAGCACCGCGCGCGGCACCTCCTCGGGCCGCTCCACGCCGGGCAGCACCTCGGAGAGGGTCCGCCCCAGCTGGTCCTCGGCCGGCACGCCGACGATCCGGGCCATGTGGGGGTTGACGTACACATAGCGCAGCCCTGTGTCGAGCACCGCGACGGCCGCCGCCCCGCCCTCCACGATCTCCCGCAGCACGCGGTACTCACGCCCCAGCTCCGCGGTCGCGCCCGCCAGCAAGGTCTCGACGTCCTCGGACAGCAGGGTTCGCGGGACGGGGGAATCGGGCCCCACTGGAACCTCCCGTTCGCCAGGGCCGGGAGTTCCATGATCGGGCGGGCATCGACTGGCTGCTACCCGACCCGCTCCCGGATACCGGCCCGGCAGGCTCGGGCCGGGTGGCAGGCTGAAGCCCTCGGAAGTCGTCGAGCGTCCTCGGGATTCCTTGGCGATCCTTGGGAATCCCCGGGATTCCTCGACGATCGGTGACCCGGTGAAGGGGAGGGCGGGGGACGGCATGGTTTCACGGGTTCTACGGCGCTGGCTTCCCGGTCAGCACGGGGCGTGGGCGATGCTGCTCGTGCCGTTCCTGGCCGGCATGCTCCTCGCGACGCCGTCGCCCTGGCATGCCGTACTGGTGTTCGCGTGGCTGGTCGGATACCTCGCCGCCCATCACGCGCAGCAGTGGCTGCGACTGCGGCGCAACTCCCGCAACCCCCGGGCCGCAACCCGCCACACACTCCCGGCGGCCGTGTTCACCGCCGCCCTGCTGCCGCCCGGCGTGGCCCTCGTCGTGCACGCCCCGTGGCTGCTGGTCGCCGCCGTCGGTGCGCTGCCGTTCGCCGCGGTGAACTGCTGGTACGCGTGGCGCAACCAGGAGCGGTCCCTGGTCAACGGGCTCGCGGCGGTCGTCCCGGCGTGCGGGATGCTGCCGGTGGCGGCGCTGCTCGGGGACGGGTCGTGGGGGCAGGTCTGGCGTCCGACTCTGGCCTGTCTGCTCTACTTCGCGGGGACCGTGCCGTACGTCAAGACCATGATCCGGGAGCGGGACAGCGACGCGTACCGGTGGGCCTCGTGGCTGTATCACGCGGGTGCGCTGGTCGTGGCGGTGGTCCTGTCGCCCTGGCTCGCGGTGTTGTTCGGCGCGTGTCTGGCGCGGGCCGTGGTGATGCCGGTGCTGGGGCGGGTGCGGATCGCGGTGGTGGGGGCCGTGGAGGTCGTGCTGTCGCTGTCGCTGCTCGCGGTGCTCGTGCCGGTGTACGGCTGAGGTGCGGGGCTGGGGTGGAGAGCTGAGCTGTATGGCTGAGGTGTACGGCTGGGCCGCACCCTGACGGCGGAACGGTCGGCGACACCCGGAAGGAGCTGTGAGCGGGAGGAAAGGGCCTGGTCAGCGTCGCCCGGGCGCGACGGTGGGGCGGGTGCGGGGCGGGTGATCGGTTGCGGGGTCTCGGGGCCGTTCCCACCGTGGGCGCTAGGACAGCAGTTTTCAGCGCTTCGGAAGGAACCCCACCATGCGCGCCCTTGTCTCCCGCGGCCTCCTCGTGCCGCCCCTGATCTGCGCCGCGCTGGTCTTCGGCCCGGCCGGCACCGCGGCCGCCGTCGGCGACGCGGGCCGGGAGGTGCCGGGCCTGAGCATCACCGAGGCCGCGGCGCGCTCCGGCGCCGAGGCGGACCCGCTTCTCGACCACCACAGCGCTGTGGCACCCCTGCTGGACACGGTGGCCGACCTCGGCGCGGCGGACGGCAGCCGGCTCGACCCGGACGCGGCGGCCACGTACGCGGAGGAGCTGCGGGCCTGGAACGCCGCCGTCCAGGAGCGGCTGAAGAACCTGGACAGCCCCGCCGACCGGTCTGTGGCAGCCGCGGACCCCGTGGCGGACCTGCTGGCCTCGCTCACCGCCGCGGTCCAGGGTCTGATCAGCGCACTGACCTCGCTCGACCTCGGCGGGGTGCTGGGCGCGGTCACCGGGCTGCTGTCCCCCGTGCTCGGCCTGGTCACCGGGCTGCTCGGCGGGCTGCCTCCGCTGCCGACGCCGCCCGTCGCCTAGCAGGGGCCTGTCTTCCGGGCCGCTCGGATCCTCCGGGCGGCCCGGTCGCGTACGTCAGCCGACCTCCGCGGCGAACACCGCGTAGGACCGCTCGTCGAACAGGACGAACCTGACCTCCGCCACGTCCGTCTCCGCGGCCCGTACCGTCGCCACGGCGATACGGGCCGCGTCCCGCATCGGCCAGCGGTAGACGCCCGTGGAGATCGCGGGGAACGCGACCGTGCGGGCGCCGAGTTCGTCGGCGACGCGCAGGGATTCGCGGTAGCAGGAGGCCAGCAGGTCGGAGCGGTCCTCGGCCTCGCTGAAGACGGGGCCCACGGTGTGGATGACCCAGCGGGCGTCCAGATCGCCGGCCGTGGTCGCCACCGCGCGGCCGGTCGGCAGGCCCTTGCCGAGGTGCGAGGCGCGCAGCTTGCGGCAGTCCTCCAGGATCGCCGGGCCGCCGCGACGGTGGATGGCGCCGTCGACTCCGCCGCCGCCCAGCAGCGAGGAGTTGGCCGCGTTGACGATGGCGTCGGCGCTCTCGCGGGTGATGTCGCCCTGGACGAGGGTGATGGCCGGGTCCGCCTCGCCCCGCTCATGGTGCCTGGGGTCGGTCATGTCTGCCGCAGCCTCCGCCACACGGCCTTCGCCGCGTTGTGTCCGGACATGCCGTGCACGCCCGGGCCCGGCGGGGTGGCCGACGAGCAGATGAAGACGGCCGGGTGCGGGGTGCCGTAGGGGAAGAGGGAGAGCTTGGGGCGCAGCAGGATCTGTAGTCCGGTGACCGCGCCGGAGCCGATGTCGCCGCCGACGTAGTTGGCGTTGCGGACGGCGAGTTCGGGTGGTCCGGCGGTGGCGCGGGCCAGGACCCGGTCGCGGAACCCCGGGGCGAAACGCTCCAGTTGGCGCTCGATGGCGTCGGTGAGGTCCCCGGTCCAGCCGCTCGGGACATGGCCGTAGGCCCAGAAGACCTGCTTGCCCTCGGGGGCCCGGGTGGGGTCCATGACACTGGGCTGCACCGTGATCATGAACGGCTTGTCGGGAGCCCGGCCCTGCCGGGACGCCGCGCGCAGGGCGGTGTCGATCTCCGTGCTGTTCGCGCCGATCTGCACGGTGCCGGCCGCGCGGGCCTCCGGGGCGGTCCAGGGCACCGGACCGTCGAGCGCGTAGTCGACCTTGAAGACGCCCGGGCCGTATCGGTAGCCGTCGTAATAGCGGCCGAAGCCGGCGATACGGGCCAGGGCGGTGGGCGAGGTGTCGAAGACGTACGCGCGGGCGGGCGGCAGGTCGTCGAGGCGCTTGACCTCGTAGTCGGTGTGGATGGCGCCGCCGAGGTCCTTGAGGTAGGCGGCGAGCGCGTCGGAGATGGACTGGGAGCCGCCGCGGGCGACGGGCCAGCCGCGGGCGTGGGCGGCCAGGGCGAAGACCAGGCCGATGGCGCCGGTGGCGAATCCGCTGAGAGGTGCCATGACATGGGCGACCAGGCCGGCGAACAGGGCCTTGGCGCGCTCGTCGCGGAAGCGGCGCAGCAGCCAGGTCGACGGGGGCAGGCCGGCCAGGCCGAAGCGGGCGAGGGTGACCGGGTCGCGGGGCAGCGCGGTGAGCGGCAGCGACATGAAGTCCCGTACCAGGGTGTCCCACTTGGGCAGGAACGGCTCGACCAGTCTGCGGTACGCGCCCGCGTCGCGCGGCCCGAAGGAGGCGGCCGTCTCGGCGACCGAGCGGGACAGCACGGCGGCGGTCCCGTCGGTGAAGGGGTGCGCCATGGGGAGGTCGGCGTGCAGCCACTCCAGGCCGTAGCGCTCCAGTGGAAGGGCGCGGAACGCGGGTGAGTTGATGCCGAGCGGGTGGGCCGCGGAGCACGGGTCGTGCAGGAATCCCGGCAGGGTGAGTTCCTCGGTGCGGGCTCCCCCGCCGACGGTGTCACGCGCCTCGAAGAGGGCCACGGAGAAGCCGCGGCGGGCCAGCTCCACGGCAGCGGTCAGTCCGTTCGGTCCCGCACCCACCACGCACGCATCGAGCATCGACGGCACCTTCGGACCCCTTCGTCAGCCGATGGCCACTGGATCAGGATAGGACGGGGCACCGACAGGCCGGGGTCGCGGGGCGCTCGAGCCACGGGTGGTGTCCGGCTCGTCACCGTCGGTGCCGGTCGGGTGCCGTCACCGCCGGTTTCGGGGCCCGTTCCCGCTCCGTCAGTGCCTTTGTCGCTGGTGTCGGGGCCCGGCCCCGGCCTCCCGATGCGGTCGGCTCAGGCCCGGCCCCCGTCGGTGCCGTCGGCTCAGGCCCCGCCTGCCAGCAGCCCCATGATCCGCCGTGCCGTTGCCGCGTCCCGTGCTGTGGTGAACGGCAGGGCGTTGCCGCCGGTGATGCGGAACGGCTCGCCGGTGACGGTGAGATGGGCGCCGCCCGCCTCCTCGACGAGGAGCAGGCCCGCCGCGTGGTCCCAGGCCGCTTCCCAGGAGAACGCGGTGGCGTCCAACTGACCGCGGGCGATGGCGAGATACTCGAGTCCGGCCGAGCCGCAGGCGCGGGGTGCGACACCGTCGGTCCACAGGCTCAGCAGGGCGCGCTTCTGCTCGTCGGTGGTGTAGTCCGGGTGGGAGGTGGCCACTTCGAGGTCCCGGCCGGGCTCGGGCGGGCCGGCGAACAGCCGCTCCCCGTCGAGGAACGCGCCCTGGCCGCGTACGGCGGTGGCGAGTTGGTCGCGGGCGGCCGCGTAGATCCAGGAGGCGCGCAGAACGCCGCCCTGGGCGAGTGCGACCAGGGTGCTGAAGCCGTCCTCGCCGCGCACGAACTGCCGTGTCCCGTCGACCGGGTCGACGATCCAGACCGGGGCGTCGCCGCGTATCGCCTCGTAGGAGGCCGGGTTGGCGTGCACCGCCTCCTCGCCGACGACGACGGAGCCGGGCAGGAGGCGGCCGAGCGCCTCGGTGAGGTGCTGTTCGGCGAGCCGGTCGGCGTCGGTCACCAGGTCGTGCGGGCCGGCCTTCTGGTCGACCTCGTGCGCGGCGAGGCGGCGCCAGCGCGGCATGATCTCGGCCGCGGCGGCCTTGCGGACCGCCTCCTCCACGTCGGCCGAGTGGCGGGCGAGAAACTCGTCGATGGTTTCCGTGTCTTCGATCATGACTCCATGAGAGCACGCGCCACTGACAATCCCCACCCGGTGGGTGGATGCCGGGTGGAATCGGCGTGAACAACCGACAGCTCGACCGACGGGTGGTCCGACCGGTCGTCCGGCAGGTCAGCGGCCCACCGCATATCCCTGCATACCTCGCGGGTTCGCCGCCGCCGACAGGATCCCCGTGCCCGGGTCCCGGGCGACCGCGCACAGCCGCCCCTCCGACCAGGCGTCGCCCACGGTGACGTCGTGCCCTCGCCGCCGCAGCTCCTCGACGACCGCCGGCTCCGTGCGGGCCTCCACGGTGACGCTGCCCGGGCGCATGCCGCGCGGGTAGAAGGAGCCGGGGAAGCTGTCGTTGTGCCAGTTCGGGGCGTCGATCGCGCCCTGGAGGTCGAGGCCGCCGCGGACCGGGGAGCGCAGGGCGACGGCGAGGAAGAAGTGCAGTTGCCACTGGTCCTGCTGGTCCCCGCCGGGGGTGCCGAAGGCCATCACGGGCACGCCGTCGCGCAGGGCGATCGAGGGGGTGAGGGTGGTGCGGGGGCGGCGGCCCGGGGTCAGCGAGTTCGGCAGCCCCTCCTCCAGCCAGGTCATCTGGAGCCGGGTACCGAGCGGGAAGCCCAGTTCGGGGACGACGGGGTTGGACTGGAGCCAGCCGCCGCTGGGGGTGGCGGCGACCATGTTGCCCCAGCGGTCGACGACGTCGAGGTGGCAGGTGTCGCCGCGGGTGGTGCCGTCGGCGGCGACCTCGGGTTCGCCGGGCACCGGGGAGGCGGGGCTCTTGGCGACGGTGGGTTCCCCGATCCCCAGGGGGCTGAAGCCGGGGTCGTCGGAGGCCACCACGTGCGCGTGCGCGCACAGCCGGGGCGTGCGACCGCCGGGGCCGCCGGGCCGCAGTTCGTGGGAGGCCTTGTCGCCGACCAGGGCCCGCCGCTCGGCGTTGTACGCGTCCGACAGCAGGTCGTCGAGCGGCACCTCGGCCGCGTCGCCGTACCAGGCCTCCCGGTCGGCCATGGCGAGCTTGCAGCCCTCGATCAGCAGGTGGACGTAGTCGGCGGACCCGTGGGCGGGCAGCTCGTCCGGCAGCAGTGCCAGCTGCTGGAGGAGCGCGGGGCCCTGGCTCCAGGGCCCGGCCTTGCACAGCGTCCAGCCCCGCCAGTCGTACGTCGCCGGAGCCTCGTAGGTCGCGGACCATCCGGCGAGGTCGTCGGCGGTCAGCGTGCCGGTGTTGCGCTGTCCGCTGGTGTCCATGGTGGGCCGCCGCGCCTGCCGGACGAGCGCCTCGCCGATGAACCCGGTGCGCCACACCTCCCGCGCTGCGTCGATCTGCGCGACCCGGTCGCCCGCGCCGTCGACCTCGGCGAGCAGCCGCTTCCAGGTGGCTGCGAGCGCGGGGTTGCGGAACAGTTCGCCGGGGCGCGGGGCCTTTCCGCCGGGCAGGTAGATCTCCGCCGACGAGGTCCACTCGGTCTCGAAGAGCTCCCGTACGGTCTCGACGGTCGCCCCGACGTTCTCCACGGGCGCGTGCCCGTTCTCGGCGTAGTCGACGGCGTACCGGAGCACGTCGGCGAGGGGCTTGGTCCCGTGGTCGCGGAGCAGGAGCAGCCACGCGTCGAAGGCGCCGGGGACGGCGGCGGCGAGGGGTCCGGTCCCGGGGACGAGGTCCAGGCCGAGCTCCTTGTAGTGCGCGACGGAGGCACCGGCGGGGGCGGCTCCCTGGCCGCACAGCACCTGGACCTCGCCGCCGGCCGGGGCGAGCAGGATCGGTACCTCGCCGGCGGGCCCGTTGAGGTGCGGTTCGACGATGTGCAGGACGAACGCGCCCGCCACGGCCGCGTCGAAGGCGTTGCCGCCGTCCTCCAGCACGGCCATCGCGGACTGCGAGGCGAGCCAGTGCGTGGAGGACACCATGCCGAAGGTGCCCTGGAGGGTGGGTCGGGTGGTGAACACGGGCGAGCTCCTCACGGCGGGACGGCGCTGCGATGATCGTACGCACGGGCGTGCCGGGAGCTCATTCGCGCGGCCGGACCAGTCCCGACTCGTAGGCGAACACCACCAGTTGGGCCCGGTCGCGGGCTCCGAGCTTCGTCATCGCGCGGCTGACGTGCGTCTTGACGGTGAACGGGCTGATGACCATGTGCGCGGCGATCTCCTCGTTGGTGAGCCCCCGGGCCGCCAGGGCCGTGACCTCGATCTCGCGGCGGGTCAGGCACTCCAGGCCGGGGGCCGTGGCGCGGTCCGGGGGTCTGGAGACGAACTCGCCGATCAGGGTGCGGGTGACCGCCGGGGACAGCAGCGCCTCGCCGCCCGCGACCACCTCGATGGCCTGCAACAGGTCGGCCGGGTCGGTGTCCTTCAGGAGGAAGCCGCTGGCGCCCGCGCGCAGTGCCTCGAAGACATAGCTGTCGAGGCCGTAGTTGGTGAGGATCACGACGCGTACGCCGGTCAGGGCGGGGTCGGCGGCGATGTGGCGGGTCGCCTCGATGCCGTTCATCACCGGCATCTGGACGTCGACCAGCGCGATGTCGGGCACCTCGGCCCGTACCAGCGCGAGCCCCTGTTCGCCGTCCGCGGCCTCGCCGACCACCTCGATGCCGTCCTCGGCCTCCAGCAGGGCCCGGAACCCGGCCCGCATCAGCGCCTGGTCGTCGACGAGCGCCACCCGGATCACGCGGCGTCCCCCACCGGCAGTTCGGCCCGCACGGAGAAGCCGCCCTCGGTGCGCGGGGCGGCGTGCAGGGTGCCGCCGAGTGCGGTGACGCGTTCACGCATGCCGGTCAGGCCGATGCCGGGCGCGAAGGGCCGCTCGGGGTCGGCGTTGCCGTCGTCCTCCACGCTCACCGTCACCCGGCCCTCGCCGTAGGCGAGCCGTACCCGCACCTTCGCAGGACCGGCGTGCCGTGCCGCGTTCGTCAGCGCTTCCTGGACGGTGCGGTACACCGCCTTCTCGACCGTGGCACCCAGGTCCCGCTCCTCACCCGTGACCGTCAGGTCGACCGCGAGGCCGGCCGCCCGGGCCCGTTCCACCAGCAGGGCGGGGGTGCCCATGACCTCGTCCGTGCGCAGCACCTCCAGCGTGGAGCGCAGTTCGCGCATCGCCTCGCCGCTCGCCTCCTGGATGGCGAGCAGGGCGGGCGGTATCTCCTCGCCGCGCTTGCGGGCGAGGTGCACGGCGACGCCCGCCTGGAGCTTGACGATCGAGATGCTGTGGGTGAGGGAGTCGTGCAACTCCCGGGCGATGCGCAGGCGTTCCTCGCCGGCCCGGCGCAGCGCCGCCTCCTCACGGGTGCGTTCCGCCTCCAGAGCGCGCTGTTCGGTCTGGCGCAGATACGCCTGCCAGTTGCGGTCGGCGAGGCCCGTCACGGCGGCGAACAGGAACCAGCCGGCGAGCAGCGCCGCGTTCTCCACGATGTCGCGGGTCGTCGGGCCCGTCACCACGTACGCCGTCAGGTACAGCCCGCTCGCCAGGAGCGCCCAGCCGCGGTGGCCGACCCGCGCGGCGGTGTGCACGGCGGCCAGGACGGGGAGGGCGGCCGGCAGTCCGGGCTGTGCGTGCAGGACGTAGGCCGCGCCGAAGGCGGTCGAGACGGCCAGTACCGCCCGTGGGGCCGCGCGGTAGAACGCGAGCGCGGCCGAACTCGCCACCACGAGGCCGTAGTCGACGACGGCCGTGTCGCCGTCGAAGGCGACCGTGGTCATCGCCAACGCGCCGACCACGACCGCCAGCGCCGCGTCGGCCAATCCCCTGCGTGTGACCATCTGCCCGCCCGTGTACCCACCCATGTCCGCACACTAGAGGGCCGTGGCGACACCCGCGTCACCCCTGTGGACAACTCCGCGACTACTCCCGACGTAGTAGGTCGCGGGCCGGTCCCGCCCCGGCGGCGCAGCGTCGACTCCCTTCGGACGTACGACGACCGCGGGCCCCGGCGCGGCGCACTCTGCTGTCCATGTCCACACCCTTCCGCTACACCGAGCCACTGCCGCCCAAGGCGGCCACCGGTCGCGTCGCCGAGGTCTACGCACAGCTCGCCCGCGACTTCGGCATCGACGAACCGGTCACCTTCGTGGTCCTGTCCTCCGCCCCCGAACTCCTCGCCCCCGCCTGGGCGTTGATGCGCGAGTCGCTGATCGCCGGGCCCGGCGGCCGCACCGGCAAGGAACTCGCGGCGCTCGGGGTGTCACTCGCCAACCGGTGCCCGTTCTGCGTGGACGCGCACACCGTGCTGCTGCACGCCACCGGCGACCACACCCTCGCCGAACGCCTCGCGCGCGGGGAGCACCCCGGGAACGAGGAGCACGCGCGCGTGCTGGAGTGGGGCAAGCGGACCCGGATACCGGGCGGCCTCGGTCCGGAGCCGTACCCGTTCCCGGCCGAGCACGCCCCCGGTTATCTCGGCACCGCGCTCGCCTTCCACTTCATCAACCGGATCGTGTCCGCGCTGCTCACCGAGAGCCTGCTGCCGGGCAACGCCCAGCGGTTCCGCGCGGTCCGCAGCCTCACGGGCCGCACCCTGGCCCGCACGGTACGCCGCCCGGCCAGGCCCGGCGCCGCGCTGGACCTGCTGGACCTCCCCGACCCCGGCGAGTCCCCCGCGTGGGCGGGCGGCACGACCGTCGGTCCGGCGTACGCGGCGCTGCTCAGGGCGGCCATGGCGGGCGGCAGCCTGCTCGACGCCGACGACCAGGATCTCGTGGAGGAGGCCCTCCAGGACTGGGACGGGGCGCACCCGCCCCTCGGCTCCGACGTCTTCCCCGACCGGCGCGAGCGACCTGGGGCCCGGCTGGCGCTGCTGGCCGCTCTCGCCCCGTACCGGATCACGGACGAGGACGTGGCCGCGTGGCGCCGCCCGGAGCACACCGATCACTGTCTGGTGCATCTCGTGGCATACGGGGCTTTTCTGGCGGTCGACCGGATCGAATCGGCGTTCGCCCGCGGCACCGTGCGGACATAACTGGACACACGGCACGTCAACACCCCTGCATGGTCACCCCACATACACGGCGTGTGCACGGAGCGAGTTGGCACTACCGCCCCACAGGGAGTCGTGTGACACTGGCGTCCCGTCCGCAGTGCGGACCCCCTCCGCACCGTCCCCCACGGAAAAGTGCGCCTGTGCGTTCCCTGCCTCTGCCGCTCGCCCTGACCGCGCGTCTGTCCCCGGTCGTCGTGCTCGCCGCCGCGGGCTGGTCGCTCTCCTCCGGCCCCGCCCCGAGCGCGGACAACGACTCCGCGTCGAACAGCGGCGGCGGCACCCGGTCCGCCTCGGCGCCGGCGACCGCGGCGGCCTCGAAGGCGTACGCCGCCTCCCCCTCGCCGTGCGGCAGCATCACCGCCAAGACCGTCAAGTCGCTGGTTCCGGGCGCCAAGACGGCCGGCAAGGAGATCCCGTCGACGGACACCAAGCTGCGCCGCACCTGCTCCTGGAACGCGCTCAAGGGCTACGACTACCGCTGGCTGGACGTGTCCTTCGAGATCACGGACTCGGACGAGGCGGCGCGGTCGACGTACAAGGAACGCGTCAAGGAGAAGAGCGGCGGCGGGGACGTCCCGGGCCTGGGCGACCAGGGCTACTCCATCGTGAACGTCACCACGGAGGACAAGCAGCAGACGCGTGAGGGCGTGGTGATCGTGCAGGCGTCCAACGCGCTGGTGGTCGTCACCTACAACGGCAGCGACTTCGAGTCGAAGAAGGCGCCCGACACCGACGTCATCAACAAGGGCGCCATCAAGGCGGCGAAGGACGCGGTGGCGGCGCTGGAGGACGGCCGGTAGCACCGGCCGCCCTCCCTCCGCGTCAGACCTTGAGGCCTTCCTGCTCCCTGCCCTTCGGCAGCATCAGCGCGAGGTACAGCACCATCGAGGCGCCCAGGCCCACGGCCCAGCCGTAGTCGGCCAGCGGCTTGAGGAACGGGATCAGCCCGTCCGTCGGGAACGGCCCCGTCTTGGCCCCGTCCGCGCCGACGGCCGAGTACGACCCGCCGACCGCGAGCAGACCGCCGACCACGAAGGCGGCGATGGCCCGCCAGTTCCAGCCGCCCGAGTACCAGTAGCGGCCGCCGGGCGTGTACAGGTCCGCCAGGTGCAGGACCGTACGGCGCACGATCCAGTAGTCGGCGATGAGGATGCCCGCGACCGTGCCGAGCAGACCGCCGACCACGCCGAGCCAGGTGAAGATGTAGAACTCGGGCGTGGAGATCAGCTTCCACGGGAAGATCAGGATGCCGACGACGCCCGTGATCAGGGCGCCCGTACGGAAGTTGATGAGCTTCGGCGCCAGGTTCGCCAGGTCGTACGCCGGTGAGACGACGTTCGCCGCGATGTTCACGGAGATGGTCGCGACCAGCACGATGATCAGGGCGAAGAGCAGTCCGAAGGCGTTGTCGGCCTTGGCGGCCAGCTCCACCGGGTCCCAGATCGCGGTGCCGTAGACGACCTCGGAGCCGGAGGTGACCAGCACGGCGAGGACCGCGAACAGCGTCATGGTCGTGGGAAGTCCCAGCGACTGACCCCAGGTCTGCGCCTTCTGGCTGGCGCCGAAGCGGGTGAAGTCGGGGATGTTGAGCGACAGCGTCGCCCAGAAGCCGATCATGCCCATCAGTGAGGGGAAGAAGACCGGCCAGAAGTCCGGGCCCCAGCCGAGCTTGGAGGGCTGGTCGAGCAGCGCGCCGAAGCCGTCGGCCTTGACCGCGATCCAGGCCAGCAGCACGAGCGCGCCGACGATGACGAAGGGCGCGGCCCAGTTCTCGAAGTGCCGCAGGAAGTCCATGCCGCGGTAGATGATGGCGATCTGGAGCGCCCAGAAGAGCAGGAAGCACAGCCACAGCGGCCACGGGTTCCCGGCGATCTTCCCCGCGTTCTCCCAGTGCCCGCCGGTCAGTTTGGAGCCCAGCGCGAAGATGCCGCTGCCGCCGATCCAGGTCTGGATGCCGAACCAGCCGCACGCCACGGCCGCCCGGATCAGCGCCGGGATGTTGGCGCCGCGCAGCCCGAAGGAGGCCCGGGCGAGGACCGGGAACGGGATGCCGTACTTGGGTCCGGCGTGCCCGGTGGCCAGCATCGGCAGCAGCACGATGATGTTGGCCAGGGCGATGGTGAAGACGGCCTGCTTCCAGTCCATGCCGAGCGCGACCAGGCCGGAGGCCAGGGTCCAGCTGGGGATGCAGTGGGCCATGGAGATCCACAGCGCCGCGAAGTTGTACGTCGTCCACTTGCGTTCGGAGACCGGTACGGGGCGCAGGTCCTCGTTGGCGAAGGGACTGTCGGCGGGGTAGGCACCGGGGCTGAGTTCGATCCGGCCGTCGGGGCCGGCTGACTGGGATATCGGCGACCCCGTGGGGACTGTGTCGGTCATGGGCAGGCCAATCGATAAGAGCGGGACGGGATAGGCCGTGCGGGGGCCTTGGGCGAAGCCGGGGCGGGCAGGTGCCCCGGCTTCGCCACCCCTCCCCGGGACGGCGGGAAGGGGAGACAAGGTGTGGGGGGTCGGGTCGAACTGGCTTACAGGGGTCAGGCGTTGACGGCGGGGATCACCTTCGAGCCGTAGGCGTCGATGACGGTCTCCTGCGCGTCGTGCATGTCGTAGACGGCGAACTGGTCGACGCCGAGCTCGCGCAGGGCGTTCAGCTTCTCGATGTGCTTCTCCACCGGCCCGATGAGGCAGAACCGGTCGACGATCTCGTCGGGCACGAAGGCGGTGTCGGGGTTGTCGGCGCGGCCGTGGTGGGAGTAGTCGTACCCCTCGCGGGCCTTGATGTAGTCGGTGAGTTCGTCGGGTACGGCGGCGGAGTGCTCGCCGTACTTGGAGACCAGGTCGGCCACGTGGTTGCCGACCATCCCGCCGAACCAGCGGCACTGCTCCCGCGCGTGGGCGAGGGCTTCGGGCGAGTCGTCCTCGGTGACGTAGGCGGGGGCGGCGACGCAGATCTTCACCTCGGACGGATCGCGTCCGGCGGCGACGGCGGCGTCCTTGACCGCCTTCACCATGTACTCGGTGAGGTAGAGGTCGGCGAGCTGGAGGATGAACCCGTCCGCCTCCTCACCGGTCATCTTCAGCGCCTTCGGCCCGTACGCGGCCATCCATACGGGGAGTTGGGCGTCCTCCTTGATCCAGGGGAACTTGATCACCGTGCCGCCGAGGTCGGCCTCCTGACCGGAGCCGAGCGCCTTGATGACCTTCATGGCCTCGCTGATCCGGGCCAGGGTGTTCGGGGTGCGGCCCGCGACACGCATCGCGGAGTCGCCACGGCCGATGCCGCAGACCGTGCGGTTGCCGAACATGTCGTTGAGGGTGGCGAACGTGGAGGCGGTGACCTCCCAGGTACGGGTGCCCGGGTTGGTGACCATCGGCCCGACCGTCAACTTGCTGGTGTTGGCCAGGATCTGACTGTAGATCACGAACGGCTCCTGCCAGAGCACGGCGGAGTCGAAGGTCCAGCCGTACGTGAAGCCGTTGCGCTCGGCCCGCTTCATCAGGCTGACGACCTTCGAGGCCGGCGGGTCGGTCTGCAGGACGAGTCCGAAGTCCATGTGCGCCACTCCTAGTTGAGGTACTGACAGGTGGAGCGCGGGGTGTACGTGCCGTGCCCGGCGTGCCCGGTGTACTCCCGCTCGGTGATGACGAGTTCGCCGCGCGACAGGACCGTCTCGACCCGGCCCGTGAGGCGCTTGCCCTCGTACGCCGAGTAGTCGACGTTCATGTGGTGCGTCTCGGCGGAGATGATCTGCTCGGCGTGCGGGTCGTAGATGACGACGTCCGCGTCGGCGCCGGGGGCGATGGTGCCCTTCTTCGGGTACATGCCGAACATCCGGGCCGGGGTGGCGCAGGCGATCTCGATCCAGCGACGGCGGCTGATGTGCCCGTCGACGACGGCCTGGTGGAGCAGGTCCATGCGGTTCTCGACGCCCGGCAGACCGTTGGGGATCTTCGAGAAGTCGCCGCGGCCGAGTTCCTTCTGGCCGACGAAGCAGAAGGGGCAGTGGTCGGTGGAGACGACCTGGAGGTCGTTGGTCCTGAGGCCCTGCCACAGCTTGGCCTGGTGCTCCTTGGGCCGCAGCGGGGTGCTGCACACGTACTTCGAGCCCTCGAAGTCGGGCTCGGCGAGGTTGTCGGTCGACAGGAACAGGTACTGCGGGCAGGTCTCGCCGAAGACGTTGAGCCCCTCGTCACGCGCCCGCGCCAGCTCGGCCACTGCCTCCATGGCCGAGACGTGCACGACGTAGAGAGGTGCTCCGGCGACCTGCGCGAGCTTGATGGCGCGGTGGGTGGCCTCGGCTTCGAGCAGGGCCTTGCGGACCTCGCCGTGGTACCGCGGGTCGGTCTCGCCACGCGCCAGCGCCTGCTCGACCAGCACGTCGATCGCGATGCCGTTCTCGGCGTGCATCATGATGAGGCCGCCGTTGTCGGCGGAGCGCTGCATGGCGCGCAGGATCTGACCGTCGTCGCTGTAGAAGACGCCGGGGTACGCCATGAACTGCTTGAAGGAGGTGACGCCCTCCTCCACCAGCAGGTCCATCTCCTTGAGCGTCTCCTGGTTCACATCGGAGACGATCATGTGGAAGGCGTAGTCGATCGCGCAGTTGCCCTCCGCCTTGGCGTGCCAGGCGTCCAGGCCCTCGCGCAGGGAGTGGCCGACGCTCTGCACGGCGAAGTCGACGATCGTCGTCGTACCGCCCCAGGCGGCGGCCCGGGTGCCGGTCTCGAAGGTGTCGGAGGCGAAGGTGCCGCCGAAGGGCAGCTCCATGTGGGTGTGGGCGTCGACGCCACCCGGGATGACGTACTTGCCCGTGGCGTCGATGACCCGCTCGGCACTCCAGGCCTCGGCGGCCGGGGTGCCGGAGGCCGCGAGAGCGGCGATACGGCCGTCCTCGATCAGGACGTCGGCGTGGATCTCGTCGGACGCGGTGATGACGAGACCACCGCGGATGAGGGTACGGCCGACCATGGGTTCACGCTCCGTTCGGTTGTCTGAAGGTGCGGGTCGGATGTGGCTGGTCGCGCAGTTCCCCGCGCCCCTGAGGGGCGCGGGTGTGGCGGTCGGTTCTATGGAGCCGTCAGCGGGGCGTACGCGTCGGGGCGGCGGTCCCGGAAGAACTGCCAGCGGTCGCGCACTTCGCGGAGCTTGTTGAGGTCGAGGTCGCGCACGACCAGCTCGGTCTCCTTGTCGCTCGCCACCTCGCCCACGAACTGGGCCTCCGGGTCGACGAAGTACGTCGTCCCGTAGAAGTCGTTGTCGCCCAGCTCCTCCACGCCGACCCGGTTGATCGCGCCGACGAAGTACTCGTTGGCGACGGCCGCCGCAGGCTGCTCCAGCTGCCACAGGTAGGCGGACAGGCCGCGCGAGGTCGCCGACGGGTTGAAGACGATCTCGGCACCGGCCAGGCCCAACGCCCGCCAGCCCTCCGGGAAGTGCCGGTCGTAGCAGATGTAGACGCCGATCTTCCCGACGGCCGTGTCGAAGATCGGCCAGCCCAGGTTGCCGGGACGGAAGTAGAACTTCTCCCAGAATCCCGGGACTTGGGGGATGTGGTGCTTGCGGTACTTGCCGAGGTACGAGCCGTCCGCGTCGATCACGGCGGCGGTGTTGTAGAGGACGCCGGGCTGCTCCTCCTCGTACATGGGCAGGATCAGGACGATGCCCAACTCCTTGGCCAGCGCCTGGAATCGCTTGACGATCGGCCCGTCCGGGATCGCTTCCGCGTACTCGTAGAACGCCTTGTCCTGGACCTGGCAGAAGTACGGCCCGTAGAACAGCTCCTGGAAGCACAGGACCTGAGCACCCTGCGCGGCCGCGTCGCGGGCCGCCTGCTCGTGTACCTGGATCATCGATTCCTTGTCGCCCGTCCACGCGGTCTGGAAGAGGGCGGCGCGGATCACTCTGCTCATCGGGACCTCCGGTCACTCGGTGTGCGAGAAGAGTAGGAAGTCCGAAAACAGGCTTTGAGTTGCACGGTGTCACGTCTGCGGGCGTGCGGCGTGCCACGGTGTCACCCTCTCGTGGGCCCATGTTTCACCGCCGTTTTCCCAGGTCGTGGCATGTTTCAGCCCTGTTGCGCGTCGTGCGCGAGGAGTGCGATGTGCACCGAGGCGGCCTGTTCGAAGTCATCGAGGTCGACACCGAGCCGCCCCTGGATCGCTTCGAGCCGGCGGTACAGCGCGGGCCGGGAGACGTGGTGCAGCTGGGCGGTGCGGGACTTGTTGCGGCCGGTGGCGAGATACGTCCGCAGGACGGCGAGCAGGCCATCCCCGGAGCCCGAGTCGCACAGCAGCCCGTCCAGTTCCCGCTCCGCGAAGGACTGCACCTGCGGGTCGTCGCGCAACAGCCGTATCAGGCCCCGCAGATGAACGTCCTTGAGGCGTACGACAGCCGGGAGGTCGAGTACTCCGGACGCGACGGCGTCCGCGACATGCTGGGCCTCGCGCATCCCGGTGGGGACGTCGTCCCACGCCGTACGCGGGTCGGCGGCCGCCACCACCGTGTCCGGCAGCCGGGCCGCGAAGTTCGCCGTCAGGACCGAGGCGTCCTGGTCCCGGGCCAGACTCAGCAGCACGGCGGTCGCCCCGTCGGCGAGTTCGGCGACGATTCCGGACAGCCCCAACAGGCGTAGCACCCGGTCGAGTTCGGCCGGATCACTGTCCCGTACGACCAACGGCACGAACGTCCGCCGGTTGACGGGCAGCCCGGCCGCCCGCGCCCTCGGAAGCAGCTGCCGTGCCGGTACGACCCCGCTGACCAGGTCGGTCAGCAGGCTCTGCGCGGACTGCTCCTCCCAGGTGTGGGCGGAGTTCCCGGCGAGCATGCGGTGCAGTACGAGAGCCTCGGCGGCCCGGTCGGCGAGGAGCCGCCCGGTGGCGGTGTCCCCGCGGTACCCACAGAGCAGGATCTGGCCCCATCGCTCCCCGCGTCCGCCCAACTCGGCGCGGATCCAGCCGTCGCCCTCGCTGCCGCCGGCCTGCCGGGCGATGCGCTCCCAGT
The DNA here is from genome assembly GCF_040446465.1 of Streptomyces sp. RG80. NCBI lineage: Bacteria > Bacillati > Actinomycetota > Actinomycetes > Kitasatosporales > Streptomycetaceae > Streptomyces > Streptomyces sp. RG80. The sequence goes on along the minus strand of NZ_JBEAAJ010000003.1, from coordinate 691,359 downwards.
CGCGCAGCACGTCGTCGACGGCCGGCCGCTCCCCCGCCGTGGCGAGGACCCGGTGGGCGAGATTGGTGACGACGACCGGGCAGGCGCTGTGCTGGGCGACCTCGTCCAGCAGGCGTTGCAGCGGGGCGCCCGCGGTGATGAGGCCGGTGAGGGCGGTGCGTACGGCCTCGGAGAGGCTGACCGCGGCGAACTTCCGCCGTACGAGCCGGGATTGGACCTCCTCGGTCAGCTCGGCGAAGGGGAAGGGCCGGTGGAGGACCACCATGGGCAGCCCGCACCGCTCGGCCGCCCGGCGCATCACGTCCGGCGGCGCCGGGAACGCCCGCCCCAGGCCCAGCACGACCGCGGCCGCCTCCGCGCGGTGCAGGGACTGGATGTACTCGGCCTGCGCGCCCTCGTCACCGGCGAGCAGCACGCCAGTGGTCAGGACCATCTCCCCGCCGGTGAGCATGACGCCGACGTCGGGCGCCTCGGCGACGTGCACCCAGCGCACGGCCCGGTCGAGCTGGGCCGCGCCGGCCACCACCTCGGGCTCCCCGGCGAGCACCCGTTCCAGGGTGAGGACCTGGCGGACGGACAGGGCCGGTTCCAGGTGGTCCAAGGTGGTGGTCATGGCGGTGGTTCCCTTGCTCAGGCTGCTGCTACTGGATGCTCCTCAGAGCGTTCTCGAGGATCGCGGCGCCCTCCTCGGCCTCCGCGACGGTCAGGGACAGCGGGGGTGCGACGCGCAGGGCGCTGGTGTTGTGGCCGCCGCCCTTGCCGAGCAGCAGCCCGCCCTCGCGGGCCGCCTCCAGCACGGCGGACGCGGCGTCCGGGTCGGCCTGGTCGGTGCCGGGTTTGACGAGCTCGATACCGATCATCAGCCCGCGCCCGCGCACCTCCCGTACGCCGGGGATCTGGGCGGCGACGGCCCGCAGCCGCTCGATGAGGAGGCCGCCGACCCGCCGGGCGTTGCCCTGGAGGTCGTGCTCCAGCAGATACGACAGGTTGGCGAGGCCCGCCGCCATGGTGACCTGGGTGCCGCCGAACGTGGAGATGCTGTTGGCGTCCAGGCAGTTCATGATCTCGGCGCGGGCCACGACCCCGCCGATGGACATGCCGTTGCCGATGCCCTTGGCGAAGGTGAGGATGTCGGGCGGGCCGCTGCGGTCGTGGGCCTGCCAGCCCCAGAAGTGGTCGCCGGTGCGGCCCCAGCCGGTCTGCACCTCGTCGGCGATCCACAGGATGCCGCGCTCGGCGAGCACCTCGCGGAAGGCGGCGTACAGACCGTCCGGCGGTGAGGTGAAGCCGCCGACGCCCTGGATCGGCTCGGCGATCAGGGCGGCGGGCGGGCGGATGTGGCCGAGCAGGTCGGTCAGGTCGTCGACGCAGGCCGCGATGAACTCGTCGTCGCCGAGCGAGGCGTACGGGCCGCGCGTACGGACGCCGCCGTGGACGTACAGCGTCTGGAGCGGGGACAGCGAGGTCGGGGACCAGCCGCGGTTGCCGGTGATACCGACCGCGCTGAAGGAGCGGCCGTGGTAGCTGTTGCGCATCGCCAGGATCGTGTTGCTGCGCCGGTAGGTCGTCGCGAGCATCAGGGCGGTGTCGTTGGCCTCGGTGCCGGAGGTGGTGAAGAAGACGCGGGCGTCGGGGATGCCGGACAACTGGGCGATGCGCTCGGCCAGTTCGACCATCGGCCGGTTGAGGTAGAGGGTGGAGGAGTGGATGATCCGCCCGGCCTGTTCGGCGACCGCCTTGGTGACCTCGGGCAGCGCGTGCGCGGTCATCGTGGTGAGGATGCCGCCGAAGAAGTCGAGGTACTTGTTGCCCGCGGCGTCCCAGACGTGGCGGCCCTCGCCGTGGGTGATCTCCAGCGGGTCCCGGTAGTAGAGGGCGAGCCAGTCGGGCAGGACGGCCCGGTGGCGGCCCAGCAGGTCCTTGTCGGTCACGGCTGCACCAGCCCTTCGTAGGCGTCGGGCCTGCGGTCGCGGTAGAAGGCCCACTGCTGCCGTACCTCTTCGACGAGGTCGAAGTCGAGGTCCCGGACGATGAGTTCCTCCTCCTTGTCGCTCGCGGTGTCCCCGACGAACTGGCCGCGCGGGTCGACGAAGTAGGAGGTGCCGTAGAAGTCGTTGTCGCCGTACTCCTCGACGCCGACCCGGTTGATCGCGCCGACGAAGTACTCGTTGGCGACGGCCGCCGCGGGCTGTTCCAGACGCCACAGGTGGGCCGAGAGCCCACGGTGGGTGGCCGAGGGGTTGTAGACCAACTGGGCGCCGTTGAGGCCGAGTTGCCGCCAGCCCTCCGGGAAGTGCCGGTCGTAGCAGATGTAGACGCCGACCTTGCCGACGGCCGTGTCGAAGACCGGCCAGCCGAGGTTGCCCGGCTTGAAGTAGTACTTCTCCCAGAATCCCTTGACCTGGGGGATGTGGTGCTTGCGGTACTTGCCGAGGAAGGTGCCGTCGGCGTCGATCACGGCCGCGGTGTTGTAGTAGAAGCCGGACTGCTCGACCTCGAAGACCGGCACCACGATCACCATGCCGGTGTCGCGGGCGAGCCGTTGCATACGGACCACGGTCGGTCCGTCGGGCACCGGCTCGGCCCAGCGGTAGTGCTCGGGCTCCTGGACCTGACAGAAGTAGGGCGCGTTGAACACTTCCTGGAACCCGATGACTTTCGCGCCCTGCCGGGCCGCCTCCCGGGCGTGCTCCTCGTGTTTCGCCACCATGGACTCGGTGTCGCCGGTCCAGGTGGCCTGGACCAGAGCGGCACGTACGACGTTGGCCATGAGCTGCTCCTTCGACGGGACCTCAGAGCCTCTACGCCCGTAGATGCAGGCCGTAGAGGGTCGAAAGTAAGCCTCCCCGACAGCCTTGCCAAGACCATCGTCGTTAACCCGCTGAGTCGATCACGTTTCACACTCTCGTGGGTGAGCGGCGGGGTGGGCAGGAGACCTTGCCGCAGGGGCCCTCCGGCCCGCTCAGGCCGTGAATCCGGCGACCCTGAGCGCGTGGACGAGGTCCCAGTGGCGCTCCTCAGAGACACCCCGGGCGGCCTCCAGCAGCAGCGGTACGAGGGTCTGCGGGCCGGGTGCGGCGCTGCGGGCGGCCTCCTCCGGGGTGCGGACGCGGACGTACGCGTCGAGCAGCGCACTCACCTCACGGCGGCGGCCCTCGGTGACCAGACCCAGCACGGCGGCCCCGATCTCCTCGGCGGGCCGGGCCACGCCCTGCCGCAGGATCTGCTCCCCGTCGCTCCCGCGCCCGGCCTCGACCAGCGCGTCCGCCGCCGCGACCAGCCGCTCGGCGGGCAGCGAGGCGGCCTCCCAGAGCAGGCTCGCCCAGTCGTGCCCGAGCCCCGCGCGCTGGAGCTCGGCGGCGAGCAGCGGAAAACGGGCGGCGGGCCAGTGGGCGGCCTCGACGAGCAGGGCGTGCGCCTCCCCGCTGCGCCCCTCCGCGCGCAGCCGCACCAGCGCCTCGACGACCTGTACGACCTCCCGCCCGGCTCCCGCGTCCACCGACTGCGCCTGCGGCTCGGGCCGCGCCTCGGCCTGCCCGGCGGCCCCGGCGAACCGGGCACCGCGTGGCGTACGGCGGCTGCGGGCGGCGGGCGCGGGCAGTGCGGGCGCGGCGGCGGGCGGTACGACGACGGGGGCGGCCTCCTCCTCGGCGCCGCCTGCGAAGCGGGCACTGCCGCGGCGGCGTTTGCGCTGCTTGGGGGCGGGTTCCGGGGCGGGAGCGGCAGGGGCCGAAGCGGTGGCCGGATCGGCGGACCCGGTGTCGGCGCTCGGGCCGGCGGCGGGGTGCCCCGGCTCGACGGCCCACTCGGGCGTGGCGACTCGCGCCGGTCCCGCCGTGGACGCGTCACGCTGCTGCGGCATGCTCGGGGACCGGTCGCCGTACTCCTCCACCTCGCCCGGGCCGTACTCGCTCTCGATGCGGAACACCCCGCCGATGCGGCCGCGGCGGATCGCCTGGGCCCGGCCCTCCGCCGAGCGGCTGTCCAGTCGCTGCATACGGGACCGGAGTTCGGCGCACCGGACGGTCGCCCGCTCGTGGTCGTCGCGGGCCCAGGCGAGGTCGAGGCGGAGCACGTCGGCCTCCTCCCGGGTGGTGGCGGCGGCCAGCGCGTGCCCCAACTGGGTTTGGCGTTCGGCGGCGTACCGCTGCTCGCGGAGCATGACGTCGAGCCGGTCGCCGAGTTCGTCCCGGCCGCCGGGGCGGGCGTCGTACGCGGCCAGCGCCTCGGTGTGCAGGGCGCGGGCCTGTTCGGCCTCGGCCGCGGCCACTTCCGGGCCGTACTCGGTGGCCAGATCCTGAAGCAGCGCCTCCACCACGTCCCAGGGCGGCACCTCACGCCCCTCGAGACAGGCCCGCATACCGTCGGGGTCGCGTTGCCAGAACACCGCGCACCAGCCGCCGCCCTGATCGAGGCGCGCCAGCAGACCGTTCAGATAGTTCACGAACTCCCGTACCCGGCCCGGGAGTTGGTCCACTGCCATCACTCGACTCCCGCCAGACCGGATTACTCCGCTCCGAAGAAAACACCAGTTGTGTTACGGCGCGGCTACAGCGGCTTTTCGAACCGGACGCAAAGATCCCCGCCCACCCGGCGCCAGGCTGTGCGCCGCCGGGAGGCACGGGTTCAGACGACCACCAGTGCGCACCTCGCCGCGAGTTCGTCCATGGACAGTCCGAGGACGCCCGCCAGTGCGGCGACCGTGAAGAAGGCGGGGGTCGGCGCCCGGCCGGTCTCGATCTTGCGGAGGGTCTCGGCGGAGATGCCCGCACGGGCCGCGACCTCGGCCATGCTGCGGTCGCCGCGCGTCTCACGCAGCAGCCGGCCGAGCCGCTCGCCGCGTTCACGCTCTTCGGGGGTCAGGGGGGTGCGCACCATGCGCCCATTCTAATACCGGTATAGTAATTGGCATGGTGGAGCTGAAGACAGACACATCGATCGACGCCATGTACGCGGCGGGCCAGGTCGTGGGACGGGCCCTCACGGCCGTACGCAAAGCCGCTGACGTGGGCGTTTCCCTGCTGGAGCTGGACGAGGTGGCACACGACGTGCTGCGCGGGGCGGGCGCGACCTCACCCTTCCTCGGCTATCGGCCCTCCTTCGCGCCGACCCCGTTCCCGGCCGTCCTGTGCGCCTCGGTGAACGACGCGATCGTGCACGGCATCCCGACCCGCTACCGGCTGCGCGACGGCGACCTCGTCTCGATGGACTTCGGCGCCGAACTGGGCGGCTGGGTCGGTGACTCGGCACTCAGCTTCACGGTGGGGACCCCGCGCCCGGCCGACGTACGCCTGATCGAGACGGCGGAGCGCGCCCTCGCCGCCGGCATCGAGGCGGCCGTCGTCGGCAACCGCATCGGCGACATCGCGCACGCCATCGGCACGGTGTGCCGCGCCGGTGGTTACGGCATCCCGGAGGACTTCGGCGGACACGGCATCGGCCGCCGTATGCACGAGGACCCCGGGGTCCCCAACGAGGGCCGTCCCGGGCGGGGCATGAAGCTGCGCCACGGCATGGTCCTGGCGATCGAGCCGATGCTGATCGGTGGCGGCACGGACGGCTACCACGCGGATGTGGATGGCTGGACCCTGCGCACCAACGACGGTTCGCGCGCGGCACACGCCGAGCACACGGTGGCGATCACGGACGCGGGCCCGCGCATCCTGACGGCCCGCGCGGACTGACGGCACGCACGAACCGAGGGCCGCTGCCGCCGAGGAGACGGCCGTACTGCCGTACCGCGCCCGGCGGTTACCCTGCCCCATGCTGATCAGAAGGGGCACCGCCGCCGACGCCGATACCGTCGCCGCGCTGCACACGGCCAGCTGGCGCAGTGCGTACGCCGCGCTGCTGCCCGCCGCATATCTGCACGGCCCCGTGGCCGAGGAGCACCGGCGCAAGTGGCGGGACAGGACCGCAGCCCCCGCACCCGACCGTCTGCTGCTGACCACGTACCAGGACGGCGACCTGTGCGGATTCGTGTATCTGTGCGCCACGGCGGACGGCCGGGTCCACGTCGACAACCTGCACGTCCACCCGGACCGCGTCGGCACCGGCCTCGGCCGCCGGCTGCTGCGCCGCGGCTTCGGCTGGGCGGCCGCCGCGCACCCGGGCCGGGACGTCTTCCTGGAGGTGCTGCGGGGCAACGATCGTGCGATCGTGTTCTACGAGCGCCAAGGCGGCCTGCGCACGGCCGAACGCCCGCTGCGGCTCGCCCCGGACCTCGTGGTGGACGAGGTCGAGTACACCTGGCCCGCCGCACAGGTGGGTCGGCTGGGCGAGGACGGGCCAGAGGTGTAACCGGCTCCCGCGCGGGTTACCCGACCCCGGCACGTCGATCGGCGAGGGCGTCCCCGGGCCCTGCGGGGAAGCCGGATGGGAACGGCCATGACCAGCGGTTTCAATGGATCGGAAGGCTACGACCCCTTCGGCGAGTTCCTCGCCCGGTTCTTCGGCGGACCCCGCCCCGGCCCCCGGCAGATCAACATCGGACGGCTGCTCAGCCAGCCCGCCCGGGAACTGGTCCGGGGCGCCGCCCAGTACGCCGCCGAGCACGGCAGCCGGGACCTGGACACCCAGCACCTGCTGCGGGCGGCCCTGTCCGCCGAGCCGACCCGGACGCTGCTCAGCCGGGCCGGCGCGGACCCCGACGAGCTCGCCGAGGAGATCGACGAGCGGTCCGGCCCGGTGCAGCACCCGCCGGGCGAGGCCCCGCCGCCGACCTCGCTCTCCCTGACCCCGGCCGCCAAGCGCGCCCTGCTGGACGCCCACGACCTGGCCCGGGCGCGCGGCACCGGCTACATCGGCCCCGAGCACGTCCTGAGCGCGCTGGCCGCCAACCCCGACTCGGCGGCCGGGCACATCCTCAACTCGGCCCACTTCGCGCCGACCGGCCTGCCGCCCGAGACGGCGCAGGACACCGGACAGCCCCGCCCCGAGGCGCCCCGCCACACGGGCACCCCGACGCTCGACAAGTACAGCCGCGACCTCACCGAGCTCGCCCAGCAGGGCCGTATCGACCCGGTGATCGGGCGCGACGAGGAGATCGAGCAGACCATCGAGGTGCTCTCCCGGCGCGGCAAGAACAACCCGGTGCTGATCGGTGACGCGGGCGTCGGCAAGACGGCCATCGTGGAGGGGCTCGCGCAGCGGATCTCCGAGAGCGACGTCCCGGACGTGCTCAGCGGGCGCCGCGTCGTCGCCCTGGACCTGACCGGGGTGGTCGCGGGCACCCGCTACCGGGGTGACTTCGAGGAGCGGCTCAACTCCATCGTGGGTGAGATCCGGGCCCACTCCGACGAGTTGATCGTCTTCATCGACGAACTGCACACCGTCGTCGGCGCGGGCGGGGGCGGCGAGGCCGCCTCCATGGACGCCGGCAACATCCTCAAGCCCGCCCTGGCCCGGGGCGAGCTGCACATCGTCGGCGCGACCACCCTGGAGGAGTTCCGCCGGATCGAGAAGGACGCGGCGCTGGCCCGCCGCTTCCAGCCGATCCTGGTCCCCGAGCCGTCCGTCGCGGACGCCCTGGAGATCCTGCGCGGACTGAGCGACCGCTACGAGGCCCACCACCAGGTCCGCTACGCCGACGAGGCGCTGGTGGCCGCCGTCGAGCTGTCCGACCGCTATCTCACCGACCGGCGCCTGCCCGACAAGGCCATCGACCTGATCGACCAGGCCGGCGCCCGGGTCCGGCTGCGGGCCCGCACCAAGGGAACCGACGTACGCGCCCTGGAGCGCGAGGTCGAGCAGCTCGCCCGGGACAAGGACCAGGCGGTCGCGGACGAGAGCTACGAACAGGCCATGCAACTGCGCGACCGGATCACGGAGTTGAAGCGCAGGATCGACGAGGCCACCGGGCAGGTCGAGGCCGACGAGGGCCGGCACCTGGAGGTGACAGCGGAGGCCATCGCCGAGGTGGTGTCGCGGCAGACGGGCATCCCGGTCGCCAGCCTCACCCAGGAGGAGAAGGAACGCCTGCTCGGTCTGGAGGAGCACCTCCACGAGCGGGTCGTCGGACAGGAGGAGGCGGTGAGCGTGGTCGCCGAGGCGGTCATGCGCTCCCGTGCCGGGCTCGCCGGCCCCGACCGTCCGATCGGCAGCTTCCTGTTCCTCGGCCCGACCGGAGTCGGCAAGACCGAACTGGCCCGCGCCCTGGCCGCCGCCCTGTTCGGCAGCGAGGAGCGCATGGTCCGCCTGGACATGAGCGAGTACCAGGAACGCCACACCGTCAGCCGCCTGGTGGGCGCCCCGCCCGGATACGTCGGCCACGAGGAGGCCGGCCAGCTCACCGAGGTGGTGCGCAGGCACCCGTACTCGCTGCTGCTCTTCGACGAGGTGGAGAAGGCGCACCCGGACGTCTTCAACATCCTGCTCCAGGTCCTCGACGACGGCCGGCTCACCGACTCCCAGGGCCGCACGGTCGACTTCACCAACACGGTCGTGGTGATGACCAGCAACCTCGGCTCCGAGGCGATCAACCGCCGGGGCGCCGGCATCGGCTTCGGCCCGGGCGGCGCCGAGGCCGACGAGGAGGCGCGCCGCGAGCAGGTGCTGCGCCCGCTGCGGGAGCACTTCCGCCCGGAGTTCCTCAACCGCATCGACGAGATCGTCGTCTTCCGTCAGCTCACGGAGGAGCAACTGCGGCAGATCACCAACCTGTTGCTGGACCGTACCCGTCGCATGCTGCACGCCCAGGGCATCACGGCCGACTTCACCGACGCGGCCGTCGACTGGCTCTCCCGCCGCGGCTACCAGCCGGAGTACGGCGCCCGCCCGCTGCGCCGCACGATCCAGCGGGAGGTCGACAACCGGTTCTCCCGGCTGCTGCTCGACGGCGGGGTGGGCGAGGGCGGCCGGGTGACGGTGGACGTGGCGGACGGGCGGCTGGACTTCCGTACCGAGGACAAGCCGCCCGCACCGGAGTTGTGACTACGGCGCCGGATGCACCACCTGCGCCGAGCCTCCGCCACGCCGTACCGTCTCGGCGGCCGCCAGCCACTTGCCGTCGGGCAGCCGCTGTACGCCGGTCGCCGCGCCGATCTCCGCGTTCAGCCTGAACGAGTGCCCGATGGCCTCCAGTCGCGCCCTCAGTCCGTCGGGGCCGGTGTTGTTGAACAGGGCCGGCTCCAGCTCGGTCTGCGCGGCGTTGCGCTGGCTGGCCCGCGGCGCGGCGATCGCGTCCACCAGCGGCATCCCCCGGTCGAGGAACTCCGTCAGCACCTGGAGCACGGTGGTGATGATCGTCGCCCCGCCGGGTGAACCCACCGCCACCACGGGCTTGTTGTGCCGGTCCAGCACGATCGTCGGCGAGATCGAGGACCGCGGCCGCTTGCCGGGCCCCGGCAGGTTCGGGTCGTGCACGGCCGGGTTGGCGGGCACGAAGGAGAAGTCCGTCAGCTCGTTGTTGAGGATGAACCCCCGCCCGGGCACGGTGATCCCGCTGCCGCCGGTCTGCTCGATGGTGAGCGTGTAGGAGACGACGTTCCCCCACTTGTCGGCCACGGTCAGATGCGTGGTGTTCTCGCCCTCGTACGTCGTCGGCGCCGCCGTACCACCCGAGGCGCAGGCCGCCGGGTGCCGCGGATCGCCCGGCGCGACGGGACTGGTCAGCACCGCGTCGTCCTTGATGAGGCACTCACGGGAGTCGGCGTACTTCTGCGACAGCAGTTCCCTGGCCGGTACGTCCTCGAAGGCGGGGTCGCCGACCCAGCGCCCGCGGTCGGCGAACGCGATCCGGCTCGCCTCGATGTAGCGGTGCAGGTACTGGACCTCGCTGGCCTTCGAGAGGTCGGTGTTCTCCAGGATGTTGAGGGCCTCGCCGACGGTCGTGCCGCCGGAGGAGGAGGGTGCGATGGAGTAGACGCCGAGTCCGCGGTAGGTGGTCTTCGTGGGCGCCTGGAGCTTGGCGCGGTAGGCGGCGAGGTCCTTCTCCGTCAGGTCGCCCGGGCGGGCGTTCCAGCCGGAGGCGGGGTCCACGGGCGGCTCGTTGACGGTGTCGACGATCTCGTCGCCGAGGCGGCCGCGGTAGATCGCGTCGACGCCCTTCCTGCCCAACTCGGCGTAGGTGCGGGCCAGGTCGGGGTTCTTGAAGGTGGAGCCGACGACAGGGAGGGCCCCGCCCGGGAGGAACAGCTTCGCGGTGTCCGGGAAGTAGCGGAACCGGGTCTCGTTGAGGGCGGTCTGGGCGCGGAAGGTGTCGTCGACGGTGAATCCGTCGCGGGCGATCCGTTCGGCGGGCTTCAGGACGGTGCCGAGTCTTTTGCTGCCCCACTTGTCCAGGGCCGTCGCCCAGGTGGCGGGCGTGCCCGGGGTGCCGACGCTCAGTCCGCTGCTGACGGCGTCCGCGAAGGCGAGGGCCTTGCCGTTCTCGACGAACAGGTCGGAGCCGGCGCTCAGGGGGGCCGTCTCGCGTCCGTCGATGGTGTGCACCTTGCGGGACTTCGCGTCGTAGTAGACGAAGTAGCCGCCCCCGCCGATGCCGGAGGAGTAGGGCTCGGTGACGCCGAGCGCGGCGGCCGTGGCGACGGCCGCGTCGACCGCGTTGCCGCCCTTGCGGAGCACCTCGATGCCGGCGGCGGAGGCGTCGGCGTCGACGCTCGCGACGGCACCGCCGTAGCCGACGGCCACGGGTGTCTTCTGCGGGGTCGAGGAGCCGGAGGCGGCCCCCGGCGGCGCTGCCGCCCCGACCGAGACCACGGCGGACGAGACCGCCAGGACGAGAAGTTTCCGCGCGACAGGGCGACGCATGCGTACCTCCAGGCCGGGACCGTCCGCGCAGCGTAACCAGAACACCGGGGGCCCGACAGCCCCATTCAGGGCACCCGACATGAGAACGCCACACTTCGAACACCGGTACGTACCAGCCATGTCGGCCCGCTAACATGCGCGCCCATGAATGACGACGTGCGCAACATCGTCCTGGGCGTGCTGGCGGCGGGCATCAGCGCCGCACTCGGCTGGGTGGCCCGCACCTATCTGTGGAAGCGGAAGCTACGGCGGAAGCAGGCCTTCTTCGGGCTGCCCGACAACTCCGAGTCCCTGCTCGTCGTCAACCGTGACGCGGGCAGTCCCGACCTGGCCGTCCACCGTTACGACGTCTTCGCCCTGCTGGAGCTCTCCGCCCTCATCAAGGACTGCGGTGCGCACGCCGAGGTCATCACCCAGGACGCGGCCCGGCAGGGCTTCGGGGAGCGCACGGAGTTCTGCGTCGGCGGTCCGGGCTCGAACCGGCGGATGGCGGCGCACATGCACGCCATGCTGCCCGGGGTGCGGGTGAACACCGACCCCGAACCGGGCCCGGACCGGCTGGCGTTCCAGATCGGCAGCGAGCGCTACCGGATGGAGAAGGGGCTGTCCGAACACGTCCTGCTGGCCCGGCTCACCGCCGGACAGCCCGGACTGACCCGGCCGGTCTTCCTGTTCTGCGGCCAGACCGCGATCACCAACCAGGCCGCCACCCGCTATCTCGCCCGCAACCACGAGCGCCTGGCCCGCAAGTACGGCAACAACGCGTTCGTGCTCCTGCTCAAGGTGGTCAACTCACAGGCGTACGGGCCGGACGTCGCCGAGCTGGTCGCGGACGTGACGCGAGCCGCACAGGCTCCCCTGCCGACACCCGCGGCTCCTCGCAACTCCCACCGCGCCTCCTGAATTCATTCACATGACAACAATCGTTACTGGCACGTAACTTACCGACGGGTTACCTAGGGTAAGAGCCCGAGGTTACCGTCTGGTCACTTTGCACTGACACGAGTGAGGAGTGACCTGTGGGACACGATCGCAAGGCCCTGCGCACCACCGCCGTGGGCGTCGCCTCCGCGACCCTGATCGCCGGTGGCGTCCTCGGTGCAGCCCCCGCCGCACAGGCCGCCGGCAACGGCGTCCGGTTCGTCGACATCTCCGGCGAGGGCGGCACCGTCCTCAAGGCGAACGTCGTCACCCCGGCCGGCGCCGACGGCAGCCGCACCTACCCGCTGCTCGTGCTGCCCACGAGCTGGGGCCTGCCCCAGGTCGAGTACTTCGCGCAGGCCCAGAAGCTCGCGGACTCCGGCTATGTGGTGCTCAGTTACAACGTGCGCGGCTTCTGGCAATCGGGCGGGGAGATAGAAGTAGCGGGCCCGCCCGACATAGCCGACGCCCGCAAGGTCATCGACTGGGCGCTCGCCAACACCCCCGCGGACGCCCGCAAGGTCGGCATGGCGGGCGTCTCCTACGGCGCCGGGATCAGCCTGCTCACCGCCGCCCAGGACAAGCGCGTCAAGGCGGTCGCCGCCCTCAGCGGCTGGGCCGACCTGATCGACTCGATCTACTCCGGCCGCACCCAGCACGTCCAGGCCTCGGCCCTGCTGGACGGCGCGAGCCTCGTCACCGGCCGCCAGAGCGCCGAACTCCGGGAGATCTTCGACAACTTCTACGCCTCCGACCTGTCCAAGGAACAGGACATGATCAATTGGGGGAAGAAACGTTCAGCCGCTACCTATGTGGACCAACTGAACAGCAACGGCGCAGCGGTCATGATGGCCAACGCCTGGGGCGACTCGATCTTCCCGCCCAACCAGTACGCCGACTTCTACGAGAAGCTGACCGGCCCGAAGAGACTGGAGTTCCGCCCCGGCGACCACGCGACCGCCGAGCTGACCGGCCTGCTCGGGCTGCCCAACGACGTGTGGACCGACACCGAGCGCTGGTTCGACCACTACCTCAGGGGCGAGGACAACGGCATCGACCGCGAGCAGCCGGTCCAGCTCAAGTCCCGTTCGAGCGGCGGCTACGAGGGCTACCCGGACTGGAAGTCGGTCGGCGCGACCACCAGGAAGCTCGACCTCTCCGGCACCACCACGATCCACACGAACGTCGACTCGGGCGCCGACGGCGGCATCGTCTTCCTGTCCAGCATCCTCGACCAGCTCGCCCAGCTGCCCCCGGTCGCCTCGATCCCCCTGCTCCCCCGTGCCTGGGCGGCCGTCTGGCAGTCCGGGAAGTACCCGACGGCCCAACAGGTGCGCGGTACGGCGAAGTTGCACACCACCGTCACTCCGACCAAGGAGAGCGGCACCCTCGTCGCCTACCTCTACGACGTGGGGCCGCTCGGCCTCGGCAAGCTGGTCAGCAACGCGCCGTACACCTTCCACGGGCAAACGCCCGGCAAGCCGTTCGGCGTCGACCTGGAGCTGTACTCCACGGCCTACGACGTCCCGGCAGGGCACCGGCTGGCCCTGGTCGTCGACACGGTCGACCCGCTCTACATCGAGCACAACCCGTCCGGCGCCAGGCTGACCTTCTCCTCACCGGCGAACGACCCGTCGTACGTGTCGATTCCGCTGCGCGAGCAGTGATCTCCGGCCGGCGCCGGGCGGGTATGGCTCTGTGAGCTGCCACCCCCCTACGGTCTCGGGGCCGTGGGGGGACCCCCACCAGGCGACAGCGCCCCGGGGGCGGCCGCGCGGACGTCCACGGCCCCGACGCAGATCGGCGAGAGCACCAACGCCACCGGGATGAACGGCACATCGTAGTCGAGCCCCGGCGCGGCGAGCCCGTCGGCATGGCGCAAGCCCTCGCCTTCGCCGAAGAAGCGTCCCGTCGATACGTTCATGAGCCGGCCCGGTGGCGGTCGAGCGCGGGCGGCGTCGGCGCGGGCACGTGGGACAGGACGGTGCCGACGCGCACACCTGCGGTGCGGAACATGGTCGCGCTCCCCCGGTCAGTGCTTGAGGATCTTGGAGAGGAAGTCCTTGGCGCGCTCGCTGTTCGGGTTGGTGAAGAACTCCTCGGGGGCGCGGTCCTCGACGATCCGGCCGTCGGCCATGAACACCACGCGGTTGGCGGCGGAGCGGGCGAAGCCCATCTCGTGGGTGACGACGACCATGGTCATGCCCTCGCGCGCGAGCTGCTGCATGACCTCCAGGACCTCGTTGATCATCTCCGGGTCGAGGGCCGAGGTCGGCTCGTCGAAGAGCAGGGCCTTGGGTTCCATGGCGAGGGCGCGGGCGATGGCCACGCGCTGCTGCTGGCCGCCGGAGAGCTGCGCCGGGTACTTGTCCGCCTGCGAGGCGAGGCCCACCCGGTCCAGCAGCTGACGGGAGCGCTGATCGGCCTCGTCCTTCTTGCGCCGCCGCACCTTGGTCTGCGCGAGCGAGATGTTCTGCAGGACGGTCTTGTGGGCGAACAGGTTGAAGGACTGGAAGACCATGCCGACCTCGGCGCGGAGCCCGGCGAGGGCCTTGCCCTCTTCGGGCAGCGGTTGTCCGTCCAGCTGGATCTCGCCGGAATGGATGGTCTCCAGCCGGTTGATCGTCCTGCACAGTGTCGACTTTCCCGACCCTGACGGGCCGATGACCACGACCACCTCCCCCTTGCCGACGGTGAGGTTGATGTCCTGGAGGACATGCAGCTCCCCGTAGTACTTGTTGACGTCACGCAGCTCGATCAACGGATCGACGGCCATGCCCAGCCCTACCCACTCTCAGCTGTGTCGCGGTCGCCGCAAACTATCCAGACAAGAGTGGAGTTAATACACGACACGCACTTTTCGGGCATTAGCCGTATTTACGCCCCGCTTATGTGAGCGCACTAGGACTCCGCCACCTCGGCGTACAGCTGGGAGAGTTCGGGCACCCCGCTCGCCGCCCACTCGTGACCGTCGGCGACCACGTCGAACTCCCGGCCGGAGGCGAGCCGGATCACCGGCTGCCCGTCGGCCCGGATCTCCCACCGCGCCCCCTCCACGGTCCGCACGATCACCGTCCCGAGGTACAGCCCGGCGTCGTTGCCGAGCCACTCCAGGACCTCCGCGTCGTCCCGCCAGCGCGGCACCAGCTGATCCAGTGCCTCCAACGAGGCCGCGGTGTCGTCGAGTTGGACACCGTCGCGGTGCGCCTGGTGGCGCAGCAGCTCACACTCGGAGAGGAGTTCGGCGATGCCCTCGGCGTCGTGCGCCTCGGGCTCCTTGCGCCGGCCGCCCAGAAAAGGGATCTTCATACGCCCAGCGTGTCATTGGCATGCGCCCCCGCACCACAGGCGCGCGCGTGCGGTCGATTCGGGGCGACTTCACGCCGAGTTCGCGCATGGCTCGTTGACGCGTCACCGCCGCCTCCCTAACTTCACGGAGCGTCTTCGGTCGCGTTCCGAGCAGTGGTGAACGGTCTGGTACGGGGGGAGTCGGTCGTGCGCCGAGGTGTACGGATGTCCGCGGTCGTCCTCGCGCTGTGCGCGGCGCTGGTGCCGGCCGGCCCCGGGCAGGCGGCGCCGCCCGCCGCGCCGAGCGCGGAACCGCTGCCTCTGGAGCGGCTCTTCGACAACACGGCGGTCAGCGACGACGAGCGGCCCGGCGAGGCGGACTTCGACGGCTCGGGCGCCTCGCTGTCGGCGCGGGATCTCAACGCCGCGGGATGGACGCCCGCCCGGGCCCTGACCGTGCAGGGCGCCCGCCTGACCTGGCCCCGCGCGAAGGCGGGTGCGCCGGACAACGTACGGGCCGCCGGGCAGTCCGTGCGCGTCGGTGGCCGCGGCGACGCGCTCGCCTTCCTGGTGGCGGGCACGGCCGGCACCGACGTGACCGGCTCGGGCCGGATCTCGTACGCGAACGGCGGTGGCTCCGCCTACCGGCTGACCGTGCCCGACTGGCGCACCGGCCCGCTCGCCACGAAGGCGGTCGCCCTGCCCCATGTGAACACCCCCGAAGGTCAACTCACCGAGAGGGCCCGGCTGTACGTCGTGACCGTGCCCTTGGTGCGTGGCCGGGAGGTCGCCTCGGTACGGCTGCCCAACTCGCCCGCGCTGCATGTGTTCGCGGTGTCCGTGCGCGCCACCACGCCGGGCTGGACCGGGAGTTGGGCGACCGCGACCGCCGGACACCCGACCGTGGGGCCGTGGCACGACCGGACGCTGCGGCTCGTCGTGCACACCTCGGTGGGCGGGCCGCGGGTGCGGCTGCGGTTCGACAACACCTTCGCCGCGTCGCCGGTCCGGATCGGGAGCGCCACGGTGGCGGTGCAGGCGGTGGGCGCGGCGGCGCGGGAGATGCCGGTGCCGGTGACCTTCCGGGGAGCGGCGGCGGCCGAGGTGCCCGCCGGGGCCCAGGTGTTCAGCGATCCGGTCGACTTCCAGGTGCCCGCGGACGCCGATCTGCTGGTGAGCTTCCATCTGCCGGGCACGGTGACGGCGGCGCCGGTGCACCGGCTCGCCCAGCAGCGGTCGTACGTCAGCGAGCCGGGCGACCACACGGCGGACGGCTCGGCGTCGGCGTACACCACCGTGATCACCAGCTGGCCGCTGCTGACCGGCGTGGACGTGGGCGGCGGGCCGGGGTCCGTGGTGCTGCTCGGGGACTCGATCACGGACGGGGACCGGTCCACCGTGGACGCGAACCGGCGCTGGCCCGATGTGCTGGCCGACCGGCTGTCGGCGCAGGACGTGGTCCCGCACTACGGCGTGCTCAACCAGGGGATCTCCGCGAACCGGGTGGTCCTCGACCGCTATCCCGGTGACGGGGTCTCCACCGACACGGGCGGGGTGAGCGCCCTGCACCGGTTCGACCGGGACGTCCTCGCGCAGACGTCGGCGCGTACGGCGGTCGTCTTCCAGGGCGTCAACGACGTGCGCTGGGGGACGACCGCGGACGAGCTCATCGCGGGGCTGCGGGAACTCGCCGACCGCGGTCACGCGCGCGGACTGCGGATGCTGGCGGCGACGATCCTGCCCTGCGAGGGCGAGGCCCGCTGCACGGCCGCCGTGGACGCCGAGCGGGTCGCGGTGAACGCCTGGATCCGGGACGCCGACCGGTTCGACGGCGTCCTCGACTTCGACCGCGTGGTGCGCGACCCGGACCGTCCGGCCCGGATGCTGCCCGCCTACGACAGCGGGGACCATCTGCATCCGGGGGACACGGGTCTCGCGGCCCTGGCCGAGTCCGTGGACCTCGGGCTGCTCTGAGGGCGGTGGGGCCTACACGTCCAGGTCGACGACGACCGGCGCGTGGTCCGAGGCGCCCTTGCCCTTGCGCTCCTCGCGGTCCACGTACGCGTCGGAGACGGCCTTCGCGAACGGCTCGTTGCCGTACACCAGGTCGATGCGCATGCCGCGGTTCTTGGGGAAGCAGAGCTGGCGGTAGTCCCAGTACGTGAAGGGGTGGTCGTACTTCAGGGGGCGCGGGACCACGTCGGACAGGCCCGCCTCGCGCAGGGAGGCGAGGGCGGCGCGCTCGGCCGGGGTGACGTGGGTGAGGCCCTCGAAGGCGGCCACGTCGTAGACGTCGTCGTCGGTCGGCGCCACGTTGTAGTCGCCCAGGACCGCGAACGGGCGGCTGCCGGCCGCGTCGCCCGCGACGGCGGCCTTCAGGGCCTCGAACCACTGGAGCTTGTAGGCGTAGTGCGGGTGGTCGACCTCGCGGCCGTTCGGCACGTACACCGACCACACCCGGACCGGGCCGCAGGTCGCGGAGATGGCGCGGGGCTCGGGGGCGCCGTCGTAGCCGGGGTCGCCGGGCAGGCCCTTGACGACGTCCTCCAGGCCCACGCGGGAGATCACCGCCACGCCGTTCCACCGGCCCGTGGCGTTGACCGCCGCCTCGTAGCCCGCCTCGCGCAGCTGGTCGAACGGGAACTGCTCCTCGGCCAGCTTGGCCTCCTGGAGGCAGAGCACGTCGGTGCCGCTGCTCTCCAGCCAGGCCACGAGCCTCGGCAGGCGGGCGGTGATCGAGTTGACGTTCCAGGTCGCGATGCGCATGCCTGACAACCTACCGGGCCCCGCTGACACTCACAGAGTCGTGCTCTCCCCCGGCGCGAGGCGCAGGTGCTCGGAGCCGCCGAGGGCGCCGATCTGGTTGTCGTAGATCGGCCGGGCGAGGTCGGTGAGGAGGGCGTCGTGGATGTCGTAGGCCCGCTGCGGCTCGACCTCACGGACGTAGTCGATCACCTCGGAGATCTTGCTCCAGGGGGCCATGACCGGCAGCATCAGCGTCTCAACGGCGTGGTCGGGGACGGTGAGGGCGTCGCCGGGGTGGAAGACGCGGCCGCCGTCGACGAGGTAGCCGACGTTGGTGATGCGCGGGATGTCGGGGTGGATGACGGCGTGCAGTTCGCCGTGGACCTGGACGTCGAAGCCGGCCGCCGTGAAGGTGTCGCCGTGGCCGACGGTGTGCACCCGGCCGGGGAAGGCGGCGGAGATCTTCTCCGCGACGGACCTCAGGGTCCAGATCTCGGTGGCGGGGTCGACCTCCATGGCCGCGCGCAGCCGCTCCTCGCTGAAGTGGTCGGGGTGTTCGTGCGTGACGAGGATCGCGTCCGCGCCGACCGCGGCGTCCGCCTCGCTGAACCCTCCGGGGTCGAGGACGAGCGTGCGGCCGTCCTTCTCCAGGCGGACGCAGGCGTGCGACTTCTTCGTGAGCTTCATGGCGTCCATCCTGCCTCCTGGAAGGGGCGCCGGGGCTGCTCAGCCTGGTGGTTGAGCTGCCCGGCTGCGGTGCTCACTCCTCGGGGGTCGTCTCCTCGCGGATGACCTGCTGGGCCACCTTGAAGGCGCTGTTGGCGGCCGGCACCCCGCAGTAGACCGCCGCCTGGAGGAGCACCTCCTTGATCTCGACCGGGGTCAGGCCGTTGCGCAGGGCGGCCCGGACATGGAAGCCGAGCTCCTCCAGATGCCCGCCCGC
Organism: Streptomyces sp. RG80; assembly: GCF_040446465.1. Taxonomy (NCBI): domain Bacteria; kingdom Bacillati; phylum Actinomycetota; class Actinomycetes; order Kitasatosporales; family Streptomycetaceae; genus Streptomyces; species Streptomyces sp. RG80. The sequence goes on along the minus strand of NZ_JBEAAJ010000003.1, from coordinate 672,713 downwards.
GACCAGGGCGGTGAGCGTGACACAGCTGCGGGAGCGGCGGTCGAGACCGGGACGGTCCCAGATCTCGCCCCAGGCGTAGCGGGTGACGAATTCCTGGAAGTCGCCGGAGAACTCGTCCGCCTGCGCCAGCGCCCGGTCCACATGCGCGTCGCCGAGCACCTCGCGGCGCACCTTGATCCCGGCGTCGTACGGGTCGGGCCGCCCGCCGCCGAGGAACGGCGCCGGTACGGCGGGCGCGATCTCGGCGATCGGCGCGCTCTGCGGCGGCGCGGCCAGCACCGGCTTGACCGGGACCGCCGGGATGGCCATCTGCCCGGTGGTGGAGTCGAACGCGGGCTGCCAGGCGGTGGAGAAGTGCCGGACCAGCAGATCGGTGACGGCCACCGGCTGTTCCACCGGTACGAGATGGGAGGCGCCCGGCACAACGGCGAGCCGCGCGTCCGGGATGCCCGCGACGAGCGTGCGGGCCTCCGCCGGGCCCGTGACCTGGTCGTCGGAGCCGACGAGGACGAGGGTGGGCACCCCGACCCGGCTGAGGTCGGCCCGTACGTCGAAGGCGGCGAGGGCCTCGCAGGCGGCGATGTAGCAGCCCGGGTCGGTGGTGCGGACCATCTGTACGGCCCAGTCGGTGATCGCGGGCTGCGCGGCGGCGAACCCGCCGGTGAACCAGCGGTCGGGGGAGGTACGGGCAATGGGGTCGAGCCCGTTCGTCCGCACGATCACGCCCCGCTGCCGGAACTCGTCCGGCGTGCCGAATCTCGGCGAGGTGGCGATCAGCGCCAGCGAGGCGATCCGCTCCGGGTGCCGCAGGGCCAGCTCCAGACCGACCGCGCCACCGAGCGCGCAGCCCGCGTAGCCGAAGCGCTGGATGCCGAGCTCACCGAGGGTGGCGAGCAGCCGGGCGGTGAGATCGCCGACCGCGCCCGCGGGGTGGGCGGGGGCACCGCCGTGGCCCGGCAGATCGAAGCGGAAGATCCGCCACTGCTTGGCCAGCTCGGGAACCTGGCGGTCCCACATGTGCCACGTCGTGCCGAGCGAGGGGCCCAGGATGAGGACCGGGGCGTCGTCCGGGCCGTCGAGGCGGTACTGGAGGGCGGGGGTCTGCGTCTCACTCACCGCCCCACGCTAACCGCCGTTTCCCGCGGCCGGGTCCCTGGGCCCCCACTCCCCACACCTGGCTCCCTCACATCGGTGGCGAACCCTCACAGTGCCTTCACCGAAGGACGGGGACGGGGGCCGTGCCGCGGACGGTCACCCCGAACCGGGTCCGCATCCTTCGCATCTCCCACAGCGAGACGGCCGTCACCGACAGCGGTCCGCCCAGCAGGGAGCAGAACTGCACGACCGGCGGACCCTGCGGCATACCGCTGTCGATCACGTTGAACAGCGCGAGCACCCACACCAGCGCCACCGTCACCACGGGCGGCAGCATCGGATGGACGTGGGCGGTGTTGAAGGCGCTGCGCGCGGAGTACAGCGACGCCAGGAGGAAGAAGGGAATGCCCCAGGCCAGCACGGCCAGCCCCGTGAGCCCCACCACAAAGCCCTGCCACCCGTGCAGGTCGGTCTTGGCCGCCTGTCCGATTCCCAGGAGGGTTCCGACGAGGACGATCACGGTCAGCAGATACCAGCCGACCGCCTTCAACGGGGCATGGAGTCTGGAGTGCAGATGGGGCCGCAGATGCGCGGGTGCGTAGAACACGAAGGCGAGGATGACCAGCGGGCCGCCGACGATCAGCAGGACCGGGGCGATGAGCATGTTGGCGACGCCGCCGGTCGCGGCGTCCTCCCAGCCGTCCTTCTCCGCTCCGTAGGCCAGGAACAGCGCGACCGTGGCGACGGCGCCGAGCACCGTGCGGGCCACCTGGACGCGATCCACGGTGCGGTCCTCGATCCGGCCGTCGCCCTCCTGCACGAACAGGCGGGTGGCGACGCGGTGCGCGGAGCGGATGATCGCGGTGACGAGGTAGGGCGCGGAGAGGAACCACAGACGGCTGCGGCGGCGCGGCGCGCGCGTGGGCGCGGGGGCCGGCGGGACGTAGGGGTAGGGGTTCTGCGGCGGGTACGGGTTCTGGGGCGGGTACGGGTTCGGCCCCTGGGGCGGTACGTACGGGTTTCCGGGCGGCCCTGGTGGCGGGCCCCAGCCCTGGCCTCCCGGTCCGTTGCCTCCGGGCTGTCCCGTGGTGGGACCCCATCCCCCCGTTGCCATGCCGCTTCCCCCGTTCGTTCTCTGCCGGTCGCCGTGGTGCGCGGCGCCATCGCGGCATCTTAGTGACCTGTGAGGCCCTTGCTCCCACACACCCTGTGCGAACTGTGTGTGGCCGTTGTGTGAAACGTGCCCCGTGAACCGGGTCAACCTTCCGGCGAGACCCCGAGGCCCGTCAGGGCGCCGACCGGATCGAGGTCGGGAGTGCCGCGGGGCCACCAGTCGTCGGCGCCGGGGTCGGACTCGTAGGCGTACCACAAGCCGTCGCGGCCCAGGCGGAGTTGGACGTGGCCGCGGGGGTGGGTGAGGCGGTTGCGCCAGGGGCGGAAGGCCGGGAGGTCGGCGGCGAGGAGGAGCGGGCGGGCCCGGTCGAAGCGGCCGGCCGGCGGGTCCCAGGGTTCTTCGAGGACGGCGAGGCCCTCGAACCCGCCCTGCCGCCAGGCGGCGACGGCCCGTGCCAGGTCGGCCGGGGTGCGGTCGGCCGCGGCGGCGAGCGAGGCGTAGAGCGAGCGGGTGGCGGCGGTGAGGCCGGAGCCGGGGCGGGCCGCGGCGAGCCGTACCGCGTCCTGCCAGAGTGTCAGTTCGGCGACCGGGTCACGTCCGGTGGCGAGCAGCGCGTGTGCGCGTGCGGCGGCGTCCGTGGCCAGCTGGTCCAGCGCGAAGGGGTCCGGGCCGCCCGGGGCCGCCGGGTAGACCGGTGGCTGCTCGGGGTGCGGGGGCGGCGGCAACGGGGCGGGCAGGGGCGGGAGTCGGCGGGGGGCGAGGGCGTCGGTGGCGCGTACGCCGGGGAGCGGCGCCGGTCCCTTCTCCTGGGCGGCGCGGGCCGCGCGGGCGGCGCTCAGCCGGGACAGCGCGTCGAGCAGCTCGCGTTCGCCGCGGCCGCGCAGCAGGAGCAGGACGAAGGGGTCGGCGTCGAGCAGCCGGGCGGTCTGGTAGCAGAGGGCGGCGGCGTGTTTGCAGGGGTGGCCGCGGTCGGGGCAGCTGCACTGCGGTTCGAGGTCGCCGGGTCCGGGCAGCAGCCGGACGGCGCCCTCGGCGAGCGAGTGCGGCATCTCCTTGTCGAGCAGGGCGGCGATGTGCCCGGTCCGCTCCGCGGCGGCGTCCAGGAACCGCGCCCAGTCGGCGTCGTCGAGGGTCCGCAACCGCACCTGTACGCGGTACGGCCGGGGCCGGCTGCCCTGCACGTACGCGAGGACGAGGCCCGGCGTCACCGTGATGGCGTCGACGTTCCCCTGCTGCGCGTAACCACGCCCGCGTGCCAGCCGCTTGGCGTCCAGGGCGCCCTCTTCCAGTGCCGCGACCCAGGCGTTGCCCCACCACGTCTCGGCGAACCCGCCGTCGTCGGCGGCCCGGGAGGTGAACGCCGGGAAGGTGCGCCGGAGTTCACCGTCACGGCCGGGGGCGGCCATGGAGCGGGGGTGGCGGGGCGCGGCGGCAACGTGCGCGGGATCGGTGCCGTAGAGGTCGGGGGCGGTGGGGGGCCACTCGGCCGAACTCGCCTGATCCGGGGCGGGGTCGGTGTCCCGGCCCGTCGACTCGTCCGGCTCGTCGGGCATGCGGAAGGCGTCGGCCGTCAACTCCCGTACGGCACGCGCGCGCTCGGCGGCGGTACGGCCGCGGCCACCGATCCCCGCCATCGGCGCGGCGGCAGGTCCCGTACGGCGTTGCCGGGCCCCGCCCGCCTGCCCCTCGCCGGTGTCGTCGGGCCGGAGCCGGCGCGCCTCCTGACGCGCGGCACGCAAGGCCTCCCGCACCCGGTCCGCGGGCCGCGCACCCTGCCGGGCGCCTTCACTGTCCTCGGCGGCCGGGGTGGGCCGCGTCTCGGCGTCTGGCGAAACGGTCACCTGACCGGAGTCATGGTCGGACGCGTTTCCGGCACCGCCGGTCGGCGTGGTGCCATGGGTCGACGCATCCCCGTCCCCACGGGTCGACGCCTCACCGTCCCCACGGGTCGACGCCTCCCCGTCCCCACTCGTCAACGCCTCACCGGCACCGCCGTTCGGCGCATCCCCGAACCCACGCGGCAACGCATCCCCGGCCCCGCCGGTCGACGCACCCCCGGTCCCGCCGGATTCACTCGCCGGAACCCGACGCTCGCCGGCCCCAAACGTCGGTGCCATGCCGTTCTCGCCCGTCACCTCGGCCGAAGGACGATCCCCGGTGTCCGGGACATCCGCCTCGCCCTCGCCGCCCCCGGGCGGCCCTGCCCCAACTCCGGTCCCTGCCCCCGCCCCCGCAGCACGCCGCTCGGCCATGGCGCGCCGCAGGGCCGCGCGGGCTCCGTCGGCCGGGCGGGCCTCGTGGCGCTCCGGCTGCCGCGGCTCCGGTGCCTCCGGTGCCTCACCGTGGCTCTCGTCGGGCTCCGCCCCGCTCCCCCTCCGCGGCTCCGACCCGTCGTCGGCGGACTCCCCAGGTGCCCCTTCGCCACCCCCGACCCGCTCACCCTCCGGTCGGCTCACCGCAACCGTCAGCTCGCGCGCGGGGCCGTCGGGTGCCGCCGGAACCCGCGGCGCCCCGCTGGGGTCCTCGGGCACCGCGCCGGACTGCAAGGGCTGCGTCGGCTCCTCCCCGGCGGGACCCGGTCGCCCAGGGCCCCGTGCCTCGGTCCGTCCCTGTTCACCGCGTCGCTCCAGCGCCTCCCGCAGTGCCCGGCGTGCCTCGTCCGCCGGCCGGGGCGTCATGATGTCCTCCGCAGAGAGACCAGGTCGGACAGCTCGCGGTCCGTCAGTTCGGTGAGGGCGGCCTCGCCGGAGCCGAGGATCGCGTCGGCCAGCGCCCGCTTCGCCTCCAGCATCTCGGCGATACGGTCCTCGACGGTGCCCTCGGTGATGAGGCGGTGCACCTGGACCGGCTGGGTCTGGCCGATGCGGTAGGCGCGGTCCGTGGCCTGTTCCTCCACGGCCGGGTTCCACCAGCGGTCGAAGTGGACGACATGGCCCGCGCGGGTGAGGTTCAGGCCGGTGCCCGCCGCCTTCAGCGACAGCACGAGGACCGGGGTCGCGCCGCTCTGGAAGCGGTCGACCATGCGCTCGCGCTCCGGTACCGGAGTGCCGCCGTGCAGGAGGTCCACCGGGACCGCGCGGTCGGCGAGGTGGGCGGTGATGAGCCGGGCCATACCGACGTACTGCGTGAAGACGATCGCCGAGCCGTCCTCGGCCAGCAGGGTGTCCAGCAGCTCGTCCAGCAGGGCCAGTTTGCCGGAGCGGGTCGCCAGGCGGTCGACCTCCCCGGGGCCCTCCTTCAGGTAGAGCGCGGGGTGGTCGCAGATCTGCTTCAGCGCGCCCAGCAGCTTCAGCACCAGGCCGCGGCGGGCGATGCCCTCGGCCGTCTCGATGGCGAGCATCGACTCGCGCACCACCGCCTCGTAGAGGGAGGCCTGTTCGCGGGTGAGCGGGACCGGGTGGTCCGTCTCCGTCTTGGGCGGCAGCTCGGGCACGATGCCGGGGTCCGACTTCTTGCGGCGCAGCAGGAAGGGGCGGACCAGGCGGGCCAGCCGTCGCACCGCCTCCTCGTCCTCGCCGTTCTCCACCGCACGCGCGTGGCGGGCGCGGAAGGACTTCAGGGGGCCGAGGAGGCCGGGGGTCGTCCAGTCGAGCAGGGCCCACAGTTCGGAGAGGTTGTTCTCCACCGGGGTGCCGGTCAGGGCCACCCGCGCGGGCGACGGGATCGTGCGCAGCGCCTTGGCCGTCGCCGAGTACGGGTTCTTCACATGCTGCGCCTCGTCCGCGACGACCATGCCCCAGCGCTGCTCGGCCAGCCTCGCCGCCGCCGAGCGCATGGTGCCGTACGTCGTGAGGACGAAGCCGCCGTCCAGGTCGTCCAGGGTGCGGTCGGGGCCGTGGAAGCGGCGGACCGGGACGCCGGGCGCGAACCGGGTGATCTCCCGCTGCCAGTTGCCGAGCAGGGAGGCCGGGCAGACCACCAGGGTCGGTTCGTTGCGGGCACGCTTGAGGTGCAGGGCGATCACTGTGATCGTCTTGCCGAGGCCCATGTCGTCCGCGAGGCAGCCGCCGAGGCCGAGGGAGGTCATGAGGTCCAGCCAGGCCAGGCCCCGGAGTTGGTAGTCGCGGAGGGTGGCGTGCAGACCCGCGGGAGGTTCCGCGGGCCGCACCCCTGCCGTCAGCCGGTCCCGCAGCAGGGCCAGCGCGCCGACGGGTACCGCCTCCACCGTCTCGCCGTCGACCTCCGCCGCGCCGGTGAGCGCGACGGACAGCGCGTCGACGGGGTCGAGCAGGCCCAGTTCGCGCTTGCGGGCCTTGCGGACGAGCGCCGGGTCGACCAGCACCCACTGGTCGCGCAGCCGGACGACCGGGCGGTGCGCCTCGGCGAGCGCGTCCATCTCGGCCTCGCTGAGCGGGTCGCCACCGAGCGCCAACTGCCAGCGGAACTGGAGGAGTTCCTCGCTCTCGAAGAAGCCGGTGCCGTCGGTCGCCGAGCCCGGCGCGGGCCGGACCACGGCGGCGGCGCTGAGGTCCTGGGCGAGGTCCCGAGGCCAGTGCACGGCGACCCCGGCCGCCGCGAGCCGGGTCGTGGCAACCCCGAGCAGATCGCCCAACTCCTCCTCGGACAGCGCCAGTACGTCGGGCACGTCCTGCTCGGAGAGCCGGTCCAGAGGTGGCCAGACCCGGGCCGCGCGGCGCACCGCGAGGGCGGCGTCCACGCGGGCGCGCGGGCCGAACACCGCGTCCGCCTCGCCCGCCCACAGGGCCGCCGCGTCGGCCACCAGGGTGGGATCGGCGAGGCTGTGCACCTGCACGATCGCGGCACCGGCGGCACGGGCCCGGCCGCCCTCGTCGAACAGGTCGTAGGCCGACAGGTCGAGGCGGAGCGAGATCCGCACGCCCGCGTCCATGCCGGCGGCGACCTCGGCGGCCCAGTCGTGCGCGTGGGGCAGGCGCTGCGGGCGGCGGTCGGCGAAGGGGCGGCCGGAGGCCAGGGGCGCGGCCGGCGTGCGCGGGAGGGTGTCGGCGACGGCGTCCAGGAAGGAGCGCATCAACGCTTCCGGTTCGGGCAGCCGCAGCGGGACGGGGCCGGGCAGCGGGACCGCGTGGCCCTCGTGGGGCAGGGCGGCGGCGACCGCGCGCAGGTGCGCGATGTCGTCCGGGTCCAGGGGGCCGGCCCGCCAGGCGTCGTGACCGGCGGCGGTCAGGCCGGGCAGCAGCCGGCCGCGCGCGGTGAGCCGCAGCGCGTGCAGGGCGGCCGCGCCCCAGCAGGCGGTGGCGGGGTGGGCGGCCGGGTCGCGCCGGGCGCGGACCAGGAGGGGCAGGGCGTCGGCGAGGGGCAGTTCGAGCGCGGGGGCGGTCCTGCGGCGCACTCCGGCGCCGTGGGGTCGTACGACGGTGAGATCCGTGTGGCCGTCGGGCAGTGGTCCGCCCTCGGGGTCCCAGAAGGCCATCCGGCCCTCGCGTGGGAGGGGCGCGGGCAGGAAGACGGCGGCGAGTCGCACGGAGACCTGCTCCGCCGCCCGCTCGGCCGCCACGGCCGTGTCACTCATACGTCCTGCCACCTCCCGCCCCGCGTGTCGGATCAGACGTCTTCGACTCTACGGGCGGGGTCTGACAATCGGCTCCGGCGACGGGCCGGACCCCGCGGCCGAGGACCGGGCCGACCGGGGCCACAGGAGCTACGGGGGCTGCCGGAGCTGCCGGAGCTGCCGAATCGGCCTACGGGACGGTGCGGGAGACGACGTAGACCATCGGGTTGGCCGGGTCCGCGGTGTTCACCACGATGTCCTGGGTGGGCGCCGGGTTCTTCTGCTTGTGGACGAGGCCCGACCAGGGTCCGGGGCTCGCGAAGTTCCAGCCGGTGATCTTCTGGTCGCGGGCGCCGATGGTGATCTCGCCCTTCTCGAGGTCGTCGCGGTTGACGCCGACGCCGGCGAGGAAGGTGTCCAGGCCCGCGTTCGAGGTGCGGAACTGGACGTAGAGGCGGCTGGTCTTCCAGTTGTTGGTCTCGTAGTACGCGATCTGGTCCGCGGGGTGCGGGATGGGCACCTGGTAGAGCCGGCGCTGGACCTTCGACGGCCAGCCCGCGCTGAGGCCGGTCGCCGAGTACTTGGCCTCCTTGTCCTTGCCGCTGTTGCGGCTCTGGTTGGCGGAGATCACCAGGTAGCCGGCCGGGACGCCGATGAGCAGCACGATGATGAGCAGGGTGAGCGCCCGGCGCCGGTTGCGGTGGCGGCGGTCCTCGGTCGGCCGGGGCGGCTCGTCCGGGGGGTCGGCCTGCCGGGGTACGGAGGGCGTCACGGCCGGGTTCACGCCTGCCCCTGCGTCGTACGGCGGGACTCCGTGTACTTGGCGTAGCGCTCGTACCGCTCGACCCGGCGCCGGTTGGCGCGCCGGAAGCGGCGGGCGACCAGCCGGGCGAGGTCGGCGGCGCCGACCATGCCGGCCTCGGGGCCGAGCTGGGCTCGGACGATGCGGGCCTCGGGCCGGTAGCCGCGGCCGGTGAGCTGGCGCTTGAAGGCGTCCCGCGCGGGGGCGATGAGCAGTTCGTCGGCGGCCGACACACCGCCGCCGATCACGAAGCAGGACGGGTCGAGGGCGGCCGCGAGGTTGGCGATGCCGACGCCGAGCCACTGACCGATGTCCTGGAGCAGCTCGATGCACATGGCGTCGCCGTCGCGGGCCAGCTCGGTGATCATCGGGCCGGTGATGTCGCCGATCTGTCCCTTGACGTGCTCGATGATCCCGTAGGCCACCGGGGAGTCGGCCGCGGCCAGCTCCTTGGCCTCGCGGACCAGCGCGTTGCCGGAGCTGTACTGCTCCCAGCAGCCGCGGTTGCCGCACGGGCAGCGGTGCCCGCCGGGCACGACCTGCATATGGCCGAACTCGCCGGCCACACCGAACTTGCCGCGCTTGACCTGGCCGTCCTCCAGGATCGCGCCGCCGATACCGGTGCCCAGCGTGATCATGACCAGGTGGTCCTCGTCGCGGCCCGCGCCGAAGCGCCACTCGGCCCAGGCCGCGGCGTTGGCGTCGTTGTCGACCAGGACGGGCACGGCGAGCCGTCCCGCGAGGCGGTCGCGGAGCGGCTCGTTGCGCCAGGACAGGTGGGGTGCGAACAGGATGCGGTTGCGCTCGGCGTCGACCCAGCCGGCCGCTCCGATGCCGACGGCGTGCACGTCGTGCCGGTCGGACAGGTCCAGGACCAGTTCGCAGATGGTGTCCTCGACGACCTTGGGGCTCTTGGACTTGTCCGGGGTCTCCGCGCGGAGCTTCTCCAGGATGTTGCCGTCGGCGTCGACGACACCCGCCATCACCTTGGTGCCGCCGATGTCGATGCCGACCGTCGGCACGCGGGGTGCGGTCAGGTGCGAGCGGCGCTCCCTGGTGCCGACGGTGCGCAGTACCGGGGCGCGGCGGGAGCCGATGGGGGCGGTGAAGTTGCCGTAGGTGCTCATCACCGCCCGATTCTGCCGCACTGCGGGTAAGGGTGCTGTGCAGGGGAGCGCGGGGAGACCCGATCGTCGCCGCGCGCGGGCGGTTCCATGGCTCAGCGCACCCCTCCCCAGGAGGACGAAACCGCCTCGGCCCTCAGTGCGTGGCGCGGGCCGCGGGTGACGAAGACCACGCCCGGCCTCGTGTCTCGCCCGGCGTCGCCACTGGTTCGCATTGTCCGGACATTACGACCGATGCGGCGACACTCGAGCGGGACCTCAGGGCCTCACGAGCAGTTGGAACTCGAAGGAATAGCGGGTGGGCCGGTAGGTGTGGGTGCCGAACTCGACCGCGCGGCCGGTGTCGTCGAAGGTGACGCGCTGCATGGTGAGCAGCGGGGCACCCGCCTCCTCGGCGAGCCGCTCGGCCTCGGCGGCGGTGGCGCCGCGGGCGCCGATGGACTGGCGGGCGCTGTGCAGGGTGATCCCGGCGGACCGCATCATCCGGTACAGGCCGGTCGCCTCCAGCTGACCGGTGTCCAGGTCCAGCAGGTTGGGCGGAAGGTAGTTGCAGAGGTACGCCATCGGCTCGCCGTGCGCGAGACGCAGCCGCTCGACGCGGTGCACATCGCTGTCCTCGGCCACGCCGAGCGCGGCGGCGACCTCGGCGGAGGCCGGTACGACGGTGTTGACGATGACCTTGGTGGCCGGGCGCTGACCGGCCGACTCCAGGTCGTCGTAGAGGCTGCTCAGCTCCAGCGGGCGCTTGACCTGGCTGTGCACGACCTGGGTGCCGACGCCTCGGCGGCGGACCAGCAGGCCCTTGTCGACCAGCGACTGGATGGCCTGACGGACGGTGGGCCGGGACAGGCCGAGGCGGGCGGCGAGCTCGATCTCGTTGCCCAGCAGACTGCCGGGCGTCAGCGTTCCGTGCTCGATCGCGGCCTCCAGCTGCTGGGACAGCTGGAAGTACAACGGCACCGGGCTGCTGCGGTCCACACTGAGTTCGAGCGACACGGTCGGGTCCCCATCTGGTTTCGGCACGGGCCGAGCGTAGCTCCGCGCGCTGTTGACGGGAAGTTGTGTAGTCAGATTGTCCGGACATATGCATTGACAGCATGGGGTCCCCGGCCACATTTTGTTCACATGCGCATCGGCGTCATCGGGACCGGCCGGATCGGCACCATTCACGCGAACACCCTCAGTCGCCATCGCGACGTCGGGTCCCTGATCCTCACGGACGCGGACGGCACGCGGGCCCAGGAGCTGGCGAACCGGCTCGGGGAGACCGCGGCGCCGGGGGTGGACGAGATCTTCCGGTGGGGCGTGGACGCCGTGGTGATCACCACGGCCACCTCCGCGCACGCCGAGCTGATCGGCCGGGCCGCGCGCTCGGCGCTCCCGGTGTTCTGCGAGAAGCCGATCGCCCTCGACCTGCCGGGCACCCTGCAGGCGATCGGTGAGGTCGAGTCGGCCGGAACGGTTCTTCAGATGGGGTTCCAGCGCCGCTTCGACGCCGGGTACGTGGGCGCCCGGGAGGCGGTGCGGGCGGGGCGGCTGGGACGGCTGCACACCGTGCGGGCGCTGACCTCGGACCAGGCGGCCCCGCCGGCCGCGTGGCTGCCGTTGTCCGGCGGGCTGTACCGGGACACGCTGATCCACGACTTCGACGTACTGCGCTGGGTGACGGGACGCGAGGTGGTCGACGTATACGCGGCCGGGTCCGATGCCGGACCGCCGATGTTCCGCGAGGCGGGGGACGTCGACACGGCCGCGGCGGTCCTCACCCTCGACGACGGCACGCTCGCCACGGCGACGGCGACGCGGTTGAACGGCGCCGGCTACGACGTGCGGATGGAGCTGGCCGGGGAACTGGACCAGATCGTGGTCGGCCTGGACGACCGGACGCCGATCGCCTCCACCGAGCCGACCGGACCACCGGCCGCGTCCAAGCCGTGGGCGGGGTTCCTGGAGCGCTTCGGGCCCGCCTACGAGGCCGAGCTCAACGCGTTCGTCGAGGTGGTCCGGGGCGAGCGGACCAACCCCTGCGACGGGCGCGAGGCACTTCAGGCCCTGCGGATCGCGGAGGCATGCGAGGTCTCACGCCGCGAGCGCCGCCCGGTGCGACTGACGGAACTGCCGGGCTGAGCACCCCACCCGAGCTGAAACCCGACCCCGAACCGGTCCTACCAGCGCACCGGCAGGCTTCGCAGGCCGCGTATCAGCATGCCCGGGAGCCACTCCCCCGGCGGGCCGTCGAGGGTGAGGTTCGGGGCTCGGGTCAGCAGGGTGTGGATCGCCGTGCGGGCCTCGAGGCGGGCCAGTGGGGCGCCCAGGCAGTAGTGGATGCCGTGGCCGAAGGCGAGGTGGCCGCGGGGGTCGCGGCGGATGTCGAAGGTGTCCGGGGCCGGGTAGCGGGCGGCGTCGCGGTCGGCCGCGGTCAGGCCGATCATCACGTGGTCGCCCTCGGCGACGGCGGTGCCCGCGATCTCCAGTGGTTCGGCGGCATAGCGGAACGTCGCGTTCTCCACCGGCCCCTCGTAGCGCAGTGTCTCCTCGACCGTGCCGTCGATCAGGCTCATGTCGGCGCGCAGGGCGGCGAGTTGGTCGGGGTGGGTGAGGAGCGCGTGGACGGCGTTGGTGATGAGGTTGACCGTCGTCTCGTGGCCGGCGATCAGCAACAGGAAGGCCATGCCCAGCAGTTCCGGCGAGGACAGCCGGTCGCCGTCCTCGGCGGTGGTGCGGATGAGGTCGCTCAGCAAATCCTCGCCGGGCCCCGCGCGCCGCTTGTCCTCGATCAGCTCGCGGAGGTACTCGTCGAGCCGGACGACCGCGTCGTAGGAGCTCTCGGGGCTGGTCGGCGCGACCACCTCCGTGGACACCTTGCGGAACTCCGTGCGGTCCATCTCGGGGACGCCGAGGAGCTCGCAGATCACGGTGATCGGCAGGGGGTACGCGAGGGACTGCACCAGGTCGGCGCGGCCGTACGGCAGCATCGCGTCGAGGAGGTCGTCGGTGATCTCCTGGATCCTGGGCCGCAGTTGCTCCACGCGGCGCATGGTGAAGGCGCGGGAGACCAGGCCGCGCAGCCGGGTGTGCTCGGGCGGGTCCGCGCCCAGGAGGTGACGGCCTATCAACTCCTCCTCGTGGAAGGCCACTCCGATCCTGCGGCCGTCCTTCGACAGCCGGGGGTCGGCGAGCGCCGCCCGCGCCTCCTCGTGGCCGACGACGAGCCAGGCCCAGTAGCCGGCGTCCGAGCCGGGCGGCCGCACCCGGTGCACCGGGCCGCGCTCGCGCAGGCGCGCGTAGACCGGATGCGGGTCCGTGCGGAACGCGTCGCCGTACTCCCCTAGGTCGACCACGTCTGTCATGGAGATCCCCTTCCCCGTCGCACTGAGAACGCGTGGCACCTCCCGCTAGTGCCCGCCGCCCCCGGATTCACCGGATTCACCGGATTCCGTGGTCTCCTCCAGGAGACCCGCGTCGTAGGCGAGCAGCGCGATCTGCACCCGGTTGTTGAGGTCGAGTTTGGCCAGGATGCGCGAGACATGGGTCTTGACGGTGGCCACGCTCATGAAGAGTTCGGCGGCGATCTCCGCGTTGGACAGACCCCGGCCGACGGTGACGGCCACCTCGCGTTCGCGGTCGTTGAGGGCGGTGACGCGTGCGCGTGCGCGTGCCCGGCGGGTGTCGGCGGCGGTGCCGGCCGCGTGTTCCATCAACTGCCGGGTGACGGTGGGCGACAGCACGGGGTCGCCGGCCGCGACCCGGCGCACCGCGGCGACGATCTCGACGGGCGGGGTGTCCTTGAGGACGAACCCGGCGGCGCCCGCGCGCAGGGCGCGCAGGACCTGGTCGTCGGCGTGGAAGGTGGTGAGGACCACGACCTGCGGGGCGTCGGGCCGGGCGCGCAGCCGCTCGGTTGCGGTCAGTCCGTCCATGGACGGCATCCGGATGTCCATCAGAACGACGTCCGGGCGAGTGCGGTCGACGAGCGCGTCGACGTCCTTGCCGTCGGCGGCCTCGCCGACGATCTCGATGCCGTCGGCACCGCCGATCATCAGGGACAGGCCGGCCCGAACCAGTGGATCGTCGTCGACGAGGAGCAGTCTGATCGCGGTCATGGGCCTTACGTAATCACGGTTTCGGGGTCCCACCGCATGTCGTCGGCCACGCACCACAACCCCGTGCCGGGTGAGCAGCCGGTGGATCTCCCACCAGGGCCGCCGCACACGCCGAGGCCGGGCCGCGCAGGAAGGCGCGAACCCCCGGACCAGGACGCCCGTCAGGGTGCCCAGGTCGTGCGGTGTCGTCTCCATGCCCTTCAGCTCGCAGCACCCGTCGTTCAACGGCTCCAAGTGCCGCCCGGCGTCTCTACGTCAGCGATCTCACGGCGGTCCGGATGGGCGTGGCAGGGGTGACTTCAGGGCGCGGTGTCGACCGAACGTCTGCCACGCACAGGCCGGTTCCGGCTCGAGGTCGCCGCAGTGGCCGAACATCCGTCGTCCGAGGACCGGTTCACCCCCAGGGCAGCCACGCCCGTACCTCGAATCCGCCGTTCTGCTCGTGCTCGTGCTCCAGGCGTCCGCCGGCCAGTGTGGCCCGCTCGGCGAGTCCGATCAGCCCCTGGCCGGACCCCGGTACGGGCGTCACCTCGCCCTCGGGTGCCGGGTTGCGCACCACCACGCTCAGCCCCTCGCCGGGCGCGCCCTCGACCGAGACGGTGACCTCGGCGCCGGGGGCGTGTTTGCGGGCGTTGGTCAGGCCCTCCTGGGCGATGCGGTAGGCGGTGCGGCCGACGGAGGCGGGGACGGCGGCGGGGTCGGTGACGCGGATGTGGAGGCCGACCTTCGTCCCGGCCTCGCGGGACTCGGCGACCAGCGCGTCCAGTGCGGCGAGGGTGGGCTGGGGACGGCCCGTGTCGTCGTGGTCCCCGGCGCGCAGGACGCCGATGATCTCGCGCAGGTCCTGGAGCGCCTCGTGCGCGCTCTCCCGGATGACACCGGCCGCGCGGCCCACCTCCGCCGGGGGCGCGTCGGGTCGGAACTCCAGCGCGCCCGCGTGGACGCTGAGCAGGGTCAGCCGGTGGGCGAGGACGTCGTGCATCTCGCGTGCGATGGCCTCGCGGGCCAGCTGCTGGGCCTGCTCGGCGCGCAGCCGGGCCTCGGTCTCGGCGCGCCGGGCGCGGTCCTGGAAGCTCACCATGAGCTGCCGTTTGGAGCGCACGACCATGCCGCAGGCGATCACCACCGCGGTCAGCAGCGCGAAGATGACGACCGTGACCAGGTAGGGCAGCTCGGGGTCGGGGCGCATCCAGAAGTAGAACGGGATCAGTACGAGGTTGACTCCGCCCACCCAGGCCACGTACCGGAAGGGCCGGTGCACGGCGAGTGTGAAGAGGGCGATCAGACAGGCGCCGCCGGCGGTGTCGGAGACGATCCCGACGGGGACGGTGGCGAGGGCCAGCCCGAACGGCCAGCGGCGGCGCAGCCACACCGCGGCGCAGGCGACCGCGCCGATCAGCTGGTCGAGGTGGGCGACGTTCTCCGAGACGTGCGGGTTGTTGCTGACCGCGTCCGCGCCGAGCAGTCCGACCACCACCGCCACCATGAAGCAGCTGAAGTCGACGAGCCAGTCGCGCGCGGTGCGCCGGGAGCGGCGTCCGGGACGCTCGCCGTCCGGATCGAGCTCCTTGAGGACGGCCGAGGGCAACAGCCAGCGCCGCCCGGTGAACGCCCAGGGCACGGATGCCGCCTTGTCACCTCTCACGGTCGACAAATCTACGCACGAAAGGCGCGCGTCACCTCCGTACGGGCGGGATCTCCGACCAAAGTCGGCCGACCGCCTACTTTCGGCGCGCCAGGCCTGCGTGGACCTGAGACTTCCGTCGGGGACCCCTCGCCCCGCGGCCGATGTCCGTGGGGGGACGGCGGGGCGAGGGTGTTCCCATGAAGGAACTGCTGGAACTGTTCGGTTTCATCGCCCTGGCGCAGGGCATCGCCGGTCTGCTGCACGAGTTCACCGACCTGCGCTGGGGACTCGTACAGAGGATCGACTTCCTCGACGGCTACGGGCTCTACGCGAGCGTCGCACTGGTCGTGCTGTCGATCGCGCTGTTCGCCGCCGCGGAGAGCCGGAAGTCCGGCTGAACGCGGACCGGACCTCCGGCTGGTGTCACCGTTCCCCGTATCCGCTGCGAGGGACCGTGGCGAGGGGCCTCAGCAGCCGTAGTTCACCAGGTCGAAGGTCTCGTAGTGGTCGGCCGTGTAGTAGTCCTCCTGGGTCTTCTCACCGGTGACGATCCGGCGGGCTCCCCGCGTGGACGAACCAGGGGTCTTGACCGTGTACTCGTGGTAATAGCCGGTCGACTGGCTCGGCAGCACGCCTTCCCGGTTCTGGAAGACGCTGCCGTCCTGCGAGTACGGGAAGGGGCCGCCCTGCTCGATCAGCTCGAGGGTGTCGTACGCCTGGGAGGGCAGATCGCTGTAGCAGATGCTGCCGACCGCGGCGGCCGCCGGGGTGGCGGTGACGGTTCCGCCGACGAGAAGGGCGGACAGGACGGCGGCCGCGGCGCCGATGCGTGTGATCCGTGGGGGGAATCTCATGCCCTCATGATGACGCGCGTAGACAGTGGCATGTCAATGACAACTCCGGAGATTTTCCCGTCAAGTCCGATGAGTTTTCGCGGAGTTAACCTGCCGCCCGGCGCCCCCACGCGGTCCCCACAAGTACCAGCGCGCCACCGGCCAGGCCGAGCACACCGAGCCGCTCCCCGCCGAGCGCGATGCCGGCCAGGGCGGCCCACAGCGGCTCGGTGCCGAGCAGCAGACTGACCCGGGACGGGGAGGTGCGGCGGACGGCCCACATCTGCACGAAGAAGGCGAAGAGCGTGCAGAACACGGAGAGGAACAGCAGCCCGGCCCACTCGCGCGGCCCGAAGCCGGCGGCCGTCTCCCACGGTGTGGCCTCCGCGCCGGTCGCCAGGAGCGCGAACACCGCCACGGCGGCCCCGAGTTGGACCGTGGTCAGGGACAGCGCGTCGGCGCCCTGGACGGACTTGACGCGGGACATGGCCAGGACGTGGACCGTACGGGCGAGGGCCGCGAGCAGCATGAGCAGGTCGCCCAGGGAAGGCGAGGTGAAGCCGCCGCCCTGGGTGAGCAGGACGACGCCGAGCACGGAGAGGGCGGCGGCGCCGAGGAAGGCGCGGGAGGGACGGGTACGGGTGACGGCGGCCTCGGCGAGCGGGGTGAAGATCATGGTGAGGCTGATGATCAGGCCGGCGTTGGTCGCCGAGGTGTGGACGACGCCGTAGGTCTCCAGCAGGAAGATCCCGCTGAGGATCAGCCCGAGCAGGCCGGCGCCGCGCCACTGGGCGGCGCTCAGGGCGCCTAGGGACCGCCACCCGGCGGCGACCAGGACCGGCAGGACGATCGCGAAGCGCAGCACCAGGACCGCGATCACCGTGCGCGCGGTGGTGATGTCCTTGGCGGCGAGATAGCTGGCGCCCCACACCACCGCCACGGCCAGGACGGGCAGGTCGGTCAGCCAGGTGCGGCGGGGCGCGAGGGTGCCCGGTACGGCGATCGAGGACATCGGTGCGGCTCTCCGGTCTCCGTCGTGGATGCATCTGTGCTGCGTCGGTGACGCAGCGGAGAGGCATCGGTGAGGTGGAGACGGCGGCGGCTCGCACGAGGAACGATCACCGTACCCGGGTGGCCGATATTCGCCTAGGCGTTTTCGGGGAGCTCGAACGAGCCGTACTCCGGCCGCCCCGCCAGGTCGTACGTCTGGATGGAGACGCCGGTGGAGGTGATCAGCCCGCCCCGGTGCCGGAAGGCCGTCGGCAGGGAGCCCTCGGCGAACAGGCGGCGGCCGGCGCCGAGCACGACCGGGAAGGTGATCAGGTGGAGGGTGTCGATCAGGTCGAGGCCCAGCAGGGACCGTACGAGGGCGCCGCTGCCGTGGATCTGGACCTCGCCGTCGGTGCGCTCCTTGACCGCGGTGACCTCCTTGGCGAGGTCGCCGCCGAGCACGGTGGTGCCGGCCCAGTCGGGGTCGGTGAGGGTGGAGGAGGCGACGTACTTCGGCAGGGCGTTGAGCTTGGCGGCGACCGGGTTGGCGGGGTCGGTCACCTTCGGCCAGTACCCGGCGAAGATGTCGTAGGTGCGGCGGCCGAGGAGGAACGCGCCGACGTCGCCGAAGACCCGGTCCACGAAGCGGCCGAAGTCCTCGTCGTCGTACGGGACGACCCAGCCGCCCTGCTCGAAGCCGCCGCGGGGGTCCTCCCCGGGGCCGCCGGGTGCCTGGTAGACGCCGTCGAGGGTGACGAACATCTGGGAGACGAGCTTGCCCATGACGGGTGCCTTCTTCCTGGGGTGGGGTCTGTTGTCATGAGCTCAGACCCCAGCGGCACCCGCAACTCATCGCCCGCTCATGCCACCGCCCCTCCTCGGCCGATGCCGACCTCGGTGTCCGTTCGCCGCCAGCGTCGGCGGTGGCGGACCGCTGGGATGGATCCATGACAACGACTTTGGACGGCAAGGTGGCCCTGGTGACCGGTGGCAGCCGCGGGATCGGCGCCGCGGCGGCGGTACGGCTGGCGCGGGAGGGCTCGGACGTGGCCCTCACCTATGTGAACGGCAAGGAGGCGGCCGACGACGTCGTACGACGTGTGGAGGCGCTGGGACGACGGGCGGTGGCCCTGCGGGCGGACTCCGCGGACGCTAAGGAGGCGGCGGGGGCCGTGGACCGCGCGGTGGAGGCGCTCGGCGGCCTGGACGTGCTGGTGAACAACGTGGGCGTGGGCGTGCTGGGCCCCCTGGAGGGCCTGTCCCTCGCGGACGTCGACCGGGTCCTGGCCGTCAATGTGCGCGGGGTGTTCCTCGCCTCCCAGGCGGCGGCCACCCGCATGGGCGCCGGCGGGCGGATCATCACGATCGGCACCTGCATGACCCAGCGCGTGCCGGGCCCCGGCGGAACCCTCTACGCGACCAGCAAGTCGGCCCTGATCGGCCTCACCAAGGCTCTCGCCCGGGAGCTCGGTCCGCGCGGTATCACCGCGAACATCGTGCACCCCGGTCCGACGGACACCGACATGAACCCGGCGGACGGCCCGTACGCCTCCGACCAGGCGGCGATGACCGCGCTGGGCCGGTTCGGGACGGCTGACGAGGTGGCGGCGACGGTGGCGTACCTGGCGTCGGCGGACTACGTCACGGGCGCCGAGTTCGCGGTGGACGGGGGCCACGCGCGCGTGCGGGTGTCAGCCGCCCAGCTCCTGGTGGCGGGCGGCGAGGGTCGCGGCGCCGTTCTCGGTCAGCGAGCCGTACAGCCGCAGTCGGGAGATCCCGCCGTCCGGGAAGATGTCCACGCGCGCGTGCGTGCCGACCGCCGGGGCCGGCAGGACGAAGCGGTGGTTGGTGTCGGGCTGGAGGCGGGTGCGCGGGAGGATCTCGGTCCACTCGCCGCTGTCGCCGTCCTTGACCGACACGGAGGCCCAGCCCGCGCTGTTGCCCTTCAGGTACGCGGTGTCGATCTCGATCGCGCGGATCTGGGACTGGGACACCAGCCGGTAGCGGATCCAGTCGTTGCCCTGGTCGCGGCGGCGGCGGGTCTCCCAGCCGTCGTCCATCTTGCGGGAGCGGCCCGGCTGGATGGTGTTGGAGGCCGGGGAGTAGAAGAGGTTGGAGGCGTCCTCGGCCCGGCCGCCGTTCTCCAGGGCGACCACGTCGAAGGTGCCGAGGACCTCCAGCCACTTCGGGTCGGGGACGACCTCGCCGTACACGCGCAGGCGGGCGATGCCGCCGTCGGGGTGCTGGTTGACCCGGAGGTGGGTGAAGCGCTGCTCCCCCGACACCTCGAAGCCGTTCGCGGCGTGGCCGCCGACCGCGGTGCGCGGGACCAGGGTCGTCCACTTCACGTCGTCGCCCAGGAGTTCCTGCGGGGACGGGGAGCCCGCCACCGAGGTGCCTTCGACCGACACCGCCTGCGGGTAGTTGCCGCGGAAGTGGGCGGTGTCGACGACGATGCCGCGGATCACGCCGGGCGCGCCGAGGCGGACCAGCGCCCAGTCGTGGTCCTCGGCCGTCGGCCAGGGATGGTCGGCGGAGACACCGCGGCGGCGGCGCGTCTCCCAGCCGTCCATGATCTTGCCCTTGTGCCCGAAGTGCTCGGGGTCGAACTCGGCGCGCTCGGGGATCAACAGGTTCTCGCGCTGGGCGAAGAACTCGTCGTTGGCGGCGATGACTCCGGCGCCGAGCTGCCGGGCGGCGAGGTCGGCGTACTGGGTGAAGGGGAAGTCGGCGGTGCGGTAGTCGGCGTACGGGTCACCGCCTCCGTAGGGGTTCGCGTCGCCGGTGAAGCTCGGAATCGCCGTCACGGGATACATGCCTTTCGGTCGTCGGCCGCTGCGGGTGCGGTGGTGAATCAGTGGGTGCGGGTGAGGAGTTGGCCCTTCGGGTCCGTGAACTCGCCGTCCGCGACGATGCGTTCGCCGCGCAGCCAGGTGGACTTGACCACGCCGTACAGGGTCTTGCCCGCGTACGCCGTGACGCGGTTGCGGTGCTGGAGTTCGGCGGGGTCGACGGTGAAGGTCTCGTCGGGGGCGAGGATCGCGAAGTCGGCGTCGCGGCCGGCCTCGATGGCGCCCTTCTGGTCCAGGCCGACCAGTTCCGAGGTGCGCGTGGACATCCAGCGGACCACGTCCTCCAGGCCGTGTCCCCGCTTCCGTGCCTCCGTCCAGATCGCCGCCAGGCTCAGCTGGAGGCCGGAGATGCCGCCCCACGCGGTGGCGAAGTCGCCGGTCTTCAGGTCCGCCGTCGACGGCGAGTGGTCCGTGACCACGCAGTCGATGGTGCCGTCGGCCAGCGCCCGCCACAGCAAGTCCTGGTTGGCGGATTCACGGATCGGCGGGCAGCACTTGAACTCGCTGGCCCCGTCCGGGACTTCCTCGGCGGTAAGGGTGAGGTAGTGCGGGCAGGTCTCGACGGTGATGCGGACGCCCTCCGCCTTGGCGGCGGCGATCAGCGGCAGCGCGTCGGAGGAGGACAGGTGCAGGACGTGCACGCGTGCGTCCAACCGCTTGGCCTGGGCGATGAGTTGGGCGATTGCCGTGTCCTCGGCGTCGCGCGGACGGGAGGCCAGGAAGTCGGCGTACTTGGGGCCGCCCTGCTGCGGGGCGGCCTCCAGGTGGTGCGGGTCCTCGGCGTGCACGATCAGCAGACCACCGAAGGAGGTGATCTCGGCGAGGGACTGGGCGAGCCGGTCCTGGTCGAGGTGCGGGAACTCGTCCACGCCCGACGGGGACAGGAACGCCTTGAAGCCGAAGACACCGGCCTCGTGCAGCGGCCGCAGGTCCTTGACGTTGTCGGGCAGGGCGCCGCCCCAGAAGCCGACGTCGATGTGGGCCTTGTCGGCGGCGACGTCCTTCTTGGTACGGAGGTTGTCGACCGTCGTCGTCGGCGGGAGGGAGTTGAGCGGCATGTCGACGAGGGTGGTGATGCCGCCGGCGGCCGCCGCGCGGGTGGCGGTCCAGAAGCCCTCCCACTCGGTGCGGCCCGGGTCGTTGACGTGCACATGGGTGTCGACGAGGCCGGGGAGGACGACATGGTCGCCCACGTCCTCCAGGCGGGCGCCCTCCGGGACGCCGGCGTCGTACGGCAGGACGGCCGTGATCTTCCCGGCCGAGACCGCGACCGAAGCGGCGCGTGTCCCTTCCGGAGTGATGACCCGCGTCGAGCGCAGCACCAGTTCTACGTCGGACACCCGGACCCCTCTCTGTCGCCGTTGTTACTTCCGGGAAACGGGATTTACTTCCACGTTACGGAATTCAACGTTCTGTTGAAGGAGTCTTCACTCCCGCTTCCGCGCCGTCAAGGGCACACTTCACCGAAGCGCTCCGATGCGCCGCACTCTGGACGTTTCCACAAAGCGGAATTAGACTTCCGACAGGCAGAACGTAGCTACGTACCAGCGGGGAGTCAACCGACTGGCGGGTAGGCTTCTGCCCTTCCTGCCACCCCGAAAGGAACGCGCCGTGCCGACGTCCAGCGCCAGCACCACCGACTCCGCCAAGTCCGCCACCGGCGGGGTCCAGTCCCTCGAGCGCGCCTTCGATCTGCTGGAGCGGATGGCGGACGCGGGCGGCGAGGTCGGCCTCAGCGAGCTCTCCGCGAGCAGCGGGCTGCCGCTGCCCACCATCCACCGCCTCATGCGCACCCTCGTGGCCTGCGGATACGTCCGCCAGCAGCCCAACCGCCGCTATGCGCTCGGCCCGCGCCTGATCCGCCTCGGGGAGTCCGCGTCCCGGCTGCTCGGCACCTGGGCCCGCCCCTATCTGGCCCGGCTGGTGGAGGAGACCGGCGAGACGGCGAACATGGCCCTGCTCGACGGCGACGAGATCGTGTACGTCGCTCAGGTGCCCTCGAAGCACTCGATGCGCATGTTCACCGAGGTCGGCCGGCGCGTCCTGCCGCACTCCACGGGCGTGGGCAAGGCCCTGCTGGCCAACACCCCGGACCAGGAGGTGCGTGCCCTGCTCGCCCGCACCGGGATGCCGGCCGCCACGGAGAAGACGATCACCACCCCGGACGGCTTCCTCGCGGCCCTCGAGGACGTACGCCGCCTCGGTTACGCGGTCGACGACAACGAGCAGGAGATCGGGGTCCGCTGTCTCGCGGTGTCGGTCCCGAACTCCCCCACCGCCGCCGCCATCTCCATCTCGGGCCCGGCGGGCCGGGTCACCGAGTCGGCCACGGACAAGATCGTGCCGGTGCTCCAGCAGGTCGCGGGCGAGCTGTCCGAGGCGCTGGCCACCCAGAACCCCGCGTGACGTCCGTAGCGGACCGGCTGACGGCGGTGATGACCGCGCCGCTGGAGAGTCTGGTCGATCCCGGGCATCGGGTGCGGCCGGCGGCGGTACGCGGGTGGCGGCTGCCACAGCCGGATCTGCTCGCGCTCGCCGAGCACGGGCTGCCGGACGACGTCCTCATGACGCCGTCGTTCCAGACGGACGTCGAGCCGACCCTCGCGCCGAACCTGGCCGGGCCGCGCGAGCGTGAACTGGCCCGTGCGGACGACCGGTTCTACGACCTGGGGCTGTGGGGCGTCGACGACCTGACGCCGAGGGTAGGGGCGGTACGGGGCGACGGCCGGGTCCTGGCCATCCGCTCGGCGCCGCTCACCGCGGCGGACGTGGCACCGGCACTGCGCGAGCACCTCGCGGACCTCTATCACCCGGCCGTCGATTTCATCAGTTCGTCGGTGGCGCGGTTCGTCGACCTCAGCTGGCGCCTGCGGGCCGCCCTCCCGCTCTTCACCGAACTCACGGAACCGCCCCTGGGGTGCCCCCAGGAGGAGTTCGGCGCCTATCTCGACCGGTGCGACGAGTGCGAGCGGATCGTGCTCCGGGGTTTCGAACGCATCGACCCCGCGCTCCGCGCCGACGACCCGCGCAGCCTGTGGGGCCAGTTGGCCACGGACCGCGGCTGCTGAACCTCAGCCCCGCCGCGGCTCCCCGAACAGATCCACCGCGTCCCGTACCTCCGTCAGCCCTCGCGACAGCGCGCTGACCGAGCCGATCGCCCCGGCGATCAGCAGCAGCGACCGCCGCAGCCGGGGAATCTCCGGTGCGCCCTCGATCGTCATCGCGGCCAGCGCCGCGAGCTCGTCCTCGGCGATGCCGCGGTCGGGGAACTCGGCCGGGTGCGCGGCGAGTTCGCGGCGCAACCGGGACACCGCGGTCCGCAGTCCCGCCACTCTCGGATCCTCGTCGCTGCCGGTCACTGGCCTCTGTCCCAAGCTCCGCAACACAGCTCTCCCCCCTCGCACGCCGTTGTGCGCCCTACGTCGTCGTCCCGCCCGAAACCGCCCCGTGGCGTTGGTCAGGCGCCGGGGACGGGGGTCAGTAAACGCCAGCCGATGGGCGCCGCGCCACTGCGCGGACCGAAATTCAGCCCTCGGAAACCGGCCCGTTCCCGGGGTGTCGGGTATGCAGGACGCATGACGGACAACGCACACCAGGTCGCCGGGCTGCTCCTCGCCGCGGGCGGCGGCAGACGGCTCGGCGGGCGGCCCAAGGCGCTGCTCGAGCATCGCGGCAGGCCATTGATCGAGAACGCGGTCGGTGTCCTGCGCGCGGCCGGCTGCACGCGCGTGCACGTGGTGCTGGGCGCCCGGGCCGACGTCGTACGCGAGCGGGCGCGGCTGGAGGGCTGTGTGCTCGTGGACAACCCGGAGTGGGAGCGGGGCATGGGCGGCTCGCTTCGAGCGGGTCTCGACTCGCTCTCCGGTACGGGGGCGCGCGCGGCGCTGGTCTCGCTCGTGGATCAGCCCGGCATCGGGCCAAAGGCGCACGCGCGCGTGCTCGGCGCGTACACGTCGCCGGACTCCCTGGTATCGGCCGCCTACGACGGCGTACGCGGGCATCCGGTGCTGTTCGGTTCGGCCCATTGGGCGGACATCGCCGCGACTGCCACCGGGGACCGAGGGGCACGTGCGTATCTGAAGGAACACGCGGACCGGATCACCCTCGTCGAGTGCGGGGACATCGCCCGGCCGTACGACATCGACACCGTCGAGGATCTCCAGCACCTTGAGTGAGCGGGGTGGCACTGAGCGCCACCTTGCCTCGACTCAGAGAATCTCGATATCAACAAACCATTGAACTTCCACGATGAGGAAACTAGTATCCACTGTTCAGAAGCGCCCTACCGCTCCCAGGGCGTCCCTCGCCGTACCCGGTTCGACTGGCACCCGGTGCCAACGCTGAAGGAAGTGACAGCTCATGTCCGCACCAGCGCCGTCCCCGCTGGCCATCGTCGACGCCGAGCCCCTGCCGCGGCAGGAGGAGGTGCTCACCGACGCGGCCCTCGCCTTCGTGGCCGAGCTGCACCGCCGGTTCACGCCCCGTCGTGACGAGCTCCTCGCCCGCCGCGCGGAGCGCCGCGCCGAGATCGCCCGCACCTCCACGCTCGACTTCCTCCCGGAGACCGCCGCGATCCGCGCGGACGACTCCTGGAAGGTCGCCCCCTCCCCCGCGGCCCTGAACGACCGCCGCGTCGAGATCACCGGCCCCACCGACCGCAAGATGACCATCAACGCCCTCAACTCGGGCGCCAAGGTCTGGCTCGCGGACTTCGAGGACGCCTCGGCACCCACCTGGGAGAACGTGATCCTCGGTCAGGTCAACCTGGCCGACGCCTACACCCGGAACATCGACTTCACGGACGAGAAGTCGGGCAAGTCCTACGCCCTGCGCCCGAACGACGAGCTCGCGACCGTCGTCATGCGGCCCCGCGGCTGGCACCTGGCCGAGCGTCACCTCGTCGACGCCGACGGCACCGCGGTGCCCGGCGCCCTCGTCGACTTCGGCCTGTACTTCTTCCACAACGCCCAGCGGCTGCTCGACCTCGGCAAGGGCCCGTACTTCTACCTCCCGAAGACCGAGTCGCACCTCGAGGCCCGTCTGTGGAACGAGGTGTTCGTCTTCGCGCAGGAGTACTGCGGCATCCCGCAGGGCACCGTCCGCGCGACCGTCCTGATCGAGACGATCACGGCGGCGTACGAGATGGAGGAGATCCTCTACGAACTCCGCGACCACGCCTCCGGGTTGAACGCGGGACGCTGGGACTACCTGTTCTCCATCGTCAAGAACTTCCGTGACGGCGGCGCCAAGTTCGTCCTCCCGGACCGCAACCTGGTCACGATGACGGCCCCGTTCATGCGGGCGTACACCGAACTGCTGGTGCGCACCTGCCACAAGCGCGGCGCGCACGCGATCGGCGGCATGGCGGCGTTCATCCCGTCCCGCCGGGACGCCGAGGTCAACAAGGTGGCCTTCGAGAAGGTCCGCGCCGACAAGGACCGTGAGGCCGGCGACGGTTTCGACGGCTCCTGGGTCGCCCACCCCGACCTGGTCCCGATCGCCATGGAGTCCTTCGACAAGGTTCTCGGCGACAAGCCGAACCAGAAGGACCGGCTCCGCGAGGACGTCCACGTCGAGGCCGCCGACCTGATCGCGATCGACTCGCTGGACGCCAAGCCGACGTACAACGGGCTCGTCAACGCCGTGCAGGTCGGCACCCGTTACATCGAGGCCTGGCTGCGCGGTCTCGGCGCGGTCGCCATCTTCAACCTGATGGAGGACGCCGCCACCGCCGAGATCTCCCGCTCGCAGATCTGGCAGTGGATCAACGCCGGCGTCGAGTTCGAGAACGGCGAGAAGGCCACGCCCGAACTGGCCCGCAAGGTCGCCGCCGAGGAACTCGACAACATCCGCAAGGAGATCGGCGAGGAGGCGTTCGCGGCCGGCCACTGGCAGCAGGCCCACGATCTGCTCCTCCAGGTGTCACTGGACGCCGACTACGCGGACTTCCTGACGCTGCCCGCGTACGAGCAGCTCAAGGGCTGACCCCCCGCGACCTTCAGGAAGACGCCTTGTCCGAGTGGCCCAGGGACTTTCCCGGGGCCACTCGGTCGCGTACGGCCTGCTTCACGGCCGTCGGCTCCGGGAAGCCCTGCTCGCGCCGGTCCCAGACCACCTCGTCGTCGACGCGCACCACGAAGACGCCGCCCGTGCCCGGCTTGAGGGCCAGTTCGGTGAGGTCGCTCTCGAACGTGGTCAGGAGTTCCTGGGCCAGCCAGGCCGCGCGCGGCAGCCAGCGGCACTGGGTGCAGTACTCGATCTCGACCCGCCGTGCCGGACCCGAGGGCTCGTCCTCCAGCTCGATCTCGATCCACTGCGACTCGCTCAAGGAATCCTCCGTCATCCGAGGTGCACCGACCAATCCTGTTCCGCCGCCGGTTTGCCGTGCAGGTCCGGGACCCGCTTGAGCCAGTCCGGACGGCCCTGCTGTGTCCTCGCCGCCCGGAGGGCCTCCTCGGCGGCGAGTTCCTCCCGGGTGGGGAAGTCGGTGGGCAGCCAGTCCGCGGAGGCCCGTACGCGCGCGTGGAGGTACGCCACATAGGCCTCGCGGGCCTCGTCGGGCGTGGCGAAGTCCGGCGCGTCCAGCCAGGCGTCGGGGACCTCCGCGACGATCCCGCGCAGCAGTTCCTCGGTCACCATGGGCGCCAGTTCCGCGTCGGCCGCCCGGAGGTCGGGGGCGTAGTGGCCGAGGGCGTGGTGGCGGAAGTCGTAGCGCTTGGCGGGGTCGGAGCCGTCCCAGCGGTGGTGGAAGACGAGGGCCGCGCCGTGGTCGATCAGCCACAGGCGCGGGGGCGCGACGCCCAGCGTGGGCCAGACCATGAGGTTCGAGCTGTGGACCGTGCGGTCCACGTTGACCGTGAGCGCGTCGAGCCAGACGATCCGGCCCGCCTCCAGCGGATCGACCCGGAAGGTCCTGGCGACCTCCGGGGTGAAGTCGGCGGCGCCCGGCAGATAGTCCATGCCGAGGTTGATCCCGGCGCTGGCGCCGTGGAGTTCCCGCACCTCCTGGTGGGGCTCGCTGTCCGCGATCGCCGGGTCGAAGTGCGCGAGGACCAGTTCGGGGAAGCGCAGTCCGAGAGCCCGGGCCAGCTCGCCGACGATCACCTCGGCGACCAGTGCCTTGTGGCCCTGGGCGGAGCCGGTGAACTTCACGACGTACGTGCCGTCGTCGTCGGCCTCGAAGACTCCGGGCACGGAGCCGCCGGACCGCAGCGGGGTCACGTATCGAACAGCAGTCACATCGCGCAGCACACCGGCCAGGGTAATTCAGATCATGTCGCCGGCCAGCGGATTAGGAAGGGGTAGGTAGCGGGCGTCCGCGCCGTCGGCGCCGGTCCAGCGAAGCAGCAGGTTGGTCTTGCCGGGCAGGGTGGGAGAGGCGAGGAGGGCCGGGATCTCCGGGAGGTCGTGGCGGGCGAGTTCGCGGCGCAGGGCGGGCCAGGGGTCCAGGCCCGGCCCGCGCTCGGCGAGGGCGGCGGCGACCTCGCACAGGTGGTTCACGACGAGGGTGTACACCAGCCGCTCCCAGCCGGCCTCCCGGTCCACCTCGGGCAGCAGCTTCACGCCCTCGGCGTCCCGGAACAGCGCCTGCACGGGGGTGCCGTCGGCGTCCACGGCGACCAGCGTGTTCTGCAGATGCGCCTCCAGTACGACGCCGTGGTCGGCGAAGGCCGAAAGGGCGGGCGGGACGACCGCGCGCAGGTACGCCTCCCACCAGGCCGCGCCCCCGGACGGGCCGCCCTCGAAGCCCTCCACCAGGCCCGCGGCGAGCAGCGGGGTGGCGCCGGGCAGCACATGGCCGCGGAATCCGTCGCGGACCAGGACCGCGAGTTCCTCGAAGGCGAAGTCGGCGGTGCGGTAGCCGCGGTCGGACAGCCAGGCCGCCGGGCCCGTCGCGAACGCCCGGGAGGCCGCCGCGTCGGTCCTGCGGAGCTTCTCCAGGTCGTGGCGCCACAGCCGGCGGATGTCGTTGGTGATGCGTACGTCCAGGCTGAACTTCAGGAACAGGTCGCGCTCGGGGGCGTACAGCGTGCGGATCGCGGCGGTGGGCCAGGCGTCGAAGCCGGTCGTGCCGAGCCGGATCAGGCGGCCGTCGGCGAAGGCGTCGGTGAGGTCCAGCAGGGCGAGCTGCCAGGGGTGGGCGGGCAGCAGGCGGTAGCCGGGCGGGGCCTCGCCGAGCGCGTCGAGGGCGGCGGTGTCGCCCTCCTCGACGACCCGGTCCTCCCGGACGCCGAGCAGCGTCAGCGGGAAGCGGGCGTGCGCCTCGGGCGCGTACGGCAGCCAGCCGGCGACCGGGCCGCCGCCGCGCGCCTTGGGGGCGGGGTGGTGGGGGTGGCCGGTGAGCAGGGACTGCTCGGAGCGCAGGTAGGGGTCCGTGGGCGGCGTCGCACGCGCGCGTGCCGTCAGGAGCGCGGCGACGGCGTCCCGGCTGTCGAGCATCTCGGCGGGGAGTTCCGGGTTGGACAGGCCGGTGTGGCGGGTCAGTTCCTCGGCGACGAGCTTCACCAGCTCGGTGTGGCCGATGCGCTGCCAGTGGCCGTCGTGGTCCGTCTCCGGTTCGGCGGGCCGCCGCTCGCCGCGGACCCGCAGCAGCCGCCCGCTGGGCAGTCGGTGCACCCGCCGCTCGCCCGTTCCCGGGAGCGGCTCGGCGACCTCGCGCAGCAGGCAGTTGAGCAGCGGCGCGGCCGCGTACGCGTCGGCGCGGCCGGTCACCGCGTCGGCGGCGGGCGGGGGGATGACGTCCACGCGATTCACTCGTTCTCTACGGTCCGTTGGGGCGGAGACGATCAGTATCCATCTGGTCGTTCCCCGGCTCGACGCCCTACTCGCACCCGAGGAGTCCTTCCGTGCACCGTTCCCCCACCGCCGAGGCCGAGGTCGCCGAGGAGCTGGCCGCCGTACGCCCCGACCTCGCGTCGCGGTACACGGCCGAGCTGCCGGGCGCCCGGGCGGCCGTACTGACCCGGCTGTGGCGGGCGCTGGCTCATGAGCCGCTGCCCTGGGTCACCGGCCACGAGACGGCGCGGGACGCTCTCGTGCTGCGGCTCCGGGACGGCCGCCGACTGCACGGGCCGGCGGCCGACCCGTACGCGACGACCGCGTACGTCAGCGTCGTACGGCTCGACGAGACGCCGTACGACGATCCGGCACGGCTGATGACCGACCTCGGGGTACCGCACGGCGCGGACGCGGCCGCCGAACTCGGGCACAGTGTCGCCTCGTCGGCGCTGTCCAGGGCCGGGCAGCAAAAGCCCACGAACGAGTGGCCGGGGACGGACTGGGAGTGGGAGCAGCGGGTCGTGGACGGGCATCCGTTCCACCCCAACTGCCGCTCCCGGCCGGGCTTCTCGGTGGCCGAGCAGCTGGCGTACGGGCCCGAGCACCGGCCGCTCGTCGAGCTGGGCCTGATGCCGGTGCGGGCGGACGAGTGCCTGGTGACGGGTGTGTGGCCGGAGGGGATGCGGGACGGGGAACGGCTGTTGATCCCGGTGCACCCGTGGCAGGCGGCGCACGTGCTGAAGCGGACGGGCGACGCGGGGCCGGCCGCGCATCCGCTGATGTCCCTGCGCACCCTCGCCCTGCCCGACGGCGGGCCGCATGTGAAGACCGCGCTCAGCGCCCGGCTGACGTCGTCGGTGCGGGACATCTCGGTGTACTCGATCGGCATGTCGGCGACCCTGTCGGCGTTCGCCGAGTCGCTCGAGGCGCACACGGACGGTCTGCTGCACTTCACCCGCACCCTGGGCGCGGCGACGGCCCACTCCCCCGATCTGGCCGCCGTGCTGCGCGAGTCGCCGCGGAGGTACGCCGGGAGCGGCGAGCACGTGGTTCCGGTGGCCGCGCTCGCCACCACCGAACTGCCCGGGGACCCCGCCTGGCTCGCGGACTTCACCCGGCTCGCGCTCACCGTCGGGCTGCGGCTGCTGGAGCTGGGCGTGGCCCTGGAGGCGCACGGCCAGAACCTCCTGGTGGTGCTGTCCCCGCAGGGCGCCCCGCTGCGGCTGGTCTACCGGGATCTCGCCGACATCCGGGTCAGCCCGCACAGGCTCGCCCGACACGGCCTGCCGGTACCGGAGTTGACGGGCCGGATCGTCACCGACGACGAAACGGCCCTGCGGCGCAAGCTGTTCGGCGCGCTGGTGGCGGGGGCGCTCGCGGGTACGGCCGGTTCGGGCGCGGTGCTGGGCACGGCGCTGGAGACCGCCGTACGGGATCTGCCGCGCACTGCGGATCTCGTGGCGCTGGTGGAGAACCCGTTGCCCGCCAAGGCGTTGACGTTGATGAGGCTGTCGCCGGGGACGCCTGGGGACCAGTGGGCCGAGCTGCCGAACCCGTTGCGGTGAGCGGTCGTGGCGGACCCGTTTTGGAGCGGGGCACTCCTGATCAATAGGATCCGCCGATGATCACACGTAAACGGCTGGCGGCAGGAGTGTGCGCCCTGCTCGCCGCCCTCACGGCCGGGTTGGCCTTCCCGGCCGGGGCGGCCGCCGGTGAACCCACGGGCGAGACCGCGCCCCAGGTCGACCTCGTCCTCGACGTGAGCGGCTCCATGCGGACCCGGGACATCGACGGCGGCACCCGGATGGCCGCGGCAAAGCAGGCCTTCAACGAGGTGCTGGACGCGACGCCCGAGGAGGTCCAGCTCGGCATCCGGACGCTGGGCGCCAACTACCCGGGCGACGACCAGAAGACGGGCTGCAAGGACACCGCGCAGCTCTATCCGGTCAGCACCCTGGACCGCACCGAGGCCAAGACGGCGGTGGCGACCCTCTCCCCCACCGGCTGGACCCCGATCGGTCCCGCGCTGCTGAAGGCGGCCGGCGACTTCACCGAGGGCTCCGGCTCCAAGCGGATCGTCCTGATCAGCGACGGTGAGGACACCTGCGCCCCGCTGGACCCGTGCGAGGTGGCCCGGGAGATCGCGGCCAAGGGCATCGGCCTGACCATCGACACCCTCGGCCTGGTCCCGAACACCAAGATGCGGCAGCAGCTGAGCTGCATCGCGGAGGCGACGGGCGGGACGTACACCTCGGTGGAGCACACCGAGGAACTCACCGACAAGGTCAACCAGTTGGTGGACCGGGCGGCCGACCCGGTGGTGACGCCGGTGGCCACCGAGGGCGCCGCCGAGTGCGCGAAGGCGCCGACGCTGAAGTCCGGGCTCTACACGGACCGCGAGGAGTTCGGGCAGGAGCGCTGGTACCGGGTGGACGTGCTGCCGGGGCAGGAGCTGCGTGCCTCGGTGAGTGTGGCGGCCGACCGGGCCGTGAACCCCGACTACGGGACGCTCATGCGGGCGGTCACCGTGCACGGCCGGGAGATCGTGCGCGGCGAGGCGGCCGGCAACGGACGCACCGACGTCATCTCCACCGGGCTGCGCTATCCCAAGCCCGAACGGGACGACGACGACAGCGACAAGCCGGCCCCCGAGGTCGTGTGTCTCCAGGTCACCAACTCCTTCTCGGCGGCCTCCGGGGTGAAGACCACGCCCGGTCTGCCGCTCGAACTGACCGTGGACGTCGTGGACGCGCCGTCGCCGTCGAGCGACGTGGCCTCCTTCGGCCTCGGCCGCGGCTGGTGGCTGCTCGGCGTGCTGATCCTCACCGGCTTCCTCGCCGGTCTCGTCTGGGGCTGGCTGTCGCGCTGGCGGCTCGCGGTCTGGAGGACCAACTGATGCGGATCACACGTGTGTTGAGTGCGGCGTTGCTGGCGCTGGGCCTGGGCGTGGCCCCGGCGGCGGCCGACTCCTCGCCGTCCCCCTCCGCCTCCGCGGACGGTGCCGCGCCCACCTCGGCCGGTACGTCGTTCCGTACGGCGACCGAGATCGAGCAGGGGCAGCGGGCCACCGCGAGCGGCTCCACCGGTGACTACCAGTACTGGTCGTTCCCCGCGGACGCCGGACAGCGCCCGACCGTGACGGCGACGGTGAAGCTGCCCGAGACGCACACCGCGCAGACCTGGCAGGTCGACGTGTACGACGGACTGCGCCGCCGCCAGGCCTGCCAGTACGGCGCGCAGACCCGCACCGCCGCGGCCGACGCCGGCTCGGTGGAGCTGGCCTGCGTGATGCGCACGGTCCGCGCCTGGTCGGAGCCGTGGGCCGACGACCCGCTGCCGGGCACGTACTACATCCGGCTGACGGTCACCGGCCTCAGTGCGGCGGACCTCGGTCAGCCGGTCGAGACCTCGGTGGAGGTCGGCTCCAAGGACATCGGCGGCGCGGCGGCCGTGGACGGCTCGCTGGCCGAGCCCCTGGTGCCGGGCATCGCGGTCACGTCGGAGTCCGACGAGGAGAGTTCGCAGTCTTCGGCGGTGCTGTCCGCGATCGAGCCCGAGGACGGCTGGGCCTCGGGCTGGTGGTCCGACCGCTGGGTGTGGACCGCGGTGGGCGGTCTGCTGGCCGCGCTCGCGGGCGTCGGCGGCTACACGCTGACGCGCGGCTCGGGCCGGCCGTCACGGGTGCCGCCGACGGTCTGACGCGCATCGGCCTGACGACTCGTCAAGAGGCCCGCCGCCCAAAGGCAGCGGGCCTCTCCCGTCCCTCACACGAGGCGCTCGTCGGCCGCCTCCCGCAGGGCCTTCGCCGGCGCCCCGTCGCCGGTCACCTCGATACGGCCGTCCCACACCGCATCGGCCACGCTCAGCTCGCCGCGGCTGATCGCCGTACAGGTCGCGGTGTCGAGGGTGAGCCGCGCGTCGGGCTCCCCGGCCGCCGGCCCGTCACCGTAGACGGACCCGTCCTCGGCACCGATGTGCAGATGGAACGACCCTTCCTCCAGCCGGACTTCGACGAGCCCCGCACCCTCCAGCCCCGCCAGTGCCCGGAGCATCGGCAGCGCGAACCAGTGCGCGCGCACCGCGTCCGTGGGCCGCAGCTCCCCGAGCTCGGCCTCGCCCCACCTGCCCAGCGCCTGGAGCACCGGCAGCAACTCCCGCCCGCGTCCGGTGAGTTCGTAGACGTTCGCCGCGCCGGGCGGCGGCAGCCTGCGCCGGGTCGCGAGGCCGTCCCGCTCCATGTCCTTCAGCCGCGAGGCGAGCACGTCCGTGCTGACGCCCGGCAGGTCCGCATGCAGGTCCGAGTAGCGGCGCGGTCCGGCGAGCAGCTCGCGGACGATCAGCAGGGTCCAGCGGTCGCCGACGGTGTCGAGAGCGCGCGCGGCGGAGCAGTACTGGTCGTAGCTTCGGCGAGGTGACATGCGACGCAGTCTAGACAAGTCGTTGGACTTTCCAAGCTGCCACTTGGTAAAACCAAGCAACACAAGAAACCGGAGAGGCAGCAGCGCATGGAGTTCCGGCAGTCCAGCAAGCTCAGCGACGTCTGTTACGAGATCCGCGGACCGGTGATCGAGCACGCCAACGCGCTGGAGGAGGCAGGGCACAGCGTGCTGCGCCTGAACACCGGAAACCCGGCACTCTTCGGTTTCGAGGCGCCGGAGGAGATCGTCCAGGACATGATCCGGATGCTCCCCCAGGCGCACGGCTACACGGACTCCAAGGGCGTCCTCTCCGCCCGCCGCGCGGTCGCCCAGCGCTACCAGACCCTGGGCCTGGAGGTCGACGTCGACGACGTCTTCCTCGGCAACGGCGTCTCCGAGCTGATCTCGATGGCCGTACAGGCGCTGATCGAGGACGGCGACGAAGTCCTCATCCCCGCCCCGGACTTCCCTTTGTGGACGGCGGTGACAACTCTCGCCGGAGGCAAGGCCGTTCACTACATCTGTGACGAACAGGCCGACTGGAACCCGGACCTGGCCGACATGGAGTCGAAGATCACCGACCGCACCAAGGCGGTCGTCATCATCAACCCGAACAACCCCACCGGCGCCGTCTACCCGAAGGAGATCGTCGAGGGCATCCTCGACCTCGCCCGCCGGCACGGCCTGATGGTCTTCGCCGACGAGATCTACGACCAGATCCTGTACGACGACGCCGTGCACCACTCGGCCGCGGCCCTCGCCCCGGATCTGGTCGTGATGACGTTCTGCGGCCTGTCCAAGACGTACCGCGTGGCCGGCTTCCGCTCGGGCTGGCTGGTCGTCACCGGCCCCAAGCAGCACGCCAGGGACTACCTGGAGGGCCTGACCATGCTGGCCTCCATGCGGCTGTGCGCCAACGCCCCCGCCCAGTACGCCATCCAGGCCGCGCTCGGCGGCCGCCAGTCCATCCGCGAACTCACGATGCCGGGGGGCCGCCTGCACGAACAGCGCAACGTGGCCTGGGAGAAGCTCAACGAGATCCCCGGGGTGTCGTGCGTGAAGCCCAAGGGCTCCCTCTACGCCTTCCCGCGACTCGACCCCAAGGTGTACAAGATCCACGACGACGAGAAGTTCGTCCTGGACCTGCTGCTCCGCGAGAAGATCCAGGTCGTCCAGGGCACCGGCTTCAACTGGCCGACCCCCGACCACTTCCGCATCCTGACGCTCCCCTACGCCGATGACCTGGAGGCGGCGATCGGCCGCATCGGCCGGTTCCTGAGCGGCTACCGGCAGTAGCTCCCCTCGCCCGCGAGGAATGCCCGGCCCCCGCTTCCCGTTGACCGACTCCGTACGCGATCGACGACTGGGGGAAGCGGGATGCCGTACGAGGTGCAGGGCACCGTGGCCGACGGATTCGAGGGTGTGCGGGAGGAGTTCGCCGCCTTCGTCGCCGGGGAGAGGCACGACCCGGCCGCCCAGCTCGCGGCCTATGTGGACGGGCGGCAGGTGGTCGACCTCTGGTCCGGGGAGGGCGTCAGCGGCTCGTCGCTGACCAGCCTGTACTCCATCACCAAGGGCGCCGCGCACCTGGTCGTCGCGCTGCTCGTGCAGGAGGGGACCCTCGACCTGGACCGCGAAGTGGCCGCCTACTGGCCTGAATTCGCGGCCGAGGGCAAGGAACGCCTCACCCTGCGGGAGCTGTTGGAGCACCGCTCGGGCGTGGTCGGCGTGGACGGCGGGTTCAGTACCGAGGAGCTGGCCGACGACCGGCTGAGCGCGGCGCGGCTGGCCGGGCAGAAGCCGCTGTGGGAACCGGGCTCGGCGTACGGCTATCACGGGTTCGTCATCGGCGCGCTCACCGGTGAGGTCGTACGCCGGGTCACCGGGCGGTCGATCCAGGAGCTGTACGAGGAGCGGATCCGGGCGCCGTACGGGATCGACTTCCACCTCGGGCTGCCCGAGGAACTTCAGGCGCGGTGGCGGGAGGTGCTGCCGCTGGAGCCGACGGAGGAGCAGCTGGAGGCGCTGATCGAGCGGATGCCGGAGCCCGACAGTGTCCGGGGTGTCTCCTTCAACATGAACGCGCCCCGGCCGACCGATCTGGTGGCCTTCGGCAACAGCCGCATCGTGCGCGCGCTCGGGCCCGCCTCGTCGGGCGGGGTGGGCAACGCGCGCGGGGTGGCCCGGATGTACGCCGCCGCGATCGGCGCGGTGGACGGGCGGCCGCCGCTGCTCACCCGGGAGACGGTCGCCATGTTCGGGGCCCGGCGGACGCCGGGGACGGACCTGGTGACCGGGCAGTCGGACCACTTCGGGCTCGGCTTCGAGTGTCTGACCCGGCTGTACCCGTTCCTCGGCCGGGACGCGATCGGACACAGCGGCGCGACGGGCTCGCTCGGCTTCGCGGACGCGGCGAGCGGGGTGGCGTACGCCTACACCCGGCGCCGTTTCGCGTTCCCCTCCGGGGAGGGCGCGTCCCCCGAGAACGGCCGTCTGGCCGAGTCCGTCGTGCGGGCGGCGCGCGCCGCGTGACACGGTGCCGGAAGGCAGGCACGGCAGGAGGTCGGCGTGGGTGATCTGTTTCTCGTCCGGCACGGCGAGACCGAGTGGTCGCGGTCCGGGCGGCACACCGGATCGACGGACGTGCCGCTGACCGAGCACGGGCGCGACGAGGCGCGCGGCCTGGTGCCGCTGATCCGCTCGCACCGCATCGGCGCCGCCTTCGTCAGCCCGCTCCAGCGGGCCCGGGAGACCGCCGAGCTCATCGGGGTGCCGGACGCGCGGGTCGACGTGGATCTGCGGGAGTGGGACTACGGCGGCTACGAGGGGATCACCACCGTGGAGATCCAGCGCACCCGGCCGGGCTGGTTCCTGTTCACGGACGGGGTCGCGCCGGGGCCGCCGGACCACCCCGGGGAGACGCCGGAGCAGGTCGGCGAGCGGGCCGACCGGGTGCTGGCCAAGGTGGACGCGGCCCTCGCCAACACGGAGGGCGTGGTGCTGCTGGTCGCCCACGGGCACTTCCTGCGCGTGCTCACGGCACGGCGGCTCGGGCTGCCGGCGTACCGGGGGGCGCTGTTCCAGCTGGCGACGGGGACGCTGTGCCGACTGGGGACGGAGCACGGGCGGCCCGTGATCGCCGGGTGGAATGTCAGACCCGGGTCGTAGCCTTCCAGCAGGTGGGGCGAGTGCCCCAGCCGCCAGGGAAGGAGCACGCCGTGACCAGACCACCCACCGCTGCGCAGCGGCGTGTCATCGACGCCGCCGACCCCGTCACGGGCCGGATCCGGGGCACGGAGGCCCAGCTCGCGTCGCTCATCAGACACGGGCTCGCCTTCCGGCACCCCCGGCCGCCGCACGACCACTTCCTGACACCGGCCGGGCACCGGATACGGGAGACCGAACCGGAGGCTCCCGCACCCGAACCCACGGCGGCCGCCGGCGCCGGGGTGTTCACCGCGCGGATCGGCGGGGAGGAGGAGCCGCCGGCCGCCGGTCCGGCCCGGGTGCGTGAGGTGCACAGTGCCTGGACGGGGCTCCTGGAGCTGCGCCGGATGACCAATCCGGACGGCGCCACGGACCGTCCGTGCGGCTGGGAGCGCACCCATCTGGTGCAGGCCGCCGCGCTCGCGCTGGAGGCGGCCGGGCACCGTCCGGCGACCGGCGAGGAGACCGAGGGGTACCGGGTGCGCGCAACCCCGCAGCCCGAGGCGGTCGCCGTGCGGGAGCCGGACACCGCCGCGCTGTCGGCCTGCGCCGCCACCCTCGAGCAGGCCGGCTGGCAGGTCGGCGAGTACACCGAGCCACGGACCAGAGCCCGGTACCTGCTGGCCTCGCCGCGCCGCGTGTAAGGCACACGTGTCAGGATCTTGCCCATCAACTGCCGTGGCACGAGAGGGGATTGACGTGAGCGAGCCGTTTTCCGTTCCGGTGACCGTCCGCGGGTACGAGACGGACGTGCAGGGGCACCTCAACCAGAGCGTGTACCTCAACTACGCGGAGCACGCCCGCTGGTCACTGCTGCGGGCCGCCGGGATAACCCAGGCCGGCCTCATCGGCAGCGGGGTCGGCCCGGTGGCACTGGAGACGACCATCCGCTACCGACGGGAACTGCTGGCGGGCGACGAGGTGGAGGTGACGTGCGCCTTCGCCTGGGGCGAGGGCAAGACGTTCCGGATCGAGCAGACGATCCGCAAGGCGGACGGCACGGTGGCGGCGGAGATCTCGGCCGTCGGCGGACTGCTGGACCTCACGGAGCGGCGACTGGTCCCGGACCCACGCGAGCGCTTCAAGGAACTGGCCGCCGATCCGGCCCTGTTCGGGCTCTGAGGCGCGCGTCCTACGCGTCGACCAGCTCCGGCTGGTGCTCGGTGTCGTAGGTGGCCCGCGCCTCGGCGATGTAGACCCTGTTGCGCTCGGCCCAGTCGGTCAGGCGTTGCAGGGTCTCGTGCAACTCGCGGGCCTGCGGGGTGAGTTCGTACTCGACCTTCGGCGGGACCATCGGGTGGACGGTGCGGATGACGAGTCCGTCGCGCTCCAGGTTGCGCAGGGTCAGGGTCAGCATGCGGCGGCTGATCCCCTCGATGCTGCGCTCCAACTCGGTGAAGCGGATGGGTCCGTGGGCGGCGGCCACCAGGATCTGGACGCTCCATTTGCCGGCCACCCTGTCAAGAACTTCGCGGACCGGGCACGCGTGCGCGTTCACGACCTGCGAGGTAACACCGGTGTTCCTCTGGGACATCGAACTGCCTCCTTATGCCGACCCCCATGGTCACGCACGATGAACCCCGTTACAAGTCGTGCACCTATGGAGAACCCGGAGGCACCGCCGCCATGACGGCCATCGTCGAGTCCCCGACCCGGACACCGCACCGAACCAAGCGAACGTACTCCCGCTGGGCGTCCCTTGTCGTCCTGTGCGCGGGGACGCTGATGACGATCCTGGACGGCAC
Organism: Streptomyces sp. RG80; assembly: GCF_040446465.1. Lineage (NCBI taxonomy): Bacteria > Bacillati > Actinomycetota > Actinomycetes > Kitasatosporales > Streptomycetaceae > Streptomyces > Streptomyces sp. RG80. The sequence goes on along the minus strand of NZ_JBEAAJ010000003.1, from coordinate 634,555 downwards.
CATCGTCACGGTCGCCATGCCGGCGATCCAGAGCGACCTCGGCTTCTCGGCCTCGGGTCTGGCCTGGGTCGTCAACGCCTACCTCATCGCCTTCGGCGGGCTGCTGCTGCTCGTCGGCCGGCTCGGTGATCTCGTGGGCCGCAAGCGGATGTTCACGGCGGGGCTCGCCGTGTTCACCGCGGCCTCCGTGCTGTGCGGGGTGGCGACGAGCCAGGGCACGCTGATCGCGGCCCGTGCGCTCCAGGGCGTCGGCGGGGCGATGACCTCCGCCGTGGTGCTCGGCATGCTGGTGTCGTTGTTCCCCGAGCCGCGTGAACAGGCCCGCGCGATCGCGGTGTTCAGCGCGGTCGGCGCCGGCGGCGCGTCCCTCGGCACGTTCCTGGGCGGGGCCCTCACCCAGGCGCTGAACTGGCACTGGATCTTCCTCATCAACCTCCCCATCGGCATCGTCTCCTGGCTGGCGGCGACCCGTGTCCTCACCCCGGACCGCGGTGAGGGACTCGGCAAGGGCGCCGACTACCCGGGCGCCGCGCTGGTCACCGGCGCCCTGATGCTCGCGGTGTACGTCATCGTCGGCGCCGGCGACCGCGGCCTGACCGCGACCCTCCTGCTCGCCGCGCTCGCCCTCGCGCTGTTCGGGGCGTTCACCGTCCGCCAGGGCCGGATCGCCCGTCCGCTGCTGCGGCTGCGGTTGTTCCGCTCCCGGATGCTGAGCGGCGCCAACGCCGTCCAGGTCCTGATGATCGCCACGATGTACGGCTTCCAGTTCATCGGCGCGCTCTACATCCAACGCGTCCTGGGCTACGGCGAGTTGCTCACCGGCGTCGCCTTCCTGCCGGCGCCGGTCGTCATCGGGGCGCTGATGCTCGGCCTGTCCGCGCGGACCATGGGCCGGTTCGGGGCGTACCGAGTGCTGCTCGCCGGGCTCGTCCTCATCGTCGCCGGCATGGCCCTGCTGAGCCGGGCGCCCGTCGACGGCTCGTACGTCACCGACGTACTCCCGTCGCTGCTGCTGCTCGGCGCCGGGTTCGCGGCCGCGATGCCCGCGCTGACCGGGCTGGCCATGTCGGGGGCCCGGGAGGAGGACGCGGGGCTGGCGTCGGGACTGTTCAACACCACACAGGTGGTGGGTGGTTCGCTGGGACTCGCGGTGCTGTCGGTGCTGGCGGCGAGCCGCACCGAGGGACTGCTGGCGGACGGCGCGGGACTGGTCGGCGCGACGGCCGAGGGCTACCGGCTGGCGTTCACGGTGGGGACGGGCATCGCGGTCGCCGCGCTGACGCTGGCCGCGGTGGTACTGCGGCCCGGGCGGAAGTAGGCAGCGGCGGACGGAGGCAGGCGGACAGGGCCGGCAGGCGGACAGGGCCGGCACGCAGGCAGCGGGACGGTACGGCGGCGGGGTTCCGGCCCCGCCGCCGCCGTCGCCGCCGTCGTGCGTCACTCCCCCGCGAAGGCGGCCCTGTGGTCCTCGGCCCACTGCCGGTACGTCCGGGCCGGTCGTCCCAGCACTCGCGGCACGTCCTCGGTGACGACCGCGTTGCCGCCCCCGCGCACGAAGGCGGTACCGGCCAGGACGCCCGCCGCCTGTGCCTCGTCGAAGCCCCACACCGTCAGCAGGTGCTCCCGGGTCTCGTCCGGCGACAGATCCCGGGTGCCGACGGGCCGGCCGAGGACGGCGGCGAGCACGGCGGCCTGACCGGGGACGTCGATCGCCTCCGGCCCGGTCAGGGTGTACGTCCGTCCCCCGTGCCCGCCGGCGACGAGGACCCGCGCCGCGACCTCGGACACGTCCCGCGGGTCGATCACCCCCGACAGTCCGTCACCGGTCATGTTCGGCACCGGCTCGCCCCGCTCGACGGCGGGCGCCCAGCTCAGCGTGTTCGAGGCGAAGGTCGAGGGCCGCAGGATCGTCCACTCGGCGCCGCTCTCCCGTACCGCCCGCTCACCGGGCACGTGCCACTCGCCGGACGGGCCGACGCCGGGATCGCCGGTCGCGATCGCGGAGAGCTTCACCAGCCGGGGCACTCCCGCCGCCCGTGCCGCCGCCACCAGCGGCTCGTCGTGCGCGGCGCCCGGACCGGGCGCCCCCAGCAGGAACGCGGCCGTCACTCCCGGCATCGCGGCCTCCAGGGATCCGGGGTCGAGGTAGTCCCCGCGCACCACCTCCACCCCTGACGGCAGCTGGGCCCTGGCCGGGTCGCGGGTCAGGGCGCGGACCTTCTCGCCGCCCGCCGCGAGCTGTCGTACGACTTCACTTCCGATGGTGCCCGTGGCACCGGTCACGAGGATCATGTCCCCACGGTGGGCCGGTCGGGGCCCCGGCGGCTTGGAAATTCCGGCACGGTTCGGCCGCCCTGCGGCCGTGCGGCTCGTCTACGGTGAAGGAGTGACGAACTCCCGTGCCGAGCAGGCCCTTTCGCTTCCCGCGGCGCTGCGTCCCTGGCTCGCCGGGATCAGTACCGTGGCCGCGCTCGGCCCGCCCGCGGAGGCGTTCGTGCATCTGCCGGACGCCGGCACGAAGGTCGTCGTACGGGTGGGGGTGACCGGGCACCGTGACGTCCTCGCCGTCGGCCCCCGGGTCCGGGCCTCCTATCACGGCGGCAAGGCCCTCGCCTCGTGCGTGGAGATGCGTCTCGCGCCGGGCACGGCCCGTCCGCTGCTGGGCGTCCCGGCGGCCGAGTTGGTCGGGAAGGTCGTGCCGCTGGGCGAGCTGCCGGGCACCACGGCCCGGCGACTCGACCGTGAGCTGCGGTGGTTGACGCCCGAGGAGACCGTCGCCCACCTGGCGGAGGTACTGCCCGAGCGACTGACCGGCACGGCCGACGCCGCGCGTTCCCGGCTGGTACGGGCCGGCGTCGAGGCGATGTCGGTGCGGCTGGGTCGCCTACCGGTCCAGGTCGGTGAGGTGGCCCGCGAACTGGCCGTCAGCGAGCGCCAGTTGCGCAATCTCTTCACGGAGGGCGTGGGCCTGTCCCCCAAGCACTACGCCCGCATCGACCGCGTCCACGCGGTCCTCACCCACGCGCCGACCGCCCCCTGGGCCGAACTGGCCACCGCCACCGGCTACTACGACCAGTCCCACATGACCTCCGACTTCCGCGCCATGATGGGCGTCCCCCCGCGCTCCTACTTCACCGGCCGCCTCCCCGCGGCCACCCCCTGCCAGGCAGGCGCCCGCCCCTGAACGCGGGTCCGGGCGACACGATGGAGCAGGCCGGGCTGTTCGCCCGGCCCACCGTGCCGTGAGCCGGGTCGACAGTCACCCGCTCGGCTAGTGCGCCGCCGCGATCTCCTCGCCCGCCTCCATCGGATGCGTCACGTCCTGCGCGTCGCGCTGCCTGCCCAGGTGGTTGAAGACCAGGTTCAGCAGCACCGCGGCCACACAGCCCGTCGAGATCCCCGAGTCGAGCACGATCTTCGCCGTCTCGGGGAACGCGTGGTAGAACTCCGGCGCCGTGATCGGGATGATCCCGACGGCCAGCGAGACGGCGACGATCAGGACGTTGTTGTCCTTGTCCAGGCCGGCCCTGACCAGGGTCTGGATGCCGCTCGCCGCGACCGAGCCGAAGAGGACCACGCCCGCGCCGCCGAGCACCGGGCGCGGTACGACGGCGATGAGCGAGGCGGCCATCGGGCACAGGCCCATCAGCACCAGGAAGGCGCCGCCGGTGGCGACGACGTACCGGCTGCGGATCTTCGTCATGGCGACCAGGCCGATGTTCTGGGCGAAGGCGCTGCACATGAAGCCGTTGAAGAGCGGGCTGATCGCGGAGCCGAGGGTGTCGGCGCGCAGGCCGGCGGCGATGGTCTTCTCGTCCGCCGGGCGTTCGACGATCTCGCCCAACGCCAGCATGTCCGCGGTCGATTCGGTCATCGAGACCACCATCACCACGATCATCGACACGATCGCGGCGACCTGGAACTGCGGGGCGCCGAAGTGGAACGGGGTGGGGAAGCCGACCACGTCGGCGTCCGCGACGGGGCTGAAGTCGGTGACACCGAAGGGGATCGCGAGCAGCGTGCCGATCACCAGGCCGAGCAGGACGGCGATCTGCTTGACGAAGCCGTGGGTGAAGCGGCGCAGCAGAAGGACGATGACGAGCGTGGCGGCCGCCAGGCCGAGGTAGGTGGTCGAACCGTAGTCGTCTGCCGCGGGGTTGGGCCCTTGCGCCCAGCCGAAGGCCACCGGCAGCAGGGAGATGCCGATGAGGGTGATGACCGTGCCGGTGACGACCGGCGGGAAGAAGCGGACCGCCTTGCTGAAGAAGGGGGCGGCGATGAAACCGAGCAGGCCCGCGACGATCACCGCGCCGAAGATGATCGGCAGCGCGTCGGACTTGTCGTCGGTGGCGGCGACGATCGCGGTCATCGGGGCGACGCCGGCGAAGGTGACGCCGTTGACGAAGGGCAGCCGGGCACCGATCTCCCAGATGCCGAGCGTCTGGAGGAAGGTGGCGAGGCCGGCCGTGAAGAGACAGGCGCCGGTCAGGAAGGTGAGTTCGGTGCCGGAGAGGCCGATGGCCGCCCCGACGATGAGCGGCGGGGCGACGACTCCCGCGTACATGGCGGCCACGTGTTGGAGGCCCGTGGTGGCCATCTTGAGTGCGGGGAGCTTCTCGTCGACGGGGTGTATGCCGTCGGCTGGTTGGGCGGTCACGGCGGTTCCTCCGGGTCAGCTAACACGTCGGCTCTGACGTGGGTTTCTTGGAGGTGGTGCGCGGTCGTGCGGGACCGTGGGGACGGTTCCCCTCAAAAGGGGCTACGGAGGCCGTTCCGGGGCGCACGCGTGTGACGTACGCCCCGGGAACGGCCGCCATGGACCCCGCTCGGGTCCACGGCCACCGGTCGAGGGCCGTCCCCCTCGACCGGAGATCTTCAGATCCTCAACCGGTCAGCTCTGTGCGGCGATCCGCGCCAGCCGCTGCGCCTGCTCCCGCGTGGAGCGCGCGATCGCGTCCTCGTCGACGTGCAGCAGGCGGTTGCCCTCGACGATCTGGCGGCCGTTGACGAAGGAGGCCGTGACGGGAGCCGCGGCGCCGAAGACCAGCGCGGTGACCGGGTCGGCGATGGAGGCGTGCGCGAGCGTGTCCAGCTTCCACAGCACCAGGTCGGCGAGCTTGCCCGGCTCCAGCGAGCCGATCTCGGCGGCGCGGCCGAGGACCTGGGCGCCGCCGAACGTGCCGAGGCGCAGGGCCTGGCGGGCGTTCAGCGCGGCCTCGCGGTGGGCGCCGAGACGGTTGATGAGGAGCGCGTTGCGCAGCTCGGTGTGCAGTTCGCCGGACTCGTTGGAGGCGGTGCCGTCGACGCCGAGGCCGACCGGGACGCCGGCGGCCAGCATGTCCGGGACGCGGGCGATACCGGCCGCGAGACGGGCGTTGGAGGACGGACAGTGGGCGACACCGGTCTTCGTACGGGCGAAGGCGGCGATGTCGGAGTCGTTCATGTGGACGCAGTGCGCCATCCACACGTCCTCACCCAGCCAGCCGGTGGACTCGAAGTAGTCGGTCGGACCCATGCCGAACAGTTCCTTGCAGAACTGCTCCTCCTCGACGGTCTCCGAGCCGTGGGTGTGCAGACGTACACCGAGGCTGCGCGCCAACTCGGCGCCCTGGCGCAGCAGTTCGGTCGAGACGGAGAACGGGGAGCAGGGCGCGACGGCGACCTGGGTCATGGCGTCGAAGGAGGAGTCGTGGTGCTCCTTGACGGTCGCCTCGGTCGCGGCGAGGGCACCGTCCAGGGTCTCGACGGCGAAGTCCGGGGGCAGGCCGCCGTCCTTCTCGCTGCGGTCCATGGAGCCGCGGGCGAGGGTGAAGCGGACGCCCATCTCGCGGGCGGCGCGGATGATCGAGCCGGACAGGTCGCCGGAGCCCTGCGGGAAGACGTAGTGGTGGTCCATGGCGGTCGTGACACCGCCGCGGGCCATCATGCCCAGCGAGCCCTGCGCGGCCGAGTAGGTCATCTGCTCGTCGATGCGCGCCCAGGTCGGGTACAGCGCGACGAGCCAGTTGAAGAGGTTGTGGTCGGTGGCCAGGCCCCGGGTGATCCACTGGTAGAAGTGGTGGTGGGTGTTGACCAGGCCGGGGGTCACGAGGTGGCCGGTGGCATCGATACGGCGTACGACGTTCTCCAGGCCCTCGGGGGCCCTGCCCGCGCCGAGCGACTCGATGCGGTTGCCGGCGATGACGACATGACCCGAGGCGTACTCGGTGTCGTTCGCGTCGACCGTCGCGATCGAACAGTTCTCGATGACGATGCGCTCGACTGCTGCCATGATTCGTCCTTTGCGCTGTGTGGAGTGGGCACGGCAGGACCCGGGGATTTGAGTACCGGGCCGGGGAGCGGGACTCCCCGGCCACGGGTGCCGCACATGGAGTTGATCAGAGGTTGGTGAGGTCCACCGGGATCTTCGGCTCGCAGCCGTCCCGCAGGATCGTCGCCTCGATCAGGCCGTAGGGCCGGTCGGCGGCGAAGTACACCTCGTTGTCGTTCTTCAGCCCGAACGGCTCCAGGTCCACGAGGAAGTGGTGCTTGTTCGGGAGGGAGAAGCGGACCTCGTCGATCTCGCTGCGGTTGTTGATGATCCGCGAACCCATCTGGTACAGGGTCTGCTGCAGCGAGAGCGAGTAGGTCTCGGCGAAGGCCTGGAGCATGTGCTTCTTCGTCTGCTCGTAGGACTTCTCCCAGTTCGGCATCCGCTGCTCGTCGTCGGTCCAGTTGAACCGCCAGCGGGCCGAGACCTGGGTGGCCAGGATGCGGTCGTACGCCTCCTGGAGCGTTGTGTACTTGTCCTTGACGTAGCCCCAGAACTCGGAGTTGGTCGAGTTCATCACGACGAGGTCCTTCAGCCCGGAGACGACCTCCCACTTCTCACCGTCGTAGGTGATCTGGGTGACCCGGGTCTCCTGGCCCTTGCGGACGAAGGAGTGCTTGACCTCGTCCGCGCCGATGAACCGGGAGTTGGCGTCGGAGGCGGCGATGCGCTCCCACGCGTACTCCTCGATCCGGATCCGCGCGATCTGGATCGGCTCCTGGCTCGTCACGAAGTGCCGGGCGAGGTGGATGCCGAACTGCTCGGCGGACTCGATGCCGTGCTCCTTGGCGAACGCGTACACCGTGTTCTTGGTGGTGTCGGTCGGCAGGACGTTGGCGTTGGAGCCGGAGTAGTGGACCTCGTCCATGTCGCCGCTCAGGGCGACGGACACGTTCAGGTCCTTGATGTGGTGGGTTGCGCCGTCCCGCGTGATCTTTACGACTCGGTTCTCGGCCTTGCCGTACTGGTTCTGTCCCAGGATCGTGGGCATGTGTCTGCTAGCTCCCTCGGTAAACGGAGTAGCCGAACGGGTTGAGCAGCAGCGGTACGTGGTAGTGCTCCCCGGGCTCGACGGCGAAGGTGATCGCCACCTCGGGGAAGAACACGGCACCGCTGTCCCGATTCGCGGGGGCGTCCTGCTGCGCATCGGCTTGCTTCTTCAAGAAATACGTCTCCACGGCGAAGTCGAGACGTACGTGCGTGGTGCCCGCCGGCAGCGCCGGGAGGTCCTTGCACCGCCCGTCCGCGTCGGTCGCCGAGCCGCCGAGCGCCTGCCATCGCGCGTCCCGGCCCGAGCGGGCCGTGAGCTGGATGGCGACGCCCTCCGCGGGGCGGCCGATGCTGGTGTCCAGGATGTGCGTGGACACCGAGGCGGTGGTGCTGGTGCTCATACTGCGTCAGTCCTCTTCGACGAGTCGGGCGAGCCGGATACGGTTGATCTTGCCCAGCTCGGTGCGGACGATCTCCCGCTCCTGCTCCGGCGCGTTGCCGATCCGTTCCTTGACCGCGTCGCGCATCTGCTCGCCGGTCCGGCCGGTGGCGCAGATGAGGAAGACATGGCCGAACCTCTCCTGGTAGGCCAGGTTCAGTTCCAGCAACTCCGCCTTGAGCTCCTCGGAGGCGCCGGCCATGCCGCGCTGCTCCCGCGCCGAGGTCGGGTCGCCCTCCTTGGGGCGGCCGATGGGCGGGTGGCCGGCCATCGCCTCCGCCAGGTCCCCGGCGCTCAGCTCGGCCATGGCGGCGTCACTGGCGGCGTAGAGGTCGTCGGCGGTGGGATACGGACGGGCGGCGAGCAGCCGCTTCGCCCATACCGTGGAGGCACACGCCTCGTGGAGTGCGGCGAACGCCGCGTGCTCCTCGAGAGCGTTGAACCGGGTAAGGCCCGGCGGCGTGGAAGTCGAAGTCACGGGAGCCTCCGTGGCCGCGAACGGCCTTCGTACTGAAGCGGGCTCCCGTTAGCTAACGCCCTTCGAAACTCGGCGTCAACACTTTGTTGAAAATTCGGGGTTACGAAACCCTCGAAGGCGCAGGTCAGGCGTCTTTGTCCCGATTGAGGTAGTTGTACACCGTGAAGCGGCTCACCCCGAGCGCGCTCGCCACCGTCTCCACTCCGTGCCGTACCGAGAAGGCGCCACGCGCCTCGAGTATGCGCACGACCTCCTGCTTGGCCTTGCGGTCCAGGTCGGCCAGCGGCCTGCCCTGCCGGCGCTCCATGGCGGCGAGGATGTGGTCGAGGGAGTCGGCCAGCTGCGGCAGCCGCACGGCGACCACGTCGGCGCCCTCCCAGGCGAGCACGACGTCGTCGGGGCCGGCCTCGTCCGGCGGGACCATCTCGCCGCCCATGGCGTCGACCAGCGGCTTCACGGCCGTGATGAAGGGCTCGTCTCCGGTGCCGGTCACTTCTCGCCCTCCCCGATCACATTGACCTGAAGCGAGACCCGGGTGGCACCGGCCGCCAGGGACTTGCGCAGCAGCGCGTCGACAGCGGTGAGCACGGCGTCCGCGCCGCCCTCCGCCGTGTTGCCGAACGGGCCGACGTCCACCGCGTCGAGCTCGGCGCTCTCGACCACCTCGCGGGCCGCGACCGCGTGCGCGGGGGCCTCGTCCAGGTCGAACGGCTCGGTCGTGAACTCCACTCTCAGTCGCATCGCGCCCCCACATTTTTCTGAACCGGGACACGGTCATCGGCGCCCGGACCGACCTTAACGGACCACGCCCGCCACCAGCACGGCTTCGCGAGGCCGGGAAGGGCGCTCGCGGCATGTCCCGCCGGACCTCACTCGGGCGGCAGCAGCAGCTCGGCCGCCGGTTCCTCGCCCGTCGCGAGATACGCGTCCAGCGCGGCACCGTGCGCCGGGGTGAGCGGTCCCCGGCGTCCGATGCCCAGGGACCGTGCGAGCTCCTGCGCGTGCAGTCGTACGGCGGACTCGACGAGGGTGGCGTAGGCGTCGGTGGCCGCGCGGAACCGGGACCACGCCGTGAGCACGACGGCGCAGGCGATCACCGCGCCCGGCCACCAGAGGGCGGCGACGACCAGGTACAGCATTCCCCAGCCGGCAAGCGTGGCGGCCCGGCGCATCGCCTCCCGCGCCTCGGACACCTCGGCCCGGGTGGCGTCCGGGGCGTGCAGCCACAGGTGCGGCCAGATGACGGCCACGCGCAGCCCGAGACCGGCGCGCAACCGCTCGGCCACGGCCTGGAGCCGGTCCCCCGGCCAGGTCGGCCGCACGGGCGGGCGGTCGGCGACGCGGGCCATCCGGGCCGTCGCCACGGCGGTCCGATGAGCGGCGTCCGGCGCGGGCGGGTCCAGGTCGGCGTGGGCCGCGGCCGTGGCCGCCTCGGCGGCGCGCTCGGCGTAGATCCGCTCACGGCGCGCGATCAGCCTGCGGACCGGGCCGTGCAGAGCCCGCGGCCACCCGTGCCAGTCGTCGGCCAGCCACAGCCGTTCCGTGAGGGAGCCCAGGGCCTGCGCGGCGAGCCCGCACGCGGCGGCCGCGAGCAGGAAGGCGACGAGCAGGGACACCGTGTCCGCGGTGGACCCGGCGAGCGTACGGGTGTGCCGGTCGAGCCGGGCCGGGAGGTCACCGACGGCGTACCACCGCGCGTGCCCCAACGCCCGTCCGGCGGCGAGCACTCCGAGGTACAGCGCGCCGGGCAGCACGAGCAGCGACAGCCAACGGTCGGCGAGCCGCTTGCCGAGTTCGACGAGAAATCCGTTCACGGCGCTCACGCCCCTCGAACGCGATGACGGCTCACAGGCTCTTCAGTCGCAGCGGTGTGCCGTCGTCGTCGCAGGCGGGCGGGGTGCCGTCGGTCTCGTCGGCCCACTGGTGCCGCAGGCAACGGCGGTGCGGGCAGAGGTAGATCCGCCGCTCCCGGCCCCCGCCGAGACCGGCGAGCACGGCGCCCGTCGTGCGGGTGCGGCCGTAGAGACCCAGCGCGTCGCCCTCGGCGCGGATCCGGTCGTTCAGCCGCCGTACTGCCGTGTCGATGTCGCCGTCGTCGCGTACGGCGGTCAGCAGACCGTCGACGGCCGCGTGGGACTCCGTCGCGTCGAGCCGGAGGCGGATGTCCTCGACGTTGGTGAAGAAGTAGGCCAGCGCCTCCGTGGTGCGCCTGGCCCTGCCCTCGGGGCGGTCGGTCATGCGTTCTCCGGTCGTACCGTGGGAGTGGCGATGTTGCGTACGGTAGGCCAACTCGGCCCGGGCGATGGTCGTTTGCTCTACTCTCCGCTGGCATGACCATGGACGGGGTCGAGCGGCGGGACACGCTGCTGGCGGCCGCACGGACACGATTACGACAGGTCAAGGCCACCGGGAACAGCGCGGCGTTACGGACCCCGCAGGCCCGGGCCGAACTGGAGGCACTGCTCGCGCTGTTCACCCGTGCGAGCGGGGACGTCGAGGTCGGTTACCGGCTGGGCTGGCTGATCCTGATCCTGAGCGTGGACGACCAGGACGACGCGCTGCTGGAGATCGCGGCGGACGGGTTCGCGCTCTGTCTGCTGGCGGGCGTCGACGACCTGCCGGCCCATCTGCTGGCCGGCATCGCCTCGGTCGCCGAACCGCTCGCCCGCACCGTGCTGACCCAGGCCCTGGGCTCCCCCGATCCGGCGCTGCTGGACCGGGCCGTGGGCCAGCAGCGCCGGATCCTCGACGCCACCCCGGTCGGACACGAGGCCCGTCCGCAGCGGTTGCACAACCTCGGCTCCGCCCTCCACGCCCGGTTCGAGCGCCGCCCCTCGCAGGACGATCTGGTCGCCGCGCTCGCCCTGTGCCGCGAGGCGGTGGACACCACCGCCCCCGGCGACCCCGACCTCCCGGTGCGGCTGAGCGGTCTGGCGGGGGTGCTGTGGTCCCGCCATCGGCTGACGGGCCAGAGCGCCGACCTGGACGCCGCCATCGACGCCATCCGGGCGGCCGTGGACGCCGCGCCCACCGGTTCACCCCATCAGGCGCTGTGCCTGTCCAACCTCGGCCTGGCCCTGCGGGACCGGTTCGGGCGGACCGGGGACCCGGCGGATCTGGACGACGCCGTCGCCGCCGGACGGCGGGCCTGGGAACTGACCCCGCGGGACGAGCCCAACCGCTCGGTGCGGCTGCACAACCTCGCGGGCACCCTGCTGATCCGGTACCGGCACGTCGAGGGCGTGGCCTCGCTGGACGAGGTGGTCTCCCGGCTGACCGGCGAGGCTCCCGCCGATGTCGCCATGGTCGCCTTTCTGGCCGGCTCGGACGACATCCCGGCCGCGGTGGCGCCCGATGTCGCCCGGCTCGCCGCGAACCTGGCCATCGGGCGGGGGCTGCGCATCGTCTCCGACTACGACCCGGACGCGCACGAGGCCGTCCTCACCCTGTGGCGGCGCATCCTGCGCATCACGCCTCGCGGCGACACACAGCGCCACATCTACCTCGCCAACCTGAGCAGCATGCTGGGCCTGCGCCACAGCCGCACGGGAGCGCCGGCCGACCTGGCCGCGGCCCTGGACTCGGCACGCCGGGCGACCCGGGCCGCCCCCGAGGGTGATCCGCACCGGCCGCTCGCGCTCTGCGGCCTCGCGGCCGTGCTCGGCGCGCGGTACCAGCGCGAGGGCGTGGCGGAGGATCTCGAGCTGGCCGTCGACGTGCTGCGCGCGGCGGCCGAGACGCTGCCGGACGGTCACGACGACCGGGCGCGGGTCCTGAGCGACCTTGGCGCCGTGCTCGGCGAGCTGTTCCGGCTCCAGGAGGACCTGTCGGTGCTCGACGAGGCCATCGCGGTGCTGCGGGCGTCGGGCCAGTCCGTGCCTGCCGACCCGATGGGGCGCGGCCTGGCCCAGAACAATCTGGGTCAGTCACTGCTGCTGCGGCACGAGTTCGCCGGAAACCCGGACGACCTGGAGGAGGCGATCGTCGCCCTGCGCGTCGCGGCCGCCGCGACCCCGAAGGAGCACTCCCACCACACCCTGTGCCTGAACTCTCTGGGCGACGCCTTGCTGACCCGGCTCCGGCAACAGGGTGACCGGCAGGCCCTGGACGAAGCGGTCCGTGTGCTACGGGCTGCCCTGGACAGTGCTCCCGCGGGATCGAGGGAGCGGGCCAGAAGCCTGTACACGCTGGCCTCCGCCCTCTACCAGCGCCTGCACGGCCCGGATCCTCGGCCGACCGACCTGACGGAGGCGCTGGACCTGGCGAAGCGCGCCCTCGACAGCGCGCCCGCCGGCGGCCCCATGGCACACGTGTGCCGCTCCCTGCTGGTGAACCTGCTGAGGCTGCGCTTCGAACAACTCGGGGACCGCGACGCCCTGGCCGAGGCCGGGGAGCACGGCAGAGAGCTGCTGAGGGGCGGGTTCCCCGGTACTCGGACGGACCTGGCGGACCAACTGACCACCGGTGCTTCGGCACTGATGAGACATCATGTGTACGACGCGTCACCGTCGGGTCTCGACGAGGCGATCGAGGCGCAGCGTGCGGTGCTCCGGGCGATGCCGGCGGGAAGTCCCACCCGGCCGCTCGCCCTCCACAACCTGGCGCTGACCCTCCTGACGCGCAGCTCGCAGACGTTCTCCGCGGCCGAGGTCAGCGCGGCGGTCGACGCCCAGCGCGAGGCCGTCGCCCAGGCCGGGCCCCGGCACAACGAGAGGGCCACGCTGCTGATCCTGCTCGGCGGCTGTCTGCTGACGCGAGGCGCGATACTCGGGGCACCCGCGGATCTCGACGAGGCGATCGACGTCCTCACCGCGGCGGCCGAGGCGGCCCCGCCGGGACACCCGTCGCGGCCGGGAGCCCTCCTGAACCGGTGCGTGGCACTGCTCATGCGGGCCGAGGCGGGAGCGGACTCCCCCGGCGCCGCGGCCGACCTCGACACGGCCGTCGCCCTGGCCCGGGAGGCCGCCGACGGGATGCCCCGCCCCGATCCACGTCGACAGTGGGCGCTCGGCCAGCTGGGCCGGACGCTGCTGTTCCGGTACCGGCACGGGAACTCGCCTGCCGACCTGGACGTGGCGATCGCTACCCTGCGCCAGGCCGAAGAGGCCGAAGACGTCGGCGAGTTGGGCCGACTGACCATACTTCTGGAGCTGAGCGAGGCCCAGCTCGCACGGCACGAACGGGACGGCGACCCCGCCGACCTCGACGCGGCCGTACGCATGTCCGCGCGGATCGCCGCAGCGCCCACGCCACCGCCCGCGATGCGCCTCGACGCGGCGCTGAGAACCGGTCAGCTGGTGGCGCGCGCCGATCCGTCGGGGGCGATCCCGCACTTCGAGGCGGCCGTGGCACTGCTCCCGCAGATCGCCACGCGCCGACTGCGCCGCCACGACCAGCAGCGGATGCTGGGCGAGTTCGCCGGGCTGGCGTCCAATGTCGCCGCGGCGGTGCTGAACGGGCCCCAGCCCTCCGCCGAGCGGGCGCTGGAGCTACTGGAAACCGGCCGGGGCGTCCTGATCGGGCAGGCCCTGGACGTCTGGAGCGACCTCGCCCCGCTGCGCGCGAGCCACCCCGAACTCGCCGCGCGCTTCGAGGAGTTGCGAGATCTGCTGGACCGTCCCGACGACGGCTCCGAGGCCCTGCTGGGCAGTGCGGTGCCGACCGGTCCGGGCGGCACCGTGGACCGGCACCTGCTCGCCGACGAGCTCACGGCCGTCCTGAGCCGTATCCGGCGGCAGGACGGTTTCGCGTCCTTCGGCCTGCCGCCGTCGGCCGCCGAGCTGCGTAGGGCGGCCCGGGACGGCACTGTCGTAGTCCTCAACGTCACGTTCGCGCGCGGCGACGCCCTGCTGGTCACGTCCGACGGCGTCACCGCTGTCCCGCTCCCGGAGCTCACCCTCCTGAACGGCATGGAAGCGGCTGCGACGCTGCAGGAGTGCGCGCACGACGCGATGGACCCGGACGACACCGTACGGACTCGGGCGCAGAAGGAACTCTCCGGAATCCTGGCTTGGTTGTGGGAGACCGTCGCCGAGCCCGTCCTCACCGCCCTGGGCCACGACCGCACCCCGGCGGGCGACCGCTGGCCGCGCGTGTGGTGGGTGCCGTGCGGGCCGCTGAGCTGGCTGCCGTTCCACGCCGCGGGCCACCACGACGGCTCCGGCCGTGCGGTCCTGGACCGCGTGGTCTCGTCGTACTCCCCGACCGTACGGGCCCTGCGGCACGCGCGGCGCCCGGTGCCCGCCGGTCCCGCGCCGGGCCGGCCGCTGATCGTGGCGATGCCCGACACCCCGGGTCAGCCGCCGCTGGACTTCGCGCCGGACGAGGTGGACGTGTTCCGGGAGCACATGGACGGGGCGACGGTGCTGCTCGCGCCGGAGCGGCCACCGACCCGGGACGAGGTCCTCGGTCTGCTGCCCGGCTGCCCGGTCGCCCATTTCGCCTGCCACGGCGACAGCTTCGCCGAGGACCCGTCACAGCACCGGCTGCTCCTGCACGACCACGCCGCCGCCCCGTTCACGGTGGAGGCGCTCGCCTCCGTACGGCTCGAACACGCCCGGCTGGCCTATCTGTCGGCCTGCGCCACGGCCGTCTCCTACGACGGTGTACTGGCCGACGAGGCCATGCATCTGACGTCGGCCTTCCAGCTGTGCGGGTTCCGGCATGTGATCGGCACCCTGTGGCCGGTGGTCGACGACACCGCCGTCGATTTCGCGGAGGCCTTCTACCGGGCCCTGCGCCCCGCCCCCGGCCAGGCCCCGGACCCCGACCGCTCCCCGCACGCCCTGCACACCGCGGTCCGCGCGCTGCGCGCCGCCCTCCCCGGCAGCCCGTCCCTGTGGGCGTCCCACGTGCACACCGGCGCCTGACCACGTCCCCTCACGAGAAGACGACCATGAGCCTGAACCGGACCCCGCTCCCCACCCACCCGATCACCCGCAAACCGCTCATCAACATCGCCACAGCGGTCTCCCTGGCCGGATTCATCGCCGTCTTCGGCGCCTTCGGTGGCGCCGCCCTAGGCATCACGTTCGTCCTGTGGAGCGTGGGACTCCTCGTCCTGGGGTTCCGATACGGACAGAAGATGCTGCGCGAGGTGGAGGCGGACCGCGCCCTGGCCGTCAAGGCACACGCCGCCTCGATGGCGGACCGGATGCTCTACGCCCAGCGCCGCGGACTCGAGTTCGAGGCCTCCTCCGCCGAATGGGCCGAGGGCTTCGGCCGCGTTCCGCAGGAGGTGCCCGAGCGCCTCACGGAGGAGCAGCGCGTCCGCGCCCGGCACGCGGCCGAGCTGGTGGCCGAGGGCGTTCTGCGGATGCGTGGCGACGGCCTTCCGGTCACCGTCTTCGACCTGGAGGTGATCAACCAGAACGACGTGTGGGAGCTGAAGAAGCGCTGCCGGTACAGCCGCGCGGCGGAGGCCTCCAAGTACTACCTGACCGTCTGCGTCGTAACCCTGCCCATGCGGCTGCCGTACGTCGCTTCGGCGCATCTGTACCGTACGGAGCCGGACGACACCGATCGCACCACGCATCCCGAGTTCGCGGATCTGCTGCTGTCCCGGCCGGGGGTACGCGAGGCGGCCCTGGACCGGGACTGGCTGTGGTCCGTCGACGGCGACCGGCTGATCTGCTGCGCGGTGACGAGCCGCGGCCTGGACATCGGGCAGGTGGAGGGCCTCGCCGGCCGGGCGGCGGCGATCGCCGACGCCTTCCCGTGGCCGGAGCTGGAGCGCTTCCGGGCGGCGGCGCCGGACTCCCGCCCCCGGCACACGCTCTGGATCAACACACCGGATCTGCTCATCGACCGGGACGCGCCGTTCGGCGGCCTGGTCCAGAGCTGGGCGGAGCAGGAGATCGACCGCACCGGGCTGCACGCCCTCAAGGACCGGAGCGAGTGGCTGGACCGCAAGCGTCCGGCCCTCGCGCCGTCCGACTGAACCTGCCCCCACCAGGCACTTCGCCCACCCTTCCGAAGCCCGGCGACCCACGCGCCCCGGCGCGTGCCGCCGGGCTTCGGCGTTCCCCGCCTCTTGACAAGCGTGGACCCCCACCGGCAATCTTCCATTAAGCAGAAACAAACTTCCGCAATACGGAATCGCTCGACACGGAAGGGAGCGCCGCCGCCCATGCCCGCTTCTCACTGGGACACAGCCGCAGACCAGCGCTTCAACGTCAACCTGTCGATCCTCTTCACGGAACTCCCGCTCCTGGAGCGCCCCGCGGCCGCCGCCGCGGCCGGCTTCACCGCGGTCGAGCTGTGGTGGCCCTGGATCGACTCCCCCACCCCCGAGCGGTCCGAGCTCGACGCCCTGAAGAAGGCGATCGAGGACGCGGGCGTCCAGCTCACGGGCCTGAACTTCTACGCCGGTCAGTTGCCGGGCCCGGACCGCGGCGCCCTGTCGATCCCGGGCGAGGAGTCGGAGCGGTTCCGCGCCAACGTCGACGTGGCCGCGAACTTCGCCGAGTCCCTGGGCTGCAAGGCGCTCAACGCCCTGTACGGCAACCGCGTCGAGGGCGTGGACCCGGCCGAGCAGGACGCGCTCGCGCTGGAGAACCTGGTCCTCGCGGCGCGGGCGGCCGACCGGATCGGCGCGATCCTGCTGATCGAGGCGCTGAACCAGCCCGAGTCGCCGCTGTACCCGCTGGTGTCGGCGCCGGCCGCGGTAGGGGTCGTCGACAAGGTGAACGAGGCGACGGGGCTCGGCAACGCCAAGTTCCTCATGGACCTCTACCACCTGTCCATGAACGGCGAGGACCTGCCGGCGGTGATCGAGGAGTTCGCCGCGAGGACCGGGCATGTGCAGATCGCCGACAACCCGGGCCGCGGCGCGCCGGGCACGGGGACGCTGCCGCTGGAGGAGCTGCTCGAGCAGCTGCGGAAGGCCGGTTACGAGGGCTATGTCGGCCTGGAGTACAAGCCGGGCGAGCGTCCGAGCTCCGAGGCCTTCGAGTGGCTGCCCGCCGCGGCCCGCGCGGCCCGCTGAGCGCCATCCCACAGACGTAGAGAAGTTTTCAGAGAGGCACCCCCATCATGAGCAACGCACTCCCGAAGATCGCCTGGATAGGCCTCGGCATCATGGGCTCCCCCATGTCCGAGAACCTGATCAAGGCGGGTTACGACGTCACCGGCTTCACCCTGGAGCAGGACAAGCTGGACCGCCTGGCCGCCGCCGGTGGCTCCGCCGCCTCCTCGATCGCCGAGGCCGTCAAGGACGCCGACGTCATCGTCACGATGGTCCCGGCCTCCCCGCAGGTCGAGGCCATCGCCTACGGCCCCGACGGCATCCTGGAGAACGCCAGGTCCGGCGCCCTCCTGATCGACATGTCCTCGATCACCCCGCAGACCTCGGTGGACCTCGCGAAGGCCGCCGAGGACAAGGGCATCCGTGTCCTGGACGCCCCGGTGTCCGGCGGCGAGGCCGGCGCGATCGAGGCCGTGCTGTCGATCATGGTCGGCGGTGAGCAGGGCGACTTCGACGCCGCGAAGCCGATCCTCGAAGCCCTCGGCAAGACCATCGTGCTGTGCGGTCCGCACGGCTCGGGCCAGACCGTGAAGGCCGCCAACCAGCTGATCGTCGCCGTGAACATCCAGGCGTGCGCCGAGGCCGTGGTCTTCCTGGAGAAGTCCGGTGTGGACCTCAAGGCCGCGCTGGACGTGCTCAACGGCGGCCTGGCGGGCTCGACCGTGCTGACGCGCAAGAAGGACAACTTCCTGAAGCGCGACTTCAAGCCGGGCTTCCGTATCGACCTGCACCACAAGGACATGGGCATCGTCACCGACGCCGCCCGCAACGTCGGCGCGGCCCTGCCCGTGGGCGCGGTCGTCGCCCAGCTGGTCGCGTCGCTGCGTGCGCAGGGCGACGGGGGCCTGGACCACTCCGCGCTGCTGCGCGCGGTCGAGCGCCTGTCGGGCGCTCAGCTCTGAGACTTCCGGGCCGCGGCGCCGCTGACAACTGTCCTGTCGCGCCCAGGCGGCGCCGCGGCCCGGAATCCACTTCAACAAACTGTTGACGTTCAGATCACCCCAAACCTAGGCTCCACAAAGCGGAAGTTCTTTTCCGAAGCCTCCGCTGACTCTCGTACGGAAGGTCCCTGATGTCGCAGCGCGTGCTCACGGCCAGAACTCTCACTACGGCGTCCGGCGCCCCGGTCGCAGACAACCAGAATTCCGCCTCCGCCGGCGCCGGCGGTCCGCTCCTCCTCCAGGACCAGCACCTGCTGGAGAAGCTCGCCCGCTTCAACCGTGAGCGCATCCCGGAGCGCGTGGTGCACGCCCGTGGCTCCGGCGCGTACGGCTACTTCGAGGTGACCGACGACGTCACCGGCTTCACGTACGCCGACTTCCTGAGCTCGGTGGGCAAGCGCACCGAGGTCTTCCTGCGCTTCTCCACCGTGGCCGACTCGCTCGGTGGTGCGGACGCGGTGCGCGACCCGCGTGGCTTCGCGCTCAAGTTCTATACCGAGGAGGGCAATTACGACCTCGTCGGCAACAACACCCCGGTGTTCTTCATCAAGGACCCGATCAAGTTCCCCGACTTCATCCACTCGCAGAAGCGGGACCCGTTCACGGGTCGTCAGGAGCCGGACAACGTCTGGGACTTCTGGGCGCACTCCCCCGAGGCCACGCACCAGATCACCTGGCTGATGGGCGACCGCGGCATCCCGGCGTCGTACCGCCACATGAACGGTTACGGCTCGCACACCTACCAGTGGACGAACGCCGAGGGCGAGGCCTTCTTCGTCAAGTACCACTTCAAGACCAACCAGGGCGTGCGCTCCCTGTCGGCCGAGCAGGGCGCCGAGCTCGCGGGCAAGGACCCGGGCTCGCACCAGACGGACCTGCTCCAGGCCATCGAGCGCGGGGTGAACCCCTCCTGGACCCTCTACGTCCAGGTCATGCCGGCGGCCGAGGCGGCGGACTACCGCTTCAACCCCTTCGACCTCACCAAGGTGTGGCCGCACAAGGACTACCCGTTGCAGCGCGTGGGCCGCCTGGTCCTCGACCGCAACCCGGACAACGTCTTCGCCGAGGTCGAGCAGGCCGCGTTCTCCCCGAACAACTTCGTGCCGGGCATCGGCCCCTCGCCGGACAAGATGCTCCAGGGCCGGCTGTTCGCCTACGCGGACGCGCACCGCTACCGCCTGGGCGTCAACCACACCCTGCTCGCGGTGAACGCCCCGAAGGCCACGACCGCGCAGAACTACGGCCGCGACGGTCTCATGGCGTCCAACTCCCAGGGCCGCGCGGCGAAGAACTACGAGCCGAACTCCTACGACGGCCCGGTCGAGACCGGCCGCGCCCTGTCCGCCCCGCTGGCGGTCAGCGGCTGGACCGGCACGCACGAGGCCCCGCAGCACACCAAGGACGACGACTTCTTCCAGGCGGGCGAGCTGTACCGCCTGATGTCGGAGGACGAGAAGTCCCGTCTCGTCGCGAACATCGCCGGTGGCCTCTCGCAGGTCTCCCGCGACGACGTGATCGAGAAGAACCTGGCCCACTTCCACGCCGCCGACCCGGAGTACGGCAAGCGCGTGGAGGAGGCGGTCCGCGCCCTGCGCGAAGACTGAGCCCGGCCAGGGAGATGAGCTCCCTGTTCGCGCCCGAACGCCGAGCGACCCGGATGAGGGGTGGTCTTTCGGCGCGGGGCACGGGCAGGGTGATGGACCGCGGCGGTGTGCGAGCCAGTGCGGTGGTGAAGGACCGGACCCCCTTCTCGACCTGAGGGAAGGGCGTCGCGGCTCCGTCGCCGCCGCCGCGGTCCCAGCAGGACCCGAGGAGCACCGGATACGGACGGTCCCGTATCCGGTGCTCCTCGCTGTCTCCGGGGTGCGGATGCGCTCCGCGCGCAGGAGTCTTGAGGCATGGCACCTCCGACGCACCACCCGCACGTCGTGGTGCACTCACCGGGCCTGGACGGTTCCCGGCGGGTCACCGCGGACGATCACAACCTCGGCGTCGCCTCCCATCTGGACGACGTCGTCGAGCTGCTGCGCCTCGCCGATCTCGATCGCGTCGAGCTCGAGGACGAGGACATCGTGGAGTGGCAGGGCGGCGGCCCCGACGACTGGCCGGGCCTGTCCGAGCACCACGAACGGTGAGCCCACGTACGTCACCGGGCGTACGCGGGCTACGGAACCCTCAAATCAACCTCTGAACCCGCACCCGGGGGCTTCAACCGCCCCTGGGTGCGGGCACATTCTCGTCTGCACGGGGCCCGCCGGCACGGGGGCGGCGGGCCCCGACGGGGGGTGTCACAAGGCAGCGGTACGACCGTGCTGTGCACCGTCGTACCGCTGCGGGGCGGTCCACGCGCCGCCGTCCCGCCAGGCCGTGCCCGCCCCGCCCGCCGGGGCGCCGCCGACGCCGGCCGACCGGGGCGGAAGTCTCCACACCGGCGCGGGACATGCCCTGCCACGGCTGCGACGGGACATGCCGAAGGGGCGGCCCGACGACTACGTGACCAAGCCGTTCGAAGGACCGGTGCTGCCGGCAGGGGTTCGGTGTCCTCGTGT
>NZ_JBEAAJ010000003.1:0-613813 GCF_040446465.1 Streptomyces sp. RG80 | reverse complement strand
GGGGGGGCCCCCCCCCCGGGGGGGGCCCGCCCCCGGGCGGAGCGGTGGAGCTGTCGGGCCGGTCAGGCCTTGATCGGGATGATCGCGGTGGGCGCGTGGCCCGGCTCGGTCGCGATCTCCTCGAACTCCTTCACCGCGCTGATGTCGGCGGTCGGGCTCATCGCGATGTTGGTGACCCGCTCCAGGATCGCCTCGACGACGACCGGCACCCGGTACCGCGCGGCCAGCTTCTTGGCCTCCTCGAAGGCCGGCAGGAGCTGGTCGGGCTCGGTGACGCGGATGGCCTTGCAGCCCAGCCCCTCGGCGACCTTGACGTGGTCGACGCCGTACACGCCCAGCTCGGGCGAGTTCTGGTTCTCGAACTCCAGGTTGACCTGGAAGTTGATGTCCAGACCGATCTGCGCCTGCCGGATCAGGCCCAGGTAGGCGTTGTTGACCAGGACGTGGACGTAGGGGATGCGGTGCTGCGCGCCGACCGCCAGCTCCTCGATCATGAACTGGAAGTCGTAGTCGCCGGAGAGCGCGACGACCTGGGCCTCCGGGTCCGCGGTGGCCACACCGAGGGCCGCGGGGATGGTCCAGCCGAGCGGGCCGGCCTGGCCGCAGTTGATCCAGTGGCGCGGCTTGTAGACGTGCAGCATCTGCGCGCCGGCGATCTGGGAGAGGCCGATGGTGGTGACGTAGCGGGTGTCGGGCCCGAACGCCTTGTTCATCTCCTCGTAGACGCGCTGCGGCTTCATGGGCACGTTGTCGAAGTGCGTACGGCGGTGCATCGAGCCCTTGCGCTCCAGGTGCGAGGCGACCCAGGCGGAGCGGTCGGGGAGCTTGCCGGCCGCCTTGAGCTCGCGGGCGACCTCGACGAACAGCTCCAGGGCGGCCTTGGCGTCGGAGGCGATGCCGTAGTCCGGGGCGAAGATCTTGCCGATCTGGGTCGGCTCGATGTCGACATGGACGAACTTGCGGCCCTCGCGGTACACGTCCAGCTTGTAGCCGGTGTGCCGGTTGGCCCAGCGGTTGCCGATGCCGAGGACGAAGTCCGACTCCAGGAACGTGGCGTTGCCGTAGCGGTGGCCGGTCTGCTGGCCGACCATGCCGGCGTTCAGCTCGTGGTCGTCCGGGATGGTGCCCCAGCCCATCAGGGTGGGCACGACCGGGGTGTCGGTGAGTTCGGCGAACTCCACCAGCAGGTCGGAGGCGTCGGCGTTGATGATGCCGCCACCCGCGACGATCAGCGGACGCTCGGACTCCAGGAGGAAGGTCAGGGCCTTCTCGATCTGGGCCCGGGTCGCGGCCGGCTTGTAGACGGGGAGCGGCTCGTAGGTCTCCGGGTCGAACTCGATCTCGGTGAGCTGGACGTCGATCGGCAGGTCGATGAGGACGGGGCCGGGACGTCCGGAGCGCATGAGGTGGAAGGCCTGCTGGAAGACGCCGGGCACCTGCGCGGCCTCGAGGACGGTGACGGCCATCTTCGTGACCGGCCCCGCGATCGAGGCGATGTCGACGGCCTGGAAGTCCTCTTTGTGGAGCAGGGCGGTCGGGGCCTGGCCCGTGATGCACAGGATCGGGATGGAGTCGCCGATCGCGGAGTACAGGCCGGTGATCATGTCGGTGCCGGCCGGGCCCGACGTGCCGATGCAGACACCGATGTTGCCCGGGTGCGTACGCGTGTAGCCCTCGGCCATGTGCGAGGCGCCCTCGACGTGGCGGGCGAGGGTGTGGTTGATGCCGCCGGAGGCCTTGAGCGCGGCGTAGAAGGGGTTGATCGCCGCGCCGGGGACACCGAACGCGTTGCTGACGCCCTCGCGCTTGAGGATCTCGACTGCCGCGCGGGCAGCGGTCATACGAGCCATTGAGTACTCCTGCTTCGGCTGTCGGACCTGTACTCCCGTCGCGCCCCGTCGCGAGTACTTCCGTAATGCGGAAAGTAGTTTCTACTATCTGGAAGCAATGTAGGTGGGGAGGCGTAGGTCGTCAAGAGTCGCCAAGAGACGGACAAGCGGGGGCTTCCTGGAGGACGATGGGGTCCATGTCCGAGAGCGTGGCGGTGCGCTGCCCGGTCTGCCGACGCGAGCATCTCTATACGGCGCCGGAGTATCCGTGTGCCTGTGGGGCGCCGGTGATCCCGACGCTGGACCCACGGGCACGGGCGACGGCGGTCTCGCACCGCTCCTGGGAGGACGACTGGGTCACCGTGCGGTGCGCGTCCTGCGGGCGCGCGGGCGAGTGGCCGCATCCGGAGCTGGGCTGCCCGTGCGGGACGGTACTGCGCGTGCCGGTCGCGAAGGGCGCAGCGGCGGAGCGCGTCGAGCCGGTGCCGCGGCGCGCCTTCCAGCCGGTGACGATCCGCACGGCACGCGACGCGGTGACGGCGGCCGCGCTCTACCTCCGCTGGCTCGGCTACCGCGACATCCGCCGCGCGGACCAACGCCCCCCGAACGGCATCGGCATCGCCGCCCGCGGCCTGCTGGCCCAGGTCGACCCGACCGTCCGCCCCGCCTCCCTGCGCGACGTGGAATGCCTGTGGCTGACCGCCATGACGGAGTCCTCCACCTGCGTCTACTTCTCCCTCGCCGGCTACGCCACCGAAGCCCGAGCAGTCGCCGACTCCCTCGGCGTCCCCTTGTTCGTCCTGGACCTCACAGGCACCCCCCAGCCGGTGAACAGCCTGGCGGACGAACTGGACTCGACCGGGGCGTAGGCCTCCGGCGGTCGGGCGGCGGACCGGCGACGCGGACCGGCGGGCCCGCGAGAACGCCGCAGGACCAAGCCGTACGGGCAGGCAGCGAGGCGGGCCGGGCAAGGCAGAACCGCCGGGAGGGCGGGCCTTCGGCGGTGCGGCGAGGGGCGGGGCGGCGACGCAGGGAGCGCTCGCTCTGCGCTCTGGCGGATCAAGGAGCTCCGGCAGGCCGGGCCGAGGCGGGCGGGTGTGGCAGTGGACGGATGCGCCGGGCGGGCCCCGACGGGCGGGGGCGCGGAAGCGGAGAGGTGGAGCGTCTCGGTCGTGTGGGGCGGTCGGGACGGAGGGGGTCGTCCCGTCGGCAGGTGCCGAGGCTGCCGCGGGAAATTCGGGCGCCCGTGTCGCGCACCCTCCGCCATACTCGCCGCATGCGTATCCGCCCCGTCGCGGCCGACGAGCTCCCCGTTCTCCAGGACATCGAGCGGGCGGCCGGAACCCCTTTCCGCGCACTCGGCATGGCGGTGATCGCCGAGGACGATCCGCCCTCCCTGGCCGACCTGGAGCGGTACCGGCGGGCCGGCCGGGCCTGGGGCGCCGTCGAGGACGAAGTCCCGGTCGCCTATCTGATCGCCGAGCCCGTGGACGGCGCCCTGCATGTGGAGCAGATCTCCGTCCACCCCGACTTCGCGCACCGGCGCATCGGCCGGACCCTCCTCGCGTACGCCGCCGAGCGCGCCCGCGAGGAAGGGCTGGGCGGACTCACCCTGACCACCTTCGCCGAGGTCCCCTGGAACGCCCCGTACTACGAGCGCCTCGGCTTCCGTGTCCTCACCGAGGCCGAACTCACCCCGGGCCTGCGCAAGATCCGCGCCCATGAGGCGGAGCTCGGCCTCGACCGGTGGCCCCGGGTCTGTATGCGCCGCGACTAGTCCGCCGCGTACGTCTCCCTCAGCTCGATCTTCCGCACCTTCCCGGAGACCGTCATCGGGAAGCTCTCCAGCACTTGCAACCTGCTCGGCACCTTGTAGTGCGCCAGCCGCCCGTCGCAGAACGCCCGTACCTCCTCCAGCGTCGGCGGGTCGGCCGGGTCCCGCGGGATGACACAGGCCAGCACCTCCTCGCCGTACCGCTCGTGCGGAACTCCGACCACCTGGACGTCCGCGATCTTCGGGTGGGCGTAGAGGAACTCCTCGATCTCGCGCGGGTAGATGTTCTCGCCACCCCGGATGATCATGTCTTTGATGCGGCCGACGATCTCGACGTACCCGTCCTCCCGCATCACCGCGAGGTCCCCGGTGTGCATCCAGCGTCCGGCGTCGACGGCCTCGGCGGTCTTGGCGGGCTCGTTCCAGTAGCCGAGCATCA
Organism: Streptomyces sp. RG80; assembly: GCF_040446465.1. Taxonomy (NCBI): domain Bacteria; kingdom Bacillati; phylum Actinomycetota; class Actinomycetes; order Kitasatosporales; family Streptomycetaceae; genus Streptomyces; species Streptomyces sp. RG80. The sequence goes on along the minus strand of NZ_JBEAAJ010000003.1, from coordinate 609,771 downwards.
CGCTGTAGCCGCGGGTGCACAACTCCCCCGCCACACCCCGGGGTTGGGTCACGCCGGCCGGGTCGACGACCTTCACCTCGATGTGCGGCAGGACGCGGCCGACGGTGCCGGTGCGGTGCTCCAGGTCGTCGTCGCGCCGGGTCTGCGTGGAGACGGGCGAGGTCTCGGTCATGCCGTAACAGATCGACACCTCGGCCATGTTCATCTCGCCGACGACCCGCTTCATCACCTCCACCGGACAGGGCGAGCCCGCCATGATCCCGGTGCGGAGGGAGGAGAGGTCGTACGTCGGGAAGTCGGGGAGGTTCAACTCCGCGATGAACATGGTGGGGACGCCGTACAGCGAGGTGCAGCGCTCCCGCTGGACCGCCTCCAGGGTGGCTTTCGGGTCGAAGGACGGGGCCGGGATCACCATGCAGGCGCCGTGCGAGGTGGCCGCGAGGTTGCCCATCACCATGCCGAAGCAGTGGTAGAAGGGCACGGGGATGCAGATCCGGTCCTGCTCGCTGTAGGAGATCATCTCCCCCACGAAGTAACCGTTGTTGAGGATGTTGTGGTGGGAGAGGGTCGCCCCCTTGGGGAAGCCCGTGGTGCCCGAGGTGTACTGGATGTTGATCGGGTCGTCGCAGGACAGCTCGGGGAACTCGACCGGCACCCCCCGCCCGGTCAGCGACTCCCAGCTCGGGTCGCCGATGAAGACGGTCTCCCTCAACTGCGGGCACCTGCCCCGCACTTCCTCGACCATCGCCCGGTAGTCGCTGCTCTTGTGGCTCAGGGACGCGAACAGCAGGGAGATCCCCGCCTGGTTCAGGACGTACTCGACCTCGTGGGTGCGGTAGGCCGGGTTGATGTTCACCATGATCGCGCCGATCCGGGCGGTGGCGTACTGGACCAGCACCCACTCGGGGCAGTTGACCGCCCAGATGCCCACCCGGTCGCCCTTGGTGACCCCGCTCGCGATCAGCGCGTAGGCCAACTCGTCCACGTCGGCGGCGAATTGGGCGTAGGTCCAGCGCCGCCCCGACGGCACGTCGACCAGCGCCTCACGGTCCGGCCAGGACGCGACGGCCCGGTCCAGGTTCGCGCCGATCGTGTCGCCGAGCAGTGCGGTCCCGCTCGTGCCATGGCTGTAGGAGCTCACCGGAAGTCCTCCTCGCGGTACTCGGCGTCGGAGCCCGCCGCCGTGGCCTCGCGCAGCTCGATCCGGCGGATCTTGCCGGAGACCGTCTTGGGCAGCGGGGCGAACTCCAGGCGGCGCACCCGCTTGTAGGGGGCGAGCACCTGGCGGGAGTGCTCGAAGAGCACCTTCGCGGTGTCGGGGCCCGGCTCCCAGCCCTCCGCCAGCACCACGTACGCCTTGGGCACCGCGAGGCGCAGCTCGTCCGGCGCGGGCACGACGGCCGCCTCGGCCACCGCTTCGTGCTCCAGCAGCGCGCTCTCCAGCTCGAAGGGGCTGATCTTGTAGTCGGAGGCCTTGAAGACGTCGTCGCTGCGGCCGATGTAGGTCAGGTACCCGTCCTCGTCGCGCGAGGCGACGTCCCCGGTGCGGTAGTAGCCGCCGGCCATCGCCTCCGTCGTACGGTCGGCGTCGCCGTGGTAGCCGGTCATCAGGCCGACCGGGCGCGCCGAGAGGTCGAGGGCGATCTCGCCCTCGACGGCGCCGGGCGCTCCGGAGACCGGGTCGAGGAGTTCCACCCGGTAGCCGGGGCTGGGGCGGCCCATGGAGCCCGTCTTCAGGGTCTGGCCGGGGCTGTTGGAGACCTGGACGGCGGTCTCGGTCTGGCCGAAGCCGTCCCGGACGGTCACCCCCCAGGCCTGCCGCACCTGCTCGATGACCTCGGGGTTCAGCGGCTCGCCCGCCGCCACGGCCTCGCGCGGCGGAGTCCGCAACCGGCTCAGGTCGGCCTGGATGAGCATGCGCCACACGGTCGGCGGGGCGCAGAAGGTCGTGACGCCCGCCCGGTCCATCTCCGCCATCAGCCGGGTCGCGTCGAAGCGCGTGTAGTTGTACAGGAAGACGGTCGCCTCGGCGTTCCACGGGGCGAAGAGGTTGGACCAGGCGTGCTTGGCCCAGCCGGGCGAGGAGATGTTGAGGTGCACGTCGCCGGGCTTGAGGCCGATCCAGTACATGGTGGCCAGGTGCCCGATCGGGTACGAGGTGTGGGTGTGCTCGACGAGCTTGGGCCGGGCGGTGGTGCCGGACGTGAAGTAGAGCATCAGCGGGTCGTCGGCGCGGGTGGGGCCGTCGGGCCGGAAGCGGGCGTCGGCCTGGTAGAGGTCGTCCAGCGACGACCAGCCCTCGACGGGGTCCCCCGCCGCGATACGGGTGTAGGTGCCGGGCACCTCCGCGAACTTCGCCGCGTCCTCGGAGCGCGCGATCACATGCTTGACGCGCCCGCGCTCGACACGGTCGCGCAGGTCGGCGGGGCCGAGCAGCGGGGTGGCCGGGATGACGACGGCGCGCAGTTTCATCGCGGCCAGCGCCGTGATCCACAGTTCGGCCTGGTTGCCCAGCATCACCAGGATGCGGTCCTCGGCGGCCACGCCCCGGTCCCGCAGCCAGCCCGCGGCCTGGTCGGAGCGGACCGACATCTCCCCGAAGGACAGCTTGGTCTCCCGGCCGTCCTCCTCGACGATGTGCAGCGCGGTCGCGCCGTTCCCGTCGGCAATGTGGTCGAACCAGTCGAGCGCCCAGTTGAAGCGCTCGGGGCGGGGCCAGACGAAGCCCTCGTACGCCGCGGCGTAGTCCTCGCGGTGCTCCAACAGGAAGTCCCGCGCCCCGCGGAACAGCTCGGTCGTCATGTGTTCTCCTCTTGCCGGACCATTGCCGGGCGGCTCTCTGTCATCGTGTAATCCGTGACGCAGGTCTCACTACCCCCGAACGGGGGTGTGCGCCGCATGAAAGGGCGGAACAGGTGGCGGCAGACACGGCGGACATCCGCACCGCACTCGTACGGCTCAGGCGGACGACCGGGCTGCCGGTCGCGTTCGGCGGGCTGGTGGAGGCCGGGCGGCCCCAGATGCGCATCAGCGAACTGAGCGGCACCGCGACCGCCGCGCTCCGCGCGCTCGCGATCACCTCCGGCAACGGCCTGGGCGGCAAGGCCGTCGCCCTCGTCCGTCCGTGCGCGGTGACCGACTACTCCGCCTCCCGGCAGATCAGCCACGAGTACGACGTGCCGGTCGCGGCCGAGGGCCTGCGGTCGATCGTGGCGGTGCCCGTGGTCGTACGGCGCCGGGTGCGCGGTGTCCTCTACGGCGCCCTGCGCACCGTCCAGCCGCTGGGCGACCGCACCCTGAGCGCGGCCATGGCCGCGGCCCGGGACGTGGAGCAGGCGCTGGTGGTGCGGGACGAGGCGCGGGAGCTGGTGGAGGCGTCCCGGGCGGCCGATGGCGCCACGGGCGACCCCGTGGGCCGCGAGCAGGTGCGCGAGGCCCACGCGGCCCTGCGGGCCCTGGCACCGCGGATCACCGACCCGGCGCTGCGGGCCGAACTGCTGGACGCCTGCGGACTGCTCACCCCGCGGGCACCGGCCGAGGAGGTCGGTCTCGCACCCCGTGAGCTGGACGTCCTGGCCTGTGTGGCCGCCGGGGCGACGAACGCGGTGGCCGCCGAACGGCTGGGGCTGCGGCCGGAGACGGTCAAGGGCTATCTGCGCTCGGCCATGCGGAAGCTGCGGGCGCACACCCGTGGTGAGGCCGTGTTCGCGGCGCGCCGGGCGGGGCTGCTGCCGTAGCTTGCGTCGACCCTTTATTCATTCACCCGCGCCTTGAATTTCCCTATGCTGTCACGTTGTTATTTCCCTCACCACGCCGTCCGTCCGAATTTCAAAGAGACGTTGCCTAGAATTTGGCCCGGACACGACACACGAGGGGAGCGGTGACCGTGCGACGGGACTTCCAGGAGCCTGCCAGATGCCGCCCCGACCTGGTCATCGGCCGGGAGGGGGTGTTCGGCCAGGCCCGGGAGCAGCTCGCCCGGGGTGGGAGCGTGCTCCTGCACGGCCCCGCCGGAATAGGAAAGTCGACCGTCCTGCGGGCATTGGCCGCCGAAAACGGCGGCGCGGCCCGCACCGTGTTGCGCTGCTCGGCCACCGAGTCCGAATCCCATCTCCCCTTCCTGGCCCTCGCCGACCTGCTCGGCCTGGCCCTCGACGAGGTGTCCGGCAAGCTGCCCGCGGCCCAGCTCACGGCCCTGGAGTCGGCGCTCACCGGCCGCGGCGAGTCCACCCTCCAGCGCGACGGCCTCGCCCTGCGGCTCGCGGTGCTGTCGGCGCTGCGCGCGCTCGCCGCCGAGGGCCCGGTGCTGATCGTCGCCGACGACGTGCAGTGGCTGGACTCCGCCAGCTCCGAACTGCTCGGCTTCGCCGCCCGCCGGCTCGGCGACACCCCGGTACGGATGCTGTGCGCGGTACGGACCGAGGGCCAGGAGTACGACCGTCATCTACGCGCGTCCCCGCCCGACACCCTGGCCCTGCGGGTCAACCCGCTGACCCGCGCCCAGGTCTCCGAACTGCTCGGCCACCGCGGCTACACCGGCCTGCCCCGCTCCACGGTCCGGGACATCCACCGCACCAGCGGCGGCAACCCGCTCTTCGCCCTGGAACTCGGCCGCGCCCTCGGCGAGAGCCCCACCCCGCCCCGCCCGGGCGAGCCGCTGCCGGTGCCGACCTCGCTGCGCACCCTCGTACTGAACCGTCTGGAGATGCTGTCGGAGGAGGCTCGCCGCACCCTGCTCGTGGTGAGCGCCGGTGCCCGCCCGACCCCGGCGCTGCTGCACGCGGCCGGCCGGGAGAACGCCGAGGCGGAGACCGCCCAGGCCGCCGCGCTCGGTCTGCTGGCCACCGACCCCGAGGGCCCCGCCGTACGGTTCGCGCATCCGCTGATCTCGGCCGCGCTGTACGCGGAGGCGCCCGCGCACGAGCGGCGGGCCGCGCACGCCGCGCTGTCGAAGGCGGCCTCCGACCCGATCGAACGGGCCCGGCATCTCGCCCTGGCCACCACCGGCACCGACCAGGACACCGCGAACAGCCTCGCCGAGGCCGCCGCCCTCGCCCGGGACCGCGGCGCGCCCTCGGTCGCCGCCTCCCTCGGACTGCTCGCCGCCCGGCACACCCCGGCCGACGGCACCCCGGAGCCGGACGCGCGCCGGTTGCAGGCCGCCGAGGACGCGATCACCGCGGGCGAGCTGGACCTGGCCCGGGACATCGCCCACGACGTACTGACCCGGGCCACCGTCCCCGCGGACCGGGTGCGGGCCTGGATCATCGTGATCGACACGGCGGGCCACGCCATGACGGAGGTCGACTCGGTCTTCCCGCAGGCCCTCGCCGACGCCGGCGACGACCCCGGGCTGCTCGCCCTGATCCACTACCAGCTCACCTGGCGGGCCCTGCTCGTGGACGGCGACTTCGACCAGGCGCGCGAGGAGGCCGCGCACTCGGCGGCGCTGGCCGAGCGGGCGGGCGACCGCTACAACGAGCTGATGGCGCTCGCCTTCCAGGCCCAGATCGAGACCCTGATGGGCCATCCGGACGCCCCCGCGACCATCAAGCGCGCCCTGAAGGAACCCCAGGACCCGCGGGTGGCGTGCCATCACAACGGCGCCGGCTACTCCCGGTTCCGCTGGCTGATCATGAGCGACCAGCTGGCCGAGGCCCGCGCCACGGTCACCGCGCTGCTGCGCGAGGTGCGGCGCACCGGGGCGGTCGAGAGCGAGGTGCACTTCCTGCGCGGGGTCGCCGAGACCGAACTGCGCTCCGGGCACTGCGGACGCGCCCTCGACCTCGCCCGGGAGAGCCTCCTGCTGGCCCGGGACACCGGCATCGGCGAGGTGGCCTCCTGTGTGCTCACCTCCCTCGGCGAGGCGTCGGGCGGCGATGTCGGGCGGGCCCTGGAGCTGGCCCACGAGGCGGTCGAGCACGCCGAGCGCGACGGCGACCAGATGTACGTCTCGCGCGCCCTGGCCGCCCTCGGCTACGCCCAGTTGGTCGCCGGGGACGCGGAGGCGACGGTGCGCTCGCTGCGCCGGGTCCGGGAGCTGGAGCACGGGCTCGGCATCACCGACCCGGCGCGCGGCCGCTGGCAGGGCGACCTCGCCGAGGCGCTGGTCCGGATCGGCGAGCTGCGCGAGGCGCAGGACGTCATCCAGGTGACCCGCACCCAGGCGCTGCGGCTCGGCCGCGAGAGCGTGCTCGCCGTGCTGGACCGGGCGGAGGCGCTGCTGCGGGCCGCGCGCGGCGAACACGAGGCCGCGCTCGCCCAGTTGACCTCGGTCCAGGACCGGCTCGCCAAGCTCGGCCACGGCCTGGAGGAGGCCCGCACCGCCTTCGCGCTGGCCCGGCTGCGGCCCCGGCGGCCGGGCTCGACGTCGTACGACGAGGCGGCCCGGCTGTTCCGCCGCTGCCGGGCGCTGCCCTGGCTGAGCCAGGTGGACGCGGCGACCGCCGAGCCGGCCGGCACGCCGGAGCGGCCCGCCCCCGCGCCCACGGCGGACGCGCTGGAGGGGCTGGAGGGGCTGGCCTCGATGGAGCGTCAGGTCGCGGCCCTCGTCATGGAGGGCGCCACCAACCGGGAGATAGCCGCCCGGCTGTTCATCAGCGTCAAGACGGTCGAGGCGACCCTGACCCGGGTCTACCGCAAGCTGGGGATCCGCTCGCGGGTGGACATCGTCCGATTGGCGGCGGGGCGCCGTACGAAGTGAGGGGCCTCGGGTTTTACTGACGGCCGTGGGGTTTGCCGTCGTCCCACCGAGGGTTATCCCTGTCCAACTCCCCTAGGGGGTTCCCTCATTGGGAGGGGGAACTTCCGGGTTCTAGGTTATGAACGTGCCGCTCGCCCGGGCATACGGGGGTCGGTCCCGCGACCCCCGTGTACCACCCCCCACACCCGCGCGATTCCCCACCGGCAACCCCCACTGAGGAGACTCATGTTCGGGCTCAACCGCGCCAAGAAGACCGCCGCCCTCGTCGCGGCGACCGCCGCCGCGGCGGCGACGGCACTGATCGGCGCCCCCACCGCCGTCGCCGCTCCCCAGCCCATCGTCGGCGGTACGACCACCACGACGACGTCGTACCCCTTCATGATGCAGATCACGGACGCCTCGCAGAACCAGTTCTGCGGCGGCACCCTGGTCTCCGCCACCAAGGTCGTGACGGCGGCCCACTGTATGGTCGGCGAGACCACCAGCAGTGTGAGAGTCGTCGGCGGCCGCACCTACCTCAACGGTACGAACGGCACGGTCAGCCGGGTCAGCAAGATCTGGATCCACCCGTCGTACACGGACGCCACCAACGGTGACGACGTGGCCGTCCTGACCCTGTCGACGGCGATGTCGTACACCCCGGCGTCGTACGTCTCCTCCTCCCAGACCAGCGTGTACGCGGCCGGCACCACGGCCCGCATCCTCGGCTGGGGCACCACGTCGTCGAACGGCAGCTCGTCCAACCAGCTGCGCACCGCGACGGTGCCGATCGTCTCCAACTCCAGCTGCGCGAGCAGCTACGGCTCGGACTTCGTCTCGTCCGACATGGTTTGCGCCGGATACACCTCCGGCGGCACAGACACCTGCCAGGGCGACAGCGGCGGTCCCCTGCTCATCGGGGGCGTCCTGGCAGGGATCACTTCTTGGGGCGAGGGCTGCGCTCAGGCCGGTTACCCGGGTGTCTACACCCGGCTGACCACCTTCTCCAGCCTGGTGACCACGCAGGTCAACTCATAGGTCCCAGAAGTTCTCCTGAGCACCCCTCAGGTGAAAAACCAGGGGGCGTTGCGGGCCTCCACGAGCGGCCCGCAACGCCCTCTATCCATGTCCCGGGCGCTAGGGGGCTCCTACGCCCCTACGACGGTCCCGAACCGGATGTCGTACGAGGACCCGGGGTGCAGCACGCCCAGCATCCGCGCGCCCTCCTCGGTGATCTCGCCCCGCTGGGCCCTGGTCAGTGTGCCGAAGGGCTCGATGACGAGGGCCTCGTCCGTGAGCTTCCAGACGCCGGCGAGGAAGCCGTCGACGAGGAGCGTGCTGTAGGCCATGTTCCCCGCCCAGCTGCGGCCCCAGTACTCGGGCGGAATCACCCGGGTGCGGTCGGCGTGGGAGAGCAGCAGGTTGTCGAACTCGGGGAGGAAGCGGGGCGGGGCCGGAGTGTCGGCGGCGGGGCGCGGGGCGTCCGGGAGGTCGAAGAGTTCGACGCCGTTCTCGTCGCGGAAGGTGAGCAGCTCGGGGCGGAGGCGTTCGAAGGCCTCCTTCAGGCGGGTGAGTCCGGCCCAGGTCTGCATGTCCCTGACCGAGGCGGGGCCGAAGGCGGCGAGGTAGCGCAGGACGGTCGCGTCCGGTGCCGGGACCGGTTCGGCGGGGCGGCCCAGCCAGTGCTCGACGGTGGTGAGGGCGACCTGGCCGCTCTGTCCCCACAGTCCGCGCGGGGTGACCTGGACGAGCGGGAGACGGCAGCGGGCGGCGATCGCGAGGGACTGCGGGTCGGCGTCCGGCCACTCGGTGAGGAGTTCCTCGCGCAGCTGCTTCATGGTGCGCGGCTCGGCCTCGACGAGGTCCCGGGCGAGGGCGGCGAGGCGGTCGAGGTCGACGCCCTGAAGTCCCTTGCGGAACTGGGTGAGTTCGCGCTCGCGGGCCGCCTGCACCAGTGGGCGCAGGGTGAGGGCGTCGTCGGCGGTGTGGGTGTGGATGGTGGAGCGCAGGGTGACGATGCGGACGACCTCGCGGTCCGCCATCAGCGTCGAGAGGTCCCCGGGTGCGAAGCCGTCGAGGCGGGCGGCGAGCGCGTAATACGGGGGCCGGACGTTCTGGGCCTGGAGGCCGAGCAACCGCTCGACGGCCGCCTTCGCGGAGAGCTCCGCGCGGCGCAGCAGGAACTGCCGGTCGAGGGTCGCGCGGTTGAGGGCGCGGGTGTCGAGCACGGGGACCGTCGTCTTCGTCATGGGAACCACGCTACTGACGCTTGCGGACACCTTCTGTCCGCAACTCTCAGCGCGTCCCGGCCCATTTCCTCGACCGCGCGGACACCTCGACGCCGTATGCCCCGTATATCCTGCCCGTGATCACGCAGCCGGTGGCTCGACCCGGGAGGCAGCCGCGATGTCCGAGCGACGCGCCCGTCCGACCTCGAAGAGCCGGGGGAGGTCCACCTGGCGCCGCGCCCTGACCCCCACGCCTCCGGCCTCGGAGAAGCAGCCGACGCGGCGCCCCGAAAAGACGCAGGCCGAGCCGGAACAGGCGAGCATCGTCCAGGCGGCGCTGTACCGCGACGGCGTCCGGGTCTCCTCCCCCGCGACCCTCGCCGACACCTTTCGCGAGCTGCGCGAGCAGCCCTCCGGCATGGCGTGGATCGGCCTGGCCCGCCCGACGGAAGCCGAACTCCTCTCCCTGGCGGCCGAGTTCGACCTCCACCCGCTCTCCGTCGAGGACGCGATGGAGGCCCACCAGCGCCCGAAGCTGGAGCGCTACGGCGACACCCTCTTCGTCGTCCTGCGCGCCGCCCGCTACCTGGACGCGCCCGAGGAGGTCGACTTCGGCGAGCTGCATGTCTTCGTCGGCCCCGACTTCGTCATCACGGTCCGCCATGGCGCGGCCCCCGACCTGTCGGCGGTCCGCAGCCGCATGGAGCAGACACCCGAGCTGCTGAAGCTGGGCCCGGAGGCGGTGCTGTACGCCATCCTCGACGCGGTCGTGGACGGCTATGTGCCGGTCGTGTCCGGCGTCCAGAACGACATCGACGAGATCGAGACGGAGGTCTTCCGGGGCGACCCCGAGGTCTCCCGCCGTATCTACGAACTCTCCCGGGAAATGGTCGAGTTCCAGCGCGCCACCCGCCCCCTGGTCGGCATGCTGCACGCCCTGATGGCCGGCTTCTCGAAATACGGCACGGACGACGAGCTCCAGCGCTACCTCCGCGACGTCGCCGACCACGTCACCCACACCAGCGAACGCGTCGACGGCTTCCGCCAGGCCCTCACCGAGATCCTCACGGTGAACGCGACCCTGGTCACCCAGCAACAGAACGCGGAGATGCGGGCACTGGCGGAGGCGGGGTTCGAGCAGAACGAGGAGATCAAGAAGATCTCGGCGTGGGCGGCGATTCTGTTTGCTCCCACGTTGGTCGGGACGATCTACGGCATGAACTTCGAGCACATGCCCGAGCTGGGCTGGAGCTTCGGGTACCCCTTCGCGATCGGGCTGATGGGGGTCGTCTGTGTGAGTCTGTATGTGATCTTCAAGCGGCGGGACTGGTTGTAGGGACCCCGGTCAGGGACTCCCACTCGGTCACGCGGTCGCACCAGCGGTGCAGGAGGGTGCGGTCGTGGCCGACGGCGAGGAGGGCGGCGCCGGTTTCGGTGCGGTAGGTCTCCACGGCCGTGACAAGGGCGGCGGTGGTGGAGGCGTCGAGCATCGCGGTCATCTCGTCGCAGACCAGGAGGCGGGGGCGAAGGACCAGGGCGCGGGCGAGACAGGCGCGTTGGAGTTGGCCGTCGCTGACCTCGTGGGGGCGGCGGGCCAGGAGGTCGGGGGTGAGGCCTACGGAGGTCGCCAACTCGGTTACTCGGGAGGGGACTTCGTCTCCGCGGCCCGTGGCGCGCAGGGGTTCGGCGATCAGGTCGGTCAGGCGGAGCCGGGGGTCCGCGGAGAGCCTGGGCTGCTGGAAGACCACGCCGAAGGCCGTGCGCAGGGCGCGGGGGGCTCGGTGACGCCAGTGGCGTACGGGCTCGCCGTCGAGGAGGACGGTGCCGGAGTCGGGGCGGTGCAGCAGGGCCGCCACACGGGCGAGGGTGGACTTGCCGCAGCCCGACGGGCCGAGGAGGCCCACGGACTCGCCGGGGGCGACGGTCAGGGAGACGTCACGGACCGCGGGGGCGCGGCGGTCGTATCCGGCGGTGATGGCGCGCAGTTCAAGCACGGATGTCCTCCGGCACGTGCGGGTGGTGGCAGGCGACCGCGTCGGTGAGCGCCGGGAGTGCGGCGCAGGTGTCCGTGGCGCGGTCGCAGCGGGCGGCGAAGGCACAGCCGTCCGGGAGGTCGCCGAGTTCCGGGGGCAGACCCGGGATCGGGGTGAAGGCCCGGTCCGGGAGGGCCTGGAGCAGGCCTCGGCTGTACGGGTGGCGGGGGCCGGGGTCGCCGAAGAAGGCGTCCGCGTCGGCGAGTTCGACGATGCGGCCCGCGTACATCACGGCGACGCGGTCCGCGATCCGGGCGGCGGCGGCCAGATCGTGGGTGATCATCAGCAGCGCCCGGCCGCCGCTGTCCACATGGCGGCGGAGTTCGTCGACCGTGCGGTCCACGAGGTCGCGGTCGAGTCCGGTGGTCGGTTCGTCGGCGAGCAGCAGAGGCGCGTCGCCGACCAGGGCGAGGGCGGTGGCGGCGCGTTGGGCGAGGCCGCCGGAGAGTTCGTGCGGGTGGCGGTCGAGGTGGTCCACGGGGAACGCCACGCGTTCCGCCGCCGCCTCGGCCGCCTCGCGTACCGCGGCACGCCCCCGGACGCCGGTCAACTCCGTGACGGTCTCCTCCAGTTGGGAGCGGATCGTACGGACCGGGGTCAGGTGCGCCGCCGGGCTCTGCGGGACCAGGCCGATACGGCGGCCCCGTACCGTGCGGGCCAGGGTGCGCTCGTCGGCGGCGAGCAGGTCGAGGTCGCCGAGGCGGGCCTCGCCCGCGGTCTGGGCGTTGGCGGGGAGCAGGCCGAGGAGGGCGGAGGCGAGGACGGACTTGCCGCAGCCGCTCTCGCCGATCAGGGCCAGGCACTCGCCGGCGGCGACGTCGAAGTGGGCGTCGGTGACCGCGGCGACACGGCGGCCGCCGGGCATCCGGAAGCGCACCGACAGGCCACGTACCAGGAGCGGGGTCACAGCATCAGCTCCGATCGTCTGCGGGGGTTGATCCGCTCCCGCCAGGCCCCCGCGAGACCGGCGATGGCAAGGGTCGGGACGATCAGGAACAGGCCGGGGAAGAGGGTCGGCCACCACTGCCCGGCGAGCAGCGAGCCGCGGGCGGTCTGGACGAGGTTGCCGAGGCTCGCCATGTGGGCGGGCAGCCCGAGCCCGAGGAAGGACAGGGCCGACTCGTGCCACATGGCGTGCGGCACCATCAGTACGGCGGCCAGCGCGGCCTGCGGCAGCACGGCGGGCAGCAGATGCCGTACCGCCACCCGCCACCGCGAGGCGCCGCCGGAGATCGCCGCGTCGATGTACGGGCGCGAGCGCAGGGACAGCACCTCGGCGCGGACGATGCGGGCGGTCGACAGCCAGTGGGTGAGCCCGACGGAGACGACCACCGGCCAGATGCCCGGCCGGAACATGGCGACGATGAAGATGCCGAGCAGCAGGTGCGGGACGGAGGAGAAGGTGTCGACCAGCCGCATGACGGCCCGGTCGACCCAGCCGCCGAGCGCCCCGGCCGTGGCGCCGACGGCCGTTCCGATCACGGTCGCCGTCAGTGCCGCCACCACGCCGACGGTCAGGGACACCCGCAGCCCGTAGACACAGCGCAGCAGCAGGTCGCGCCCGACGTCGTCGGTGCCGAACGGGTGGGCCCAGGAGGGTGGTTGGAGCTTCGCCGCCAGGTCTACGGCCTGCTGGTCGAGTTGGACCAGCGGCGGGACGAGCAGCACGGCCAGGGCGGTCACGGCGACCAGCGCCGCGGAGGTGCGCACCCGGACGGTCCGGGTGGAGCGGCGACGGGTGCCGTAGGACCGCCACGACCTCTCAACTGTGGCCTCAGCCATGGGAGTCACATGTCACTGAGCTTCACCCTCGGGTCGAAGAGTCCGTACAGCAGGTCGGCGAGCAGGTTGCCCGCGAGGACGGCCGCGGTGGCCAGCGTGGTCAGGGCGGCGAGCAGCGGGAAGTCGACGGCGGTGGCCGCCTCGACCGTGGCCGCCGCGATGCCGGGCCAGCTGAAGACGCTCTCCACCAGCAGGGCGCCGGTGATGAGTTCGGGGACGCGGGAGCCGACCAGGGTCAGCACCGGCAGCAGTCCGGAGCGCAGGGCGTGCCCGAGCAGGACGGTGCGTTCGGCGAGGCCCCGGGCGCGGGCGCCGCGTACCGGGTCCTCGGCGAGCGCGTCGGCGACGCCCTGACGGACGTACAGGGTGAACCACGGGAGTTGGGAGACGGCGAGGACCCCGGCGGGCAGGACGAGGTGGGTCGCGACCTGGCCGGCGGTGATGTGTTCGCTGGCGGTGTCGGTCAGGCCGCCCGCCGGGAGGACGTCCAGGCGCAGCGCGAAGAACCAGATGGCGAGCAGGGCGATCCAGAAGACCGGCGCGGCCGACAGGGTGTAGGCGAGCGAGGTGACCGTGCGGTCGAGCCAGGAGCCGGGGCGGTGGGCGGCGAGCACCCCGAGCAGGGTGCCCAGGGTCACGGCCAGGACGAAGGCGACCGCGCACAGCAGCGCGGACCAGCCGAGGCGTTCGCCGATCACCTCGGTCACCGGCTGCCGCATGACGCTGGAGTGGCCGAGGTCGCCGCCGAGCGCGGAGGTGAGCCAGTGCCACCAGCGTTCGGCGAAGGGCTGGTCCACGCCGAGGTTGGCGCGCAGCCGGTCCAGGGTCGCCCGGTCGGCGCCGAGGGCGGCGGTTCCGGCGTACGCCTTGACGGGGTCGAAGGGGGAGGCGGCGGCGAGGGCGAAGACGCCGAAGGTGACGACCAGGAGGACCGGGGCGGCGAACAGGGTCCGCCGCCCGGCCAGTCGGGCCATCGCTCCCCAGGGCAGCGGTGTCACTTCTTGGGCTGCCAGTCCTGGAGGTTCCACCAGGGGCCGCTGGCGAAGCCGTGCTCGTGCGGTTCGAGCTGGGTGGTGGGGCCGCTCCAGCGGTCGGCGAGGACGTAGAGGTGGTCGATGTGGGTGAGGAAGGTGGAGCCGGGGTTCTTGACCAGTTCGCGCTGGAGTGTGTCGTAGGCCTTCTCGCGGGTGGCCGTGTCCTGCCCGCGGCGGCCGGTGTCGAGGGCCTTGTCGAGGGCCGGGTTGTCGTAGCGGCCCATGTTGTTGAAGCCGTTGCCGGCGAGGGAGGAGTGCAGCAGCGTGTAGAGGCCGAAGTCGGGGTCGCCGGTGGAGCCGCCGCCCGCGAGGACCGCGTCGTCCTTCATCCGCGGCTCGATGACCTCCCAGGTGGCGCTCTCCACCTTCACCTCGATGCCGGCCTTCTTGGCGTCGGAGGCGTAGGCGAGGGCGTGGTCCTGGCGGACCTTGTCGCCGGAGGGGTAGAGGAGGGTGAAGGAGGCCTTGCGGCCGTCCTTGGCGCGGACGCCGTCGCCGCCCGCCTTCCAGCCGGCCGTGTCGAGGATCCGCTGGGCCTCGGCGAGGTCCTGGGAGCGTTCGATGCCCTTGGCGAACCAGGGGTCGTCGACGGGCAGCGGCCCGTAGGCGGCCCGGCCGGCGCCGTCGAGGATCTTGTCGACCATGGCCTCGCGGTCGACGGCGGCGTCGAGGGCCCGGCGGATCGCGCGGTCGCCGGTGACCTTTCCGGCGGTGGGCAGGGTGACGGTGCGGAAGTCGTAGGACTTCGCCTCGTACGTCGTGCTGTCCTTGTCGTCCTTGAAGGCGGCGGCGAGGTTGGGCGGCAGGACGGCGCCGTCGAGGTCGCCGGTGCGCAGCCGGGTGGCGCGGACGTCGTCGTCCTCGATGATCGCCATGGTCACCGTCTTCACCTTCGGCGCGCCGCCCCAGTAGCGGGGGTTGGCCTTGAAGGTGAGCTTCTCGCCCTTGCGCCAGTCGGACAGGACGTAGGGGCCGGTGCCGATCGGCTCGGTGTTGAAGGCGCCGGTGTTGGGGTCCTGCTTCCCGGCGATGTGCTCGGGGACGATCGGCAGGACGGTCCGGGCGGCGAACGGCGCGTAGGGGTACTTCAGGGTGAAGACGACCTTGTCGTCGCCCTCGGCCCTGACCTCCTTGACGGCGTCGAGTTCGCTGCGGGCGGTGTTGTTGGTCTTCGCGTCCAGGATCGTCTCGTAGGTGAAGACGACGTCGGCGGCGGTCAGCGGCTCGCCGTCGCTGAATTCCACGCCCTCGCGCAGGGTGTACGTGTAGCGGCGGCCGTCGTCGCCGACCTCGGGCAGCGCCTCGGCCAGCGCCGGGGTGAGCTCGAGGTCGGCGTCGCGGGCGAGCAGCCCGTCGAAGATCTTGGAGTTGCCGTCCTTGCCGTAGCCGAGGAGCGGGCTGAGGGTGTCCGGCTCGGAGGCCACCCCGATCACGACGGAGTCGGCGGACCCGCCGCCTCCGCCGGAGCCGTCGCCGGGCGCCGAGCACGCGGCCGCTCCGGTGGCCACCGCCGCCGCCACGGCGGCACCACGTATCCGTCCGAACTTCATGAACCCCACCCTTGCCCCACCCTTGTTGCTGTCAAAACGTTGTTGCATATTAATTGCAACAACGGGGTTCTCCGCACCCCCGAAGGGTGGGTGGGCGGCGTCACATCCAGCGCGAGGGAAACGTCACAGGCGTTCCTCTGCTGAGGCGGGAGCCCGCTGCCCTAGCATCCGACGCATGACGGTCCTGCCTGACGACGGGCTTGAGCTGGCCGGTGAGTTCCCTGACGTTCCCCACGAGCAGTGGCAGCGCCTCGTGGCGGGTGTCCTGCGCAAGTCGGGCAAGGACGTCGAGGGCCCCGCGGCCGAGGAAGCCCTGTCCACCGCGCTGGAGGACGGGTTGCGCACCCGGCCTCTCTACACCGCGCTCGACGCCGCGCCCGAGTCCGGCCTGCCCGGCTTCGCCCCCTTCGTGCGCGCGGGCCGCGCCGAGGGGAACACGGTCGGCGGCTGGGACGTACGGCAGCGCCATACGGCGGCCGACAACGCCGCGGTCCTGGCCGACCTGGAGAACGGCGTCGGCTCGCTGTGGCTGGGCGTCGGCGAGGGCGGCATCCCGGTGTCGTCGCTGAGCGGCGTCCTCGACGGCGTCTACCTCGACCTGGCGCCGGTCGTCCTCGACCCCGGAGCCGAAGTCGAGCCCGCCGCACGGGAGTTGCTGCGCCTCTACGAGGAGCGGGGCGTCGCCAGGGACGCGGCGCGCGGCAACCTGGGCGCCGACCCGCTCGGTCACCAGGCCCGTACCGGGGGAACCTACGACTTCGCACCGGTGGCCGCTCTCGCCCGCCGCTGCGCCGAGGAGTACCCGGGGCTGCGGGCTCTGACCGTGGACGCGCTGCCGTACCACGAGGCCGGGGGCTCGGCCGCCGAGGAGCTCGGCAGCTCGCTGGCGACCGGTGTGGCGTATCTGCGGCTGCTGACCGAGGCCGGGCTGAGCGTCGAACAGGCCTGTGGGCAGCTGGAGTTCCGGTACGCGGCGACCGCCGACCAGTTCCTGACGATCGCCAAGCTGCGCGCCGCGCGCCGGCTGTGGGCCCGGGTCGCCGAGGTCTGCGGGGCGCCGGGCGCGGGGGCACAGCTCCAGCACGCGGTGACCTCGCCGGTGATGATGACGCGCCGCGACCCGTGGGTGAACATGCTGCGCGCGACCATCGCCACGCTGGCCGCCGGCGCGGGCGGGGCCGAGTCGGTCACCGTGCTGCCCTTCGACGACGCGCTCGGGCTGCCGGACGCGTTCGCGCGGCGCATCGCCCGCAACACCTCCACGATCCTCATCGAGGAGTCGCACCTGGTCCGGGTCATCGACCCGGCGGGCGGCTCCTGGTACGTGGAGCGGCTCACCGACGAACTCGCCCACGCGGGCTGGGAGTTCTTCCAGGAGATCGAGCGCTCCGGCGGTCAGGCGGCCGCTCTCGGCTCCGGGCTGCTCCGCGACCGGCTCGCCGCGACCTGGGCCGCCCGCAGCGCGAAGCTCGCCAAGCGCCGCGAACCCATCACCGGGGTCAGCGAGTTCCCCCACCTGGGCGAGAAGCCGGTGGTGCGCGAGCCCGCGCCCGAGCCGCCGACCGGGGGTCTGCCCCGGGTCCGGCGCGACGAGGCGTACGAGGCGCTGCGCGCCCGCTCCGACGCCCATCTGGCCGCGACCGGCGCCCGCCCCCGGATCTACCTGGCCGCGCTGGGCCCGGCCGCCGCCCACACCGCGCGGCTCACCTTCGCGGCCAACCTCTTCCAGGCGGGCGGTATCGAGCCCGTCACCGAGGGCACCTTCGAGGACAGCGGGGCGAGCGAGGCCTGTCTGTGCTCCAGCGACGCGCTGTACGAGGAGCGGGCCGAGAGCGTGGCGGCCGAGCTGACGGCCGCCGGTGCCTCGCATGTGTTCCTCGCGGGCCGCCCCGGTCAGTACACCGGTGTCGACTCGTACGTCTTCGCGGGTTGTGACGCGGTCGCCGTCCTGTCCGCCACCCTCGACCGCATGGGAGTGTCCCGATGACGGCGCCTGTTGGCCCTTCCGTGCCCGACTTCTCCGGGATCGAACTGGGGACCCCGGCCCCCGCCGGCGGCACCGACGAGTGGCAGGCCGCGCTCAAGAAGGCGGCCGGCGGCGACGACCTGCTGTGGGAGACCCCCGAGGGCATCCCGGTCAAGCCGCTCTACACCGGGCGGGACCTGGAGGGCCTGGACTTCCTGGACACCCGCCCGGGCGCGGCCCCGTATCTGCGCGGCCCCTACCCGACGATGTACGTCAACCAGCCCTGGACGATCCGCCAGTACGCGGGCTTCTCCACCGCCGAGGAGTCCAACGCCTTCTACCGCCGCAACCTCGCGGCCGGTCAGAAGGGCCTGTCGATCGCCTTCGACCTGCCCACCCACCGCGGCTACGACAGCGACCACCCGCGGGTGACCGGTGACGTCGGCATGGCGGGCGTGGCCATCGACTCCATCTATGACATGCGGCAGTTGTTCGACGGCATCCCGCTGGACAGGATGACCGTGTCGATGACGATGAACGGCGCCGTGCTGCCGGTGCTCGCGCTCTACATCGTGGCGGCGGAGGAACAGGGCGTACCGCCCGAGAAGTTGGCCGGGACCATCCAGAACGACATCCTCAAGGAGTTCATGGTCCGCAACACCTACATCTATCCGCCGTCCCCGTCGATGCGGATCATCTCCGACATCTTCGCGTACACCTCGCAGCGGATGCCGCGCTACAACTCCATCTCCATCTCCGGCTACCACATCCAGGAGGCCGGTGCGACGGCCGACCTGGAGCTGGCGTACACCCTCGCCGACGGCGTGGAGTACATCCGGGCGGGCCGGGAAGCCGGCCTGGACGTGGACGCGTTCGCGCCCCGGCTCTCGTTCTTCTGGGCGATCGGCATGAACTTCTTCATGGAGATCGCCAAGCTCCGCGCGGCACGCCTGCTGTGGGCGAAGCTGGTCAAGCAGTTCGACCCGCAGAACGCCAAGTCGCTCAGCCTGCGCACCCATTCACAGACCTCGGGCTGGTCGCTGACCGCGCAGGACGTCTTCAACAACGTCACGCGCACCTGCGTCGAGGCGATGGCGGCGACCCAGGGCCACACCCAGTCGTTGCACACCAACGCCCTCGACGAGGCGCTCGCGCTGCCCACCGACTTCTCGGCGCGCATCGCCCGCAACACCCAGCTCCTCCTCCAGCAGGAGTCCGGCACGACCCGGGTCATCGACCCGTGGGGCGGCAGCGCGTACGTGGAGAAGCTGACGTACGACCTCGCCCGCCGGGCCTGGCAGCACATCCAGGAGGTCGAGGCGGCCGGCGGCATGGCCAAGGCCATCGACGCGGGCATCCCCAAGCTCCGCATCGAGGAGGCCGCGGCCCGCACCCAGGCCCGCATCGACTCCGGGCGCCAGCCGGTCATCGGGGTCAACAAGTACCGGGTGGAGAGCGACGAACAGATCGACGTGCTCAAGGTCGACAACTCCTCGGTGCGCGCCCAGCAGATCGAGAAGCTGCGGCGACTGCGCGAGGAGCGGGACGAGCGGGCCTGCCAGGACTCGCTGGACGCGCTGACCCGGGCGGCCGGCGGCGAGGGCAACCTGCTGGAGCTGGCCGTGAACGCGGCCCGCGCCAAGGCCACCGTCGGGGAGATCTCCGACGCCCTGGAGAAGGTGTACGGGCGGCACGCGAGCCAGATCCGTACGATCTCCGGCGTGTACCGCAACGAAGCCGGCGAGTCCCCGTCCGTGGACCGCACCCGCGCCCTGGTCTCCGACTTCGCCGAGGAGGAGGGCCGCCGACCGCGCATCCTGGTCGCCAAGATGGGCCAGGACGGCCACGACCGCGGCCAGAAGGTCATCGCCACCGCCTTCGCCGACCTCGGCTTCGACGTCGACGTCGGCCCGCTGTTCCAGACGCCGGCCGAGGTCGCCCGGCAGGCCGTCGAGGCGGACGTGCACATCGTCGGCGTCTCCTCGCTGGCCGCCGGCCACCTCACCCTCGTACCGGCGCTCAAGGAGCAGCTGGCCGAGGAGGGGCGCGAGGACATCATGATCGTGGTCGGCGGGGTGATCCCGCCGCAGGACGTGCCGACGCTGCTTGAGATGGGCGCGGCGGCCGTCTTCCCGCCGGGGACGGTGATCCCGGACGCGGCGTACGACCTGGTCAAGCGACTGTCGGACGACCTCGGGCACGACCTGTGATCGATGTCGACGCGTATGTGAAGGGTGTGCTCAACGGCAAGCGTGCGCTCGTCGCCCGCGCCATCACGCTCGTCGAGTCCACCCGGCCCCGGCACCGGGCGCTGGCCCAGGAGTTGCTCACCGAGCTGCTCCCGCACAGCGGCCGGGCCCGCCGGATCGGCGTCAGCGGGGTGCCCGGGGTGGGCAAGTCGACGTTCATCGACGCGTTCGGCACCCTGCTCACTTCGCTGGGGCACCGGGTCGCGGTCCTCGCCGTCGACCCGTCGTCGACCCGGACGGGCGGCTCGATCCTGGGCGACAAGACCCGGATGGAACGACTCGCCGTGGACCCGGCGGCGTTCGTGCGCCCTTCCCCCAGCGCGGGCACGCTCGGCGGCGTCGCCAAGGCGACCCGCGAGTCGATGGTCGTGATGGAGGCGGCCGGCTACGACGTGATCCTGGTCGAGACGGTCGGCGTCGGCCAGTCCGAGACCGCCGTGGCCAACATGGTCGACTCCTTCCTGCTCCTCTCCCTCGCCCGCACCGGCGACCAGCTCCAGGGCATCAAGAAGGGCGTCCTGGAGCTCGCCGACGTGATCGCCGTCAACAAGGCGGACGGACCGCACCAGCGGGACGCGCAGGCGGCGGCACGGGAGTTGGCGGGCGCGTTGCGGCTGATGCACGGCAAGGACGCGTTCTGGACGCCGCCGGTACTCAGTTGCAGCGCGCGGGAGTCGACGGGTCTGGACACCGTGTGGGAGCGGCTGGAGCAGCACCGCACGCTGCTGGACTCGACCGGGCGGCTCGCCGCCAAGCGCCGGGACCAGCAGGTCGACTGGACCTGGAGCATGGTCCGCGACGAACTCCTCGGCCGGCTCAAGGCCGATCCCGGTGTGCGCGCTCTCACGCCCGGCCTCGAACAGCAGGTCAGGCAGGGCGAGTTGACGGCGACGCTGGCGGCGCAGGCCATTCTCGAGGCGTTCGGGGAAGCCTGAGGAGGCAGTGACGCCGTCGGCGTACCTCGCCCGTTCAGGTGTCGAGGCCGCCGCGCTCGACCAACTGGCTCGCGATGACGTTGCGTTGGATCTCGTTGGTGCCCTCGCCGACAATCATCAACGGGGCGTCGCGGAAGTAGCGTTCGACGTCGAACTCGGTGGAGTAGCCGTAACCGCCGTGGATCCGGACGGCGTCGAGGGCGATCCGCATCGCCGTCTCGGAGGCGAACAGCTTCGCCATCCCGGCCTCCATGTCGACCCGGCGCCCCGCGTCCGCCTCACGGGCCGCGTGCAGGGTGAGCTGACGGGCGGCGGTCAGTGAAGTCGCCATGTCGGCGAGGTAGTTGCCGATCGACTGGTGCCGCCAGATCGGCCTGCCGAACGACTCGCGCTGCTGGGCATAGGCGAGCGAGTCCTCCAGGGCGGCCCGGCCGACGCCCAGCGCACGGGCGGCGACCTGGAGACGTCCGGTCTCCAGGCCCTTCATCATCTGCGCGAAGCCCTTGCCCTCGACCCCGCCGAGAAGCGCGTCGGCGGGCGCCCGGTAGCCGTCGAACGACAACTCGCAGCTCTCCACGCCCTTGTAGCCCAGCTTGGGCAGGTCGCGGGAGACCGTCAGCCCGGGTCCGTGTTCGACCAGGAGGATCGAGATACCCCGGTGGGCGGGGTCGGCGGCCGGGTCGGTCTTGCACAGCAGCGCGATCAGCCTGGAACGGCGGGAGTTGGTGATCCAGGTCTTCGCCCCGTCGATCACATAGCCGTCGCCGTCCCGGCGGGCGACGGTGCGCAGGGCCTGGAGGTCCGAACCGCCGCCGGGCTCGGTCAGGGCCATGGTCGCCCGGATCTCGCCGGTGGCCATGCCCGGGAGATACCGCCGCCGCTGGTCCTCGGTGCCGAAGAGCAGCAGCAGCTTGGCGACGACGGTGTGCCCGCCCATCGCTCCGGCCAGGCTCATCCAGCCGCGGGCCAGTTCCTCGGTGACCAGGACGTAGCACGGCGTGGAGACCGGGGTGCCGCCGTACTCCTCGGGGACGGCGAGCCCGTAGACGCCGAGCTGTTTCATCCGCTCGATGAGCGCCGCGGGGTAGGTGTCGGCGTGCTCCAACTCCCGTACGACGGGCTTGACCTCCCTGTCCACGAAGTCGCGCACCGTACGGACGACGAACCGCTCGTCCTCGGACAGGATGTCGAGAGTGCCCATACGGTGACGCTCCTCGAGTGCGACGGCCGTCGGGGGCGGCGGCTCTCGTGTGCGGCGGCCCCCGTGTGCGGCGGCCGAGTAACATCATCGTCGCTCATGACGGCGTAGGTGAAATACCGAATGGTGATACCCCCATGCGCGCCCCCGATGGCCGTGCGGCGGGGGCGGAGGGCGGGCCCGCGTGGACCTCAGGCAGCTCAGGGCGATCGTGACGGTCGCCGAGGTGGGCAGCGTGACGCGTGCCGCGGAACTGCTGCATCTGGTGCAGCCCGCGGTGACCCGGCAGATCCGCGCCCTGGAGCAGGAACTCGGTGTCGACCTCTTCGAGCGGACGGGTCAGGGCATGCGGCCCACGGAGGCCGGGACGGTCATGGTGGACCGGGCCCGGCGCGCCCTCGGCGAGCTGGAGCGGGCCCGCGCCGAGGTGCAGCCGGCCCCCGGCGAGGTGACCGGCATCGTCACCGTCGGTCTCCTGGAGAGCACCGCCGACCTGCTCGCCGAACCGCTGGTGACGGCCCTCGCCCGCGACCACCCCGGCGTCGAACTCCGCCTGATGACTGCCTACTCCGGCCACCTCCAGCAGTGGCTGGACGACGGTGACCTGGATCTGACCCTGCTCTACGACCTCGACAGCACGCCCTCGCTCAACGCCCGCCCGCTGGTCAGGGAGCGGCTGTGGGCCGTCGCCCCGGTGGCGGCGGGGCTGCGGGCCGACCGTCCGGTGCCGTTCCCGGAGGCGGCCGCGCATCCGCTGGTCCTGCCGGCCCCGGGGCACGCGCTGCGCCGGCTGATCGACGCGGCCGCGGTGCGGTCCGGGGCCGCGATGGAGGTGGCCGCGCAGACCAACTCCCTGCGGGTGCAGAAACGGCTCGTCCGGGCCGGCCACGGCTGGACGGTCCTGCCCGGGGTGGGCATCGCCGAGGACGTGGCACGGGGCGAGCTGAGCGCGGCGCCGCTCACCGGGCCCGACGTGCGGCGCCTGATCGTCCTCGGCACCCAGCGGGCGGGACGCACTCCGCCGGCCGTGGAGGCCGTGGGGCGGGAACTGGTGCGGCGGATCAACTCGGCAGTGCTGGAAGGGAGATGGCCGTCCGCCGAGCTCCAGGGGGCTTGACCCCATGCCTGTGGCGGATGCCGGCATCACTGCTTTCTATTGGCCGACCCCACCATCCCCGCCCATGATGAATCATGCAGCTCAGCTCATACGTGGAGTCCTGGACCCCGGGGCCGGTCACCGACGGGGACCCGCTGTCCGCCGACCCCGTGGCGGCCCTCTCGGCGGTCCTGGACCTGCCCGGCACCGTCGCCGGGGACGGTGACCCCCTGCCCCCGCTGTGGCACTGGCTGTACTTCCTGAGCCGGCCCGCGCAGCGCGACCTGGGCGCCGACGGACATCCGTCGAACGGCCACTTCCTGCCGCCGCTGCCCGACCGCAAGCGCATGTGGGCGGGCGGTCGCTGCGAGATCACCGAGCCCCTCCGACTCGGCGAACCCGCGGAACGTGTGAGCGGCCTCGCCTCGGTCACCGCCAAGCGAGGGCGCACCGGCGAGATGCTGTTCGTCACCGAGCGCCGGGAGTTCCGCCAGGGCGGCCGACTGTGCCTCGTCGAGGAACAGGACATCGTCTACCGCTCCGGACACACCGCGGCCCAACACCCCGCCGTCGTAGAGGAGTTCGCGTCCGCCCATCCGACCGACCCGTGGCAGCTCGCGCTGCGCCCCGACCCGGTGCTGCTCTTCCGGTTCAGCGCCCTCACCGCGAACGCCCACCGCATCCACTACGACGCCCCGTACTGCCGCGCCGAGGAGGGCTACCCGGGTCTCGTCGTCCACGGGCCCCTGCTCGCCCTCCTGATGCTCGAACTGCCCCGCCGCCACGCCCCGGCTCGACGGGTGCGCTCCCTGTCGTACCGGCTCCACCGGCCGGTCTTCGCGGGCGAGCTCCTGGCGGCCTGCGGCACACCCGCCGCCGACCGCGCCGAACTGCGCGTCGCCACGCACCGGGAGGAGCGGCACGGCACGGCCGAGGTGGTCTTCGGCGGGTGACGCGGGCCGCCGTAGGCGCGCGGAGCCGCCCAGGCTCCCCATGGGCGCGCAGGGCGCGAACACCCCTGCTCCGCACCTCCGTTGGCGCGGGCGTGTACGGTCGTGGGATGGCGCGCATCCTGGTCATCGGCGGCGGAACCGGCGGTACGGCGACGGCGCTCGCCCTGCACAAGGCGGGGTTCGAGGTCGTCGTGCACGAGGCGCATCCGGACTCGGCGGAGGATCTGGGCGCGTTCCTCACCCTGGCGAGCAACGGCATGCGGGCGCTCGCGCAGCTCGACGCGACCGAGGCGGTCACCGCGCTCGGCTTCCCGTTGCGCACCCTGCGGCTGCTCGACGCGACGGGCGCCGAGGTGGCGGGCCATCCGCTCGGCGAGGCCGACGACCCGCTCCTGAGGTTCCGGTGTCTGCGCCGCGGCGACCTCAACTCCGCGCTCCAGCAAGAGGCTTCACGGCGGGGCATCACCGTCCGGCACGGCGCACGGCTGGCCTCCGTCGAGGAGGGCCCCGACGGCGTCACCGCGCACTTCGCCGACGGGGGCAGCGCCACGGGCGACCTCCTCGTCGGCGCCGACGGTCTGGGCTCCACCGTCCGCCGGACGATCGCGCCCGGCGTACGGCCGCGGTACGCGGCGCAGCGCGTCTTCTACGGCTACACCCGCGATGCCCGACCGCCCGGTGAGAGCGGGCAGTTCACCATGGTGCGGGGCAGCGGCGCGGCCTTCGGGTACGCGGTGTCGCCCGCCGGGGAGACGTACTGGTTCGCCCGCGTGACCGACGCCCCGCTCACCGCCGAGGAGTTGACGCGCGGCGGCTGGCGCGACCCGCTGGTGTCGCTGCTGCGCGTGGACACCGGCCCCGCCGCGGACATCGTCGCGGCCACGGCCGACGACGTACTGGTCACCAACGCCACCGAGATCCCCCCGGGCACCCCCTGGCGCTCCGCCCGGACCGTGCTCGTCGGCGACGCGGCCCACGCGGCCTCCCCCGCGACCGGTCAGGGCGCATCGATGGCCCTGGAGGACGCCGTCGTCCTCGCCAAGTCCCTGCGCGACACCCCGGACGCCGACTCCGGGCTCGCCCTGTACGAGACGCTGCGCCGGCCGCGCGTGGAGCGCAACACCGCGGTCAGCGGCAGTCTCTCGCGCGGCGGACCCGGCGGCACCGTGCCCCGGCCCCGGGAGGAGGACCTCCCCCGGCTGCTGGACTGGGACACCGCGGTCTCCGTGTGACGGTTCAGATCCAGCCGTCGAGCGACTTCATGAACCCGTCGAAGTCGTCGCGGTACAGGGTGTGCCCTGCCCCGGGCACGGTACGGACCTCGAAACCGCTCGCCCGCAGCCGCGCCGCGTCGTCGGCGCCCACCAGGTGGCTGGGGTCGGCGAGTTGGACCAGGGAGGGCACGGCCGGGCGGGTGGGGGCGTAGCCGGTGAGCGGCCGGCCGTCGAGGAAGTACGAGGTGTCCGCGTCCCAGTCCGCGAGCGTGGCCACCTCGATGTCGACGTCCTCGGCGGCCCAGCGCGGGTTGGACCGCGCTATGTGTTCGCGCGTGACGTTCTTGCCGGACGCGAACATCTCGGGGTCCAGCGCCTGTTCGGGGTCGGGGGACTCCCAGGCCGGGTCGGCGTAGACGGCGCGCAGCGGCCGCAGCCGGTCCACGGCCAGGGAGAGGGCGAGCCCGCCCAGGGAGTGCCCGAGGGCCAGGTCGGCGCCCACCGGCAGCGTGTCGACGAGGTCGTCGGCGAAGTGCCGTGGACTGTACTCGCCGCGCGGCGAACGCCCGTGGCCGCGCAGGTCGACCGCGACGACCCGGTAGCCGCGCCCGGCGAGCGCCGGTCCGACCAGGCGCCAGGTGCGGGAATCGGACATGATCCCGTGCACGAGCAGGGCCGACCGGTCGCCGGTGCCCCATTCACGGGTGTGGAGTCGCACGGGGGGCCTTTCGTCGAAGTGGAGGTGGCGGGGTGATGGCGTCGCGGTCAGTCCGCGGGCTTCTCCCATACGGAGACATGGCGGCCGCTCTCGCTCGTGAACGGCTCCCGTGCCCATCCCTCCCAGCGCTCGCGCGGCCGGAGCCCGGCGAGTTGTGCCATGAGGTCGAGTTCGGCGGGCCAGACATAGCGGAAGGGGATCTCGGTGTACTCGCCGTGTCCGTCGACGATCTTCACATGGTGCGAGCTCATCGACTGGGTGGCCACGTCGTAGGTGTCGAACCCCAGCCGCGAGGCACCGACATGGAACGGCACTGCGTTCTGGCCCGGTGGCAGCTTCCGCAGTTCGGGGACCATGACCTCGATCACGAAGACGCCGCCGGGCGCCAGATGGGCGGCGACATTGCGGAAGCAGGCGACCTGCGCCTCCTGGGTCGTCAGGTTCATGATCGTGTTGAAGACCAGGTAGGCGAGGGAGAAGGTCCCGTCCACCTCGGTCGTCGCGAAGTCGCCGATGCTCACCCCGATCGTCTCGCCGCCGGGCTTGGCCCGCAGCCGTTCGACCATCGCGCGGGACAGGTCGATGCCGTGCACCGGTACGCCACGGGCCGCCAGCGGAAGGGCGATCCGCCCTGTCCCGATGCCGAGTTCGAGGGCCCGGCCGGCACCGGCGAGCTCCGCGAGGAAGGCGACCGCCGGGTCGATGGCGTCCGACTGGAACATCTCCGACGCCGGGTCGTCGTAGGTCGCCGCGATGTGCTCTCCGAAGTAATCGTCTGTGTGATCCACGCCAGGGACCGTACTCCGGCGACAGCCACTCCCGCGCGTCAATTCGGCGCGGCGCCGGGCCGGTTGGCGGGGCGAGGCAGGGACACCCCGCCCCGCCGCCCGAAAGCGCTCAGCCCGGCGGCAGCCGACGGCCGACGAGCGCCTTCGCCTCCCGCAACGGGTTCTCAGCGCCCTTGAGCAGCAGCCGTACGGTGTCGCCGATGCCCTCCACCCGCCGTACGGCGGCGCCGTGGTCGAGGCCCTCGCTCTCCCGGCCGAGCGTGTGGACGACCCCGCCCGCGCTCGCGACGAAGTCCGGCACCCAGACGATGCCGCGGGCCGCGAGGGTGTCGGCGACCGTGTCGTCGGAGAGCTGGTTGTTGGCGGGGCCCACGACCAGTCGTACGGCGAGCCGGGCGGCCGTCTCCGGGGTGAGCACGCCCCCGACGGCGGCCGGGACCAGGATGTCCGCCGCCGTGCCGAGCGCGTCCGCGGGCTCCACCCACCCGTAGCCCGAGCGCCGGGCGGCGTCCCGTCTGCCGCCGTCCACGTCGGAGACCAGCACCCGGGCACCGTCCGCCGCCAGGCCCGCCGCGACCCGGCTGCCGACGGAGCCGAAGCCGCTCACCACGACCGTACGCCCGGCGAACGACGCCGACCCGAACACGTGCCGGGCGCCCGCACGCAGGGCGGCCAGCACCCCGGTCGCGGTGGGGGCGCCGGAGTCGCCGGTGCCGCCGTGCTCCTCGGGCAGGCAGTACACATGCGGCGTCGACCGGCGCAGGACGACCATGTCGGCGGGCGAGGTTCCCACGTCGGGGCCCGCGCGGTACGTCCCGTCGAAGGAGGCGATGAACTCCCCCATGTCCGTGAGCGCGGCGGCCCGCAACTCGGGGGTGACAGGGGCGTTCCGGTCGAGGACGATCACGCTCTTGCCGCCGCCGAAGTCCAGCCCGGACACGGCGCACTTGTAGGTCATGGCCTCGGACAGCCGCAGCGCGTCCGCGAGTCCGGCGCGCCAGCCGTCGTAGCGCCGCATCCGGCAGCCGCCGACGGCGGGCCCGAGGGCTCGGGAGTGCACGGCGACGATCAGGGGGAGCCCCGAGCGGGGGCCCCGGTGGATCCGCACCTCTTCGTGCTCAAGTGTCTGCGTCATGCCCCGGACGTTAGGTTGATGTTCCGGCCGTTGGTGAACTGGCCGAACTTCCTTCGGAATTGAGCTCGGGAAGGCGATCGTGGACGAACTTGATACGGCGATCCTGCGGCATCTCCAGGAGGATGCGCGGCAATCGAACCGGGCCGTCGCGCAGAAGGTGGGCATCGCTCCCTCCACCTGTCTGGAACGGATCCGGCTGCTGCGCCGGCGCGGGGTGATCCGCGGCTATCACGCCCAGGTGGCGCTGCCCGCGCTGAACCGCGGGGTGCAGGCCATGGTGTCGGCGCAGGTGCGGCCGCTGAACCGGGAGGTGGTGGCGGCGTTCGAGCAGTCGGTGGCCCGGCTGCCGGAGGTGCTGTCCGTCTACACGATGGCGGGCAGCGACGACTTCCTCGTGCACGTCACGGCCCAGGACATCGAGCATCTGCACGCGTTCCTGCTCGAACGCTTCACCGCGCGCCGCGAGATCCTGAGCTTCCGGACCTCGATCATCTTCCAGCACCTGACCAACCCGGTCCTGGAGCCACTGCCCGCCGCGGACTCGCCGGGTTGAGTGCGTTCACGGGTCGCCGGCAGCGGTCGCGGGAAGTGGTGTCGCTCCGATTCCGGGCCTGGCCCCTCTCACCCACACGGTCCTCCCTGCGGGCGCCCCGCCCCCGGGGTTCCTAGCGTGGGCACATGTCCCCGACTGTCCGCCCGCGTCGGACGCTCGACCTGTGCGGACGGGGCGAGCATCGACCGAGGTGACCATGGACGAATCCGCCGTACGCCCGCGCTGCCAGGGCCGGTTCGCCGGCCCCGACGAAGGACGGTCCTGCACCGCACAGGCCCGCTTCGAGATCGGCCGGCACGTGGACTTCCCCCTGCCGGTGTGCCCGGACCATCTCGGGCCCTCCCTGCTGCTGGCCCGCAACGTGCTCTGGCCGCCGGAGATCAAGATGATCGGCTGAGCGGCGACCGGCGAGCCGGCCGGGGGACATGTCCGGGTCGCGGTCCCCGCCGGGAGCGGTCAGCGGCGGGAGCGGCGGACTTCGGGGCGGGGTGGGCGTATGAACTGAAGGGTGAGGGTGGGCGGGGGGTCCGCCAGGCCGGGGCCGCCCGCCGTGGCCCAGGTCAGGACGTCGTCGGTGCAGTCGTCGTCGCCGGACCAGCCGACCCAGGTGGCCCGGCCGCCGCGGCGGCGGCCCTCTCCGGAGGGCTGGACGACGAGGACGTTCGCCTGGTCGCAGGGGCCGAGGCAGTCAGTCGTACGGACGGCGAGACGGCCGCCGGACTCCGCGGCGGCGGCCCGCAACCGGTCGAGCTGCCACGCGTGGTCGACGCCGGGATGCTTGCTCGCGTTGCCGCAGCAGCAGCCCCGGCACACGACGAGCGTGCAGGGACGGGAGGCCGCGGCCCCGAACACGACCGGACTCAACTGTGATCCTCCCCCATCGGTGCCCACGCGGCGCCGTCGGCGATCAAGGTGAACACACGGCCCGCTCCCCCGCAACTTCCGCCTCCGCCCGGCACGGTCCGCACACCCCGCTCAGCTCGAGCGTGTGCTCCAGCTCCGCGTACCCGGTGGCCTCGGCCAGCGCGGCCGCCCAGCGCTCGACGGCCTCCGCGTCGACGACCCGGCTGCGCCCGCAGCGGCGGCAGATCAGGTAGTGCCGGTGCTCGTCGGTGGGCCGCCGCAGATACAGCCGCTCACCGCCCTCGTCGCGTACGACGTCGACGACCCCGGCGCGGTCGAGTTCGCGCAGGGTGCGGTAGACGGTGGTGAGCCCGACGGTGCCGCCGGCCTCGGTGAGCCGGGCGTGCAGCTCCTGTGCGGAGACGAACTCGGGGCAGCGGCCCAGGACTTCGAGCACGGCACGCCGCTGGCGCGTGTTGCGCAGGCCCGCCGCGCGCACATGCTCCTCTTCCGTCTCCTCCACGCCCCCCATGGTAAATGAACACGATTTTCATATGGTCGGAATCGATCAGTTGAAGCGCGAATGGCGAAACCGTTGACGAGACCATGCCCCACTCCTATCTTCTGACCGACATAACGAACTACGTTCGAAATTACGGACAGGGACGGTCTCGTATGCCTCGGACTCACCACGGGAAACGCCACAGACCTCTGCTGGTCTGTGTGCTGGCCCTCCTCCTGGCACTGGTGTCGGCGACCCAGCCGGCGTCGGCGGCGGACGGCCGCCCGTACACCAACCCGCTCAAGTCGTCCAAGGGCGCCGATCCCTGGCTGGAGTACTACGACGGCAACTACTACCTGGTCACCACGACGTTCACCGGCATCCTCGGCATCCGCAAGTCGCCGACGCTGGCGGGCCTGGCCACCGCGCCCAACGTGCAGGTGTGGTCGGACACCACGTCGACCCGCAACACCAACATCTGGGCGCCGGAGCTGCACTTCCTCGACGGCCACTGGTACCTGTACTACTCGGCCGGCCAGAGCGGTGTGGCCTGCTGCGACTCGCAGCGCACGCATGTGCTGGAGAGCTCCGGGACCGATCCGATGGGGGCGTACACCTACAAGGGGTCGCTGACCGGGTCCAATCTCACGCCGGGCGGCTGGCTGATCGACGCGACCGTGCTCAAGGCGAACGGCAAGCTGTACCTGGTGGGCAGCGGGTTCATCAACGGCAGCACGCAGAGCCTGGTCATCGCGCCGATGAGCAACCCGTACACCCTCGCGAGCAACACCTTCAGCATCATCTCCAGCCCGACCCTGGACTGGGAGCGCTCCGGCAGTCCGGTCAACGAGGGCCCCGAGCCGCTGTATCGCAACGGCCGCACCTTCCTGACGTACTCGGCGAGCTTCTGCGGGACCGCCGACTACAAACTCGGCCAGCTGGAGCTGACGGGCTCCGACCCGCTCGACCCCGCCTCCTGGACCAAGAAGCAGACGCCGGTCTTCCAGCGCAGTGACGCCAACGGGGTGTACGGCCCGGGGCACAACGGCTTCTTCACCTCGCCCGACGGCACCGAGAACTGGATCGTCTACCACGCCAACTCCGCGTCGAACGGCGGCTGCGGCAACGGACGGACCACTCGCGCCCAGAAGTTCACCTGGAACGCCGACGGCACCCCGAACTTCGGCACCCCGGTCGCGCTCGGCACCACCCTCCCCGGCCCCTCCGGCGAGACGGCGGCGACCCCGACGTCGTACACCCTCGTCAACCGCAACAGCGGCAAGTGCCTGGACGTGAACGGCGGCGGCACGGCCGACGGGACGAACATCTTCCAGTGGACCTGCAACGGCGGGACCAACCAGAAGTGGAAGGTCGAGGACCTCGGCGACGACACCAACCGGCTGGTCAACGTCGCCACCGGCAAGGTGATGGACGTCGCCGACTGCTCCGCCGCCGACGGCGCCGACATCCGTCAGTGGTCGTGGCTGAACAACAAGTGCCAGCGCTACCGCCTGGTGTTCACGGCGAGCGGCGACTACGTCCGCATCGTCAACGAATCCACCGGCAAGGTCGCCGACGTGGCCGACTGCGGTACCGCGAACGGCTCCGACGTACGCCAGTGGAGCTGGCTGAACAACAACTGCCAGCAGTGGCGTCTGGTCCCCACCACCTGATCCTCCCGCTCCGCCCTTCCCCCTCTGGAGAACTCCCTTGAGACGTAACGCCGTTCGCCTGCTGCTGGCGATGCTGGTCGCCCTCGCGGCCTGCCTCGTCGGCCCGGGCTCCCCCGCGCAGGCCGCCGTCCCGGACTCCCCCGCCGTGACGTACACCAACCCGATCGCGGAGAAGCGGGCCGACCCGCACATCTTCAAACACACCGACGGCTACTACTACTTCACGGCCACGGTCCCCGAGTACGACCGCATCGTGCTGCGCCGGGCGACCACCATCCAGGGCCTGTCGACGGCTCCCGAGACCACGATCTGGACCAAGCACAGCAGCGGGGTCATGGGCGCGCACATCTGGGCGCCGGAGATCCACTTCATCGACGGCAAGTGGTACGTGTACTTCGCCGCCGGGTCCACCAGTGACATCTGGGCGATCCGGATGTACGTCCTGGAGGGCACCGGCGCCAATCCGCTGACCGCGACCTGGGCCGAGAAGGGCCAGATCAAGACCACCTGGGAGAGCTTCTCGCTGGACGCGACGACCTTCGTCGTGAACGGAGTGCGCTACCTGGCGTGGGCGCAGCGCAACCCGTCGGAGGACAACAACACCAGCCTGTTCATAGCGAAGATGTCCAACCCCTGGACCATCAGCGGGACTCCGGCGGAGCTGTCGCAGCCCACGCTGTCCTGGGAGACGATCGGGTTCAAGGTCAACGAGGGGCCGGCGCTGATCCAGCACGGCGGCAAGGTTTTCATGACGTACTCGGCGAGCGCCACGGACGCCAACTACTGCCTGGGGATGCTGACCGCGTCGGCGACCGCCGACCTCACCAACCCGGCTTCCTGGACGAAGAGTTCGACGCCGGTGTTCCAGACGAGCGCCGCGACCTCACAGTACGGTCCGGGCCACAACTCCTTCACCGTCTCCGAGGACGGCAAGTCGGACATCCTCGTCTACCACGACCGCAGCTACAAGGACATCAGCGGTGACCCGCTGAACGACCCCAACCGCCGCACCCGGGTGCAGAAGATCTACTGGAAGGCCGACGGCACCCCCGACTTCGGCATCCCGGTGGCCGACGGGGTCACACCGAAGCGTTTCTCGTCGTACAACTTCGCGGACCGTTTCATCCGGCACTGGGAGTACCGGGCGAAGATCGAGGCGAATGTCTCGCCGCTCGCGGACTCGCAGTTCCGGGTCGTCACGGGTCTCGCGGGCAGCGGCACGGTCTCGCTGGAGTCGGCGAACTTCCCCGGCTACTACCTGCGGCACAAGAACTTCGAGGTGTGGGTCGAGAAGAACGACGGCACGGCGGCGTTCGCCTCGGACGCCACCTTCTATCAGCGGGCCGGACAGGCCGACTCGGCGGGGATCTCGTACGAGTCGTACAACTACCCGGGCCGCTACATCCGGCACTACAACTACCTGCTGAACGTACAGGCGCTGAGCACCGCCACGGACCGGGGCGACGCCACCTTCTACGCCCAGTAGGCATGCCCGGAGCATGATCGAAGAGACTATACACTGCGAGTATAATCGCTGTGTATAGTCTCGGCATGCTTTCTGCGACCAAGAAGATGAACAAAACGGGGGACAGGTTCCGAACCGCGCTGATGTCGGTGGCGGCGGCGTCCCTGGCGCTGTCGCTGTCCGGCTGCGGATCGCTCGACACCACCGCGCCCAGCGCCGCCCGGGCCCAGGCCGCCGAGGCCTCCACCACCCAGGCCCGGTTCGGGACCGTCGACTGCCGTCACGCCAAGTGCGTCGCGCTCACCTTCGACGCCGGCCCGAGCGAGCACTCCACCGAGCTGCTCGACATCCTGAAGGAGAAGCAGGTCCCGGCGACCTTCTTCCTCCTCGGCAAACGGCACATCGAGAAGTACCCGGAGCTGGTGAAGCGGATGGCCGACGAGGGCCACGAGGTCGCCAGCCACACCTGGGACCACAAGATCCTCACGAAGCTGACGCCGGCCGAGATACGCGAGGAGCTGGAGCGCCCCAACAGGGAGATAGAGCGCCTCACCGGGCAGAGACCGACGCTGATGCGGCCGCCGCAGGGCCGTACCGACGACCGGGTCCACGAGATCTGCGAGGAGCTGGGCATGGCGGAGGTGCTGTGGAGCGTGACCGCCAAGGACTACACGACGAACGACTCCGCGCTGATCCGCAAGCGGGTGCTGAACCAGGTGTCCCGGGACGGGATCATCCTGCTGCACGACATCTACGACGGAACCGTGCCGGCCGTGCCCGGGATCATCGACGCGCTCAAGGCGCGCGGGTATGTGTTCGTGACCGTGCCGCAGCTGCTGGCCCCCGGGAAGGCCGAGCCGGGGAAGGTGTACCGCTGACGTTCGGCGTTCACCAGGTGAGGAAGAGGCGCTGCGGGGAACGGTGGATCATCGTCGGCCGCATCTCGACCGGCCGGTCGTCCGCGAGCCGCAGCCCCGGCAGGCGCCGGGTCAACTCCTCGAGGGTGAGCCGCAGTTGTTCACGGGCGAGCTGTGAGCCGGGGCAGCCGTGCACCCCGAACCCGAAGGCGAGATGGCGGCCCGGGGGGCGGGTGATGTCGAACTCCTCGGGTCGCGGATGGCGGTCGGCGTCCCGGTTGGCGGCGCCGAAGGCGACGAACACCGTGGCGCCGGGCGGGAGTTGTGTCCCGGCGAGGGTGACCGGCCCCGTGGTGACCCGGCGGAAGCCCTGAAGGGCGCTGTCGTAACGGGCGGCCTCCTCGACCGCCGCCGGTATCCGCTCGGGCTCGGCGCACAGCAGCTCCCACTGCTCCCGGTGCCGCAGCAGATGCAGCACGGTCGTCCCGATGAGCGCGGTGGTGGTGAGATGCCCGGCGATCAGCAGGTTCTGAAGGTGGGCGACGAGTTCGTGGCGGTCCTCGAGGGTGAGCTCGCCGGGTTCGGTGAGCGACTCGACGAGCTCCGTGCACAGGTCCTCGCGTGGCTCGGCTCGGCGCTCGCGCGCATACCGCTCCAGCGTGCGCTGCATCGCGACGACGTCCTCGGCGGCGGCGACCTGCTCACCCTCCTCCAGCGGCCGGAACAGCAGCTCCTCCGCCCGGTGCCCGCCGTGCACGACCCCGGGCACGTCCGCCGGGTCGAGGCCGACGATCCTGCCGATGACATCGCCGGGGAGCCTGCGGGCGTACGCCGACATCAGCTCGACCTCGCCGCCCTTGACTCCCCTCTCTGCTCCACCCTCGCCTCCGCCCGCGACGAACTCCTCGACCAGGTAGGCGGCGCGCTGCGCGGCGTACGGCAGGACGGCGGCGACCCGGGCCGGCGAGAGTCCTCGGACGAGGGGTGCGCGCAGCTGCTGGTGGCGGGCGCCGTCGGAGGTGACGACGACGGGCCGCCCGCCGAAGCCGCCGCCGAGGACGGCGAGCGCGGCGGGCGACGGCAGCACGTCCGGAATGAGCGCGTTGGCCGAGGAGAAGTCCTCGGGCCGGCGCAGGACTTCGCGTACGTCGGCGTCCCGGGCGACGAGCCAGGCGTCCAGCTCGTCGACGTACGTCAGCCCGTCGGCGAGCCGGGCGCGTTCGTAGTGCGGGTAGGGGTCGCGCTACAACTCGTCACGTCTTCCCAGGAGTTCACGGTCCACGAGTCGCCCTCCGGCCGCCGGTGGTGCGGGGTCGCGCTCATGGTGCCGTACAGGTGTGCGGATGCGGTAGACGTCGTCCGGGCCTGACCGACGGACCGTCAGAAGACGACGGTCCAGCCCTCCCGTTCGGCTTGCCTCCCGGTGTACGAGACTCCGTGCACCTTCAGCCCCTTGGCGTCGAAGAGGGTGATCTCGCCACCGTGGTTGCCCAGTTGGGCGCCGCCCGCGAGCGGAACCGTGAGACAGGCGCCGGCGGCGAGCGGGCCGGAGGGCACCGGGGACTTCTGGCCCAGCCGGTCGCCGACGCGCCAGCCGGTGAGGTCGACGGGGTCGGGCGAGGCGTTGAGCAGGGTGACCGTCTCCGCCTCGGGTGCCGGGCCGCGCGGGTTGACGAGGGCCGCCACGATCCGGACGGGCAGCGTGCCCGGCTCGGGCCGGTTGCCCTCCACGTCCTCCAGGGCGTGGCCGGTGACGTCGTCGGTGTGCCAGGACTGGCTCTGGAAGGCGAGGAAGACACCCACCCAGCGGTCCTGGGCCGGGAAGTGGATCAGGATCCCGCCGTCCTGCCAGACGCCGTCGTCCTTGCTGAACTTGCGACTGTTGCCCTGGTTCATATGGATGTCGTGGACGCCGTTGCCCGGCAGGAAGCCGAACACCTTGTCCTTGACGCCGGGTTCGGGCCCGAAGCGCTCGCCGAAGACGTACAGCCGGGCCTCCGGGTCGTCGACGGCACGCCGTACCCAGTGGTCGAGGACGTCGGCAAGGTCGTTGTCGACGCCCGGGGCGTCCGGGGGCAGCGTGCGCATCTTCGCCGGGTCGAAGAGGTTGCCGCGCACGAAGTCGAGGTTGGGGCCGCCGGGGCCGGGCGGCAGGGTGTTCCAGCCGCCGGCCAGTCCGGCGAGCCGGGCGGTGACGGGGTGCCGGAAGTCCTCGTCGACGAGGTAGAGCAGCTCCGAGGGGCGCTCCTGGGACAGTACGTTGACGGCGGCCCGGTAGTGGACGTTCTGATCGTCCGTCAGATGGATCTGGTAGTGCGGGGTGTCGACGGCGCCCTCGCGCCGGGTGTCGACCGCCCTGGTGATCAGTACGCCGTAGGCCTTCAGTGGCATGGTGACCAACTCCCCCTGGGGGTGGGCGGAATGCCCACCCATGGCCGGAATCGTAGGGGTCGCGGGCGTGGGGGCGGGCCGGATTCACCGCGGGTACGCCCACTCGACTACCGCCCGCTCGGCCAAGTATGTGAGGCGGCTGTGCATACGCCGCTGAGCTGGCCGGATTCCATAAGATCGGCGCGTGGTCACCTTCATGCTCGAACGCACGGCGCCGCTGCCCCTCGACGAGACCTGGCGCCGCCTCACGCGGTGGTCCCGCCATGGCGCGGTGGTCCCGCTGACCCGCGTCACGGTGGAGACCGCGGAACCGACGCGCGAGGGCACGGTCTTCGTGGCCCGCACCGGCGTCGGCCCGCTCACCTTCGACGACCGCATGGAGGTCACGGAGTGGCGGCCCCCGACGTCCGGCGCGGCCGGTCTGTGCCGGCTGGAGAAGCGGGGCCGGGTGGTGACCGGGTGGGCCGAGATCGAGGTCGGTCCCGGTCCGGGCGGACGCACCCGGGTGGTGTGGCGGGAGGAACTGGGCTTCCGGTTCCTGCCCGGCCTGCTGGACCCGGTGGTGCGGCGGACGGCCCGGTATGTGTTCGGGCGGGCGGTGAACCGGCTGCTGAGGACGCCGTGACGTCGGGGCGGGACGACTGGGAGGAACGCTTCGCGGCGGGGCGGGGCTTCCGGGGCGTCGACGCGCACGAGCTACGGCTCTTCCGGCAGGCGGTGCGGCCACGGCCCGGGGCCCGGGTCCTGGACGTCGGATGCGGCCTCGGCGGATACCCGGCCGCCCTCGCCGGCCTCGGCTGCGACACCCTCGCCGTCGACTGGACGGACGCGGCGGTGGCGGCGACCCGCGACCGGTACACGGATCTGGAGCCTCGCCTGCGGGTGCAGCGGCTGGACTTCGAGGACGCGGCCGAGGTGGCCGCGCGGCTGCCCCGGGCGAGCTACGACGTGGTGACGATGCGGCTGGTGCTCGCGTTCATGGCCGACAAGGCCGCGGTGACCGAGACGGTACGTGGCCTGCTGGCTCCCGGTGGGATGTGGGTGGTGACGACACCCTTGGCGGGGCGGCTGCCCGAGGAGCGGCAGCGCATCGGGGTGACGGCCGAGGACGTCGCGGTGGTCACGGACGGGTGGGAACGGGGGCACTGGTACGACCTGGAGCCGGGCGGGGTGCGGTGCTTCGTGCTGCATGCCTGAGGGAGCCGTAGGGACAGGGCTGCGGCTGGTGGGCGGAACGCCGCTGCTGGACCCGGCGTGCCTGGTGAGCGAGGACGGCGCGGAACGGCCCGAGACACCGGCGTCGGCGGCGGCACTGCCGCGAGACCGGCCGACGGGGCACCCCGTGCCGGTGCGCTTCCCGCTCACGGAGGCTGCTCAGGCCACCGACCCGATCCGCCCGACCGCCGACGACGACGTCACATCGTGGTGGATAGGCGTGTGCGCCCCCGTCAGTGAGACCCCGCTCCCACCCCGCCGGTTCGCGACGATCTCCGCCCCGATCGACAGGGCCGTCTCCTCCGGGGTGCGGGCGCCGAGGTCCAGGCCGATCGGTGACCTCAGGCGGGCCAGCTCCATCTCGGTCACGCCGACTTCGCGGAGGCGGTCGTTGCGGTCGAGGTGGGTGCGGCGGGAGCCCATCGCGCCCACGTAGGCCACCGGCAGGCGCAGCGCCAGTCGGAGGAGCGGGATGTCGAACTTGGCGTCGTGGGTGAGGACGCACAGGACCGTGCGGGCGTCGACCTGGGTGCGTTGCAGGTACTCGTGGGGCCACTCGACGACTATCTCGTCGGCCTCGGGGAAGCGGGCGGCGGTCGCGAAGACCGGCCGGGCGTCGCACACCGTCACCTCGTAGCCGAGGAACTTGCCGACCCGTACGAGCGCCGACGCGAAGTCGATCGCGCCGAAGACGATCATCCGGGGGGCCGGCACCGAGGACTCCACCAGGACCGTGAGCGGGGCCCCGCAGCGGGAACCCTGCTCGCCGATCTCCAGCGTGCCGGTGCGGCCGGCGTCCAGGAAGGCGCCGGCCTCGGCCGCCACCGTGCGGTCCAGCTCGGGATGGCCGCCGTAGCCGCCGTCGTAGGAGCCGTCGGGGCGGACCAGCAGGGCGCGGCCCATCAGGTCCGAGGGGCCCGACACGATCCGGGCGACGGCCGCCGCCTCGCCAGACGCCGCGGCGGCCAGCGCCGCCGTCACCACCGGTCGGACGGGGTCGCCCGCCCGTACCGGGGTGACCAGGATGTCGATGACGCCGCCGCAGGTCAGACCGACCGCGAAGGCGTCGTCGTCGCTGTAGCCGAAGCGCTCCAGGACCGTTTCGCCGTCCTGGAGGGCCTGTTGGCACAGTTCGTACACCGCGCCCTCCACACAACCGCCGGAGACCGAGCCGAGCGCCGTGCCGTCGGCGTCGACCGCGAGGGCGGCGCCGGGCTGGCGGGGGGCGCTGCCGCCGACGGCCACCACGGTGGCCACGGCGAAGTCGCGTCCCTGCTCGACCCACCGGTGCAGCTCTTCGGCGATGTCCAGCATCTGTCGGTCTCCTAACGGAAGGCGGTTGCGTCGGGTGCGGGGTGGGCTAGTGCACGCCCATCCAGCTCTCAATGGGATTGAGGGCGAAATAGACGAAGAAGATCACTGTGAGGGCCCACATGAAGGCCCCGATCTCCCGCGCCTTGCCCTGGGCGGCCTTGATCGCGACGTACGAGATGACGCCTGCGGCGACGCCGGCCGTGATCGAGTAGGTGAACGGCATGATGACGACAGTCAGGAAGACCGGGATCGCCGTCGCGCGGTCCGCCCAGTCCACGTGCCGGGCGTTCATCATCATCATCGCGCCGATGACCACCAGGGCCGCGGCCGCGACCTCGCCCGGCACGATCGCCGTCAGCGGGGTGAAGAACAGACAGGCCGCGAAGAACAGGCCGGTGATCACGGAGGACAGGCCGGTGCGGGCGCCCTCGCCGACTCCCGTCGCCGACTCCACGAACACCGTCTGGCCCGAGGCTCCCGCCACGCCGCCGATCGCGCCGCCCGCGCCGTCGATGAACAGCGCCTTGGACAGGCCCGGCATCCGGCCCTGCTCGTCGGCGAGCTTGGCCTCGGTGCCGACGCCGATGATGGTCGCCATCGCGTCGAAGAACCCGGCGAGCACGAGCGTGAAGACGATCATGCCGACCGTCATCGCGCCGACCTCGCCCCAGCCGCCGAACTCGACGTTGCCGAAGATCGAGAAGTCCGGCATCGAGACCGCGCTGCCGTGCAGTTCGGGTGCGCCGCTCGCCCACTGCTCGGGGTCGATGACGTCGAGCGCGTTCAGCACGACGGCCAGGACCGTGCCGCCGACGATGCCGATCAGGATCGCGCCGGGGATGCCGCGGGCCTGGAGCATGAAGATGGCGAGGAGCGTGGCCGCGAAGAGCAGCACCGGCCAGCCCGCGAGTTCGCCCGCCGGACCCAGCGACACCGGGGTCGCCTTGCCCTGGTGGACGAAGCCGGCCTTGTAGAAGCCGATCAGGGCGACGAACAGGCCGATTCCCATGGTGATCGCGTGCTTGAGGGCCAGCGGGATGGCGTTCATGATCATCTCGCGGAGGCCGGTGACGACCAGCAGCATGATGACCACGCCGTACATCACGCACATGCCCATGGCCTGCGGCCAGGTCATCTGCGGGGCGACCTGCGAGGACAGGACGCCGGAGACGGAGAGGCCGGCGGCGAGGGCCAGGGGCACCTTGCCGAAGAAGCCCATCAGCAGCGTGGTGAAGGCCGCCGCGAACGCGGTCGCGGTGATGAGGGCCTTCTGTCCGAGCGTGTCCCCCGCCGCGTCCTTTCCGGACAGGATCAGGGGGTTGAGCAGGAGGATGTACGCCATCGCCATGAAGGTCGTGACGCCGCCGCGCACCTCGCGCGCGACCGTGGATCCTCTCCTGGATATGTGGAAGTACCGGTCGAGCCAGGACCGTCCGGCCGGGACGCGGGTGCCTTCTCCCGCGTCTTCGGCGACGGTCTTCGGCTCCATGGACTGCTGGGTCATGTGGGCCTGCTCCCAAGGTTCAAAGGGACACCCGCATCGATCAACCGACTGGGCGGCTGCGGGATTTGGGAAGGTGCTGCGGCCGCACGACCCGGGGGACGGCCCGAGACGAACGATCAGGATCTGGTACTGCACTGAACGAACTGCACTGAACAACTGGCCCAGGTGCCGCGAGCGGTGCGGTCCTTGGTACTCCGGGCGGCGCGGCGAAGTGTGACGTTCCCGGCGCCGCCCGGAGAGACTTAATGGATGCCCTACGCCATGCCCGTGAGGTGTTCGGGCCTGACCGGCGTCCGGTCGAGCTCCAGCCCGGTCGCGTTCCGGATCGCCGCGAGGACGGCCGGGGTGGACGACAGGGTGGGGGCCTCGCCGATGCCGCGCAGCCCGTACGGGGCGTGCTCGTCGGCGAGTTCGAGCACGTCGACGGGGATGGTCGGCGTGTCGAGGATGGTGGGAAGCAGGTAGTCCGTGAAGGACGGGTTGCGGACCTTCGCGGTGACGGGATCGACGACGATCTCCTCCATCACCGCGATGCCCATGCCCTGGAGGGTGCCGCCCTGGATCTGGCCGATCACGGAGAGCGGGTTGAGGGCCTTGCCGACGTCCTGGGCGCAGGCCAGTTCGATGACCTTGACCAGGCCGAGCTCGGTGTCGACCTCGACGACGGCGCGGTGCGCGGCGAAGGAGTACTGGACGTGGCCGTTGCCCTGTCCGGTGCGCAGGTC
This sequence comes from Streptomyces sp. RG80, assembly GCF_040446465.1. Lineage (NCBI taxonomy): Bacteria > Bacillati > Actinomycetota > Actinomycetes > Kitasatosporales > Streptomycetaceae > Streptomyces > Streptomyces sp. RG80. The sequence continues at coordinate 569,168 of NZ_JBEAAJ010000003.1, read as the reverse complement.
GAAGGGGACGGTGGGCCGGTGGCGCCACTCCTCCTCGACCTCGACGCTCTCGTCCTCCAGTACGTCGACCAGGTCGGCCAGCACCTCGCCGCCGTCGGTGACGACCTTGCCGCCCTCCAGCAGGAGTTCGGCGGTGGCCCACGCGGGGTGGTAGGTGCCGAGCTTGCGGCGCCCGATCTCCAGGACCTTCTCGCGCACCAGCTCACAGGCGTTCTTGACGGCGCCGCCGGTGACGTACGTCTGACGCGAGGCGGATGTGGAGCCGGCCGAGCCCACCTGGGTGTCGGCGGGGTGGATGGTCACCTGGGCGACGCCGAGTTCGGTGCGGGCGATCTGCGCGTGGACGGTGACGCCGCCCTGGCCGACCTCCGCCATGGCGGTGTGCACGGTGGCGACGGGCTCGCCGCCCACGACCTCCATGCGCACGCGCGCGGTGGAGTAGTCGTCGAAGCCCTCGGAGAAGCCGACGTTCTTGATGCCGACCGCGTAGCCGACCCCGCGGACGACGCCTTCGCCGTGCGTGGTGTTGGACAGACCGCCGGGCAGCTGACGTACGTCGGAGCCCTCGCTGGACTCCCACTGGCGCTCGGGCGGCAGCGGCATGTCCTTGACGCGGCGCAGGAGTTCGGCGACCGGGGCCGGGGAGTCGACCGGCTGTCCGGTCGGCATGATCGTGCCCTGTTCCATCGCGTTGAGCTGACGGAAGGCGACCCGGTCCATGCCCACCTTGTCGGCGAGCTTGTCCATCTGGGCCTCGTAGGCGAAGCACGCCTGGACCGCGCCGAAGCCGCGCATGGCGCCGCAGGGCGGGTTGTTGGAGTAGAGCGCGATCGCCTCGATGTCGACGTCGTCGATGACGTACGGGCCGACGGACAGGGACGAGGCGTTGCCGACGACCGCGGGCGACGCGGACGCGTAGGCGCCGCCGTCGAGCACGATCCGGCACTTCATGTGGGTGATCTTGCCGTCCTTGGTCGCCCCGTGCTCGTAGTAGAGCTTGGCGGGGTGACGGTGGACGTGCCCGAAGAAGGACTCGAAGCGGTTGTAGACGATCTTGACGGGCTTGCCGGTGCGCAGCGCGAGCAGGCACGCGTGGATCTGCATCGACAGGTCCTCGCGGCCGCCGAACGCGCCGCCGACGCCGGCCAGCGTCATGCGCACCTTGTCCTCGGGCAGGCCGAGCACCGGGGCGATCTGCTTGAGGTCGCTGTGCAGCCACTGGGTGGCGATGTACAGGTCGACGCCGCCGTCCTCGGACGGTACGGCGAGACCGGACTCGGGGCCGAGGAAGGCCTGGTCCTGCATGCCGAAGGTGTACTCGCCCTTGACGATGAAGTCGGCCTTCTTGGCGGCCTCTTCGGCGTTGCCGCGGATGATCGGCTGGCGGTGCACGATGTTCGGGTGCGGGACATGGCCGATGTGGTGGTCGTCGCGGTTCTCGTGGACGAGGATCGCGTCCGGCGCGGTCGCGCTCGCCTCGTCGGTGATGACCGGGAGTTCGCGGTACTCGACCTTGATCTTGGCGGCGGCGCGGCGCGCGGTCTCCGGGTGGTCGGCGGCGACCAGGGCGACGGGCTCGCCGTGGTGGCGGACCTTGCCGTGCGCGAGGACCGGGGTGTCCTGGATCTCCAGACCGTAGTTCTTCACGTCGGTCGGCAGGTCGTCGTAGGTGAGGACCGCGTAGACGCCGGGCGTCGCGAGGGCCTCGCCGGTGTCGATGGAGAGGATCTCGGCGTGCGCGACCGGGGAGCGCAGGATCTGGCCCCAGAGCATGTCCTCGTGCCACATGTCGGAGGAGTACGCGAACTCGCCGGTGACCTTGAGGGTGCCGTCGGGTCGGAGCGTGGACTCGCCGATGCCGCCCTTGGTGTGGGCGCCCTGGGTGACGTTGGCGGGGATGCCGGTGGTACGGGTGTCGGCCATGGCGTCAGACCCCTTCAGGCTCGGACTGGCGGGCCGCGGCGAGCCGTACCGCGTCCATGATCTTCTCGTAGCCGGTGCAGCGGCACAGGTTACCCGAGAGCGCCTCGCGGATGTCCGCGTCCGACGGGTTCGGGTTGCGCTCCAGCATCTCGTCGGCGGCGACCAGCAGACCGGGGGTGCAGAAGCCGCACTGGACGGCGCCGGCGTCGATGAACGCCTGCTGGATCGGGGAGAGTTCGGTGCCCTCGCCGGTCTGGGAGTCCTGGCCCTTGGCGGCCCACTGCTGGGCGTCGTTGAGGGACGTACCGGACTTGCCCGCCGTACCGCAGGCACCGGACGCACAACCGCCGTGCTCGGCGCGCTGCTTGGCGAAGTCCGCGAGACCCTCGACGGTGACGACGTCACGGCCCTCGACCTGGCCCGCGGCGACGAGACACGCGCACACCGGCACGCCGTCGAGGCGGACCGTGCAGGAGCCGCATTCGCCCTGCTCGCAGGCATTCTTGGAGCCGGGCAGGCCCATGCGCTCACGCAGCACGTAGAGCAGGGACTCGCCCTCCCAGACGTCGTCGGCTTCCTGCGGGCGTCCGTTGACAGTGAAGTTGACGCGCATCAGGCGACTCCCTCCGAGCGGGCGGCGGTGCCGCGGTACGACTCCCAGGTCCAGGTCAGCGTGCGGCGGGCCATGATGCCGACCGCGTGGCGGCGGTAGCTCGCCGTGCCCCGGACGTCGTCGATCGGGTTGCAGGCGGCGGAGCACAGGTCCGCGAACTGCTTGGCGACCGACGGGGTGATGATCTTTCCGTTGTCCCAGAAGCCGCCCTCTTCGAGCGCCGCGTTCAGGAACTCCTCCGCGGTCTTCGCCCGCACGGGGGTGGGCGCCGCCGAGCCGATGCCCGTACGGACGGTCCGGGTCTCGGGGTGCAGCGCGAGCCCGAAGGCGCACACCGCGATGACCATGGCGTTGCGGGTACCGACCTTGGAGTACTGCTGCGGTCCGTCGGCCTTGTTGATGTGCACGGCCCGGATCAGCTCGTCGGCGGCGAGCGCGTTGCGCTTCACGCCGGTGTAGAACTCGTCGATCGGGATACGGCGGCTGCCGCGCACCGACTCGACCTCGACCTCGGCGCCGGCCGCGAGGAGCGCGGGGTGGGCGTCGCCGGCCGGGGAGGCGGTGCCGAGGTTGCCGCCGACGCCGCCGCGGTTGCGGATCTGCGGGGAGGCCACCGTGTGCGAGGCCAGGGCCAGGCCCGGCAGCTCGGAGCGGAGGTTCTCCATGATGGCCGTGTACGGGACGGAGGCCCCGAGCCGCACCGATTCCTCGCCGACCTCCCACTCGGTGAGGTCGGTGACGCGGTTCAGGTCGAGCAGGTACTCGGGCCGCCGGTGGTCGAAGTTGATCTCGACCATCACATCGGTGCCGCCCGCAATGGGCACAGCGGTGGGGTGCTCAGCCTTGGCGGCGAGCGCCTCCTCCCAGCTGGCGGGGCGAAGGAAGTCCATGACCGGCTCTCTTCTTCGTCTCGTGGGTCGTTCAGATTGAGCCAGATCGTGTGCGGCGGGCCCGGCTCGTTCATGTGCTGTTTACGCGGAGTGGGCTCAGTACACAGCGCCGTGCTCCGACCGGGTCAGTCACGGAAACTCTGAAGGAGTTGGCTGGTCGGGGCAGGCATCTTGTAGATTCGTATGAACGGAGGTCCTCAGTAACCTCCATGTTTTCCTGTGGAAACGCGCGACACAGTGGGCGTGACCTGGGACACAGCCCGGGAGACCGGGAGCGGTGATCTTCGGCCCGTCCGACGGGCCTCCGGCACCACGACACCCTCCCTGTTCATCGTAGATTTCGAGACAAAGATCGGCGGCGACGAGAATGCGGCTGCGCGCACTGCTGGACACCGACGCGCTGGGCCTGCGGCTGCTCGGCGGCGAGGACGAGCTGGACCGCACCGTGCGGGGTGTGATGACCACCGACCTGCGGGACCCGAGCCGCTATCTCTCGGGCGGGGAGCTGGTCCTCACGGGTCTGGCCTGGCGCCGGGACGCCGAGGACTCCGACGCGTTCGTACGGATCCTGGTGCAGGCCGGGGTCGCCGCGCTGGCCGCCGGTGAGGCCGAGCTGGGCGACGTCCCGGACGACCTCGTGCTGGCCTGCGCCCGCAACAGGCTGCCGCTGTTCGCGGTGCACGAGTCGGTGGCCTTCGCGACGATCACCGAGCACGTCGTACGGCAGGTCTCCGGCGAGCGCGCCGGGGACCTCGCGGCGGTCGTCGACCGGCACCGCCGGATGATGACCTCGGGTCCGGCGGGCGGCGGCCCGGACGTGGTCCTGGACCTGCTCGGCTCGGACCTGGACCTCAGGGCCTGGGTGCTGTCGCCGACGGGCCGGCTGATCGCGGGCTCGAAGACCACGGGCCCGGCGCTGCCGGCCGACATGTGCGCGAAGCTGGCGGCGGAGCACCTGGCCGCCGCCCGCACCGGCCGCCGCGGACCGCACCGGCTGACGCTCGGCTCCACGACGTACTCGCTCTTCCCGGTCCGCAGCAGCGGCCGCGCGCCGCAGGCCTCGCGGGACGTCCGGGAGACGGTGCTGTCGGACTGGCTGCTGGCCGTCGAGGCGGACGCCGGGGACTGGCCCGAGGAGCGCCTGGACCTCCTCCAGGGCGTCACCCAGCTGATCTCGGTGGAACGGGACCGCAGGGATGCGGCCCGTACGGTCCGTCGCCGGCTGGCACAGGAGGTCCTGGAGCTGGTCCAGACGGGTGCCGCGCCCGCCGAGATCGCCGCGCGCCTTCGGGTGGCCGCGCCCGTCCTGCTGCCCGGCCTCGGGGCGGCCCCGCACTGGCAGGTCGTCGTCGCCCGGGTCGAGTGGGACGGCGGCGACATCGAGGGCGGCGCGGTCGCCCAGTCGCTGCTCGAGGAGATCCTCGTCGACCCGCTGTCCGCCGGGCCCGAGCACTCCGACCGGCTCGCCGTGGCCCACACGGGTGACGAGGCCATCGCGCTGGTCCCGCTGCCGGCCGTCTCGACCGAGCACGACGGCTCCGAGGCGGGCATCCTCGCCGACGTGCTCCTGGAGTCCGTACGGGACCCCCTGGCCGCCGGTCTGGACGACGACGGCCGGGTCACCCTCGGCGTGAGCGCGGCCGTGCACTCGGCGGAGGGGCTGCGGGGCGCCCTGGAGGAGGCGCGGCACGCCCGCCGGGTGGCGGCGGCGCGGCCGGGCCGGGTGTGCGCGGCGGGCCACCAGGAGCTGGCCTCGCACGTCCTGCTGCTGCCGTTCGTCCCGGACGACGTCCGCAGGGCCTTCACGGCCCGTCTGCTGGACCCGCTGCGCGACTACGACCGCCGCCACCGCGCGGAGCTGATCCCGACCCTGGAGGCCTTCCTCGACTGCGACGGCTCGTGGACCCGCTGTGCGACCCGTCTCCACCTGCACGTCAACACGCTGCGCTACCGGGTCGGCCGGATCGAGCAGTTGACGAGTCGTGATCTTTCGAGGCTGGAGGACAAGCTGGATTTCTTCCTGGCGTTGAGGATGAGCTGAAACCTGGCGGGGCCAGGGATCCCACGACTTTGTGAAATCCTTCACCCACCCCCTTGGCCGAGCCACGGAATTCGTGCTGAGATGCGGCCACCACTCAACAGCTCAATGGTGTGCCGGGGAGGGCGAGGTGGCGTATACCGCCATGTCTGGTAACGGAACGACCCCTGACGATCCACTCCAGACCGCGGTATGGCGGTTGCGCTCACGCGCCTGCTGGGCCGACGCGGCTGCGCTGCTCCAGCCGGTGGAGGCGGATGCCGCGTTGCAACGGGCGTCCTTGCTGGTCGAGCGATGTCTCTACACCGAGCAGGGCTGGCAGGACGCCGAGGACGCGCTGCGTATCGCCGAGGCGATGGCGCACACCGACGACGAGCGGGGTGCGGCCGCTTGTGAACGCGGGCAACTTGCGTACGCGGCCACGCTGCACCAGGTGCGGGACCGGGCCGACGAGGCGCGGGCCGCGCTCGGGCGGGCGGCGGCGCTGATCGCTCCGGGGGCTCCGGGGCGGGCGTTGCTGGACTTCCGGCGCGGGTTGCTCGCGGAGAACCTGTCCCGTTCGCCGCAGGCCGCTCGCGCGGCGTACCGGCGGGCGCACGCGGGCGCGGTGGCGCACGCCGATCCGCTGCTGCTCTCCTTCACCTGGCGCCATCTCGCCGGACTCGCCCTGCGGGACGGGGAGTTGGCGGAGGCGCGGCACGGGTTCGCCGAATCGCTGCGGATCCGGGAAGAGTTGGGGTACCTGGTCGGGACGGCTCCGGCGCTGGCGTCCCTGGCCGACGCGGAAGTCGAGCCGGAGGCCTCGCGGTTGCGGGAGGAGGCGCGACGGCTGTACCGACTGCTGGGCGGTGTCCCGACCTGGCTGTCACGCCAACTGGCCCCACCACCGGCGGCGACGGCCTGAAGCAGGGGGTGAGTAAGGGCGGCGGGGGCGAAACCCCTCAGTTCCCGCCCCTGAAGTGCTCCCCCACCAGCGCCCGCACCACGTCCACGTTCCCGGCGATCAACGCGTCCAGCAGCGCGGTGTGTTCCGCCGCGTCCGCCACGAGTTCCGCGCGACCGCGTGAGCCCGGGCCGCCGCCGAGGGGCCACTGCGCGCGGCGGTGGAGGTCGTCGGCGACCTGGACGAGCTGTTGGTTGCCGGCAAGGGCGAGGACCGCGCGATGGAAGGCGCGGTCGGTCTCGGCGTACGTGGCCCGGCAGCCGCCGGAGGCCGCCCGTACCGTCGCCTCCGCGAGCGGCCGCAGCTCCGCCCACCGCTCGGCGGGCACGGTACGAGCCAGTCGCAGCAGCACCGGGACCTCGATCAGGGCCCGCACCTCGGCCAGCTCACCGAGCTCGCGCGCACCCCGCTCCACCACCCGGAACCCGCGGTTGGGCACGACCTCGACGGCCCCCTCCAGCGCGAGCTGCTGCATGGCCTCACGGACCGGCGTCGCGGACACCCCGAAGCGGTCGCCGAGGACGGGCGCGGAGTAGACCTCGCCGGGGACCAGCTCGCCGGAGACCAGCGCGGTGCGCAGCGCGTCGAGGATCTGACCGCGGACGGAGGACCGCTGCACGACGGGACGGATGGGCCGCTCCGCGGGGGGCCGCTCGGCACGCGCCCGCTCGCCGTGGGTGTGCTCACCGCGGGTGTGTTCACCGCTGACCGCACCGGCGGCGGGACCGGTCGGTCCGCCCCGCTCCCGGTCCACGTCCGCCGCCATCATCTGCGGCGGCACCCGTACCGCCCGCGGAAGCCCGGTCCCGGTGAAGCCCTGCGTGCCCTGCTCCACGGGGTCCTCCTCCGGACGTGTCGGTACTTGGGGTCATTACGGCGGGTTGTTACTCGTCCGTCAAGCACCTTAGGCGCAGATGCGCCTGGTTCAAATCCCGACGATCTTGGGTAAGGTTAGGCTTACCTTCAAAACAGTCGTCACAACTGTCTTGGATCGGTGGCCCCGCATGACCGTGCGCACCTCGGCCCTCACGGACGCCTACAACCGTCTGACCGAGGTCTACCCGGGACTGACCGTCGCGGAGCTGGACAGCGGGGAACAGGCCCCCCGGGGTGGCGGTTGGGTCACCGCCGCCTCGCTCGCGGAGGGCGGGGCCGGCCTCGAGGCCTTTCTGGCGTGGGACGACGCACAGGTGCTGCGGGACCACGGGCGAAGCGGCCGCCCGGACGTCATCGCGAGCTTCGGGCTGCACCGGTACGCCTGGCCGGCCTGTCTGCTGATCACCGCGCCGTGGTTCCTGCACCGCCGGGTGCCGCGCCTGCCCGTGACGCATGTCTCGTACGACCGGACGGCGGGCCCGATGGCCTTCGCCGTACGCACCGGCGCCTTCGCCTGCCTGCCCGGCGACCCCGCCGCCGCACTGCCCGGCGCCCGGGTCGTCGCCGACGAGGAGGCGCTGCGGGCCGAGGTGCGGGAGGCGATAGCCGAGCACATGGAGCCCGTGCTCGGCGGCTTCGGGCCGCGGACGCGGCGCCGCGGACGGGCGCTGTGGGGCATGGTGACCGACGAGATCGTGGAGAGCCTCTGGTACGTCGCCCAGCTGCTCGGCGAGAGCGAGCAGGCCCGGGCCCGGCGGGAGCTCGAGCTGCTGCTGCCGGGCTCGACCACGCCGTACGTGGGCGCGGCGGCCTTCCGGCAGCTGACGGGACCGCGCGGCGAGGCGCTGCCGACCCGGGACCGGGCCAGCTGCTGCATGTACTACACCCTGGAGCCCGAGGACACCTGCGCGACCTGTCCGCGCACCTGCGACGCCGACCGGGTCGTCAAACTGCTGGCCGAAGCCGCCAGTTGAGCACCCCTGGGGCAGAGGCGGAACCGAACGTCCCGTAAGATCATCCGCGAACAGGGCTGCCACTCGGTTACAGGCGATTCACAATTTCCTCACCTGCCGCAGGAACTTTCCGTGGAACCACCCGTACGGGTAGTCTTATTCGAACTCAACTCCCGCCCCTCACGCGGCAGTTCGAGCAGAACGCCGCCCTGGGCATTCCCTTGCACCTCCTTGGCGGCCTCTTGCCCCGAAACCCCCTGAGGGCCAGTGGGATTGGGCCACTATGGCGGGCGTTACGCCCTATCCCAATGCAAGGGACCCCAGATGAGACTGACCGACATATCGCTGAACTGGTTGCTTCCGGGCGCCGTACTGCTCCTGGGCATGCTGGCAGCGATGGCGGTGCTGGCGCGCGGCAAGCGGTCCGGCGGGGAGCATGCGAAGACCGAGGACTCTTGGGAACGCAGCGAGGAACGCCGCAGGCGCAAGGAAGCCATATACGGCACCGCCTCCTATGTCCTCCTCTTCTGCTGCGCCGCGGTCGCGGCCGCGCTCTCCTTCAAGGGCCTGGTCGGCTTCGGTGAGCAGAACCTGGGCCTCGACAACGGCTGGCAGTACCTGGTGCCGTTCGGCCTCGACGGCGCGGCCATGTTCTGCTCGGTGCTCGCGGTGCGCGAGGCCAGCCACGGCGACGCGGCCCTCGGCTCCCGGATACTCGTGTGGACGTTCGCGGGTGCCGCGGCCTGGTTCAACTGGGTGCACGCGCCCCGGGGCCTCAGCCACGCGGGTGCCCCGCACTTCTTCGCCGGCATGTCCCTCTCCGCGGCCGTCCTCTTCGACCGCGCGCTGAAGCAGACCCGCCGGGCCGCCCTGCGCGAGCAGGGTCTGGTGCCGCGTCCACTGCCGCAGATCCGCATCGTCCGCTGGCTGCGGGCGCCTCGCGAGACCTACAAGGCCTGGTCGCTGATGCTGCTGGAGAACGTGCGCAGCCTGGACGAGGCGGTCGACGAGGTCCGCGAGGACAAGCGCCAGAAGGAGACCGCCCGACTGCGCCGCCGCGAGCAGGAGCGCCTGGAGCGCGCCCAGCTCAAGGCCATCAGCCGCGGTCACCGCGGATTCATCGGCCGCGGTGGCGGTCGCTCGGGAGAGACCCAGGCCCTGGAGCGGGGCTCCGACATGGTCTCCGCGGAGCCTGCCATATCGACGCCGGAGCAACTGCCCGTGCGCTCACGGCCGTCTCTTCAGCCCGTCCGCAAAAATTCTGACCCCATCACCGTCGACCTCACCTCGGAGGACGACACCATGGCCCTGCCGCGCCTCGACTCCCTGGAGCGCAAGCTCAAGGACCTCGAGCAGCAGTTCGGCTAGAGCCTTCGGGCACCACGGGAGGGGGTACGGCCAGGCGGCCGTACCCCCTCCCGTTTGCCCTACACGGCCCCGGCGTCGAGTTCGAACCAGACCGACTTGCCCACCCCGTGGGCCCGTACACCCCACGCGTCCGCGAGGGACTGGACGAGGACCAGGCCCCGGCCGTGCGTACCGTCGTCGGCGTTCGGTACGCGCAGTCTGGGCCGGCGGGCCACGAAGTCCCGTACCTCGACCCGGAGTCCACCGGGTCCGACGGTGGCCGTCAGTACCGCGTCGTGGTCGGTGTGGACGAGTGCGTTGGTGACGAGCTCACTGGTGAGCAGTTCCGCTATCTCCGATCGCCCGGGCCTCCCCCATTGCCGTAGCAACTCACGCAGGGCCCGGCGGACTTCGGGCACCGCCCGCAGATCCGCCCGCCCGAGTCTGCGCCTGAGCTGAGGCGCCTGCCCCTGTTCCCCGGCGCCCGCGGTCACTTCCTCCACTGTCTGTGCCGAGAAGGCCCCGATCGCCATGGGACCGCCTCCTCGCGCCTGCCTCTTCATGACCCCCGCCCGCGTGCCGATGTCGGTTCCCCTCCTGCTCGAACACGTTCACGGGATCCATGCCCCGTCGGACCGGCGGCAGTCATGTCGAATCGTCAACGACCAGGTGTTCGGCCATGGTTGGGCGGCGCCGGAAGGAGGGCGGAGCGGCGCTGTCCCGGCGCCTCGGGGCGCAGGGCGGGGCGGCCGGCATGCGGTGCGGATGGGGCCGGGGCGCCGTGCGAGACGGTCCGTGCGGCGCGGTCGGGGCGGGGCGCGCGTGCCCACGGTTGCGGCGGGTGACCTGTGCCGCTCGGCGGCCGACCCGCCGGGACGAGGCCCGGGCGCGGGGAAACCGCTGGTCGATCCGCGGGTTCCGGTTGGCGGCCGGGAAGGCGTCCATGGCACCCGCCCACCTGGTCCGTCCGCTGTTCGGCACCCCGGTCGCCCGCGTCGACGGTGGCAGCCCGCGGACCCGCGCCCCGCCAGGAGCGGAGGCGGGCCGGTGCATCTGCCCTCGCGGGCGACGGCCGACCCGGTGCCACGGAATGGGTTCGGACCTCCACACCGGGGCGACGCGAGGACCGCGGGCGTCGGTCGTTCCGTCTACCCCCGTCTGCCGAACCGGCCGTACCCGACGAAGCGGTGGGGCCGCTGGTCCTGGACGCCGGGGCGCGGCGGACCTTCGCCCGCCTTTGAATCTGGCCTGAATCCGCCGCTCGCGCACCGGATGTCACACAGCGGAAGCCGCCCTCCCGTACCCCCGTCGCAGGAGGGCGGCTCCGCTTCTTCGGTTGGTCTCAGTAGAGCTTGGCGACCGCGGTGGTCGTCGTCTTCTTGAACGCCTTCACCGGTGCGTCGTCGAAGTCGCCCATCTGCCCCCACTGGACGACGGTGACGGTCCGCCCGTCCCGGCCGACCGACAGCAGGTGGATGTCGGTGGCGCCCCAGGAGGCCTCGGTGTGCAGGCCGTGGACGCGGGCGCCCTCCTCCACCGGCAGCTTGCCGTAGCTCTTGTAGGTGGCTTCGACCTCCGGGTCGGCCTGCTCGATGCGCGTGGCGCAGGAGCGCATGTCCTTGTCGAGGCGGGTGGCGAGCGCCTTGGCCTTGGCGGCGCTGCCCACGACGATCGTGAGCTGCTGGGCGTTGGTCTCCAGATCCGTGGTGAACGAGCGGTAGCGGGAGTCGTAGCCGGGCATCGTCTCCCGCACACAGCTCAGGAGTTCGTCCGGGACGCCGTCGGTGACCTTGCCGGCCTTCCAGTCGGACGAGGGGTGCGGCGGCAGCTGGGCCGCCGACAGGAACTTCGGCGTGGTCGTCGGTGCGGCGTCCGCCGGTGCGGCGAGCGTCGCGCCGAGGGCGAGGCCCGTGGCGGCGACTGCGAACAGGGCGCCAACTCGGGTGCGCATGGGCATGGGTGTCCCCCGTGTACGAGTGAGTGCTTGGATGTGAGACGCCGCCGACGGCGGATGGTCGGTCCGGCCCGGTCGGTGCGACACCAAGAGCATCAGCCGTCACAGGCGGCCTGCGCAACAGCCGGCGCCCGATCCACCACGGTGGAACCATCCCAGCCCGTCTGACGTGCAGGTATATGGGGTGCCTGGGATGGGGACACGGGTCCGGGAGACACAGGGGGAACGTTGTCAGGACAGGATGACGTCAGGGAGTTCGCGGCGCTGCTCACAGGGTTGAAGGAACGCACCGACCGCAGCTACGGCCAGTTGGCCCGCCGGCTGCACATGAACACCTCGACACTGCACCGCTACTGCGCCGGCGACGCGGTGCCGCTCGACTTCGCCCCCGTGGAGCGCTTCGCCGCGCTGTGCGGGGCGGCTCCGGAGGAGCGGCTGGAGCTGCACCGGCGCTGGCTGCTCGCGGTGGCGGCGCGACAGAGGCCTCGGGTGCCGGGGGCGGAGGACGGGACGGAGGGCGAGGCGGCGACCGGGACCGGGTCGGAGGTGGTGCCCGAGCCGGTGGCGGTGGCCGGGCCTGAACTGGCGGCGGAAGCCGAGCCCGTGCCCGTACCGCCCGTCGAGTCGTACCCCGAGCCCACGCCCGCCACCGAGCCCGAGCCCGCGTCCACCTCGTCCGCCGTCGAGCCGGATCCGGCGCCGGATCCGAGCCCGGTCCTGGAGGCCGACCCCGTCACGAATCTGGGTGTCCCTCCCCGTCCTCTCCCCTGGTACCGCCGGCGCAGGGTGCTCGTGACGACGGCCGTCGCCGTCGCGTCGGCCGCCACGCTCGCCGGTCTGTCAGCGCTGTCGAACGACCGTTCCCCCTCCGCCGACGCTGTACGCCCCACCGACCCGGCGGTCACGACCTCGGCGGCGCCCAACTCACCGGACCCCTCCTCCTCGAAGAAGTCGAAGAGCCCCTCCCCCTCCCCGGACCGGAGCTCGCCGTCCGCCTCCCCCGGCAAGGGCGGACCGGCCCCGGCCCCGTCCGCCAAGGACCCCGGCAGCCCGACCGGTGGCGCGGACCCGGGCGCCGCCGTGCCCCTGGCCTGGACCGTCAACTCCCATGTCTGGAACGCCGGCTGCGGCCACCAGTACGTCGTCGACAAACCTCCGGCCCAGGTCCCGCCGCCCCCGACCGCGCAGGACGCCGCGGCCTGGGCGGCGGCGCAGGGCGCGCTGCACGGCGGCGACACCATGGTCCAGATCTCCGTGCAGGGGCGCAGCTCCACGGCCGTGGTCCTCGAGGCGCTCCGGGTGCGGGTCGTCGGTCGCGCGGCCCCGGCCGGGGGCAACTCGTACGCCATGGACAACGGCTGCGGCGGCGCGCTCACACCTCGTTCGTTCTCGGTGGACCTGGACGCGGACCGGCCGGTGGCCCGCTCGGAGGCGGGGCACGACGGCGAGAACGTGATCCCGGCGATGCGGATGCCCTACCGGGTCTCCGCCGAGGACCCGGAGATCCTGCTGGTCACCGCGCGCACGGTGACCTGCGACTGCAGCTGGTACCTCGAACTGGACTGGTCCTCCCAGGGCCGCAAGGGCACCGCCCGCATCACCGACAACGGCGCCCCGTTCCGCACGACCGGCGACAAGAGGCTGCCGCAGTACGCGTACGACTACGTCAACCGCCGCTGGGCGTCGGAGGATTAGGCCCCTAAGGCCGGGGGACGTTGCGCAGGTTGGACCGGGCCATCTGGAGCATCCGCCCCACGCCGCCGTCGAGCACGATCTTGGAGGCGGACAGGGCGAAGCCGGTCACCATCTCGGTGCTGATCTTCGGCGGGATGGACAGCGCGTTGGGATCGGTGACGACGTCGACGAGGGCCGGGCCCTTGTGCCGGAACGCCTCCTTCAGCGCGCCGGCCAGCTGCTTGGGCTTCTCCACGCGTACGCCGTGGGCACCGCAGGCGCGGGCCACGGCGGCGAAGTCGGGGTTCTTGTTGGTGGTGCCGTACGAGGGCAGGCCGGCGACCAGCATCTCCAACTCCACCATGCTCAGCGAGGAGTTGTTGAAGAGGACGACCTTCACGGGGAGGTCGTACTGCACCAGGGTCAGGAAGTCGCCCATCAGCATGCTGAATCCGCCGTCGCCGGACATCGACACGACCTGTCGCCGACGGTCGGTGAACTGCGCGCCGATCGCCATCGGCAGCGCGTTGGCCATCGAACCGTGCGAGAAGGAACCGATGACGCGGCGGCGCCCGTTGGGCGAGATGTAGCGGGCGGCCCAGACGTTGCACATGCCGGTGTCGACGGTGAACACGGCGTCGTCGTCGGCGAGTTCGTCGAGTACGGCGGCCACGTACTCGGGGTGGATCGGGACGTGCTTGTCGACCTTGCGGGTATAGGCCTTCACCACCCCCTCCAGCGCGTCGGCGTGCTTCTTGAGCATCTTGTCGAGGAAACGCCGGTTCGACTTGGCCCGCACCCGGGGCGTCAGACAGCGCAGGGTCTCCTTCACATCGCCCCACACCGCGAGGTCGAGCTTGGAACGGCGGCCCAAGTGCTCGGGCCGGACGTCGACTTGGGCGATCTTCACGTCGTCGGGCAGGAAGGCGTTGTACGGGAAGTCGGTGCCGAGCAGGATCAGCAGATCGCACTCGTGGGTGGCCTCGTAGGCGGCGCCGTAGCCGAGCAGCCCGCTCATGCCGACGTCGTAGGGGTTGTCGTACTGGATGTGTTCCTTGCCGCGCAGCGCGTGTCCCACCGGGGACTTGATCTTCTCGGCGAACTCCATGACCTCGGCGTGCGCGCCGGCGGTGCCGCTGCCGCAGAAGAGGGTGACCTTGTCGGCCGCGTCGATCATCTCGACGAGCCGGTCGATCTCGGTGTCGCCGGGGCGGACGGTGGGCCGGGAGGTGACGAGGGCGGTCTGGAGCGGCTGGTCCGGGGCGGGGTCGTCGGCGATGTCGCCGGGCAGGGAGACGACGCTGACGCCGGAGCGGCCGATCGCGTGCTGGATGGCGGTCTGGAGCAGCCGTGGCATCTGCTTCGGGCTGGAGATGAGCTCGCTGTAGTGGCTGCACTCGCGGAACAGCTGGTCGGGGTGGGTCTCCTGGAAGTACCCGAGCCCGATCTCGCTGGAGGGGATGTGCGAGGCGAGGGCGAGGACCGGGGCCATGGAGCGGTGGGCGTCGTAGAGGCCGTTGATGAGGTGGAGGTTGCCGGGACCGCAGGAGCCCGCGCAGGCGGTGAGCTTCCCGGTGATCTGGGCCTCGGCGCCCGCGGCGAAGGCGGCGGTCTCCTCGTGCCGGACGTGCACCCAGTCGATGGCGGAGTTGCGGCGTACGGCGTCGACGACCGGGTTGAGGCTGTCGCCGACGACGCCGTAGAGGCGCTCGACTCCGGCGCGGACGAGGATGTCGACGAACTGCTCGGCGACGTTCTGCTTGGCCATGGATCCATGCCCCTCTGGTGTCCTCGGGGTCTCCCTTGGGTCCATCAATCCACAAGGGGACCGGTTACGCCTCCCACACGGCGGCGGCCGTACGGTCGTCGGCGTACCCCTTCACCCGGACCTGGGTGTCGGCGAGGAACGCGGCGAGGCCGGGCGGGGTGGGTCCTGACCACCGGCTCGTGAGGTACTCGCCCAGCTCCGGTTCGCCGCGCAACGGCTCCGCGAGGCCGCTGCTGCACATCAGGAGCGTGTCACCCGGGCGGGCTACCGAGGCGCGGAAGCGGAAGGGTTCGCGGGGCGGGGCGGGGGCGGCCTCGTACGGGCTCGGCGGGGTGGGGATGCCTAGGTCCATGGTGAGCCGGTCGCCCTCGGGGGTCTCGGCGGGCAGCGAGCCGAAGCCGACGACGGGTTCGCCGGCGATGTCGGAGACCCGCGGCTCGATGTCCTGCCACTCGCCCTCCCTGAGCCGGAACAGTCCGCCCGCGCCGACGCCGAAGAAGACACGGGTACGGCAGTCCGTGTCGGCCGGCAGGAGCAGACAGCGCAGGGTGGCGGAGTACTCCTCCGGGTCGATGCCCTGCTCGGCGGCGCTGGCACGGAGTTTGCCGAGACTGCGGTCGGTGAGACGGTGCAGGCCTGACTTCAGGTCGCCTCGGCGGGCGGCGCGGAGGTCCTCGGCGAGCCGTGCGTGACTGCGGCCGACGGCCCGGCCGATCCAGTGGCAGGCCTCGGCGGCGGCGCGGTGCGCGCCGGGGGTGGCACGGGCGCCGGTGGCCATCGCGACCAGGACGAGGGCGTGTTCGCCGGTGCCGAAGCGGGCGGTGAGCAGGGAGTCCCGGCGCGGTTCGCCACGGAAGCGGGCGGAGTCGCCCCGGACGGAGGCGGCGCGCAGGGTGCTGCTGCCGTACCGGGCGCCGTCCAGGACGGTGTCGGCGACGAGATCGTCCAGGTCGTCGGGGTCCGCGGGCGGGAGGGCGGTGGGCTCGGCGTCGTAGGTCGGGGGGCCGGAGCCGACGTAGTCGAGGGGGGTGGGAGGGAGCGTGGGGAGGTCGACGCGGGTGGGTGTGCGGACCGGGGGCGGGTCGGTGGAGGGAGGACGGTCGGCGGGGGCGGGGGGCGGGTCGGCAGGGCGCGGGGGTTCGGCGTCACGCGGCGCCGCTGTCGATGCCGGCTGTCCCGGGGCCGGTCCCGGTGCCGCTGTCGGTCCCTGTCCCGGCCCCTGACCCGGAGCCGGTGCCGGTTCGTGTTCCGGGGGGTTGCCCGAGAGGCGGTCGAACGCCGGTGATTCCGTGGACGCCCGCGGTGCGGGAACCCCCTCGCCCACCGCCCCCGCCGCCGAGGCGAACCTGTCGTCCAGGGTGTCCGGCGCGGGTGTGGGGCCCGCGTCCTCGGTGGTTTCGTCGTACAGCTGCCCCCACCAGTCGTCCTCGTGACCGGTGGGCTTTCCCCCCTGCTGGCTCATGCCCCTAATTGTCCACCGCACGGGCCGTATGAAAACGGGGCATCCGGAAAATCCCGCCGCGCGTGACTCCTCGAACGGTGTTGCGAAACAGGTCGCCGGGCGGTCCCACCCCCCACGGGAGAACCGCCCGGCGACGTACGAGTGACCGAGTCGCCGTTCGCGTCGGTCAGGTCGGTCCTGAGTGTGACCTGCTTTCCTGTCGCCGCGCTGTGGTCGTCGAACGGTCGGTCCTCGACCTGCCCGACGGTCACCGAGCTGACTCGGGCGCGCCCATCTGACCTGCGGGTTCTTCCGCTCTCCGGCACCCTGGACAGATGGGAGCGTGGGATCTCCTGCTGGTCGGCCTCGTGCTCTTGCTCGGCCTGTGCGGAGTACTGGTGCCCGGGGTGCCGGGGTCGTGGCTCGTGTGGGCCGCGGTCTCGTGGTGGGCGCTGAAGGATCCCCGACCGGTCGCCTGGTGGGTGCTGGTGGGGGCCACGGTCGTGCTGTTCCTGTCCCAGGTGGTGCGCTGGGCGCTGCCGCCCCGCCGTCTTCGCACCAGCGGCGCCACTCCCCGGATGGGCGTGTACGCCGGGATCGGCGCGTTCCTCGGCTTCTTCCTGGTCCCGGTGCTGGGCGCGATCCCCGGCTTCATGGCCGGCGTCTACGTGCACGAACGCCTCCGTCTCGGTCGGCACGCCGAGGCGACGGCGGCCCTGCGCACGGTGATGCGCTCGGGCGGCTCCAGCGTGCTGGCGGAGCTGTTCACCTGTCTGCTGATCGCGGGCGCGTGGCTGGGGGTGGTGCTGTGGGGGTGACGCGGGGGTGCGGGGCTGTGGCGTAGCGCTACGGCGTAGGGCCGCGGCCCTAGGCCCGGGAGCCGATGTGCCGGGCCCGGCGGGCGTGCTTGGGTGACGTCATGACCGAATTCAGCGAGGCCGAGCGGGCGTATCTGAAGTCGCAGCGACTGGGGCGGCTCGCCACGGTGGACCCCCACGGGCAGCCGCAGGCGAACCCGGTCGGTTTCTTCCCGCAGGACGACGGGACGATCCTGGTCGGCGGCTACCAGATGGGCCACAGCAAGAAGTGGCGCAACCTCCGGGAGAACCCCAAGGTCGCCCTGGTCGTCGACGACATCGTCAGCCTGCGCCCCTGGACGGTCCGTGGCATCGACATCCGCGGTGAGGCCGAACTCCTCGTCGGACCGCACGAGTTGGGACCGCACTTCAGCGAGGAGGTCATCCGGATCCATCCCCGGCGGATCCACAGCTGGGGTCTAGAGGACACCCTCGAGGGTTAGCAGCGTCGTCTTGCACTCCAGTCCGCCCGCGTACCCCGTCAGGGACCCGTCCGCCCCGATCACCCGGTGGCACGGCCGGACGAGGAGCAGCGGGTTGGCGCCGATCGCGCCGCCGACCGCCCGCACCGCGGCCCTGGGCGCGCCGATCCGCGCGGCGATCGCGCCGTACGTCGTCGTACCGCCGTAGGGGACGTCGTCGAGGGCCGCCCAGACCCGCTCGCGGAACTCCGTGCCCTCGGTGCGCAGCGGGAGCCGGAACTCCTTCAGCTCACCGGCGAAGTACGCCGCGAGCTGCTCCTCGGCCTCCCGGAAGAGGGCGGGGTCGTGCGTCCACCCGTCCTGGACGGTACGGCCGCCCTTCTGCCCCGGCACCGACAGGGAGGTCAGGACGCCGACCGGGGTGGCGGTGAGCAGGAGCGGGCCGACGGGGCTGTCGACGGTCGTCCAGTGGGTGGGTGTCGGGGTGGGCGGCGAGGTGTTCATCGGGACTCCAACTCCCCTGCGGTGCGCAGGTGTTGTACGGCGTACGAGCGCCACGGGCGCCAGCTGTCGGGGATGTCCAGGGCGTTGTCCGGGCCGGGCGGGGCCACGTCGGGGTCGCCCAGGGCACGGGTGCGGATGACGGCGACGGTACGGGGGTCCATGCCGGGCAGGGCGAGCAGCGCCGCCTGTGCCTCGTCGCGGTCGGCGCCGGGGTCCAGGCGGACGGCTCCGTCGGCGAGGGCGGCGGTGAGTGCGCCGAGGGTGCCGTCGGGCTCGGCCTCGGCGAGGACCGCGGGTTCGGGGAAGAGGTGGGTGAGGGTGCCGCAGGGCGCGTCGAGCGCCTTGCCGTACCGCCGCACCAGTCGCTCCGCCGCCGGTCCGGCCAGCGCCCGCACCGCGAGCTCCTCCGGGTCCGCGGCTCCCGGCGACCGCAGTCCCGGCCGGGCCGCGACCAGCGGGGCGAGCCGCGGGTCGGTGCCGAGCCGTTCGTCGACGGCGTAGGGATCGGCGTCGAGGTCGAACAGGCGCCGCAGCCGCTGTACGGCGGTGGTCAGGTCGCGCAGGTCGGTGAGGTGGAGCCGGGCGTCGAGCCATCCGCGGGGCCGCTCGTCGACGGCGACGATCCCGGTGCCGTACGGCAGCCGCAGGGTGCGCCGGTAGGTGCGCCTGCCGCTCGGGCCGCCGACCTCCTCGACGCCGGGGACGGCCTCGGCGGCGAGCACGTCGAAGAGGGCGCCCGCCTGGTACGCGCCGCGGTAGGCGAGCCGCAGCGGGACGCCGGCCGCCGGGGTGGCGGTACGGCGGGAGGCGGGCGCGGCGGCGCGCAGCTCGCTCGGGGTCGAGGCGTACACCGAGCGGATGGTGTCGTTGAACTGCCTCACGCTGGCGAAACCGGCGGCGAAGGCGATGTGGGTGACCGGGAGCTCGGTGGTCTGGAGCAGGACGCGTGCGCTGTGCGAGCGCTGCGCGCGGGCGAGCGCGACCGGCCCGGCGCCGAGTTCCGCGGTGAGCTGCCGCTGGACCTGCCGGGCGCTGTAGCCCAGCCGGTCGGCGAGCCCCGCGACGCCCTCCCGGTCGACGACGCCGTCGCCGATCAGCCGCATCGCGCGCCCCACGACATCGGCCCGTACGTTCCACTCCGCGGACCCCGGCACGGCGTCCGGCCGGCACCGCCGGCAGGCCCGGAATCCGGAGCCCTGCGCGGCGGCGGCCGTCGCGAAGAACCGCACATTGCGCCGCTTCGGCGTGACGGCGGGGCAACTGGGCCGACAGTAGATCCCGGTCGTCTCGACGGCGAAGAAGAACTCCCCGTCGAACCGCCCGTCCCGGCTCCGCACCGCCTCGTACCTGCTGTCTTCGTCCATCACACAGTCCAGTGTGCGGCCTGGGCAGGGACGGGGCTGGCGGATTTCGGACACGGCGCTGGTAGCGCCCCCGAAGGGGCGCGGGGAACGGCGCGACCAGCCACGACGCTACCCGCACCCGCGAACGGACACAGCGAGGCACCCCAAGAAGCGCCCTACCGCATCCTCCCCCGCTTCGCCTCCATCGCGGCCTTCCCCTCGGCGCCCCGTCGCTTCCAGTCCTTCCGAAGCTCCGCACGGACCCGTGCGTCGGTCTTGGCCACGATCCGCTGGTTCTCCCGGATCAGCTTCCGGTAGCTCTCCAGCCGTCGCTCGGCCAGCTCACCGGTCTCGATCGCGTCGAGCACCGCGCACCCCGGCTCGGCCTCGTGCGCGCAGTCGTGGAACCGGCACCGCTCGGCCAGCTCCTCGATCTCGGCGAAGACCTGCCCGACACCGCTCTCGGCGTCGAAGAGGCCGACCCCCCTGAGCCCCGGGGTGTCGATGAGCACGCCCCCGTCCGGCAGGGCGAGGAGGTTGCGGGTGGTGGTGGTGTGCCGGCCCTTGCCGTCGACGTCCCGCGCGGCCCGGACGTCCATGACGTCCTCGCCGACCAGGGCGTTGGCCAGGGTGGACTTCCCGGCACCGGACTGTCCGAGCAGCACCGACGTACCGCCGGAGACGATCGCGGTGAGCGTGTCGAGCCCGTCGCCGTCGCGCGCGCTGACCGTGAGCACCGGCACGCCCGGCGCCGTGGTCTCCACGTCCTGGACGAGATGCGCGAGCGTCACCACGTCCGGCACGAGGTCGGCCTTGGTGAGCACGACCACGGGCTGCGCCCCGCTCTCCCAGGCGAGCGCGAGGAACCGCTCGATGCGGCCGAGGTCGAGTTCGACGGCCAGCGACACGGCGACGATCGCGTGGTCGACGTTGGCGGCGAGGATCTGCCCCTCGGACCGCTTGGAGGAGGTGGAGCGCACGAAGGCGGTACGGCGCGGCAGATACGTACGCACATAACGCGGGTTGCCGCCGGGCTCGACGGCGACCCAGTCCCCGGTGCACACGACGCGCAGCGGGTCGTGCGGGGTGACGAACGCGGTGTCCGCGCGCAGCGTCCCGTCGGCGGTGACGACGTCGCACTGCCCACGGTCGACGCGGACGACGCGGCCGGGCAGGAGGCCCTGCTCGGCATACGGAGCGAACTCGGCCTCCCAGTCCGCATCCCAGCCGTACGGCGCGAGGAGATGCGAGAAGGACGAGGACGAACTCAGGAGAGAAGAGGAAGACAAGGGGTGACCCTTCACAGGGGTGGCCCCGGCACCGCGCGCACAGGCGCGGAAGAAGCAGAGAGGTCAGCCGGAGGCCACGGGAGTGGACTGAATGAACTTCCGGATGCGGGCAGCGCCCATCTCAACGACAGCCATCGGTCACACCTCCCAGACACACTCAAGTCACCGGCAACCCCGGGTCACCGCTTCGACAGAGCCGACCCTAGACGCACCCGGGACAGTGACGCCACCGAATTACGCCTTCGGCGACGGTCACGCCATGCCGTAGAGCGCCTCCAGGTCGACGAGCCGGACATCGGGACCTGCCTGTGCGGCCGCGCACGCCTTGTCGTCGAAGCCGGCGCCGCTGAAACACATGAGCCGGGTGCCGGTGGTGTCGTAGCGTCCCGCCTGGGTGATGAGATCGCGAACGTGCCGCAGGCGCTCGATGTGGGCGACGCCCATCGTGTCGTTCCATGTGGCCTCGCCGATGGCCAGGAGAGGCGGCTTGGAGCCGTCGCCGATGCCGACGACCGCCACGTCCACCTCGTGTCCGACGCGGGCCTTGGGATCGTGCACCACCCGATCACGACGGGAACGGGCCGCTCCGTGCCCAGCGCGAGGAGCGCGTCGACGCCCTCGGCCCAATCGGCGAAGTGGTACAGGCTGGCTGGTCCCACATGCGCGGTGAGCGAAGCGCCGATACGCCGTAGCGACTCGGCATCGGCGGCCTCGGTCGCCCCGAAGCAGAACCCGCCCGCGGCCCGGCAGGCCGCGTCGAGAAACGCAGATCGGTTCAGGCCTTCGTACAGCGGTGTCCGTTCAGCGTGAAGTCGTACGCCGGGGAGTTCGTGCCCTGCCAGGAGGCGAGGAAGCCGAAGGCGAGGTTGTCGCCGGCGGCCACGGTCCGGTTGTAGTCGGCGGCGGTGGCGGTGACGCGGGAGCCGGACTGGGAGTAGTCGCCGTCCCACATCTGGCTGACCCTCTGGCCGTCCTTGAAGGCCCAGGTGACGCGCCAGTCCTCGAGCGCCTCTTTCGTGGTGACGGTGACCGTGGCCTGGAAGCCGTCGGGCCACTGGTTGACCAGGTCGTAGCGGACCTCGCAGGTCGCCGGCTCGCTCGTCGTGGACGCCGTGGGCTTCGGCTTGTCGTCGTCGCGGGCGGCGGAGGAGGTGGTGCCCTGGGGTTCGGGGTCGGGGTTCTTGCGGGTGGGGGTGTCGGCGCTCGCGGACGGGGTCGGGGACGCCGACGGCCGGGAGGTCGGGGACGGCGAGGGCAGGGCGCCGCCGGGATCCGCGACCGGCTGGCGGTCGGTGGGCGCCGAGGCCCCGTCGTCCATGGAACCGCCCCCGGGCATCATCGACACGGCGAGGGCCAGCAGCGACACCAGTACGGCGGTGACGAGCAGCCCGCTGCGCACCACACGTGCCTTGTGCGCGCCGGGGTTCGGGGGGCCGGCGTCGGCCGGTTCCGGGCGGCCGGCGCCCATCCGTACCTCCGCGGCCCGGCGTCTGCGCTCCAGGTAGGCGAGCCCGCCCCAGCCGATCACGCCGCCGGCGAGCGCCCCGGGCAGTCCGCCGCCGTGCAGCCGCAGACAGGCGGCGGCCTCGGCGCACTGCACACAGGTGGCGAGGTGGCGTGAGAGGTCCTCGGGGGTGTCGGCGGCGGCCGAGCGGGTGACCGCGTCGAGGAGACGGGCGTAGCTGCGGCACTGCGGGGCCATCGGCGCGTCGAGGTGGTCGCGGTGGCTGCGGTCCCGGAACAGCCCGCGCACCTGGGCCAGTTCCTCCGGCACGTTGGCCGGGTCCAGACCGAGCCGGCGGGCCACCACGGACAGCGGCAGCGCCTCCACCTCGGCCAGCCACAGCAGGTCCGCGTCGTGTTCCTGCATGTCCCGCAGACCGCGCAGGGCGAGCGGGCGTTGCAGGGGCGGTCCGGTGTAGCGTGCGGCCTTGTCGGAGTTGAGCCACAGGCGCAGGTCCGGGTCGAGCCGGTGCCCCTGACCGGCGGTCTCCCAGGCGGCGGCCGTGGTGCGAACCGCGGTCAGCAGCAAGGGGATCACGGGCAGTCGGGGCGCGCGTCGGCCGGCGCTCCGGGTGGTGCCGCCGGCGTCGGTGCGGGCCTCGCGCATACCGAGGGCGAACGCCTCCGTGGCCAGTTGGGTGGCCGCGGTGGAACCGGCCGTGCACAGGTCGGCGTAGGAGAGGACGGCGTCCCAGCACTCCGTGAACAGCGCGGCCTCGGTGGCGTCCTGGGGGGTCGGCAGGTCGGGCATCAGACTCCTGCATCGGGAGCGAGGTCAACTCACCTTATTGGCAACGGAGTTGTGGGGAACCTCGCGACAGTGCACGAGCTTTTCACGGGTTTCACACAACTGACAAGCTCACCATTCAAATCGGTTACCCGGAGTTCGAGCCCTCCCACAGCTCGTTGCCGTTGTTGCGCGTGTTACTCCTGGAGTACGCAGAAAAGGCCCGGACGTCTCGATCCGGGCCCTGTCTGTTCGGTCGGTTCTCGCCGCGACCGGTTCTCGCCGCGACTACACGTCGGCGGGCTCCTTCGCCGGGAGGCTGTCCATGAAGGAGCTCACGGAGAAGACGGCACGGCCGGGGCCGGGCTCACCGTAGCCGGGGGGCGAGGAGAGGCCGAAGTCCTCCATCGTCTGGCGATAGGCCTGGAGCAGCCGGATGTGGTACTCCAGCGGCGCGCCCTGCGGGTTGGCCTTGCCGAGCGGGGTGGTCGGCTCGGGGCACCACGTGGTGAAGCGCGGCGTGATGCCGTGCGACATGAAGAAGCGCAGCCCCTCGGTGGTGGAGTCGATGGCCTCGTCGACCGTCTTGAAGCCGAAGGGCTCGGCCATCTCCACACCGGCCACGAAGTTGGGGATCACGTTGCGCGCGCCGAAGATGTCCGCCGAGTCCAGGATCCGCTTGTGCCACTCGTCGCGGCCGACGTACCGCTCCTTGCCCGGGCAGTACATCTTGAACAGGTACTCGTCCCACACCTCGTAGTTGGGGTGGTAGATCTGCACGCCGTAGTCCTTGAACCGCTGCACGTCGTCCTTCGGCAACGCCTGTGCGACGACCTTGCCGATCCAGCGGCCCGGGAAGTGCTCCTCGATGGCCTTGGCGTACCGCCCGTAGAAGTCCGCCTCGTCCCGTCCGCCGACCGTCTTGGTGATCGCGCCGCCGGTCAGGGTGTAGGCGGTGGACGCCTTCTGGGTGTCGTACCGGTCGATGATCTCCAGGGCTTCGAGGACCTCGTCGACGTCCTTGACCCCGGTGTACGGCCGCCCGGCCGCCTTGTGCTGACGCCAGTTGTGGTTGATGTCGCAGTACTGGCACTCCTCCTTGGCGCCGAAGTACTGGCAGACCCGGAAGACGGTCAGATAGATCAGGTAGCCCCACTGGATCGTGGGGGCGACCTCCATGACGGACTTCCCGTTGGAGAGCTTGTGCTTGTAGTACTCCGGCATCGGCGGCACCCCGACGTCGGCGATGCGCTTGCCGTCGAGGTAGAGGCCGAGCACCCCCTCGTCGTCGGCGGCGACCCGGTAGGGCGACGCCGGGTTCACCCGTACGGAGACGACGGTGCGGCGCAGGTCGTACGGTCCGCCGGTGAGGATGATCTCCTCCGGCGGGCGGCGCAGCGCGGCCTCGCCGAGCTCGGGGAGGGTGCCGTGGTCGAAGGAGAAGATGAAGTACGACTTCGGCTTGACCTCACCACCCTCGTTGTCGCTGAGGGCGGACGGATCGAAGGCCACCCCGCCACGCAGCAGATCCTCCTTGAAGACGGCTTCCCGCGGTACGTGCGGGAATCGCTCCATCAGATCTTCGACCAGTGCGGTGCGGCTGCCCATCCGTAAATCTCCTCCCGGCTCAGGCGTTCGACTCCTCACGGTATGCCCCCGCCCGCCCGTCACGCGTACCGGGTCCCCTCGCGTCGAGCGATGTGTTCCGGTACAGGCGTTTCGTCCGGCAGTACGGGGTCTCCGACCGGCGCGCCCCACGCCGAGGTCAGCGGCAGGACGCCGGCCCAGAGGCCGAGCTCCGCGTCGGGTCCGTCGCCGTCCTCCGGCGGGCCGGTACGGATCTTGACGGAGGCCTCTTCGAGGGAGAGGGCGAGGAGGGTGGTGGCGGCGAGTTCCTTGCGGTTCGGGCCGCGGGCGTACGACCACTGCCCCGGGGTCGCGTGTTCGGTGAGCCGGCGCAGGCCCGCGAGCTTCTCGTCGGGGTCGGTGACCTTGCGGGCCTCGCCGTGGATCATCGCGCTGCGGTAGTTCACGCCGTGCTCGAAGACGGACCGGGCAAGGACCAGCCCGTCGATGTGGGTGACCGTGACGCAGACGGGGGTGCCGCCGGCCAGGCTGCGGCTCGCCACCGAGCCGTGGAGGTAGAGCTGCCGGTCGTCGCGGCCGTAGACGGTCGGGACGACCAGCGGCCGGCCCTCGACGACCACGCCCAGATGGCAGACGAAGCCCGCGTCCAGGACGGCGTACAGGTCGGCACGGTCGAGGCTGCCCTGGTCGCGCAGCCGGCGGTGCCGGGTGAGGTCGGTCTCGGGGAGGCGTGGGTCGAGAGTCACGACGAGGGAGAGTACCGATATCGCAGCCGTACGACCAGATACCCGCGGATAACGTTAGGTCCGATCGCCGACATCAACGAAATCCGTACCCGCATCGGAAATCCACACCCGGACCGTCGGTCAAGCGCCGTGCTCCAGCGCCGCCCGCTCCACCGGGTACGCCACTCCCCCGCCCGCCGCCAGGCGTTCCGCCTCCTCCGCCACGGTCGCGCCGAGGCGGGCCAGCTCGTTGCCCTGGGAGCCGGCGAGGTGCGGGGTGACGAAGGCGTTGGGGAGGTCGTAGAGGGGCGAGTCGGCGGGGAGCGGCTCGGGGTCGGTGACGTCGAGGATCGCGCTGAGCCGCCCGGTGCGGAGCTCCGCCACGAGGGCGTCGTGGTCGACCAGTCCGCCGCGCGCGGTGTTGATCAGCACCGCCCCGTCGGGCATCAGGGCGAGTTCGCGGCGGCCGACGAGGTGGCGCGTCTCGGGGGTCTCGGGGGCGTGGATCGTGACGATGTCCGAGCCGCGCAGCAGCTCGTCCAACTCGACGAGCGGTACGCCGAGTTCGGCCGCCCGGCGCTCGTCGACGTACGGGTCCGTGAGAACGGGCCGCAGGTCGAAGGGGCGCAGGAGTTCCAGGACGCGGCGGCCGATGCGGGAGGCGCCGATGACGCCGACCCGGCGGCCGTGGTTGCCGATGCCCGGGACGATGCCCCAGCCGGGGTGGGCACGTGAGGTGCGCAGGTGTTCGCGGGCGACGAAGAGGTCCTTCCCGGCGAGCAGGATCATGGCGAGGGTGTACTCGGCGACGGGCAGCGCGTTGGCGTCGGCGGCCGAGGAGACCACGAGGCCGCGCTCCCAGATCTCCGGCGTGGCGAAGCCCTTGACCGAGCCGGCGGAGTGCAGGACCGCGCGCAGCTTCGGCGCCGCGTCCAGGACGGCCGTGTCGATACGGGGGCAGCCCCAGCCGGTGACGAGGATCTCGGTGCGGGCGAGGGCCTTGGCGACGCGCGGGTCGGTGAAGTCCTCGGCGACGAGGTCCGGGTCGATGTCCACCGCCTTCCCGAGCCGCGCCATCACCTCCGGCGGGAAGACATGCGGGAGGTTCTCGGCGGTCATGGCGAACAGCGCCTGGGGACGCTCGGGCACAGTGGTGACCCCCGGTCGAGGAAAAGGGATAGAAACCGCTCTCTACGTTAGGCGGCGGTGAATGAGAGGGTCAACGCACAGGACTGCCATCGAAAGGGACGAACAGGGATGACGGAGACGGTCACCAACTGGGCGGGCAACATCACCTACGCCGCGAAGGAGCTGCACCGCCCGGGCTCGCTCGACGCGCTCCGGGCCCTCGTGGCCGACAGCGCGAAGGTGCGGGTGCTGGGCAGCGGCCACTCGTTCAACACCATCGCCGAGCCGGGCGCCGAAGGGGCGCTGGTTTCGATCGCCGGGCTGCCGCCGGTGCTGGACGTGGACACCGCGGCCCGGACGGTACGGGTCTCCGGCGGTGTCCGGTACGCGGAACTGGCCCGCGCGGTGCACGGATACGGCCTCGCGCTGCCCAACATGGCCTCGCTGCCGCACATTTCGGTGGCCGGTTCGGTCGCGACCGGCACCCACGGCTCGGGCGTCGGCAACGGTCCGCTGGCGTCGGCGGTGCGCGAGGTGGAGCTGGTCGTCGCCGACGGGTCGACGGTGACCATCGGGCGCGGCGACGCGCGCTTCGGCGGTGCCGTGACCTCGCTGGGCGCCCTCGGTGTGGTCACCGCCCTCACCCTGGACCTGGAGCCGGCCTTCGAGGTCGAGCAGTATGTGTTCACCGAACTGCCGCTGGCCGGGCTGGACTTCGAGACCTTCTCGGCGATCATGTCGGCCGGGTACAGCGTCAGCCTGTTCACGGACTGGCGGGCGCCGGGCTTCCGCCAGGTGTGGCTCAAGCGGCGCGCGGACCAGCCGCTCGCCGCCTTCCCGTGGGCCGCGCCCGCCACCGAGAAGCTGCACCCGGTGCCGGGGATGCCGGCGGTCAACTGCACCGAGCAGTTCGGGGTGCCCGGGCCCTGGCACGAGCGGTTGCCGCACTTCCGGGCGGAGTTCACGCCGAGCAGCGGGGCCGAGCTCCAGTCGGAGTATCTGCTGCCGCGCGAGCACGCCGTCGACGCGCTGTATGCGATCGACCGCATCCGGGAGACCGTCGCCGGTGTACTGCAGACCTGCGAGGTGCGCACGGTCGCCGCCGACGAGCAGTGGTTGAGCCCGTCGTACGGACGGGACACGGTGGCGCTGCACTTCACCTGGATCGAGGACACGGCGGCCGTGGTGCCGGTGGTGCGGCGGCTGGAGGAGGCGCTCGACGGCTTCGGGCCGCGGCCGCACTGGGGGAAGGTGTTCACCACGCCCGGCGAGGTGCTGCGCGGGCGCTACCCCAGGCTGGAGGAGTTCCGGGCACTGGCGCGAGGTCTGGACCATGAGGCAAAATTCGCCAACGCATTTGTCCGGGACGTGCTCTCCGACTGACTTTATAAACCCCCTTTCCTAACCCCTTGTCGAAAGTCCCGGCGGGCCATAGCCTTGCGCCGCGCCGGTGCCGATGTCGTCCCGGCAAGAGCTGGAGGGACGGGGCCGACCGGTGAAGCGCACATCACGTGACATCCGCACCGCGAACCGCTACGAGGTGCTGCGCCAGATCATCGCCGCGTCGCCCACCTCCCGGCAGGAGCTGGCGGCCGCCACCGGGCTGAGCCTGGCAACGGTCGCCACGCTCGTCGGCGAGCTGCTCGACCTGCGGATGATCACGGAGGTCGGGTTCGAGGACTCGGCGGGAGGCCGCCCCCGGGGACTCGTCGCGGTCAACGCGTCGGGGGGCGCGTTGATCGGCGTCGACATCGCGGAGACCTACGTCCATGTCGAGCTGTTCGACCTCGCGCTGAACGTGCTGGCCCGCGCCGAGGAGGACGTCCGCCCCGGCGAGAGCCGCCCCGAGCAGGTGGTCGGCCATGTCGCCGCGGTCGTCGGCTCGGTGGTCGCACAGGCCGGCGTCGAGGGCGCCCGGGTCCTGGGCGTCGGGGTGAGCGTGCCGGGTCAGGTGGACCGGGACACCGGCTTCTCCGAGTACGCGCCCAACTGGGACTGGCACGACGTGCCGTTGCTCGACCTGCTCACCGAGCACATCGCCTACCCGCTGTACCTGGACAACCCGCTGCGCGCCTCCGCGGTGGCCGAGCTGTGGTTCGGGGCGGCGCGCGGGCGCGGGAACGCCGTGGTGGTCAACCTCGGGACCGGCGTGGGCGCCGGGCTCGTCCTGGGCGGCGGGCTGCACCGCGGGGTCAGCAACAGCGCCGGCGAGTGGGGCCACACCACGATCGTGCTGGACGGCCGGGAGTGCCGGTGCGGCAAGCGTGGCTGCGTCGAGGCGTATGTCGGCGCGTCCGGAATCATGCTGAACCTACGGGAGTTGAGCCCCGACAGCCCCCTGCTGCACGACGACGACCAGACCGCGACCATCGCCGCGCTGGCCGAGGGACTGCGGCGCGGCGACCCGGTGGCGGTGGACGCCGTCCGGGACACCGTCCGCTACCTCGGCGCCGGTGTCGCCAATCTGGTCAACCTGTTCAATCCCGAGGTGATCGTGCTCAGCAGCTGGGTCGCGGCCGCCCTCGGCGAGCCCCTGGTCACCCAGGTGCGCGAGGCCGTCGCCCGGCATGCGCTGCCCAGGCCCATGGCCGCCACCGAGATCGTCCTCTCCCCGATCCCCACGGATCCGGTGTGCCTGGGCGCGGCGACGTTCGCGCTCGAAGGTGCCCTGGAGTCGGTCGGGCAGAGGTCGCCCAAACGCACCGCCACCCCACGGGCGAAAGCGCACAACCGGCAGTAACTCACAGTGTCCGAAGGGGGTTTCGGGCCGCTGGTGCGGCGGTCCGCGACTTGTGACGTCCGGTATCCCGAACGCTCCACAACGCTTCGAACAGGCTTCGTCCAACCCCTTGCCGAAGCCTTAGCCGAAGGTTAACGTCCCGCACCGCAAGTCCATTTGAGCCACCTGGCGCTGAGCCGCTCCAGGCAGGGGCGCAGAGCCGCAGCCGTACTCGAGACAAGGACGTCAGCATGTCGGCAATGAGGAACGTCAACTGGGACCGCCGCACCGTTCTGCGGGCCGCCATGGGTGCGGCCGCCGCCGGCTCCCTCGCCGCGTGCGGTGGGAACACCGGCCGGAGCAGCTCCGGCGACAGCCTCACGCAGTACTTCCACGCGTACGGCGAGGCGGGCACCGAGCAGGCCATCAAGCGGTACGCGAAGGCCTACAAGGAAGCCAACGTCACCACGCAGTGGATCACCGGCAGCAACTTCGAGAACAAGCTGTTCCCGGCGCTGCTCACCAAGAACGCGCCCGACGTCTTCGAGTTCCACCCGCAGCTGCAGCTGGTGACGAGCGGTCAGGTCGCGGACCTGTCCGACATCATCAACCCGGTCAAGGACGACTTCAACCCGGCTGACATCGCCTCGCACACGGTCGACGGGAAGATATACGGCGTCCGGATGATCGACGACCCGCAGTTCTTCTACTACCGGCCCTCGCTGTTCGAGAAGGCCAAGGTCGAGGTCCCCCAGACGCTGGAGGAGCTGATCGAGGCGGCCAACAAGCTCACCACGGACAAGGTCAAGGGCGCCTTCCTCGGCAACGACATGACCACCGTCCAGAACCCGCTGATCTGGTCGGCCGGCGCGGACACCCTGAACGACAAGAACGAGATCGCGTACCACACGGACGCCGTGGCCGACGGCCTGAGCCAGCTCCGCAAGCTGTTCACCAGCGGCAACCTGCTCCTCGACGCCCCCGCCGACTGGTGGGACCCGTCCGCCTTCACCCAGGGCCTGACCGCGATCCAGTGGTGCGGCATGTGGGCCATGCCGGTCATCCAGAAGGCGCTCGGCGACGACGTCGGCATCTTCCCGTTCCCGAAGGTCGGCTCCGCCGGCAAGTTCTCGGTCACCAACGGTGGTTGGTCGATGTTCGTCAACGCCAAGGGCAAGAACGTCGACGCGGCCAAGGAATACGTCAAGTGGCTGTGGATCGACCAGAAGAAGTACCAGGAGGACTGGGCGCTGTCCTACGGCTTCCACATCCCGCCGCGCACCTCGATCGCGGAGTCGGCCACCAAGCTGAAGTCGGGTCTGCCGGCCGAGGGCGTCAAGCTCTTCACCGACTACGGGCACTTCGACAACATCGGCTGGACGCAGGCGATGATCGCCGCGATCAACGACGTGATCGCCAACTCCGTGCGCAAGGGCGGCAGTCCGGACGCCGCGCTCGACGCCGCCGACAAGAAGATCAACGCAGAGCTCAAGAAGCTCTTCGGATAGACCGGCGGGCGGATCACACCATGTCGACCACCACCAAGATCGACCTCGCGAACTCCGCCCCGGCCAAGCCTGTCAAGGCGCGGCCGCGGCGGAGTCTGCGGGCCAACGCGACCCTCAACTTCTGGCTCTTCACCAGCCCGTTCCTCATCGGCCTGATCATCTTCGTGTTCGTGCCGATGGGCTGGAGCATCTACCTCAGCTTCTTCGAGGCCCGCTTCACGGTCTCGCCGAGCAGCTTCATCGGCTTCGACAACTACAAGGCGATCCTCGACAACCCCGACTTCACCGGGGCGCTGGTCACCTTCACCGTCTTCGCCGCGTTCATCGTGCCCACCACCTGGGCGCTCTCGCTGGGCCTGGCGCTGCTGGTGCACCGCATCCGGTTCATGAAGGCGTTCTTCCGGTCGGTGTTCTTCCTGCCGACCGCGGTCTCCTATGTCGCCGCGGCGCTGATCTGGAAGATGTCCATCTTCAACGGCGTCCGCTTCGGTATGGCGAACACGATCATCGGCTGGTTCGGCGTCGACAACGTCGCCTGGCTCGCCAACCCCGACCCGCCCTGGTACTGGCTGGTCATCGTGACGCTGCGACTGTGGCTTCAGGCCGGCTTCTACATGATCCTGTTCCTGGCGGCCCTCCAGAACATCCCGGCCGAGCTCTACGAGGCCGCGTCCATCGACGGCGCCAAGCCGGGCTGGCAGACCTTCCGGTACATCACCCTGCCCCAGCTACGCGCCACCTCCACCGCGGTGATCCTGCTCCTGCTGATCGCCGCATACCAGGCCTTCGACGAGTTCTGGAACCTGCTGAGCAAGGCGACCTGGGGTCAGCCGCCGCTCGTCGAGCTGTACAAGACGGCACTGGGCGAGAACCAGGACTACGGCCAGGGCAGCGCGGGCGCGGTCATCCTGACCCTGCTCATCCTGATCATCACGCTGTTCCAGGGCAAGATCATGGGCTTCGGAAGGGGTGAGGAGTCCAAG
The DNA here is from genome assembly GCF_040446465.1 of Streptomyces sp. RG80. Classification (NCBI taxonomy): domain Bacteria; kingdom Bacillati; phylum Actinomycetota; class Actinomycetes; order Kitasatosporales; family Streptomycetaceae; genus Streptomyces; species Streptomyces sp. RG80. Next base: position 537,453 of record NZ_JBEAAJ010000003.1, on the reverse strand, counting down.
TGACCACCACCGCACCTGACATGAGGAAGACTCCGGCGGCTCCCGCGAAGAAGAAGCGCGGGGGCGGGGTCCTCGGCAACACCGGCCTCTACATCGCCACGGGTGTCGCCGCCCTGCTCTTCCTGATCCCCTTCTATCTGATCGTCCGCAACGCGCTGATGACGGACCCGGAGATCACGGGCGAGAACTGGAAGTGGTTCCCCACCGACATCCAGTGGGGCAACATCACCGAGCCGTTCAAGGACGAGACCGTCGACTTCGGCCGCGCCCTGTGGAACTCGTGGGTCGTCGCGATCCTGCACACCAGCGGCATCCTGCTGATCTGCTCGCTCGCCGGCTACGGCCTCGCCCGGATCCCGTACCGGCACACCAACAAGATCTTCTACGCCGTGCTGGTCACCCTGATGATCCCGACGGCTGTGACCTTCGTGCCGAGCTTCGTGCTGGTGTCGTCGCTGGGCTGGGTGGACACCTACCGCGGTCTGATCATCCCGGGGCTCTTCAGTGGTTTCACCTGCTTCCTGTTCCGGCAGTACTTCCTGGGGTTCCCCAAGGAGCTGGAGGAGGCGGCGCGGGTGGACGGGCTCTCGTACTGGGGGGCGTACTGGCGGGTCGTCGTGCCCAACTCGCTGAACTTCTTCGCGGCGATGGCCACGATCACGTTCATCAGCGGCTGGAACTCCTTCCTGTGGCCCCTGGTCATCGGCCAGGACCCGAGCGCCTGGACCATCCAGGTGGCGCTGTCGGCGTACATGACGAACCAGACGGTGAACTACCACCTGATCTTCATGTCCACGGCCATCTCCATCCTGCCGCTGGTGCTCGTGTTCCTCTTCCTCCAGCGCTGGCTGGTTCAGGGCATCGCGCAGACCGGCATCAAGGGCTGATCCCCGAGTCACACGACGTTTCACACGACCTGGAGACCGATGTCTTTCCGCACCACCGACGTCGACTACGTAGAGGACGTATCGCCGGGCAGCGGGGCCCTCGCGCCCCGCGCCTGGTACGCGTCCTCGGACGCCAAGTCCCTTTCCCTGAACGACAGCTGGCGCCTGCGTGTCGCACCGACCATCGACGCCGAGGACGACTCGTTCGCCGCGGAGGGCTACGACGCCGGGGACTGGGCCGAGGTCACGGTCCCCGGGCACTGGGTCCTCCAGGGCCACGGTTCGCCCATCTACACCAACCATCTGTACCCCTTCCCGGTCGACCCGCCGCATGTCCCGACGGCGAACCCGACCGGCGACCACCTGCGCGTGTTCGACCTGCCCGAGGACTGGCCGGACCTCGCTCAGGGCGGCGCGGTCGTTCGCTTCGACGGGGTGGAGTCCTGCGCCCGCGTCTGGCTGAACGGCACGGACATCGGTGAGTTCAAGGGCTCCCGGCTGCCGCACGAGTTCGCGGTCGGCCATCTGCTCAAGCCGAAGGGCAACGTCCTCGCGGTCCGCGTCCACCAATGGTCGGCCGGCTCGTACCTGGAGGACCAGGACCAGTGGTGGCTGCCCGGCATCTTCCGTGACGTCACCCTGCTGCATCGCCCGGCGGGCGGCGTCCTGGACTTCTTCGTGCACGCCGACTACGACCACGTCACCGGCGCGGGCACCCTGCGGGTCGACTCCGACGTCGACGGGCGGGTGCTCGTGCCCGCGCTGGACATCGATGTCGCGACCGGCGAGCCGGCGACGGCTGCGGTCGAGCCGTGGTCGGCGGAGTCACCGAGGCTGTACGACGGTGAGCTGGTCACCGAGGGCGAACGGGTCCCGCTGCGCATCGGGTTCCGTACGGTCGTCCTGGAGGACGGCCTGATCAAGGTCAACGGCTCGGCGATCCTCTTCAAGGGCGTCAACCGCCACGAGTGGCACCCGGAGAAGGGCCGCGCCCTGGACCTTGCGACCATGCGCGAGGACGTGCTGCTGATGAAGCGGCACAACCTCAACGCGGTCCGCACCTCCCACTACCCGCCGCACCCGGCCTTCCTGGACCTGTGCGACGAGTACGGCCTGTGGGTCGTCGACGAGTGCGATCTGGAGACCCACGGCTTCACCGAGCAGGACTGGCGGGACAACCCCGTCGACGACGACCGCTGGACCCCGGCCCTCCTGGACCGCGCGGCCCGGATGGTCGAACGCGACAAGAACCACCCCTCGATCGTCTTCTGGTCGCTGGGCAACGAGGCCGGCACCGGCCGCGGCCTGACCGCGATGGCCGAGTGGATCCACGGCCGGGACTCCTCGCGCCTCGTGCACTACGAGGGCGACTGGAACTGCCGTGACACGGACGTCTATTCACGGATGTACGCCGACCACGCCGAGGTCGAGGCGATCGGCAAGGAGCTCGACGGCGGCACCCACAAACGCCGTCAACTCCCCTTCATCCAGTGCGAGTACGGCCACGCCATGGGCAACGGGCCGGGCGGCATCGCCGACTACCAGGAGCTGTTCGAGAAGTACGACCGCATCCAGGGCGGCTTCATCTGGGAGTGGATCGACCACGGCATCAAGCACCCCGAGCTGGGCTACGCCTACGGCGGTGACTTCGGCGAGGAGCTGCACGACGGCAACTTCGTCTGCGACGGCCTGATCTTCCCCGACCGCACGCCCACCCCCGGGCTGGTCGAGTACAAGAAGGTCATCGAGCCGGTCCGCTTCGAGGGCGACGCCGACACTGTACGGGTCACCAACGGTTACGACTTCGCCGACCTGTCGGGGCTCGCCTTCGAGTGGTCGTACGAGGTCGAGGGCGAGAGCGTGGAGTCCGGCTCCCTGGCGGTGCCCGGGCTGAACCCCGGCGAGACGGCCGAGGTGAAGCTGCCGGAGCCGCCCTCGGACACCCGCGGCGCGGAGTCGCGGTGGACCGTGCGGGCGCTGCTGGCGTCCGACACCTCGTGGGCGCCGAAGGGGCATGTGGTGGCGTGGGGCCAGTTCCCGGTCACCGCTCGGCAGTCGCCGTCCGTGGCGGCCACCGACGGGCCGGCGCTCGGCGAGGGCGAGCGGCAGATCACCCTCGGCCCGGCCGCCTTCGACGCCCGCACCGGTGCGCTGAGGTCGATCGGCGGGGTGTCGGTCGAGGGCCTGCGGCTGGACGTGTGGCGGGCCACGACCGACAACGACGAGGGCGCCGACTGGCAGACCCACACCCGGAACGCGGACCTGTGGCGCACGCTCGGCCTGCACCGCATGCAGCACCGGCTGGATGCGGTGGAGCTGTCCGACGACACGCTGACCGTGCGGACCCGGGTCGCGCCCGCGGCCCGCGAGGTCGGTCTGGCCACGGAGTACCGCTGGACCTCCGACGGCAACCGCGTGAAGCTGACGGTGGCCGTGACGCCCGAGGGCGACTGGACCGTGCCGCTGCCCCGCCTCGGCATCCGCTTCGCTCTCGCCGAGGCCGACGCGGTGGAGTGGTTCGGCGGCGGCCCCGGTGAGGCGTACCCGGACACCCGGGCGGCGTCGATCGTCGGCCGCTGGCGGTCGACTGTGGACGGTCTCCAGACGCCGTACGTCCGTCCGCAGGAGAACGGCGCCCGCGCGGACGTCCGTTGGGCGGAGCTCGGGGGCTTGCGGATCGAGGGCGACCCGGAGTTCTGGTTCACCGCCCGCCGCTGGACGACCGAGCAGCTGGACGCGGCCACGCACCGCACCGACCTCACTCCCGGCGAGAAGGTGTGGGTCAACCTCGACCACGGCCAGCACGGCATCGGCTCGCAGTCCTGCGGGCCCGGCCCGCTGCCGCGGTACCACCTGCGGGCGGAACCGGCCGAGTTCTCGTTCGTGTTCTCGACCGGAAGGTAAGAAACCTCTTAATCGATTGACCAATTGATCGACATTCCGACACTGTCGGAACGTCGTCCGCGGTCGGTCGGCAGCCAAGCCGACCGGCCGCGATTTGCTGTTCCCACAAGGGAGTTGATGCCACTTGGATGCCAGCATCGAGGTCCGCGGACTGTCCCGCACCTTCCACTCCACCGTCCGCCGACCGGGCTTCACCGGCGCGGTCCGTTCCCTGGTCAACCCGGAGCGGGTCGCCAAACACGCCGTCGCCGACATCACCTTCGACGTGTCCCCGGGCGAACTCCTCGCCCTGCTGGGCCCCAACGGGGCCGGCAAGTCCACCACCATCAAGATGCTCACCGGCATCCTCACCCCCACCTCGGGGCACGCCAAGGTCGCCGGCGTGGTGCCCTACCAGAACCGCGAGCGCAACGCCCGCAACATCGGCGCCGTGTTCGGACAGCGCACCCAGCTGTGGTGGGACCTGCCCGTGCGCGAGTCGTTCGCGATCCTTCGCGACATCTACGAAGTCCCGAAGGCCGAACACGCCGCCCGGCTCAAGGAGTTCGACGGCCTGCTGGACCTGTCGTCCTTCTGGGACACCCGGGTGCGCCATCTCTCCCTCGGCCAGCGGGTACGCAGCGACCTGGCCGCCGCCCTGCTGCACGACCCGCCGGTGGTCTTCCTCGACGAGCCCACCATCGGCATGGACGTGGTGGTGAAGGAGCAGGTGCGGGAGTTCCTGCGACACCAGGTCGAGGAACGCGGCCGTACCGTCCTGCTCACCACCCACGACATGACGGAGGTCGAGCGGCTCGCCGAACGGGTCGTCCTCGTCAACCACGGGCGGCTGGTCCTCGACGGCACCCTGGACGAGATCCGCCGCAAGTTCGGCTCGACCTGGCAGATCCGCACCACCCTCGCCGACCCGCACACCGACCTGGTCCCGCTGCCCGGCATCACCCTGCACCAACGAACCGGCGCCCAGCTGGTGTTCGGCCCCGAAGGCGCCGACGCGCCGACCGTGCACCAGGCGCTGAAGGCCGTCATCGAGGCGTACGAGGTGACGGACATCGCGCTCGACGAGGCGGACCTCGAGGACGTCATGCGGGCCGCGTACGTCCATGCGGAAGAGGTCTGACATGGCGGCGATCCACGCCTGGCGTGCCGCCCGCGTGACCCCGCTCGGCGAACTGCTCACCCCGCCCCGGATGACGGCCGCGCTGCTGCGCCTGACCGTGCAGCTGGTGCTGGTGGCCTCCCTGTGGCACGGCCTGTACGCGAGCACCGGCACGACGGCCGGACTCGACCGCGACCAGGCGGTGACGTACGCCGTGCTCGCCGTACTGGCCTCCCGGCTGCGGGAGTTGGACCAGTACGCGGGCCGTGACACCGTCCTTCAGCACATGCACTTCGGCACGATCGTGTACTGGTACCTGCGCCCCCTGAAACCCCAGCGGTACTACGCCCTGCGCGCCCTCGGCGAGCGCCTGTACGGCCTGGTCTGGGCGCTCGGCGGCTACGCGGTCTGTCTGGCCTTCGGGGTTGTCGAGGCACCCGGGTCGGCGGCCGTGGCGGGGGTGTTCACGGTCAGTCTGCTGCTCGGCCAGCTGGTCCTGTACTACGTCATGCTCGTCATCGACCAGCTGTGCTTCTGGACCCTGCGCAACGGCGCCGCGATGCTCATCCTGATCTTCGCGCAGAACCTCCTCGCCGGTGTGTACGCGCCGCTGTGGTTCTTCCCCGACTGGTTCATCACGCTGAGCACCTTCCTGCCCTTCCAGGCCACGCTGAGCGTACCGTTGTCCCTCTACATCGGCCGGATCGAACTGTCGGACGCGGGGCTCCAGTTGGCGATCCAGGCCGCCTGGGTCGTCGTACTGGCTCTGTTCACCCGGCTGTTGTGGCGCCGGGCCGCCCGCCGTGTCATCTCGCAGGGAGGCTGAGGCCCGTGAACGCCGTCCGGATCGTCTGGCGCATCACGCGTCTCAACTTCCGTGCCCAGCTGGAGTACCGCTCCGAGTTCCTGATGATGATCGCGATCGGTGCGATCTGGCAGGTGTCGGTGATCGTGTTCGCGACGGTGCTGCTCACCCGGTTCACCGGGATGGGCGGCTGGGACAGCTCCGACGTGCTGCTGATCCCGGCGACACGGATGCTGGCGCACGGCCTGTTCGTGCTGTTCCTGGGCCGGGTGCACGGTCTGGGCCGGCACATCCAGGAGGGGATCATCGACACCTACCTGGTCCGCCCGATGCCGGTCCACCGTCAGCTCCAGCTGTCGTACTTCCCCACCAACGCCATCGGCGACCTGACGGTCGCGGTGGGCCTGATGGTGGGCGCGCTCAGCCGCAGCGACCTCGACTGGACGGCCGGCCGGATCTCGTACCTGGCCGTGGCCGTGCTCGGCGGTCTGCTCCTGGAGGCGGCCCTCTTCACGGTCGTGGCCTGCGCCTCGCTGCGTTTCCCGACCGCCGACTACTGGGGCCGCTGGCTGGAGGAGCTGCTCGGCACCTTCGGCAGCTACCCGCTCAACGTGCTGCCCAGGGCGGTGAGCGGCTTCCTCACGTACGGGCTGCCGCTCGCGTTCGTCGCCTACTTCCCGGCCGCCGTGCTGACCGGGCACGGCCATGGCACCGGCGTCCCGTACTGGCTGGCGGCGGCCTCGCCGCTGCTCGGCGTGGTGGCGTATCTGGGGGCGCGGTGGCTGTGGCGGTACAGCCTGCGGCACTACACGGGGGTGAACGGCTAGGGCCCGCCGGGGCCGTGAGGCCCCGGCGAACCCAGACGGTCATGGACAGCTGACCCGGGTGTCCCCGGTGTCCGTCGTGCAGGTGTCGGTGCCCATGCCGCCGTTGGCGGTGTCGTTGCCGGAGACGCTGTCGACGGTGTTGAGGCGGTCGTTGCCGTAGTTGCCGATCACGTTGTCGTTCCCGGGACCGCCGTAGAGGGTGTCGTCGTTGAAGCCGCCGTCCACGCGGTCGTTGCCGAAGTCGCCGTAGGCGGTGTCGGTGCCGTAGCTCGCGTTGATGGTGTCGTCGCCACCCAGGCCGCAGATCACATCGGTGCCGTAGGTGCCGGTGAGGGTGTCGTTGCCGCTGGTGCCGATGCGGGTGCAGCCGCGGGCGTTGTTGACCGTGGTGGTCACCGTGGCCGTGTTGTTCGCGGCGTTCGGGTCGCTCTGGCCGCCGGTGACCGAGGCCCGTTCGGTGAGGGTGCCGGTGGCCCGGGGCTCGGCGACGACCTTCACGGTGACCGTCTCGGCGGGGGCGAGGGTGCCCAGCGAGCAGCTGACGGCGGTCGTGCAGGTGCCCTTGGTGGTGGTCGCCGAGATCACCGAGCCGGCCGGTCCGGTGAAGGTGTCCGTGAGGGTGACGCCGGTGGCGGAGGCGGTGGAGCTCTTGTTGGTGACCGTGATGGTGTACGTGGCGCGGTCCCCGATGCTGACGGTGACGGGGCCGGTCTTGGTGACCTGAAGGTCGACGCCGGACGGCGGCGGGGGCGGCGGCGGGGTGCCGGTACCGCCGAGGTAGCGGGCCAGCGCGCGGTCGTCGCCGGTGTCGCCGTACGCGACGATCTTGCCGTCGCTCTGGAGGGCGAGGGCGCCCACCCGGTCGAAGGCGCCGAAGTCGGTGGTGGTCCGGCCGCCGGTCGCGAAACCGGTGTCGGCGGTGCCGTCGGCGTTGTAGCGGGCCACGGCGAAGTCGGTGCCCGCGCCACCGGCGGCGACGATCCGGTCGTCGGACTGCACCGCGAGGTCGTTCACCGCGGACGGGGGGCCGAAGTCGGTGCGGACGACGCCGCCGGTGCCGAAGCCGCCGTCGAGGGTGCCGTCCAGGTTGTAGCGGACCAGGGTGAAGTCCTCGCCGGTCCCGCCCGACACGAGGATCTTGCCGGTGGACTGCACGGCCACGGTCTCGCCCCACTGGTAGCCGCCGAGGTCGGTGGTGACCTTGCCGTCGCCGCCGAAGGTGGTGTCGAGGCTGCCGTCCGGGTTGTAGCGGGCCACCGCGAAGTCGAAGTAGACCTCGCCCGAGTAGCCGGCCATCACGATCTTCCCGTTCGGCTGCACCACCATGTCCTTCGCGATGGCGCCGCCCTCGTCGAAGAAGGAGGTGTCGACCACTCCGTCGCCGTCGAAGGTCGTGTCCAGGGTGCCGTTGGGCAGGAGGCGCACCAGTGCGAAGTCGCCGCCCGCGCGGGCCCCGGCGAGGATCTTCCCGTCGGACAGCACCGCGACACCGGCCGCGTCCTCGGCGCCGCCCGCGAGCCCGGGGCTGATCCAGCCGTCGCCGCCGAAGGAGGTGTCGAGGTCGCCGTCGGTGGTGTAGCGGGCGACCGTGAACCAGCAGCAGCCCGCGAACTCGTCGTCGGTCTCCTGATGGCGTCCGACCACGACGATCTTCCCGTCGCTCTGGATCGCCACCCCCTGGGCGATGTCCTCGCCGAACTCGAAGTCGGTCAGCACCTCGCCGTCACCGCCGAACGAGGTGTCCGGGCTGCCGTCGGCGTTGTGTCGCATCACGGAGAAGTCGGCCGCGTCGAAGTCGGAGCTCTGGCTGGAGCCGACGGTCACGATCTTGCCGGTGCCGGCCTGTACGGCGACGTCCTCCGCGTCGGCGCGGAAACCGTTTCCGACGACGACTTTCCCGCCGGACCCGAACGCGGTGTCCAGATCACCGGGCGCGGCCAGGGCGCTGCCCGGCAGGGCGACGACGAGTGCGAGCGCGGCGGCACCCCGCAGGACCGCCGTTCGCAGAGATCCCCGTAGGGAGACAAGGGTGGGCATGCGCCCAGCTTCCGGACGCCCCTACGCCGACGTGGGACGCCTGGCCAGGCGCTGAGCCCACTGGGCCGCAGACTTCCACCCCACGGGGTGACCGGACCGACTATCGGCCCGGCGGCTACGCTCAGCCACGATGAGCGACCGAGACAAGCAGATGACGGCCTACGCCGCCGAGGCCAAGGTCTGGACCCGGCTGGCCGGACTGCTGCCGTCCCCCGACGACGTGGAGATGATCCAGGGCTGCTGGGACATCGGGGAACAGGAGGCCGGGCTCTGGCAGCTCGTGGAGAAGCTCCTCGAACAGGGCGTAGGCGTCGACGGGTTCACGCGAGCCGAGATCGCGGCGATGGCCGTGCAGTGGGACGTGTGGGACCAGTACGGGGACGACATCGTGGCGCTCCCGGAGGACCCTGCCCGGCCCGGGCCGCTGCGGGTGTACGCCGACATGGAGCCCGTCGAGGAGGGCGAGCGACTCCTCGTGCCGTGGATGCGCTGTCTGCCCTGCGACCGCATTCTGACGCGCAGTCATGAGCGCGCGTCCTGGGGGATGTTGCACTGTCCGTCGGGGTTCGTGGTCACCGCGCGCGGCGAGGCGCCGCTGGTCTTCGACAACGAGGAGCCAGGGGCGGTATGGACGGCCCTGGCCGCGGTCTCGGCGACCTGCCGGGCGCCCGGCGACGGCTGAGGTCCGGCTACGCCGGCTTGTCCGACGACACGAACTCGGCTTTTCGCGCTGGCTGTTGGACGGGCAGTTCGGCCAGCGAGCGGATCCCCGGTATCGGTGACGGCAGCAGCCACAGCACCGACAACACCCCGCCGACGGCGACCGTGACGAGGGTCGCGCGCAGGCCGAAGGTCGTGGCGAGCACCCCTCCGACGAGCGCGCCGAGAGGGCGCGCACCGTAGTTGACGGTGCTGAAGGCGCCGGTGACGCGGCTGCGCAGGGCGTCCGGAGTCACCGCGGTCTGGAGGGAGTTGAGGTTGACGTCGAACCACATCACCCCGAGACCCACCAGGAAGTACGTGCCGCCGAGGCACCCGGCGGCGGCCCACGCCGGTCCGCCGGCGACCGCGGCGAGGGCATAGGGCGCGGGAAACAGCACGGCCCCCACGACGACCGCGCGCCCGACGCCGATACGCCGGGACAGCCAGGGGGCGGTCAGCGCGCCGACGAGCGAGCCGGTCGCGCCGACACCCATGGTCAGCCCGATGGCCGCCGGGGAGAGCCCGAGGACCCGGTCGGCGAAGAGCACCACCATCCCGGTGCCCGCGAGGAACGTGAAGAAGTTGACCGTCGTACAGCAGCCGAGGCTCGCCCGCAGCACCCGGTGCCGTACGACGAAGGCGAGTCCGTCGCGGGCGTCGCGCAGCAGCGCGGGTACGGCGGCCCCGGCCCGGACGGCGGGCGCCGCCTCCTCGACCCTGACCCGGCCCAGCAGCAGCGCGGACACCAGGAACGACAGGGCGTCCACGACGACCGTGACCGGTGCGCTGAGCGCCTGCACCAGGCCGCCGCCGATCGCGGGACCGGCCACGAACGACGCGGAACGGGCGGCGCTGAACTTGCTGTTGGCGTCGACGTACGCCGAAGGCGGCACCAGCCGTACGAACAGCGGCTGCCACGCGCAGCCGGCCACCACGCCCGCGAGACCGGTCAGCAGGGCCACGGCGTACAGCTGCGTGAGCGTAAGCGTGCCCCACAGATAAGCGATGGGCAGCGAGAGCAGTACGCCCGCGCGCACCAAGTCGGTGGCGATCAGCAGCCGCCGTTTGCGCCGCCGGCCGTCGACCCACGCGCCCAGCAGGATGCCGAGCAGGTTGGGAGCCGAGGCGAGCGCGATCAACCAGGCGATCTGTGCGGCCGAGGCGTCCAGCAGACCTACGGCGATCAGCGGGACCGCCACCTCTGAGACCTCGTCGCCTAACCGCGAGACGGCGCCGCTGGCCCAGCAGCGGACGAAGCGGGGGTCGCGCCAGAGGGAGGTCTCGGAAAGGGATATCCGGGGGCGCGGGGCGCGTTGGGCGTGCCGGGTGCGCAGGGTGCGCCTCATTCCGGCGCTCCGGGCTCGTCGGCCGCCGCCTCCGGCAGGGCGTACAGAAGCATCCGTACGACCCTGCTGTCCGGTGGCTGCTCCACGGGCTCCCGGTTGACGTAGGGGGCGAGGAGCTCCTCCAACGCGTCCCTGAGGGCCACCAGTTCCTCGGCGGTGACCGTGAGCCCGGTGTTGTTGGACATCGCCGCGCCGAGCCACTCCGGCTCCAGGTGCGGGGCCGTCTCGGTCAGCCAGCGCATGGGGAGTTCCGCGCGGCTGGCGAACATCTCGCCGGCGAGCACCTGGGCGGCCGCCCGGCCCTCCTCGTCCTCCGGCATCGTGAACCGGTACCCGCGCGCCACGGCCTCCCAGCGCCGCTCGCGCCGGTCCGCCCCGCCCTCCGCGTCCCGGACCAGCCCGAATCCCGCGAGGTGCCGCAGGTGCCAGCTGGTCACGGACGGGGTGGCCCCCACGTGCGGGGACAACTGGGTGGCCGTGGCGGGCCCGTACCGCTGCAACCGCTCCAGGGCGGCGAGCCGTACGGGGTGGGCCAGCGCGCGCATGGCCTTGGGGTCGGTGATCTCCAAGTCGCCGAAGCGATTGTCGGCATCCATGACGTGAGAGTGTCCTCTCACAAAGTATGAGAGTCAACTCTCACGACTGCTCGTCAACGGCCGGAGGTCAGCGGATCCACGCGTCGTCGTTGCGATGCCGGTCCAGCCCCACGGCTTCGAACTCGTCCACGGCGGATCCCACCGACGCGCCCAACCGCCGCAGCGCCTGGGAGACCGGGCTCCCGAGAGACGAGAACCGCTGTCCCTCCCCCACGTGGACAGGCCCCAGCACGACACCGCCGCCCTCCCACACGACGGCCCGCTGCTCCCCCGTCCCGCCGAAGTACTCGGCCTCCACATACGCCACCGGCCCACCGGCCGACCAGGCGGCGAGCTGCTTCACCCACCCCTGTGACAACCGCCAGAACCCCAACGCGCGCTCGCCGCCGCCTTGCGCGACTGCGTCCGGCAGGGCACCCGTCATCGGCATGAGCGCCAGGCCCTGGCCCAGTGCCGCGATCCGGGCGACGGGCACGTCCCGCGCCGCCCGGCGCAGGGCCGCGTCCTCGGCGATCACCGCGTGCAGGTCGTATCCCATGCCGGAGCTCTCTTCAGTTCGGTCGGTCGGTGGCGGGGCCGGTCTCGGCGGCCGTGCGGAGGTCGATCTCGTGGTGGTCGGGGCAGCTGCGGTCGTCGACCGGGCACAGCTTCACCGGCGCCGACACGCACCCGGGGGACATCGCCTCCATCGCGTCGAGGCACATGGTGCAGAGCACTTCCGCCGCCGGGTTGACGCTGTCGGCGCCACTGAGACCACAGAACGTCCGCTGCCACGACACGTCTCGGCAGCACACCAGGTGCGTGATGAGTTCGGCGTCCGAGACGAGTCGGAGTTCGGCGCGTGCCGTACCGGTATTCAGGCGTTCTGCAGACAAGGCCCTGATTCCAGTACGCAGAACTCGTTGTCGTCGGGATCGAGCAGCGTGACCCGGCCGGTGTCGTCCCGGCCGTTGTCGAGGCGCCGCGCCCCGAGGGCGAGCAGACGGTCGATCTCCGTCCGCTGGTCGCCGTCGGCGGGGGGCGCGAGGTCGAAGTGCATCCGGTTGCGGCCGGTCTTCGGCGCCACGGGCGGACCGCCCCAGGTGATCTTCGTGCCGCCGTGCGGTGACTGGATCGCGGTCTCCTGGTCCTGGTCCCAGACCAGCGGCCAGCCCAGCGCCGCACTCCAGAAGTAGCCGATCTCCTGTGTGCCGTCGCAGGCGAGCGCGCCGATGAACCCGGTGTCGGCGAGGAAGTTGTTGCCCGCCTCGATGACACAGAACTCGTTGCCGTCGGGGTCGGCGAGCACCACATGCCCCTCCTCCGGTAGCTGTCCGACGTCGATGTGCCGGGCGCCGAGTCGGAGTGCCCTGTCCACCGTCTCCTGCTGCTGCTCCGGAACGGCACTCGTCAGATCGAAGTGCATCCGGTTCTGGCCGACCTTCTTGTCCTCGGTCGGAACGAAGCGCAGCCGGAAGCCGTGCTCGTCACCCGGCAGCAGCGCGAAGCCGCCGTCCGGGTCGTCGACCGACTCCCACCCGAGGACCCCGGACCAGAACCTCGCAAGACCCTGCGGCTCGCTCGCTCCGAAACTCAACGCGAACAGTTGACAAGTCATGGCCCTGCGCCTCCCCGATCCGCTGCCCGACCACCGCCGACAGGGCGCCCGCCGGCCCTTGGGGCGGAAGCCTAGGGGCGGGTCGACGTCACTCGCAGCCCAATATAGGGGGGCCCGGACAGGGCTGGCTGCATGGACCAGCCTGCCGCCTGGATACCCTAGGTTTTCCCTTCACCACCCGACCCGCCTCGCCCCGGAGACCCCATGGCCCGCGCAGGAATCACCCCGGAACGGCTCACCGCGGCCGCCGCCGACCTCGCCGACGAGGTCGGGTTCGAGAAGGTCACCCTCTCCGCGCTGGCCCGGCAGTTCGGTGTGAAGGACGCCAGCCTGTACTCGCACGTCAGGAACCTCCAGGAACTGCGCACCCGGGTCGCCCTGCTCGCGGGCGGCGAGCTGATCGACCGGATCGCCGTCGCCGTGGCGGGGCGGGCCGGCAAGGACGCGCTGGCCGCGTTCGCCGGGGCCTACCGGGAGTTCGCGCTCGAACGCCCCGGGCGCTACGCCGCCACCCAGATCCGCGTCGACCAGTCCCTCGTCGCCGACTCCCCGGCCCTGCGCCGCACCGCCGAGATCACCTACGGCATGCTCCGCGCGTACGGCCTGGAGGAACCCGACCTCACCGACGCCGTACGCCTGCTGCGCAGCACCTTCCACGGCTACTGCGCGCTGGAGGCTAGCGGCGCCTTCGGCGCCCCCCGCGACGTACAGAAGTCATGGCGGCGGGCCATCGACGCCCTGCACGTCCTGCTGCAGAACTGGCCTCGTGAGGAGGGCGACGCGGACGACTGATCCGCACCACGGCATCCAGAGCAGCGGGCCCGCTCACGGAATCGCCGGGCGGTCACGACAGGTCGCCCAGCGCGTCCGCGTAGTACGTCGATTCCTTGAGGTGGAGGGCGAGTTCGCGGAAGCTCCAGCCCTCGCCGGGGGAATCGTCGAGTTCGGCGCCGGTGAGCGCGTCGAGGCGGGCGGACCAGATCCCGGCCAGCCGGGTGAGCCGACTGCGGGACTCGTCCAGGTCCTGTTGGGTGAACGGGGCGAGGTCGGCCTCGGTCGTGATCGCCGAGGCGTGCCAGTGGTCCGGCTGGGGAGCGACGCCCGCCAACCGGGCCTCCATCTCCGCCAGATGGTCCACGAGGTGGTCGGCGACCCGGCGGATCGCCTTGTGCGGGGTGTGGACACGGCCATCGCTCTCGAGCGGTCTGCCGTCCCAGACGGTCCAGGTCGCGGCCAGGGCGAGGACGTGGTCGACCATCCCGGTGACGGCCTGTGCGGGGGTTTCCTGCGGACTTTCGGTCATGGCGGCACGCTAGGAGCGCATCGGTTCGGTGCTCGCCGAACTGTCGCCGGCCGGTCAGCCTGTCTCCTCCTGCTCGCCGCGTTCTGCAGCGCTGCGCTCCACGCAGAACTCGTTGCCCTCCGGGTCGGCCAGCACCACCCAGCCCGTGCCGTCCGGCCGGCGCTGGTCGTCGAACACCTTGGCGCCCAGGCCGAGCAGGCGCTCGACCTCCTCGTCGCGGGTGCGGTCCTGCGGCTGGACGTCCAGGTGGACGCGGTTCTTGACCGTCTTGGGCTCCGGCACGGTGACGAAGAGCAGCCCCGCCCCCTCGATGAGTGCTTCCTCGTCGCCGGGGTGGTCGTCCTCGTGCAGGGGCAGGTCGAGGACCTGGGACCAGAAGCGGCCGAGGGCGTAGGCGTCGGCGCAGTCGATGGTGGTGCGGCGGATGGCGGAAGTCATGCGGGGATTGTTCTGCACGGCCTCGGAAGAGATCAACGAGCACGGCAACCCTTTCCGCACCGGCGGCCACTTGAGGGCATGACTTCAGCAAGACGCAGCACCAGTCACCGCCGTATCCGTGGCGCCCGCAAGCCCGTGATCGCGGGGCTCGCCGCCACCGCCGCCCTCGTCGGCGCCTGGTACGCGACGGCCGGGGCCAGCACGACCGCCGCCTCCGGTCTCACCCCCACCACCAGTACGGTGACGCTGGCCGCCAAGTTCCCCTATCTGACGGCGGGTTACAACAACAGCCGGGAGTGGACGCGGACGGCGACGGCGGCCGCCCCGGACGGCACCCTGCGCCTGGCCTGGCCGGCCTCCGACGGCATCCACGTCACTCCGCTTACCGCTGCCGGCAAGCGCGCGGGCGCGGACACGGTCGTCAAGGGCGCCAAGGAGGTCGGTGGTCTGGTCGCGCACAACGACGGGTTCGCGCTGCTCACCCGGGTCTCCGACACCAACAAGTGGAAGGAGACGGCGGCCGCGATCGTGCGGTACACGAACGGCAAGAAGACCTTCCAGACCAAGCTCACCGGCACGTCGACGAACGACACCTCGCCGACCCTCGACGGTCAACTCACCTGGAACGGCGCCAAGTACGGCGCGTACTTCGTGGTGCACGGGGCGGGCGGCTTCGCCGACGGGCACTTCGGCGACAAGATGCAGTACATCAGCGCCAAGGGCAAGAAGACGAGCGGCGGCTGGAGTTGGGGGTGCAGCCACAACGAGGGCATCGCCCTGTACCCGGAGAAGACCGGCGCCTTCACCTCCCTCTGCTTCGACGACTGGCGCTCGGGCCTGTTCGTGTCGACGGGCATCGGCGCCCCCGACAACGCGCCGGTCGTACAGCGCGAGCAGTGCTGGGCGGGCTACTGCGGCGGCACGTTCGCGGGCCGTACGGGCGACCTGGTGAAGTCCGCCACCGGCCGTTACGCCACCGCCTTCGCCTCCCGCGGTGCCGCCTCGGCCAAGAAGAACCCCGACGACTCCAGCGGGCGCGGCTGGACGGTCACCCCGCAGACCGGCACCCACCAGGTCGCCGTCGCCTTCCTCAAGAACCGCAACACCCCGGCCGCGGGCAAGGCGATCCGCCTGTCCAGCACCAAGGGCACGGAACACGTCAACGTCCGCCTCGCCCCGTATGGCAAGGACCGGCTCCTGCTCTCCTGGGAGTCGATCAAGAACGCCAAGTGCAAGGCCGGCACCTGCACCGGCACGTTCGCGGGCACCCATCTGCGGCTCATCGACTGGAACGGCAAGTTCCAGAGCGCGGACAAGGTGGTCGACACCCGAATCACCGGTGACATCGCGGTCCAGAAGGACGGCACCCTGACCTGGGCGTCCGTGCCCGTGAAGCCGTCGTACGCGAGCGCCCTGACGGGCGCGTCGCCGACCACGAAGACCCTGAAGATCACCCGCCTGACGCCCTGACGGCGGCCCTCCGTACAACCTCCTCCCCCGTTCCGCACGTCTCGCCGGTCGAGGTACGCGGACGGGGGCACCGGCGGTGACGACGCTGCTGGTGGGCGGCAAGCGCCGCCATGGGGGCCTGTCTCACCGCCCTCGGCTGGGCGGATGCCGTGATCGTCATGACCGCGATGGCGGCGGGGTGGGGCGTGGACCGGCTCGGCTATGTCGTGGCTCCCGAATCCGTGCCGCTGTGGGGCGAGTTCGGCCTCTTCGCCCTCTGGACCGCGGTGGCGTTGGGCGTGTTCGTCGGGGTCACCCGGCTTCCGTGGCCGAGGGGTTGATCAGTTCGACCATCCGGTGCATGACGTCGACGGGCAGCGCCGGATTCCGGGCGGCCGTCTCGACTCCTCCGCCCCTCAGCAACCCGGTCAACAGGCGTGCCGGCAGGCGGGGGTGGAGCGCGGCGGCCTGCCGGATGTGCTCATGCGGATCCTCCAGCAGCCGCGCGGCGGCGAACGCCGACAGCCGCGGGTCGGTGGCGACGCGGTGGCGCACCTCGTCGCTGGGGTCCCGGCTGAGCCGTTCCACCAGGTCGGGCGTGGACTCCGGGTCGTCCAGGGCCAGTCGGCGCATCCGCGGGCTCGGGTCGTCGGCGTACCGGAGGAGGTCGTGGCGGGGGAAGTTGGGGTGGCCGCGCGGCCGGTCGGGGGCGGTGAGGCTGCCGTCCCACCACTGCCACACCCGCATCAGCATCTCGGCGGGCGCGTCGTCGCAGGACTCGGCGAGGAACAGCTGGACGACTCGGTCCTCGTCGCGGGCGAGGCGTTCGACGACGTCCGCGGGGAGGTGCCGGGCGCGGGCGACGCTTCGGCGTACGAGCGGGTGGGAGGAGGCGGCGAGGCGGCGCATGGCTTCCTCGTCGTCGTGCAGGGCCACGACCCAGTCCAAGGCGTGGGAGCTCTGACGGGGGTCGAAGTCGATGCGGATCGCCGCGCGTTGCTCCTCGGTGAGGTCGGCTCGTGTCGACACCGCGGCACGGACGCTGTCGTCGGGGTCCTCTGCGAGGAGGGCGACGAGGTCCGGGGCCAGCCGGGGGTTGGCCGCGAGGGCGCGGCGCTCACCCAACTCCCCGTGCCGTACGAGGCGTTCGACGAGTTCGCGCTCCAGCAGGCAGCTCTCCAGCGCGTCGCGCTGGACGGCCGACGCCTCGAACACCGAGCGAGGCATGGGGTGTTCACGGTGGTGCAGCAGCAGGGCCCGAGCGCGGACCGTGCCGTGCGGGTCCGCCAGAAGGGCTTCGCGCGCCCGCGTGTCGAGGTGCGGCCAGGCCGTCAGACAGGCCACGGCCCGTACGCCACCGTCCGGGTCGGCGCTCAGCTCGACGGCCAAGGCGTCGGGCAGCCCCTTGAGGCGGGCGGTCTCGGAGCGCACGCGGGCGGACGGGTCCGCGGCGAGCCTGCGGCAGGTCTCCTCGGGGATCCTGGCCCAGCGCTCCGCGGCGAGCATGGTGGCGAGCCACCGGTGCCGCTCCTCCCGCTCCCCGAGGATCAGGCGGGACCACTGCTCGGGGGTGAGGTCCGGCGAGGACTCCGCCGCCGCCTTCCTCATCGTCCAGTCCGGATGGGCCAGGACCGCGTCCACGACCTCCGTCGGCAGCCGGCTGTAGAGCGTGTAGGGAGATCTCTCCACCAGGCGGACGCGCAGCTCCGCCGGGGCCGCCGGGTTGAGCGAGAGCCCCCTGGCCCACGCGTCGAGCATCCGCTCCGTGGGCTTCGGCCCCTCGAACAGCTTCGTCCAGGCGGCCGCCCGGTCCTCCGCCGTCTCCGCGGCCACCGCCCGCGCGGCCTCCTCCTGCCGCTGCCTGAGCCGGTCGACGGAGACCAGCCAGACGTCGTACTCCTCGGTCGTGGCGCCCAGCAGCATGTCCCCGTCCGGCGACAGCGTGACGAACTCCGGCTGTCCGGGCCGCTCGCCCAGCACTCCGGCGAGGTCCCAGTCCTCGGTGAGCCGGACCCGGACCCAGCCGCCGCTGCCGGAGGTGTGCAGGAGGAACACCCCGTCCGCGTCGAGGACCCCTGCCTCGGTCGCCAACCGGTGCCACTGCGCGTTGAGTTCGTCCACCAGGTCGGTTCGGTCCGAGCGGACCCGGACGGCCGGCTCGGCCTCCCAGGCGGCGACCCGCCGCCAGGCGAACGGCGGCGGCAGCACCTCCTCGACGCGCCGGTCCCCCACGAGTTCCAGCCCGGCCCGCCCCAGCAGTGCGGTCAGTTCGTCTCTCCCACCCATGATCCCCATCCTGCCCGAGGGGGTCAGCCGACCTCCACGCCGGAGCCGTCCAGCCGTGCCCGGACCTCACGCCCGGTGCTCCAGCGGACGTGGAGCGCGCCCGCGTCGTCCACCCGGACGCTCACCAGCTTGTCGAGCGGCGCGGGATCCGGTTCGGCGGTCAGCCGGGCCAGGGCCACGAACAGGGTGGGCCCGTCCCCGGTCGACTCACCGTGCACCTGCCGCAGTTCGGTGCGTACGCCGTCCGTCCCGGCCCACCCGGTCACACGCACCGGCGTGCCGGGGGCCGCCCCCGCGACCAGATGGGCCCGCACCTCCACCGCGCCCTCTGCCAGCACCAGGCTGGTCACCCGGACCCCGTCCCCGACCAGGTGCCGCGAGGCCACCCAGCCGTCGCCGGTCCCGAGCGGTTCGATGTCCGTACGGCTCGGATCGTCGCCGACGATCACGCTGTTGTCGTACGACGGTGCCGGTGCCGTCACCGTCGAGTAGGCGAGGCGCGTGTAGTACGGGTCGTAGCGGACGTCCTCGCTGCCGTGGTTGTGCAGGCGCACCAGGCCGTCCGAACGGGTGGACTGGAGCAGCCAGTTGGGGGCGGCGACCGGCCGCACCTCGTCGGCGAGCTCGACCGGGGAGGGCTCCTCCTCGGCCGTCCACACCTCGTGGTCGGGCGGTAGGAGCAGGCCGAGGAAGGCCTTGCTCGCCCAGTACGGCGAGGCGGGGCCCGAGTAGCCCTGGAGGACGGCGGGGTCGGGGCCGTGCCAGCCGAGGGTGAGCAGCCCTTCGGAGTTCACCGCATCCCGGTCGAGGAAGTACTTCAGCGCCCCGGACGCCAGCCGCCGGGTCTGCCCCGGGGTGAGCGGGGTACGGCCGGTGAGGGCGCCGAGCCACAGCGGAGCCGTGGTGGCGAAACGATAAGTCAGTGAGCGGCCCTGGTGCATGGGGGCGCCGTCGCCGCCGAAGAGACGGGCGTAGTCGGCGAGGTGGGCCTCCAACCGTTCGCCGTATACGGTCGACAGTCGGCTGTCGTCGGCGAACCAGGCGTGCAGCACCGGATACAGGTGCATCGCCCAGCCGTTGTAGTAGTCGAACTTCCGGCCGTCGCCGTCCGTGTACCAGCCGCCGCCGACGTACCACTCCTCGATCCGCCCGAGCCCGCGGTCGATCGCCTTGCGGGACGCCTCCACCTCGTGGCCGATCTCCTGGAGGAAGCCGCCGACGGTGACCGGGAACAACTCCCAGTTGCAGGGCCAGGCTTCGGCGGTCAGTGCGTCGCCGAGCCAGGCCGCGGCGCGTTGCCGTACCCCCTCGTCCAGCCGGTCCCACAGCAGCGGGCGGGTCAGGCGCAGGGCCACCGCGATCGACGCCGCCTCCACCAGCGGCTGGCTGCGGTCCTCGATGCGGGGCCAGATGCCGTCGACACCGGCCGCGAGCCCTTCGGCGTAGCGCTGGAGGGCGGTCTCGTCCTGGCGGAAGGCGGCCAGCAGGATCGTACGGGCGTAGCCCTCCAGGCCGTCGGAGAGCCGGCCGGACCAGCTCGAGCGGTCGCCGGGGAAGTGGTAGAGGGCGCCGCCCTCGGCGGCGTACGGCTCCGTCGCGGCGAGCAGGGCGTCGGCCGCGGCCTCCCAGTGGGCGCGGGTGTAACCGGTGTACGGGCTGCGGGTGCGGTCGTCGGGAGGCAGTGGGAGGTGCATCGGCTCTCTTTCGGGGTCTGACACAGGGCAAGGCCTGGGGCGCCTCGGTTCCGGTCGAGGCGCCCCAGGGGCTCATTCCGTCCGCACCCGGCCTGCCGGCAGCAGGTGCTGGGCGACGAGTTCGTCGCGCACGAACTCGGCGTACACCGTGGCCCCGTGCACGGACGTGTGCGTGTTGTCCCGCTTCTCGTTGTAGAGGTAGAGCGCCTTGGAACCCTCGACTCCCAAGGCCTCCACGACCGACTTGGTCTTCGCCGTCAAGTCGATCAGCGGGACGTCCTGCGCGGCGGCGACCGAGCGGATGACTGCGGGGTGGTCGACGCCGAGGCCGTTGACCAGGAGAGCGGTGTTGTTGTTCAGGGTGCCGTCGGAGTTGAACCAGCGTCGCACGATCGGCGTCACGAGGACAGGCTCACCGCCCTTTTCGCGGATACCGGCGACCAGAGTCTCCAGGTTCGTCCGGTAGGTCACCTCGTCGGTGGTCTTGTCGTTGTGGGCGAGCTGGACCAGAACGAGATCGCCGCGCCGGATCAGCGGCTGGACGGTGGCGAACAGCTGGGGGTTGGCGAGGTAGGTCACCGTGCTCTCGCCGGAGTCGGCGTAGTTGGCGACGGAGACGCCCTTGCGCAGGTACTGGGGCAGCTGCTGGCCCCAGCCGGAGTACGGGTCGCCGGGCTGGTCGCAGACCGTGGAGTCACCGACGAGGAAGACCTGCCGGGCGTGCCGGGCCGGGGTGACCCTGATGTCGGCGAGAGCGGGGGCCGTGCCGCCGAGCACGAGGTCCAGGCCGGCGGTGCCCGCCGGGCCGGTGGGTTCGCCCTCGGGGGTGCGGACGTTCACCGTGAAGCTGCGGGCGACGCGTTCGCCGGCCGGGGCGGCCGTCTCGGGGAGCAGCGAGCGGCGCGTCTCGCCGCTGACGCTCGTGCTCGACGCGGCGTCGCCGCCGAGCAGGACCGACACGTCGTACGTGCCCGCCGGGACGTCGAAGTGGCAGGCGGTGGCGGTGCAGTTCTCGAGGCCGAGCGGGCGGTGCCGCTCGGGCGCGGCGTGGGCCGGTACGGCGGTCAGTCCGGCACTCAGGGCGACCGTCGCCAGTACGGCGAGGTTGAAACGTCTCATTCGAGGCTCCTACGACACACGACAAGGCCTGGCGGCTGGACCGTACCCCCTTCGGCAAGCGCTTTCTAGACCTCGGGCAGATTTCACAAGATTGCCAACCTCCAGCGAGCGAAAGCCCTTTCGCGAAATCGATTCAACTGTCACCCTCGCTCTCACCCGCACCACCCCCACATGTCTCGAAGGAGGCACCCCCATGTCCGAATCCGCCGTAAACAGACCGGTCGGACGCCGCACCTTCGTCGTCGGTGCCGCGGCCGCCGCAGGCACGGTCGCGTTCGCCGGTCCGCTCGCCCAGAGCGCGTCCGCCGCCACCTTCGGCTGGTCCGACGACGGCTCGAACTACGTCGTCGACACCGGCGCCAACCTCGTCTTCAAGGTCAGCAAGTCCAACGGCGACCTGACCTCGCTGGTCTACCGCGGCACGGAGTACCAGGGCTACGACGGCAAGAACTCGCACATCGAGTCCGGCCTCGGCAGCTCCACCGTGACCATCAAGCAGTCGGGTTCGACGATCCTGATCTCGGTCACGTACGGCACGCTCAAGCACTACTACGCGGCCCGCAGCGGCGAGAACAACGTCTACCTGTGGACCAACAAGGCCGACACGTCGGTGTCCGCGACCCGCTACATCCTGCGCACCAGGGCGGGCCTGTTCCTCAACGACGAGCCCGACTCCTACACCTACGCCCCCACCACCATCGAGGCCTCGGACGTCTTCGCGAAGTCCGACGGCCAGACCCGCTCGAAGCACTACTCCAAGCTCCGGGTGATGGACTACAACTACGTCGGCTGGACCACCGGAAGCGTCGGCCTGTACGTCGTCCGCTCCAACCACGAGAAGGCCTCCGGCGGCCCCTTCTACCGCTCCCTGCTGCGCCACCAGAGCGCGGACGGCGGCGGCCTCTACGAGATCCTCTACTACGGCCAGAACCAGACCGAGGACCAGCGCTTCGGCCTCCAGGGTCCGTACGTCATCGCCCTCACGGACGGCGGCGCACCCTCCTCGGCGCTGTACCCGGGCACCCTCACCACCTCCTGGGCGGACTCGCTGGGCCTGTCCGGGTACGTGGCGGCGAGCGGGCGGGGCCGGGTCGCCGGCGTCGGGATCACCGGGCGGAACACGTCGTACGCGTACACGGTCGGGATCGCCAACTCGGCCGCGCAGTACTGGGGTTCGGCCCGGTCGTCGGACGGCTACTTCTCGATCTCCGGGGTGCTGCCGGGGACGTACACGCTGAGTGTCTACAAGGGCGAGTTGTCTGTATACAGCACATCGGTGACGGTATCCGCCGGTGGGACGACCACGCTCAACAGCATCGCGATCCCGTCGTCCAACGACCCGAGCAACGCGACCGCGATCTGGCGGATCAACGACTGGAACGGCACGCCGAGCGGCTTCAAGAACGCCGATCTGATGACGTACGCCCACCCGTCCGACGTCCGCGCCTCGGCGTGGACCGGCAACGTGGTCATCGGCAGCGGCAGCGAGACCTCGGCCTTCCCCTGCTATCTCTGGAAGGACGTCAACAGCGGTCTGCTGGTGTACTTCAAGCTCACCGCGGCCCAGGCCGCCGCCGCGCACACCCTGCGCATCGGCGTGACGACGGCCTACGCCAACGGCCGGCCGCAGGTCGTCGTCAACGACACCTGGACCTCCGCGATCCCCTCCCCGCCCACCCAGCCGAACACCCGGTCGCTGACCAACGGGTCCTACCGGGGGAACAACTACACGTTCACCTACAGCGTTCCGGCGAGTGCGTGGCTCACGGACACCAGCCAGTACAACATCCTGAAGATCAACGTGGTGAGCGGTTCGGGGACGACGTCCTATCTCAGCGCGGGCACCTCGATCGACGCGATCGACCTGCTCGCCTGATCGGGCATCAGGTACCGCGCGTCCACTGCTGGTTGGTCGCTCCGTTGCACGTGTACGTGATGATCGCGGCGGAGTTGGCGGTGGACGCGCCGTTCACGTCCAGGCACTCCCCGCTGGCTCGGGCCTTGACGAGCCAGTAGCTGCCGGAGGCCGAGGCCGTGAGGCTCCACTGCTGGCTGGTCGCGCTGCCGCAGTTCTCCTGGGTGACGTTGGTGGAGTTCTCCTGGAGGCACAGGGAGCTGCCGCGGCCGACGAGCTGGTAGTAGCCGGTGCCAAGGTCCTTGAACCAGAACTTCTGGTTGCCGCCGCCGTTGCAGGTGTACTGGGTGGCGGCGATGCCCTGCCACAGGGACTGGTTCGGCATGTCGACGCACTTCGAACTGTTGCGGGCGATCAGGGTGTTGTACGTCGCGCTCGTTCCGGAGATCGTCCCGGCGGCCGCGTCGACGGTGACCTCGGGGTACCAGGACATCGACATCGTGGTGGAGCTCGGGAAGGCCAACGGCAGCCACACATAACGGGAGTCGTTGACGGTGCCGCCGAAGGAGTTGCCCCAGCGGTCGCCCATGTAGAGGTACGAGGTGCCCGAAGTGCCCTGCACGGGAAGGACGTACGCGGTCTGCGAGTTGTACGTCGTGGAGTCGCCGACGTTCGCCATCGACGTCCACGGTCCGGCCAGTGAGGTCGCGGTGGCGTACTGCTGCTGGTTGGCGCTCCAGCCGGTCGCGCCCGACGTCAGCATGAAGTAGACGCCGCCCCGCTTGAACAGCGCCGGGGCCTCGCGGTGACCGCCGGCCCAGGGGTTGGCGACCAGGCTGTCGATGGCGGTGTAGGCGGAGTTGAGCTTGTAGATGTGCAGGTCGTAGTTCTCGTTGGCGGCGGACACCATGTAGCCGGTGCCGTCCGTGTCGACGAACGTCGTGATGTCACGGGACATGTGGGTGCCGAGCGGACGGAAGCTGCCCTGGTAGGTGTAGTTCCCGTCGACGGTGTCGGAGACGGCGACGGCGGCGCGGGCCTCGCTGTAGTCGGTGCCGTTCTCCTTGTGCATCCACATCACGAACTTGCCGGTGGACGCGTTGTACATGACCTTGGGCCGCTCGATGTAGGCGGTGCCGAGCTCCGAGGCGGAGGACTGGGTCAGGACGTTGTTCCTGAACTCCCAGTTCTTCAGGTCGGTGGAGCGGTAGGCGGACACGTACCGGAAGGTGTTGTCGGCGTTGCGGTTCTCGCCGAACCAGTAGTAGTACGACCCGACCTTGATGACCCCGCCGCCGTGGGCGTGCAGGGCATTTCCCGAACTGTCCGTGAACTGGACGCCGTTGGGGATCGTCAGGGCGGCGGCCTGGGCGGGCCCCGCGGTGACCAGGGCGCCGGCCAGCGCCAGACAGAGGGCGAGCAGTACCGCGTACACACGTCTCATGACGCAACCTCCGTGTCCGTGGCGGTGTCCGCCACCGGTATGCCGAAGTTCGGGGTGCCGTCCGCGTTCCAGCCGAGCTTCTGGACGCGGGTGTGCCGGTTGGGGTCGTTCAGCGGGTCGCCGACGATGTCCTTGTACTGGCGGGCGTGGTAGACGAGGACGTCGCTGCGGCCGTCCTCGGCGACGGTGAAGCTGTTGTGGCCGGGCCCGTACTGCTTGGTGGTGTCGTTGCTGGTGAAGACCGGGGTCGGCGACTTGGACCAGTTGGCCGGGTTCATGAGGTCGGCGTCCGCGTCGACGGTCAGCAGGCCCATGCAGTAGTTGAAGTCGGTGGCGCTGGCCGAGTACGACATGAACAGCCGGCCGTTGCGGGCGATGACCGCCGGGCCCTCGTTGACCTTGTAGCCGATGCACTCCCAGTCGTACTCGGGTGTGGACAGGCGGACCTGAGGCCCCGTCAGGGTCCACGGGTTGGCCATCCTGGACAGCCACAGCGCGGTGTTGTTGCCCATGTCGGGCTCGTGCTGGGCCCAGGCGAGATAGCGGGTGCCGCGGTGGGTGAAGGTGGTGGCGTCCAGGGAGAACGTCTCCCAGGCCGTCTTGATCTGACCGCGTTCGACCCACGTCCCCTTGAAGGGGTTGGGGCTCGCGTTCTCCAGGACCCAGATGCGGATGTCCCACACGCTCTCGGCGGGCGCGGAGGCGAAGTAGATGTACCACTTGCCTCCGACGCGGTGGATCTCCGGCGCCCAGATGTGGGCGCCCATGGGGCCGGTGGCGTGCTTGGTCCAGATGACCGACTCGGCGGCGCTCGCGAGCCCGTTCAGGGTGCGGGAGCGGCGCAGGATGATCCGGTCGTACTCGGGGGCGGTGGCGGTGAAGTAGTAGAAGCCGTCGGAGTGACGGTGGATGTGGGGGTCCGCGCGGTTGCGGACGAGCGGGTTCACGAAGGGGGGCGCCTTTCGCGGACCGGGGGCTGCTGCGGCGACGGCGGGGGCCACGACCGTGGGGGTCGCGGCCAGGGCGCCCGCGGCCAGGGCGCCCTTCAGCAGTCGTCGTCGGTCGGGGACGTCGGGAGTGCGGCTCATACGGAATGCCTCTCGGATGGGGGTGTCCTGAGAGTGATGTTCGATATTGAGAACATCTGTTGTCTTTGCGAACAGCCGAAAGGTAAGGCTGGGGAACCACGAGGTCAACGGGTCGGACGAGACAAGAGAAGGCGCTTTCTGTCGGGCCACGTCAGCAACGGCACTTTTCTGTTATCGGCCGGTGGTCCGGCCCGTCTCCCCACCGTGCGCAGCCATACCCACAAGACAGCAGCGGCCGCCGGCGCCCTGGCGGCGGTCGCCCTCCTGGTCACCGCTCCCCCCGCCGCGGCCGCCGGCACCCGCGACGCCACCGCCGACGTCCTCGCGGGCCGCGACGTGACCCTCAGCGGCGACACGGTCGTCACCGTGCCCTCCGGGACGACGACGTACGACGGCGTCTTCCGCGGCGAGGGCACCCTCACCGTGCGCGGCAGCGGGACGCTGATCCTGACCCGGAACAGCGACTTCACCCTGCCCAAGTCCCGGCAGCGGCAGAAGGTGTCGATCCAGGGCGGCAACCATCCGTACGTCACCACGACCGACCCCGACGCGCCCGCGATCACGGTCGCACGCGGGGCGACGCTCCAGTACGGCAACGGCGGATCGACGGGCCTGATCGGCCACTTCCCCTACGGCACCCCGCAGTTCGCGCTCAACCAGGACAACATCCGGGTCGACGGCACCCTGCGGCTGGCCCTGAAGAACACCGCCTACAACCTGGGCACGATCAGCGGCTCCGGGCTGATCACCCAACCCCGCTTCCTCTGGGGCACCTGGGACCTGACGTCCGGCTCGTTCTCCGGTGTGATCGACAACGGCACCCAGGCGAACGCCGGACGCCCCGAGTTCGCGACCCGGCTGCCCCACGTCCGCAAGGTCCTCAACCAGGGCACCTGGACCGTGGACACCCCGCTGGGCCAGACCGTCACCATGGGCATGGACTTCTACCAGCGCGAGTACGGCAGCGACATCAACATCCAGTCCCGCCCCGGCAGCAAGGTCGTCCTGACGGGCCAGTACAGCTGGTCGAACCAGGGCGGCGACACCGACCCCTCGCTCAGTGACCCCTCGTTGAACTGGACGCCCGCGCGCAAGAACGTCAACAAGCGCGGCACCAACATCAAGGGCGCTAACGTCCGTTGGGGCGACGGGACGACGCACAGGATCTTCATGCCGGGTACGGCGAAGACGGTCTACATCAACCTCCTCGCCGCGCGGTCCCGGTCGCTGCTCACGTTCGACTACAACGGGCCGGTGACGCTCGGCGCCCCCATCGGCGGCGGCCGCTTCCACGACACGCTGTCCGCGCCCGGAGCCGGGGACGTCGTCATCGCGGGGACGCGCGGCAACGACGTCACCTTCGCCGCCGTGCAGTACTACGACGGCTCGACCACCGTCGAGAAGGGCGCGGTGCTGCGGCTGGGCAGCGGGCGGTCGGGCGGCGACGGTGGACTGTATACCGCGGGCAGTCTGTACAAGGTCGTGAACAACGGCTCCCTGGTGCTCAACAACGCCGGCAAGGCCCTGACCCTGTCGCGGCTCAGCGGCAGCGGATCGCTCACCCAGTCCGGCACCGCGTCGACGACCCTGACGGGGAGCGGGGTGACGTACACGGGGGCCACGACGGTGAAGAAGGGCACGCTCGCCCTGCGCCAGGGCGCGACCCTGAAGCGCAGCAAGGCGATCCGGCTGACCACGTCCGGGGCACGTCTCGACGTCGGTACGGCGGGGCTGCGGGTGGCGACCACGCTGAGCGGCAAGGGCACGGTGAAGGGCTCGGTCACCAACAACGGGGTCGTCGCCGGCGGGATCACGGTCTCGGGGAACTACGCCCAGAGCGCGCAGGGCGAACTCGTCCTGCGGGACAAGCCGTTGAAGGTGACCGGAACGGTACGGCTGGCCGGCGACCTCGACCTCGCGGCCGCCGGGACCGAGCCGGCCCGCGAGACCATCACCGTGCTCAACCACACCGGGAGCTCGAAGACCGGCGGCGCGTTCACGGGGCTGAAAGAGGGGGCGAGGGTAAAGCTCGCCGACACCACCTACCGGATCAGCTACCGGGCCGGCGACGGCAACGACGTCGTCCTCACCGCGATCGCCGCGACCAAGTCCCCCACCCCGACCGGGACTTCTTCCTCGGCCGCCCTGGCGACCCGCACCGCCGGCGCCGCCGAGGACGACCGCCTCAGCTGGTGGCCCTACGCCCTCGGCCTCGGCCTCCTGGGCGGCCTCGCGGTCCCGGCGACCAGGAACCGGCGCGGGGGCAGGGGGCGGGGCGGGCGGCACGCGGCGTAGGAGGCGGGGCATCGGTGGGGGCATCGGCGGGGGCATTGGCGGGACATCCGGCAAACGAACCGAGCGTCACGGCTGCGGCCTGTGCCACATCGATGCCCTCGGGAATCCTTCAGCTGGGCCGGGTCGAGGCCCGCAAGATCACGTTCCGGCGCGCCGGGTCTGTTCGCGGGGTGGACGTGCCCGGTGTGGCTGTCGTCCTCGGAGTACCGTCGTCGGCATGACCAGCAACTCCTCTCTCGCCGAGGCTCTCGCCGCCGGGACCGTCGTGCTCGATGGCGGTATGTCCAACCAGCTCGAGTCCGCCGGGCACGATCTCAGTGATGAGCTGTGGTCGGCGCGGCTGCTCGCCGAGCGGCCCGAGGCGATCACCGAGGCGCATCTCGCCTACTTCGAGGCGGGCGCGGACGTGGCGATCACCTCCAGCTACCAGGCCACCTTCGAAGGGTTCGCCAAGCGCGGCATCACGCGTGAGCGGGCGGTCGAACTGCTCACGGCGAGCGTCGAGTTGGCCCGCGAGGCGGCCTCGCAGGCGCACGCCAAGGGCGTCACGCGGCCGCTGTGGGTGGCGGCGTCCGTCGGGCCGTACGGCGCGATGCTGGCGGACGGCTCCGAGTACCGGGGACGGTACGGACTGAGCGTCGAGGAGCTGGAGCGTTTCCACCGGCCCCGACTGGAGGTCCTCGCCGCCGCCGGACCCGACGTACTGGCACTGGAGACGGTGCCGGACGCCGACGAGGCGGAGGCGCTGCTGCGGGCGGTGCGTGGACTGCATACACCCGCCTGGCTTTCGTATTCGGTCGACGGTCGGCGGACGCGGGCCGGCCAGCCCCTGGAGGAGGCCTTTGCCCAGGCCGCCGACGCGGACGAGGTGATCGCGGTGGGTGTGAACTGCTGCGCGCCCGAGGACGTCGACGCCGCGGTCGAGATCGCCGCCCGTGTCACCGGCAAGCCGGTCGTCGTCTACCCCAACAGCGGCGAGGCCTGGGACGCCGAGGCCCGCGCCTGGAACGGCCGCTCCTCCTTCGCCCCCGGCCAGGTGCGCGCCTGGCGGGAGTCCGGGGCCCGGCTGATCGGCGGCTGCTGCCGGGTGGGTCCGGAGGCGATCGCGTCCATCGCGGGCACGCTGACGAAGGCCTGAGCCCGAACAGGCGCCGGGGCCGCCACGGTTCCTTCCGCATCTCCCTCGTCCCGGCCCTCCCCCGCTGCTAGCCTCCGCATCGGGAACCGGTTTCCATCCATGTTGCCGCAGTTCCCGAGGGGTGGGCCACCGAGCCCGGGGAGAGGGACGAGGCAGGCATGACCAGGAAGAGCGAGGACGCGAGCCGCAGCACGATCCGGGACGTGGCGGCGCGTGCGGGGGTGTCCGCGTCGACCGTGTCGCGGGTGCTGGGCGGGGTCTACCCGGTGAGCGCGTCGACCCGGAACCGGGTGATGCGGGCGGTCCAGGAGATGGACTACGTCGCCGACGCGCGCGCCAAGGCGATCGCGGGCGTCGCCACACCCACGCTGGCGTTCGTGCTGGAGGACATCACCGGTCCGTCGTTCGCGCTGATGGCGCACGGTGTGGAGCGCGAGGCGATGCGGCTCGGCCATCTGTGCCTGGTGTGCAGCACGGAGGGGGACGCCCGCCACGAGCAGGAGTTCGTGGAGATGATGCGGGCGCAGCGGGCCGCCGCCGTGATCCTGGTCGGCGGCGGTGCGGACACCGTCGAATACCGCGAGCGCACCCGCCGTATGGCCGACTCGCTGGCCTCGGCCGGCTCCCGCCTGGTGCTGTGCGGCCGCCCGCCGCTGGGCCCCGGAGCGCCGGTCACGGTCATCGAGTACGACAACGAGGGCGGCGCGTACGCCCTGGTCGCACACGTCCTCGCCCAGGGCCACCAGCGGGTGCTGTACCTCGGCGGCAAGTCCGATCACAGCACGGCGCAGGGCCGTGAGCGCGGCTATCTGGCGGCCCACCGGGCGCGCGGGGTCGAGCCCGCCGAGGAGTTGGTGCTGCACGGCGACTTCACCCGCGACTCGGGGCACCGGCTGATGCGCGAGGCGCTGGAGCGCAAGCTGGACTTCACGGCCGTGGTCGCCGCCACGGACATGGTCGCGGCGGGTGCGCTCACCGCCCTGCACGAGGCGGGCCTGAGTGTGCCGGGCGATGTGTCGCTGGCCGGGTACGACGACATCCCGTTCGCCCGTGATCTGCATCCCGCGCTGACGACCGTGCACGTTCCCTACGAGGAACTGGGCAGGCTCGCCGTACGCACCGCCCTGGGGCGCGAACCGAACACCCCGGACGAGCATCTGCTGCTGGGCACGCATGTGGTGGTACGGGACTCGGTGGCGCCGCTGAAGGCCGACGGAGCCTGAAGGTCGGCCGAGCCTGAGGGCACGGTCCGGCTCACTGCCGACGGACCGCGCCGGGGAGCCGGAGACGCCGGACCACTGACCGCAGTTCCGTGCCGCGCGTCGACGAACCGTGAGGAAGTGCCGACGCGGGCGTCGATCCCGGGGGTCCCGGAGATCCCGCAGGGGTGGCGTCTGCCGACGCGGCGGGCTCGGCCGTTTCTGCGGCCCACAGAGCGAATTCCGGATCCCGTGGACCGTATGCGGTATACGGGCTACGTACGGTCTCGCGCACGGCGTCCGGTCCGTCGCCGCCTCCCACGTCGCCCCCCACGCCGCCTGCTTCGTCGGCTGTCTCGTAGCCCGCCTCCTCGCCGAAGATCCGAACCGGGTGCGAGTCGTCCCACGCCTCCCACCCCGGCTCGCCCTCGACCGCGAACCGCACCCACGCCCCGTGCATCGCCTCCGTCAGCTCGCGCGGGGTGCCCTCGCCCGCCAGCTTCGCCGACTCCGGGCTCTCGCCGGTGTCGAAGACGAAGCCCAGTTCCAGGGCGTGGCAGGAGCCGAGGTCGGGGAGGCGGGAGGGCCAGGCGAACTCGTAGACGTACGAGGCGCCGGGGCGGGCGTCGGCGAGGCGGTGCAGGGGGATGCGCAGCAGGTGGTCGGTGACCATCTGGCCGACGATCTCGGCGGTGCCGGAGTCCGGGTGCAGGAGGCGGTAGCCGCGCGGTACCTCGTGTCCGGCGTGGCAGCGGGCCATGGCGCCGGCGAGGGCGACGGCGCCGAGGCGGTCGACGCGTTCGAGGAGGCCGCCGGGGACGAGCCAGAGTCGGTACTCGTCGCGGGTCCAGCCGACCATCAGCTCGACGTCCCGGGCCGCGTCGCCCTCGATCAGTGCCTGAAGGGGGTCGCGCGGGACGAGGTCGCCGTCGACGACGATGCCGAAGGCGGGGCCGCCGAGCACCGGGCTGCTGAGCCGGCCGACCTCGCCCTGGACGCGCAGCAGCAGTTCGCGGTCGACCTGGGCGAAGGCGGCCGCGGTGGCGGGGATCTTCAGCCGGGTGGCCATCCGGCGCACCATGCGCCGTACCTTGTCGCGGTCGGCGGCCTCGGGCGGCCCGCTCTGCAGGATCGCGCGCCGGACCAGGCCCTGGGCCTGCGGCGCGGCGAGGAGGGCGCCGGAGCTGATGGCGCCCGCGGACTGGCCGCACAGCGTGATGCGGGCGGGGTCGCCGCCGAACTCCTCGACCGAGCGATGCACCCATTCCAGCGCGGCGAGCTGGTCGCGCAGGCCGGGGTTGGCGGGGGCGTCGGGGAAGAGTCCGTAGCCCTCCACCCCCAGCCGGTAGTTGACGGAGACGAAGACCACGCCGTCGCGGGCGAAGGCCTGTCCGTCGTACACCGGGACGGCCGAGGAACCCCTGGTCAGGGCGCCGCCGTGCAGCCAGACCAGAACCGGGAGCCGGGCCCCGCGGCCCGGCTCCGGTGTCCATACGTTGAGGTTGAGGCAGTCGTCGCCGGGCACGACCGGGTCGGACAGGTACTGCGCGAAGGCTTCGGAGTACGGCGGTTTCGGCGCCGTCGGCCCGAAGGCCCCGGCGTCGCGCACCCCGTCCCAGGGGTCGGGCGGCGCCGGCGGCCGGAACCGTCGGGGGCCGAAGGGGGGCGCCGCGTAGGGGATGCCCCGGAACACCGCGATCCCGTTCTCGTACCGGCCGCGGACGGCTCCGTACGGCGTGCTCACCACGGGGTCTGTCCGGACTGCCGTCATTCGACCACCAGCCTTCTCGCCGCGCATCGTGCACCGTGAACAACAGAGCACCACATCTCGGCGCGGTATTCCGGCGCACGAGGCGGACGGGAGGCTGTTCGGGGTACATCGCATACAGTCCGCTATCGTCCGTACACGATGTGTCGTCGACTACTTGGCGTACATCAGCGTGCCGAAGCCGAGCTGGTCGAAGCCGCCGCTGGTGGTGCCGTAGTCACCGCCTCCTCCCTCGGGTGCGACGAGGTTGTAGTACATGGCCGAGATGTACTTGTCGTCCAGGGACAGCCGACGGTTGTAGTGGAAGTGGAGCATCGCCCACACGGGGCGGACCTGGCCGCGGGAGGTGGCGGAGACCACGGTCTGGGAGGACTGGGAGCAGTTCTGGCCGGTGCCCCAGGTGTAGGTGGTGAAGGGGACGTCCTGGCCGAGGTTGTACTTCGCTACGTACTGGGCGCCCTTCATGAAGCGGCGGCTGTCGTACGAGTAGAGGTCGTCGCCCTGGTTCCAGGCCATCTCGCAGATGGCGCCCATCTGGCCCATGCCCATGACGGTGTGCCCCTGGTCGCGGCCGGACTCCTGCCACTGGCCGAGCGCGTAGCCGTCGGAGTCGGTGTAGAGGTACGGGACCGCGTGGGCGATGGAGCCGTTGCCGGCCCCGGACTTGAAGTACGTGACGGCCTGGTCGTACTTGGCGGAGTCCTGGTTGAGGATGCCGATGGCCAGGATCGAGGCCGTGTTGCACAGGTCCCAGTTGGCCCAGTAGTTGGTGATGCAGGCGTCGTTGTGGTTGGTCAGGAAGCTGTTGTTCATGGGGTAGAAGACCCGCGCCATCATCTCCTGGGCGGCGGCGAGGTCGAACCCGGCGTAGTCACGCATGAGTTCGCAGGCGTTGGCGAACTGCCAGCCGTAGATCCCGGCGGCGAGGAACCGGTCGGCGTTGCCTCCGATCGAAGTGAGCGTTCTCGACCAGGCGTTGAGGATGCCCGCGGCGCAGACGGCGTTGGCCTCGGTGCCGCCGACCTTCCAGCGCAGGGCGTTCTGGTAGGCGGCGGCGATGTCGTTGTAGAGCAGGCCGTAGTTCTCGCCGGTGCCGCCGCGGATGATGGTCGCGGTGGCGCGGTTGGTCCAGGTGGACCGGGAGTGGGAGTTGGCGACCAGCTTGTTCCAGCCGGACAGCCAGGGGTCGGTGCCGGCGGCGACGCGGACCTTGGCGCGGTTGATGTCGCCGGCGTTGTGCAGCATGCCGGGGTGGGTCCAGGTCGCGGGGGCCGCGTCCGCCGTGGTGGCGGCGGACGCGGTTCCCAGGGCGACGGCCGCGGTGAGGCCGCCGGCGGTCTTCAGCAGACCGCGACGGCTCAACTCACCGGTGTGGTGGTGCTGGTGGGGGGACGTGCGGCTCATCGTGGTGCACTCCAATCCGTGGGGGGATCAGTCGTGGGTGATGCTCACCTCGTCGAACTCGGTGGTGCAGCGGGCCAGGGGGTCGCGGGAGCAGACCACGAGGCCCACGTAGTAGGGGGCGTCACCGAAACCGGGGATCTCGCCGCCGGCGAGGTCGGTCCAGGTGGCGCCGTCATCGGTGGACAGTGCCGCGGTGAAGGCGGTCCCGACGCGCTTCAGTCGCAGCAGGGAGGGCGTGGCGGCGGTGCCGGCGCCGGTGAAGGCCGACTTTCCGGCCACGGTGGTGCGCAGCATGAGCTGTGCGGCGGTGCCGCCGGTGACGATGGCTCCGGCGGCCTGGTCGAAGGGGGAGAGCGACTTGGCCATGAGCAGGCCCACCCGGTCGCCGCTCGCGCCCGTGCGGGAGACGAGCCGGGCGGTGATCGTGCAGTCGCCGATGACGGGCCGTCGTACGAACTGGCCTGTCATTCCTTGGTTGTTGGCGGTCAGGTCGACGCCGGCGCCGCGCACGGTGAAGGTGCCGTCGGTGTACGAGGTGCTGCCCGGGGTGCGGATGGCGACCACGCCGAGGGTTCCGAAGGCGCGGTCGTCCAGCACGGGGTCGCCGAGGTCGCCGTACGTCCAGGGGGTGGGCGGGGGTGTTCCGACGGTGAGGGTGAGGGTGCCCGTGCCGTCGCCCGCCGCGTTTCCGGCTCCGGTCGTCACCTTGAACTCGCCGTTCTCGGTGGGCGTTCCGGAGACCAGGCCGGTGCGTTTGTCGAGGCGGAGGCCGTCCGGCAGGCCGTCCGCGGTGAACCGTACGGGGTCGTGGGAGCCGCGCAGCAGGTGCCGGAAGGGAACGCCCTGGTTGGCGAAGGCCGTGGTGGTGGAGGTGAGTTGGGGTGTGCTCGGGGTCGGCATCTGCGCGGCGGCGGGGTCCGAGAGCGGGCCGCGGCCGCCGCAGCTCGTCTTCGCGACGGCGTAGTGGTACGTCGTCCCGGGTGTGCCCGTGGCATCGCTGTACCGCAGGCGGGCGCCGAAGCCGACCGGGCCGACACCGGTCGCGATGGTCTCGAACGGGCCGTCAGAGCTGGTGGCGCGCAGCACCTTGTAGCGGGCGGAGAGGTCGGGGTCGGTCCAGGCCAGCCGCACCGCGTCGGCGCCGGTCGCGGCCTTGAGCGCGGCGGTGGTGCGGGACGGGCGGGGTGTGCACCAGATCTCGCCGGCCGTCGCGGAGACGACGCTGACGTTGTCGAAGGCGCCGGTGCCGGTCTCGGCGTACTCCTCGTCGACGCCGAGGCAGGAGGTGAGAACGAGGCCGGCGTATACGGTGTGCGACATACCGGCGACCTCGGTGCGACCGACCTCCGTCCACCGGATGCCGTCCGGTGAGATGGCGCCGGTGCACCAGCGGCCCCTGCGGGTCAGCCGTACCCAGTAGGGCGTCCGGAGCCGGTAGCCGTCGCCCGCGCCCTCGACGTACGGCGCCTCCAGCGGGGTCGCCGACTCGGGCAGCGTGCCGAGGTTGGAGATGGGGAAGGCGGCGGTCTCGGTGATCGCCTGCTGCTGGGTCGGCGGCACGGGGGTGCTGCCGGTTCCGGTGACGGCGGCCCCGGTGGTGGGCCGTACCGAGAACACACCGCTCCAGGTGTGCAGGGGCAGCCCCTGGATCAGCATCGAGGCGTGTGCGGCGTCCGCGTCGAGGGAGTCGCGCAGGGTGACGCCGATCTTGGAGTACTGGGAGCTGAGCGGGAACACGATCCGGGCCGTGACCGTGCCGTCGCCGCGCAGCGGCAGATGGACCAGGCGGTAGGTGTCGGCGGTGCCGGACGCCTCCAGCAGGAACCGTTCGCCGTCGTAGGCGGCGGAGCCCGGGACCCTCATCTCGCCGACGTCCTGGGTGGCCCAGGGTTCGGGGAGGCCGGCGGCCGCGGCGGCGGGGCTCGATGCGGGGCTGGCGCCCTGGGAGTTGGTGGCGGTGACGGTGTAGTAGTAGGTGCGTCCGCCGCGCACACTGCCGTCTGTATACGTTGTGCCGTCGACCGTCGGCGCTATCTCCTGGTACGGCCCTTCGGGGCGGGTCGCCCGGCGCACGGTGTAGGTCGTCGCCCAGGCGGACGGCAGCCACGCGACGACGACCTTCTTGCCGCCACCGCCACCGTCTCCGTCACCGCCACCCACCGCCGTGACCCCGGCCGGGGCCGTCGGCACGGTCGGCGACGGGGCCTTCGTCCCGGCGTAGGTGAAGGTGCCGAAGCTGGGGAGGTCGTCGTTGCTGCCCTCGACGACGCGGGCGCCGCCGGTGCCGCGGAAGACGGCCGCCTTGGTGTAGGGGGTGTCGAGGCCGCGGACTCCGGCGTAGTGGGCGTAGTACATCTCGTAGATCGGCGGCAGGGTGGCGCGCCCGATCGCCGAGACCGTCTTCTTGATGTACTTGCCGGTGCGGTCGAGGTCGGGGGTGAAGGGGACGTCACCGCCGAGGTTGTACTTCGCCGCATACTCGGCGTTGGCGAGGATGCGGTCGCCGTCGAAGCCCCACAGGTCCACGCCCTGGTTCCAGGCGACCTGTGCCGCGTCGCCCGTCAGGCCGACCGCGAGCTGCTCGTGGCCCTGGTCGCGCCCGGACTCCTGGCCCTGACCGCTCGTCGAGATGACCCGGTTGCGGACGCTGCCGTTGCCCGCCCCGGCGGCGGCGAACCGCAGGGCGTCCTCGAAGAGCGTGCGTTCCTCGCAGAACACCCCGATGGACAGGATGGACTGAATGGACGTCAGATCCCAGTTGCCGTTGGCGTAGAGCATGTAACCGGAGATCGCCGGATACCAGACGTCGAGGAACGACCGCTCGCAGCGGGCGATGTCGGCGTCCGTCCAGCCGTCGTAGTCCGAATACCGAAGCAATTCGGCCGCGTTGACGAACTTGAACACCTGCAGGCCCGCGCCGAGCGGACCGTCGGCGCCGGTGACCATCGTCAGCGACGCCGACCAGGCGTTGAGGATGTCGCGGGCCTTGTCGGCGTGGGCGCGGTTGCCCGTGACGCACCACATCAGGGCGTTCTGGTACGCGGCGGCCGAGTCGGCGACCGCCTGGTTCTGGAAGTTGGTGGGGCCGCGGCCCCAGGAGGTGATCTGGCCGGTGTTCTGGACCGTGTACGTCGACTTCGAGCGCGCGTGGGCGGCGAACACCAGGTAACCGTCGTAGACCGGCGACTCCTGAGCTGCGACCGCGGCCCTCATACGGGCGAGGTCGGCCGCACTGTGCAGCAGGCCGGGGTGGGCGAAGTCGCGGGGCGCGGCGCCGGCGTCCTGGGTCTGGGCCTGGGCCGCCGCGGCGGAGGCGGACAGCAGTCCGCCGCCGGCCGCGACCACGAGGCCCGCCGCGCCGAGGAAGTTGCGTCGGCTGAGGGGAAACACGGGTGACTCCATGGTGGTTCTCAGGCTCCGCGTCACGCGTGCTCGACGGTGAAGGTGACGGTCTGCGTCGCGGTTCCCACGCTGTTGGTGGCCGAGACGGTGGCGGTGCAGCCGCCGACGTTGTCCCTGATCCGGCCGGAGACAAGACCGGTGGCGGTGTCGATCGACAGACCCTTGGGAAGGTTCTCGGCGGCGAACGAGGTCGGCAACTCGCTTGCCGTGATCAGGTAGTTGAAGACCTGGTTCTTCGTGGCCGTGGCCTTGTCCGGGCTGGTGATCGAGGGCTTCGCGGTGGAGGTCGCCTCGGTGGGGTTCAGGAACCGGGGGTTGATCACATGCTCGTTGGCGTACGCCGGCATCATGTCGGTGAACTTGTACCAGCCGGGCTTCTTCATCCCGTTGCCGATCATCTTGCCGTTGATGACGAGGTTCTGGAACGTCACGTTCTTGATGGCGTGGTCCGCGTCGTAGCCGACCATGACGGACGGGTTGGCGTGGGTGCCGGTGTAGGTCATGTTGCGGATGAACACACCGTCGATGCCGCGGCCGACGGAGGTGTTGTACGACTTGTTGAACATGACCCGCATGTTGATGAGTTGGCCCCAGCGGAAGTCCTCGACCCGGATGTCCTGGGCCCGGACGTTGCTGAGCAGGTTGCTGTCACCGGGGTTGAGCGCGATACAGCCCTGGTAGTCCATCTGCGGTTCACGGTGGTCGAGGATGTCGATGTTGCTGAAGACGAGGTTCTCGATGGTCTCCGGCTTGTCGGTGTTGCCGTGTGTGCCGACGTTGATGGGGTGCGCGACGTCCGCCCACAGGGTGGAGTCGCGGACGGTGATGTTGCGGCAGTCGCCGTAGTAGTCCCAGCGGTGGGCGTAGATGGCGATGCAGTCGTCGGAGTTGCGCATCCAGACGCCCTCGATGAGGACGTCCTCGCTGGAGAAGACGTCGATGCCGTCGCCCCACTGGCCATGGCTGTAGGAGTGCAGATTGCGGACGGTGACCTGCTTGGACTGGCCGACGGTGAGCGAGTAGCCGCTGCTCGGGTTGAGCACCATGATGCCGTCGATCTCGATGTTCCTGGAGTAGTTGACCAGGATGCCGTTCACCGAGTTGTAGAGCACACCGCGGCCGATCAGCCGGGCGTTCTCCACGCTCGCGAACTCCACCCGCGAGGTCAGCACGGCGCCGCCGGCCAGGTAGAGGGTCTTGCCGCTGGGCACCTGGATCACGTTGTCGGTGGTCTTGTGCAGGCCGGGGCCGAAGTAGACGACGTCCGGGTCGTCCGGGTCGGGGACGTGGGTCTCGATCGGATTGGCGTGCAGCTGGAGGTTGTTGAAGATCTCACCGTCGATCTCGATGGAGAGGTTGCGCGGCCGGGTGAGGGTGAAGGTCACCGTGTCGCCGTCCACCGTGAACTGGGTGTCGTACGACAGCGGGCGGATCCGTGCCGTGCCGATGGCGCCCTTGGCGGAGGTGACGGCGACCTCGACGGTGCCCTTGAAGTCGAAGGTGGCGACAGAGGAGTTGAAGACGGGGCCGCTGCCGGTGTTGGCGTCGATCTGCTTGGCCCGGGCGCGGTAGACGGGCACGGTCTGCCAATCGCCGCCCGCCGTACGGGCCTTGACGGTGAACGCCGAGTTGGTCGGCACCCCGCTCGGGATCGGGTACACCACCAGTTTGTCGGTGGGGGCGGCGGCGTCGTCCGCTCTCGCGGTGCCGGCCGTGGCACCGATGAGCGAGTACGCGGCGGCGGTGGCACCGGCGGCCTGCAGGAGGGTGCGCCGGGACAGGCCGGAGCTCTGGGTCTCGTTCATGGAGAAGTTCCTTCAGTAAGCGGGGAGATGAGGGATACGGAAGGTCACTTGAGGCCGCTGGTGGACATGCCGGCGACGAATCCGCGCTGGGCGACGAGGAAGATCAGCAGGATCGGGACGACGTACATCACCGAGGCGGCGGCCTGGAGTTCGGGCACCGGTGTGCCGCCGTCGTTGACGTAGGCGGTCATCACGGCCACGGCGAGCGTGGTGCGGTCGGTGGACAGCAGCAACTGCGGGGCGATGTAGTCGCCCCAGGTCCAGGTGAAGGCGATGATGAAGCTCGCGGACAGCACCGGCCAGGACTGCGGCAGGAAGATCCGCCAGAAGATCGACGCGTACCCGCAGCCGTCGACGATCGCGGCCTCCTCCAGCTCACGCGGCAGTCCCGCGAAGAACTGCCGGAAGAGGAAGACCAGATACGGGGCCGCTGACAGGCCCCACAGCACCCACGGCCAGTACGTGTCCACCATGCCGAGCTTGGCGAAGATCAGATAGGTGGGCAGCAGGGTGACCATCTGCGGC
Organism: Streptomyces sp. RG80; assembly: GCF_040446465.1. Lineage (NCBI taxonomy): Bacteria > Bacillati > Actinomycetota > Actinomycetes > Kitasatosporales > Streptomycetaceae > Streptomyces > Streptomyces sp. RG80. The sequence continues at coordinate 498,441 of NZ_JBEAAJ010000003.1, read as the reverse complement.
AGCATCATCGAACCGAGCAGCACGCCGAACAGCACCTTCTTGCCGGGTGCGTCGAGCCGGGCGAACCCGAAGCCGACCCAGGCCGAGCTCAGGGTGACCAGGGTGGCGTAGATCAGGGCGATGACCAGGGAGTTGCGGGCGTAGCCGAGGAAGTCGATCTGGGTGAAGGCGTCGGAGAAGTTGTGCCACTGGAAGGCGTCGGGCAGCCAGTGCACGGGTGAGGCGGCCAACTCCCCCTGGGTCTTGAGGCCGGAGAGGATCAGCCAGCCGAAGGGGCCGAGGAACAGGCCGGTGACGGATACGAGGACCGTGTAGAGGACGAGGCGCTTGGCGCGTATCCGCACGCGTATGTCGGTGGGCGAGGACTTCGCGGACCTGGCGGACTCGGCGGCCTTGGGCGGCAGGGCGGTGGTGGTCACTTCTTCTTCGCCTCCGGGTCGACGTTGTAGAACACGGCGCCGGACGTGAACTTGAAGATGAGTCCGGTCACGACGAGGATCAGGACGAAGAGCACCCACAGCAGTGCGGAGGCGTAGCCGTAGCGGCCGAGCGCGAAGTACTGCGCGAACACGTGCATCATGTACAGGTAGTTGGACTGCGGGACCGTGGTGATGCCGCTCGTGTCGCCGAGCGGGGCCAGCAGCAGCGGCATGATGGTCTGCACCGAGGCGATCATCCCGGTGACCGTCTGGAAGAGCAGGACCGGCGACAGCAGCGGCACGGTGATGCTGCGGAAGGTGCGCCAGGCGCTCGCCCCGTCGATCCGGGCCGCCTCGTGGAGCTCCCTGGGTACGTCCTGGAGCCCCGCCAGCGAGATGATCATGATGTTTCCGGCGCCCCAGAGCACCGTCATCAGCAGCACGTAACGGGCGTAGGGGTCGGCGAGCCAGCCCACGGCGTCGAAGCCGAAGAAGGTCAACGCACCGTTGGTGGCACCGGAGTTCTGGTCGAAGAGCAGCTTGAAGGCGATACCCGCGCCCACCGGCGGCACGACCGCGGGCACATAGAGCAGGGTGCGGAACAGACCGCGTGCCTTGAGGGGCCGGTTGACCAGGACGGCGAGGGCGAGGCCGGCGGCGATCGACAGCGGAACCGACGTCACCGCGAACAGACCGGCACGGCCGAGCGAGTCCCAGGTGACCGGATCGTTCAGCAGCTCGCGGTAGTTGTCGAGGCCGACGTACTTCCAGTTGGGCGAGATGCCGTCGAACGTGGTGAAGCTCAGCCACAGCGCGTACGCCATCGGCGCCACGGTCAGCAGCAGGAAGCCGATGATCCAGGGCGAGGTGAACATGTAGAACGCGCGGTGCCGGCGTGCGGTCATGGTGACCCGTGGCCCGCCGGCCGCCGAGCTACGCCCGGCACCCGCGCCGGCGTCGGGCCGGTCCGCGACGGCAGAGATCTGATCGACCGTCATTCCACCTGCTCCTTACCGCGCTTGAGCTGTTCGTTGATGGTCGAGTTGAGGCGCCCGGCGAGGGTGTCGACGGAGATCTGGCCGTTCATCGCGGCCGGGGCGACCTGGTTGAAGAGCGCGTCGATCGCGTCCGCCCGGGAGTAGGGAGTGAAGGAGACCACGGAGAAGTGCTTCAGCTCGTTGTTCTGCACCTTCAACACCCGCTTCTGGTACTCCTCCTGAGCCGGCATCAGAGAACGCAGCGATTTCAGCGTCGGGATTCCCCAGCCGCCGGAGGCGCGTGCCTTGGCCGGCTCCTCGCCGAAGAACCACTCGAAGACCCGCCAGGCGGCGTCCTTGTTCTTCGCGGCGCGCGGCATCCACAGTCCGGTGCCGCCCTGGCAGGCGCTGACGCGCTGACCGCCCGCGAACATCGGGGCGGGCGCCAGCCGGGACACGTCCGCCAGCTTCTTGTCGGGGTAGATCATGCCGCCGAGCCAGTAGCCGGAGTTCGACATGGCCATGCGCCCGGCCTGGTAGGTGGGGCCGTCCCAGCCGTTGGGGTCGGGCTGGATGAGGCTCGGCCCGACCTTGGTCCTGCAGTAGTCGATGTACCAGGCGAGCGCCTTGCGGGCCTCGGGGGTGGTGAAGTCGACGCGGGAGAAGTCGTCGTTGAAGAGGCTGCCGCCGGCGGAGGCCGTCATCGTCGACAGGAGTGTGGACCGGGTGAGACCACTGAAGCTACCGCCGAAGACGGTGGTCTGGCCGCTCTTGCGCTGGACCAGGCGCTTGGCGGTCTCCAGCCACTCCTCGTAGGTGACCGGATCGGTCTCGGGCGGCAGGTCGACCCCGCCCTTGTCGAAGGCCGCGGTGTTGTACCAGTACATCGAGTCCTGCGAGAAGTCCTTCGCCATGCCGTAGCGGGGGCCCTTGCCCTGGGTGCGGCCGTCGTAGCGCCACAGATCGTTGACGGGGTCCAGGTCGGCGGGCTTGAGGACGCCGCTCCGGGCGAAGTACGGGTCCAGGTTCTCGGCCACGTCCCGCGCCGCGAAGAACGGCAGGTCGACGGCGCCGACTCCGCGCACCAGGTCGGGCGGGTTGCCGCTGGTCAGCATGGCGATCAGCTTGGTGATGTCGTACTTGACCAGGGCGATCTTGATGCCGAGGGCCTTCTTCGCCGCCTTGACCTGCTCCGGCAGGATGTCGCCGGAGTTGACCATCACGGTGACGGTCTCGCCCGGTCCGCCGACCCCGGACGACACCTGCATGGCGCAGCCGCTCAACGCCGCCGCGCCGGCCACGGCACCGCCGGCGGAGAGACCTACGAACCGGCGGCGGCTCAGGGGGGCACCGGCATGGGGGTGCGAGGCACCGGCATGGGGGCGCATCGACGCACCACCTCCTGCTCTGGGTTTGTTCGACATCTCGATCATGAATCGGCGGGACGACCACGATGGCCGGGCAACGGCTGGGGCAACCGACTGGCCAACCCGTTGGACAACTTGCTGGGCAACCGGTTGCTATGCGGTGGGCAGAGCTTCTTCCTGTCCGGAAAGCGCGTCAAGGGTCTCGACGGATTTTCGAAAAGACTGTGTAACCTCCATGACACCCGTGGAGAGGTGCGGATGTCGATAAAAGCCCAGGTGGATGGCGTCGGAGGCGATGACCTACGACACCCCGGGACGAGACCGGACCCGCCCGGGGGAAGAGCGGCCCGACCATCACGCCGACCACCTCACGCCAGTCGGACAACGGCGTGACCATCTCTGCCTGATGGCTCCCGTCGGGGTTTCCAAGGCCTCCTTGATGGGAACCGGTTGCCGAACGCAGTCCAGCAGCCTGTCGTCAGGCAGGAAAACGCGGTAACCGATTTCGCAGCAGAGCGGGACCAAGGACGACAGCCTCGACATTGGTGCCCATCGCCTCGATCCTCGGCGTTTCCGCGGCCCCGCCCGCAGCCACTGCCGTGACGTGGCTGAATACGGCTCCACTCAGGCGAGTTCACCCATCCGCACACCCCGGTCCGCCGTAGCGATTGACCGCCGCTTCTCGGCAGATCTACGGTAGAAGGCGCTTTCAGAAAATGTTTCCTCCGTTTCGCCCAGCCCGTCAGGAGACCCATGCCAAGCCCCCAGCCGCTCCAGCCGCCGCGGGCCGTGTTCGCGATGGACCCGGTGCACCTCCCCCTGCTGTTCCCCCCGGCGCTCATGGCCCGGCTGCGACAGGCGGCCGACCTCGACCCCGGCCTGGTCCTGCGGGACTTCACCGATCCCGCGGCGGCCGAGGCGCTCGCCACGGCCGACGTGCTCATCACCGGCTGGGGCTGCCCGAACCTCGACGCCGACGTCCTCGCCGCCGCGCCCCGGCTGCGCACTGTCCTGCACGCGGCGGGCTCCGTCCGCTCACTGGTCGGCGAGGCGCTGTGGGAACGCGGCATCAGCGTTTCCAGCGCGGTCACCGGCAACGCGGTACCGGTCGCGGAGTACACCCTCGCGATGATCCTGCTCGCCGGGAAGGACGCCTTCACCCACCGCGAGCGGTTCCGCGCCACCCACGCCTATCCGCCGCCCGCCGAGACCGCGCACATCGGCAACGTCGGTCGCCGCATCGGCGTCATCGGCGCCTCGCGGGTGGGACGCCGGCTGCTGGAGCTGCTGCGGCCCTTCGACTTCACGGTCCTGCTCCACGACCCGTATGTGAGCCCCGCCGAGGCCACCGTGCTCGGGGCCCAACTCGTCGCACTGGACGACCTGTTGAGCCAGTGCGACATCGTCAGCCTGCACGCCCCGGACATCCCCGAGACCTACCGCATGCTCGACGCCGGGCGGCTGGCACTCATCCGGGACGGCGGCGTGCTGATCAACACCTCCCGGGGAGCGCTCATCGACCCGGAGGCGCTGACCGACGAGCTGGTGTCCGGTCGACTGTATGCGGTACTCGACGTCACAGAGCCAGAGCCGCTGCCGGCCGGCTCACCCCTGTACCGGCTGCCGAACGTGTTCCTCACCCCTCATATCGCCGGGTCTCTGGGCAACGAACTGGAGAGACTCGGACGGATCGTGGTCGAGGAACTGGAACGGCTCGCGGCCGGCGGGGACCTGGTCCACGAGGTGCGGCACACGGATCTGACCCGTGTCGCGTGAAGGCACCCGGCGGATTCCGGGCCGCCTTTTACCCGGCCCTTCCGGCACCAGACGCCCGCACCACCTGTCCCCCAAGCCCTCCAACACCCCGCGCCCGCACCACCCGTCCCCCAGCCCAGTCGCCACCACGCGCCCGCACCACATCGGTTCGGTCGCCTCCGGGGCGCTTTGTGCCGGTGTCGAGACGGCGATCGTGCTCGGCGCTTCGCGCCTCCGCGCGTTCGCCGTCTCGCCTCCGGCGCGCCCCTACGGCTCCCTCACGGCCGTTGGCCCGCAGACAGTGGCTCTTGGGGGGCAGGTGCCGTTCGCCCCTGGTTTCCGGCGCCTCCCGGGCCACGGAAACAATGGGATACGGTTTTCCGCACCGGCGCTCGGCCGGCCCCCCGACCGGTGTTCCCCCGGTGCGGTGATCGCGACGGTGAAGGAGCCCCAAGGGTGAGTCAGCGCAAGGCTTCGGGCGACGCCGGACGGGCCACCATCCGGGATGTCGCGGAGCGGGCGGGTGTTTCCGTCGCCAGCGTCTCCCGCGTGCTGTCGGGCAACTACCCGGTCTCGGAGGAGCTGCGGCGCCGGGTGATGAAGGTGGTCGGGGACCTCGACTACGTCACCAACGCCCACGCCCGTTCGCTGGCCGGCGGGGGTACGCCCACCGTGGCGATCCTCATCAACGACATCACCGGCGCCGCGTTCGCCCATGTCGCGAGGGGTGTCGAGGGGGCGGCGACGCTGCGGGGCTGGCTCTCGCTGGTCGGGACGACGGGTGACGACCCCGAGCGTGAGCTCGCGCTGGTCAACATGATGCGCCAGCAGGGCGTGGCCGCGGTGGTGCTGCTCGGCGGTGCCTACGACTACGACGAGTACCAGCTGCGCATGGCCCGGTTCGCCCGCTCGCTGGACGCGGCCGGATCGCATCTCGTCCTGGTGGGCAGGCCGCCGCTGGAGGGCGATGTGCCGGCCACGACGGTCGACTACGACAACGAGGGCGGCGCGTACGCGATGGCCAGCCATCTGTTGTCCGCCGGGCACCGCAGGGTCCTGGTGCTGCCGGGTCATTCCGAACTCACCACCGCGCAGGGCCGGTTGACCGGGGCGCGGCGGGCCTTCGAGGCGTACGGGGTGCCCTTCGACCCGGGCATGGTGCGGCACGGTACGTACGACTACGAGCACGGTTACAGCGCCGTCCAGGAGGGCCTGCGGGACGGGCTCGACTTCACGGCGGTGCTGGCCGGGACCGATGTGGTCGCCGCGGGTGCCATGCAGGCGCTGCGGGCGGCCGGGCTGCGGGTGCCGGAGGACGTGTCGATCGTCGGGTACGACGACATTCCGCTGGCGTCCCAGCTGACGCCTCAACTGACCACCGTGCATGTGCCGTACGAGGAGATGGGCCGGGTCGCGCTGCGTGCGGTCGCCGACCGGCGCGAGGGTGGCGCCGGCCGTCGTAAGGGCGACGGCGACCATCTGGTGCTGGGCACCCATGTCGTCGTACGCAACTCCGTCCGACCGCCCGCTCCGCGCGCGTGATCCGCGTGCGGGAGCGGTTTGGAAGCGCTGCGGGAGCGATCGTTTCGTAAGCGTTTTCCAAAGGTTTTTTCGTGGTTCCGCCGAACCGCGCGGCAGGTCCGCCGGGCCCTGGGAGGGGCCCGAGCCACCCGCTCTGAGCTGCGCATACATCTAAAGATCGACGACGGGTTAGGGCGCGCCTCGACATAACGTGACGGACAACCCGGCGTAACAAATTTCCGCGCACCTCTTGCTATGGGATGACCCGTCGTCCTACCGTCCCAGCAACCGCTTACTACCGCTTCCGCTTGGCCGACCCCCCTCAACCGCGAGCCGCGGATTCCGGCCGCCGTTCCCGGCCTGCTAGCCCCCGAGCCGCCGTCCTCGTTCCGAGACGCCCTACTTTCCGAAGGAACACGGTCAGATGAACTTCACCAGCCGCAGGAGAAGGTTCGCCCAAGCCGCCGTCGCGGGTATCGCGCTGACGGGTCTGCTCGCCGCCTGTGGCGGTTCCGACTCGGGAGACTCCGGGTCCGACTCCTCCGGTCCGGTCACCCTCGACTTCTGGGGCTGGGCCAACGGCCAGGAGGCCGTGGTGAAGGCGTTCAACGCCTCCCACAAGGACATCCAGCTGAAGTACACGAAGATCACCGACCAGCTGACCATGCAGAAGCAGCTGAGCAACGCCGTCAAGGCCGAGAACGCCCCCTGTCTGCTGCAGAACACCGGCGAGTACGTGACGAGTTGGGTCGCGCAGGGCGCGCTGGCCGACATCACCAAGTACGTCGAGTCGAGCAAGAGCAAGTTCAACTCCGGCTCGTGGGCGTCCGGCCAGGTGCAGGGCAAGGTCTACGGCGTGCCGACCGCCTCGGCGCCCGCGTTCACGATCTACCGCACCGACATCTTCAAGAAGTACGGCCTGAAGGCCCCGACGACCTGGGACGAGTTCATCGCCGCGGGCAAGGTCCTCAAGAAGCACGACATCAAGATCACCAACTACGCCGGTGAGGACCCGAGCACCCTGGAGGTGCTCGCCATGCAGGCGGGCGCGCACTGGTACGCCATCGACGGCGACGCCTGGAAGGTGGACTTCCAGGACGCGGGCAGCCTCAAGGCCGCGAAGGTGATCCAGGAGATCATCGACAACGACCTCAACGCCAAGCTGTCCTTCGCCGACTACGCGGCCGTACAGCGCAGCTTCGACAACGGCGACACCGCGACCCGGCAGATCTCCACCTGGCAGATGTCCGGCATGGTGCAGAACTTCACCAAGTCCTTCGGCGACTGGGCCCTGTCCCCCTGGCCCACGTTCGCCGGTGAGGCGCCCAAGACGCCGGCGGGCACCAACCAGAGCGGCAACCTGACGCTGGTGTCCGAGCAGTGCAAGCACCAGGAGCAGGCCGCCGAGGCGGCGTTGTGGATGTCCACGGACACCGGTGCGGTCAAGACCATGGCGAGCCCGGAGACCGGCAGCGGTGTGATGCCGGCGCTGGCCGACAGTGACTCCTACGTGCCCGAGGCGATCTCCGAGAAGCTGCTCGGCAAGAACTACACGCCGGCCCAGCAGATCGTGAAGGACAGCCTGAACACCGTGACCACGGACTGGACGTTCGGTCCGAACTGGACCGCGATGTTCACGGAGTTGCAGAGCCAGTGGGGCAAGGTCGTCAGCAAGGAGACGACGGTCACCGAACTCCTGGCCCACATGCAGGAGTGGACGGTCAAGGACCTGAAGTCCCGCGGCATCAACGTCAAGGGCTGAGGCACATCCCGATGATTCGCTCACTGCGCTGGAAGGGTGCCGCCTTCACGGTGCCCTTCCAGCTCGGCTTCGTCTTCCTGTATCTGCTGCCGATCGGGTACGCCTTCTACCAGTCGCTGTACCGTTCGCAGTCCTCCGGTCTGGGCCTGGGCGGCACCACCGACGAGTTCTCCGGCTTCGACAACTACCAACAGGGCCTGACGGACTCCAAGTTCATGGGTTCGGTGCTGCGGGTGGTGCTCTTCGCCCTGGTCCAGATCCCGGTGATGCTACTGATCAGCCTGGTGCTGGCGCTGCTGCTCGACGCGGTGACGGCGAGGATCGCCGGCCGGTTCCGGGTCATGCTGCTGGTGCCGTACATGATCCCCGGGGTGGTGGCGGCGATCGTGTGGATCAACCTGTACAGCCCGGACGTCGGCCCGCTGACCCCGCTCGGCGACTTCTTCGGCTTCCAGTGGAACTTCTTCGCGCCGTCGATGGTGTGGCCGTCCATCGGCAACCTGCTGACCTGGCACGGCATCGGCTACAACATGGTGATCATCTATTCGGCGCTGCAAGGTGTGCCGCGTGAGCTCTTCGAGGCCGCGCGTCTCGACGGTGCCACCGAGTGGCGCATCGCCCTGAGCATCAAGATCCCGTTCGTACGGGGCGCGTTGGTGCTGACCGGCATGCTCTCGATCATCCAGATGCTCCAGCTGTTCAACGAGCCGGCGCTGTTCCGGAACATCACTCCGGAGACGGTCGACGACAGCTTCACCCCGATCATGATCATCTACAACCAGGCGTTCAACGCCGCCAACTACCACTACGCCGCGACGCTCTCGGTGCTCCTCGCGCTGATCCTCGGTGTCGCCTCCTTCCTCTTCTACAGGCTCACCTCGAGGGAGGCCGACTGATGGCCACGACCACCGAATCCCCCAAGCGGTCCGCCGAGGCGTCCGCCGTGCGCCGCCTCAACCGCCCTGATCCCAGGGCCCGTTCACGTGGCGGTCAGCGGTTCCTGCTCGTCGGCCTGATCATGGCGAGTGTCTACAGCCTGTTCCCGGTGTGGTGGCTGATCGTCGCCGCCACCAAGGACCGCACGGGCCTGTACCAGTCCAACGGCCTGTGGTTCTCCGGCTGGCATCTGTGGGACAACGTCCACCAGGTGTTCACCTACGACGACGGCATCTTCCTGCGCTGGACGTTCAACTCGTTCCTGTACGCCGGTGTCGGCTCCCTCGGCGGCACGCTCGTCGCGCTGGCCACGGGCTACGGCCTGGCCCGCTTCGACTTCCCGGGCCGGGGCCTGGTGTTCGCGTGTGTGGTCGGCTCGTTCCTGATCCCGATCGCCCTGCTGACGCTCCCGCTGTATCTGCTGTTCTCGGAGATCGGCCTGGTCGACACTCCCTGGGCGATGCTGATCCCCTGTCTGATCAGCCCGTTCAGCGTCTACCTCGCCAAGGTGTATACAGAAGCCACCATCCCGTACGAGCTCCTGGAGGCCGCTCGTATCGACGGCGCCGGCGAGTTGCGGATCTTCTTCAGCATCGTGCTGCGGATGATGACGACGGGTGGCGCGACGGTGTTCCTGCTGGCCTTCGTGAACACCTGGAACGCCTTCTTCCTCCCGCTCACCGTGCTGCGCGGCCAGGAGAACTGGACCCTCAACCTGGGTCTGTACAACTGGTCCGGCAAGCGCGCGGAGTCCGGCATCGACCTCACCAGTCTGGTCCTGACCGGCGCCCTGCTCTCCATCATCCCGATGACGATCATGATGGTCGCGATGCGCCGCTACTGGCGCAGCGGCGTGACCATGGGCGCCCTCAAGTGACCCTCGCACCAGGAGCCTTGACGTGACGCTGCTGCACAACCCGGTCATCCGCGGCTTCGCCCCGGACCCGTCGCTGGTCCGCGTCGGCGACTGGTACTACGTGGCGACCAGTTCCTTCGAGTGGTTCCCGACCATCCCGATCCACCGCTCCCGCGACCTCGCGCACTGGGAGTACGCGGGCCACGTCCGCGGCGCCGTCCCCGGCGACTCGCTGGCCGGGGTCCCCGACTCGGGCGGCATCTGGGCGCCGTCGCTGAGCTGGGACGGGGAGCGCTTCTGGATCGTGTACTCCGTGGTCCGTTCGGTCGGCACGCCGTACTTCGACGTGGACACCTACATCAGTACGGCGACGGAGGCGGCCGGCAAGTGGACGGCCCCGCGCCGGGTCGCGAGCCATGGCTTCGACCCGGCGCTGTACCACGCCGAGGACGGCCGGCTGTGGCTGCTGAACCTCCAGAACGACTGCCGCCCGGGCGGTCAGCGCTTCGCCGGGATCATGGCCACCGAGCTGGACCGCGAGAGCCTGGAGCGCGTCGGTGACACCCACCTGCTGCTCCAGCACGGACGGCTCGTCGAGGGCCCGAAGCTGCTGGAGCGGGACGGCTGGTACTACCTGGTGCTGGCGGAGGGTGGCACCGGTTTCGAGCACGGGGTGCTGGTGGCCCGCAGCCGCGCGCTGACCGGGCCGTACGAGGTGGACACCCGGCCCCTGATGACGACCCGGGACGACCCGACGGTGCCGTTGCAGAAGGCGGGGCACGCGGAGTTGGTGCGGACGGCGGGCGGCGACTGGGTGCTGAGTCATCTCGCCGCCCGTCCACTGCATACGGTCGACGGTCGCCGGTGTCCGCTCGGGCGGGAGACCGCGATCCAGGCGGTGGTCTGGGACGAGGAGGGGTGGCCGCGGCTGCGGCACGGCGGACATCATCCGGCGGTGGAGGTCGACGTACCGACGCGACGGCATGAGCTGCCGCTGGCGGAGGCCGACGAACCGCTGGGGTGGCCGTGGAGCACACTGCGCGCACCCGTCGACGCGTCCTGGGCCGACACCACCGCCCGCCCGGGCTGGATCCGGCTGCGTGGCCGGCACGGACCGGAGTCCCGGTGGGCGCACAGTCTGCTCGCCCAGCGCATCACTGAGCACCGCGCGGAGGCCGAGGTCACCGTCGACGCGCGGCCCGACACCTTCACCCAGGCCGCCGGTCTCGTGCTCCGGTACAACGCCGAGGCCTATCTGAGCCTGGACCTGACCTGGGCGGAGCCCGAGGGCGAGGGGCAGCATGGGCAGCAGTGGCGCGGCGGCGGACGTACCGTGCTCAGCCTCGTCGAGCGCACGGAGTCCGACACCCGGCAGGTGGCGGTCGTGGAGGTCGACGCGGGCGCGCCGCTGACCCTCGGTGTGACGGTCGACGGCGCCGAGGCGCGGTTCTGGTACGTCCGCGGCGGCCTGCGTGTCCCGGTCGGCGAACCGCTCGACTTCAGCACGCTCTCCGACGACTTCGGCTCCCGGCTCCGCTTCACCGGATCGATGGCCGGCATCCACTCCGTGGACCTCGTCGACGCGGCGTTCAGCGCCGATTTCACGGGGTTCCGGCTGATCTGCTGGTAGTCCTCGGCCTCTTCCCGACTCTCCGCGGCGAACCTAGGGTAGGAAGCGCTTACTATCCAGCCTAGGACGAAAGCTTTCCATGGCCCTCGGGCGGGCCGGAGAGGTGGTTCCCGATGGTCCGTACGGGGAGTGCGAGCGTGGCGGCCGGGCCGACGCTGGCCGTCGTGGCGCGGGAGGCGGGGGTGTCCGTGCCCACCGCCTCCAAGGTCGTCAACGGCCGGGAGGACGTCGCGCCCGAGACCCGCCGCCGGGTCACGGAAGCACTGGACCGGCTCGGCTATGTGCGCAGACCCCGGTTCGACGCGGCGAAACCGCCGGCCCTGGTCGACCTCGTCGTGCACTCGCTGAACAGTTCCTGGTCGGGGGCGGTCCTGCACGGTGTGGAGGAGGCCGCGCACGACGCGGGCCTGGAGGTCGTGGTGTCGGCCGGGCTGACGCGGAAGCGGTACGACCGGCCCGAGCGGGGCTGGCTGGACAAGCTCATCGCCCGTGGTTCGTCAGGGGTGTTGTTCAACCTGGCCGAGCTGACCGCGTCCCAGTACGCCTGGTTGGAGCAGCACCGCATCCCGTTCGTGATGATCGACCCCGTGGTCGAACCGCCTGCGGGCGTGGTGTCGGTGGGCGCGGCGAACTGGCAGGGCGGACTGTCCGCCACCGAGCATCTGCTGGCGCTCGGCCATGAGCGGATCGCGGTGATCGCGGGGCACCGGCGCAAGATGTGCAGCACCGCTCGGGTGGCCGGCTACCGGTCGGCGCTCGCGTCGGCGGGGGTGCGCCAGCGCCCGGAGTACATCCGCCATGCCGGGTTCGACGAGTCCGTCGCCCGCGAACGCATGCTGGAACTCCTCGACCTGCCCGAGCCGCCCACGGCCGTCTTCGTCTGCTCCGACCGGATGGCGCTCGGCGTCTACGAGGCCCTGACGGAACGGGGGTTGAGCATCCCCGACGACATCAGCGTGGTCGGCTTCGACGACCTACCGGAAGCCCGCTGGGCCTCCCCCGCCCTCACCACCGTCCGACAGCCCCTGTCGGAGATGGCGGCCACGGCGACCCGGCTGCTGGTGCGGATGATGGAGGGGAAGAGGCCGGAGGGGACGCGGACGGAGTTGTCTACGCGGTTGGTGGAGCGGGCTAGTACGGGGCCGGTGCGGGCCTAGGTGGCCCGCCAGACCGTCAGGTCCCCCAGCACAAAGCTGACTCCAGGGGAGTCCCACAGTGCGGTCGACTTCACCAGAACCACGAACAGGGCGATCTCTCCGGAGCGATGCTTGATGCAGAACTCGGTGCCGGCCGCCGCGGCAGCCAACGAGAAGTCGCGGTACGTGGGACCCGTGGCGCCGGTGAGAAGGAATTTGCAGTCCTTGTAGGTGGTGCCAGGAGGGGTCAGCACCTGGACGATCTGGCTGTTGTTGCTCTGCAACGAGCAGCTGAAGTCTTCGCAGGTGAAGCGAATATCCCCCTTGCGGTCCTCGCGCGTTCTCGGCTTCTCGATATCGATGTACAGGGAGTTCTTCTCGTTCAGGCTCACAGGGGAGAACGCCTGCTTCACCTGCGGCTGACCAGCCACCGCCGAGGCGGAACTCGACGACTCCTCCGCCGCATCCTCGACCTCCGTGTCCGTCCCAGCCGACGCCGACGCCCCCGCCGCCCGCCCCGACGCCGTCGCACCCGGCGTCGAGGAGAACGTGGCCGTGCCCCGCCCTTGGACGGTCCCGTCCGCCCCTCCCCCGACCTTCCACACCAGCCCCGTCACCAGCAGCGCGCACGCAGCCACAAGCCCGCCCGCGATCAGTGCCATACGACGACGCCCACCCCCCTGCCCCGGCACCACCGGTACCGTCGCCCGCGCCGGCGCGATCAGCGGCATCGTGTGTACGGGCGTCGGGTCGGGTACCGGAGCCGGGACCGTCACCTCGGGTCCCGTGATCTCCTGCCACACCGCCGGTCCGCCGCCCGCGTCCGCGTCCCGGCCGAGCCGCTGTCGGCACCACTCGACGACCTCGGCGAGGGTGGCCCGGTCCTGGGGCGCCCTGGCGAGGCACCGCTCGATCAGCGGCCGGAGCGAGTCGGGGAGGCGGGACAGGTCGGGGTCGGAATGGACGATCCGGTAGAGGATCGTGGCCGAGGGGCCGTCGCCGTACAGCGGTGAGCCGAGGGCCGCGAACGCCGCGGTCTGACCGAGCGCGAAGACGTCGGTGGCCGGGGTGATGGCACCCGCGACCGCCTGTTCCGGCGCCATGAACTGGGGTGTTCCGACGGCGGCGCCCGTGGCCGTGTGCGCGGTGAGGTCGGCGGCCAGGGAGATGCCGAAGTCGATGACCCGGGGGCCGTCGGCGGCCAGGAGGACGTTGGAGGGTTTCAGGTCGCGGTGGACGATTCCCTCGCCGTGGATGGCCTGGAGCGCCTCGGCCACGCCCGCCATCAGCCACAGCACCGCCGGTACGGGCAGGGGTCCGCGCCGGTGGACGGCCTCCGCGAGGGAGGGGCCGGGGACGTACACCGTGGCCAGCCAGGGCGGGTTGCCGTCGGCGTCGGCGTCGAGCAGCTCGGCGGTGTAGGCGCCCCGCACCCGCCGGGCCGCCTTGATCTCGCGGCCGAAGCGACGCCGGAAGTCGACGTCGTCGGCCAGTTCCGGGCGTACGACCTTGATGGCGACCGGCCGGCCGCCCGCCGTGTGCGAGAGATAGACCCGGCCCATGCCACCCGCGCCGAGCCGGGCGGCGAGACGGTAGCCGGCCACCACGGACGGATCGTCCACCTGTAGTGGCTGGAACACGTCAGCCGCGTTGTTCACTGTCCCCCAGCTCCCCTGATCCCCTGATCCCCTGTCGCACCGATCCGATCATCCGTGCGACGACAGCAGCCTAAAGGGTTTTCTGTGAGCTCTGACCAGGATCGGGACCGCGACCCTCCAGCCGGGCCGCCCACCTGATCCCGCCCAGCAGGTGCGCCCGGAAGTCGGGGTCCTCGTACGCCTCTGAGGCATGGCCGAGCGCCGTGTAGAAGACCCGGCCCGCGCCCTGTTCGCGGCACCACACCAGTGGGTGGTCGTCGCCCATGCCGCCGCCGTCGTACGTCGACTCGTCGGCGGAGGCCAACACCCGTACCGAAGCACGCGGGTTGGTGCGGAAGTCGTACCACTCGTCGGTGAAGTCCCATACGGCGGGCAGGTGTCGGGTGGCCGGGTGCTCGCGGTCCTCGATCACGGCCTTGCCGGGCTGGTACTCGGGGTGGCGGTCGAACCGGGCGCCCAACAGCTCGCCGTAGTACGGCCATTCGTACTCGGTGCAGGCCGCCGCGTGGATGCCGACGAAGCCGCCGCCCGAGTCGACGTAGGAGGCGAGCCGTTCGCGGCCGGCCGGGGTGAGGATCTCGCCGCTGGTGGAGAGGAAGACTACGGCGGCGTAGGCGTCGAGAGGCTGTTCCAGAGCCGCCGGGTCCTCGCTCGCGTCGACGTCGAAGCCGCCGAGGGTGCGCAGGGCGGTGATGCCGGCCGGGATGGAGTCGTGGCGGTAGCCGGTGGTGCGGGTGTGGACGAGGAGTCGCGGTGCCATGCCGTCGACCCTATGCGAGCGGGGGCACCCCTCCCACCTGCCGAAACGTGCGAAATCTTTCGGTCCGCTGGGACGCGCGGCCCCCGTCGGGGGCCTCGTGACACGCCGTCCCGCCGCACAGGTGTTCCATCTCCGAGGCGGCTCTGCGTAGCCTCGACCGCACGATGAACACGATTCCCGCACGGTTGGACCATCTCGTCCTCGCAACCCCCGATCTGGCGGCGACGGTCGCCGACTTCACCCGGCGTACCGGTGTGGCGCCCGCGCCCGGCGGGGCGCACATCGGGTTCGGCACCCGCAACCACCTCGTGTCGCTGGGTGGCACCGGCTATCTGGAGATCATCGGCCCGGACCCGGAGCAGCCCGAGCCGCGGGGGCCGCGCCCCTTCGACGTCGACGCGCTGACCGCGGCGCGCACGGTGACGTGGGCGATCAGCCCGCCCGACCTGGACGCGGCGGTGGCGACGGCCCGCACCCGTGGGTACGACCCGGGCGAGGTGCGCCCGATGAGCCGCCGCAGACCGGACGGCAGCCTGCTCCAGTGGCGGCTGACGGACGGCGACACCCAACACCCCTCCGGGCTGGTGCCGTTCCTCATCGACTGGGGCACCACGGTGCACCCCTCCGCGTCGGGTCTGCCGACCACTCCCCTGCTCGCGCTCTCCGCGACCGCTCCCGACCCGGCGGAGATCCGTCTCCTCCTCGCGGCCCTCGACACCGAACTCACCCTCACCCAGGGGCCGGTGGGGCTCTCCTTCACCGTGGACAGCCCGTCGGGGCCGGTCACCTTCAGCTGACCGCGCGCACCGCCATCAGCAGCCCGCTCGCCCAGGCCAGCCGGACGGTACGGAAGTCCTTCCGGCCCTCCAACTCGGCCAACAGCCCTACGACGGAGGCCTCGTGGCCCTCGGGCCAGCCCGGCTGGGGATCGAGGTCGTCGATCAGATAGGTGCCGCCGGAAGCCACCAGGTCCAGGGCCCGGTCCAGGTGGGTGAACTTGCCCGGCCAGGTGTCCGCGAAGACGAGGTCGAAGGGCTCGCCGTCGTACTCCTCCAGCCAGGCGCCACCGTCCCCGCCCACGAAGGTGACGCGCGGATCGGCGCCCAACTCGGCGCGGGCGATGCCCTGTACGGCGCTGTCGAGCTCGACGGAGACCAGACGGGCCGCCGGGGACATCCCGCTGAGCAGCCATGCCGCTCCCTCGCCGACACCGGTGCCGAGCTCCAGGATCCGGCCCGCCGGGCGCGTCGCCGCGAGCACCGCCAGAAGGCTGCCGGTGCGCTCCTCGCAGGACATGGTGAACCCCGCGTCCCGGGCGGCGGCGCGCAGATCGGTCACGGCGGCGGGGATACGGCTCGGAGTGTCGTCCATCCGGACATGATCCGAGGCCGGGGGCTCATGGACAAGGCGATACCGAGACCCCGAGGCCCGAAGCCTCGAAGCCCCGTGGACAACGCGACGGATCATCACGCCCCCCAACGCCCGAACCCCCCGAACCCCCGAACCCCCCGAACGTCCGATTCCTTCAAGACCGCCCTCCCCCACCCCACCTACGGTGGCCGCATGACTCCACGATTCGATGCCATCGGCCTGATCGTCTCCGACATGGCCGCCTCCGTCGCCTTCTACCGCCGTCTGGGGTTCGAGTTTCCCGAGGGCGCCGAGAGCGAGGGGCATGTCGAGGCCCAACTGCCCGGCGGGTTGCGGCTGTTGCTGGACACCGAGGACGTGGTGCGCTCCTTCCACGCGGCCTGGCGGCCGCCGAGCGGCGGCGGTCGTACGGGCCTCGCCCTGCGGTGTGACAGTCCCGCCGAGGTGGACGCGGTGTACGAGGAGCTGGTGGGCGCCGGTCACCACGGTGAGCTGAAGCCGTGGGACGCCTTCTGGGGCCAGCGGTACGCGAGCCTGCTGGACCCGGACGGCAACGGCGTCGACCTGTTCGCGCCGCTACCCGGGGCCGAGTAGCACGGTCAGCGGCACCCCCGCCAACTCGCGGACGTCCCGGGCGAGATGGGCCTGGTCGGCGAAACCGGTCCGGAACGCGGTCTCCGCGTACGGCACTCCGCCCCGGGCGAGTCCGAGCGCCCGCTGGAGCCGCAGCACCCGGGCGAGGGTCTTGGGGCCGTACCCGAACGCGGTCAGGCTCCGGCGGTGCAACTGCCGGGCGCCGATGCCGAGTTCGTCTGCGGTCGCGGCGACCGGCCGCCCGGCGTCGAGGGCCGCAACGAGGTGTCGTAGCAGCGCGTCCGGCGGGTCCGCATCGGCGGCCCGTGCCAGCGCCACCTCTTCGAGACCGCTCGCCGGATCGTCGGCGGCGTTCACCCGCGCGGTGAGCCGGCGCACCTCGGCGGCCGGCCAGAGGTCGGTGAGGTCGACGCGCCGGTCGCGCAACTCGTGGGCCACAACCCCGAGCAGGGCCGGTGCCGTGCCCGGGAAGAAGCGGACGCCCGCCCACAGGCCCGGCTCGCCGTCGGGGACGTAGGCGCGGGTGTCGGGTCCGGCGACCAGGAGCCGCCCGTCGCGCCACAGCAGATCCATGCAGCCGTCGGGCAGGACGCGACCGGGGCCGGGGCCGGACGGGGTATTGGTCCAGACGACGGCGCCGGTGAGCCGGGAGGGCCTCTCGACGTACACGTGCCTAGGCTCCCCTCCCCCGATGCTCCTGCGGGCTCACTCCGTAGACCCGTTTGAAGGCGCTGGACAGCGCGAAGGCGCTGCCGTACCCCACCTGCCGGGCGATGGCCTCCAGGGTCGCGTCGCTGTCGCGGAGACGGTCCGCGGCGAGCGCCAGCCGCCAGCCCGTCAGATAGGTCATCGGGGGTTCGCCGACCAGCTCGGTGAACCGCCGGGCCAGCGCGGCCCTCGAGACGCCCGTCTTCGCCGCGAGGGACGCCACCGTCCAGGGATGGGCCGGGTCGTCCTGGACGAGTCGCAGCACCCGCCCGACGACCGGGTCCGCCATCGCCCGGTACCAGGCCGGTGCCGCCGCCTCCGGCCGGGAGAACCACGCCCGCAGCGCCGCGATGACCAGCAGGTCCAGGAGTCGGTCGAGGACCACCTCCTGGCCGGGCTCGTCGCGCACGATCTCCTCCATGAGGAACGGTGTGAGCGGGCAGTCCCACACCTCGGAGGTGAGCGTGAGCAGCGGCGGCAGCGCGTCCAGCAGGCGCCCGCTGACCTCGCCCTGCCACAGATAGGTGCCGATCAGCATCACGGCCGAGCCGTCGAGCCGGTCGCCCCAGGTGCGTACGCCGAGGTCCATCACGCCGTTGAGCGACCGCCCGTCGGGGTAACTGCACTCGGCGCCCGGCAGGATCACCGCCTGCGGCGGTGTGCCGGGGTCGTCGGCGCAGGTGTACGGGTCGGGGCCGCGGGCGATGGCGAGGTCGCCGGGGCGCAGGCGTACCCGCTCCCCCGCGTCCGGGGTGATCCACGCCTCGCCGCGGACCATGAGCATCACGGTGAGCGGGGCGCGGTCCTCGATGCGCACGCACCAAGGGGGTTCGAAACACGCTCGGATCATGAAGGCGCCCCGCGCGCGGGGGCCTTCCAGGAGACCTGCGAGAGCGTCCATCCGGTCAGCGTAGACGCCCGCTTATGGGAATGAGCCGTTCAGCGATGGGGTCTTGTGGCGGGCGGCCGTTGACTGGAGGCATGACGGAGAACACGGCGAAGAAGACAGTTGTGGTGACCGGCGCCTCGGGTCGTACGGGCAGCCGGGTGGCCGAGGCGCTACGGGCGGCGGGGTTCGAGGTGCGGGCCGCGTCCCGCGCCCAGGGGTTCGACTGGGAGAACCCGACGACCTGGGCGGAGACCCTGCGGGACGCCGACGCGGCGTATCTGATGTACCCGTCCGACATCGGCTCCCCGGCGGCGGCCGAGGGTGTCGGGGCGCTCGCCCGGGAGGCGGTCGGGCTCGGCGTACGGCGGCTGGTGCTGCTGTCGGCGCGGGGCGAGACGCAGGCGCTGGCGACCGAGGAGGCGCTGAAGTCGTCGGGGGCGGACTGGACGGTCGTACGGGCCTCGTGGTTCGCGCAGAACTTCAGCGAGGGGCCGCTGGTGGCGGAGCTGCGTCGGGGGGAGCTGGCGTTCCCGGCGGGTGAGGTGCCGGAGCCGTTCCTGGACGTGCGGGACATCGCGGATGTGGTCGCGGTGGCGTTGACGTCCGCGGACGGCTATGTGGGGCGGACGTTGGAGCTCACGGGGCCGCGGCTGCTGTCGTTCCGGGACGCGGTCGCGGAGATCGCCGGGGCGACCGGCAGGGAGCTGACATACGTCCCGGTTCCCGCGCGGGCGTACGGGGAGGCGCTCATGGGGTTCGGGGTGCCGGCCGAGGAGGCGGAGTTCCTGGTGGAGGTGTTCGAGGGGCTGCTCGACGGGCGGAACGCGCATCTCACGGACGGGGTCCGGGAGGTGCTGGGGCGCTCGCCGCGGGACTTCGGGGACTTCGTACGGGAGGCCGCCGCGGCGGGGGTGTGGAAGGGGTAGCGCCCCGCGCGCCCCGCGCGCCCCGCGCGCCCATGCCCTCAGGCCCTCGCGCCCCCTCGTGGCGCCGCCGGGGCCGCCTCAGGAACTCCCGTTGTCCTTGTGCGGCGGGTGGGTGCTCTTCACATGGGTCCGCAGCCTCGACGTCACGTCCTCCGGCGGCAGGAACCGCGACCAGCGTTCCGGGAACTCCGAGGGCATGTCGGGGTCCTCGGGGTCGACCTCGCGGTGCGCGGCGGCCCGGGCCACGTACTCGGCGACCTGGGCCTCGCGCACGCGTTCGTTCGCGGCGCGGGCCGCGGCCGTCGCGGCGGCCGGCCAGACGCGGTCGATGGCGGCGTTGACGGCGGCGCCGACGAGGACGGCGAACGCGGACACGCCGATCCACAGCATCACCGCGACGGCGGCCGCGAGCGAGCCGTAGATCGAGGCGCCCTCGATGGTGTTGGTGAGGTAGATGCGCAGCAGGAAGCTGCCGAACACCCACATGGCGAGGGCGACCAGCGCGCCGGGCACGTCCTCGATCCAGGGCGAGCGCACGGGGACGGACACGTGGTAGAGCGTGGTCAGGAAGGCGATCGACAGGAGCATCACGACCGGCCAGTACAGGACCTGTACGACGGTCTCCGACCACGGCACGATCCGGACCACCGCGTCCGGGCCCGCGACCATCAGCGGCAGCGCGATCGAACCGATGAGCAGGGCCGCGAGGAAGAGCAGGAAGGCCACCAGGCGGGTCTTGACGATGCCACGGACGCCGTCGAGGCCGTACATGACGGTGATGGTGTCGATGAAGACGTTCACCGCTCGGGAGCCGGACCACAGGGCGAAGAGGAAGCCTATGGAGATGACGTCGGGGCGGCCGCCGTTCATCACGTCGTCCAGGATCGGCTGCGCGATCTGCCGTACGCCCTTGTCGGACAGGACGGTGCGCGAGGCCTCCAGGATGTTGGCCTCCAGGCTGCTGATGCTGTCGGTGCCGGTCCAGTCGTCGACGTAGCCGAGCAGGCCGATCATGCTGAGCAGCAGGGGTGGCACGGACATCAGGGTGAAGAACGCGGCCTCGGCGGCCAGGCCCAGGATGCGGTACTCCATGCAGGAGTTGACGGTGTCCTTGAGCAGCAGCCAGGCGGTCCTGCGCTTGGAGACGTCCCGATAGAGGGCACGCGCCCGGTGGAGACGGCCGGAGGGGGGCCGCTGGGGGGATTCACTTGCTGGCTGCACGCCCTAAAGGTATCCGTCGCGGGAGGCTGCACTCATCCCCCGGGTGGTCGGGCGGGCCGCGCGCCCCCAGGGCGATTCAGGCCTTTTTACTGTCATGTCCGCGTTGGCCGAATTGTTCGGTCATCGATATGAACGGCCTGCTCGGGAAATTCACAACGCCCGAAAATGGGCCATTGACCGCAATACCCTTGAAGTGTTCATGAATCTCCCGAAACAATCCCGATTGCATTCGTTGCGACTGCCGCATGGCCTGTGACGTGCCGTTCTCCGCGGTCACTCCCCTCACTTCCAGAACATTTCACATCGCATTTCTCACCGCCCCCGGGGAACTGCACCCATCACCGAGGAGCTCTTGTGCCGAACGGCACCGAACGCGTTCTCGCAGAATTCCCGACATCCCGCGGCGGGGAGGTGCGGCCGTGAACACGTTCCCGCGCTGGACCCTCGACCCGAGGCCCGGCACCGCGGAGTACGAACTTCCGCTGCCGGACGGCCTGTCCGTCGACGCACGGACCGTACGCGCCGCTCACGACAGGGTGCTCGCCGCCTTCTGTGCCGACCGCGACGACAGCGTGCTGCGTGTCACCGTCACCGGACGCACCCTGCGCCTGCGCTACCGCACCGACGTCCTGGACCGCGAGGCCGCCGCCCGGATCACCGGCTACCACCTCACGGCCCTCACCACACCGGTACGGCGGAGCCTGCTCTCCGAGTCCGAACTCCGCTTCCAGCTGGAGGAGTCGGCCGGACCGCGGCGACCGCTGCCGGGCCGGCGGCTGCACGAGCTGTTCGAGGAGCGGGCCGCCGCCCACCCGGACACGGTCGCCGCCGTGCAGGCGGACAGACAGTGGACGTACGGCGAGCTCAACTCGCGGGCCAACCGGATCGGCCGGGCGCTCCTGGAGCACGGGCTGCGGCCTGAGGGCGTGGTCGCCGTGCTCATGGAGCGCAACCTCGACTGGCCGGCGGCCGTGCTGGGCGTCCTCAAGGCGGGCGGGGTGTATCTGCCGATCGAGCCGCACCTCCCGGCCGCACGCGTCAGGGCGATCTTCACCCGCGCCGACTACGACCTCGTCCTCACCAAGGACTCGGTGGCGGCCGCCTACGAGGAAGAACACGAGGACACGGACCTCGGCGTCCCCGTCGCGGCGGACCGGCCGGCCTACATCTGCTTCACGTCCGGCGCCACGGGCGAGCCCAAGGGCGCGATGTGCGAGCACGCCGGTTTCGTCAACCACGTCCTCGCCAAGCTGGAGGCCCTGGACATCGGCCCCGGCCAGGTGGTCGCGCAGACCGCGCCGCAGTGCTCCGACATCTCCCTGTGGCAGCTGCTCGCCGCGCTGCTGGTGGGCGGGCGGACGCTGCTGGTCGGACCGGAGACGGTTCTGGACGTGCCGCGGTTCGTGGACACGATCGAGCGCGGCCGGGTCGGTGCGCTCCAGGTGGCGCCGTCGTATCTGGAGGCGGTACTGGACGAGTTGGAGCGGCGACCGCGTGAACTGCCCCATCTGCGGCGGGTGTCGGTGACCGGGGAGCCGGTGCGCAAGGAGCTGGTGGAGCGCTGGTTCGCGGCCCGGCCCGGGATCCCGCTCGTCAACTCTCATGGTCTGCCGGAGACTTCGGACGCCACCATCCACGAGGTCATGGACCGGGTGCCGGACGAGGACCGCGTCCCGCTCGGGCGGCCCGTCGCCAACGTGCGGATCTACGTCGTCGACGAGCACATGGTGCCCGTGCCGCTGGGCGCGCCCGGCGAGATCGTCTTCTCCGGCGTGTGCGTGGGCCGCGGATACGTCAACGACCCCGACGGCACAGCGGCGGCGTTCGCCGAGGATCCGTACCGGCCCGGCGAGCGGCTCTACCGCAGCGGGCACCGTGGGCGCCGACTGCCCGACGGCAAGCTGGAGCTCCTGGGCCACCGGGACGGCCGGGTGGAGATCCGCGGCTTCCGTGCCGAGACTGGCGAGATCGACGAGATCGAGAACGCTCTGCTGCGGGTGCCGGGCGTCCGGGAGGGCGCGGTGGTCGTCGTCGGAGGGACACGGCTGGTGGCGTTCTGCACCGGCCCGGCGCCGGTGGCCGCGGAGGTCGTACGGGAGGAGCTGGCCGCCTCGCTGCCCACGCACCTCGTGCCGTCGGTCGTGCACTGGCGGCAGCGGCTGCCGCTGACCGCCGACGGCACGACCGACCGGGACACGCTCACCGAGCTCGCGGGCCCCGCGGGCCTGCTCGACCGGACCGCCTGAGGGCAGCCGCGACGGACCCGTACCCGCCGAACGACATCTCTCCCGCACGGCGGGTAGGTTCCAGACATGGCAGGCAGCACGCACACCGTGACCAACCAGCCCCCACCGTTGATCGGCTACGACGTCTTCACCGCGGACAGAGCCCTGGTGGAGGCGGTGGAACGACATGTGGATCCCGGCAGCCTGGACGACGTCCGGAGCGAACTGGCCGCCCTGGGCCGTACCTCCGGCTCCGCCCAGGTACAGGAGTGGGGCGCACAGGCCAACGAGAACCCACCCCGCCTCAAGACCCACGACCGCTACGGACACCGCGTCGACGAGGTCGAGTTCCACCCCGCCTGGCACCGCCTCCTCGGCAAGGGCGTCTCCGCCGGTCTCACCGCCGCCTGGAACCGCCCCGCGGGCCATGTACGCCGCGCCGCCGCGTTCCTGGTCTGGACCCAGGTGGACGCCGGCAACCTCTGCCCCCTGTCGATGACCCACGCCGCCGTACCCGCCCTGCGCACGGACCCGGCCCTCGCCGAGGTGTGGGAGCCCCGGCTGACCTCGATGGTCTACGACCGTGAACTGCGCCCCGCCGACCGGAAGGCCGGCGCCCTGTTCGGGATGGGCATGACGGAGAAGCAGGGCGGCAGCGACGTCCGCGCGGGCACCACCCGGGCCACGCCCCTCGCCGAGGACGGCACCTATGAGCTGACGGGCCACAAGTGGTTCTGCTCGGCCCCCATGTCCGACGGCTTCCTCGTCCTCGCCCAGGCCCCCGACGGCCTCACCTGCTTCCTCGTCCCGCGCGTCCTGGACGACGGCACCCGCAACCCGCTGCGTGTCCAGCGGCTCAAGGACAAGCTCGGCAACCGCTCCAACGCCTCCGCCGAGATCGAGTTCGACGGGACCTGGGCCCGCCGGGTCGGCGAGGAGGACCGGGGGGTGCGGACCATCATCGAGATGGTCGCGGCGACCCGGCTGGACTGTGTGCTCGGTTCGGCGGGCCTGATGCGACAGGCGGTGGCGCAGGCGGTGCATCACTGCACGCACCGCGAGGCGTTCGGCGGGAAGCTCGTCGACAAGCCGCTGATGCGCAATGTTCTGGCCGATCTCGCCCTGGAGTCCGAGGCGGCGACGACCCTCGCACTGCGGCTGGCGGCCGCCTACGACGACGGCGGCGAGCAGGAGCGGGCGTTCCTGCGGATCGCGGTGCCCGCCGCCAAGTACTGGGTGACCAAGCGCTGCCCGCCGGTGACGGTCGAGGCCGCCGAGTGCCTGGGCGGCAACGGCTACGTCGAGGAGTCGGGCCTGCCCCGGCTGGTCCGCGAGTCACCGCTCAACTCGATCTGGGAGGGCGCCGGCAACATCCAGGCCCTGGACGTCCTACGGGCTCTGCAACGAGAGCCGATGGCCCTCAACGCCTACCTCCAGGAGGTCGGCCGGGCCCGCGGCGCCGACCACCGCATGGACGCCGCGATCAAGAACCTGCTGACAGAACTGGCCGACCTGGACGGCATCGAGGCACGCGCCAGACGCCTGACGGAACGACTGGCCCTGGTCCTGCAAGGCGCCTTGCTCGTCCAACACGCCCCACCAGAGGTGGCCGACGCGTTCTGCGCGTCCAGGCTTGGCGGAGACGGAGGCGCGGCCTTCGGCACACTGCCGTCGACGCTGGACCTGGCATCGGTGGTGGACCGGTCAAGGCCGCAGGCCTGACCGTCCAGGGGCGCGGGGCTGTGTCGATCTGCGGCTACCGCCGCGCGGGCGCGACCAGGCACCCCCTGCCGCGAACCCCCGCCCAACCACCGGAGGTAGGGGGTGGTGCTGCGCCGACACGGCACCACCCCCGCCTTGGCCCGTTCGAGGCCGCGAACGCCGCTCGGGACGGCGTCGCTCAAGTTTCAGACAGCGCCGGTCCGTCCACCAGGGTTGCAGGGGGTTGCAACTTGCTGCTGACTGTGGCCGGACTGTGTCCCTCCGCGAGGGGCGAAAGGCACTATGAGACGGACAGTCAGGACGGACGTCGCACACGTGGCCGAAAGGCGACGAGGAACCGGTTGTCCGAAGCCCCGCAGCAGCCCCTCATCCGGGAGGAACCCGTGGCGCACTCGCCGACGGACGTCACGCAGCTCGCAGCCGTGGACGCGGCACGTGCGGCGCGGGTGCTCAGCGACGTGCGTTCCGCCACCCTCGCCGGTCAGCGGACGCCGGTCGCGCCGCGCCCGGTGATCGAGCAGTCCTGGGGGCGGATGCTGCGCGGCGGAGTCGATCCCGACCACGACTTCCGGGCCGGGCTGCTGTCCCGGGAGGAGGTGCAGCGGCGCCGGGAGACCTCGGAGCTGCGGCATGTCCTGCCGGTGCTGCGGCAGGGGCTGCTGTCGGTCGCGGACGTCGCCCACCACATCATGGTGGTTGCCGACGAGCAGGGCCGGGTGCTGTGGCGGGAGGGCAGTTCACCGGTGCTGCGCAAGGCCGACGGGACCGGTTTCGAGCTCGGCGCGGACTGGCGGGAGAGCGTCGTCGGCACCAACGGCATCGGCACTCCGGTGGTGGCGCGGCGGCCGGTGCAGGTGTTCGCCTCCGAGCACTTCGTGCGCTCGCAGACCTCCTGGACCTGCACCGGGGCGCCGATCACCGACCCGCGGGACGGCCGGCTGATCGGCGTGGTGGACGTCAGCGGGCCGCTGGACACGATGCACCCGGCCACGCTCGCCTGGGTCGACTCGGTGGCCAAGCTCGCCGAGGCGCGGCTGCGGGAGCTGCACCAGGTCTCGCTGGAGCAGTTGCGCGCGGTGGGGGCGCCGGTGCTGGCGCGGCTCGGCGGCCGGGCCCTGGTGGTGGACGGGGACGGTTGGACGGCCGCGGTGACCGGGATGCCGTACCAGAACCGGATCGGGCTGCCCAAGTCGCTGACGGCGGGCCGCCGGTGGCTGCCGACGCTGGGGCTGTGCTCGGTGGAGCCGCTCGCCGGGGGCTGGCTGGTGCGGGCCGCGGCGGAGCCGGTGCCGACGGGCGCCACGCATATCCTCCTCGATCTGTCGCAGCCGCGCCGCTGGTCGGTGACGGTGTCCGGTATCGCCGGGTCGTGGAGCCATGAACTGAGCCCCCGGCACGCCGAGTTGCTGTATCTGCTGGCGGTGCACCGCGGTGGCCGCAGCGCGGCGGGGCTGGCCGAGGACATGTTCGGCGATCCGGAGCGCCGGGTGACGGTGCGTGCGGAGATGTCCCGGGTACGGCGGTATCTCGGGGGACTTCTGGAACACCGGCCGTATCGTTTCTGCGAGGGCGCGGAGGTCGAGGTCCTCCAACCCGCCGACCCGCATGACCTGCTGCCGCACTCGACGGCGCCCGCGGTGACCGGCAAACGGTTGTCCACACCGCTCCCCTGAGACACCCAACAGGCGGCATCTTCCGCATATTTGCAGGGTCTTCGTCACCGACCGGGTCCTACTGCCGTAGCATCCCCCTACGGGCCACCCCACCTGCTCCTCAGGTCAACGCACGGATCACCAGGCGCAGTTGGCCCGCCTCGGCCGGCGAGGGAGCCAAAGGGGCGCGCCGGTGTCGAGAGGCCGAGCGCGCGGAGGCCCGAAGGGCTGAGCACGGTCGGACTGTCGACACCGACTGAAGCGCCCCGGCGGCGAGGGAGTCCTGAAAAAAGGGGACGACATGCAGCATCGCGGCAGACACCGCAGGCGGAAGCGGGGCAGAGCCCTGCGCGCCTTCCTGGCCGGGACCGCCCTCGCGCTCACCGCGGCGGCCACGATGATCAGCGCCTCCCAGGCCACCGTGGCCGACGATCCCGGAGCGCTGAGGCCGCTCGCCACCTCCGCCGAGACGGACGTACTGCGGCTGCGCGAGCACCTGGAGCCGCAGGCCGCCCTCGACCGGCTCGCCTCCTCGATGGGCAGGCCCGTCGGGGTGAGCGCCGTCCTCGACAGCGCCGACCGCACCCTGCGCACCGGTGCCGACTGCACCTCGGCCGAGCAGCAGGCGCTGCCCGTCGAGCCGACCGCCACGCGCGCGTACTGCTGGGACGCCGCCGACACCCGGTCCTGGCGGGCCGGAGCGGTCACCACCTCCGGCGACGCCGACGACGACGGCCTGTGGGGCCAAAACCGGGTGATCCTCTCCGCCTGGTCGCAGGGCGCCCACAAGCCGGCCCGGGTGGCGTTCATCGACGCGGGCGACCTGAACCGGCTCACCTACTCCTGGGTCCTGCTGACCGTCCCGGTCGACGGCGGCCGCGACTACCGCGCCCTCGACTCCCAGGTCTCCGGCATGGTCTGGTACCAGGACAAACTGCTGGTGACCGCCGCCGAGGGCCTGTACGTGTACGACATGGACCGCGTCCAGCGCGCCACGGTCGACAGCCCCGCCGTGGGCCGCGTCGACGGCGGCTGGGCGGCGCACGGCAACGGCTGGGTGCTCCCCGCCGTCGGCACCTACCGCGCCCCGGGCGTCCGGCCCGACTACATCTCCCTGGACCGCAGCACCTCCCCCGACAGCCTGGTCGCGAGCGACTGGGTCTCCAAGGACGACGACCGGGACGTCCAGCTGTGGCGCTACGACTTCAGCCGCACCTCCGACCGGACCGGCCTGCTGGACACGGACACAGCCGGGTACACGCGCGTGGACGAGGCGTACGAGACGAAGGTCACCGGAGTCGGTGCCGTCCTGTCCCGCGACTCCGAGTGGTACCTGGGCCGCGCCTCCGAGGAGCGGGACGGCCACGGGACGCTGTGGCGGCAGGACGCGACCGGTGCGCGGGCGGGCCGCTGCGGCACCGACGAGTCGAGCCGCTGCTGGAGCACCGAGCCGGAGTCCTTCTCCTACTGGGAGGCGACCGGCGAGCTCTGGTCCCAGTCCGGCCGGACGCTGTTCGCCCTGCCCCTGGCCTCGGTCGACAGATCCTCGGACTAGGTGATTCCCTGACGGGCATGGCCAACATCCCCGTGACCACCTGGTCCCTGGAGCAGACCGACCCGAGCGACATCCTTCCGGCCGCCGGCCCGGACGGCGACGTACGGATCGTGCGCTCCGAGGTCCCCTCCCCCGAGTTCAGCCGTTTCCTGTACGCCTCGGTCGGCGGCGACATCCGCTGGATCGACCGGCTCGGCTGGACGTACGCGCAGTGGGAGGAGCACCTGGGCCGACCCGGTGTGGAGACCTGGGTGGCGTACGACCGGGGCACGCCCGCGGGATACGTGGAGCTGGAGCCGCAGGACGACGGGGTCGTGGAGATCGTCTACTTCGGGCTGATCCCGGCCTTCCGCGGCCGCCGGATCGGCGGCCACCTGCTGTCGTACGGCGCCGCCCGCGCCTGGGATCTCGCGGACCGCTGGCCGGGGCTGGCGCCGACCAAGCGGGTGTGGCTGCACACCTGCAGCCTGGACGGCGAGCACGCCATGGACAACTACCTGCGCCGGGGCTTCCGGCTCTTCGACACCAAGGTCGAGGAGGAGCCGGACGTGACCGCTCCCGGCCCCTGGTCCGGTGCATACCCCTCCTGACCTGCGCGGACAAGACCGCGTGCGCGGCATGTGATCGAGGACACCCTTGTCTCGCTCTTCGAGACAAGGGTGTCCGCATGATGGACGAAGCTGGACTGTGTCCAGATCTCCGTGCCACGCTTCCGTCATGTCTGGAACTGGAATTGCCTTGGTGAGTCGGCGGCACGTCGACCTCGGCCGCATGTCCAGCGCCATCTGTCCGGCGCGCTGACGAGCCGCAGCACGCCCGACATCTCCTGACTCTCTGTCTTCTCCTGCGCAACGAAGCGCACGTATGCCCATGCGCCCGCACGCGCAGGTCAGAGCCGCTTTCCCGCCTGTCCCGAAGGACGAATGAATCATGGCCGCCACCCCGCAGAACCCTGCCGCCGCAGCGCCCCGCCGCAAGGTGAGCCGTCACCGCGGTGAGGGTCAGTGGGCCGCGGGGCACCACACCCCGCTCAACGGCAACGAGCAGTTCAAGAAGGACGACGACGGTCTCAATGTGCGGACACGCATTGAGACGATCTACTCGAAGCGCGGTTTCGACTCGATCGACCCCAACGACCTGCGCGGCCGGATGCGCTGGTGGGGCCTCTACACCCAGCGCAAGCCCGGGATCGACGGCGGCAAGACCGCGATCCTGGAGCCGGAGGAGCTGGACGACAAGTACTTCATGCTGCGGGTGCGCATCGACGGCGGACGCCTCACCACCCAGCAGCTGCGCGTGATCGGCGAGATCTCCGAGGAGTTCGCCCGCGGCAGCGCGGACGTCACCGACCGGCAGAACATCCAGCTGCACTGGATCCGCATCGAGGACGTCCCGGAGATCTGGAACCGCCTGGAGGCGGTCGGTCTGTCCACCACCGAGGCCTGCGGCGACTGCCCGCGTGTGGTCATCGGCTCCCCGGTCGCCGGGATCGCCGAGGACGAGATCATCGACGGCACCTGGGCGATCGACGAGATCCACGAGCGGTACATCGGCAGCCACGAGTACTCCAACCTGCCCCGCAAGTTCAAGACGGCGATCTCCGGCTCCCCTCTGCTCGACGTGGTCCACGAGATCAACGACATCGCGTTCGTCGGTGTCGAGCACCCCGAGCACGGCCCCGGTTTCGACGTGTGGGTCGGCGGCGGTCTGTCCACCAACCCCAAGCTCGGCGTCCGGCTCGGCGCCTGGGTGCCGCTGGACGAGGTGCCCGAGGTGTGGGCCGGCGTGGTCGGCATCTTCCGTGACTGGGGCTACCGGCGGCTGCGCACCCGCGCCCGTCTGAAGTTCCTCGTCGCCGACTGGGGCCCGGAGAAGTTCCGCCAGGTCCTGGAGGACGACTACCTCCAGCGCAAGCTGGTCGACGGCCCCGCGCCCGCCGAGCCCTCGGGCCGCTGGCGCGACCACGTCGGTGTGCACCGCCAGAAGGACGGCCGTTTCTACGTCGGCTTCGCGCCGCGTGTGGGCCGCGTCGACGGTGCCACGCTGACGAAGATCGCCGAGGTGGCGGAGGCGCACGGCTCGGGCCGGGTCCGTACCACCGTCGAGCAGAAGATGATCATCCTCGATGTCGAGGAGGCTCAGGTCGAGCCCCTGGTCGAGGCCCTGGACGCGCTGGACCTGACGGCCCGGCCGTCCTCGTTCCGGCGCGGCACCATGGCCTGCACGGGCATCGAGTACTGCAAGCTCGCCATCGTCGAGACCAAGGCGCGCGGCGCCGCGCTGATCGACGAGCTGGAGCGCCGGATCCCGGAGTTCGACGAGCCGCTCACCATCAACCTCAACGGCTGCCCGAACGCCTGCGCCCGTATCCAGGTGGCGGACATCGGTCTCAAGGGCCAGCTGGTCCTCAACGACCAGGGCGAGCAGGTCGAGGGCTACCAGGTGCACCTGGGCGGCGCCCTCGGTCTGGAGGCCGGGTTCGGCCGCAAGGTCCGTGGTCTGAAGGTCACCTCCGAGGAACTGCCCGACTACGTCGAGCGGGTCCTGAAGCGCTTCCAGGCCGAGCGCGAGGAGGGCGAGCGGTTCGCCGCCTGGGCCTCCCGCGCCTCCGAGGAGGCCCTGTCGTGAGCGAGCGGGCCGCCCCCTTCTACTGCCCCTACTGCGGCGACGAGGACCTCCGTCCGTCCGAGGAGGGCCACGGCGCGTGGGAATGCGCCGCGTGCAACCGCGCTTTCCAGTTGAAGTTCCTCGGGCTCCTCGCCCGGGGTCTTCAGCAGAACGAAGCAGGGGGAGAGCAGATATGACCGCCGTTCAGGAAGAACGTACGACCGACGACCTCAGGGCGCTCGCCGAGCAGGCGGGCCGTGACCTCGAGGACGCCTCGGCGCTGGAGATCCTCCAGTGGGCCGTCGACACCTTCGGCAAGAGCTTCTGCGTGACCTCGTCGATGGAGGACGCGGTGGTCGCGCACCTCGCGTCCCGTGCCCGCAAGGGCGTGGATGTCGTGTTCCTCGACACCGGCTACCACTTCGAGGAGACCATCGGCACCCGCGACGCGGTCGAGGCCGTGATGGACGTCAACGTCATCACGCTCTCACCGACGCGGACGGTCGCCGAGCAGGACGCCGAGTTCGGCCCCAAGCTGCACGACCGCGACCCCGACCTGTGCTGCAAGATGCGCAAGGTCGAGCCGCTGGAGCAGGGCCTGACCGACTACCTGGCCTGGGCGACCGGTCTGCGCCGCGACGAGTCCCCGACCCGGGCCAACACCCCGGTCGTCGGCTGGGACGAGAAGCGCCAGAAGGTCAAGATCTCGCCGATCGCCCGCTGGACCCAGGACGACGTGGACGCCTACGTGGCCGAACACGGCGTACTGACCAACCCGTTGCTGATGGACGGCTACGCGTCCGTCGGCTGCGCCCCCTGCACCCGCCGGGTCCTGGAGGGCGAGGACGCGCGCGCCGGCCGCTGGGCGGGCCGCGGCAAGACCGAGTGCGGGCTGCACGGATGACCGCCATCGGCGCAATCGACGCCATCGAGAAGGAGTTGCACGTGACGACCGGAGCCACCGTCTGGCTCACGGGTCTGCCGAGTGCCGGCAAGACCACCATCGCGTACGAGCTTGCGGGCAGGCTGCGCGAGGAGGGCCACCTCGTCGAGGTGCTCGACGGCGACGAGATCCGCGAGTTCATCTCCGCGGGCCTCGGCTTCAGCCGCGAGGACCGGCACACCAACGTGCAGCGCATCGGCTTCCTCGCCGAACTGCTCGCCCGCAACGGCGTCAAGGCGCTGGTCCCCGTGATCGCGCCGTACGCGGACAGCCGTGAGGCGGTGCGCAAGCGCCACCAGGAGAGCGGGGCGGCGTACCTGGAGATCCATGTGGCGACTCCGGTCGAGGTGTGCTCCGTACGCGATGTGAAGGGTCTGTACGCCAAGCAGGCGGCGGGCGAGCTGTCCGGGCTGACCGGCGTGGACGACCCGTACGAGGCGCCCGAGTCGCCCGATCTGCGGATCGAGTCGCAGGACCAGACCGTCCAGGAGTCCGCGGCGGCTGTGCACGCGCTGCTCACCGAGAGGGGACTGGCATGACGACGACCGTTGCGACGGTGGAGGAGGGTACGGACGCTCCGTACGCCCTCTCGCACCTGGACGCGCTGGAGTCCGAGGCGGTGCACATCTTCCGCGAGGTGGCGGGTGAGTTCGAGCGGCCGGTGATCCTCTTCTCCGGCGGCAAGGACTCCATCGTCATGCTGCATCTGGCGCTGAAGGCCTTCGCCCCGGCGGCGATCCCCTTCTCGCTGCTGCACGTGGACACCGGGCACAACTTCCCCGAGGTCCTCGACTACCGGGACCGTACGGTCGCCGAGCACGGTCTGCGGCTGCATGTCGCCTCCGTGCAGGACTACATCGACCGCGGTGTGCTCAAGGAGCGCCCGGACGGCACGCGCAACCCGCTCCAGACCCTCCCGCTGACGGAGAAGATCCAGGCGGAGAAGTTCGACGCGGTCTTCGGCGGTGGCCGGCGTGACGAGGAGAAGGCGCGGGCCAAGGAGCGCGTGTTCTCGCTGCGGGACGAGTTCTCGCAGTGGGACCCGCGCCGCCAGCGCCCCGAGCTGTGGAACCTCTACAACGGCCGGCACGCCCCCGGCGAGCACGTCCGCGTGTTCCCGCTGTCCAACTGGACCGAGCTGGACGTCTGGCAGTACATCGCCCGCGAGGGCATCGAGCTGCCGGAGATCTACTTCGCGCACGAGCGTGAGGTCTTCCAGCGGGCCGGCATGTGGCTGACCGCGGGCGAGTGGGGCGGCCCGAAGGACGGCGAGACCGTGGAGAAGCGTCTCGTGCGCTACCGCACGGTCGGTGACATGTCCTGCACCGGTGCCGTCGACTCGGACGCCGTATCGCTGGACGACGTCATCACCGAGATCGCGGCGTCCCGGCTGACCGAGCGGGGCGCGACCCGCGCCGACGACAAGATGTCCGAGGCCGCGATGGAAGACCGTAAGCGCGAGGGGTACTTCTAAGCATGAGCACGACCGCGGAACTCTCCGCCACCACGCTCCTGCGGTTCGCCACCGCGGGCTCCGTCGACGACGGCAAGTCCACCCTGGTGGGCCGGCTGCTGCACGACTCCAAGTCGATCCTCACGGACCAGCTGGAGGCCGTGGAGCGCGCCTCGGCCAGCCGCGGCGCGGAGGGCCCGGACCTCGCACTGCTGACCGACGGGCTGCGCGCCGAGCGCGAGCAGGGCATCACCATCGACGTGGCGTACCGCTACTTCGCCACCGCCCGGCGCCGGTTCATCCTCGCGGACACCCCCGGCCATGTGCAGTACACCCGCAACATGGTGACGGGTGCCTCCACGGCCGAGCTCACGGTGATCCTGATCGACGCCCGCAACGGCGTGGTCGAGCAGACCCGCCGGCACGCCGCCCTCGCGGCGCTGCTCCGCGTCCCGCACGTCGTCCTCGCGGTCAACAAGATGGACCTCGTCGACTACCAGGAGTCCGTCTTCGCCGCGATCGCCGAGGAGTTCACGGCGTACGCGCTCGAGCTGGGCGTCCCGGAGGTCACCGCGATCCCGATCTCG
Source organism: Streptomyces sp. RG80 (assembly GCF_040446465.1). Taxonomy (NCBI): domain Bacteria; kingdom Bacillati; phylum Actinomycetota; class Actinomycetes; order Kitasatosporales; family Streptomycetaceae; genus Streptomyces; species Streptomyces sp. RG80. The sequence goes on along the minus strand of NZ_JBEAAJ010000003.1, from coordinate 465,211 downwards.
GCGCTCGCCGGTGACAACGTGGTGGAGCCGTCCGCGAACATGGACTGGTACGGCGGCCCGACCGTCCTGGAGCACCTGGAGACGGTCCCGGTCACCCACGACCTGAGCCACTGCCACGCGCGCCTGCCCGTGCAGTACGTGATCCGGCCGCAGACCGCCGAGCACCCCGACTACCGGGGTTACGCCGGTCAGATCGCCGCCGGTTCGTTCCGCGTCGGCGAGTCGGTGACCGTGCTGCCCTCGGGCCGCAGCTCGAAGATCGCCGGCATCGACCTGCTCGGCGAGCCGGTCGACGTCGCGTGGACGACCCAGTCGGTGACGGTCCTCCTGGAGGACGACATCGACATCTCGCGCGGCGACCTGATCGTGCCCAGCAAGGACGCGCCGCCGACCACGCAGGACATCGAGGCGACCGTCTGCCATGTGGCCGACGCGCCGCTGACCGTCGGTCACCGGGTGCTGCTCAAGCACGGCACCCGCACGGTGAAGGCGATCGTCAAGGACATCCCGTCCCGGCTCACGCTCGACGACCTGTCCCTGCACCCGCACCCGGGACAGCTCGTCGCCAACGACATCGGCCGCGTGAAGGTCCGCACCGCGGAGCCGCTGCCGGTGGACTCCTACTCCGACTCCCGTCGCACCGGCTCGTTCATCCTGATCGACCCGAACGACGGCACCACGCTCACCGCGGGCATGGTCGGCGAGTCGTTCGCGTCCCCTGAGCCCGTCAAGGACGAGGCCGAGGACGACGGGTGGGACTTCTGACATGAACTCCACCGACTACTTCTCCACGTTCGCGAAGGAGGGCGGCCGCGTCGGCAGCGGTGCGCTCGGCAGCGGGCAGGGCGGAGTGGCGCGATGTGTGCGTTGACGTACGCGCACCGCTTGCGCGCCCTCACCCCCCACCGCCGTAGACGAAAACCTGCCGACCTCCCGGCCACGACCTGAGAGACCGTGACCGCCGGGCCTCCGAGAGGAACACCTCCCGTGCCTGCAAATTCCGCTCTTCGCCGCACCTTCGCGGTCATAGCCGCGTTGCCCCTTCTCACCCTCGCCGCCTGCGGCTACGGCTCCGAGGCGAAGGACGACGGCGCCGTCAAGGTCGCCGCCGGCGCGAAGAAGATCGACGGACTCGACTCCGTCCGGATCGGCTACTTCGGCAACCTGACCCACGCGACCGCCCTGGTCGGCAAGCAGAAGGGCTTCTTCCAGAAGTCCCTCGGCGGCACCGAGGCCAAGTACCAGGTCTTCAACGCCGGTCCCTCCGAGATCGAGGCGCTGAACTCCGACTCGATCGACATCGGCTGGATCGGCCCGTCCCCGGCGATCAACGGCTACACCGCGTCCAAGGGCAAGAACCTGCGCATCATCGGCGGTTCGGCGTCCGGCGGTGTGAAGCTCGTCGTCAACCCGGACAAGATCAAGTCCCTGAAGGACGTCAAGGGCAAGAAGATCGCCACCCCGCAGCTGGGCAACACGCAGGACGTGGCGTTCCTCAACTGGATCGCCGAGCAGGGCTGGAAGGTCGACGCGCAGAGCGGCAAGGGCGACGTGTCGGTGGTGCGCACCGACAACAAGATCACCCCGGACGCCTACAAGTCCGGTTCGATCGACGGCGCGTGGGTGCCGGAGCCGACCGCGTCGAAGCTGGTCGCCGAGGGCGCGAAGGTGCTGCTGGACGAGTCCTCGCTCTGGCCCGACAAGAAGTTCGTGATCACGAACATCATCGTGCGCCAGGAGTTCCTCAAGGACCACCCGAAGGCCGTCGAGGCGGTACTGAAGGCCGCCGTCGAGACCAACAAGTGGATCAACGCCAACTCCGACGAGGCGAAGGCCGCGGCGAACAAGCAGCTCGGCATCGACTCGGGCAAGGAGCTGCCGGCCGACGTCCTGGACCCGGCCTGGAAGTCCATCCAGATCACCGACGACCCGCTGGCGGCCACCCTCAACACCGAGGCGGAGCACGCGGTCAAGGCCGGTCTACTGGAGAACCCGCTGCTGAAGGGTATCTACGACCTCACGCTCCTGAACAAGGTCCTGAAGGCCGAGGGCGCGAGCACGGTCGACGACGCCGGTCTCGGCGTCCAGTAATCCCGATCCCGACAGTCTCCAGGAGGTGACGACCATGGCCACCGCGGTTGCCAAGGCCGAGCAGGCCGAGTCAGTCGAGTACGCCGCCCGCATCGAGCACGTCTCGAAGTCCTTCGCCGGGCCCGGCGGGCAGCAGCTCGTCCTCGACGACATCACGCTCGATGTCGCGCCGGGCGAGTTCGTCACCCTCCTGGGGGCCTCGGGTTGCGGCAAGTCCACCCTGCTCAACCTGGTCGCGGGGCTCGACCGGCCGAGCGCCGGCAGCATCGAGACCGACGGGCGCCCCGCCCTGATGTTCCAGGAGCACGCCCTGTTCCCGTGGCTGACCGCGGGCAAGAACATCGAACTCGCCCTGAAACTGGGCGGGGTCGCGAAGAACGACCGTCGCGACCGCGCCGAGCAGCTGCTCGAACTGGTCCGGCTCAAGGGCTCGTACGGCAAGCGGGTGCACGAGCTGTCCGGCGGTATGCGGCAGCGCGTGGCGATGGCCCGGGCGCTCGCCCAGGACAGTCGGCTGCTGCTGATGGACGAGCCGTTCGCGGCGCTCGACGCGATCACCCGCGATGTGCTGCACGACGAACTGACCCGGATCTGGGAGGAGACGGGCCTGTCCGTCCTGTTCGTCACGCACAACGTGCGCGAGGCGGTGCGGCTCGCGCAGCGCGTGATCCTGCTGTCGTCGCGCCCGGGCCGGATCGCGCGCGAGTGGACGGTCGACATCCCGCAGCCGCGCCGCATCGAGGACGCGCCGGTCGCCGAACTTTCCCTTGAGATCACCGATGTACTGCGTGGGGAGATCCGCCGTCATGGCCAGCACTGACACGACACCGGCCCAGGACGCCGGGAGCGTAGAGGCCGGCCTCGACGCACTGGAGACGTCGACCGCGAGCCGGACGCCGTTCCGGCAGACGTTCACCCAGAAGATCCTGCCGCCGATCCTGGCGATCGCCCTGCTGGTGCTCGTCTGGCAGGCACTGATCTCGTTCAACGTCGTCGACGACCCGACGAAACTGCCCACGCCCGCCGACGTCGGCGCCGAGTTCAAGAAGGCATGGCTGGAGGGGACGCTCCTCGAGTACATCTGGACCAGCGTCTCGCGCGGTCTGCTCGGCTTCCTCCTCGCGCTCGCCATCGGCACGCCGCTGGGTCTCCTGGTGGCCCGGGTGAAGTTCGTGCGCGCCGCGATCGGCCCGATCCTGTCCGGTCTCCAGTCGCTGCCGTCGGTGGCGTGGGTGCCGGCCGCGGTGATCTGGCTGGGCCTGAGCAACTCGATGATGTACGCGGTGATCCTGCTCGGCGCGGTCCCCTCCATCGCCAACGGCCTGGTCTCCGGCATCGACCAGGTGCCGCCGCTGTTCCTGCGGGCGGGCCGCACGATGGGCGCGACCGGTTGGAAGGGCGCCCTGCACATCGTGCTGCCGGCCGCGCTGCCGGGCTATCTCGCCGGTCTGAAGCAGGGCTGGGCCTTCTCCTGGCGCTCCCTGATGGCGGCGGAGATCATCGCCACCTCGCCCGACCTGGGCGTGGGCCTCGGCGCGCTGCTGGAGAACGGCCGCACCGCCAGCTCCATGTCCATGGTGTTCGAGGCGATCATCCTGATCCTGTTCGTCGGCATCGCGATCGACCTGCTGATCTTCAGCCCGCTGGAGCGTCGGGTGCTGCGCAGCCGCGGTCTGCTGGTGAGGGGCTGAGGCACATGCCCAAGAAGCCCGTCCTCCTGCTCGTCGCGCACGGCAGCCGCGACCCGCGGCACGCCGCGACGGTGCACGCCCTCGTCCGCCGGGTGCGCTCGACGCGCCCCGACGTACGGGTGGAGACGGGCTTCCTGGACTTCAACATCCCCTCCGTCCAGGGGGTGTTGGAGTCGCTGGCTGCGGAGGGCGTACGCGACGTCGTCGCCCTGCCACTGCTGCTGACCCGCGCGTTCCACGCGAAGGCGGACATCCCGGCGGTGCTGCGGACCGCGCCACCGCAGCTGCGGATCCGCCAGGCGGAGGTGCTCGGCCCCTCGCCGCTGCTCCTCTCCGCCCTCGAACGGCGGTTGTACGAGGCCGGGTTGACCCCGGCCGACAAGTCCTCGACCGGGGTCGTGCTGGCCTCGGCGGGGTCCACGGACCCGGAGGCGATCGCAGTGATCGCAGAAATCGCGCGGGAGTGGCGGCGCACCGGTTGGTGTGCCGTGCGACCTGCGTTCGCCTCCGCCGCGCTGCCCCGCACGGAGGACGCGGTACGCGAACTCCGCTCCCTGGGCTGTTCCCGGGTGGCCGTCGCACCGTACGTCCTCGCCCCCGGCTTCCTGCCGGACCGGATCGCGCGGGGCGCGGCCGAGGCGGATGTGCTCGCCGATGTGCTGGGTCCGTCGCCGGAGGTGGCACGGGTGCTGTTGGAGCGGTACGACGAGGCGCGGGTGCCTGCGTTGGTAGTCGTCGGCGCGTAGTCGTCCGCGGGACAGTGGGGGCTGGTCGCGCAGTTCCCCGCGCCCCTAGAGGGGCGCACGACCACTGCCCTTCAGCGGCACAGGTCGTTCCCCAATGCCGTACGCGCATACCGTACGACCCTCCCCTGCCGCGTCCTGCTGAGCAGTCCCGCGTCGTAGAGCACCGCCAGATGTTGACTCACCGCGCCCGGGGTGACGTTGAGGCGGTGGGCCAGTTCTGTGGTGGAGGCGGGGTCCGTCAGGAGGAGCAGGAGTCTGGCTCTGGGGCGGCCCAGTAGGCGGGCCAGGGCGTCGTCGGTGACCGGGGGTGGTTTCTCGGAGAGGGTGGCTCGGCCTCGGGCCGGGTAGACGAGGGTGGGTGGGCGGTCGGGGTCGATGAGGGGCTGGGCGCCGCGGGCGAACATCGTCGGCAGGAGGACCAGGCCGCGCCCCGCGATGCTGGTGTCGCCCCAGGGCGCCTGCTGCATGAAGTCCTGGGTGGACAGCGTCAGTCGGCCGTCGGTCCAGGAGAGCCTGCGGTCGAGGTCCTCGAACATCGCGCCGGCGCCGTGCTCCGCCAGAACCCGCCCGTAGTGGGCGAGGTCGGCCTCCAGGATGCTCTGCACACGGGGCCACCAGTCGGCGACCAGGCAGGTGTGCCAGTACGCGTCGAGGGCGTCCGCGACCTGGGTGAGGAAGGCCTCCGGTCCGGTGAGCCCCCTGGCCACGACGGGCGGCAGCGCGTCCTCGGTGCGATAGGCGGCTCGGAAGTCGGCGTCCAGGACAGTCAAGGGTGTACGGCGGACCCGGTCCAGTTCGTCGGCGAACGCGGGGCGGGCCCGGTCGGGGCGCGGGGTGAGGAAGTCCGGCACCCAGAGCCAGGGCGTGGTGAGGGCGGTGAGCAGTTCGTGGTCGAGGGTTTCGAGGCGGGGGCGCATCCGGCGCAGCCACGGCCGGTGATGCGGGTAACGGGCCGGGTCGTGCAGACAGCGCAGCGAGAACACCGTCTCCTGGAGCGGGGAGTACGCGAAGGAGGTGGTGGCGAGGTCGCCGACCGCGAAACGGAACTCGATCATTGAGCCCCACGCTAAATCATTGTCGGTACGGTCCGGCCGCCGGGTGGGATGTCCGCATGACCACGACTCCCACCGCCGCACCCGCCGACGAACGGCTGCGCCCCTCCCGGCTCCCCACCGACCCGACCCTGCGCCGCGCCACCCTGCTGACCGCGGTCAACTCCCTCGGCAACGGCCTCTACTTCCCGCTCGGCGTCCTGTACTTCACCCGGATCGTCGGCCTCGACGCGACCTCCGTCGGGCTCGGGATGACGGCGGCGGGGCTGGTCGGCGTGGCCGCGGGCGTGCCGGCCGGGCGGGCCGCGGACCGGTGGGGCGCCCGGCGGGTCGGGGCGTGGCTGTGGGCCGGGACGGGGGTGGCTACGGCCGCGTACGTCTTCGTGCAGTCCTACGCCGGGTTCCTCGTCGCGGTGCTGTGCGCGACCGGGTTGCAGATGGCGAGCCGTGGCGTGCAGGGCGCGATCTACGCCGACGTGCTGCCGCTGGCGACCCGGGTCGAGGCGCGGGCGTATCTGCGGATGGTGGTGAACGTCGGTATGGGCGTGGGGGGCCTGTTCGGCGCGATCGCTCTCCAACTCGACACCCGTGCCGCGTATGTGACGGTCATTCTGGTGAACGCGGCGACCTTCGCGGGACCCGCGCTGCTGCTGCCCCGGCTGCCGCTGGCGCCGCACGCCCTGGAGCGCGCGGCCTCGACGGACGACGTCCCGGCCGCGGACCGCTGGCGGGCGGTGCGCGATCTGCCGTTCCTCGCGGTGACCGTGCTCAACGCGATCCTGGTCGCGCAGTACACGCTGAGCGAGGTCGGGCTGCCGCTGTGGATCGTGGAGCGGACCGAGGCGCCGCGCTGGACGGCGGCCCTGCTGATGATCCTCAACTGTGTTCTGGTGGCCCTGCTCCAGGTGCGGGTGGCCCGTAACGCCTCCCAAGTCCCCTCCGCCGTGAGGGCGATGGGCTGGTCGGGACTCCTGCTGGCGGTGGCCTGTGCGGTGTACGCGCTGTCGGCGGGGCTGTCGCCGGTGTGGGCGGTGCTCGCGCTGAGCGTCGGCGCGATCGTGCAGGTCTTCGCCGAGGTCCTGTCGGCGGCGGGCGGCTGGACCCTCGGCTACGAACTCGCCGACTCCCGCCTCCACGGCGTCTACCAGGGCGTGTTCGGCGCCGGCATGTCGGCGGGCATGATGGCCGGCCCCGCCCTGGTCACGGTGACCGCGATCCAGCACGGCTCGGCGGGCTGGGCGGTACTCGGCGTCCTGTTCGCACTCGCGGGCCTCACGGTCGCCCCCGCCGTCCGCTGGGCACAGCGCAACGGCGAGTGGCGAGGCGACAAACACTGACACCCGACGACGACGGCCCCGGCCACCCGGGAGCCAGGGCAGCCGGGAGCCAGGTCGAGTGGGAGCCAGGTCGAGTGGGAGCCAGACCACGCCGAAGCCCGGTCACACGGCACCTCGGTCACTCCGGAGCCGGCCGCGCCGGAGCCGGGCCATTCCGGAACCTGACCCCACGAAGCCGGTCACACCGGAGCCGGGCCACTCCGGAGCCGAGCCCCTCCGGAGCCGAGCCCCTCCGGAGCCGAGCCCCTCCGGAGCCGGGTCACTCCGGAGCCTGGCCACATGGGCCCCAGCCACGCCGAAGCCCCGCCACGCGAAACCCAGCCACGCCGGACCCAGGTCACACGGAACCCCCGTCAAGCCGAAGCCCCGTCGCCCGCCTCCTTCTCCGCGAGTCGCACCAGCTCCGCCACCGGCATCGACCCCGCCGCCCGGTGCTCCCTGGCGAAGGTGTTGGCGAGGCGTTGGAGGAGGTCGTTGAGGGGGGTGGGTACGTCGTGGAGGCGGCCGAGGAGGGCGATCTCGCCGTTGAGGTAGTCGGCCTCGATGGTGCCGGTGCCGCGGCTGAGGGACTGCCAGGAGGAGCCGCCGCCGCGCGGGGTGCCGTGGAGGGGGACGAGGAAGACCTTGTCGCCGCGTACCGCCCGCTGTTCCTCGGTGCTCGCGTACGGGATGCCGGCGGCGTCGAGGACGGCCGCGCCCTCGGCCTTCACCCGGTTCACCAGGGCCACGGCCTCGTCGCTCTCCAGCGGCCCGGTGACAGCCTCCAGCGCGTTGGCGAGGTTGGACAGCAGTTTGGCGTACTGCCAGCGGGCCACGTCCGCCACGACCGGTGCCTCGAAGTGCGACCTCTCCAGGTCGGCGGCGACCAGCCGGGCGGTCTCGTCGGTGCCGTGCGGGTGGCGGCCGAGGTGGAGGATGCCGGTGAGCGGGTCGCCGGCGGCGCTGACGACACCGGGTTCGACATGGGCGCAGGGCAGCCAGACGCAGACGCCGTACACGTTCCGGAAGGTGCGCAGGGCGAGGCGCTGGCTCTCCACGCCGTTCTGCGCGCAGAACAGCGGCAGCCGCTCGGCCGCCGTACCGCCGTCCGCGACCGGTGCCGGGCCCCAGGTCTGGAGGGCCGCGGTGCTGTCCTGGGTCTTCACGGCGAGGACCAGCACGTCGTCGGCGCGCAGCTCGCCGAGCCCGTCGGGTCCCTCGACGACCGGCAACCGGTACGTCAGCTCGCCCTCCGGCACTTTGAGCCGCAGCCCGCCGTCCTCCAGTGCCGCGCGATGGGCGCCGCGCGCGACCAGGACGACCTCGTGTCCCGAGCCGGCGAGCCGCCCGCCGATGGTGCCGCCGACCGCTCCCGCTCCGATGATGATGTAACGCATGGGACGAGCCTCGCACGCTTGACCTTGTCCTTGGGTAAAGGCCGACGGTCGCGCCCATGGACGACTACCTGAGGCAGACGGTGTTCAGCGACCCGGGCCGCCTGGACATCGGCGGGCTGCCGCGTGATCCGGCCGAACTGGCCCGCCTGGCAAGGAACCTGATCATCCATCGGGGCGAGTGTGAGCGTCTGGGGTACGCCGTTCCCGAGCAACGGCTGCACGGGGACGCGGAGTCGCGGTACGTCGGCGAGCTCCTGCGGATCCTGCGGGAGCGCGGCGACGCCCCGCTGACCGAGGCGCGGGGGCCCGAGGGGCGGTTCGTGGGCACCTGCCGGGACTTCGCCCTGCTGCACTGCTCGCTGCTGAGGGCGACGGGGACGCCCGCGCGGATCCGCGGCGGCTTCGCGACGTACTTCGTGGCGGGCTTCCACGAGTGCCACTGGGTCAGCGAGTACCGTCTGCCGGACGGGAGTTGGCGGCTGGTGGACCCGCAGGTCCTGCACGATTCGTACGACGTGCCCTTCGATCCGCTGGACGTGCCCCGGGACCGTTTCCTCGTCGCGGCGGACGTCTGGCGGGCCTGCCGGGAGGGCCGGATCGACCCCCGCACCTGTGGCTTCAGCCCGATCGAGCACCTGAGGGGGCTGTGGTACGTCCGGGCGCGGCTCATGCAGGATCTGGCGGCCCTGAACGGGGTCGAACCGCTCCCCTGGGACGGCTGGGGCCCGCGGCAGATCATGGCCGACGCGGACCTGACCGCCGAGGACCTCGCCCTGGCGGACGCGGTCGCCGCGGGCGAGGTGGCCCGCGACGACCCGCGGCTGGCCGTGCCGGGCACGATCACCTCGTACACCACCTATCGCGGCGTACGGCAGGTCACTCTGCGGTCATCTCCACCAGCTTGACGACGGTGTTCCAGTTGCGGGTGGTGGCGATCAGGCCCTTGGTCACGCGTGGCTTGGCGAGCTGTTCGGAGAGTTTGGAGCGGCCCAGACCGTCCGGCGTGTACAGGTACAGCGCGCGGTCGCCGAGCCTGAACTCCTCGGGGAGGAAGGCGGGTTGGTCGACGGCGGCGAAGCGGTCCGCGTCGACGGGGGCCGAGAAGTAGGTGACATGGAGCTGCTTGGCCTCCAACTCGGACGCCGGGAAGGGGCAGTTGTCGGCGATCGCGGCGAGGTAGGCGTGGTCGCGGACGAGCACGTCGACAAAGAAGCCGAAGTGTTTCTCGATCGCCCCGGTGAGCTCGGCGGCGAGAGCTTCCGCGTCGCCGTGGTCGCTGGTGAAGACGGCCTGGCCGCTCTGGAGGTAGGTGCGCACTCCGCCGTGGCCCAGGCCCTCGAGGAGCGTGCGGAGCTCCGCCATCGGGACCTTCCTGGCGCCGCCCACGTTGATCCCCCGGAGCAGCGCCGCGTACGTCGTCGTCATGGGCCCACCCTAGGACGGCCTCCCGCAGAACCGGCATTAGTTGTAAGGGTCACCCTCCTCCTCAGTGAGGAGGGTGCGGGGGGTCCGAGCGGACGATCCCGCCCACCGCACTTCACCAGGTCGGACGACGAGATGGCTTTATCCGCGCCATACCTTCGAATCGAACGGTGTGCGGCAGGGGGCCGCCACCTCACTCAAGGGGGCAAGCCCGTCATGGGGAACGGAGAAACACGCGTGCGGGGCCTGGCGGCCCGGGCCGGCGGCTGGAGCGCCCGGCATCGCTGGGCGGCTGTCGGCATCTGGGTGCTGTTCGTGGTCCTGGCGATGGGACTCGGTTCGGCGGCGGGCCGGGTCGACGTCGACGAGAGCGAAGGCCTGAAGGGCGAGACACACACCGCCGCGACGATCATCAAGGACGCCGACATCGACGAGCCGGCCGGCGAGACGGTTCTCGTCCAGGCGAAGGGCGCCGGGCTGAAGGCCACGGACGCCGAGTTCCGGGCCGCCGTGGACGCGGTCGTCAAGGCCGTCGACGCGACCGGGAAGGTCGCGGACGTCCAGTCGCCGTACACCGCCGACACGATCTCCAAGGACGGCCGCAGCGCGCTGGTCCAGTTCGACATGCGGGGCGACGCGGAGACCGCGGCCGAGCGGGTCGAGCCGGTGCTGAACGCGGTCGACAAGGTCCAGCAGGACCACTCCTCGGTGCGGATCGAGGAGATCGGCAGCGCCAGCATGCAGAAGACGTTCGACGACGCGTTCGGCGACGACTTCAAGAAGGCCGAGTACTCGGCCGTGCCGGTGGCCCTGGGCATTCTGCTGATCGCCTTCGGCGCGCTTGTTGCGGCGCTGCTGCCGGTGGCCCTGGCGCTCACCGCGATCATCGCGACGATGGGCCTGATGGGCATCGTCAGCCACGTCATGCCGATGGGCGATGTCGCCAACTCGGTGATGCTGCTGGTCGGTCTGGCCGTCGGCGTCGACTACTGCCTGTTCTATCTGCGCCGTGAGCGCGAGGAGCGCGAGGCCGGCCGGGACGCCCAGACCGCGCTGCGGATCGCCGCCGCCACCAGTGGCCGCGCGATCGTCGTCTCCGGTGTCACGGTGTGCGTGGCGATGGCCGGCATGCTCTTCACCGGGATCGCCGACTTCGAGGCGATGGGCCTGGCCTCGCTGATCGTCGTCGCCGTCGCCATGGTCGGGTCGGTCACGGTGCTGCCGGCGGTGCTGTCGCTGCTCGGCCACCGGGTGGAGAAGGGCAAGATCCCCTTCCTGCACCCGGAGAGCCGGCTGCGCCGCAACCGCGGGAGTGTCAGTCGCGAGAGCCGGTTCTGGACGGCCGTCCTGGGCGGTGTTTTGAAGCGGCCCATGGTCTCGGTGGTCGTGGCGGCCGGTGTGCTGCTCGCGATCGCGGCGCCCGCGGTCGGTATGAAGACCCAGAACCTCACGCTGGACCAGGAGTTCGGCGACTCGCTGCCCATCGTGCAGACCTACGACCGGGTCAACGAGGCCTTCCCCGGCGGCTCCGAGCCGGCCGAGGTGATCGTCAAGGCCGACGACATCAACGCGCCCGAGGTCACGAGCGCGCTGGCCGCCTTCAAGCAGCAGGCGATCGCCTCGGGTGCCTCGCGCGGCCCGGTGGAGATCAAGCTGCACGACGCGCAGAACCTCGCCTTCGTGTACGTCCCGCTGGTGGGCGGCTCGGATCTCGACAAGGCGGGTCAGAGCCTGGACAAGCTGCGGGACGAGGTGCGGCCCGCCACGCTCGGCAAGGTGGACGGCGTCGAGGCGCCGATCACCGGGCAGGTCGCCGGGTCGAAGGACTTCAACGACCAGCTGACCGGCGCGGTCGTCCCGGTCTTCGCGTTCGTCGTGGTCTTCGCCTTCCTGCTGATGCTGCTGTCGTTCCGTTCGCTGACGATCGCGATCACCTCGATCGTGCTGAACCTGCTGTCGGTGGGTGCGGCGTACGGCATCCTGGTCGCCGTCTTCCAGCACGGCTGGGGCGCGGGCCTGGTGGGCGCGGAGGGGGTCGGCGCCATCATCAGCTGGCTGCCGCTGTTCCTCTTCGTGATCCTGTTCGGCCTGTCGATGGACTACCACGTGTTCGTGGTCTCGCGGATCCGCGAGGCGCGGCTGCGGGGTCGTACGACGAAGGACGCGATCCAGCACGGTGTGGTCACCACCGCCGGTGTCGTCACCAGTGCCGCGGTCATCATGGTCGCCGTGTTCGGGATCTTCGGGACGCTGTCCATGCAGTCCATGAAGCAGATGGGTGTGGGCCTGGCGGCCGCGGTGCTCATCGACGCCACGATCATCCGGGGTGTGCTGCTCCCCGCGGTCATGGCCCTGCTCGGCGAGCGCAACTGGTATCTGCCGAAGTGGCTGAACCGGCTCCCGGACCTCACGCACGACGAGGCGCCCGAGGCCGTGGTGCGCTCCTCGCGGGACGACGAGGGCGATCGCGTCCCTGTCTGATTCCGCCCCCTCGCCCACAGGGCCCGTCGGTCACCGGGGAACCGACGGGCCCTGTGTGTCATCTAGCCGACCGATCCCCGGAAGTCGTCCGGGGGTCGGTCGACCCGGTTCGGGTCACGGGGGGAAGGACCGCACATGGACAGGCGGAGTCTGCTGAAGGGCGTGGTGGCGGGGGCGGTGGCCGCTCCGGCCGCCGGGCTGCTGACGGCCGGACCGGCGAGCGCGGCGCCGGCGCAGTTCAACGTCCTCATCGGGGACGTCACTTCGGGGAGGATCTTCCTCTTCGACCGCAACAAGCCGTTCACCGACGCCAACATCAAGTGGTCGCTGAACCCGGCCGGTTCGGGCCATCCCATGGAACACCGGTTCCGCGACACCAACGGCGACGGCCGGATCCTGCTGGCCGTGACGGGCACACCGACGAGCGGTACGGCGAGCATCTACCGTCGCTCCGACAAGGCGAAGCTGTGGCAGGCGAACGTGCCGAACTATCCGCACGCCATCGAACGGGCCCGCGGCACCGGGGTGGTGGTGGTCGCGGGCCGCAGCCACGGCAGCGGCGGCGGCACGGCGACGGGCGGCAGTCTGCATGTCTTCCGGCCCACGAACAGTCACAGCAGCTCATTGGTGAGGGCCGGCGACCCGATCCCGTTCCACCAGGCGCACGGCCTGCTGTGGGATCCGCAGCTGGAGCGGATGTGGGTGGCGGGCGGCAAGCGGCTGACGGCGTACCGGATCGTGACGACGGGCGGTACGGCCAGACTCGTCGAGGACACCGACCGCCGCCTGGACACCTTCACCCGCGCCCACGACCTCCAGCCGGACTACCAGAACCCCGGCCGGCTGCTCGTCACGGACACCTACGGGGTGTACGCCGTCGACAAGGCGAGCATGAGCGAGAGCGCCCCGCTGCACAGCCGCCGGCTGGTGAAGTCCTACGTCCATCACTCGTCCGGCGAGCAGATGTGGACGGGTGCCGTGGAGGGCGGCAACGCCTTCGGCACCAAGTACGTCCACTTCAACGTGAGCGGGGTCGCTCGCGCGCGCAACGGGGCGATCGTCTACAAGGCACGCCTCGACACCCCGAACTACCTCTAGCGGGCTGCCAGTTCGGCCTCGATGAGGTCGGCTGCCCGCTTGGTGCCGCCCTCGTGGGCCATGTCGGCCTGGATGTCCTTCAGCTTCCGGGCGACCTCGGGGTCGTCCACGAGGGCGAGGGCCGTGGCGCGCAGGATGTCGGCGGTGGCCTCCTCCGTGGGGACGTGGCGGGCGACGCCGAGCGCCTGGAGCATGTCGGCGTTGCCGAACTGGTCCACGGCCTGCGGTACGGCGATCATCGGCGTGGCGGTGGCCAGACCCTCCTGGCTGCCGCCGGCGCCGGCGTGCGTGACGAACAGGTCGGCCTGCTGGAGCACGGCCAACTGCGGTACCCAGGACCGTACTTCGACGTTGTCGGGCAGCTCGCCCAGTTCGGCCGGGTCCACGTTCCGCCCGATCTGGAGCACCAGGTGCCAGCCGGGCAGCTCACCGAAGGCCCGCACGCACTCCCGGTAGAAGCCGGGCTGCTTGGTGAAGGTGGATCCGAGCGACACGAGCACCACCTTCTCGGCGCCCGCGGGCCGCTGCCAGTCCCCCTCCCCGGTGCGGTCGCCCTGGCAGGCGCCGACGAAGCTGTACGTGGTCTCGTCGACGCGATCGGCGTGCGGCTGAAGCGCCTTGGGGATCAGGACGATCGACCGTGCGGGCCGGCCGGCGAAGTCGTCGGGGTGCTGGGTCACGCCGTTCTCCTCCAGCCAGGCGTGGAAGCGGGCGTAGTACGCCTGTCCCCGTTCGGTCTTCCTGGGTTCGGCCCACATCGGCTCGGCGACCTCCTGTTCGTAGCCCTCCCAGGCGACGAGGTTCGGCGAGAGCGAGACGGCGGGCACGCCCCAGCGGTGGGCGAGGACGCGCGCCGGGTAGGAGGTGACGTCGTGCAGGACGAGGTCGGGCTCGTCCCCGTCGTAGGCCTCGATCAGCTGGGGCAGTGCCTGGATCGCGTCGGCGAGGAACGGTTCGACGTTGTCCAGCAGGGTGCTGCCCCAGGCCTCCGGGTCGGCACCGGGGCCGGGCAGGGTGGAGTTCCAGAGTCTGGGCTCGGCGCCGGTGGCGGCGACCTTGTCCGCGAACACCGGCGGGATCGCGTAGGTGACGCGGTGGCCGCGGGCGACGAGCTCCCGGATCACCTCCAGGTTCGGGTTCACGTGGCCGTGGGCGGCGATGGAGAACATGGCGATGTGTGCGGGAGTGGTCATGTCGAAGACAGTAAACGAGACGAGACGTCTCGTGCAACCTCTTTTCATGATCCCAACACCTCGTGCAGCCTCAGCCACGCCCCCGGAGGGACCTCGCCGACGAGCGCGCGCGGGTCCAGGCACGCCCATCGGAACGCCGCGTCGACCCGCCGCCTCGGGTGCTCCCGACGCAGGGACGCGTGCAGCGAGCCGCCGACCCCGGAGAAGCCCAGCTCCACCAGCCGCCGCCAGCCTTCGTGGGCGCCCGCGTCGAGCAGCGGCGTGCGCCGCCGCTCGATGCGCACGATCCCGGCGTCCACGCGCGGCACGGGCCTGAAGCTGTTCCGGCCGACCCGCCCGACCAGCCGCCACTCGTGACGGGGCCAGGACAGGATCGTCAGCCGCGTCCAAGTGCCGTAGTCCCCGGTGCGTTTGCGGGCGTACTCGAGCTGGGTGAGGAGCGTGGCGTCGGTGAGGGCGGGTGCGCGCAGACACCAGTCGACGATGTCCGCGGTGCGCGAGAAGGGCACGTTGCCCGCGACGGAGAAGGGCGTACGGGGCGGGCGGGCGGCGAGGAAGTCCCCGGCGACGACGTGCACGTGGGGCAGTCGGGCGAACCGGGTCCGCAGCGCGGGCAGGAGTCGCGGATCGATCTCGTAGGCGCGCAGCTCCCGGCAGCGCGGGGCGAGCAGATCGGTCAACGCACCTTTTCCCGCGCCGACTTCGAGCAGCAGAGGGCTCTGCCGAAGGCGGGGGACGGCGAGTTCGGCGAGGCGTGCGGCAGCCGCGCGATCGGTCAGGAAGTTCTGCGAGAGGGCGCGGGAAACGCGCGGAGGGCGGGCCATGGCCTGCGGTCCTTGTCTTCCGTGATCGGGAAACGGGCAGACGAAGGCCCCGACCGGAAGACAGAGGAAGAGAGAAGAAGGAGAGGCCGCGGACGGATGCGCGTCAGCGGACGGTGTCCCTCAGCCGGTCAGGGCACCGAGGCCGGCACGCTCCCGAACGGAGTACGTGCTGCCCCGGCCGTGACCGGAGATGTTGATCGCGTTGCAGGCTCCCACGGACGGCACGCTAGGCGCGGACCGTGGGCGGCGACAACCGAATTTCCGCAGCGCTTGTACCTCAGCGCTGATAGCGGGCGAGCACCAGATTGCCGTCCTTCTCCAGCCGCTCACGCAGCTCGTCGAGTGAGATCGCCCCGCTGTAGTACTCCTGGAAGGCGGGGGTGGCGACCTTGTCCTTCCACTCGGGGTAGCCCCGGACGGACTGCGCGGGCGCCGAGCGCAGCCCGTCGGCGAGGGCGGTGCCGGTCGCCCAGTCGTCCTTGTCCGTGCGCAGGGCCGGGTCCTTGAGCGCCTCGGTGCCGGTGGGCAGCATCCAGTCCCCCAGGGCGAGGCGGACCATGTTCTTCGGCTGGAGCAGGAAGTCGATGAACCGGGCGGCCTCCTTCTTGTGGGGGCTGTCCTCGGCGACCGACAGGGTCTGCGGGCTGACGCCCTGGCTGAGTCCGTCGGCGCCGGCCGGGGCGGGCAGGACCTGCCAGTCGAAGCCCTTCGGCGCCTGCTGCACGATCTGCTGGCGGTAGGAGAAGCCGAGCGGGACCATCGCGTACTTGCCGCCGAAGAAGCCGGGCAGGGTGTCCGAGCCGCCGCTGCCCAGGGTGGTGGGCGAGGCGCTGTGGTCGGTGTTCGCCTGGTCGTGGATGGTGCGTGGCACGACCTGGTCGCCTTCCTCGAACCGGATCGTCACCTTGCCGTCGCCGTCCCGGTGGAAGAGCTGCCCGCCCGCCGACAGCGACAGGTTGAGGGTGGCCGAGACGGGCTCCTTGAGCGGCCAGGCGACGCCGTACCTGCCATCCCCGCTCAGCTCGTCGGTGATCCGCCGGAACTCCGCCCAGCTCCAGGGGTCGTCGGGCGTCGGGATCCGTACGCCGGACTCCCTCAGCCACTTGGCGTTGGCGATCAGCACCCGCGGTTCCTGGAGGAAGGGCACGCCGTAGACGCCGTCCCCGAAGGTCGCCGTCTCCCAACTGCGCTGCGGGATGTCGGACTTGAGGCGGGCGGGCAGCAGGTCGGTCAGGTCGGCGAGATAGCCGCCGTAGGCGAAGTCCGCGAGGTCGTCGGAGGCGTCGTGGATGATGTCCGGCGCCTCGCCGCCCTCGAAGGAGGTCAGGAGCTGGTCGTGGACGCTGTCCCAACTGCCCTGGACGTACTCGACCTCGATGTCCGGGTGGGTCGCGTTCCACTCCTTCACCAGCTGCTGGTTCGCCTCGACGGACTCCTCCTGCCAGGCCAGCGACTGGAACCGGAGGGTGATCTTGCCGGCGGTGCCGGTGTCGCCGCCACCGCCGGTGCAGGCGGCGAGCAGCAGGGTCAGACACAGGGCGAGGATCGCTCTCGTACGCATCAGCTCTTCACCGCCCCGGCGAGCATGCCGCCCGTGATCCGTCGCTGGATGATCGCGAAGACGATCAGTGAGGGCAGGGTCGCCAGGAACGCGGCGGCGGCCAGCGGGCCCAGGTCGGCGACGCCCTCCGCGCCGATGAAGTGGGTGAGGACGACCGGCAGGGTCTGTTTCTCCGGGGTCTTCAGCAGGACCAGCGCGAAGAAGAACTCGTTCCACGCGGTGATGAAGGCGAACAGCGCCGTCGCCACGATGCCCGGTGCCAGCAGCGGCGCGGTCACCGACACCAGTGTCCTGAGGCGCCCGGCCCCGTCGACGGCCGCCGCCTCCTCCAGTTCGGCGGGCACCGCGCGGACGTATCCGACGAGCATCCACAGCGCGAACGGCAGCGACCAGACGACGTAGACCAGCACCAGCCCGAACAGCGAGTTGATCAGCTGGAGGTTCTTCAGCACCAGGAACAGCGGGATGATCACCAGCACCAGCGGGAAGGCCTGGCTGACCACCACCCAGCCGGTCGCCGCCCGCGCGAGCAGGGTGCGGCGCCGGGCCATGACGTAGGCCAGTGGGGTCGCGATCAGTACGGCGATCAGGGCGGCGCCGAGTGCGGCGAGCAGGGAGTTGCCGGCGGCGCGCAGCAGCGGCTGTTCGTCGAAGGCCTGCCGGAAGTTGTCGAGGGTGGGGTCCTCGGGGATCCAGGTGGGGTGCAGACTGCCCAGTTCCCGGGGCGACTTGAAGGCGGTGGAGATCAGCCAGAGGAACGGGAAGGCGAGGAAGACGAGATACCCGAGCAGGGCGAGATACTGTCCGACGCGGCCCGTGGTGCTGGTCCTCATGCCTCGTCACCTCCCCTGATCCGGCCGACGAGGAAGACGGCGAGGCAGAGGGAGATCACTGCGACCATCACACATCCCATGGCCGCCGCGTAGCCGAACTGGCCGTAGCGGAAGGCCTCTTCGTAGGCGAAGAGCATCGGCAGCCGGGTCCGGCCGCCGGGGCCGCCGCTGGTGAGCACGTAGACCAGGGCGAAGGAGTTGAAGTTCCAGATCAGGTTGAGCGCGACCATGGCGAGGGCGACCGGCCTGAGGGCGGGCCAGGTGACCGTCCGAAAACGCCGCCACGCGCCGGCCCCGTCGACCGCCGCCGCCTCGTGCAGTTCGCGCGGGGTGTTCTGCAGGCCGGCGAGCAGGGCGACCGTGGTGGTCGGCATGCCGGCCCAGATGCCGACCACGATGACGGCGGGCAGGGCGGTGGCCAGGCCGCTGAGCCAGTCGCGGCCGTCGCCGAGGCCGAGGTCGCGCAGGGTCTCGTTGAGGACGCCGGCGTCCGGGTTGTAGACGAGGCGCCACATGACGCCGACGACGACCTCGGGCATGGCCCACGGGATGATCGCCAGGGCGCGGGCCAGCCAGCGCAGGCGCAGGTCCTGGTTGAGCAGCAGGGCGAGGCCGAGCGCGAGCAGGAACTGCGGCACGGTCACCCCGACGGCCCAGACCAGGCCGATCCGGAACGACTCCCAGAACAGGGTGTCGTGCAGCAGGTCCTGGAAGTTGAGCGTGCCGATCCACTGGGTGGACCGGGTCCGGCCCGACTGGGAGTCGGTGAAGGCCAGGAGGATGCCGTAGAGCAGCGGGCCGACGCTCAGCACCAGGATCGGGATCAGCGCGGGCAGCACCAGGAACCAGGCCCCGCGGTCCAGCGTCCGCCGGCCTCCGTCGGCGCCCGGCGCGCCCCGCGTCGACCGCTTGCTCGCGGTCACCGTCGTCACGTGATCGGCTCCTTCGCGCGGTTCGTGACCGTACGGCCCCGGTGGGCCTCCGTCATGGTCGTGAAGGGGTTATGGGTCGTCAAGGCACCGCGCACACGCTCCGACCTGTACGAATGCGAGACTGGCCGCTGGATGGCGGGAAGTCGACGCCGTGTGCACGAGCACATCGGCGCATCCGGGACATCCGGTACGGGCTGGGTCGAGGACACGGAGGCGGACGATGGACGAGGCACGGGCGCGGGACGTGCTGGCCGCGGCGGGCGTGCTGCCCGGGCCGGCCGAGGGGGCGCGGCTGCTCGCGCTGGGCGAGAACGCGGTGTTCGCCGCCGGTGACCTGGCCGTCAAGGTGGGCCGGGACGCCGAGTTGCTGGACCGGGCGCGCCGGGAGCTGGACATCGCGACGTGGCTCGCCGAGGCGGGCGTACCGGCGGTGCGGGCGGCCGAGCCGAAGGCGCTGCTCGTCGAGGGGCACCCGGTGACGGTGTGGCACCGGCTGCCCGATCCCGTACGACCCGCCGAGCCGCGGGATTTGGCCGAACTCCTACGGGTGGTCCACGCTCTGCCCTCCCCCTCCTTCGAGCTGCCGCCCCGGGAGCTGCTGGGCGGTGTGGAACGCTGGCTGCGGCTCGCGGGCGAGGCGATCGACCCAGCCGACGCGGCCTACCTCCGACAGCGCCGGGACGGCTTCGCGGCGGCCGCCGCCGCGCTCACCCCGCATCTGCCGCCCGGCCCGATCCACGGCGACGCTCTCCCCCGCAATGTGCACATCGGCCCCGACGGTCCGGTCCTGGTGGACCTGGAGACCTTCTCGGCCGACCTGCGCGAGCACGACCTGGTGGTGATGGCCCTCTCCCGCGATCGCTACGGGCTGCCCGCGGCGGCCTACGACAACTTCACCGAGGCCTACGGCTGGGACGTACGCGAGTGGGAGGGCTGCTCGGTGCTCCGGGGCGCCCGGGAGACGGCGAGCTGCGCCTGGGTGGCCCAGCACGCGCCGAGCAACCCGGAGGCACTGGCCGAGTTCGAGCGTCGGGTGGCGTCTTTGCGGGACGGGGACGAGACGGTGCGGTGGTATCCGTTCTGAGCCCATCGCCCCGAAGGGTCACACCGTCTCGTCCGCCAACTCCCTGAGCGGCCAGGTCCCGTCCACCACCGCGTCGGCCTCCCCCTTGCGGCGCAGGAAGCTCTGGAAGTCCGCCGCCCACTGCGCGTACCACTCGATCTGCCGGCGGTGCAGTTCCGCCGGGCCGAGGGAGGCGATCTTGGGGTGCCGGTCGGCTATCGCGCCGGCGAGCCGGGCCGCGGCGAGGGCGTCGGCCGAGGCGTTGTGCGCGGCGTCGAGCGGGACTCCGTACTCGGTGCAGACGGCTTCGAGGTTGCGCTTGCCTCGGCGGTAGCGGTCGACGGAGCGGTCGATCGTGTACGGGTCGACGACCGGGGCCGGGTCGCGGCCGCCCAGGCGGTCGCGCAGCGAGGGCAGACCGTGGCGGCGCAGCTCCGCCGAGAGCAGCGTCAGGTCGAAGGCCGCGTTATAGGCGACGACCGGGACGCCCGTCTTCCAGTACGTCGCGAGGACGTCGGCGATGGCGTCCGCGACCTGGTCCGCGGGGCGGCCCTCGGCGGCCGCGCGTTCGTTGCTGATCCCGTGGACCGCCACCGCGTCCGCCGGGATCTCCACGCCCGGATCGGCCAGCCACTCGCGGTGCCCTATGGGCTGCCCCGCCCTGACCTCGATCACGGCCCCCGTGACGATGCGCGCCTCGCGCGGATCGGTTCCGGTCGTCTCCAGGTCGAAGCCGATCAGCAGCTCCTGGTGCCAGCCCATGGGCGGCCCCCCTTCTTGGTGGTGCTTTCCCCCAGTGGTCTCCACGATCCCATGCGCCACTGACAATCAGAGGACCGCGTTCCACTTACCCGCCGCGCCAGGAGCTTTCAGGACACCGGCCGCGAATCGGCCCAAGACGTCTCGAACTCCTCGCGGTAGGTCGGGAAGAGCCCGCTCTCGTCGATCTCGCCCGGCTTGACCACTTTGTTCCCGTTGCGCAGCACCAGCACCGGCGCTTCCATGCCGCGCGACCGTCTCAGGTACGACTGCACGACGGCGACCCCGTCCGCGCCGTCCCCGTCCACCAGGTAGGCGGTGCAGCGGGGTGTCTCGTCGTAGACCTGGATCTCGAAGGCGCCCGGGTCGCGCAGCCGGGATCGCACCCGGCGCATGTGCAGGATGTTCATCTCGACGGACCGGCTCAACTCGCCGCGTTTCAGGCCGAGTTCCCGCTCGCGCCGCTTGACGGCGCTGGAGGCCGGGTTGAGGAACAGCAGCCGCACCCGGCAGCCGGCCTCGGCGAGCCGCACCAGACGGCGGCCGGAGAAGTTCTGCACGAGGAGGTTGAGGCCGATGCCGACGGCGTCGAGGCGGCGGGCGCCTCCGAAGATGTCCTCGGCGGGGAACTGCCGTAGCAGCCGCACCCGGTCGGGGTGGACGGCGACCACGTCCGCGTACCGGTCGCCGACGAGGTCCTCGACCGCGTCCACGGGCAGCCGGCGTGCGGACGGCACGTCGCCGCCGGCACCGAGTATCTCGAGGAGTTTCGCGGAGGCCCGCTCGGCCTGGCCGAGGACCGCCTCGGACAGGGCCCTGTTCCGGGAGACGACGTTGCGGGTCACTTCCAGTTCGTCCAGGGCGAGTTCGACGTCCCGGCGCTCGTCGAAGTAGGGCTCGAAGCACGGCCAGTGCTGCACCATCAGCTCGCGCAGCTGCGGCAACGTGAGGAAGCTCAGGACGTTGTCGTCGGCGGGGTCGAGCAAGTAGCCCTTGCGGCGGCTGACTTCGCGTACCGCGACCGCCCGCTGCACCCATTCCTGTCCCGCGGGACCGGCGGCGGCGACCACCCACTCGTCGCCGTGGACGGGTTCGTAGATGGGACGCAGAACAGCGGCCACGACCGCGCGCAACCGCTGTTCGACGAGGTTCAGCCAGATGTAGGCCCGGCCGGCCCGCTGGGCGCGCGTACGCACCTCGCGCCAGGCGTCGGCGTCCCAGTCCAGCTCCGGCCCGATGGAACCGGCGGCGTCCATGGGCCGTGCCAGCGACACCGTGCCGGGCGGGACGTCTGCGGAGTTCCCCTCGTGACCCTCGTCACCAGGGGGCAACTCCAGCCCTCCCGAGCCCACCCGCGCACCGCCTTCCGCTCCCCCGAGCACCCCGGGGGTCTCGCCCCACCCAACGATCAAGGAAGGGTACTCCGGGAGCGGTCGGCGGTGCAGCCGGATGGACAGGGTCGTTTCTCAACTACCGCGGTTCCAGTCGCCGTTCTGCCCGGCGAGGGCGGCGGGAGTGAGCGGATTCATAGCCGTCACGTCACGCGGGGCGATGGAGAAGCCCTGCCAGTGGACCGGCATCGGCTGCTGGTCCTCGTCCCGGGCTATGTGGTGGAAGCCGATGTTCATCCAGACCACGGGCTGGGTGAGAGCCTGGCCGTTCACGAACTTGTCGACGGAGGAACCCGATCCGGTGGCGCAGCCCGGCTGGTTCTCGCTCGCGTACTTCTCGCACTTCTTGTACTGGGTGAAGTACACGTCGTGCTTGGTGAAGGGGCGACCCGAGTACTTGCTGCTGGGTCCGGGGACGAGCTCGTAGGAGCGCGGGTGGCCGTCCTTGTTCTTGCCCGCCGAACTCACCACGCGCCACCAGCGCATGTTCTTGTTGTCGCCCGCCAGTTCCTTGGTCACCGTGGTGCGCTTGGTCTTGGCGGTCGGACCGTTGCCGGCGCCGGCCGGCGCGCTGACCGTCGAGTCGTACTGCTCGACCTTGGCCTTGGAGGAGCCGTCGAGGGCGAAGTCGAGCTTCCAGAAGACGTTGTGGCTGTGGCTGTCCGCCTTGGCCGCGGCGCCCTTGCCGATCGGCCAGCTGCGGCCGTCACCGGCGTCGTAGTCGTAGGGCGAGAGGCTGCCGGTGGCGCCGACGTTCATGTGGACGGTGCCGTCGTCCTGGAAGCGCCACTCGGTGATGTACTCGTACCAGTCGACCTTGTTGACCGTGTAGACCAGCAGGTCCTTGCCCTGCGCCTGGTAGACCTTCTGGTCCTGGTTGCTGTTCATGAAGCGGTAGGCGTGACCGCGGGACCTGGTGGTGGTGCACAGGCCCTTGATGTTCGGGTCCTGGTAGTACGACGTGTCCTTGACCTTGACCGTCTTGATCGTGCCGCCGGGGCACTCCGCGGCGGTCATGTTCATCAGACCGTCGCCGAAGTTGTACGTCGTCAGGTCGTTGTACTCGCTGCGGCCGTCGTCGTACGGCACGTGGATCTGGGCCAGCCGGGCGCTGTTGAGGACCTTGATCGGCTTGGTCTCGCCGGGCGGCTGGTACGAGATGTCCTCCAGGACGATCCCGGCCTTGCTCTCGAAGCGCCAGCACATCCGCCAGGTCGTGCCGGAGGCGAGCTTCTGCTCGATCTGGTAGGCCGTGCTGCAGTCGGCCGCCGCGGCGGGGGCCGCCTTCGGCTGGGCGGTGGCCGGTCCCGCACCGGTGGTCACGCCGGCCGCGAGCGCGGCGACGGTGAGCCCCAGGGCCGTCCGCCTGCGGGCACGGCTCGTTCTGTTGACGCGCATGAAGAAATGACTCCCTTACAGGAGGAGCAGGTTGGAAAAGTGAACGGACGACGGCTCAGCCGCGGTCGATCTCGACGACCTTGCGCGTGCTCAGGTCGATGACCAGGTCCCGGGTGTCGATCCACGGCCCGTTCACGACCTTCGGGGTCAGCGTCGCGCAGCGGTGCTCGCCACAGGCGGCGAGTGCTGCGGGCCTGACGCCCGGGTTCGCCCGGTAGACCATGCTGTTCAGCTGCAGCTGGTCGGGCGAGGTGAGCTCCTTGCCGGTGGCGTCCTTGAAGTCGCCCTTCAGCCCCGCGGACAGCGGGTCGGCGAGCAGCAGTCGGGCCGCCTCGGTCGTCTCGTCCCGGCTCAGCGGCGGCTGTACGCCGTGGTTCGTGGAGGTCCCCTCGACCCTGCCGGTGTCGAGGTTGACGGTCCGGGTGACGAGGGTGTCGTCCTTGTAGTCGTAGTACGTCACGTCGGCGCGTCGCGGCGCCTTCGGGTCGTCCAGCTCGTTCGCCTCGGGGTCGGCGAGGTCGATGCCGAGCTGCTGCGGGCCGCGGTCCCCGTCGACGTCCTCACTGGCGTTGAACAGCTGCCGGTTGAGGGCGATCTTGGCGACCCGGTCCATCTCGTCGTCGGTCAGCGGGTCGCGGCCCGTGCCCTTGTCGCCCTCGGCGGGGGCCTCCTCGACGACACCCGGCGCGGCGGCTGCCGAGCCCTGGGCGTCCTGCCCCTCCTGCTGCGTGGCGGCCGTCCCCCCGCCCGCGCCGGTTCCTCCCGATTCGTCGGCCCCGGCCGTGCCCGGCAGGGTGATTCCGACCATCACGGCGGTGGAGGCCACCGCTATGGCCGCACCGGCCACCACCTTGCCAAGGTGGCGGCGCACTATTTCGCGCACGTCTTCCCCTTACTCCCCCTGGTCCACGGGAGTATGTGATTGCCCCACAGATACGTCGTGCCACGCGCGTACACGCGTGTGCACTGGTCGATCGGTAAGAGGGACGTAAGTCATAGGTGGTTCCATCACTTTCGGGGAGACTCGGGGCCAAGGCGCCCCGGCGGCGAGCACGAGCTGAAAGAGTCGTATCCATGCAGGTCTGGCCTGGAGAGGCGTATCCACTCGGTGCCACGTACGACGGCGCCGGTACCAACTTCGCGGTCTTCACCGAGGCCGCGGACCGAGTAGAGCTGTGTCTGCTGCACGACGACGGCTCGGAGACGGCGGTGGAGCTGCGAGAGAGCGACGCGTTCGTCCGGCACGCGTACCTGCCCGGTGTGATGCCGGGTCAGCGTTACGGATTCAGGGTGCACGGCCCGTACGCCCCGGAGCGCGGACAGCGCTGCAACTCCGCGAAGCTGCTCCTGGACCCCTACGCGCGCGCGATCAGCGGGGCGATCCAGTGGGGCGAGGAGGTCTACGGCTACCACTTCGACGCGCCCGAGAAGCGCAACGACCTGGACTCCGCCCCGCACACCATGAGCTCGGTCGTGGTCAATCCGTACTTCGACTGGGGCGACGACCGGCGCCCGCGCACCGACTACCACCACACGGTGATCTACGAGGCCCATGTGAAGGGCCTCACCATGCGCCACCCGGGCCTGCCGGAGGAGCTCCGCGGGACCTACGCCGCCCTCGCGCACCCGGCGGTCATCGAGCACCTCACCGAGCTGGGCGTGACCGCGCTGGAGCTGATGCCGGTCCATCAGTTCGTCAACGACCACCGGCTGGTGGACATGGGCCTCAACAACTACTGGGGCTACAACACCATCGGTTTCTTCGCCCCGCACAACGCGTACGCCTCCTGGGGCGACCGCGGCCAGCAGGTCCTGGAGTTCAAGTCGGCGGTACGGGCGCTGCACGAGGCCGGTATCGAGGTCATCCTGGACGTGGTCTACAACCACACCGCCGAGGGCAACCACCTGGGTCCGACGCTGTCCTTCCGGGGCCTGGACAACCCGTCGTACTACCGGCTGACGGACGATCCGCGCTACTACATGGACACCACGGGCACCGGCAACTCCCTGCTGATGCGCTCGCCGCACGTCCTCCAGCTGATCATGGACTCGTTGCGCTACTGGGTCACCGAGATGCATGTCGACGGCTTCCGCTTCGACCTCGCGGCGACGCTGGCCCGGCAGTTCCACGAGGTGGACCGGCTGTCGTCGTTCTTCGACCTGGTGCAGCAGGACCCGGTGGTCTCGCAGGTGAAGCTGATCGCCGAGCCGTGGGACGTCGGCGAGGGCGGCTACCAGGTGGGCAACTTCCCGCCGCTGTGGACCGAGTGGAACGGCAAGTACCGCGACACCGTGCGCGACCTGTGGCGCGGCGAGCGGCGCGCGGTCGCGGAGTTCGCGTCCCGGCTGACCGGCTCCTCGGACCTGTACCAGGACGACGGGCGGCGACCGCTGGCCTCCATCAACTTCGTGACCTGCCATGACGGTTTCACCCTCCACGACCTCGTGTCGTACAACGACAAGCACAACATGGCCAACGGCGAGGAGAACCGGGACGGCGAGAGTCACAACCGGTCCTGGAACTGCGGGGCCGAGGGCGACACCGACGACCCGCACGTGCTGGAGCTGCGGGCCCGGCAGATGCGGAACTTCATCGCGACGCTGATGCTCTCCCAGGGCGTGCCGATGCTCAGCCACGGCGACGAGTTCGGCCGCACCCAGCGCGGCAACAACAACGCCTACTGCCAGGACAGCGAGCTGGCCTGGGTGCAGTGGCCGGAGGAGGGCGAGGTCTTCGGCGATCTGCTGGCCTTCACGCGCGCGATGGTGTGGCTGCGCCGGGACCATCCGGTCTTCCGCAGGCGGCGCTTCTTCCACGGGCGGCTGGTGGAGGGCACCCACGACGAGCTGTCGGACATCGCCTGGTTCACCCCCGAGGGCGAGGAGATGACCCAGCGGGACTGGGACCGAGTGCGGGCGTCGGCGCTGTCGGTCTTCCTCAACGGCAACGCGATCTCCGAGCCCGGCCCGCGCGGGGAGCGCATCAGCGACGACTCGTTCCTGCTGATGTTCAACGCCTCCCACAAGACCTTGGACTTCGTGGTGCCGGTCAACCACGGCCGGCAGTGGGAGGTCGTGGTCGACACCGCCCGCACGGAGGGGCAGCCACCGGGCGCGGGACCGAAGGTGCGGGCCGGGGACCGGCTGACGCTGGTGGACCGGAGCATGACGGTGTTGCAGCGGCCGGTCTAGGGACGGCCGGTGGGCACGCGCGCGTGCGGTGCGCCGCGGCCCTCCCGGGCGTACGACGTCGGCCGCGCCGTCAGTGCGATCGCACAGGCGAGCGCGGCCGCCAGGCTCGCCGCGCCGAAGGCCGCGGCGGGGCCGTACGACTCGGCGAGGCGCCCGGTGCCGGCGACCGCCAGGGCCTGACCGCCGACCAGGGCGCTCGTCGCGAAGGCCATCGCCTCGGCGAGCCGCGCCGGCGGCACCGCGCGCTCGGTCAGCCCGAACACCGTGACGAGGTGCGGCGCGTAGGCGACACCCAGGACGGTCACGACCGCGTACAGGGCGCCCAGGCCCTCCGCCCACAGCAGGGGCAGCGACAGCGCGAACGCCGCCGCGGTGGCCGCCCGCCAGCGTGTCCTGAGGCCGATCCGTGCGGGGACGGCCGCCATCGACAGGCCCGCGACGGCGCTCATCACTCCCATGGCGGCGTAGACGAGCCCCGCCTGGTCGCCCTGCCC
Organism: Streptomyces sp. RG80; assembly: GCF_040446465.1. Classification (NCBI taxonomy): domain Bacteria; kingdom Bacillati; phylum Actinomycetota; class Actinomycetes; order Kitasatosporales; family Streptomycetaceae; genus Streptomyces; species Streptomyces sp. RG80. The sequence continues at coordinate 438,277 of NZ_JBEAAJ010000003.1, read as the reverse complement.
GAGCCGCTCGGTGAGCGCGGTGATGCCGGCTTGGCAGGCGCCGAACATGGCTCCCTGGAGGGCGAGGGCGGCACGGAGGGCGTGGACGGAGCGGGGCATGGGAGGGCGGCGTGACTCGGTGTCACCGGCGGGGGACGTCGGGACGGGACCGTGTCGTCGCACCGCGGGCGTCGGGACGGGGCCGTTGCGACGTACCGTCGGCGTCTCCACGGGACCAGCGCGTCGAGACGTACCCGTACCGACGTGACCCGCCCGTACCGTCGCCGTCGGATGGAGCGCGAAACCGCTGCCGCATACGGCCACCAGCAGCGCGGCTGCGCCCAGCGCGTACGCCGGGTGGGCCAGCACCGCGGCGAGGCCGACCAGGGCGGGGCCGAGGACGAAGGAGATCTCGTCGAGGGTGCTCTCGAAGGAGAGCGCGGTGGACACCGTGGCCTCGGGGGCGTTCGCGCGACGGGCCAGGGCGATCAGGCGGGCGCGGCCCAGGGGCCCGATCAGCGGTACGGTCGCGCCCGCCGCCGTGCCGAGGAGGGCCAGCAGCGGTGTGGGCAGTCGGGCCAGCGCTCCGGCCACCAGTGCGGTGACGGCGAGCGCGTTGGCGAGGGAGAAGGCCAGTACGACCGTCCGCTGGCCGTGCCGGTCGGCGAGCCGGCCCACCAGCGGGCCGCAGACCACCTGGCCCAGCGCGAGCGCGCCGCCGGTCAGCCCCGCCGCGGTCAGGGAGCCGCTCGTGCGGGCGACCAGCAGCACACTGCCGAACTGGACGGTCGCCGTCGGCAGCCTGCCCAGGAAGGACACGACCGGCAGCAGCGGTCCGGTCAGCGCGATGACCTCGCGATAGGTGCGTCCCACGGTCCCCATCGCTCGAAGCTAGCCACGCGCGCGAGGGGCCGTGCAGAGGGCGATGACACGAAAGGCGGCGGGGCGGGTACGTAGGTTTGCATGACACCTGAGCGTCCCGACCCGGTGGTGCCGACGGCCACGTACCGGTTGCAGCTCCAGCCCGACTTCCCCTTCCACGCCGCGGCGGCGGCCGTTCCCTATCTGGCCGGGCTCGGCGTCTCGCATCTGCATCTGTCCCCCGTCCTGGAGGCCGTCCCCGGCTCCTCGCACGGCTACGACGTCGTGGACCACGCGCGCGTGCGGGCCGAACTGGGCGGCGAGGACGGGCTGCGCGCGCTGGCCCGTACCGCGCGGGAGCACGGTCTCGGCCTGGTCGTGGACATCGTGCCGAACCACATGGCGATGGCCCCGCGCCACAACCGCGCCCTGTGGGAGGTGCTGCGGGAGGGCCCCAAGTCGCCGTACGCGCGGTGGTTCGACATCGACTGGGAGGCGCAGGGAGGGCAGGTGCTGCTGCCGGTGCTGGGCGGCCCGCTCGGCTCGGTCGTCGGTGACCTGCGGGTCGACGGCGACGTCCTGCGCTACCACGACCACGTCTTCCCGCTGCGCGAAGGCACCGAGGAGCTGCCGCTGCCGCAGTTGCTGGACGCGCAGTGGTACCGCCCGGTGTGGTGGCGGCTGGCCCGTACCGAGCTCAACTACCGGCGTTTCTTCAGCATCTCGGAGCTGATCGGGGTGCGGGTGGAGGATCCGGAGGTGTTCGAGGCCACCCACGCCAAGATCCTCCAGCTGCTGCACGAGGGGGTCGTGGAGGGGCTGCGGATCGACCATCCGGACGGGCTCGCCGACCCCGACGCGTATCTGCGGCGGCTGCACGAGGCGAGCGGCGGCCGGTGGACGGTGGTGGAGAAGATCCTCGCGGACGGGGAGCCGCTGCCGGCCTCCTGGCCGGTGGCCGGCACGACCGGCTACGACGCCCTGCGGCACCTCGACGGGGTGCTCACGGACCCGGCGGGCTTCGGTGAACTCCTCGGCCAGTACCGGCGGTTCGCGGCCCCCCAGACGGACCGGGGCGGGCACTGGGAGGCGACGGTGCGGCGGGCCGCGTACAAGGTGCTCACGCACGAGCTCGCGGCCGAGATGGAGCGGCTGACCCGGGTGGCGGCCCGGCTGTGCGCCACGTCCCCGGAGCCGGCCCTGCGCGACCGCGCGCCGTGGGCGCTGCGCACCGCGCTCCAGGAGCTGCTGGTCCGGATGGAGGTCTACCGGCCCTACGGTTCCGTCGACGCCGCGTCGGTCGTCACCGAGGAGGCCGCCGCACAGGCCCGGCAGGCGTTCGTGGTACCCGAGGAGGCCGGGGCCGTGGACGTGGTCCGCGATCTGCTGCTGGGGCGGTGGGGCGACGGGCCCGAGCACGTGGAGTTCGGGACCAGGTTCGCGCAGACCTCGTCGGCGTTGCGGGCCAAGTCCGTGGAGGACACGGCGTTCTACCGCTATGTGCCGCTGCTGTCGGCGACCGAGGTGGGCGGGAATCCGGGCGCTCCGGCGGTGTCCCCGGACGAGTTCCACGCGTACTGCGCGCGCGTGCAGCGCGACTGGCCGGCGACCGGCACCGCGGTGTCCACGCACGACACCAAGCGCAGCGCCGACGTGCGGGCGGCGCTCGCCGTGCTCACCGAGTGCCCGGAGCGCTGGGCGGACGTCCTGGCCGAGGTGACGCGCAGCGGCGAGGGCGTGCCGGACGCGCAACTGGCCTGGGCGGCCTGGCAGACGGTGTTCGGGCTCGGCCCGGCGGACGGGGAGCGGGTGCGTGAGGCGCTGCTGAAGCATGTGCGGGAGGCGGGGCTGTACACGAGCTGGACGGAGCAGGAGCCGCCGTACGAGGAGGCGGTGGCGGCCTTTGTCGCGGCGGGGCCGTGCGGGGCGCCGGGCGAGCACGTGGCGGCGTTCCGGAGCGCGCTCGGGCCGAACATCCGGGCGAACATGCTCGGTACGGCGCTGCTCCATCTGACGATGCCGGGGGTGCCGGACGTCTACCAGGGCACGGAGGCCGAGTACCGCGCGCTGGTGGACCCGGACAACCGCCGTCCGGTGCGGTTCCCTCCGGAGGAGCCCGGCGAGAAGGGCGCGCTGACCGCGGCCGCGCTGCGCCTGCGCGCCCGGCGCCCGGCGTGCTTCGGTGACGCGGCGACGTACGCCCCGCTGTCCGCCGAGGGCCCGGCGGCGGCCCACTGTCTGGCGTTCGCGCGCTCCGGGGAGGTCGTCACCGCCGTCACCCGGCTGTCGCTGCGGCTGGCGGAGGGGGGCGGCTGGCGCGAGACCGTGCTGCCGCTGCCCGCGGGCCGGTGGCGGGATGTGCTGGCTCCGGGACGGGAGTTCACCGGGCACGCGCGCGTGGCGGAGCTCTTCGAGGAGCTGCCGGTGGTGTTGCTGGAACGGGTCGCGGCGCAGGACGGCTGAATCGGGTCCGCGAACTCGCCCCGGGCGTACGCGGCTTCACCGTGCGCCACGCGCGGCGCCGGGGCACCGGCTCGTGACCGCGTGCGCTCCCGGAGCACGGGTGGGGCGGCCGGCGTGCGGCGACGGACGGCGGCGCGTGCCCGTTCCGCCCCGTGCGGGGCCCGCTCGACCGGTCCGGACGGGTGCGCCGGGGCCCGCGCCGCGCCCCATCCGGCCCCGGCACCCCTGCTGGCACCAACGGTCTTTCCCGCTGGCGGTAAATGCATCTGGGCGCCCCCTGGAGCCTCCCCCATGGTGTGCTTGACAGTTCACAGAGGGCGTGGGGTACTGCGGATTGCGAAGCCGGTCGGATGTGTCGGGGGTGAGTCTCCTGCCGGAGCTGCGCTACCCCTCAGTGCCCGAAGTCGTCGCGTCGGCAAGGTCGTTGGCCGCGCGGCGACCCGCTCTCTGCGCCCTGCGGGAGGTCGGCCGGTCCCGGGCGGGCAGGCCTCTCCTGCTGCTGTCCGTGGGCCACGCCCGACGAGCCGTGCTGGTCGTGGCCGGCGCCCACTCCAACGAGCCGGCGGGCGGCGCGACCCTGCTCGCGGTCGCCGAACGCGTGCTGAACGAACGGGAGTTGCGGAGGGGCACGTCCTGGCACTTCCTGCTGTGCGCGGACCCCGACGGGGCGAGCCTGCATGTCACACCGGCGCCGCGCAGCCTGTTCGACTACCACCTCGGCTTCTTCCGGCCCGCGGGCCACGAGCAGCCGGAGTGGTCGCCGTCGGTGCTCCCGCCCGACCGGCTGCCCCCGGAGACCCGCGCCCTGACCGGCGTCATCGACGAGCTGCGCCCCTACCTCCAGGTGACCCTGCACGGCACCGATCTGGGCGGCAGCTGGGTGCAGTTGACGAAGGACATCCCGGGGCTCGCGGAGCCGTTCGCCAAGTCGGCGGCGGAGTTGAACATCCCGGTGGAGACGGGCGCCTCGGACGCCGCGGGCTGGCCCGCGTCGGGGCCCGGGGTGCATGTGATGCCCGCTCCGGGCGCGGGGGCGGCGTACCCGAGCATGCCGGACGACGCGCGCAACAGCACTTGGTACCACGCGCATCGGTACGGCGGTCTGACCGCGATCGTCGAGGTGCCGATGTGGGCGAGCGACCTGGTCGACGACCCGGCCCCGCATCCGGCCCCTGCGGTGGCGCTGCGGCGCCTGGCGGGGCGGCTGCTGCGGGACGCGACGCTGGTGGAGCGGGTGCTCGCGGACGCGACGCCGCGTCTGCCGGACCTGGACGGGCCGCTGCTGCGGGCCGCCAGGTGGGGTCTGGAGCTGGTGCCGGGGCTCGCCGCGGACTGGATGCACACCCCGCCCGCCGACGACACGCGCGCGTACGTGGGCAGCGTGGACGCGTTCGCGCGCCGGCTGCCGCTGCGGGCGGCGGCGATGCTGCTGCGGGTCCTGCTGGAGCACGACGATCGCGCGGCGCCGCGTCTGGAGCGGCTCGTGGCGGCCTGGAGCGAGGCCTTCGCGGACCGTTTCCGGGCCCGCTGGGTGCCGTTGGAGCACCAGATCGAGCACCAGTCCCGCACGGTGGTGGCGGCGGCGCTGCACGCGCGCGACCGGGCCGCGTGAGCGCCGCCGCCACCGGCCGGGCTCAGCGGCCGAGGCTGCCCGGGCTGTCGAGCGCGAACACCGATCCGGTCCGGCCGGCCATCACACAGCCGTTGGAGAAGGTCGCCGCGTAGTCGACCGGCCGCCCGTTCCACTGTCCACGCGCGTGTGCGGTGACGGGGGTGTAGATCATCGGGCAGTAGGTGTCCTTCGGCGGCAGCGCGGCGATGTCGCCGTCCACCGCCTCCAGTTCCGCGCAGGCCTCGGCGGCTTTCCCGTGCCCCTGCGGCGGATCGCACAGCAGCAGCGTGCCGCGTGTGTCGCTGGACCGGGCGTCGCCCTTGGTGACGCTGAGGAAGAGCCAGTCGCCGGTGCGGGAGTCCTCGGGCGCCGCCTGCGTGGAGGTCGTACCCGCGACGAGGAGGGCGGCCGCGGCGAGCAGGGTTCCTCGTACGGCCTTGGTTGCGGTGCAGTTCTTCATTCCAGGTGCATCGGCACGGCGGTCTGGGATCCCCACCCCGACTCACTCGAACGGGAGCGCACGCGCGCGTGCCGTCCGGCCAGTTCGAACACGGTCTGCACCACCCGCGCCTGGTACTCCACCTGCCGTGCGACGGGGATCCAGCGTGCCCCGCAGCTGTCGTGGTAGTCGGCGCACCACTCGTCGAGGAGCCGGTCCAGTTCGGGCAGGGCGCCCGCCGGGTCGGCCCCCGCGGCCGTGACGAGCTGGTGCAGCAGCCCGGCGGTGCGCAGCGCAAGGCGTCGCCCGGAGATGCGCAGGGCGGCCAGGTGGGCGTCGCTGAGGGGCGGCAGCGGATGGGAGCCGGCGCTGTCGACGTCGGGGTCCCAGGAGTCGGCGATGCCGGGGCAGACCAGTAAGTAGTCGTCGACCGGCGCGAGCAGACGCGCCGCGTCCGGGGCGGCGGCGACATGGGGGCGGATGCGGGTGTAGAGCCGTTCCAGGCGCCCGGTGTCGTGGCGCAGTGTGCGGCTGATGGCGCGCAGTACGGCGGCCGCGTCGGTGGGCGGGGAGTTGTCCTCGACGGCGGGCACGCCCCACATGGGCGCCTCGACGATCGCGGTCACCGTGCCGTACCGGTAGGGGTGGTACCAGGTCGACTCGACGGCGGCCTCGGTGATGGCCGCGGCCAGGTCGCCCCGGCGCGGTGGCGGGATACGGAAGACGGCGGGACCGAGGACCGGCCAGTACAGGGTGTCGTACGGGCCGAGTTCGCGCGGGATGCCGAGGCGGGCGGCGTGCTGGGCGACGCGGCGCGCGAGGCCCGGAAGGTCGTGGGTGAGCTCGACGAAGCCGCCGCCCACGTCGACGCCGTGCAGGGAGCACTGGAGGAAGGGCCGCAGTTCGTCCTGGACGTCGAGCAGGGCGCGGGTCTCGGGCAGCGCGGCGGCGTCGGCGCCGTCGGGCAGCCACTCGGGCTGTTCCAGGAAGCCGGGCCGGAAGAAGTTCCGGAAGTGTCTGCCGAGGGTGTACGGGCCGTGCAGCCAGCCCTCGTTGCGGCGCAGGCCGTCGGGGTCGAGGCAGAGCAGGAGGTTCCAGGTGGCGTCGGCGCCCTCGGTGAGCGCGGGGTCGGCGAGGGCGCGCTCGGCGAGCCGCAGGACGGTGCCGCCGCCCACGGGCTCGTTGGCGTGCGGGCCGGCGACGACGAGGGCCTGGCGGGTGCCGTGGCCGACGGACAGCAGCCACATCGGTGTGCCCGCGCGGGACGTGCCGACCTTGCGGAGTCGGGCGTCGCGGGGGTGGCGGGCGACGAGCGCGGCCGCGCGGGCGCTCAGCTCGTCGACGGTCGGGTAGCGGAGGAGTGGCGGCAGGGCACACCTCCACAAATGTGGTGCCGTCGGTTCACCTGATGTGCATGGTGTACGCACAGTGAGTCACGACTTGTGGGGTACGTCAACACCGCCGTCGGCAAAGGGATATGAGCCCTCGACAGGACGTAAACCCCAGGCCAGAGCTAAGGTTGGGCTCAGTTCGAGGAGAGCCGGAACCACATCCGACCGAAGCCGATCTGGTCGCCCTCGCGGACCACGGCGGCGCCGATGACGCGCCGTCCGTTCACCGTCGTGCCGTTGGTCGAACCGAGGTCCCGGAGCACCCACATGCCCCCTTGGCGGCTCAGCTCGGCGTGCACCCGGGACACCGTCTCGTGGCTCAGCCGGAGGCCGTTGGCGGGGTCGCGGCCGATGCGCAGCGGGTAGCCGTTGCCGGGGTGGGGCAGCAGCAGCTTGGGCAGCCGCTCGGCCTGCCAGGCGCGCCGCAGCCGCTGGGTGAAGCCGGACACCGCCTCCACGGAGCCGAAGACCAGCCGGGACAAGCGGCTCTCGGAGGGCAGATCGGCGGTGAGCGCGGCGAGTTCGTCCGAGCGGCGGGCGGCGAGCGCCAGCTCCATGCGCCGGATGAACGTGTCGTGCGACAACCGTCCCATCGCGACGCCGTCACGCAGCACCTTCAGCGCCTGGTCGCGCTCCGCGTCGGAGAGCCGCGCGGGGTACGTGTTGAACTCGAAGGACGACGTCACGTTCGTGATTGTCGGGCAGTGGACGCCGGGTGTCCAGAAAACGCGAGAACGGCCGCCGACCCGCGCACCGGACGCCACCTGCCGCGACACCCGCCGCGAAAGGGCGCATTCAAAAGCGGACCGATCTCGTTTGAAGCACCATGGACGGGCTACATCACGGTGAGCAGACGAAGGGGAACCGTCCGTGCAGTTCGAGGTGTGGGCACCGCAGACCGACCGTGTGACGCTCCAGTGCGACGGCACCACGCGCGCGTTGGAGCGCGATCCCGAACGGGCCGGATGGTGGCACGGGGAGGCGGAGGCGCGGGACGGCTCCCGGTACGGCTTCGCACTGGACGACGGCCCCGTCCTGCCGGACCCGCGCTCACGACGGCAGCCCGACGGCCCGGACGGGCTGAGCGCGGTCGTCGACCAGGGGCAGTACACCTGGCGGGCCGAGTGGTCCGGACGGCCACTGCCGGGCGCGGTGCTGTACGAGCTGCACGTGGGCACGTACACGCGTGAGGGCACGCTGGACGCGGCCGCCGAGCGGCTCGGGCATCTGGTCGAACTGGGCGTCACCCACGTCGAGTTGATGCCCTTGTGCCCCTTCCCGGGCCGGCACGGCTGGGGGTACGAGGGGGTCTCGCTGTGGGCCGTGCACGAACCGTACGGCGGCCCCGAGGGACTCAAACGGTTCGTCGACCGGGCGCACGAGCTCGGTCTCGGGGTGGTCCTGGACGTCGTACACAACCATCTGGGGCCGTCCGGCAACTACCTGCCCCTGTTCGGGCCGTACTTCACGGACACCCATCACACGCCGTGGGGGTCCGCGGTGAACCTGGACGCGCCGGGGTCGGACGAGGTGCGGGCGTATCTGGTGGGCAGCGCGCTGGCGTGGCTGCGGGACTACCGGATCGACGGGCTGCGGCTGGACGCGGTGCACGCGCTGGCGGACACGCGCGCGTGCCACTTCCTGGAAGAGCTGTCCGCGGCGGTGGACGCGCTCGCCGTCGAGGTGGGCCGGCCGCTGTTCCTGGCCGCCGAGTCCGACCTCAACGACCCCCGTCTCGTGACGCCCCGCGAGGAGAACGGCCTCGGGCTGCACGCACAGTGGAACGACGACTTCCACCACTCGCTGCACACCGCGCTGACCGGCGAGGACCAGGGCTACTACGCCGACTTCGGGCGCGCCCCCTTGGCGGCGCTGGCGAAGACGCTCACCGGCGGCTACTTCCACGACGGCACGTACTCCAGCTTCCGGGGCCGCCGTCACGGGCGTCCGCTGGACCGGTCACGGGTGGCCGCGCACCGGCTGCTCGGCTACAGCCAGACCCACGACCAGGTGGGCAACCGCGCCCAGGGCGACCGGCTTTCGGCGTCCCTCTCCCCCGGCCTGCTGGCCTGCGCGGCGGCGCTGACGCTGACCGCGCCGTTCACGCCGATGCTGTTCATGGGCGAGGAGTGGGCGGCGGGCACCCCCTGGCAGTTCTTCACCGACCACACCGACCCCGAGCTCGCGGAAGCCGTACGCCGGGGCAGGCGGCGGGAGTTCGCCGCGCACGGGTGGGCGGAGGAGGACGTACCCGATCCGCAGGACCCGGCGACCCGGGACCGCTCCTGCCTGGACTGGTCCGAGCTCGACCGTGAGCCCCACGCGCGCGTGCTGGCCTGGTACCGGCAGCTCCTCGCGCTGCGCCACGAGCAGGCCGACCTCACCGACCCGGACCTCGCCGACACGAAGGTGGCGTACGACGAGCGGAGCCGCTGGCTGGCCTTCCGGCGGGGGGACGTGCGGGTGGCGGTGAATCTGGCCAAGGAGCCCGCCGCGATCCCGCTGGGACCCCGTCAGGCGCGTGTGCTGGCCGCGTGGGAGCCGGTGCGGGGGCCCGGTGCGGACGGGGTGCTGCACGTGCCCGGGGAGTCGTGCGTGGTGCTGCTCCAGGAGTGAGCGGCGCCGTCGCGGATCCGGGGGCCGTGGCGGCTACTCCTCCCCCTCGCCCGGTCTCAGCTCCGTGACCCGCTCCAGCAGGATCGCCTCCCAGGCGTGCCGGAGCTGGAGCCGCAGCTCCGGCAGCGGGGTGGTACCGCGGCCCCCCAGACGTTCGGCGAGGCGGATCACCGCGTCGCACCGGGCCAGCCACAGGCCGCGCAGACAGGGGCGGGCGCCGTAGCCGGCGAGGGTGGCGGCGCGGACGGCCGCGGGCGATCCGACGGCGAGGGCGAGCCCCGCGATGTCCTCGGCGGGGTCGCCGACGACCGCGTCGGCCCAGCCGAGCACTCCGCGTACCCGGCCGTCGGCACTGACGACGAGATGGTCGCCGGTGAGGCCGTGGTGGACGAGGACGGCGGTGCCGGCCTGTGCGACGAGCTGGGCGGCGGCGGGCAGACCGAACTGGTTCAGCCGGCCGGGGTCGAACTCGTCCGCGGCTCCGAGGAGTTCGGCGGCGTTCCCGGCGGCGCGCCGCCGTGCCTCCAGGGAGCGCGGGGCGGTGCGCGGGACGCCGAGGGTCTCGGCCTGCCGGGCCGGCACCTCGCGCAGTCCGGTGAGCAGCCCCGCCAGGTCGGCCTCGCCGACGGCGGAGACGTCGTGCTCGCGCGCGGAGCCGCCGGGCAGCAGGGCGTCGAGGGTGTACGTCAGACCGGGCGCCCACTCGCCGTGCGCGACGCTGGTCGGGACGGCGACCGGGACGTGCGGCCGGACGAGGTCGCGCAGCCGCAGTTCGCGGCGCTGGCGCAGGGCGGCCTCGCGGTCGGGGGCCAGGCACAGCACATGGCGGCTGCCGACCCACCAGGTGGCGGGCTCGGCGCTCTCGACGACGGGCCGGACGTCGGGTCCGGCGCCGCTCGAAGCGTCCTTGAGGAGGGAACGGACCAGCCGGCGGACGGTGTCCGCGGTGGGTGTCGGTGCCTGGGTCATGGTCGCGCCGTACTCACTCGGGGGTGTGCTGGGGCTCCGATGGCTGCTCAGTCCACTATGACCAGCTCGCGGCTGGTGTCGTTCAGCCGACGCCCGCCGTCCTCGGTGACGGTGACGATGTCCTCGATGCGCACTCCGAAACGGCCGGGCAGATAGACGCCGGGCTCCACGGAGAAGCACATACCGGGGACCAGGGGCTGCTCCTCGCCCTCGATCATGTAGGGCGGTTCGTGCGTGGTGACGCCGATGCCGTGACCGGTGCGGTGGATGAAGTACTCGCCGTACCCGGCGGCGGCGATGACCTCGCGGGCGGCCCGGTCGACCTCCTGGCAGGCGACGCCCGGCCGCACCGCGCGGAAGCCCGCCTCCTGGGCCTCGCGCACGAGGTCGTGGACCCGGCGTTCCTCGTCGCTGGGCTCACCGACGTGGACGGTGCGGGAGGTGTCGGAGCCGTAGCCGTCCTTGAGGCCGCCGAAGTCGAGGACGACCATGTCGCCGTGTTCGATGACACGGTCGCCGACCTCGTGGTGCGGGTTGGCGCCGTTGGGCCCCGAGGCGACGATGGTGAAGTCGACCTGCTCGTGCCCGAACCGGCGCAGCAGATCGGCGAGGTCGGCGGCGACCTCGGACTCCCGGCGGCCGCCGAAGGGAACCTTCCGGATCTCCTCGAACGTCGCGTCGGCGGCTGCTCCCGCGGCCGCCAGCAGCTCCAGTTCCGCCGTGTCCTTGACGGCGCGCAGCATGGGCAGGGCGTCGGTGAGGGAGGCGTACGACGTACCGGGCAGCGCCTTCTGCAGGCCGAGCAGATGCATCGCCCAGGCGTTGTCGCTGATCCCGAACCGGCCGCCGGAGTCGAGGAGGGCGGCGGTGGCGGCGTAGGGGTCCTTGCCGTCGGTCCAGTCGCGCAGGGTCAGCGCGGACGCGCCGGTGGCGTGCGCGGCGTCCGGGGCCTCCAGGGTGGGCACGACGAGCACGGGGTCCTGGCCGGGCGCGAGGACCAGCAGAGTGAGGCGTTCGGTGACCGCGGTCGGGCTGTAGCCGGTGAGCCAGACCATGTCCGGGCCGGGTGCCACGAGCAGCCCGGCGAGTCCGGCGTCGGCGGCCGCCCGGGCGGCACGCGCCATGCGGGCCCGGTAGTCGTCGGCGGTGAAGGGCGCGGGCGTACTGCCGGTCATCCGGGCCTCCCTGAGCGGGCGAAAGGACTACGGGCAGCATCCTGCCCGGACAGCGGGGGCAGCGCGAGCCGGTTGACGGGGGTTTCGGAGGGTGTGGCGGAGGTTTCGAAGCGGCGGCGGAGGCTTGGGAGGGGGCGGGGGGTCGATGGGTCGGGCAGGTACGTCGAGAGGGTGTGGCGGAGGTTTCGAAGCGGCGGCGGAAGCTTGGGAGGGGGTGGCGGGGGGTTTCGACGGGTCGACGAGCGGTGCGCCGACGCATCGGGCAGGGACGTCGGCGCGTCGAGCAGGTGTCTCGGCGGGTCCGGGTCGGCCACCGTGCCCGGCGCGCGCGGTCGTCGGCGCCGCCGCTTTCGCCGGCCGGCCCGAACAGCCGGCGGTGCGGCTCGAACGCCGTCCCGGGATCGCCGGGCTGAGCCCCGGTCCCGCCCGCCTGCCCGCCGCAGCCACCTTCGCCGGTCGGGGGCGCCTTTCACCCCCTCGACGGCGCCGGACGACCCCGCAGACTCTTCCGTATCGTCACGTGACGACTCCGGGGATCGCCGTCAACTGCTGGTAGCCGCCGCTTTGGTGACGCACCGTCAGAGTGATCGCTCGGCCGGGGCGGGTGTCGGACACGGCGTGGGCGAGGTCGGTGGCCGAGTCGATGCGGGTCTTGCCCAGCTGTAGGAGTACGTCGCCCCGTACCAGGCCCGCCGCGTAGGCCGGTCCGGGCACGTGCACGCCGACGACCAGGGCACCCGTCTTCTCGGCGTCCACGGCCTCCACACCGAGCGTCGCGGCGGCGCGGGTCGGCGAGGGGGACGACGGCGCGGGGGTGGGCACCGGGGCCGGGCGGGGCGCGGTGGGTGGCGTCTGTTGCAGCTGGCGTCGCATCTCGGCGAGTCTGCTCATGCCGATCACCGTGGCGCCGACCGTGCCGAGACCGACCCCGGACAGCACCAGGACCGTTCCGACGAACAGCGCGAGCAGCAGGGTCCGCAGCCTGCGCCCGCGGCGGGGCGCGGCGTGCGGGTGTCGGGGCGCGCGGGGTCTGCCGCCGTCGGGCTCCTGTCCGGGCATCGGCTTCGGACGCAACGCGGTCTGTTCCATGGCTTGCCTCCGGCGGACACGGGTCGCTCCCGGCTGATGCTCTACCCGGGTCACGGGCGCCGGACGAGCCACGAACGAGTGAGACTGACCGGCGGTCAGGAACGGGAAGCCATGGGTGTTCGGCCCGCTCGGAACCGGCCCGTCCGAGGCTCAGCCGGTCAGCGCGGCCGCCAGCGCCGCCGCCGCTCCCCGGGGCGACCCCGCGTACACCAGCTCCGTGCGATGGACCACGCGCGGCTGTGTGACCGGGACGGCCACCGTGCCCGGCACGCCGGTCGCCGCGGCCCGCGGCAGCAGGGTCAGGCCCCGGCCGGCCGCGGCCAGTGCCGTGAGGGTGCGGACGTCCGTGCCGTCGTAGCGCAGGGCGGGGCGGAAGCCGTGGCCGCCGTTCGCGGCGCGGAGGTGGGTCAGGGGCAGACCGGCGTCGGGGGCGTCCAGCCAGCGGGCGTCGGCGAGGTCGGCGAGGCGCAGCCGGGCGCGGCGGGCGAGTGGGTGCGTGTCGGGCAGCAGCACGCACACGGGCTCCTCGCCCGCGCCGCGGGTGGTGAGCGGTGCCACGTCGGGCAGGCGGAGCGGGTCGCTGGGTGCGGCCAGGCCGTCGACCAGGCCCAGGTCCGCTGTGCCGGTGGCGACGGCCGCGGCAACGGCGTCGCGGGCGAGAACGCGCAAGGTCACCCCGGCGGCCGGGAGGGCGGCCAGGACCCGGGCTCCGAGCGCGGTCGGTGCGGCGGCGAGCGTCAGCCCGTGCTCGGGCGCCGCCGCGATCCGTACGACGTCCGCCCGGGCCGCGTCCAGGCGCAGCAGCAGCGGTCCCGCGTGTTCGAGGAGCCGCTCGCCGGCCGCCGTGGGCGCGACGGGACGACGGGTCAGCAGCGGCGCGCCCAGATCCTGTTCGAGCGCCTGGATGTGCTGGGACACCGCCGACTGGGTGTAGCCCAGTTCGCGGGCGGCCTCGGAGAAGGAGGCGAGGCGGGCGACGCTGACGTAGGTGCGCAGAAGGTGCGGGTCCATGCCGACCAGGGTCTCATCAGTGTTGCTTATCGGCAGTGCAGAAATCATCGTTGGACGCGATCCGGCGGTCGCGCCCAGGATGGCCGCATGACGAACCCAAGCCCCCGAACCCCCCGGATCGCCCTGGTCGGCGACCGCTCTCCGAGCGTCGTGTCCCACACCCGTGTCCCCCTCCTTCTGGACGCCCTCGCCGAGCGCGACCGCCTTGTCCTGGACGCCTACTGGATCCCGTCCGAGGACGCCGAGGAGGAAGGCGCCGTCAGTGGGTTCGACGCGGTGTGGGTGCTGCCCGGCAGCCCGTACCGCAGCCAGGCGGGCGTGCTCGCGGCGATCCGTACCGCGCGCGTGGAGGGCATCCCCTTCCTCGGCACGTGCGCCGGCCTCCAGCACGCGCTGCTGGAGTACGCCCGCAATGTGTGCGGTCTCGCCGAGGTGGCGCACGCCGAGACCGATCCCGACGCCGAGGATCTCCTCATCGAGCCGCTGGCCTGCTCACTCGTGGGCCACGAGGGCGTGGTCGTCATCGAGCCGGGCTCGCTCGCCCAGTCGGTGATGGGCTCGGAGCGCACGGTCGAGCGCTACTTCTGCGCCTACGGCCCGTCGCGCCACCTGGACACCCTGCGCGCGCACGGACTGCGTTTCTCGGGGTACGACGAGGACGGCCATGTCCGTATCGCCGAACTGCCGGGCCACCCCTTCTTCCTGGCCTCGCTGTTCCAGCCCGAGCTGTCCGGCGACGGCTCACGCCCGCACCCGATGGTCCGGGCGCTGGCGCGAGCCGCCGTGACGCGTGCGACGGTCGAGCGGGGTCAGCCCGTGTGACCCTGCCCGTGCCCGCCGTGGTGGCCGCCTCCGTGGTCGAACTTCAGAGCCTCGGCGGGCATGACCACGAAGGGCCGCATCATGCCCATGTCCTCGTGCTCCAGGAAGTGGCAGTGGTACATGAACCGGCCGTACGCCCCGTCGAACTTCCCCATGATGCGCAGCATCTGACGGCCCGGGACCCGGTAGACGTCCTTGTACCCGAGTTCGTTGGGCGCCAGCGGGATGGTGATCGACGGGTCGAAGGTGATCGGTGTGCGGGTGCCGCCGACCGTCGCGTCGAAGCCCGTCACCACGTACGGGTCCCGCCCGAGGGCCTGGAAGTCGGCCAGGTGGATGTGCATCGGGTGCGGGATCGGCGCGAGGTTGAGGAAGCTCCACTGCTCGTGGCTGCCCTCGGCGATGGTGAAGCCCAGGCCGTCGTTGAAGGTCCGGGCCGTGCGCCGATAGGTCTTCGTGCTTCCGTCGGGGCCCGTGACCTGGATGATCCCCTCGGCCGGGAACGTGATGCCGCTCGCGTCCTCGACCTCGGTCATCTCCCAGATCTCCGGGTGTCCCCCGCCGCCCTTGGTGCCGGGCGGGGTGAGCACGATCAGCCGGTGGCCGTGCTCCACGGTGTGCGTGATCCGGCGGAACGAGCCGGAGAGCATCTCGGGCAGCTCGAAGGTGTCGGTCTCGCAGGACTCGCGGACGCGGAACTCCATGACCGCTGGATAGCGCACGTTGCCCACCGGATCGGCCACGCCCGCCGGCTGGTTGGGGCCCTTGTTGACCAGGCGGAGCCGGCGCCCCGCGAGGCCGCGGAAGTCGACCAGCAGGTCGAAGCGCTCCGCCGGGGCGGCGGTCAGGGTGGGCAGCGCGCCGTCGAAGTCGATCGGCACGGGGCGCGGCAGCAGCCCGCCGTCGCTGCCGATCTGGTGCACGATGCCCGGCACCGGGTGGTCGTCCTCGTCCAGCAGGACCAGGTCGTAGATCCGCGCGTTGGACGCGTTCACCAGGCGGAAGCGGTACCAGCCGTCGTCCACGTCGGCGTAGGGCCAGATGCGGCCGTTGACCGTGGTGTACGGGCCGAGGAAGGGTGTGGTGACCGGCTTGCCCGTCTCTGGGTGGGACGGGTTCACCACGATCGTCTTGTGCAGCAGCCGTCCGTTGAGCCGGCCGTCCTCGTCGGTGTCGAGGTTGCGGTCGGCCAGCAGCAGCGGGATCTCCCGCTCCCCGCAGGGGAGATGGAGGGCGTCCTCCTCCTCGTCCCGGACCAGGTAGGTGCCGTACAGGCCCGCCATCACGTTCCACCGCGTGATGTTCATGGCGTGGTCGTGGTACCACCACTGGACCGCCTGATGGTCGTTCGGGTACTCGGAGAGCTGGGCGTCACCGGAGCTCACCGCGTTGTCGGCCCAGCCGTCGTTGCCGCCGCCCGTCTGGGCGCCGTGCAGGTGGGTCACCGACCAGGCGGGCAGGGCCGCGACGTTCTCGTCGGGCTTGACGCCGCCGCGGCCGGGTTCGGTCGTGGCGGGCGCGGTGCCCGGCGGGCGGACCGGTACCTCGACGGCGGTGACCGGGTACTCGCTGCCCTTGGGAATGCGGTTGGTCCAGGCGATGCGGACCCGCTGTCCGCGCCGCACCTCGATGGTGGGGCCGGGCACCAGGCCCTCGTAGCCCCACATCAGGGTCGGTGGCAGCTGCGGGTGCAGCCGGACCCAGGTCGGGTGCAGGGCGATCTCCGTCTCGCGCAGCAGATCGCCGGTCGCGGGCCGCAGGACGGGCGGGACAGGTAAGGGCGCCACGTACGGCGTGAGTTCGCCTGCCGCCGACCGCTCCCCCGCCTCGTCGCTCTCGGTGATCCTCTCGATGATGTCGGTCAAGATCGAACACCCCCGTGTGTTCTGTCGTCTGTTTCACCTCACCCCGGAAGACTCACGGCGCATCGCCCAAGTTCCCTGAATGTCCCGTTCCGGGCGAGAAATTTCAAATGCCCGTTCAACTAACCCGCGGTAGCGCCGGAGCCTGGTCCGGGCGGAAGCCGTGGGTCCGGCGGGCCAGGTACTCGGGCTTGTAGCGGTCGACGCTGCGGTGCCAGTGCAGGATGCCCGCCATCCAGTTCTGGAGGTCGAGGACGTGGTTCCGCATGATCTCGCGTGCCTCGTCCGACAGGTCGAAGTCGTCGTACACGACGGGCAGTTCATGTGCGGCGACATGCTGGAACTGCTGCATGCGCTGGGTCATCAGGTCGTGGACGACGTCGAGCGCGGTGGGGTAGTCGACGCCGAAGAAGTTCTGCACGACGAGGATCGCGTTGTGGACCTCGCCCTCGTACTCGATCTCCTTCTGGTAGGAGAAGACGTCGTTGATGAGCATGCCGTAGTCGATGGCCGCGTTCTCCAGAGAACGGACCGGACCGCTGCGGTAGACCTCCGGCGGGACGGCGGGGCCGTGGCCCATCCGGCACAGGCTCATGGTGAGGTCGGAGCCGAAGGTGGCGCGCCGCATCTCCAGGTAGTCGACCGGGTCGGGGATGCGGTTCTGGATCTGGTTGGAGAGCTCCCAGACCCAGCTCTCGGTCATCACGTTCACGGAGTCCTTGAAGGAGCGCCGCTGGTCCGGTGTCATCCCCGCCGTGGTGCGCGGCCACAGGTCGATCAGGCCGCGCTCCATGCCGTTCAGGGGCACCGGGACCTCCTCGCCCGCGACGGGCATGCAGTCCGACAGGCGCTGGGTGATCAGCCGGGCGGCGGCGAGGTCGCGGCGGTGGCCGAAGACGAGCGGGTAGTAGTCGTCGCCGTACGTCCCCCAGGCGAGCCACTGCGCGCTGAGGTCGAGGGCCTCGGGGGTGGCGTCCGGATCCAGCCCCGCCGAGCACAGGGCCAGGTCGCCCGCGGCCAGCCGGTCCTCGTCCCAGACGCCCTCCTGGAGCATGCCCATCCGGTGCATCCACTCGGTGAGCCGGGGTCGGGCGGCGGGCAGGTGCGGGCAGAGCTCGACCTCGAACGGCATGTGGAAGTCGGGCAGTTGGGACGGGCCGACCTTCTGGTACGGCACATGTGTGTACGCCCGCAGGCGTTCCGCGCCGGCCGAGGCGAGCAGGGCGCCGATGTCGGCGGCAGAGGTGCCCGGGCCGGTCAGGCCCTGCCAGGGGTTGGAGGAGGTGGCGCCCTCGTTCATGTAGCGGCTGGAGCGCAGATGCCATTCGTGGCCGCCGGACTGCCAGTCCTGAAGTCCCTTGGTGTAGGCGGCGATCGCGGCGACCTCGGCCGCGCTGAGACCTTTCTCCAGAGCGACCGCGGGCACCTCGGTGAGGGCGGTGTGCTCGAACTGGTGGAGCCGTGAGGTCAGGATGTCGTTGACGGTGTCGGCGGCCTGCTGGGTGGTGCAGCCGAAGAAGGTCTCCAGGACCAGCACGCCGTTGCTGTTCTCACCTTCGTCCTCGACCTCCCGCTGGTAGGAGAACAGGTCGTTGCGCAGGTGGACGGCGTCGGAGAACGTCTCCATCAGGACCCGCAGCGGCCTCGACTCGGCGACGGACGCCGGGACTTCGGCCGTCGCGTACTCCACGAGCCCCGACGACCAGGGGGCGCCGCCGACCTTGCGGCGCATCTCGATGTACTCGACGGGGTTGGCGATCCGGCCCTCGTTGATGTTGGACAGTTCCCACAGGGACTCGTTGAGCAGGTGCTCGGTGGCGACGGCGAAACGGCGGCGCCAGTCGGCCGACATGGCCGGCACGGTACGCGTCCACAGGTCGGCGAGGCCCGCCTCGACGGGGTTCTGCGGCTCCGGCATCGGGGTGGCGAGGTCCATCGGCATGAACAGCGGCAGCCGGTCGAGGTAGGCCTTGCCGCCGGCGCGGTCCTGGGTGCGTTTGAAGATCTCCAGGAAGTGGTCGTCGAAGAAGAAGACCCACACGTACCAGTCGGTGATCAGCGAGAGCGCGGGGCCGTCGCAGTCGGGATGGGTGTAGGCGCAGAGCAGGCCGTAGTCGTGGGCGTCGAGGTCGGACTGCTCCCAGACCCCGGATCCCTCCAGCATGCCCATGTCGCGGGCCCACCGCGTCGAGTGCGCGCGCGCCTCGTCGACGTGCGGGTTCAGCCGTGCGGGATACGGCATGTAGAAGTGCGGGAGTTCGAAGGGCTGCGTCATGGGCGGGGCCCTACCCAGGGCCTTCCGGGGGCATCCACGGCACGGCACATGATCACACCATCGCGTGAATCAGGGCCGAGGTCGGGCGCAGGGCATCGCACTGCGCGGCTATGGTGCCTCGCATCCGTCCGTCAGCTTGCAAGGCACGAACCGGCTTGCCGGGGACACGGTTTCATCGGCGTCAAACCGGACGGGAGTCGCTGGACCAGGTCCAGCGTGAGGCCTCGCCAACGGTCCCGCGCCACGCTGTGGTGGGGGCAGTACGGCATGCCGGGCTACTACGGCGACGAGGCCCGCGCGCGAGCTCCTGTCTCTACGACGGCAAGGGGCGCCGGGGCGGTCTGCGGCCGGGGTCGCGGTTCGTGATCACGGGCGACCTCAACGCCGGTCCGTCCAGAGGGCTTCAGCCGCTGGGCGACGGGGTGTTCTGGTCGACGTCCGACGATCCGCTGTACCGACTGGTCGGGGGCGGGACGAATGTGCCGACCTCGGACCACCGGCTGGTGTGGCAGGACGTACGGGTCGTCTGAGCGGACGGCGGGCGGTCGGAGTCTAGGTGCCTCGCACCGCCCGTCCCACCCGGGCCCTCAGTGCCACGAACTCCGGCAGTCCTCGGGTGCCGATCTGCTCCCGCTTGCCCGGCAGTTCGACCGGCAGGTCGAGGACGACGTGGGAGCCGGGGCCCGGGGAGAGGACGACGACGCGGTCGCCGAGGTAGACGCTCTCGTCGATGTCGTGGGTGACGAAGACGATGGTGGTGCCGTCGGTGCGGTGGACCTCCAGGAGGAGGTCCTCAAGGTCCTCGCGGGTCTGGGCGTCCAGGGAGCCGAAGGGTTCGTCCATCAGCAGCAGCGAGGGGCGGCAGACCAGGGCGCGGGCGATGGCGACGCGCTGCTGCATGCCGCCGGAGAGCTGCCAGGGGTGGCGTTTCGCGGTGCCGTCGAGGCCGACGCGTTCCAGGATGCGCTCGGCCTCGACGCGCCGCTCGGCTCGGGCCAGGCCGCGGCGGCGCAGCGGGAGGGCGACGTTGTCCCGGACGGTGAGCCAGGGGTAGAGCGAGCGGCCGTAGTCCTGGAAGACGACCGCGAGCCGGTCGGGTACGCCGGTGACGGGTGTGCCGTCGATGCTGACCTCGCCCGCGCGGGCGGGCAGCAGGCCGGCGACGGTGCGCAGCAGGGTGGACTTGCCGCAGCCGGACGGGCCGACCACGCACAGGAGTTGGCCGTCGGGCACGGTGAGGGTGAGGTCGGTGAGGACCGGGTGGTCGCCGTAGTACTGGCCGACTGCGTCGAGGCGGAGCATGCGGTGGTCTCACCTGGCCCGGGGGTCGTGGGGTGGCTGTGTGCGGTTCATGGCCGGGTACGTCTCATGCGGTCGCCCTCCCTCGGCCGACGAGCCGTTTCTCGACCGCCAGCAGGCCGGTGTTGAGGAAGTAGCCGAGGGCGCCGAGCAGGACCAGGGCCGCCCATACGGTGAGCAGGTCGGAGCGGGTCTGGGCGTCGGTGAGGGTGAAGCCGATGCCGTTGGCGGTGCCCGGGAGCAGCTCCGAGAACACCATGAGGATGAGGGAGAGCGACAGGCTCAGGCGCAGGCCCGCGAAGATGCGGGGCAGCGCGGAGGGGAGGATGAGGAACCGGAGCCGTTCGACGGGGTTCAGGCGCAGGACGGCGGCGACGTCCAGGCGCAGCGGGTCGGTGTCGCGGGCGCCTTCGGCGGTGTTGATCAGGACCGGCCAGACGGCGCTGAAGACGATCGAGGCGATCTGCATCGGCGTACCGAAGTCGAGGACGACGACGAAGACCGGGACCAGGGCGGGCGGTGGTACGGCACGCGCGAACTGCAGGACGGGGTTGCACAGGGCGTACGCGCGCCGCGAGCGGCCGACCGCGACGCCGAGCGCGATCCCGGCGACGGCGGCGAGCCCGAAGCCGGCGCCCATCCGGCCGAGGCTGGGCAGGATGTCGGCGACGGCGGCCTCGGTGAGGAACAGGTGCCGGACGGGCCCGGAGAACCACAGCTCGTAGGCGTGCCGCGCGATCCGCCCCGGCGGCGGGAAGTACACACTGCCGTGCGCCCGCGCCACCACCTCCCAGACGCCCACGGCGACGGCGAGAACGAGCCAGCGCAGCAGGGCGTGCCGCAGCCCGACGGGGAGCCGGGTTCGCGGCGCCGCGACTGCGTCCCGCCGGTCTCGGCGCACGGGGCCTGCCGCCGCCCGGACCGACCGCGATCGCGCGCCGGGGCGTCTGATGCACTCCCCCGGAGCCTCCGATCCACCACCCGCGCGCTCCGGCTCGTCCGGCGACCCGCCGGCCTCCGCTCGTGTGTCCGGGCCCGATGAGCCACGCCCGGCCACACCTCCCGCACCGACGGGCCCACACCCGGGCTCCCGCCCGCCCCCGGTCCCGCCCCCCTCACCGCCGGCACGACACCCCGGATCTCGCGCACCCGCGGCCTCGCCTCCCTGTCCCTCGCCCGTCTCCCGGCCGCCGTTCACCTCCGCACCCCGCTCCCCCGGTGTGCCGGCGTCCACGGGAACAGGCGGCGTTCTCCCCACACCAGGGCCCCGTTGACGAGCAGCCCGAGGGTGCCTGCCCAGACCACGCCGGCCAGGACGTCGCGGGTGCCGTCCGTGGCCAGGCCTGCCTGGGCGATGAAGATGCCGAGGCCCTCGCCGAAGCCGGCGAGGATCTCCGTGGCGACGGCGAGGATGAGGGCGACGGCGGCCGAGATGCGGATACCGGCGGCGATGAAGGGGGCGGTGCCGGGGAGTTCGACGCGCAGGAGCACCGAGAGCCGGCCGAAGCCGAAGGCGCGCAGGGTGTCCTTGGCGAGGGGGTCGGTCTCGCCGAGGCCGTAGACGGTGTTGAAGAGGATCGGCCACACGGAGGCGTACGTGACGAGCGCGACCTCGGTCTCGGTGCCCGAGCCGAGCAGCAGGGAGACCAGTGGGATCAGCGCCACGGACGGCAACGGCCGCAGGAACTCCACGATCGCGCGCACGGCGGCGTCCACGACGGGCACGCTGCCGAGCAGCAGGCCGAGCGGGACGGCTATCGCGCAGGCCAGTCCGAGACCCAGTGCCCAGGCGTGCAGCGTCGCGCCGACTCCGGCCAGGAAGGTGCCGTCGCCCGCCAACTCCAGTGCACGGCCCAGGACTTCGGAGGCCGGCGGGAGATAGCTGCGGCGGACGATGCCGGCCCGGCTCACCGCCTCGCACACCCCGAAGGCGAGCAACACGCCGAGCGCGCCGAGCAGCAGATCCCGCCGCCCCCTCAACCCCCGCACACCCGGGGCCTTCTCACTTCACCAGCAGCGTCGACGGGTCGATCGCCTTCTTCAACATCCCCTGCTTCTTCATGAGATCGGTCAGCCGGGCGATCTGCGCGCCGTCCATGGTCTCGGGGAAGACGGGCAGGTCGATGGCGGCCGCCTGTTTCTCGGTCACCTTCGTGTAGGTCGGCAGGATCTCGCGCACGACCCCGGGGTCCGACTCGGCGATCTTCACCGCGGCCTTGAGGGCCCGTTGGAACGCGGCCAGCGTCTCGGCGTTCTCCGAGGCGTACTTCCGCGTGGTGATGTATCCGCTGAGCGGGATGCCCTGCACGGGCGCGGACGCCCCGTCCACCAGGACTCTGGCGCCCAACTCGTCCTGGATGGCGCTGTCGTAGGGCTCGACGGCGTGGACGGCGTCGACCTGACCCTTGTCCAGGGCGGCGCCCATCTGCGGGAACGGGATCTGCCGGTAGACGGGCTCACTGGGGGCGCCCTGTTCGGCCAGGATCTCGTCGAGGGTGAGCGACTGGACGTTGTTGAGGACGTTGACCGCGACTTTGCGGCCGGTGAGGTCGGAGACGGACTTGATGTCGGAGTCCTTCGGCACCAGGACGTCCATCATCTTCGGCGCGGCCCTGATCGACTCGGCGACGATCCGGATGTCGAGGGTGCCCTTCTCGTGGGCCTGGAAGTAGGTGACGTAGTTCGCGCTCGCGACCATGTCGATCTGGCCCTTGGACAGGGGCGGCAGTGCCTGGAGACTCTGCTGGATCTGCTGGACTCGGACGTCCAGGCCCTCCTTCTCGAACAGGCCCCGGTCCCGCGCGATGTAGAGCATGGCGCAGTCGACCAGCGGCAGCCCGGCCACGGTGACCGTGCGCCGGTCCCCGTCCGCGGACGGGGAGTCCCCGTCGTCGCCGCAGGCCGTGAGCGCCAGTGTGAGGGCGACCGCCGCGGCCGCCGCCTTTCCTCTTCCCGAACACAATGCTCGTGACGCCATTCGGGCATGATGACGCCCTGATTGACATGATCACTACATAAAAGCCAGCCGAATCGTCAAACCTTGGAGCATGGCCGGATCCGCTCCCGTACCGGCTACTCGGCTCCCCGCACCTGGATCAGCGCGTGGGTGCCCCCGGTCCGCCAGCGCTGTCCCTCCGCCGCCACCAGGGCGGCCTCTGTCGCCTCGTCGAGGCCGGTGATCACATCGGACTTCAGGGTGCGCAGGGCGGCCACCGGGCCCGGGAAGTGGGCGGTGACATCGGCGAAGGGGGTCGTGGGCGGCCACCGTCGATCGCCCACCAGACGCCGGTAGTTGAGGTCGCCCTTGAAGACGGTGAGGGTGGCCTCGGCGAACTCCGCGCGGAGGTCGTCCGGCATGGCCTCGTACGGCAGCGGCGCGCAGGAGAAGGGGTGGGCGCGCACGGCGAGGCGGCCGTCGGCCATCGCCGACCACACCTCGCGTCCGTAGCGGGCCGCCGCGCCCGGCGCCCGGGTCAACCGGCGTACGGCGTCGACGACATCGGCGGTCGTGGCGTCGGAGACGTAGTACGGATACGGCTTGACGTGCAGGATCGCCCGCCGGACGCGGCCGTGGGCGAGGAGATGGGCGATCAGGAGCAGGTCGGGGACGAGTTCGCGGCCGGCGTTGTCGGCGACGACACAGAGGGTGTCCGCGTCGTCGAGCAGCGACCACAGCGCGGCGCTGTCGTCGGCGACCAGCCCGGGTACGGCGGCCCGGCTCTCGGCGTCGCCGTCGGAGAGACGGAAGCCGAGGTCGGCGCGGTTGCCCCAGAGCGAGCCGTGCAGCAGGGCCGCTTCCCGGTCACCGACGGGACGGCTGTCCAGGGCGTCGAGGGCGGCCAGTTCCTCGTCGGTCTCCGGGGAGTCGAGTTCGGCGAGCTTGACCGGGCGGAAGGGGTCGATGCCCTGCCAGGGTCCGGGGCCGAAGTAGCCCACGGCGTCCAGGAGTCGGCGGTAGAACCAGCTCTCGGACCAGAGCCACGGGACGTCGAACCAGGAACGGCCGGTGTACTCGGCCGCTCCCCAGAGCGCCCAGGCCGACCGGTCCGGCGCGTCGGCGGCGAGGGGTTCGACGGCGCCCTTGGTGCAGTTCTCCAGCAGCGCGTCGAGGGCGCCGTGCCGCTCGGGGTCGTAGGGGAAGGACTCCCGTACCTGCCGGATGATCGCGGGATGCCGCTCGGCGAGCACGCTGTGGGGGAACGAGCCTGGTTCGTCGCCGAGGATCACGGGCGGGATGTGGGACATGCGCGCCACCGTACCGCGCGGGTCAGGCGGTTCTGAGCTCCCGCTCCAGCTGGGTGACGAGGCTCAGGTAGCGGGCGCGGCGGGGCACCGGCACCATGCCGCGGATGAGGATGTGCCACAGCTCGGCCAGTCGGCGGGGGTGGCGGGTGACGGGTTCGAGGGTGTGGCCGACGACCCGGGTGCCGACGAGGGAGCAGACCAGCGAGTGCGCGGCGGCGTCGACATCGATGTCCGGGTGCAGGTCGGACTCCCTGACCGCGTCGCGGAGTCGGCGGGTGGCGATGCCCAGGCACTGCGTGAAAGGGTGCGGCAGCTCGGGCGGCAGTTCCAGGCCGCCGGTGGCGAGCCGGAGTCCGGCGCTCGGCACCGGCCCCTCCAGGGACAGCCGCGCCATGCCGAACGTCGAGCGGATCAGGGCCTCGAGGGCGGTGCAGCCGCGGCCGTCCATCTCCTCGCTGAGCCGGCGCAGGTTCCCGGACAGGAGTTCCATGACGGCGTGGGCGAGATCCTGTTTCGCCGCGAAGTGGAAGTAGAGTGCCCCCTTCGTGACTTGGGCATGATCGACGATGTCGCTCAGACTCGTCGACTCGTATCCGCGGCGGTCGAACAGTTCTGCGGCGGCGGCGATGATCGCCGCGCGAGTCTGTTCGGCTCGTAACTGCCTGGCCATAGGCGAGTCTCTCCTGGGGGCGAGAGAGCATGGCCCGAAAAGAACAGGCCATGCCGTTTGTTTCTTACTCCCCGTACACGATATCTCACCGTCCGCCGGTCAACCCGGGGCACTCCAACTCCGTGCAGTTTCCAGGCCTCCCACAACTTGTAGATCACTTGTGTGTGCCACGCACACGGCGTCGCCGGAAACAGGACGCGCGGTAGAAAAAACGACGGGCCGGCCGGTGCCCCATCCGCACCGGCCGGCCCGCCCGCTCAGGGCGCTCGCTCGCTCAGCGAGACCCGAAGGCTCAGAAGGTGAGCTTCCAGCTGTTGAGCCTGCCCGTGTCCTGCGCGGCCGTGTCCTGGACGCGCAGCTTCCAAGTGCCGTTGGCCGTCTCGCTCGAGGCGTTCACGGTGTAGGTGGTGTTGACGTTGTCGGCGGAGTCGGAGGTGCTCGCCGCCTTCAGGGTGTACACCGTGCCGTCCGGGGCGACGAGGCTGACGACCAGGTCACCGCGGTAGGTGTGGGTGATGTCCACGGCCACCTGGAGCGCCGAGGGGGCGTTGCCGGTGCGGCCGGTGACCGCGATGGAGGACTCGATCGCCGAGCCGTTGTCCGGGATGGACACGGCGGTGGTGTTGGAGAAGGTGGTCCCCGTGCTCGTACCGCCGCTCACGGCCGCGACCGTCTTCGCGGCGTCCGCGAGGCCGGCGCCGCAGCCGCCCGAGCAGGCACCCGGCAGGGCACGGGCGTTGGTCTTGATGGCGGACTCGATCTGGGCCGGGGTCAGCGAGGAGTTGGCCGACTTCAGCAGCGCGGCGAGGCCCGCGATGTGCGGGGTGGCCATGCTGGTGCCCTGGTAGTAGTCGTAGCTCTCGCTCGACGGCGTCTTGGCGCCGGAGTTCAGCGTGGACAGGATGCCGTTGGCGGTGCCGGTGCTGGTCTGGCCGCCGGGGGCGGAGATGTCCACCAGGGAGCCGAAGTTGGAGTACGACGCCTTGGCGCCGGTACGGCTGGTCGCGGCGACGGATATGACGTTGTTGCAGTTGCCCGGCGAGTGACCCGACACGTTCTCGTTGTCGTTGCCCGCGGCGACGGCGACGACGGTGCCGCGGTTCACGGCCGCGTTGATGGCGTTCTGGGTCGCGGTGGTGCAGGCCCCGTCGCCGCCCAGGCTCATGTTGATGACCTTGGCGACGTTGGTGTTGGCGGGCACGCCGGAGACGCTGCCTCCGGACGCCCAGGTGATGGCGTCGATGATGTCGGAGTCGTAGCCGCCGCACTTGCCGAGCACCCGCAGCGGGGAGATCTTGGCGCCGTACGCGATGCCCGCGATGCCCTTGCTGTTGTTGGTGACCGCGGCGATGGTGCCGGCCACGTGCGTGCCGTGCCAGGAGGAGTCGGACGCGGGGATGCCCGAGCCGCACTCGTTGGCGTTGTACCAGTCGCCCGGGTCGGCCGGGTTGCTGTCACGGCCGTCGCCGTCCACCGAGACGGCGGTGTCGGCGATGAAGTCGTAACCGGCGACGATGTTCGCGGCGAGGTCGGTGTGGGCGACGTAGCCGGTGTCGATGACGGCGACGGTGACGCCGGAGCCGGTGGTGGTGTTCCACGCGCCGGGGACGTTCATACCGGCCGTGGACTCGAACAGGTCCCACTGCTTGGTGTACTCGGTGTCGTTCGGGTCGGCCTGCGGGGTGTTCAGACGGTCCGGCACGACGAAGGCGACCTGCGGGTCCGCCTTGTACTCGGCGACGACGTCGGCGACGTCCGCGCGGCTCACATCGGAACCCAGGTCGACCAGGGCGGCGCCGGTGCCGAGGCGGCGCTGGAAGTCGACGTCCTCGCCGGCCTCCTTGCCCTTGGCGGCGGCGTCGGCCTCGGCGGCCTTGTTCGACTTGGCCTCGGAGGCACCGGACTTGTAGCCGACGATCAGCCGCTCGGCCGTGACGCCGGGGGCGGCCTCGGTCTGCGCGGCGGGCACGGCGGCTGCCTTCGGGGCGGCGGCCTCGTCGGCCACGGCCACCGTGGCGGTGGCCGCCGTGAACAGCGCGGCGGAGACCGCGGCGACGGAGATCATCTTCCGTCGCAGGGAGGGGGAGGTACGCAAGGGCTTGCCTTTCGTGGCCGGCCGCCTCCGGGCAGAAGGGAGCGGCGGACTGATCGCTTCGTCGGTGAAGCGGCGGGGGGTGGGTCGAAAAGCGGCGCGGGGGCCGGCCAAGCGCGTCAGCCGATTGTTGAAGGGGTCACCTGTGGGTCGGCTGTGGTCGAACGATAGGCAAAGGGAAGGTCATGTGAATACAGGGGAAACCCTCGATCCGACCGGAAACCCACCCTCGCCGTCGGGAAGTTGGGAGGTGATGAACCCTTTTGCCCGTACTGTCCCGCACTGAACGCGCCGGACCTGATTTCCGTACTGCACGGGAGCAAACCGTTCCCGCGCCGGTCGAGGAGACGTCCCGGATGCCCCGGATGACCGCATACCGCACCGCCCTGGCGGCCACCGCCACCGCACCGCTGCTGCTCGGCGTCTGGGCGGCCGGTCCCGCGCAGGCGCACGGCGCGCCGACGGATCCGGTGAGCCGGGTCTACGCCTGCTCCCCCGACGGCGGCGCCCCGGCGGGCTCGGCGGCCTGCCGTGCCGCCGTCGCCGCGAACGGCACGTCCTTCGCCGCCTGGGACAACCTGCGTATCGCGAACGTGAACGGGCGCGACCGGCAGACCGTCCCCGACGGTGAGCTGTGCAGCGGCGGCCTGCCCGCCTACAAGGGACTCGACCTCGCCCGTACCGACTGGCCGTCGACCCGTCTCACGCCGGGCGCGACGATGACGATGAGGTACGCGTCGACGATCCCGCACACCGGCACGTTCAAGCTCTTCCTGACGAAGCCCGGCTACGACCCGGCGAAGCCGCTGACCTGGTCGGACCTGCCGTCGCAGCCGTTCGCCGAGGTCAAGGACCCGGCCCTGACGGGCGGCGCGTACCGGCTGCGGGCGACGCTGCCGGCCGATCGGACCGGGCGTCATGTGCTGTACACGATCTGGCAGAACAGCAGCACGCCGGACACCTACTACTCGTGTTCCGACGTGGTGTTCCCGGCGGCCGAGAAGAAGCCCGCGCCCCAGTCGCCCACGCCGTCCAGGACCGCGAAAGCGAAGGCCCCGGCGAGCGCTTCGCCGAGTGCCGAACCGCGGACGACGGCACCCTCCTCGGCGCCGGTGTCCGCGCCGTCGAAGGCGGCCCCGGACACCACTCCCGTGGCGTCCACGCCCACCGCCGACTCGGGACCCTCGGCCCCGCTCGTGGCGGGCGGCGCCGCCGCGGTGCTGGTGCTCACCGGGGGCGCCGCCCTGGCGCTGCGTCTGCGTCGACGCTGAACGCCCTTGGTACGAGGGTTAGTTGACTACGAAGGTCAGTTGACGAAGACCGCCGCACCGTCGGAGGTGGCGACCGGGGCGTACTTCGCGGTCCAGAAGCCGCTGCTCGGGCAGAGGGTGGAGCCCGAGGTCCGGGTGAACTGCTGGTTGGTGAACTGGATGCTGTTGTCGGTGTTGGAGGCCGCGCCGGCCAGGCTGCCGTTCGTCGCCTGGTAGACACAGGTGACGCTGCCCAGCAGGGTCCGCAGCACGACGGTGGTCTGGATCGCCCCGTTGGCCCCCGGGGCCACGGCGACGGTGCCGTCGGAGGCCACGGTGGTGGTGTAGCCCAGGTTGTTGACCGTGACGCTGGTGACGCCGAGCACACCCACGTTGTTCGAGGTGCAGTTGCTGAAGGTGTGCGCGGACAGCGACTCGGAGGCGGTGCCGGGAGCGGCCGGGTTGCTGTCGACCGTCGCGGTGAACTGCGAGGTGTTGCAGGTGATGCCGGTGGTGCCGGTCGCGCTGGAGAACAGCGTCGCCGTGGTGCCGCTCGCCAGGTTGGCGGTGAGGGTGGTGCCCTCGGCGACGGCGTCGCCGGCCAGGGAGCCGGTGGTGAGGACGTTGTCGGCGGCCGACGCCGGGGCGATCGCCGGGAGGGTGAAGGCGGCGAGGGCGGCGGTGAGGGTGAGCAGGGTGCGAGTACGCATGCGGGGGTGCCTCTTTCCGAGGTGGGGGGGTTCTGAGGGGATGGGGGACGCGACGCGGCGTCCGCCGTCTCCGGCCCGTCACGCCTTCTCCGTACGTGACGGACCGGGAACGGCCGCCGGCCGGTGACCGGCCGGAGACCGTGGGGTGGCCTCCGGCCGGGCCGGGCGGGATGGGCACTCGGCACGGACCGAGGGGGGAAGCGACCGTGTGGGTGCCTGGGAGGAAGGCGGGCACGGGAGGTGCCCGGTACGGACAGGACGTCCGGGAGACGCGGACGATGCCGCGTGACGGATCCGGCGCCACGGATCCGGGATGAGCCAGGGAGAGTTGTAGACCTGAGCACCTGTCAACGTCAAGAAGAATCAAGGGAGTTGACGATTAGTCAATGACTTTGCCAAGACCCTGGAAGCCCTTGAGGCACAGGTGGGGCACAACCGACACCCTTTTTCCACAACTCTCTTGACCCTCGAAAGTAACCCCGGGTAACTTCCTCAGCGGCTACTGCGGAGTAGCGAGAAAGCCCTTGCGTCCGCCGGGAGTTGCGAGGAGTCGCGCACCGCATGCGCTGTCCGCGCCAGGACAACGTGCCAGTGAGATGCCAGACCGCACTATTCCAATGCACCTGGGAGCAGACATGGCCTCGTCCTCGGACGCCTTCTCGTCCGCCGACAACACCCCCGAGAACCCGGAAAGCGGTTCCTCGCCCGACCCCGTCAGACGTGGGCGGGTCCGGGCTCGCCGGGCCGCCGTGATGGCCGTGCCGGCCACGCTGGTCGCCGCGACCCTCGCGGTCCTCACCGCGGAGGGCGCGCTGGGCGTGCAGTTCGCGATCTCGGGCATGCCGTTCACGGTCACCGCCAAGGAGCTGAACGGCACCGGGTTCGAGCAGTTCGGCGGGCTCGACAACATGGCGCCGGGCAGCCCCAACGAGGGGGACACCGGCGGACAGGTTCTGGTCGTGACCTCCGCGATCAAGAGCGCGACGCTGGACAGCCTGTGCCAGAGCGTCAACCTCGGCGGCATCAACCTGCTCATCAAGGCGGGCAGCGGGTCGCAGAAGGTCCAGGCGACCGACCTGACCACCGACTCGACGGAGCTGACGGGCGACGCGTCCTTCACCAACATCGAGATCGGCAACGACGCCAGCACGCTCACCAAGGCCGGCGTCAAGGGTCCGATCGGTGTCTTCAGCCAGCAGTCCGACACCGTGCACATCGCCAACCTGCGCCAGACCAACTACGCCACCACGGCAGCGGTGTTCAAGCTTCCGGGTCTCAAGCTCAGCTTCAGCGAGTCGGGTTGCTGATGTCGGACACTTCACTCCGGTCACCACAGGGAGTGCGGTCGGCCTTCCGAGCCTGGCGGGCCGACCGTCCGTTCGTGGGCGGGCTGCTGCTCGCCCTGGGCGGGGCCGAGATCCTGCTCACCATGAAGGTGTCGCTGAAGGTCGTCCTGCACATCGGTATGCAGGGCCTGGCCGGCTATCTCCTGCCGGCCCTGATGGTGGTGCTGGGTCTGCTGATCATGTTCAACCCCACCCAGCGTCTCTTCTACTCGATCACCGGGGTGCTGCTGACCTTGGGCACGTGGCTCACGTCCAACCTCGGCGGCTTCTTCATCGGCCTCCTGCTGGGCGTCATCGGCAGCTGCATGACCTTCGGCTGGCTGCCCGACCAGGAGCCGCGAGTGAGCCGCCGCAAGCGGCGCAAGGCCGCGCGAGCGGCGGCGGTCCCGGGGACCGCCGGAGAACAGCCTGCCTGAACCGGCCGACGCCCCCTGGGAACCCGGGGGGCGGTCCGGTTCGCACCCGCGGTCCGGCTCACACGCCCGGGCAGGTTCGGTTCACACCCGCGGTCAGGTTCAGACCGTGGGGCCCGCCGCCTGTGTCGTGGCGGCCGGTGACTCCGCGACGGCGCCGCCGTCGTCGTCCTTCAGCGCCTTCGCCTCACTCTTGAGGATGCGCATGGACCTGCCGAGGGCGCGTGCGGTGTCGGGGAGCTTCTTCGAGCCGAACAGCACGATGACGACTATCGCCACGATCAGCAGGTGCCAGGGTTCCAGTCCGTTACGGAGCACGGCCGCGACCTCTTCCTTCCGGTCCTTCTCAACTCACTCTTACGTCGGTCGAGCACACTTGCCCCGGCCGCCCGTCGGTTGACGGTTGCTGCGGTGCGCAACTGTACAACTCGGGGCGAACGTCGCAAACCCCCGCAATACGCAAGAGGTCCCGCATGACGATCACCAGCACGCGGAGGCCGGCGCCCCCTCGGCACAAGCACGCCGGCCGTCGCCGCGCGGACCGTCGTCGGGGCCGCCGGACACGGATCGCGCTGGCCGTCTGCCTCTCGGTGCTGGTGCTCGCGACCGCCGGGGCCGGCTGGCTGTATCTCAGGCTCGACGGCGACATCAGCACCTTCGACGCCACCGGACTCTCCGGCCACCGCCCCGACCCGGGCTCCTCCAAGGGCGAGAACGTCCTGCTCATCGGCTCCGACGCGCGCACCGGCGGCAACGACAGGCTCGGCGGCGGCGACAAGGACGACATCGGGCGCTCCGACACCACGTTCCTGCTGCACATCTACGCCGACCACCGGCACGCCCTCGCGGTCTCCATCCCCCGCGACTCCCTGGTCACCGTCCCGTCGTGCAAGCTGCCCGACGGCGGCTGGACGAAGCCGCAGACCGACACGATGTTCAACGCCGCCTACTCGGTCGGTGACACCGTCAAGGGCAACCCGGCCTGCACCCAGAACACCGTCGAGCGGTTGACCGGGTTGCGCGTGGACCACACCGTCGTCGTCGACTTCAAGGGCTTCGCCCGGCTGACCGAGGTGGTGGGCGGGGTGAAGGTGTGCCTGCCGCAGGACGTCCACGAGAACGACCTGAACCCCCATCGCACGACACCGGGCAGGCTGCTCTTCAAGAAGGGCGAGCAGACCGTCTCGGGGCAGAAGGCCCTGGACTACGTACGGATCCGGCACGGCATCGGCGACGGCTCCGACATCGGCCGGATCAAGCGCCAGCAGGCGTTCGTGGCCGACCTGCTCAAGGAGGTCAAGGGCAGGGGGCTCACGCCGACGAAGCTGCTGCCGCTCGCCGACGCGGCCACGAAGTCACTGACCGTCGACCCGGGGCTGGGCTCGGCCGACAGACTCATCTCCTTCGCCATGACGCTCAAGGACATCGACCTGCACAACACCAAGTTCGTGACCGTGCCCTGGCGGTACGAGGGGTCGCGGGTGGCGATCGTGCAGCCGGACGCGAGCGAGCTGTTCGCGGCGCTGAAGGCGGACCGGACGATCGACGGCAAGAACGCGAGCGGGAAGAAGACCGGCGGTAAGGGCGCGAGTGAGAGTCCGACCGCGCCGGCCACCTCCGCACCGCCGGTCTCGGGGGCCGGTGTCGACGTCGCCGTCTACAACGGCACCACCGTCACGGGCCTGGCCGCCCGGGCCGCCGCGACCCTCACCTCGGACGGGTTCACCGTCACCGGTACGTCGACGGCGGCCGCCCAGGACCACACCGCTACGTCCGTCGAGTACGGGCCCGGAGAGTTGTCCCAGGCCCGCACCGTCGCCAAGGCCTTCCCGGGGGCCCAGCTGGAGTCCGTCACGGGCACCGGCGTCAGTGTCGTACTCGGGCAGTCGTACGCCGACGCTCCCGCCGCGTCGCCCACGGCGCTGCCCACTCAGGTCGCGGACGGGGCGCGGTCGGCGGACGACGATCCCTGCTCGAATCTGACGTACGGGTGATGCCAAGGGTCACCCGAGGGGTGTTTGCTGTTGTCCGGCGGCCATCGGTTCGGCCGTCCAACTACCCGTGGCCCACAGGTAGTTGACGCAGCCGACACAGGAGGCACCGTGCCCGCCGACGGACGGCCCACCGACCGTATCGACACCGAGACCGCCCACGCCGCCCGGATCTACGACTACATCCTCGGCGGCGCGGACCACTACCCCGCCGACCGGGAGGCGGGTGACGCCATGTGCCGGGAGTGGCCCGCGCTGCCCGTGCACATGCGGGCCAACCGCGACTGGTTGAACCGGGCGGTGCGTTGGCTCGCCGCGGAGGCCGGGATCCGGCAGTTCCTGGACATCGGCTCCGGCATCCCCACCTCGCCCAACATCCACGAGATCGCCCAGTCCACGGCCCCCGACGCCCGCGTGGTGTACGTCGACAACGACCCCCTGGTCCTCACGCTCTCCAAGGGGCTGCTGAACAGCACGCCCGAGGGCAGGACGGCGTACGTCGAGGCGGACATGCGTGACCCGGCGAGCATTCTCGACTCCCCCGGGTTCCGCGAGACGCTCGATCTCGGCGAGCCCGTCGCCCTGACCGTGGTCGCGATCGTCCACTTCATGCTGGACGAGCACGACGCGGTGGGCATCGTCCGCCGCCTCCTCGAGCCACTCCCCTCCGGAAGCCATCTGGCGATGTCCATCGGCACCGCCGAGTTCGCCCCGCGAGAGGTCGGCCGGGTCGCTCGCGAGTACGCGGCCCGTGACATGCCGATGCGGCTGCGCACCCACGCGGAGGCCGCCGAGTTCTTCGACGGGCTCGACCTCGTCGCCCCCGGGATCGTGCAGGTGCACAAGTGGCATCCGGACGGCACGGGCACCGAGGCGATCCGGGACGAGGACATCGCGATGTACGGGGCGATCGGGCGCAAACCGTGAAGCTTTACGGCTGGTCCGCACCTGAACATCACGAAGCGGCAGCAAGAACTCACTGAAAGTCGCTGCTCACTTGACTACCGACGGCCGCACGCGATTGGCTCCGGCCAGCGAGAGTCACCCGGACGGCGTACGACAAGTCGAACTTCACCGGAGTGCTCCCTCTCGTCGTTCCTCCAGCTCGGCCGCACAGCGAGGTGTCGCACCATCATGATCACTCCTCCCCCACCTCCCGTTTCCCACAGACGTGTTGCCGTCCTGGCCGTCGCCGCCGCCTGTCTGCTCATGGTCGGCTGCTCCGCTTCCGGCGGTACGTCGGACTCCGACGCCGACACCGCCGCCGTCGGCAAGGCGGACGGAGCCGGGCTCAGAATCGCCCTCATCACCCACGCCCCCGAGGGCGACACCTTCTGGGACCTGGTGCGCAGGGGCGCCGAGGCGGCGGCCGCCAAGGACGGCGTCGAGCTGACGTACACCAGCGACCCCGACTCGGCCGGACAGGCCGAACTGGTGCGGGACGCGGTGCGCGAGAAGGTCGACGGCATCGCGGTGACCCTCGCCAAACCGCAGGCGATGCGCGGACCGGTCGCCGCCGCCAAGGCCGCCGGCATCCCCGTGGTCGGCCTCAACTCCGGCAGCGACTCCTGGCAGTCCGCGGGGCTGCTGGAGTTCTTCGGCCAGGACGAGAGCGTGGCCGGCCGGGCCGTCGGCGACAAGCTGGACGGCCTCAAGGCAAGGCACACGCTCTGTGTGATCCACGAGCGCGGCAACATCGCCCTGGAGGCGCGCTGTGCCGGGGTGAAGAAGACCTTCGGCGGCGAGACCGAGAACCTCTATGTCGACGGCACCGACACCAAGGCCGTGGCCGCCGTGATCACGGCCCAGCTGCGACAGGACCCGACGGTCGACGAAGTCGTCACGAACGGCGCGCAGTTCGCCCTCACCGCCGTCGCGTCGGTGAAGGAGGCGGGCAGCAGGGCGCGCGTCGCCACCTTCGACCTCAACAAGGATCTGGTGAAGGCGGTCAAGAGTGGTGCCGTGCAGTTCGCCGTGGACCAACAGCCCTACCTCCAGGGGTATCTCGCCGTCGACTCGCTCTGGCTGTACCGGACCAACGGAAATGTCAGCGGGGGCGGGGTGGCGCCCGTGCTCACCGGTCCGGCGTTCGTGACGAAGGCGAACGTGGACGCGGTGGCCAGGTTCGCGGCCAACGGCACCCGCTGACCGCCCCGACCCGAGCCCGCGACCCCGCTCTCCCCACCCCCCTCCCCTCCCTGCTCATCGCCTAGGACGACGAATGTCTCCACGGACAGGTGCAAGGCGCCGCCTCGGCTCCATACGTCTCTCCCTGATCCTGCTGGCCCTGGTGCCCAGCGTCACGCTCACCGCCCTGTGGGGCGTGACGACGACGCAGATGTTCACCGAGGGCCTACGGCTGCGCGGACAGACCGACCTGAGCCGGTCGACCGGTGCCATGGGCACCGACGCCACGCTCGCCCTCCAGCGCGAGCGCAGCCTGTCGGCGGCCCTGCTGGCCTCGCCACGCGGCTCCCGGGCCGCGCTGGACGCGCAGCGCGAGGAGACGGACAAGGCGGTCGCCAAGCTGGTCGGGCGGTCCGACGCGATCGCGAAGGCGCCCTCGCGCATATCGGACCGGCTGTACTCGGTGCTCGGTTCGGTGGCCAGCCTGGAGTACTACCGGGACCAGGTGGACGACCCGACCGACATCACGCCCGGTCAGGTCCTCGACCAGTACAGCGCGATCATCGACGAGCAGGTCCACGCCTTCCAGGAGCTCTCCCAGGTCGACGACGGCGACCTCACCTCGCAGGCCGGCCCGCTGGTGGCGCTGGAGCACGCCGCGGAACTGGTCTCCCAGGAGGACGCGCGGCTCACCCTGGCCTGGCCGTCCGGGCACCTCACCGAGAAGGAGTGGATCGCGTTCGCGCAGCTGGTCGACGCCCAGCGGTGGCTCGTCGAGGACCAGATCGTCCCGCAGTTGAGCGGCACCGCGAAGACCCAGACCGAGCGGATCCTGCAGAGCCCCGAGTGGCGGACCCTGACGGAGATCGAGGACCAGGTGCTCGCCGCCCGGGCCGCCGCCACCGGGGGCGAGGTGGCGCTGCCCGACGCGCAGAAGAAGTGGACGGCCGCGCTGGACAAGGTCGCCGCCGCGTACACCCGGCTGATCCAGGACCAGACGACCGGGCTGCTCGACCGCAGCGCGGACAAGGCGGACAGCCTGCTGCTGACCGCCGCCTCGCTGAGCGCGGGCGGGCTGCTGGGCCTGCTGGTGTGCATCGGCATGTCCTGGCGGATCACCCGGTCCCTGTCCCGGCGGCTGAACGGGCTGCGGGAGGCCACCCTCAGTCTCGCCGAGGAGCGGCTGCCCGACGTGGTGTCGCGGCTGGAGCGGGGCGAGACGGTCGACGCGGATCTCGCGGCCCCGCCGCTGGACTACGGCGGTGACGAACTCGGCGCGGTGGCGCGGGCGTTCAACAAGGCGCAGCGCACCGCGGTGCACACCGCGATCGAGCTCGCCGACACCCGGCGCGGCTTCCAGAAGGTGATCCTCGGGATCGCCCGGCAGAGCCAGAACCTGGTCAACCTCCAGCTCACCAAGCTCGACGCGCTGGAACGGCGGCACACCGACCCCGAGGTGCTCAAGGGCCTGTTCGAACTGGACTCCACGGCCAGCCAGTTGCGCCGGTACGAGGAGAACCTCGTCGTCATCAGCGGCGAGCGGCCGGGCCGCAGTTGGCAGGAGCCGGTCGCGCTGATCGACATCCTGCGCAGCGCGGTGGGCGAGGTCGCCGAGTACCAGCGGGTGGAGGTGCACACCGAGGAGGAGCTGTGTCTGGCGCCGCCCGCGGTGGCCGACGTGATCCATCTGCTGGCCGAGCTCATCGACAACGCGACCGTGTACTCGCCCGCGCCCGCGCCGGTCACCGTGCAGGCCGCCTCGGTCGCCAAGGGTGTGGCCGTCGAGGTCGAGGACCGCGGCCTCGGCATGTCGGAGGAGGACTACGCCTCCCTCAACGCCCAGTTGGCGGTGCCCCCGAAGTTCGACGTGGTGGCGCTCGCGGACGACCTGCGCCTCGGCATGTTCGTGATCGGCCGCCTCGCCACCCGCCACGGCATCACGGTCACGCTGCGCCCGTCGCCGTACGGCGGTACGACGGCGATCGTGCTGCTCCCGCACGACATCGTCGTACGCGACTTCGTGGACCCCGCTCCGGGAGAACTCGACGCCCCGGCCGCCACGCCCCTCGTGGAGCAGCCTCGGGACGTCACGGTGCCGGCCGCACTACGGCGCGGCGCTCAGGAGGGCCCGGAGCACTCCCAGGCGGGCGGGAGCGAGCGGCCGGGAGAGCCGGGGCGCCCGGGTGACACCCCGCGTGCGGCAGGCGGCGGACGGGTGCGTGCGGACGGGCATCCCGAGCGGCGTCCGGACCTTGCCGCGCTGCCCCGCCGCGTACCCCAGACCAGCCTCGCCGTCGAGCTCCGCGAGGAGCCCGGGCCCGCCGAACAGGACGGCCACGACGAGGACTTCACCGCGGAACGCGCCGCCTCCTCACTCGCCGGCTTCCAGCGCGGCACGTTCCGCGCGCGGGACGAGGACGCCGAGGAGTCGGCCGGGACCCACTCCGCCGCCCCCGCCGACGCGCCGTACGGTCGAAGGGAAGCGACCGACCCCGAAGTGCCCGCCGCCAGGCGCCCCGACCAGGACACCCCCGACACCGACCGCCCCCCGCTCCCCGCACCCCCGCCCAGCGGCCGCTGACCACCGACCGCTGACGGCCGACCGCCGCTCCCGCCGCACCGCCCGCCGACGAAGGACACCCCATGACACGCCCCACCCCCGCCACCCACACCCAGCTCGACCAGCTGCTGACCGGACTCGTGGAGCGGGTCGCCGACGTCAACCACGCCGTCGTGCTGTCCGAGGACGGGCTGGTCGTCAGCAAGTCGACCGGGTTCCTGCGGGACGACGCCGAGCGGCTGGCCGCGACCGCGTCCGGCCTCATGAGCCTGAGCAAGGGCGTCAGCATGGACTTCCGCGGTGGCCCGGTGCGCCAGGCGCTGATCGAGATGGCGCACAGCTATCTGATCCTCACCTCCGCCGGCCCGGGCGCCCATCTCGTCGTCCTCACCAACCAGGGCGCGGACGTCGGTGTGGTGGCGTACCAGATGAACATGCTGGTGAAGAAGATCGGCGAGCACCTGAGCGCGGCCCCGCGGGCGGGCGTCGGCCCCACCGCCGATTCCGGCAATTGAGGTGAGCGCAGGCGACACGGCGGGCCGTCTCGTCCGGCCGTTCGCCCTGACCGGTGGACGCACCCGGCCCAGCCGCGCCGACTTCACGCTGATCTCGACGGTGACCGCGGTGGACCCGCCACCGGCCCGGGGCCCCCGCCCGCAGCCGGAGCAGCAGCGCATCCTGCGCCGTTGCGCCGAGCCGATCGCCGTCGCGGAGCTCGCCGCTCTGCTCGACCTTCCGATGAGCGTGATCGTCATCATGCTCTGCGACCTGCTGGAGGCGGGCCGGATCACGGTCCGTCCGCCGCATCCGGTCGCCGCCACCGTCGACCTGGACCTGCTCCAGAAAGTGAGGGACGGCCTTGGCCGACTCTGACACCATCGCCCGGACGGCACCCGACACGGTCAAGATCCTGATCGCCGGGGGTTTCGGCGTCGGCAAGACCACCATGGTCGGCGCGGTCAGCGAGATCGCCCCGTTGCGCACCGAGGAACGGCTGACCGCGGCGGGGCTGGGCGTCGACGACCTCGACGGCATCGAGGAGAAGAAGGCCACCACGGTGGCCCTGGACTTCGGCCGGATCACCATCAGCCGGGACCTGGTCCTCTATCTGTTCGGCACGCCCGGCCAGCAGCGGTTCTGGTTCATGTGGAACGACCTCGCCCTGGGCGCCCTGGGCGCGGTGGTCCTGGTCGACGTGCGCCGCCCGGAGTCCAGCTTCGCCGCGATCGACTTCTTCGAGCGCCGGCGCATCCCGTTCGTCGTCGGCGTCAACGGCTTCCACGGCGAGCATCCCTACCCGCCCGAGGAGATCCGTGAGTCGCTCGCCCTGCCGGACCATGTGCAGGTCCTGTTGTGCGACGCCCGCGAACGGGACTCGGCGCGGGATGTACTGATCGCTCTCCTGGACCAGTTGATCGCCTCCGCGGTGGAGTAGGACCCGGGCCCGGTGAGGTCGTGCGCGGGGTCTACAGCCGTGCCAGCACCGGCAGCAGCTCCACCGCCGTGGCCACGTCCGGCGTCAGCTCGCGGTCCACGGTGCTCGGTTGGAGCGCCTCGGCGGCGACGGTGAAGGCGGGTACCGGTGGTGGGGTGTCGTGCATGCGCAACGCCCGTACGGCGGTGACGAGTTCGCAGGCCAGGACGGTGGCGTAGGCGGCCGTCGCGCGCAGGGTCTGGCGGGCCGCCTGGCCCGCGAAGCTCGCGGCCTCCTCCAGGCCCAGCGACACGACCGTGTGGCCGGCCGAGGCGGGCGCGGCGCACGAACGGAGCTCCGCGAGCGCCGAGTTGGCCGGGTACTCCAGGATCATCACACCCGAGCTGCCCGCGGGCCCGGTGGCCAGGAACGCGGGCAGGCCGGTGAGGTCCGCGCGCAGCAGCGCGGACAGCCGGGCGGCGGAGAGCTGCGCGGTCTTCAGGACGGCGAGGTTCAGGGCGTCCAGGGCCAGGCCCAGCGGTGCCGCGAAGAAGCCGCCGTGGTGGTAGGCCGCGGTGCCGTCGGGGGCGATGAGCGGGTTCTCCGAGGGGCAGTTGATCTCGACCTCGACGACCCGGCGCAGTGCGTCGGCGGCGTCCAGGGCGCACCCGTGGACCTGTGGGAAGGCGCGGAAGCCGTACGGGTCCTGGATGCGGCGCGTGGTGGGGTAGGGGGTGCCGGGCTCGCCGAGCAGCCGGCGCACCTCGGCGGCCGCGTGGGCCGCTCCGGGGTAGGGGCGCAGGGCGTGCACGGGGGCGGCGTAGGCCTCCAGGGAGCCGGAGGCGGCGGCCAGGGACAGGGCGCCGACGGCGTGCGTCGCGCGCAGCAGGACGTCCATGTCGTGGCCGGCCGTCGCGGCCTGGCCGAGGGCGAGGGCGTTGCTGCTCAGGAGGGCGAGGGCGTCGCCGGGGCGCGGGGTGACGGGGGCGGGGAGGCCACGGGTGGTGTCGCCGAGCCAGGGGCGTTCGCCGATGAGGGTGAGGCCCGTCTGGGCGAGGGCCGTCAGGTCGCCGGTGCCGACACCGCCGTACTCGTGGACGGCCGGGTGGACGCCGAGGCGCAGTGCCTCGGTGAGGGCCTCGACGAAGGCGGGGTGGATGCCGGAGCCGCCGGCGAGCAGCTGGTTGGCGCGGACGGCGAGCATGGCCCGGACCTGTCGGGCGGGGAGCGGCTCGCCGGCGCCGCCCGCGTGGCTGCGCAGCAGCCGCAGGCCGTGGTCGGCCTCGTCGTGCGCGGCCACGCTCACCGAGCGCTGGGCGCCGACGCCGGTGCCCCGGCCGTAGAGCCGTCCGCTCACCGCGAGGCGTTGTGCCGCGCGCCAGGAGCGGTGGGCCCGCTCGAGCGCCTCGGGGGCCACGACGGGGCGGGCGGTGCCGTCGGCGAGGCGGGCCAGGGTGCGGACGTCGAGTGTCGCGCCGTCCAGGACGACGCGGGTGCCCTCCGTGCCGGAGGGCACCCGCGTCGGGTCGTCCGTGGTGTCCAAGGGTGGGCGTCAGAGAAGTCCGGCCGACTTCAGCCAGGTCTTGGCGACGTCCAGCGGGTCCTTGTTGTCGAGCTGCACCTGGGAGTCGAGGTCCAGGAGCGTCTTCGTGTCCAGCTTGGCGGAGACGGCGTTCAGCGCGTCGACGCCCTCCTGGGAGAGGCCCGACTTGTATACGAGCGGGGTCACGTTGGCGAAGCCGAAGAGGTTCTCCGGGTCCTTCAGGACGACGAACTTCTCCTTGGTGATGGTCGGGTCCGTGGTGAAGATGTCCGCGGCCTGCACGGTGTTCTTCGTGAGCGCCGCCTGGGTCAGCGGGCCGCCCGCGTCGAGCGCCTTGAAGGACTTGAACTCCAGGCCGTACACGGACTTCAGGCCGAGCAGGCCCTGCTGCCGGGTCTGGAACTCCGGCGAGCCGCCGATGACGAGCTCGGGTGCGGCGTCCTTGAGGTCGGCGAGGGTGGACTCGGCGGTGAGGTTGTACTTCTTCGCGGTCGCCGCGTTGACGCTGACGGAGTCCTTGTCCTCGGCGGGCGACGACTCCAGCAGGGTCAGCTTGCTGTCGAGCTTCGTCTTCACCGCGGCGTTCACCGCCTCGGCCGTCTTCTGCTCGGCCTTGGGGTCGAGGTAGGACAGCAGCGAGCCGTTGTACTCGGGCAGGACGGTGATGGAGCCGTTCTTCAGCAGGCCGTAAGTGGTCTCGCGGCTGCCGATGTTGGGCTTGTAGCTGACCTTGACGCCCTTGGCCTTGAGGGCCTCGCCGTAGATGTCGGCGAGGAGGATGCTCTCGGCGAAGTTGTTGGAGCCGACGACGACGGTGTCGCCGCTGCTCCCCTTGTCCTCCTTGAGCGGGTCTGAGCCGTCGTCGGAGGATCCGCATCCCGCCAGCAGGGCCGCGGTGGCGGCGAGCGCGACCGCGGCTATGCCGGGATGCTTCCGGATGGACCTGCTGCGTGGGGCTTTGGAAGTCACGGTTCCCGTTCCGGGCTGTGTGGGCTGATGAGAAACAAGCTCTGGACTGATCCAATCCAGCCAGTTCTCGCATCGTCAAGTGCAGCCTGGTCACCAATTGGCGTCAATGCGCGACCGGTTGTGAAAAGGCGGCGAAGACCGACATCCAGGCGCCTTCCCGTTGTAACGGATTCTTGACTCAGGGTGGCATGATCGATCTTCCGAAGAGACGGTAGTCTCCGGGTCGTTGGCGTTCGGACACACTGGCGTGCCGGCGCCCCATTGGTGTCGTTCCGCACCGTCCCCATCGATCAGAATCGGTCACGCGCAGTCTTCGCGCGCCGTCGTCCCCCCTGAAGGAGGCCTGGTGTCCACGAGCGAGACGGCTCCGCCGTCGGCCCCGGGTGGCATACGGGGCTTCGCCGACCGACGGCCCTTCCGGCACAAGCTCAACGTGCTGGTCGGCGTCCCGCTGACCGTGGTCGCGGTGCTGCTCGCCTACCTCATCAACGACCAGGTCGGACGCTCCCAGGAGGCGGCCGACGCCGCTCGCCTGGTGCGCACCAGCACCGAGGTCGCCACACTGGTGGACCGGCTGGAGGCCGAACACCAGCAGGCCATCCTGCTCTCGGTGCGGCACGAGGCCACCAACGACGGCGGCACCCCCTCCCAGACCCCCTACCGCAAGGCCCAGGTCGCGGTGGACACCCAGGTCGAGAAGGTGCGCGCCGCCTTCGGGGACCGGCTTCCCGAGGAGGAGGCCCGGGCCCTGCGGGAGGTCGAGGGCCTGGAGAGCCTGCGCAACACCATCGAGCAGGCGTATCTGCCCGCCGACAACATCGACCCCGCCTACACCAGCGCCGCCAAGGGCCTGATCGACGGTCTCGGCCTGGACCGCAACACGGCTCTCGCGGCCACCTTCACCGGCAACCTGCTGGACTCGCTGCTGCGCGCGGACGCCGCCCACGGCTCCTTCGAGACCGGCGTGTTCTCCGCGACGACCGGCGACTCGAACGCGCTCATCGAGTTCATCGGCGCGATCGGCTCCTACGACGAGTACACCCACCAGGCCGACCGGTTCGCCCGGTTCGCCACCGACGACCAGGCCGAGCTGCTCGCCGGGATCGAGCACAACAGCCCGCAGGCCGTCATCAACCGGCAGTACGCCGAGCTCCAGATCGACCCCAGCGCCCTGCAGGCCGACTCGCCCGCCGAGATCCGCCGGATGTTCGGGACGGCTCTCGACTCCTACCCCGCCTACCGCAAGCAGGCCGCGATCCGGCTGGGCATCACCACCTCGCTGATCGACCAGATCGCCGACCGCGCCGAGCAGGCCTCCGACACCGCCCTGCGCAACGCCGTCCTGCTGCTCGGCCTCGCCGTGCTGGGCTTCGTGCTCTGGCTCGCCTTCTCGGTGGTCGTACGCCGCTCCGTGGTCCGCCCGGTGCAGGCGCTGACCGACGCCGCGCAGCAGGTCGCCGAGGTCGCCGAGCGCGAGCTCGCCCGGGTCGCCGCCGACGACGCGGAGGACGAGGGTCCGGCCCGGCTGCGGGAGATGCCGGTCACGGCCCGCGACGAGATCGGCGACCTCGCCGAGGCCTTCAACCATGTGCAGACCACCGCGGTGGCCCTGCTGGAGCGTCAGGTCCTCAGCCGCCGCAACGTCGCCGAGATGTTCGGCAACGTCGGCCGCCGGGTCAGCAACCTGACCACCCGGCAGCTGGCGCTGATCGACGCGGTGGAGCGCGGCGAGACCGACCCCGAGCTGCTCGAACGCCTCTACTCCATCGACCACATCGCGGTCCGGCTGCGCCGCAACGCCGACAGCCTGATGCTGCTCTCCGGCATCCGCGAGACGGTCCTGGACTCCGGGCCGCTCGCCCTGACCAACGTCGTACGGGCCGCGCTCGGCCAGATCGAGGGCTTCCGGCGGGTCCAGCTGCTCGCCCGCACCGAGGTCATGGTGGCGCCGGACATCATCGGCGACCTGACGCTGATGGTGGCCGAACTCGTGGAGAACGCCGTGGCGTTCTCGCCGGCGGACAGCCCCGTCGAGGTGTTCGTGCAGAACTCGGCCGAGGGCGCGACGATCGTGGTCGCCGACCACGGCCTGGGCATGGACCCCGAGCGGCTCGACGAGGAGAACGCCCGGATCGTGCGCCGCGAGCGCCTGGACCTGGTGCCCTCGAAGGTGCTCGGCCTGTTCGTGGTCGGCGCGCTGGCCCGCCGCTGGGACATCGACGTGGCCCTGTCCCGCACCCCGGGCGGCGGTGTCACGGCCGAGGTGACCCTGCCGCAGCCGCTGCTGCTGACCGCGGCCGCGGTGGAGCGGACGGCACCGACCACACCGGCGGCGGACACCGACGACGCCGGCCCCCGCCCGGCGCTGACCGACGCCCCGGCCGCCGACGACGACCAGGGCCCGCTCCCCCGTCGGGTCCGCCGGGACGAGGAGAGCCCCCCGGCCGCCTCGGAGGAGGGCCTCCCCTTCATCCCCAAGGCCCGCGCCGAGGAACCGGCGCCCGGCGCCGACGATTCCCCCGGCGCCGCCCGGCCGCTGCGCCGCCGTGTCCGCGGTGCCACGCTCCGCACCACGGCCGAGGCCGCCCGTCCGAGCACCCGGCAGGCGCCCCGTCCCGCCGACGCGGAGGCCGTCCGCTCCGCCCTCGACGAGTTCGAGGCGGCGGTGGAACGCGCCCACCGCGACAGCGGCGCGGCCCCCGAGACCCCCCAGACCCCCCGCAAGCACGACCAGAACCACCTCCCGGAAGGAGCGGAGCAGTGAGTACGTCGACAGGTGACACTCCGACGGGAAACACACCGGCCGAACTGAAGGCCGCCGCAGCCGACTTCACCTGGCTGTTGAATCGTTTCGCCACCGAGACCGCGGGCGTCGTGGACGCCATCGCCGTGTCCTCGGACGGCCTGCTCATCGCGGTCTCCGAACTGCGTGAGCACGCCGACTCCGAGCGCCTCGCGGCGATCGTCTCCGGCATCACCAGCCTGGCCGCCGGAGCCTCCGGCAACTACGGTCTGGGCGGCCTCAACAAGGTCATCATCGACCTGGAGGGCGGCCACGTCCTGGTCTCCGCGATCGGCAGCGGCGCCGTCCTCGGCGTGGTCACCGACAAGGAGGCCAAGCTGGGCAACATCGCCTACGAGATGACGCTGTTCGCCAACCGGGCCGGCAGCGCGCTCAGTCCCCAACTGGTGCTGGCGCTGAAGAACAGCGTCGGCTCCCCGTCGGCGCTCTGACCGGGACCGGGACGGACACGCCATGGCGGACGGCTCCCCGACCCCGGGA
This sequence comes from Streptomyces sp. RG80, assembly GCF_040446465.1. Classification (NCBI taxonomy): domain Bacteria; kingdom Bacillati; phylum Actinomycetota; class Actinomycetes; order Kitasatosporales; family Streptomycetaceae; genus Streptomyces; species Streptomyces sp. RG80. The sequence continues at coordinate 393,801 of NZ_JBEAAJ010000003.1, read as the reverse complement.
CCCGACCCGGTGGGGCCCGCCTCCGCCGTGCGGCCGTTCCTGGTCACCGCCGGCCGGGTGGCGCCCAGCGCGACCGGCCGCACGATGCCCGTCGAGACCCAGGTGGTGGCCACCGTCGAGGGTCTCGACGCGCTCGGCGCTCTCTCCTTCGAGCAGCACGACATCGTCGCCGAATGCCGTCGGCCGCAGTCCATCGCGGAACTCGCGGCCCGGCTGCGGCTGCACCTCAACGTGGTCCGGATCCTCGCCGAGGATCTGCGCGCGGAGGGGCTGCTGACGGTGCATGTGCCGGACTCCGACGACACGCACGACGCTTCCGTCCTGCGACGAGTGATCGATGGCCTGCGCGCCATCCCCGACTCCCGGGGGGTACTCCGTGACACCGACTGAACCGGCCACCCGCGACGGGTCCGCGCCGGCGGCCGCCGTGCGGCCACCCCTGCCGGTCAAGATGGTGATCGCGGGCGGCTTCGGCGTGGGCAAGACCACCGCCGTCGGCGCCATCTCCGAGATCGCGCCGCTGACCACCGAGGCGGCCATCACCGAGGTCGCGGCGGGCGTGGACGACCTCACGCACACCCCGCGCAAGACCACGACCACGGTCGCGATGGACTTCGGCTGCATCACCATCGACCCGACCCTGAAGCTGTATCTGTTCGGTACGCCCGGACAGGAGCGGTTCGGCTTCATGTGGGACGACATCGTCGAGGGCGCGCTCGGCGGTCTGGTCATCGTGGACACCCGCCGCCTCGACGACTGCTACGCGGCCGTGGACTACTTCGAGCACCGGCAGATCCCGTTCGCGGTGGCCGCCAACGCCTTCGACGGCAAGGTCGAGCACACCCTGGACGAGATCCGCTGGGCCCTCGACGTCGCCGACCACGTCCCGGTCGTGGTCTTCGACGCCCGCGAACGCGGCTCGGTCCGCGACGCCCTGCTCGTCGTACTGGAACTGGCGCTGGCGCGTTCCACGGGCTGACGCGCGGGCGGAATGGGCGGGCGCACGGCGAAGTTGTCGCGGGTATGAGCCACGACGACCGCACCATCACCAACCCGCCCGCCCTGCACGACCCGACGTCCTTCGGCTACAGCCACGCCGTCTCGGCGCCCGGCGAACTCGTCTTCGTCGCCGGGCAGTACGCCTCCGACGCCACCGGCGCCCCGGTGCCCGGTGACTTCGCCGCGCAGGTGGAACTCGCCTTCGACCGGCTGGGAGCGGCGCTGGCGGGGGCCGGCCTCGGCTTCGAACACGTGGTCCGGCTGGGCACGTTCGTCGTCGACCACGACCTCGCCAAGCTGGAGACCCTCGGCAAGGCCCTGCACACCCGCTTCGGCGACCGCCTCCCGGCCCAGACCCTCAGCGGCGTCGCCGCCCTCGCCCTGCCGGGCATGCTCTTCGAGGTGGACGCGGTCGCCGTACGACCGGCCGCCTAGGGCGTTCGCGACGGCTCTTGGCCGGCCGCCCGGCGACCGGCCCCGGCCAAGAGCCGTCAACAGCGCCCTCAGCGGGCTGGGCGAAGTCGACTACGGTTCGGCAACGCCCTCAAGGGGCGCGGGGCTGTGTCGATGTGCGGCTGCCGCCGCGTGGGCGCGACCGGCAACGACGGCGCCGCAGCCGAACGGCGGCATCACGCGGCATTTCCAGCGGAACGCTCAGGCGCTCCGGCGCACCCCCCGCGACACCGCGAGCCGTCCGATCGCCCAGAACAGGGCCAGGGTCACCAGGGCGAGGCCGGCGACCAGGGTGGCGCCGCCGACGACCTTCTCGTAGTCGCGTTGGTAGAGGCCGTCGATGATGTAGCGGCCGACGCCGCCGAGGCTGACGTACGCGGCGATGGTGGCGGTCGAGACGATCTGGATGGCGCCCGAGCGCAGGCCGCTGAGGATCAGCGGGAGCGCGGCCGGGATCTCGACCTGGAAGAGGACCCCGGCCTCGCTCATGCCCATGCCGCGCGCGGCGTCCACCGGCGAGGGGTCGACCGAGCGCATCGCCTCGTAGCTGGTGACGAGGATCGGCGGGACGGCGAGGACGACGAGCGGGGTCATCACGTTCACCATGCCGAACCCGACCAGCAGGGTCAGCACCACCAGCAGGCCGAACGTGGGCAGGGCCCGCCCCGCCGTGGCGATCAGGGACAGGACGGTCCCGCCGCGCCCGTAGTGCCCCGAGACCAGGCCGATCGGCAGCCCGATGGCGGCGGCGATGGCGAGCGCCTCCAGGGTGTACCGGACGTGCTCCGCCAGGCGGGTGGGGATGCCGTCGTAGCCGTGCCAGTGGGCGCTGTCGCCGAAGAAGGCGTTGATGAAGTGGAGCAGGTTCACCGGGCCGCCTCTTTCAGGGCCGGGGCGGACTTCCGCCCTCTGGTACGCGCCGGGCTCGGCATCCACGGCGTCAGCAGCCGGCGCAGGAGGACCAGCGCGGCGTCCGCGAGCATCGCGAGGCCGGCCATGGAGAGCACGGCGTTCACGGCGAGTTCGGGCCGGTTGTAGATGGTGGCGTCGTTCAGCAGGTTGCCGAGGGCGCCCTGGTTGCCGATGAGGGTGCCGACGCTGACGAGGCTGACGCTGGACACCGTCGCCACCCGCAGCCCGGCGATGATCGCGGGCACGGCGATGGGCAACTGCACCTGGACGTACCGGCGTACCGGCCCGAAGCCCATGGCCGTCGCGGCGGCGAGGGTCTCCTGCGGGACCGAGCGCACGGCGTCGACGACGGCCGGGACCAGCACGACGAGGCTGTAGACGGTGAGCGGGATCATCACCGTCAGCTCGGTCATGCCGGTGTAGTCGATGAGCAGCACGAAGAAGGCCAGCGAGGGGATGGCGTAGAGCACGGTCGTCACCCACAGCACCGGCGGGTACAGCCAGCGGAAGCGCACACAGAGCTGGGCGAGCGGGAGCGAGATCAGCAGGCCGGCGAGGACCGGCAGCAGGGCCTCGCGCAGATGCAGCCCGACCAGGCCGAGCCAGCTGTGCTGGAGGTCGCTGGGGATGTCGAACATACGGTCCCAGTTCATCCGGCGACCTTCGCGTCCGTACGGCCGTCCGTGCGTCCCTCGGCGTGGGCGCCGCGGATGGCCTCCGCTATGGCCTGCTGGGAGACCACTCCGGCGACCCGTCCGTCTTCGTCCACCGCGACGGCCCAGCCGGTGGGCGAGAGCACGGCACAGTCCAGCGCGGCTCGCAGCGAGTCGGTGCCGGCGACGAACGGCCGCCCGTGGGACACCAGTCGATCGACGTCGATCTCGCCCGCCGTCAGATCCTGCGGCTCGCTCCAGCCAAGGGGCCTGCCGTCGGCGTCCGTCACGAGGAGGTAGGGGGCGTCCGCGGTGTCGTGCGCGGCGATCCGCTCCGCGGTGGCGTCGATCGGGACGACCGGCGCGGTCGACAACTCCAGGCCCGCGGACGGGAAGAACGACAGCCGGCGGATGCCCCGGTCGGCGCCGAGGAAGTCCTCGACGAACGCGTCGACCGGGTGCGTCAGCAGCTCGGCGGGCGGCGCGTACTGGGCGAGCCGGCCGCCGGTGCGCATCACGGCGACCATGGTGCCGATCTTGACGGCCTCGTCGATGTCGTGGGTGACGAAGACGATGGTCTTGCCCAGTTCCTCCTGGATGCGCAGGAGTTCGTCCTGGAGCCCCTTGCGGACCACGGGGTCGACGGCGGAGAACGGCTCGTCCATGAGCAGGACCGGCGGGTCGGCGGCGAGCGCCCGGGCCACGCCGACGCGCTGCTGCTGGCCGCCGGAGAGCTGGTAGGGGTAGCGCTTGGCGAGCGAGGAGTCGAGGCCGACGCGCTCCATCAGTTCGCGGGCGCGTGCGCGGGCCTTGTCCTTGCTCCAGCCGAGCAGCCGGGGCACCGTGGCGATGTTGTCGACGATCGTGCGGTGCTGGAAGAGCCCGGCGTTCTGGATGACGTAACCCATGGACCGGCGCAGGGTGTTGACGGGCTGCCGCTGGATGTCCGCGCCGTCGAGGAGGATGGTGCCCTCGGTGGGCTCGATCATCCGGTTGATCATCCGCAAGGTGGTGGTCTTGCCACAGCCCGAGGGGCCGACGAGGACGGTGATCGAGCGGTCGGGTATCTCCAACGACAGCCGGTCGACCGCCACCGTGCCGTCCGGGTACCGCTTGGTGACTGAATCTATCCGTATCAAAACGCCGAATACCCTTCGGGTCTGGCCGAGGTTGACCGCTTTCGGCCGGTGGGGCGGGCCGTTCCGGGTGAGTCTAGACCGCTTGTGTTGCCGCACTTCGGCGGCGGTATTTCCGCTGGGCGGCCGGAAAGCACTGTTGACCGGGCAGAGTGCGCGTACTGTCATGGAGTTCGCACGCATCCGGACGTCCATGACGAGGAGCGCGACGTGAGTGAGTGGTGCGGCCGCCCGGCGCGGTGCCCCGTCGCGCGTGTACCTGGGGCCCCTCCCACCGGAGCGCGGCCGGGCATGACGGGGACCGACGACGACACGGCCGGGAGCGCGTCCTCCCGAAACAGGCGAACCGGACCCCCGCGCGCCGGGACGAACCGCCGGACGAACCCCGGGCCTTCGTACGCCGGTGTCCGAAACGTTACGCCCGGCGCGACCCCGACCGCCGCGCACCGGGGCCGGTGACCGGCCGTGGTCTCCGGCGGATCGGCCGCGGGCGGCGGTCCCCGAATACCCTCCTCGCTCCCCGGCCGTCCCGGTTTCGATCCGGCGGTGCTGGCCCGGGGCCGGCTGCTGCTGGCGCTCGCCGACGACGCCCGGGGCCGTGACGCGGCCGACGAGGCGCGGACCCTGGCGCTGCGCGCGGCGGCCGACTTCGAGAACGGCGTACGGCTCTCCGGCCGGCACAGCGCCCCGTCCGCCGTACGCTGCCGGGCCCTGCTGGACCTGGCGGAGGCCCGTGCCGTGGCCGCCGGGGACACCGGGCATCCCGGGGTCCTGGAGGCGCTGGAGCGCGCGGTGGAGGCGGCCCACGACCAGGAGCCGGACCTGCTGGTACCGGCCCTGCACCGACTCGCCGAGGCACACACCGCCCGCTACCGGCACACCGCCGAGCCGGCCGAACTCCTCGCCGCCGACCGGTGCTTCGCACGCGCCGAGGCTTTGTTGGACCGTGACGACCCGGAGCGGGCGGAGCTGCTCGCGGGCCGCGGCGAGGTGCTGGTGGCCCGGGCCGAGCACGACGACGGGCTGCCGGTGGCCACCGACGCCGTACGGGTGCTGCGCGCGGCGCTGGCGCTGACGGCCGACAGTGATCCCCATCTGGCCGACCGGAGGCTTCTGTTCGGGCGGGCGCTGCGTCATCATCACGGCGCGGGCGGAACGCCGACCGATCTGCACGAGGCCGAGTGGGTGCTGGCCCGGGCGGCACGGGGCGCGCGCGACGACCGCACCGCGGCACTGGCGTGGCTGGAGCGCGGCGATGTGCTGCTGGCGCTGGCCGGTGGCTCCGGGGCGCCGGAGTGGCTGGACCTGGCGGCCGACGCGTACCACCACGGTGTACGGAGTGCGGACCGGGCCGGTGAGCCGCTGCTGGCCGCCCGGGCGCACCACCAGCGCGGGGTGGTGCTGGAGCGGACGGCGGGTCCGGAGCACGCGCTGGAGTCGTACCGGGCGGCCTGGGCGCTGTGGCAGCGGGCCGGCGCGGCGCGGGGGCCGCAGGCGCAGTCGACGTTCGAGCGCATGGCCGCGCTCGCCGGAGCAGGGGGACGGTGAAAGGGAGTGTGCAGTGTGACGGAGCCGACCGGACGAGACGGACAGGCGTGGACCCCGCTCCCCGACTACCGGGGCACCGATCTGGCCGCACTGCGCGCCCGGGTCGACCACCCCGTGCTGGGCGCCGTGCTGGCCACGCTGCTGGCCCGCTCCTGCGACGCCGACGGCGGGCTCGTGGCGTATCACGAGGACTCCCCGGGGGTAGAACGGTAGCGGCGGCACGGGGCCGCCCACGGGGAGGCGATGCTGTGCAGACCGCTTCGGACGACAGCTTACGGATCGCCCGGGACCGGGAGTCGGCACCGTGGCCGCACGCCCAACTGGACGTGGCGGCCCTCCGGCGTGCGGGCCAACAACCTTTCCCCTTCCGGCAGTTCGTCCTCAAGGTGCACAGCCGCTGCAATCTCGACTGCACCTACTGCGTCATCTACCAGGGTGAGGACGCCAGTTGGCGGGGCCGGCCGGCCCGGGTGGCGCCGGGGGTGATGCGGCAGACGGCCGTGCGGATCGCCGAACACGCCGTCGCCCACGGACTGTCCGAGGTGCGGATCGATCTGCACGGGGGTGAGCCGCTGCTGTCCGGCGCCGACACGGCCCTCCAGTACACGGCCGAGGTGCGCCGGGCGCTGCCGGCCGAGGTCGCGCTGCGTGCCACCGTGCAGAGCAACGGCACCCTGATCACCGAGCGCACCCTGGACCGGCTCGCCGACGCGGGCGTCCGGGTCGGGCTGAGCCTGGACGGTGGCAGCGCGCGGCTGAACCGGCGCCGGGTGGACCACGCGGGGCGCTCCTCGTGGCCGGCGGCCCGGCGGGCGGCGCGGCTGCTGTCGGACCGGCCGGAGCTGTACGCCGGGATCCTGTGCGCCATCGACATCACAAGCGATCCCGGGGAGGTGTACTCCTCGCTCGCCGAGCTCCGCCCGCCCCGTCTGGACCTGCTGCTGCCGCACGCGAACTGGTCGAGCCCGCCGCCTGGTCTGCCGGCCCGCGCCCCCGGCGGGCGGCCCGCCGTGCCCACCCCCTACGGCGACTGGCTGGCCACCGCCTTCGACCTGTGGTGGGACGGCACGCCCGACGGCTCGCAGCCCCGGGTCCGGCTGTTCACGGAGGTGGTGGCGCTGCTGCTCGGGGTGCCCAGCACGACCGAGTCGATCGGGCTGTCGCCGACCTGCGCGGTGGTGGTGCACACCGACGGTTCGGTGGAGCAGATCGACTCCCTCAACCTCGCCTACGACCACGCGACGGCGACCGGTCTGGACGTCTTCGGGCACGCCTTCGACGAGGCCCTCGACCATCCCGGGATCGTCGCCCGCCAGCTCGGTGTCGCGGGGCTCGCCGACGAGTGCCGGGCCTGCCCGGTGGGCCGGGTGTGCGGGGGCGGCAACTACGGCCACCGCTACTCGCGCGGTACGGGCTTTCGGCATCCGTCGGTGTTCTGCGCCGACCTGGAGCGGCTCGTGCGGCACGCGGCCGCGCGGCTGAGCGCGGTGATGCCCCCGGATTGAGCGACGTATCGCTTAAAGTGCACGCGACTAAACGTGCACAAAACTTGCAAAAAACGACATTCCATTGATTTCGGTCTAGGGGAGACGGTCGGATGACCGACAGGTCCAAGGGCGCCGAGTCCCACGAGCACTTCACCATCAGCTACGCGGGATTCAACCGGCCGTGGGCGACATGGATCGCCCATCAGCTGGAGCAGCTCGGCCACGAGACGACGCTGCTGCGCTGGGACCCTCCGCTGCGCATGCCGCTCGCCGACGCGCTGCGCAATCTGCTCCAGGCGCCCGGCCGGGTGCTGCTGGTCCTGGACGACTGGTACTTCTCGCTCGGCCCGCGCTCGGACGCCGAGTGGACCGAGGCGCTGCACGAGGTGGTGCCGGCTCATGTGGACCGCTTCTCCGCGGTCAGCGTGGCGACGAGGGCGCTGCCCGCCACGGCCGCTCCGTTGCGCCCGGTCGACCTGCGCGACCTGGACTCGCGCGAGGCCCGCCGCCGGATCCTGCGCCGCCTGGACCTCGACCGGTCCGCCGAGCCCGTCGCCCCCTCCGGCGCCGCCGCGCCGCGCTTCCCCAACGACCCGCCGTCGGTGTGGAACGTGCCGCGCCGCAATGTCCGCTTCACCGGCCGCGACGCCATCCTGGAGGAGCTGCACGCGCGTTTCGAGCGCGGCGGCCGCAGCGGGGCGCGGGTGGCGCTGCGGGGCATCTCGGGTGTGGGCAAGAGCCAGATCGCCAACGAGTACTCGCACCGCTTCGGCAACGACTACGACATCGTGTGGTGGGTCGGGGCCCGCTTCCGTGCCCCGGCGCGCGAGCAGTTCGCGCAGCTCGCGCCGCGTCTGGAGCTGCCCGTCGGGCAGGAGCTGGGCGAGCGGATCCGGGCGGTCCACGAGGCGCTGCGGACCGGGACGCCGTACAAGAGGTGGTTGCTGATCCTGGACTCCGCCGACGACATGGAGCAGATCGAGGACCTGCTCCCGGAGGGCAACGGCCACGTCCTGATCACCACCCTCACCCAGGACTGGGCGGCCTCCGGCAACGTCACCGAGATCGAGGTGCAGCCCTTCCGCCGGCCCGAGTCCGTCGCCTACGTCCTGCGGCGCGCCCAGCGGCTCAACGACGCCGAGGCCGACCAGCTCGCCGACGCCGTGCAGGACCTGCCGCTGCTGCTGGCGCAGACCGCGGCCTGGCTGGACGCCAACGCGATGCCGGCCAAGGACTACATCTCGATGATCCGGCGCGGCGAGGCCAGCCAGATCGGCATCCGGATCTCCTCCGACTACCCGATGGGCTTCCAGACCAGCTGGTCGATAACTCTCAACACGCTCCAGGAGAACAACCCCGAGGCGGTCGAGCTCCTCCATCTGTTCGCCCTGTTCTCCCCGGACGCCATCCCGGTCCGCCTGATGCAGGCCGCCCACCCCTCCGACCTGCCGGACCATCTGGCGGCGCTGGCCGGCGACCCGATCCGCTGGCACACCGCGCTGCGCCGGCTGTCGGAGTCCACCGCGGTCCGGCTGGACTACGTCGAGTCCTCCGACGCCGAACCGGCCGTGGACCGTGTCTCCATGCACCGCCTCTACCACAGCTTCCTGGTCAGCACCCTGACCGAGGACCGCCGCGAGGCCCTGTCGACGATCGCCTGCACCCTGCTGGCCGGCGCCGACCCGCGGCGCCCCATCGACACCCGCGAGTGGACGCGGTACGCCGAACTCATCCCGCACCTGGAGACGGCGGGCGCCCTGGACAGCCCCGACCCGGTGGTGCGCGGGCTCGTCCTGAACTGCATCGAGTACATGCGGGTGAGGGGCGAGAACCGGGCCGCCCTCAGACTGTGCGAGCAGGCCGTCACCCGCTGGCGCAACCGGCTGGGTCCGGACGACCGGGACATGCTGATCCTGATCCACGACCACGCCAACATGCTGCGCCGCAGCGGCCGTTACCTGGAGGCGGAGGCCGTCGGACGGGCCGTCCTGGACCAGCTCTCGGAGCATCGGACCGACGAGGACCCCGACCTGCTGCGCGCCAAGAACGGCCTCGGCGGCACCCTGGTCTCGCTGGGCCGCTACGACGAGGCGCACGGCATGTTCGAGGAGTGCGTCCGGGCGTACACCGGCACCCTGGGCGCCGACGCCCCGCGCGCCCTGCAGGACCGCGGCAACCTCGCCGTGGTCACCAGTCTGCTGGGCCGCTACGAGGAGTCGCTGCGGCTGCACCGCGACATCCTGCTGATCCGTGAGCGGATCCTGAGCCCGCGGCACCATCTCACCCTGCGCTCGGGCATGTTCTACGCCTGGATGCTGCGTCTGCTGGGCCGTTACGCGGAGGCGACCTCCCGGCAGGAGCTCAACGTCCGTGCCCACCGCAACACGATGGACCGCTACACCCCCCAGACGCTGTTCGCCGAGCACAATCTCGCGCTCTGCATGAGACGCAACGGCGATCTGCTGGGCGCCGAGTCGCTGATGCGCAGCGTGGTGGAGCGGTTCGTGCAGCGGCAGGGCCCGAGCCACCCCGACTCCCTGCTGGTGCAGGCCGACTTCGCCACGTTCAACCGCGAACACGGCAACCTGGAGCAGGCCCGCGAGTCGGCGGCGGGCGTCGCCGAGCAGTACGCCCGGCTCGTCGGCCCGCAGCACCCCTACGCGGTGGGCACGGCGGGCAACGTGGCCCTCGCCCTGTGGGAGTACGGGGAGCGCGACGAGGCGCTGCGGATCGCGGAAGGGGCGCTCGTCGACATGCGCGCCGCGGTGGGGCCGTCGCACCCCTGGACGCTGGGCGCCGGACTCAACGCGGGCGGGGCGCGCAGCCTGGCCGGGGACGAGGAGGGCGCGGCCGAACTCACCCGCGGGGTGCTGGAGTCGGCGCGGGCGGCGCTGGGCGACACTCATCCGCTGACCCTGTCCTGCAAGGCGGCGCTCGCCTCCGACCTGCGGGTTCTGCGGCGCGGCCAGGAGGCGTCCAAGCTGGAGCACGAGGCGCTCCAGCAGCTCTCCGACACCCTCGGAGCCCAACATCCGCACACCCAGTCGATTCGCCGTCGGGAGCGTCCCTACTGGGACTTCGAGCCCCTTCCGACCTGACACATAGCCAGACCCCAGCGACCGCTGCCAACTTGATACCTGACAGGAGCCCGGCGCGAACATTTCAGCAGCGCCACTGCCAGTAGGGTGGGCCGGGCCGTGTGTCAAGAGGCTGGTTCAGCCGTCCTGGAGAGGTGAACGTGCGGGGTACAGAAGGGGACAGGCCACCCTTGCGTGGAGTACGGGGGCCGGGCGGCGCACTGCCCGACCTCACCGATCTCGACCTGGTGGCGCTGTCCCGCGAGGCATCGCATCCGGGGCTCGCGGCGGTCGCCACGGGCCTGCTCCCCCGGAAGCTGCGCGGCGGTCCCGCGATGGCCTTCTACGAGGACGGCCCGTATCAACTGTGACCGCCCGGTGGCCTCTTGAGACCCTGGACGTCGCCGGCTTACGGCGGTCCGGGGTACGGGCGGTGCCCTTCCGGCAGTTCGTCCTGAAAGTGCACGGCCGCTGCAACCTGGCCTGTACTTACTGCTACGTCTACGAGGGCGCCGACAGCAGTTGGCGGGACCGTCCGCGCCGGGTGCCGCCCGGCGTGATGCGGCGTACCGCGGAACGGATCGCCGAGCACGTCGAGACCCACTCCCTGTCCTCGTTACAGGTCAACCTGCATGGCGGCGAACCCCTGTTGGCCGGTGTGGACACGCTCGTCGGCTACGTCACCGCCGTACGGGAGGCCGTCGGCGCGGGCTGCCGGGTGGACGCCAGTGTGCAGAGCAACGGCACCCTGCTCACCGAGGACCGGGTGCGGCGGCTGGCGGACGCGGGGATCGGCATCGGGGTGAGCCTCGACGGCGGCACCCCGTGGCTCAACCGGCGCCGCGTCGACCACGCCGGGCGCTCCACCTGGGCGGCGGCCGCCGCCGGCCTCGAGGTGCTGCGGCGCCGCCCGGAGGCGTACGCCGGGATCCTGAGCGTGATCGACCCGGACTCCGACCCGGTCGAGGTGTACACCTCGCTCACCGCGCTGGAACCGCCGTCCATGGATCTGCTGCTGCCGCACGCCGACTGGGCGCATCCGCCGGCCGCCGCGGGCCCCCACCCGTACGCCGACTGGCTGATCGAGGTGTTCGACCTGTGGTTCGACTCCGGTGAACAGGCCGTCCCGATCCGGCTGTTCTGCGAGATCATCGGACTGCTGCTCGGGCTGGACGGCCAGGCCGAGGCCGTGGGGAACTCGCCGGTGGTCGCGGTGGTCGTCGACACCGACGGCGCCATCGAGCAGGTGGACTCGCTGAAGACCGCCTACGCGGGCGCCCCCGCCACGGGCTACGACGTCTTCCACCACTCCTTCGACGACGCCCTGGACCATCCCGGCGTCGTCGCCCGGCAGTTGGGCCGCGAGGCGCTGGCTCCCGAGTGCCTGGTGTGCCCGCTGGCGGACGTCTGCGGCGGCGGCAACTACGCCCACCGCTACCGCGCCGACGAGGGCTTTCTGAACCCCTCGGTGTACTGCGCCGACCTCGACCGGCTGATCCTGCACATCGCCGACCGGGTGCGCCGCGCCGCCGACCTCGACGCCGTGAGCGAACCGATCAACACGCGTTGACCACAAGGCTGTTGACCACGGGTCAGAATGGGGAAGGTAGGGGCACAGGGGATCCGGTTCGCTGGACGGGGGAAGTGCTGCATGGCGATCGTGAGTGGGGTGGCGTCGGACGGCCTGGACGGGCCGATCTACGTCGAGGTGGACGGCGTACCGGCCGCGGGCGGCGTCGACGACGTGTACCGGGGCATCGACACCCGGGGCAATCCGGCCGAACGCGTGATGACCGCGGCCCGCGAGGTCTACACCGACGGTCTCGATCTGGCCCGGCGGTGCGCGCGGCAGGCGGCCGACCGGTTCCAGGACCTCGGGGAGGGGCTGGTGCCGGACGAGGTGGAACTCCAGCTGTCGATCAAGCTGGACGCCGAACTCGGTGCGCTCCTGGTCAAGTCGACGGCGGAGGCCCAGCTGGTGGTCACCTTCCGCTGGACGCCGGGCGGCACGTCGTGACCGGTGGGGCCGGTGACGCGGAGATCCACATCCTGCCGTACAGCTATGTGGTGGGGCAGACCGAGCTGAAGCTCGCGCTCGAACTGAACTACATCGCGCCGCGGATCGGGGGCGTCCTGGTCAGCGGACAGCGCGGGACGGCCAAGTCCACGGTGGTGCGGGCGTTCTCGCTGCTGACCCGCGGGGAGCTGCCGGTGACGCTGCCGATCAACGCCACGGACGACCGGGTGCTGGGCGGCTGGGAACTCGACGCGCTGATGCGGGGGGTGGCCCAGTCGCAGCCGGGACTGCTCCAGGAGGCCGGCGAGAAGGGGATGCTGTACATCGACGAGGTCAACCTCCTGGACGACCACATCGTCAACATCATCCTCGATGTCGTCTCCACCGGGGTGCTGTCGGTGCAGCGGGAGGCCATCGACGCCGTGCGCAGTGTCAGCTTCGGGCTGGTCGGCACGATGAATCCCGAGGAGGGCGGTCTGCGGCCGCAGTTGCTGGACCGCTTCGGGCTGATGGTCGCCGTGTCCGAGCTCGACCAGGAGGCCCGGCGGGCGATGGTGCTGGCCGTGCTGCGCTTCGACGACGAGGCCGGCACGGAGTCCTCCTGGCTGGCCGACGGGCTCGCCGCGGACAGGGCGCTGCGCGAGCGGCTGGACACGGCTCGGGTCGCGGTGCAGGACGTGCGGTTGAGCGAGGACATCGCCAAGCTCTGCGCCGACGTCGCCACCCAGCTGCGGGCCGTGGGCCACCGCGGCGAGGTCGTCACCGCCTGGGCCGCCCGGGCCCTGGCGGCCTTCGAGGGCGCGGACGAGGTCACCCCCCACCACGTACGCCGGGTCGTCCCCCTCTCCCTGCGCCACCGCCGTCCGGAAGCGGCCCACGGCGGACCCGTCGAATGGACCCCGGAGGAGTCGGACCTGCTCGACGGGCTGCTGGGATGACGACGGCCCCGGAAGGGCGGACGGGGGTGGCACGGCAGCGTCTGGCGCAGGTGCTGGCGTGCTCCGCGCTGGGGCCCGGGCTCGACGGGGTGCTGCTGTTCGATCTGGAGCCGGAGATGGTGGCGCCGGTGACGGACGCGTTCGCCGGGCTGCTCGGGATGCGCGGCGGGCGGCCGGTGCGGCGCGCGATGCTCGGCTCGGTCACTGGGGACGACGAGCTGTGGCTGCGGCCCACACTGCGCCACGAGGGCGCCGGCATGAACTTCTCGCTCGCCCCGGGCCCGTTGGTCGACACCGACCCGCAGGCCACGACCCTGGTCGTGGTCCCGGACCTGGTCCGGCTGAGCCTTCCCGGCATGCGGGCCGCGGTGCAGCTTCTGGGCGCCGATGTCGCCGCGGTCGAACGCTCCGGCTTCCGCGCCCGCTGGCGTCCCCGGGCCCGCTGGCTGGCCGCGTGCCGCGAGTCGGACGTGGGCCGGCTCTCCTCCCATCTGCTGGACCGCTTCCCGATCCGCCTCAACGCGGCGGGCCTGGAACCGGACCGCCTCCTGGACGCGTTGGACCGGTCACGTGGGAACGGCACGGCCACGCCCGGCTCCGAACCGTTCCTCGGTGAGCTTCCCGAAGGCTGGGAGGACGTCCTGGGCTCCCGGCTTCGGGTGGGGTGCGCGATGTCCGAGGAGGGGGCCGCCCGGGCCGTGGCCCTGTTCGACGGGGACCGGGGGAGTCGGCGGGCCCTCGGACTCGCGCGGCTGGCCCGGGCGCTGGCCGTGTTCGCCGGGGACGGCAGTTGTGGGCCCGAGCGGGTCGACGAGGCCGCTCGGCTCATCGGCGTGGCCGCCCGGCCCCCCGTACCGCCCGGCTCCGGTCTGCCCGCCGACCGCGGCCCCGTCACCCACGACGGCGACGGCGAGCAGCGGCCCGTGCCCGAGCCCGCGAAGCCCGACCCGGTGCCCGACGACGGACCCGCGGCCCAGATCACCGGCACCGCCGTCGCCGTACCCGCCGGCCCCGCCGAGGCCCTGGACACCTTCGCCGCCGACGCGGGGGAAGGTGTCGGCTCCCCCTTCCCGGAGGACGACGCCCGGTTCCTGAGGGAGTTCGCCCCGCTGCGCATCCCGTGGCAGCGGCGTCCGGAACCCAGTTCGGCCCGGGGCCCGGTGATCGGCGTACGGTCCGCGACGACCCTGCGCGACCTCGCCTTCGTCGCCACCGCCATCGAGGCCGCCAAGCACCAGAACCTGCCCGGCCGGCGCGCTCTGCGTGTGGACGGCGACGGCCGGCTCGTGGTGCTGCCCGGCGACTTCCGCAGCTACGCCCGGCTGCCGGTCGCGGAGCGCATGCTGGTGCTGCTGCTCGACCACACCTGCCGGCGCGGCTGGGACTGGCAGCCGGCCCTCGCCCCGTACCTCCAGTGGGCCTACACCGGCCGCGCCTCGATCTGTGTGGTCGAGGTCGGCAGCCGGGACGCGGCGCACGAGCTCAGGGCCGACCACTTCGTCGCCCGCAGCGTCCTCGACCCCCGGGTCGGCCGCGCACTGCACCGGCCGGCCGGGCGCAGCAGCCCGCTCGCCCACGGTCTGGCGATGACCGACCAGTTGCTGCGCCGGGCCTTCCAGCAGCGCTCCAACCTGGTGGAGGCCTGGCTGGTGGTGGTCTCCGACGGTCGTGGCAACGTTCCGCTCGACACCGGCATGGGCGACCGACTGCCCGGCCCGGTGCGCCGTACCGGCATCGAGGACGCGCTGTCGGCGGCCGGCCGGATCGGCGCCATGGGGCGGATGCGGCTGCACTCCGTGGTCGTGGACGCCGCCCGTCAGCCGTATCCGGACCTGACGTTCCAGCTCGCCGACGCGCTCGGTGGCGTGACCGTCGCCGGGCGCACCGCACGGGGGGTGACCGGTGTCCGCTGAACCGTCCGGCCCCCGCGCTCTCGGCGGGGCGATCCCGCTGGGCCCGGGCCTGCCCGCCCGGCCGCCGGCCCCCGAGCCGCTCGCCGCACCGCGCCCCGCCGCCGTCCCCGAGCACGTGGCCGAACCGCAGGAGGCGGTACGGCTGCCCGCCGCGCCCGTCGACCCGGACGCCCGGCTGCCCGCCGGGTTCGCGAAGCTCTCCGTGCAGCGGGCGTACGGCGAGCCGGGGCAGGACGCGTTCTGGCTGACCGGGCACAGCGGTGAGCTGGAGACGGGGCTCGACTCCGAGTACACCCGGCTGCGTCCGGACGACCTGGTCCTGCACAACCTCAGGCCCGGCAGCCCGATGCCACCGAGCGAGATCCTCCTCGGGCTCGCCGAATGGTCACAGGGCCAGGACCCGCTGGTCCGCTGGATCAACGTGCTGCGGGCCCGGCACGGCGCCGAGCTCCAGCTGGTGGTCTGGGACGACACCGACTACGACATCCCCTGGGAGCTGCTGCATCTGACGGGCCACCAGGAACACGGACTGGTCGCCGGGATCCTGGGCGCCCTGGTGACGGTGGTGCGCTGGACCACCGTCCGCGAGGCCGGGACCACCCCCTTCGGCACCCCGGCGGCCTGCTCGGGACACGTGCTGGGCTACTACGCCGAGCAGATGAGCCGGGACGTCGAGGTGTTCGAGGACTATGTGCACCGCGCGCACATCGGCACCCCCCGCACCTTCCTGACCGAACTCACCCGCCCCGACCTCGGCGCCGGACTGGTGTACATGGGGTGTCACGCCGAGTACGGCGCCCATGCCCACGAGGTCAAGATCGCCTCGGTGAGCTGGAGCGACCTCAACCGGCAGGCCATGCACGGCCTTCGGGGCGGCAGCACCCTCGTCTGTCTCAACGCCTGCGAGTCCGGGCGCATGTTCGACAACCGCGGGCGGGGCGAGAACGCCCTGCGGGGCTTCGCCGAACTGTTCCTGCGCAAGGGCGCCGGCGGCTGCATCGCCACGTCCGGAAAGGTGGGCGACGACCTCGCCCATCTGCTGATCAGGGAGCTGGTGGGCCGGGTGTGCGCCGACCCGGACCTGCCCGTCGCGCGCGCCCTGCGCGAGTTCCGGGCCAGTGCCGTGGCCCGATTACCCGACCCCGACGCGCTGCCCTGGCTCGACGTCGACAGCCGCACCTACACCGAGCGGCAGCGGGAGATCCTGCTGGTTCTCTACAGTTTCATGTTCCTCTACTTCGGACACCCGCTCACCACGCTCCGGCTCAGGGTGCGCGCCCAGGAGGTGAGGGCATGACCGGCGACGCCTCCGCCCTGCTGGTCGAGCCGCTGGTCGGCTGGCCCCGCAAGGCGCAGGCCGGGCAGAGCTATCTCGTGACCGTCGACCTCAACGGGCCGGCGGGCGACGAGCACTGGCCCTATGAGGAGGAGGAGTTCGACTTCGGCGTCGCCCTGGACGGTGCCCCGCACTTCGTGTGCGAGGCGCTGAGCGAGCCCAGCGTCGTCCTGCACCGCTTCGGCGGCACCTACGGCCCGGCCCGTTTCGTGGTCACCGCCGACCGCACCCCCGGGCCCGGCACGCTCTGGCTGACCATCACCAACCGCTGGGGGGTGCCGGTCCGCACGGTCGAGCTGCCCAGCGAGATCGTCGCGGAGCCGCTGCCCGCCGGTGCCGGGCAGGTCGTGGTGCCCTCGGCGAACGGCCGCCCCGCCACCCTTCCCGGCACCGCCCGCCCCGGCACGGTCCCCGCCCCGCGCACCTCGGGCACCTGGTCCCCCGACCACGTCACGATCAGCTACGCGGGCAGCCACCGCGCCTGGGCCACCTGGGCCGCGCACCAGCTCCAGCGGCACGGCTGCCGCACCGACCTGCTGCGCTGGGACCCACCGCCGGGCGTACCGCTGAACCGGCTGCTCACCGACCTGCTCGGCGCCCCGGGCCGGATCCTGCTGCTCCTGGACGAGGGGTATCTGCGGCTCGGCCACCGCACCGAGGCCGAGTGGGCCGAGGCGCTGGCCGACGTCGTCGCGCCGCGGCTCGACCGGTTCGCCGCCCTCGACCTGTCCACCCGGGCGCTGCCCGCCGCGGCCGCCGTCCTCGGCCCGCCCGCGCTGCGGGAGCTGGAGCCTGCCGAGGCGCTGCGCCGCATGCTGGCCGCGCTCGGTCTGGAACGCACCGAGCCGGACGCCGAGGAGGACGCGCCCGTCGCGCCGCGCTTCCCGGACGCGCCGCCCGCCGTCTGGAACGTGCCGCGCCGCAATCTCCGCTTCACGGGCCGCGATCCGGTCCTCGAGGAGCTGCACGCCCTGTTCGAGAGCGGCGGCCAGGCCGGGGCACGGGTGGCGCTGCGGGGGATCTCGGGGGTGGGCAAGAGCCAGATCGTCATCGAGTACGCGCACCGCTTCGCCAACGAGTACGACGTGGTCTGGTGGATCAGCGCGAGCTTCCGGGCCACCGCACGGCAGCAGTTCGCCGACCTCGCCGACCGGCTCCAGCTCACCGACGCCCGGGCGCTGGGCGAGCGGGTGCGCGCGGTACGGGAGGCGCTGCGCACCGGCCGGCGGCGCTGGCTTCTCATCGTGGACAGCGCCGACGACATGGAACAGGTCGACGACCTGCTGCCGGAGAGCGGCGGCCATGTCGCCATCACCACCCTCACCCGCGGCTGGGCGGCCTCCGGCGGCGTCGCGGAGATCCAGGTGGACCGGTTCACCCGCGCCGAGAGCGTCAGCTACGCCCGCCGCCATGTGGAGCGGCTCACCGACGACGAGGCCGACCAACTCGCCGACGCCGTCGAGGACTTCCCGCTGCTGCTCGCGCAGACCACGGCCTGGCTGGACGCCAACCGGATGCCGGCCGCCGACTACATCGCCCGGCTGCGCCGCGCCGACGCCGACGACATCGGCATCCAGACCCTGCCCGACTACCCGATCGGGTTCCAGGCCAGCTGGGCGATCACCCTCAGCTCCCTGGAGCAGGACAACCCCAAGACGACCGAACTGCTGCGCCTGTTCGCCATGTTCTCGCCCGGCTCGATCCCCGTACGGCAGCTCCAGCAGGCCCGCGGCGACCTGCCGGCGCATCTGACGGAGCTCGCGGCCGACCCGGCGCGCTGGCAGAACGCGCTCGCCCGGCTCTCGGAGTCGACGGCCGTGCGCATGGACTACGTGCAGGGCTCGGACAGCGACACCTATGTCGACAGCGTGGAGATGCACCGCCTCTACCACCGCTTCCTGCGCCGCACCCTCTCCCCCGCCGACCGGGACGAACTGTCCGCGGTCGCCTGCCGGGTGCTGGTCTCGGCCGACCCGCAGCGCCCCTCCGACGTACGGGCCTGGCCGACGTACGCCGGACTGCTGCCGCATCTGTATCCGTCCGGCGCGCTGGAGAGCGCCGAGGACTCGGTGCGCGAACTCGTCCTGAACTGCATCGAGTACCTGCGGCTGCGGGACGAGGAGAGCACCGGGCTCACGCTGTGCGAGCAGGTGCTGGCGCGCTGGCGGGTGCGGCTGCCGGCGACCCATCCGTCGATGCTGGTGCTGGTCCATCAGCACGCCAACATGCTGCGGCGCTGCGGGCGTTACCGGGAGGCGGAGGCCGTCGGGCGGGCCGTCGTGGAGCAGCTGGAGTACGAGCGGGCGGCCGACGACGCGGAACTGCTGCGGGCCCAGGTCGGGCTCGGCGGGACCCTGATGGCGCTGGGCCTGTTCGAGGAGGCGCACCAGCTCTGCGACCGGGTCTGGCGGGCGTACGACGCCCTGGAGGGGCCGGAGGCGCCGCACACACAGGGCTCGCTGCACAATCTCGGCGTGGCCCTCGGGCTGCTCGGCCGCTATCTGGAGGCGGCCGCCGTGCACCGCGAACTGCTGGCCCTGCGGCAGCGGTTGCTCCCCCCGAACCATCGGCTGACCCTGCTCACCGGTCTCACCTACGCCCGTTCGCTGCGGCTCCTGGGGCGCCATCAGGAGGCCGCCGCGCTCCAGGACGCCAACACCAGGCTGCACCGCGAGACCATGGGCGAGTACCACACCCAGACTCTGCTGGCCCTGCACAACCAGGCCCTGTGTCTGCGGCGTTCGGGCGAGTACGAGGCCGCGGGCGAGCTGCTGCGCGGTCTCGTGGAGCGGTGCGGTCAGCTGCAGGGCGCGCGGCATCCGATGACGTTGATGATGCAGGCCGACCACGCCTCCTTCCTGCGCTCGCACGGCGATCCCATCGAAGCCGCCGACCTGACGCTCCAGGTGGCCGAGGACTACCGGCATCTGCTCGGCGAGGACCATCCGAACACCGTGGGCGTGCAGGGCAACCTGGGGCTGGTGTACTGGCGCCTGGGGGACCACGCGGGGGCTCGGCGGCTGGTGGAGCAGGCGTTGCGCGGGATGACGGCCGCGCTGGGCGCCGACCATCCGTGGACGCTGGGCTGCGCCCTCAACGCGGCGGCGGTACGGCGGCTTTCGGGGCGCGAGGAGGAGGCCCTCGCCGGGCGCGAGGACACCCTGCGCCGGGCTCGGGGTGCCGTCGACGACGGGCATCCGCTGCTGCTGGCCTGCGTGGCGGCGCTGTCGACGGCCGCGGACGAGCCGCCGTACTGGGACTTCGAGCCACAGCCGATCTGAGCCCGCCGAACCGCCCTCCCCGGCCCGACTTCTGGCGTCCGGCATGGCTCCGCTGTGGGCGACCCCCAGAAGCGGCCCCGCCTGGACGCCTCCGACGTCGGCTGACCACCGCCGAGCGGGACGGCTGAAACCGCTCTGAAACCGCCCTGAAGGCGACCCCCCGCACACTCCACCCATGACCCTCCACCTCACCCCCGACCTGGTCGAGAACCCCGTCGGGGCCTACGCGGGACTCCGCGCCGGCCCCGGCCTCGGTCAGGTCGTCCTGCCCGGCCTGAGCACCCCGGTACGGCTCGTGACGCGCCATCAGGACGTGAAGGCCGCGCTCACCGAACCCCGGCTGGTCCGGGACCGCTCGACCATCAAGGACTCCGAACTACCGGACCCTCAGGCCGAGTTGCTGGCGTCGGGACTGGAGGGCATCCCCGAGGAGTACCGGCCGTACCTCTCCGGGCACCTGGCCCTGTTCGACGGCGACGAGCACACCCGCCGCCGCGCCCCGCTCACCCGCGCCTTCACCGCCCGCCGGGTGGCCGCGCTCCGCCCGTTCGTGGAGAGGACCGCGCGGGAGCTGGCCGACACTCTCGCCGGGCGCGAACAGGCCGATCTGCTGGGCGAGTTCGCCTATCCGCTGAGCACCGCCCTGATCTGCGAGCTGGTCGGCGTGGACGCGGCCGACCAGGGCAGGGTGTGCGGCTGGATCCGGGACTTCGCGTACGGCGACGGCGGTGGCGCCCTCGAGGGGCTCGGCGGGATCGTGGCGTACACGAAGGAGCTGGTTGCCCGGCGTCGCGCCGCGCCCGCCGACGACCTGGTCTCGGCGCTGCTCGCGGACGGCGGTCTGACCGACGACGAGATCGTCACCGTCTTCTTCCTGCTGATCAACACCGGCATCACCCCGCCCGCGCTGTTCCTCGCCCATGCCGTCCTCGCCCTCCTCGACCACCCCGAGCAGTTGCGACGGCTGCGCACCGAGCCCGAGTCGCTCGACCGGGCGGTGCCCGAGCTCCTGCGGTACGTCACGCTCGTCCGTATGGGCGCCACGCTCTACGCCACCGAGGACTTCGTGTTCGCCGGCACCCGGCTGCGCGTGGGCGAGGCGGTGACGGTCGCCCTGTTCGCCGCCGACCACGACCCGGCGGTCTACGAAGTCCCCGAACGCCTCGACGTGACCCGGGAGTTCGGCCGCGGCGAGGGTCATCTCGCCTTCGGTCACGGCCCGCACTACTGCATCGGCGCGGCCCTCGGCCGGCTGCTGACCGGCGTGGTCCTCGAGGAGCTTCTCGTACGGCGGTCCGTGGTACCGGAGTTGGCGGTGGACCGCGCCGACGTGCCGTTCGGGCACTGGCCCGGCGACGGTTTCCATCTGCTGGGCCTGCCGGTCAGGCTCTGACCGGTACCAGAGCGAGGGCGGCTTCCCGGAGCCCGCGGGCGTCCAGGGCGGCGTACGCGGCCACCGCGTCCTCGTAGGCCGCCTTGTCGGCCCGCTCGGCGGCCTCGCGGGCGTGTGCCGAGGACATCGTGGGCTGGAAGTTGCGCAGCACGCGGAAGCGTTCGGCGAGGGCGGTCAGACGGGCACCGCGAGTGCCGTCGCCGTCGGCCAGGGCCAGCGCGCCCAGGGCGAGCAGCAGCGAGCCGCACACCGGGAAGTCGACGGTCACATAGCGCGGGGCGGCCGCCGGACGGGTGAGCAGGGCGGTGAGGCGGTCCGGCAGCGCGGCGGCGAGCGGTGCGACGAGGTGGGCGCGCCCGTGCCGGGCGTGTGCGATGACGGCGACGGACTGGAGCTCCAGGACCCAGCCCTCGATGACGAGTTCCTCGCCGGAGACCGGGCTCGCGGAGTGTTCGAGGCGTTCCACGGCCCGACGCCACAGGCCGAGCCCGGTCTCGATGTCGCCGCGCGCGAGGGCCATCTCGGCGCGGGCGCCGAGGTCGGGGGTGAAGGCGTCGGAGGCGGTGGACTCCGGCTCGTGGCGCAGGGCCTCCTCCAGCCAGTGCTCGGCCGCGTCGAGGTCGCCGGTCTGAAGATTGGCGATCATCAGGCCCCATCGCATGCCGATGGTGTCGTTCCATTCGCCGAGGTGCTCCAGGGCGCCCAGCGCGGCCCGCATGTGCACCAGGGCCTCGCCTCCGCGCTCGGTCTGGAGACACAGTTCGGCCAGCCGGGAGGCCGGCCAGATCCGCAGGACCGGGATGTCGCCGTCGCCCAGCGCCTCGACCGTCCGGCGGGCGGCGGCGAGGGCCAGGTCCGGACGGTGCTCGCTCTCCCAGACGTAGCCGGCCACGTAGTTGGCGACGCCCGCGAGCAACGGCCGGTCGCTGTCGCACAGTTCGCGCAGCGCCTCGTGGTCCGAGAGCACGCGGGGGAAGCCGCACAGCACCGTCGCGAGGGCCCGCACCATCGTGTCCGGCTCGGCGGGCGGCAGCCGGCGCAAGGTGACCAGGGTGCGGACGGCGCCCGGGCCCACGCCCAGGAACAGGTTGGCGGTCAGCAGGGCGGCCGCGGTGCGGGTCGGTTCGACGTACGCGGGCGCGGGCCGGTAGTGGGACAGGGGCGCGGCGGTGTCGTCGGTGAGGGTGATCATGCGGGGGTAGTTGGTCTCCGTGACCCACAGGGCGCCGAGTACGGCGGTGACCGTGGCGACGGTGTCGAGGTCGTCGCGGGCGAGCGCGAGCCGCAGTGCCTGGACGAGGTTGTCCTGCTCGGCACGGATCAGCTGCCAGGAGGCGAACGGGTCGGTGCCGAAGGGGGCGTCGTGGTGGGCGGCGCCGAACTCCCGCGCCCAGCCAAGGAACCGGTCGGTGACCGAGTCGTCCCGCTCGGCGGCGGCGAACTCGCGGACCGTCTCCAGCATGCGGAAGCGGGCACCGTACGGTGTGTCGGCGACCCTCAGCAGGGACTGGTCGACCAGGTCCTCCAGGAACTCCCAGGCGTCGTCGACGAGCTGTCCGGCGGCCTCGGCCGTGAACCCGGCCGGGAAGACGGACAGCGCGCGGAGCGCCTCCTGCGCCGGCTCCTCGAGGAGGTTCCAGCTCCAGTCGACGACGGCGTGCAGGGTGCGATGGCGTTGCGGGGCGTCCCTGGGGCCGCCGCGCAGCAGCGCGAACC
The DNA here is from genome assembly GCF_040446465.1 of Streptomyces sp. RG80. Lineage (NCBI taxonomy): Bacteria > Bacillati > Actinomycetota > Actinomycetes > Kitasatosporales > Streptomycetaceae > Streptomyces > Streptomyces sp. RG80. Next base: position 370,942 of record NZ_JBEAAJ010000003.1, on the reverse strand, counting down.
GGTCCTCCAGGCGGCGGGCGATCTCCGCGACCGACATCACCCGGACCCGGGCGGCGGCGAGTTCGACGGCGAGCGGCAGTCCGTCGAGGCGGCGGCACAGGGCGGTCACCGCGTCGGCGGGCAGGTCGACGCCGGGGCGGGCGGCGCGGGCACGCTGCTCGAACAGCTCGACGGTGGTGGAGGTGTCGAGTTCGGGCAGCGCGTGCACGGTCTCCGAGGACAGTCCGAGGGGTGCCCGGCTGGTGGTGAGGATCCGCAGGTCGCGGGTGCGCGAGACGAGGGCCTGTACGAGGTCGGCGACGCCCCGCACGACCTGCTCGCAGTTGTCCAGGACGAGCAGCGCGGGCCCGGTGCCGAGGGCGCCGACGATCGCGGTGACGGGGTCGGGGCCCGCGGCGTCCAGGGCGGCGGCCACCTCGGCGGCGACGTCCACGTCCGCCCGGACCCCGGCGAGCGGCACCAGGTGCACGATCCGCTGCTCGGCGTCCCGGGCGACGGCGCTCGCGAGGCGGGTCTTGCCGAGGCCGCCGGGTCCGACGACGGAGGTGACGCGGGAGCCGTGCAGCAGCCGGGTCACCTCGGCGACGTCGGCGTCCCGCCCGAGCAGCGGGTTCGGTTCGTGCGGCACCCCGCGCCGGACCACGGGCGCCTCGCCGCGCAGCAGTTCCTGATGGAGTTCCTGGAGGGCGGGGCCGGGGTCGGTGCCGAGTTCGTCGCGCAGCCGGCGGCGGTGGCGGTCGTAGGTGGCGAGCGCGTCCGGGGCGCCCGCGGTGGCCGTCTGGCAGCGCATCAGCTCCAGGAGGAGCTCCTCGTCGCGCGGGTGGGCGGCGGCCATCGCGGTGAGCGGTGCGACGGCCTCCGCACGGCGGCCGGTGCGGGCCAGGGCGAGGGTGCGGCAGCGGACCAGGGCGTGGTGGGCGGTGGCTCGTTCGGCGCGCAGGGCGCCCAGCGGGTCGCCGGGGAGAGCCTCCGTGGCGGACACCTCGCCGCCGTCCCACAGGGCGAGCCCGGCCTCGGCCTCGGCGAGAGCGCCCGCGTGGTCCTGGGCGCGGGACTTCTCCGTGGCGGCCGCGGTGTGCAGGAGGACGGCCGAGGCGTCGACCTGGTCCTCGCGCAGGGTGAGCCGGTACCCGGTGGGCGTGCTGGCGACGACGTCGGCGCCGAGTTGCCGCCGGGCCCGCGAGACCAGGATCTGGAGCGCCTTCGCCGGGTTCTCCGGCTGCTCCTCCGGCCACAGTCCCGTGACCAGCCGCCCGGCACTGCACCCCGTCCGCAACTCCCCCGCCAGCAGCGCGAGCAGCCCGCGCAGCCGGGGCGCGGTGATCTCCCGGCCCTGATGGGACACGGACGTCAGCAACGTCAACTCGATGGTCACCGCGCCAGGTTAGTCAGCCGATCACACCGATGCCGCCGGTCGGGAGCGCGAACTCGCCCGCCACCGCGTCCGGTTCGCCACGCCGTCAGGCCGCCGCCGGACTCTCCTTGGCCGTGGGGAATCCCGGCGTCCGCAGCACCCGGCGCTCCGCGTCCACCGCGAAGACCTCGCAACCCGGCAGGCCGGCCGCCCAGTCGACGCCCTCGGCGCCCATCGCGAAGGCGGCCGTGGCGACCGCGTCGGCCTCGGTCAGGGTCTCGGCCACCACGGTCAGGCTGAGCAGCCCCGTCGCGGGGCGGCCGGTGCGGCCGTCGATGATGTGGTCGCCGCGTTCGTAGCGGGCGGAGGTCGCGACGGCGCCGTCCGTCAGGTCCAGGACGGTGCACAGCTTGTCGGCGTGTTCGGGGTGGCGTACGCCCACCCGCCAGGGGCCGCCGGCGGTGACCACGTCACCGCCGGCGTTGAGGACGAACCGCGTGGCGCCGGCCGCCGTCAGCAGCTCGGCGGCACGCTGTACGGACCAGCCCTTGACGACCGCGCAGGGGTCGAGGCCCCGCCCGGGCAGCCGTACGTCGAACGCGCCGCCGGTGGCGGTCCGGTAGTGCTCGCACAGGTCGAGCACGGTCCGCAGGTCGGCGCTCACCTCATCCTCGGCGAGCTCGCCCCGGCCCAGCCGCGACACCTCGCTGTCGGGCTTGAAGGGGCTGAACCGCGTGTCGACCTCGCGCAGCCACGCGAACACGGCGTCCGCCTCGCCCTCGCCGATGTGCTCGTCGTCGACCCGAAGCGACACCGGGAACCCCATGACGTGTTCGACCCTGTGCATGGTCAGCCCTTCGCGTCGATCGCGGCCTGGAGGGACTCCTTGTAGGCCTCGCTGGTGATCGTCGCACCGGACACCGTGTCGATGTCCGCGCTCTGCGCCTCCAACGTCTCCGCGACCAGCTTCGGCACCGCCGCCGTCGTCTGCGGATGGTTCGGCTGCTGGAGCATCTTCACCGCGGTGATCTTCTCGCCCTGGAAGGTCACCTGGACCTGGACAGGGCCCTTCTCGGTGTTCAGCGTCGAACCCTTGACGACGGTGCCCGAGGCGGACGAGGACCCGGACGAGTCGGACGCCGACGGTGTGGACGCGGCCTCCGGCGTGGTGGTGCTGCCGGGCAGGGACGGCTCGTAGCGCCAGATGGGGACCAGGCCCGCGATGCTGAGGACGACTACAGGTATGGCTCGCTTCACGATCTCTTCCTCATCCAGCCAGGCTGAAGCGCTCGAAGTGGGTCTGCGCCTTGGGCACGTCCAGCTCCCGCAGGGTGGCCAGCACGGCGTTCATCATCGGGGGCGGCCCGCACAGGAAGACGTCCCGGTCGGCGATGTCGGGCACCAGGCGCCGCAGCTCGGCCGGGGCCAGCTTGTCGGGCACCGGCGGGCCCGTGACCAGGTGCAGCTCGGCGCCCTTGGCGTGGGCGAGCTCGCGCAGCTCCTCGTAGAGGACGGCGTCCCGGTCGGCGGCGACGCGGTAGATGACGACCGCGTGGCCGTGCAGCTCCTCCAGGAGTGCCCGGATCGGGGTGACTCCGACGCCGCCGGCGATGAGGACGGCCTCGGGGCGGGTGCGGTGCAGGGCGGTGAAGGCGCCGTAGGGGCCCTCGGCGAAGACGCGGGTGCCGGGCTTCAGGTGGCGCAGGGCGGCGGTGCCGTCACCGGCGACCTTCGCGGTCAGGCGCAGGGTGCGGCCGTCGGGGGCGGCCGACAGGGAGAAGGGGTTCGCCTGCCACCAGCGGTCCTTGGTCAAAAAGCGCCACAGGAAGAACTGGCCGGCCCGGGCGGGCAGCTTGTCCAGGTCGCGGCCGGTGACGTAGATCGACACGACGTTGTCGGACTCGGGGACGACGGCCTCGATACGGAACTGGTGGCGCAGGTTGCGCCACAGCGGCAGCACCATCCGGCCGAGGACCACCGAGCCGAGGGCGACGGTCCACAGTCCGTACCAGTACGTCGTCGCGGCGGTCGACGAGGTGAACGTCGTACCGACCGCGACCTGGTGGGTGAAGGCCAGCAGCACCGCGACGTAGGTGTACAGGTGGATGAAGTGCCAGGTCTCGTAGGCCAGCCGGCGCCGGGCGTAGCGGGCCGAGACGCCGCCGATGACGAGGATGATCGCGAAGGCGGTGAGCGCGCGGAGGACGCCCTCGGTGGTCTCGGCGAGGTCGACGACCGTGCCGATCGGGCCCACCTCGGTGCCCTCGGCGTAGCCGAAGGCGATGAAGACCAGGTGGGCGAGGAGGGTCCAGAGGATGCCGAAGCCGGTCCAGCGGTGCCAGGAGGTCAGCCGGTCCATGCCGATCCGGCGGTCCAGCCACGGCAGCCGGGCCACCAGGAGCAGCTGGAAGGCCATGAACAGGGCGCCGTAGAGACCGGCGAGCCGGCCGATCACGATCAGGGCGTTGGAGGCGAACCCGGCCTGGGCGAAGAAGACGGCCACCACGGCCACGTTCGCGGCGATCACGGCGTACAGGCCCGTGCGGGCCACCACTTTGGGCCGTATCGCCGTGGGGGGCGCGGTGGGCGGTTTGACGGTCGTCGTCACGGACGGAGCTCCTTGATCGGGGCCGGTGTACCTCGAGCTTGGCTCGGGGAACCTGTCGATCACCTGTCGTACAACTTTCAAGTGGTTATCGATGTGGCCGCGAGGAAGTATCGGCACTGGAGTCCGGGCCCGCGTGACGCACTATGAACGGGTGGAAAAAGTACGCCTCCTCGTCGTGGACGACGACCCGCCCATCGCCGACCTCGTCGCGACCGTCGCCCGGTACGAGGGCTGGGACGCGGTGACGGCGAACTCCGGGGAGGAGGCGCTGAGCCGCGCCGCGGCGTTCCGTCCGGACATCGTGGTGCTCGACCTGATGCTGCCCGACATCGACGGCTTCGGGGTCCTGGAGCGGCTGCGCAGCTCGGGCACGATGGTGCCCGTGGTGTTCCTCACCGCCCGGGACGCGGTCGCCGACCGGGTGGCGGGGCTGACCCGGGGCGGCGACGACTACCTGGTCAAACCGTTCGCGGTGGAGGAGCTGATGGCCCGGCTGCGGACCGTGCTGCGGCGCTCGGCGGGGCCCGGCTTCCAGCGGTCCGTGCTGCGGGTGGGCGACCTGACGATGGACGAGGACACCCGCGAGGTGCGCCGCGCCGACAAGCTGCTCACGCTCACCCCGACCGAGTACGAGGTGCTGCGCTACCTGATGCGCAAGTCGCCGACCGTGCTCACCAAGGCACAGATCCTCGACCATGTCTGGGAGTACGGCTTCGGCGGCCGCTCCAACGTCGTCGAGCTGGTCGTCAGCCGGCTGCGCCGCAAGCTGGACGACACGGGCGAACCGCTGATCCACACCGTCCGCGGCTTCGGCTACGTCATCCGGCAGGCGGCGGAGTGATCGGGCGACTGCGCCGGACGTACCGCAGGCTCCGCCTCGGCACCCGGCTGGCACTGGGCCTGGGCGCCCTGGCGCTGCTGGTGTTCGGCGTCGTGGGCACGGCGCTGACGACGTACATGCGCGACTATCTGTCGGCCCAGCTCAACGAGCAGCTCCAGCTCGCCCAGACCGCCCAGTCCAAGAGCATCGTGGACCACGGCTCGCTGGCCGGGAAGAAGTACTACCGCTGGTACTACGCGGTGTACGACGTGACGGACGGCACCGCCGAGCTCCGTACCCCCGAGGACCCCGGCGACCTGCCCAAGGACGTCGACGACTTCACGTCCCTCGCGCAGGCGCAGACCACCGCCGGCGCCGAGGTGGTGAGCACCAGGCACCTCCGGGGCGCGGGCGACTACCGGCTGCGGGCCTGTGAGGTCGAGCCCGGTGTGGTGCTGGTCAGCGCGGCGCCCATGGACGAGATCGACGAGACCGTGGGGCAGCTGATCACGATCCAGGTGGTCACCTTCGGGCTCGCGCTGCTGGCGCTGGTGCTGTTCGGGCGGAAGGTGCTGCGCAAGGGCCTGAAACCGCTGAGCGACATGGCGTCCACCGCGCACGGCATCTCCTCGCACAACCTGACCGACCCGGAGGCCCGGCTGCCGCTGCGCGCGGACCGCAAGGGCGGCGGCCCCGAGGTCGAGGAGTTGCGCACCGCGTTCAACACGATGCTGGAGCACATCGACGACTCGCTGGCGGTGCGCGCGGAGGCCGAGCAGCGGCTGCGCAGGTTCGTCGCGGACGCCTCCCACGAACTCCGTACGCCTTTGATGTCGGTACGGGGCTACGCGGACCTCTTCCAGTACGCCGCCGCGAACGAGCCCGAGGAACGGGACCGGCACCTGGCCCGGCTGCGCGCGGAGGCGGCCCGGATGGGCGTCCTGCTGGACGACCTGCTGCTGCTCGCCCGGCTGGACGCGGCCGAGGTGGACACCCCGCTGCGGCCCAGGGACACCGACCTGGTCGAGCTCGTCCACGACGCGGCCGCCGCGTTCCGCGCCGCGCACCCCGACCGCCCCCTGACGGTGCCGGACGTCCCGGCCCCGCTCGTGCTGCGCCTGGACCCGCACCGCATCCGCCAGGTCCTGGACAACCTCCTCACCAACGCGGCCGTCCACACCCCCGCCGGCACACCGGTGTCGGTGACCGTCTCGGCCGTCTCCGGCCGCGCGCTGGTACGCGTCACCGACGCCGGCCCGGGCATCCCGCCCGCCGACCGCGAGAAGGTCTTCGACCGCTTCTACCGGGTCGACAAGGCCCGCAGCCGCGACCGCGGCGGCAGCGGCCTGGGCCTGGCGGTCGCCCGCTCCCTCGTCCGGGCGCACGGCGGGACGGTGGAGGTGACCAGCGAACCGGGCCGCACGGTGTTCACCCTGGCGCTGCCGCTGGGCCGGGGAGGCGACGAGCAGGGGTGAGCGGCGCGAGCCGGTCCGGCTCGAAGACGGGCTCCAAGGGCCCGGGTCCGGCCGGGGGCGCGACTCGTGTACGGTCAAGTGAGCTTTGCGGACGCCAAGTTGGCAGGCCCCGCTGTTCATGAACGGCTGGACAGATCTTCCGGGCTCCCCGAGGATGTCTGACGCCGGACTGTGGAGTCCGTGCCCGTGGTCACCTGCACGGAGAGGCAATGCGCTCGGATCCCCAACGTTTGCTCGCCACGGCGGTTCGTCGCATCGCCCGCGCCGAGGACCGCACGGCGGTCGTCCGGGAGCTCTGTGCGGTGGGCGTGGAGCACGTGGCGGACGCCGTGCTCGTCTATCTCGACGCCGCCCCCGAACCCCCGGTCGGGCCGGACACGGTGCCCTGCGCCCTCCGGTTGGCGGCCGGCGACTTCCGGAGCGCACCCGCGCCGCGCGCGCCCTCGCTCACCGGGAGCACCCTGCTGAAACGGCTCCCCGCCGACGCTCCCCCTCGGGTGCGGCAGGTCGTGGAGATCCTCGCCGCCGACCCGGCTCGCGGCGCGTCCCTCACCAAGGCCGGCATCGCCGAACTCGCGAGCACCAGCGAGGCCACCGTCACTCGGGCCGCCCGGGCGCTCGGCCATCGCGGCTTCCGTGAACTGCGCCTGGAACTCGCGAAGATGACCGCGAAGGAGCTGGAGTCGGATCCCGGCCGCGGACCGGACCTGGGCGGCACGCTGAGCGGACCGGTGCCGGCCCACGCCTCGGTGCCGCAGTCCGGCGCCCTGGCCGAAGTCCTGCGTACGGGCGAGACGTTGAGCCGCCCCTCCGCCGCGCTCGACGACGCGCTGCTCGAGCTGCTGGGCCCCGCTCCCGGCGCCGCCGAGGGCAACCGTGTCCTCCTCGCCCCTCTGACGGGCACGCGGGGTGTGCTCGGCGCGGCCGTCTTCCTGCGCCGCTCCGACCGCGACGCCTTCGACGCCGCCGACCTGCGGACGGTCGGTCAGCTCTCGACGCATGTCGCCCTCGGGGTGAGCGAGGCTCCGGCCGACGAGCCCCGCACGACCGTACGGGCGCGGGGAGCGCTTCCACCACCCGCTGCCGCCGAGCTCCCGTCCCCGGCCCCCGCCTCGACCCCGATGCCGATGCGGCAGGACGGCGACCGGCTGCGGTTCGCGGGGGCGGCGACCCGGCGGATCGCCCGCGGTCTCGACCTGGACGAGATCGTGACGGGGCTGTGCCGGGCGACCGTACCGACGTTCTCGGACGGGATCCTGGTCTACCTGCGCGAGCCGCTGCCGGTCGGCGACGAACGGCCGACGGGCCCGCTCGTGCTGCGACTGCACCGGACCGACCGGATCCCGCACGAGGCGCACGACGGTGTCCGCGCCGAGGGCGACCCTCGCGGGGGCCCGCCCGCGCTGGACGAGCTCGTCGCCGAACGGTGCACCGTCCCGCCCGAGGGCGCGCTCGCCGAGGTGCTGCGCGGCGTACGCCCGGTGTTCACGGAGGCACCGGCCGCCCGCGACGCCCTGCCCGAACTCCTCGGCGAGGGTGGCGAGTCGATCAGGCCCGACGGACAGCGCGCCATCCTCGCCCCGCTGCGCGGCCGCCGCCGGGTCATCGGCGCCGTGCTCTTCCTCCGCGCCCCGGAACGCCCCGCCTTCGAACCCAACGACCTCCTGCTCGCCGCCCAACTGGCCACCCACAGCGCGCTCGGCATCGACAAGGCGGCCCTGTACGGCCGTGAGGCCTACATCGCCGACGAACTCCAGCGCGCCATGCTCCCCGAGACCCTGCCCCGCCCGACGGGGGTCCGGCTGGCGTCCCGCTACCTGCCGGCCGCCGAGACCGCCCGCGTGGGCGGCGACTGGTACGACGCGATCCCGCTGACCGGCAGCCGGGTGGCGCTGGTCGTCGGTGACGTCATGGGGCACTCCATGACCTCGGCCGCGATCATGGGCCAGCTGCGGACCACGGCCCAGACCCTAGCGGGGCTCGACATGCCGCCGCAGGAGGTGCTGCACCACCTCGACGAGCAGGCCCAACGGCTCGGCACAGACCGGATGGCGACCTGTGTCTACGCCGTCTACGACCCGGTGTCCCACCGGATCACCATCGCCAACGCCGGTCACCCCCCGCCCCTTCTGCTGCATCCGGGCGGCCGGGCCGAGGTGCTGCGGGTGCCGCCGGGCGCGCCCATCGGGGTCGGCGGTGTCCCCTTCGAGGCCATCGAGCTGGACGCCCCGGCCGGTGCCACCCTGCTGCTCTACACCGACGGGCTCGTCGAGTCCCGCATCCGGGACGTGTGGAGCGGCATGGAGCAGCTCCGGGAGCGGCTCTCCGCGACCGCGAAGCTGACGGGTCCCGATCGGCCGCCGCCGCTGGAGGCGCTCTGCGACGACGTGCTCGACATGCTCGGTCCCGGCGACCGGGACGACGACATCGCGCTGCTCGCCGCCCGCTTCGAGGGCATCGCGCCGAGCGATGTGGCGTACTGGTTCCTGGAACCGTCGGACGCCACGCCCGCCCGGGCCCGCCGGCTGGTGCGGCGCACCCTGTCCCGCTGGGGGCTGGAGGATGCGAGCGACACCGCCGAGCTGCTGGTCAGCGAGGTGGTCACCAACGCGGTGCGCTACGCCTCGCGGCCCCTGACCCTGCGGCTGCTGCGGACCGACGTGCTGCGCTGCGAGGTCACCGACGACGAGCCGCGGCTCCCGGTGCTGGGGCAGGCGCGGGCCACGGACGAGAGCGGGCGGGGTCTGTACCTGGTGAACAGGATGGCCCGGCGCTGGGGTGCCACCCGGCTGAGCAGCGGCAAGGTGGTGTGGTTCGAACTCGACCGGCCCTGACCTCGCCCGTCAAGGCAGCGGCAGTTCCGTCCAGATGATCTTGCCTTCGGGGGTGTAGCGGGTTCCCCAGCGCTCGGTGAGCTGGGCGACGAGGAAGAGACCGCGGCCGCCCTCGTCCTCGTTCTTCGCGCGGCGCAGCCGGGGTGAGGTGCTGCTGCCGTCGAAGACCTCGCAGATCAGCGCGCGGTCGCGGAGCAGCCGGAGCTGGACCGGGCCGGTGGCGTGCCGGATGGCGTTGGTGACCAGTTCGCTGGCGACGAGTTCGACGGTGAAGGACAGCTCCTGAAGGCCCCAGGCGGCCAGCTGTTCGGTGACCGCCGCGCGGGAGCGGGAGACGGCCGCCGGGTCGCTGGGCACGTCCCACTGGGCGACCCGGGCGGAGTCCAGGGCGTGCGTCCGGGCCACCAGAAGGGCGACGTCGTCGCTCGGGCGGGCCGGCAGCAGCGCGTCCAGGACCGCCTCGCAGGTCTCCTCCGGCGGCCGCCCCGCCTGGGCGAGCACGGCGCCCAGCCGCTCCAGGCCCGCGTCGATGTCGCGGTGCCGGTCCTCGATCAACCCGTCGGTGTAGAGCACGAGTTGGCTGCCCTCGGCCAGCTCCAGCTCGACGGTCTCGAAGGGCATCCCGCCGAGGCCGAGCGGTGGCGCCGAGGGCAGGTCGACGAAGGTCACCGTGCCGTCGGGCTCGACGACCGCGGGCAGCGGGTGCCCGGCGCGGGTGAGGGTGCAGCGCCGGGACACCGGGTCGTAGACGGCGTAGAGGCAGGTCGCTCCGACGATGCCGGAGTCCGGGCTGCTCTCCGCCGCCCAGCCCTCGCCGCGGTCGAGCCGGCCGACCAGGTCGTCGAGGTGGGTGAGGAGGTCGTCGGGCGGCAGGTCGAGGGCGCAGAAGTTGTGGACGGCGGTGCGCAGTCGGCCCATGGTCGCGGCCGCGTGCAGTCCGTGGCCGACGACGTCGCCGACGACGAGCGCGACGCGGGCGCCGGAGAGCGGGATGACGTCGAACCAGTCGCCGCCCACGCCGGCCTGGGCGGGCAGATAGCGGTAGGCGACCTCGACGGCGCTCTGTTCGGAGCGGCCGCGCGGCAGCAGGCTGCGCTGGAGGGCGAGCGCGGTGTTGTGCTCGCGGGTGTAGCGGCGGGCGTTGTCGACGCAGATCGCCGCGCGGCCGGCGAGTTCCTGGGCGAGGGAGAGGTCGTCGTCCTCGAAAGGCGCGGCCTTGTCGCAGCGGTAGAAGCTGACCAGGCCGAGGGTCGCGCCGCGGGCCCGCAGCGGCACGGTGATCAGGGAGTGGAGGCCGGCCCTGAGGATCCGTGCGCCCCGGGCCGGGTCCTGGGCGAGCCAGCCCCCGGCGGCGGCGAGGACGGCTTCGAGCACCGGCTGCCGGGTCTCCAGAGCGCGGGCCTGCGGGGTGGCCGGGGCGTACCGCACCGGGTCGCCGACCTCGTGCAGATGCGATTCCTCATGTACGGCGCCCAGGGCGACCCGCCTGAGCGGGGTGTCCGCGCCGAGCGTTCCGGGCTCCTCGCCGTGCAGCACGCCGTCCGGCAGGTCGACGGCGACGAAGTCGGCGAACCGGGGGACGGTCACCTCCGCGAGTTCCTCGGCGGTCCGGGTGACATCGAGGGTGGTGCCGATCCGCACCCCCGCGTCGTGCAGCAACTCCAGCCGCCTGCGGGCGAGCAGCGCCAGCCGCCCGACCCCGGGCTCACCGAGGAGCAGGAGCCGGGCGTCTACGCCGGGGGCGCCGGCGGGCGCGCGGGTCACGACGCCCACACCCGGGTCGGCGCCGACAGGGACCGCTGTCTCCACCTCGGCCGGCTGCGCTACGACCGTTCGCGGCCCGGCGGTGCGGACCGTGACCCGTGTCGGTGCCGGAGAGGGGGCCGGCGCCGGCACGGGCGGCACCATCGACTGCGGGCGGGCCAGGGTCGGGGTCACCGGGGCGGACGGCGCGCTGAGACAGACCTGGCGCAGGTAGGGGCTGCCGAGGATGCGGGCCTCGACGACGACGCCCGTCTCGCCGTCCGCGCCCCGGACCTGACGGCGCAGCAGGGTGGCGGTCCGGCCGCCGGAGAGGGTGACCTCCTCCAGCGTGCGGTGCGGGGAGGCGAGGAGTTCCTCGGCCTTCTCACGCAGTACGGCCCGGTCGACGCTGCCCAGTTCGTCGCCGTCGGGGCGCTGCGGTTGCCGCCACTCCGGGGAGGCCTGGGCGGCCCGTCGGTAGGCGGCGAGCAGGGCCCGCTCCCGTTCGGTGGCCAGCTCCAGCATCCGGGCCTCGATGGCGTGGGCGGCCTCGCGGACCAGCCGCAGCATGGCGGGGTCGCCGTCGTCGCGCAGACAGGTGAGGTCGAGGACGGCCTCGATGCGGCCGCTGAGCGGGTTGCGGACGGGCGCTCCGGCGCAGGCGAAGGGCTGGAGGCAGTCGGCGAAGTGCTCGCGGCCGACGACGTAGACGGGGTTGCGTTCGGCGAGGGCGGTGCCGACGCCGTTGGTGCCCACGACATGTTCGGAGGCGTCGAAGCCGGGGGCGAAGTTCACCTCGTCGAGCCGGTCACCGAGCCGTCGGCCGCCGCCGATCCGCTGGACCATGCGGCCCTGTCCGTCGCACAGCGCGATGGTCATGCCGGCCTCGGACAGGGAGGTGGCGAGGTTCTTCAGGACCGGCTCGGCCGCGTGCAGGAAGGGTTCGTCGAGCGTGAGGTCCGGCGCGTACGGGACGCGGAGGCGGTCGGGTTCGAGCCCTGCGGAGCGGCAGCGCTTCCAGGAGTCCAGCACGGAGCCACGGACGTCGGCGTCGACCCGCGCACCGGCCAGGAAACGTTCGTGGGCATCGACGAGTCCGCCGATGTCGTCCCAGGCGACGGACAACAGGATCACTTCCCTCACCCGGAGGCGGGCCCGGTGGCGCGCCGCCGTTCAGCACGCCCCCCCGGCGGACCTCCCAGTCGTTTTTCACCCTAGACCCTTTGTGATACCGATCACAACAAACTCCCGAAGTGCCCCGGAGACACCTTTCGCCCCCGTGCACGACGCTTCCGATCCGCGTTCGATCAGAGCCGGACGCCGGTCTCCAGACGAGTGGTCGCCGCCATGAGGTCGACGGTGAAGGGGTGGCGCGGCTCGGTCAGAACACGCCGGGCCGGGCCCTGTTCGACGAGGGCGCCCGCGTCCAGGACGGCGACGCGGTCGGCCAGGCGGGCGGTGTCCAGGTCATGGGTGATGAGGACGAGGGAGAGGCCGGCGTCCCCGCCGCGGTCACCGTCCCCGTCGCCATCCCCGTGCAGCAGGCCCGCGAGGAGGTCGAGGAGGCCGCGCCGGGTGACCGTGTCGAGGCCGGAGGTGATCTCGTCGCAGATCAGCACCCGGGGCCGGGCCAGCAGGGCGCGTGCGAGGGCCGCGCGCTGGAGTTCGCCTCCGGAGAGCGCACCGGGACGCCGGCGCGCGAGGCCGTCCGGCAGCCCGAGCCGGTCGAGGACGCGCAGGGCCTCCTCCCGGGCCGCCCGCTCCCCCGCGCCGCGCAGCCGCACGGCCGTACGGGCGACCTGGTCGAGCACGGGCCGGTACTCGTCGAAGGCGGCGCGGGCGTCCTGGAAGACGTACTGGACGGCGGCCCGCCGCTCCCGGTCCCGGCGACGCAGGCTGTGCGGCAGGACCTCGCCGTCGAGCAGGACCTCGCCGCCGAAGTCGCGGTGGAGTCCGGCCAGACAGCGGGCGAGCGTGGTCTTGCCGCTGCCGGAACGGCCGACGACGGCGAGACACTCACCCGCACGCAGGATCAGCCGAGGCGCCCGCAAGACGGTCGTATTGCCGTGTACGGCGATGAGGTCCCGTACCTCCAGGACGGGCCGACCGCCCTCGGTGCCCGCACTCGGGGTGGCTCGCCGCTCGTCGAGCAACCGGCGGGTCCACTCGTGCCGGGGCGCGCTCCACAACCGGGCCACGGGCCCCGACTCCACGACCCGGCCCTCCCTCATGACGAGGACCTCGTCCGCGAGGGCGCGCACGACGTCCAGGTCGTGGCTGAGCAGCACGACCGCGATGCCGCGCGCCGCGACCGCCGCGAACTGCTCGACGATCCCTGCCTTGGTGAGGGCGTCCTGCCCGGTCGTGGGCTCGTCGGCGACCACGACCTGTGCGCCGAGCAGCAGGGCCTGGGCGAGGACCACGCGCTGCTGCTGACCGCCGGAGAGCTGGTGCGGACGGCGGCGCAACAGGGCTTCGGCGTCCGGGAGTCGGGCGTCGGCCAGGGCCCGCTGCACGCGCTCGCGGGCCGCCGTTCGACGTTCGGCGCGCGGCAGGTCACGGACCTGGGCACGGGCGAGGTCGTACAGCAGCGCACCGACCCGCCGGGCGGGGTTGAGGACGGCCGCGGGATGCTGCGGCACATACCCCACCGGCCCGGCCCCGGTCAGCCGTACGTCGCCCGAGACCTCGGCGCCCGCCGGGTACTCCCCCAGCAGCGCGAGCCCGGTCGTGGTCTTGCCGCTGCCCGAGGCGCCGACGACCGCGGTCACCTTTCCGGCCCGGACCGGCAGGTTCACGCCGTCGACGATCGCGCGGCCGTCGATCTCGACGCGCAGGTCACGGATCTCGGCCACGAGGTCGCTCACGCGTGCCGTCCCTTCTTCTGGAGCGCGGCGTCGAAGACGAGGTTGACCCCGGTCGTCAGCGCCACGATCAGCAGCGCGGGCACCACCACGGCCCACGGCTGCACGAACAGTCCGGTGCGGTTGCGGTCGACCATGACGGCCCAGTCGGCGGCGTCCGGGGCGACGCCGACCCCGAGGAAGGCGGCCGTGGACACCAGGTAGAGCACGCCGGTCAGCCGGATCCCGGCGTCGGCGGCGAGGGTGCGCAGCGCGGACCGGCCGACGTATCCGACGGCGATCCGCCACCAGGTCTCGCCCTGCATCCGCAGCGCCTCGACGGCGGGCCGGGCCGCGGCCTCCCCCGCGGCCGCCCGCACGATCCGCGCCGCGTCGGGCACGTTCACCAGCGCCACGAGCAGCGCGAGCCCGACGGCACCGGGCGAGAACACCGAGGCGACGAGCAGCACGAGCAGGAGCGACGGTACGGCGAGCAGCACGTCCAGCGGCCGCATCAGCAGGTCCTCGAGACGCCGTACGTGGGTGAGGGCGCCGACGAGTCCGACGGGGACCGCGACGAGATACGCCAGCGTGGTCGCGGCGAGGGCGGTCAGGACGACCGTACGGCCGCCGTGCAGCACCTGCTGCCACACGTCCCGTCCGACGAAGTCGGTGCCGAGCCGGTGTCCGTCGCCGAGGGTGAAGGAGGCGGCGCGGGGCCCTGGTTCACCGGCGAGGAGGGGGCCCAGGAGGGCGAGCAGGAGGGGGACCGCGACGATCACCAGACCGAGCGCGAAGCGACCGCGTTTCATGCCGCCACCCCCGCCCCGGGCGTCAGCCGGTGCGCCACCAGGTCGGCTCCCAGATTGAGTACGACGGTCAGCACGCCGAACACCACGGCCAGCCCCTGCACCACCGGAACGTCCCGCTCGGCCACGGCGTTGAGCAGCACCGTCCCGAGCCCCGGGATCACGAAGAGCGCCTCGACGACGATCACGCCGCACAGCAACCAGTCGACGGTGCGGGCGAGTTGCTGGGCCGCCGGGGCCAACGCGTTGGGCAGGGCGTGCAGATAGCGGACCCGGGCGCCGGAGATGCCGTAGCGGCGGGCGTGGGCGGTGTAGGGGGCGGCGAGGGCGTCGACCATGCCCGCGCGTACCAGGCGGCTCAGGGAGCACACCGGGCGGGACAGCAGGACCAGCACCGGCAGGACCAGTGCCGCCGGATGGGCGAGCAGGTCGGTGCCGTAGCCCACGGCGGTAGGCGGCAGCCAGGCGAGCTTCAGCGCGAGGACCGTCACCAGCAGGACGCCGAGGGCGAACTCGGGGACGGCGTACACGGCGAGGGTCACCGAGCTGACCAGCCGGTCGACGAACCGTCCCTCGTGGCGGGCGGCGAGGACGCCGAGGCCGAAGCCGACCGGGATCAGGAGTGCCAGGGTGAGTCCGGCCAGCAGCAGGGTGGGGCCGAAGCCGTCGCCGATGTACTGGGTCACCGGTCGGCCGGAGGCCAGGGAGGTGCCGAAGTCGCCGTGCAGGAGGCCCGTCGCCCAGTCCGCCAGCCGCTGGTACGCCGGCTGGTCCAGATGCATGGCCTCGCGGATCGCGGCGATCCGCGCCGGGTCGGGCTGGTCGCCCGCGAGGGCCACCGCCGCGTCGCCCGGCAGCGCCTCGGTGAGCGCGAAGACCAGCAGCACGACGGCCACGGTCTGCACGACGCCGAGGAGGAGCCGCCGGGCGACGAAGGAGCGGAGTCCCGTCACGCGAGCCACACCTTGTCGAAGCGTGCCCAGTCGAGGGTGTTGGCGGGCGCCTTGGTCTCAACTCCCTTCACCGTCTTGCCCGTTCCGATGATCCAGTCGGCGAACCCCCAGATGAGGAAGCCGCCCTCGGCGTACAGCCGGCGCTGCATGCGCTCGTAGACGGCGGCCCGTCGGGTCTTGTCGCGGGTGGACTGCGCCTGCTCGTACAGGGCGTCGAAGTCCTTGTGCCGCCACTTGGTGGCGTTGGTGGTGGAGTCGGTGAGCAGCCGCTGGGAGATGTGGGCCTCGATGGGCATGGCGCCGGAGCGGTAGCAGGACAGGGTGCCGGAATCGAGGATGTCGCTCCAGTAGGAGTCCTTGCTGCCCATCTTCACCTCCACCGTGACGCCCGCCTTGGCAGCCTGGTCGCGGAAGATGCTGGCGGCCTCGGTGAATCCGGCGGCGACGGCGGAGGTGTCCAGGGTGACCTTGAGCTTCTCGGCGCCGGCCTTCTTCAGCAGGGCGCGGGCCTTGTCGAGGTCCTGCGCGCGCTGGGGCAGATCGGCGGCGTAGTACTCGTAGCCCTTGCCGAACAGGTCGTTGCCGACCACGCCCGCCCCGGACAGGGCGCCGTCGACGAGTTCCTGGCGGTCGGCGATGAGGAAGAACGCCTCGCGGACCCGCTTGTCGTCGAACGGAGCGCGGTCGGTCTTCATGCAGAACGCCTGCATGGCGCTGTTGCGCAGCCGCACGATCTCGATCTGGCCGCCGGATTCGTGGGCGCGGGCGGTGGTGGGGTTGAGTTCGTGGGCGTACTCGACCTGGCCGCCGAGGAGGGCGTTGACGCGGGCCGACTCCTCGTTGGCGACGACGAATTCGAGCTCGTCGAGGTGCGGGGCGCCCTCCCAGTAGTCGTCGTGGCGGCGGAAGACGGCGGAGCGGCCGGGCGCGAAGGAGACGAACCGGAAGGGGCCGGAGCCGACCGGCTTCCTGTCGAAGTCCTTGGCGCCCGAGGGGACGATGTACGCGCCGAACGCGGCCAGGATGTTGGGGAATTCGGCGGTCGGCCGCTTCAGCACGAACTCGATGCCGCGCTCCCCCGTGGCGCGGCTCGCGTCGAGGTCGATGGGTTCCAGGGAGGCCTTGGCGCGGAAGGTCTGCTTCGGGTCGGCTATCCGGCGGTAGCTGTAGAGGACGTCCTCGGCGGCGACCGGGCTGCCGTCGTGGAAGGTGGCCTCGCGGAGGGTGACCTGCCAGCGGTCGAGGGTCTTGTTCGCCTCCCACCTGGAGGCGAGGCGGGGCTGGGCGGAGAGGTCGGCGCCGTAGTCGGCGAGCTTGTCGTAGAGGGCCTTGGCGCGGGCGACATCGGCGAACAGGTTGGCCAGGTGCGGGTCGAGGGTCTCGCTCGCGCCCCCGCCGGCGAACGCGGCGCGCAGTCGTCCGCCGCGCTTGGGGGTGCCTCCGCTGCCGCTGTCCGCCTTGTCGTCCGTACCGCCTCCGCAGCCGACGAGGGCGAGGGCGGCGGCTCCGGTGGTGGCGGCGAGGAAACCGCGTCGGCGCAGGCCGGGAAAACGTTCGTCGTACATGAGCGTCCTTCAAGTGTGGCGTCGGGGAGTGGAGTTGGGGAGGTGAGGGAGTGCCAGGTCAGACGGCGGTCTTCGCGCGCTCGGGCGCTACGGCAGCGGGTAGCGCTCCGAGCCGGTGGAGCCATGCCACGCCGACCGCCGAGACCAGTCCGAACAGGGCGCAGCACGTCCACGGCAGCCAGGCGTGGCCGCCGCGCTCCCCGGCGTCCATGGCCCAGCCGACGGCGGTGTTGCCGAGGGCGGCGGCGATGCCGGAGACGGCGTAGAAGATCCCGAAGTACGTGCCGGTCAGTTCGGGGCGGCCGAAGCGGGGGATCAGCTCCATCACGAACGGTGAGGCGATCATGAGGCCGAGGTAGAGCAGGAGGGCCCCGGCCAGGACGGGCCCGATGCCCGGCAGGAGGGCCGGGGGGAGGAACGCCAGGCCGGTGACGGCGAGCCCGGCCGCGATCCAACGCCCCCTGTCGCCCCGGGACTTCAGGGCCCGGGTGATCCGTAGCTGGAGCGCGAGGTTGGCCAGTGTCCCGACGAGGAAGACCAGGCCCGCCGCGCCGTCCCAGCCGGTGGCCGCCCGCGCTGCGGCGGGCAGCAGCAGATAGAGCTGGTTCTCCAGGGTGAACATGCCGACCATGGCGAGGGCGAAGGCGAGGAAGGCCCGGTTGCCGACGACCTCACGCCAGTCGGCGAGCACACTGCCGCCCGTCGGCTCGACCTTCCGCACGGGCAGGACGGCGGCCTGCGCCACGGTGAGCACGGCGAAGATGCCGGCGGCCGTCAGCGCGGACGTACGGAAGTCGACGAGCAGCAGCGCGCTGCCGAGCAGCGGGCCGATGAGCGCGCCGGTGGTGGCGAAGACGTTGAAGAGCGCGAACGCCTCCGCCTTGCGCTCCCCCGCCTCCTGCGCGAGATAGGCCCGCACGGCCGGGTTGAACAGCGCCCCCGCCACTCCGCTGAGCACGGACGCCGCGAGGAGCACCGCCAGTCCGTCGCCGAGCGCGAACAGCGCGAACCCGACGGTCCGCAGCGCGCACCCGGCGATGATGACGCCCCGCGCCCCGAGCCGGTCGGAGGCCGACCCGCCGATGAGGAACAGGCCCTGCTGGCTGAGGTTGCGCACCCCGAGGACGACGCCGACGACGGCGGCCGACATACCGAGGTTCTCGCCGAGATGGACGGCGAGGTAGGGGACGAGGAGGTAGAAGCCGGTGTTGACGCCCAGCTGATTGACCAGCAACAGCCGCACGGCGAACGGAAAACTCCGCACCTCACGCCACGTCTTCAAACGGTCCCGCCCCCTCGGTCACCCCGGTTCGACGCGGCACACGCTATCGATAATCATTTTCATATGCCAGTCACAAAACGACCACGGTCCCAGCCCGGCCAAAAGGGAGTGCGGCCTGTCAGCCGCGCGGAGGCCGTCCGCTGCTGCGACGGACGATCAGCTCGACGGGGATGACCGGCTCGGCCCGCTCCTCGGCGCGTCCGTCGATGCGGTCCAGCAGGAGCCGCAGCGCACGGGTGCCGATCTCGGCGAAGTCGGTGCGCACGGTGGTGAGCGGCGGCAGCAGATGAGCCGCCTCGGGGATGTCGTCGTAGCCCACGACGCTCACGTCGTCGGGCACCCGGCGCCCCGCCTCGTGGAGGGCGTGCAGCAGACCCAGGGCCATCTGGTCGTTGGACGCGAAGATCGCGGTGACGTCCGGACGCCGGGCCAGCAGCCGCCCCGTCTCGTAGCCGGAGTCCGAGCTCCAGTCGCCGACGAGGAGTTCGGGGATCTCGGCGCCGGCCGCCGTCAGGGTCTCCCGCCAGCTCTCGATGCGCTGGTCGGCGGAGGTCCAGCCGGTCGGCCCGGCGATGTGCCACACGGTGTCGTGCCCGAGGCGCAGCAGATGCTCGACGGCCTTGCGGGCGCCGGCCCAGGAGTCGGCGGTGGCCAGCGGAGTGCTGCCCCTGACCTCGTTCTCCAGCACCACCAACGGTGTGTCGAGCCGGGCGTCGGCCAGCGCCCGCCCCACCCGGTGCTGCGGCGCGATGGCGATGACCCCGTCCGCCCCCTCGGCCGACAGCCGGTCCACGGCCTCGGTGACCGTGTGGTGGTCGGCGGTGTCGTCGAGGGCGATGGAACTGAGCAGATACCCCGCCTCCTGGGCGGCGGTGTTGATGGCGGTGAGGATGTTGGCGGGCCCGTATCTCGCCGCGTCGAACGAGATGACCCCGACCATCCGGGTCCGCCCGCTGGCCAACGACCGCGCGCTACGACTCGGCCGGTACCCGAGACTCCGCATGGCCGCCTGCACGGCCTCCCGGGTCTCGGGTCGCACGGCCGGGTTCTCGTTCAGCACCCGCGACACGGTCTGCTTGGACACCCCGGCCAGCCGGGCGACGTCATCCATGACCGGCCGCGACCCCGCGAAGTTACGTCGACTGCGCCCTTTGGGGGCAGGGGCGTCACTGGGGCTCATGGGAGGCGATTCCTCAGTAGGGTGCCGGGACGGCCCCAGCATACGGTTGGAGTACCGACCTAAGGGGCGCGGGACTGTATCCAATATGCGGCTCTGCCGCGCGGGCGCGACCAGCCACAACGCACCCGCAGCCGACACTCATCCCACAGTCCACCGGCGAGTAGTCACCAACTCCACCCGCTCGACGCCCGCCTCCCCCCACCCCTCCCCGACCTCCGGCGGCACGTACACCGCAGCCCCCTCAGCCGCAGAAAGCACCCGCAGCCTCAGCACCCCCTCCGACACCCGATCCAGCCCGATGTCCCACACCCGCCCCGACCAGAACTGGTCCCCAACAAGGACGCCCCCCGCATACGCCCGCCCCACGTCCCCACTCCAGTGCACCCGCAACAACGTCCCCGCCGGCACATCCGACGGCAGATCGACCCGGTACTCCGCGGCCACCGCGTCGAAGTACTTGTCGTCCGGCGCGCTCGCCCGCCCCTGCACCCCGGTGACCGGCTCGGGCGCGGGACCGGCCGACCGTACGAGAGTGAGCGACGCCTCCCCGGCGAAGACACCCTCCGCCGGCAAGGTGTACCGACCGAACCCCGGCTCCCCCTCCGGCGCCGGAAAGACGGCGAACGACGGCTGCTCGGCGGCACTGTGCAGCCGCATCTCGCCGTGGTCGAAGACCACCCCGCCCTCGGCGAGCACCAGCCGCTCGGCGCCCCACACCACGCCCCGGTACGCGGTCCGCGCGGTCGCCGCGTCGAGGACGAGCAGCCCGACCCGGCCGCCGTCCACGGTCTCCACCTCGACCAGTGCCTCGGTCCCGGGACGCAGCCCAGTGACGAGCACCCGGCCATCGGTGTACGTCACTTCACCGGAGGGCACGGACAACGACCTCACCGTGTCCTGTGCGAAGGCCAGTTCAGACGGGATGCCCTCAACGGCCGTCAGCACCAGCACCGTTCGGCCGCCGTCGTCCACCGTGCACACCGGTTGAGCGGTCGCCCACTCCAGCCGTACCCCGGCCACGTCGAGCCGCAGCGGCCAGCAGAAGGTGGCGCCGGACGGGACGGTCACGGGCTCGCTCGGCAGACTCACCGAACCCTGCTCGAACTCCACCGTGAAGGACGTCCCCGGATGGTCCGGCAAGGGCTCGTGCGGCTGGTGGTTGTTGACGAACAGGAACCCCGAGCCGCCGTCCCCGCGCACGGCCCAGCGCAGGGTCTCCCGGTCGTGCTGCCCCTTCGGCTGCTCCTGCGGCAGAACCGACTCCATCGGGGCGATCAGATGCCCGAAGTCCGCCAACAGCAGGTGCTGGAGCCGGAGTTCGTCGTACGTGGCGCGGTACTGCCCGTACTCGCCGAGCGGCGCCTGGAAGTCGTACGTCAGGACAGGGAGGTCGTTGGGGTACCCGGTGGCGTGGGACTCCTGGAGGGTCGTCAGTTCGCCCGGCGGGTTGGTGCCGCCGTGGAACATGTAGTAGCCCTGCCACACCGATCCGCACCCGATCTTGGTGAGCCCGAGGGCGGCGATGTCGGCGGCGTCGACGCGGGGGCGCCGGTGGTAGGAGACCGCCATGCCGCCGCCCAACTCGCAGGTGGCCCAGGGGAATCGGTCCGCGAAGGCGTCGGGGGCGCTGCCGCGCACGCTGCCGATCGGGCGCAGGTCGGAGCCGATGCCCTCGTCGTCGCGCTGGTGGGTGAAGAAGAAGTGCTTGCGGCAGGTGTCGGGCCAGCCGCCGTCGGCCTCGGTCCAGAAGGTCTCGGTGTAGCCGCCGTACAGCGGAAGCAGTTCGTCGGGCGGGAGTCGGACCCCGCCCCAGGCGGTCGACGTCCACAGCGGGGCGGCGAGGCCGGCCTCCTGGGCCATGCGCTTGAGCGTGAGCAGATGGCCGGGCTGGTCGTAGAGCTCGTTCTCGATCTGGACGGCGACGATCGGGCCGCCGTGGGCGCGGTCGAGGCCGCGCAGTTGCTCGGCGATCGCCGCGAACCAGGGCCGTACGGCGTCCAGGTACGCCGGATCGTCGGTGCGCGGTGCGCAGTCGCGGGCCAGAACCCAGTCGGGCAGGCCGCCGCCCCGGACCTCGGCGTGCACCCAGGGGCCGATGCGGGGGATGAAGTCCAGGCCGTGGCGGGCGCAGAGTTCGGCGAAGCGCCGCAGGTCGCGGTCGCCGTCGAAGCGGATCCGGCCCTCGGTCTCCTCGTGGTGGATCCAGATGACGTAGGCGGCGACGACGGTCACCCCGCCCGCCTTCATCTTCAGCAGCTCCTCCTCCCACTCCGCGGCCGGGTAGCGGGAGTAGTGGAACTCCCCGGAGACGGGGAACCAGGGGCGTCCGCCGCGGGTGAGGTAGCGGCTGGTGACCTCGATCGGGTCGGGCACGCCCGGGGCGTCGGCGAAGGGCAGGTGGCCCGTCAGCGGGGGTCCGGCGGGGGCGGGCACGCGCAGGTGGTGCGGCATCAGAAGTTCACCGGCCCGAGGTCGGGGGTGTCGGTCAGCCGGGCGGTGGTGCCGGTGGTGGCGTGCAGTTCGAGGAGGACGAGTTCGTTGCCACCGGGGCGCAGGACCGGTGCGGGCACGTACAGGGTGTGCTGGGGGCCGCGGTTCCAGTAGCGGCCGAGGTGGAAGCCGTTGACCCAGGCCTGGCCCTTGGTCCAGCCGGGCAGGGCGAGGAAGGCGTCGGCCGGGTCGGTCACCTCGAAGGTGCCCCGGTGGAAGGCGGGTACGGCGTCCGTGGTCGCGTCCGACGGGGCGAAGGGCACGGCGGACAGGTCGGTGAGGGACAGCGGGTGGTTGTCCCAGGCGCGCAGGACGGTGCCGTCGAAGGAGACCGGGCCCAGCAGGCCCTTGGGGGCGCCGATGCGGGGGCCGTAGTTGACGCCGCCCATGTTCTCCACGAGCACCTCCAGCGTGGCGCCCGCGCGGGGTACGACCACGGGGAGGGCCTCGTCGTGGTGGCGGCGCTCCAGTACGCCGACGGGTGCGCCGTCCAGGAAGACCTGGGCGCGGTCGCCGACGCCGCCCGCGAAGTGCAGCAGGCCCTGGCCGGCCGTGGGGACGGTGGTCCGGTAGAGGGCGTAGCCGGAACTCAGGCCCAACTCGTCCATCATCGCCGGGTCTTCGGTGCGCAGCGGGGCGGCGAGGGTGCCCGCGTGCGGGAGCAGGGCGGCGCGGTGGGTCAACTCGACGGTGGTGGCCGGGAGTTTGGGGGCCGGGGCCGGGACCGGCTCGTCGGGGACGGTGGCGTGGCGGGCGATGACCTCGCGGAAGGCGTGGTACTTGGGGCCGGGGTCGCCGGACTCGGTGAGGGGGGCGTCGTAGTCGTAGGACGTGACGGTGGGCTCGTAGGCGTGCTTGTGGTTGGCGCCGTTGTTGAAGCCGAAGTTGGTGCCGCCGTGGAACATGTAGATGTTGACGGAGGCGCCCGCGGTGAGCAGTCGGTCCAGGTCGGCGGCGGCGTCGGCGGCGTCCCGGGTGTGGTGCGGGCCGCCCCAGTGGTCGAACCAGCCGATCCAGAACTCGGCGCACATCAGCGGGTCCTCGGGCCGGTGCGCGCGGTACTGGTCCAGCGCGGCGTCGATGCGTCCGCCGAAGGTGCCGGTGGTGAGGACGCCGGGCAGGCTGCCGGCGGCCAGGTGCTCGGGGATGGCCTGGTCGCAGGTGAAGAGGAGTTCCTCGACTCCCCGGTCCCGGAAGGCCTGTTGGAGGTGCTTGAGGTAGGCGATGTCGTCGCCGTAGGCCCCGTACTCGTTCTCGACCTGTACGGCGATGACGGGGCCGCCCGCCTCGGCCATGTGCGGCAGCAGCGGGGGCAGCAGCCGGTCGAGGTAGCGGTCGACGGCGTCGGTGAAGCGGGGGTCGGAGGTGCGCAGCCGGATGTCCGGGTCCGAGGTGAGCCAGCCGGGCAGACCGCCGCCGTCCCACTCGGCGCAGATGAACGGGCCCGGGCGCAGCAGGACGCGCAGGCCCTCCGCCTGGGCGAGGCTCAGATAGCGGGGCAGGTCGAGGAGGCCGTCGAAGACCAACTCGCCGTCCGGGTCCGGCTGGTGGGCGTTCCAGGGCACATAGGTCTCGACGGTGTTGAGGCCCATCAGCCGGGCCTTGCGCAGCCGGTCGGCCCACTGGTCGGGGTGGATACGGAAGTAGTGCATGGCGCCGGAGAGGATGCGGAACGGCTCGCCGTGCAGCAGGAAACCGTCGGACGTCGTCGTCAGTGCGGGCATGCGGAGCTTCCTTCCAAAGAGGTGTTCGTACAGGAGGTGTTCGTACAAGTGGCGTTCGTACAAGTGGCGTTCGTACAGGGGGTGTTCGTACAGGTGGTGTTCAGCGGGAACCGGTACTGCGCGAACGGGTGCTGCGGATCAGCCAGAGCGTCGCCGCCAGGCACAGGGCCGAGACGGCGCCGAGAATCAGCGGTACGGCCTCGACGCCGGACCATTCGATGGCCTTGCCGAGCGCCGGTCCGGCCACCACTCCGCCCACCATCGAGGCGGCGATGACCAGGGCTCCGGCGCGCCGGGACCCGGGGGCCACGCGATGCAGCCAGGGCAGTCCGGTGGGGAAGAGCGGTGCGATGAAGAGGCCGACGCCGGCGTAGGCGTAGGGCGCCAACTCGCTGATGGACGCCAGCAGCAGACAGACCGTCATGCCGGCGCAGGAGACCGTGATGATCGCCTGTGCCGAGAAGCGCAGTGCCAGGGGCGCGGCCAGGAACCGGCCCACGGTCATCATCAGCCAGTAGACGGACGTGGCGGTCGCGGCGGCCCCGGCCCCGTAGCCGACGGTCTCCAGATGGGTGGGCTCCCAGCCGCCGACACCGGCCTCGATGCCGACGTGCAGGACGTACAGCGTGACGAACACCGCGAGCACCGAGCCGAGGCTGCGGCCGAGGACGGCGCCGGAGTCGCCGGCCGCCTCGGACGGTTGCGGCGCCTTGTCCCGGACGCCCTTCAGGCACAGCAGCAGCGGCAGGTTGACCAGTGCGAAGGCGAGGAAGACGGCCGGGTAGTGCTCGGCGCCGACCGCGCCGATCAGCACTGGGCCGAGGATCGCGCCGATGCCGAAGTGGGCGTTGAGGATGTTCAGCATCGCCGTCGAGCGGTGCCCGAAGCCGACGGCGAACAGCTGGTTGAGGCCGTAGTCGATACCGCCGAAGCCGAGGCCGGCCAGCAGCGCGGCGGCGAGGGCGAGGGGCCAGTCCGGGGCGAGCGCGAAGCCCGCCGCGCCCACGGCCATGAGCAGATACGAGGCTCCGAGGATCCGCCGGTTGCCGATCGCCCCGAAGCACCGGTCGAACAGCAGCACCCCGGCCACCCCGCCGACGAAATGTGCGCTGAGCCCCAGTCCGGCGCCCGACGGGGACAGCCCGAACTCCTCGCGGAAGGCGGGGATCGCCGGGCCGTACAGGGATTGCAGCACACCGATCAGAACGAAGCCGACGCATGAGGCGACGACGGCTGCCGGGCTGAACACCGGGGCTTCGACAACGCGGGTTTCTCGCAGCACGACAGGAAATGTTACCGGTAACATCCAGGCCGTCAAGATTGCCGACAACACTTCCCCTGAACACACCATTGAATGATTGAATCGACATCCCTACACTCCCCCGGTGGATGAATTCACCTTTCGTAGACGCTCGACGAGATCAGCGAGGGTGGCCGCCGTGCTGCTGATGGCCGCCGGTCTCATCACTCCGTCCCTGACCACCACTGCCTCGGCCGCTCCACTGCAGCCCGCCGTATGGCCGAAGCCGCAGAGCATGACGTGGGGGCCGGGCCGGTTCACGGTCCCCGACCGGGTCGTGGAGGTCGTCGGCCCGGACACCGACCCCTCGGCCCGCAAGGTCGTCGAGGCCGCCCTGCGGGACGCCGGCGCCGACCGGATCGTGACGGTCGACAAGCCCCCCGCGTCGGCCGCCTTCACGGTCTATCTCGACGGCCCCGGCACCACCGAGACCCTGAGACGCCTGGGCGCCCGGTCCCCGGCCGGGCTCCCCTCCGGCGGCTACGCCCTGGCCTCCGGCCGCCGGGACGGCCGTACCCTCGTCGCCCTGTCCGGATCCGACGCGACCGGCACCTTCTACGCCGCCCAGACCCTGCGCCAACTCCTCGGCACCTCCGGCGAGTTGCCCGAGGCCAGGATCCGTGACTGGCCCACCGCCGCCCTGCGCGGAGTCATCGAGGGCTTCTACGGCACCCCCTGGACCCACGCCGAACGCCTCAGCCAGCTCGACTTCTACGGGCGCACCAAGCAGAACGTGTACGTCTACTCCCCCAAGGACGACCCCTATCTGCGCGCCCAGTGGCGGGACGAGTACCCGCCCGCGGAACTCGGGCAGTTGAAGCAACTGGTCGACCGCGCCGCCGCCAACCACGTCCGCTTCACCTACGCCCTCTCCCCCGGACTGTCGGTCTGCTACTCGTCCGACTCCGACATCGCGGCCCTCACCCGCAAGTTCGACTCGCTGTACGCCATCGGCGTGCGGTCGTTCGCGATCCCGCTGGACGACATCAGCTACACCAAGTGGAACTGCGCCGCCGACGAGGAGAAGTTCGGGACGGGCGGCGGGGCGGCGGGCACGGCTCAGGCCCATCTCCTCAACAGGGTCTGGGAGGACTTCTCGGCCACGCACTCGGGTCTCCGGCCGCTGGAGATGGTCCCCACCGAGTACTCCGACCTCGCCGACTCCCCCTACAAGACGGCCCTGCGCGAGAAGCTCGACCCGGCCGTGGTCGTCGAGTGGACCGGCGTCGGTGTGATCGCGCCGACCATCACCACCGCCCAAGTGACCCAGGCCCGCGAGGTGTTCGGCCACCCGATCCTGATCTGGGACAACTACCCGGTCAACGACTACGTCACCAGCCGCCTCCTCCTCGGCCCCTACACCGGCCGTGAACCCGGCGTGGCGAGCGCCGCGACCGGAGTGACCGCCAACCCGATGGTCCAGGGCGAGGCCAGCAAGCCGGCGCTGTTCACGTCGGCCGCGTATCTCTGGAACCCGAAGTCCTACGACCCCCGGGCGGCGTTCCTCGCCTCCGTCCGCGACCTGGCCGGCCCGTCCGCCGCCAAGTGGCTGCGGATCTTCGCCGAGAACAACTACTCCTCCCAGCTCGACGCGACCGAGTCCCCCACGCTGACCAACCTCATCGCCGCCTTCCGCACGGCGTACGAGCAGGACAGCGGGCTCGACCGGGCCGCCGCCGCACTCCGCTCGTACTTCTCCGACATGGCCGCCACGCCCGCCGAGTTGCGGACCCGGCTCGACAACCCCGGGTTCCTCGACGAGACCTCCGCCTGGCTGGACAAGCTCGGGCAGTACGGAAGCGCGGGGCGGACGGCCGTGGATCTGCTGCTCGCCGACAAGCGGGGCGACACGGACGCCGTGTCGGAGTACTGGACCCGACTAAGGGGTGAGCGCAAGGAGTTGGACGCCGTACCCGAGCAGGTGTCGCCGGGAGTGATGGACCAGTTCCTCTACACGACGATGCTGGAGACCGCACCCGACCCCGGCGTCGACGCCGCGTTCTCCCCCACCTCCGTCAGCCTGAAACCGGGCGCCTCGCAGACGGTGACTCTCAAGTTCTCGGACAGGGAAGCCCGTACGGTCTCCTGGAAGCTCGAGGTGCCGGACGGTGTCACCGCCTCGCCGACCGAGGGCACCGCGACGGTCCCGGCCGGAGGCAGTGCCTCGGCCACGGTCACGTTGACCGGGGTCGAGGAGGGCGTGCACTCGGTCGTGGTCTCGGGTACCGGGCTGCTCGACCGGGCGATCCCGGTCCAGGTCACCGACAGAACCGGTGCGTTGAGGGCGCTGACGGCCAACTTCAGTGGTGCGTCGGTGAGTTCGATCGACCTGGGTTCAGGAAAGACCACGGACATCGCCGTCGGGAACAACCCCGGCGAGGTCGTCGTGAGCGCCGACGGCCGTACCGCCTACGCCGCCAACCAGGGCTCCGACACCGTCAGTGTCATCGACGTGCCGAGCGACAAGGTCACCGCCACGGTCGGTGTGGGGCGTGTTCCGGCCGGGCTCGCGCTGACGCCCGACGGTGGGACGTTGTGGGTGGCCAACTACACGGACGGGACCGTACAGCCGGTGGACACCGGCACGTTTAAGGCGGGTACGGCCATCGCCGTGGGGTCCGGACCGGAGAACATGGCGATCACTCCGGACGGCGGGACGCTGTACGTGCCGAACATCCACGACAACACCGTCACTCCGGTCGACCTCACCACGAGGACGGCCGGCACCGCGATCCAGGTCGGCCCTCGCCCCTTCAACATCGTCGCCGCACCCGACGGCAGGACGGTGTACGTCTCCAACTCCGGCGGCTCGACGGTCACTCCGATCGACACGACCACGAACGACACCGAGCCGACCCTCCTGGTCACCGGCCAGGCATACGGCCTCGCCCTGTCCCCGGACGGCCGAACCCTGTGGGTCAGCCCCAGCACCGGGGACTACGTCACCCCGATCGACACGGTGACGGGCGCACCGGGCACGAAGGTCACGGTGGGAAGATCCGCCTTCGACGTGGGCCTGGACTGGAACGGCGACACGGCCTACGTCACGACGGCCGACGGCAACAAACTGGTCCCGGTCGACACAGCGACCGGGACCTCGGGGACACCGCTGACAACGGGCGCCTATCCATTGGCCGTAGCCCTGACGCCGGTACCTGTCGAGTAAAGGGCACACGCATAAGGGGCGCGGGGAACTGCGCGACCAGCCCCCACCGGCCAGCAGCTCCCCGCGATACCCCAGAACCCCCAACCCGCCCCTAACTGGCCGTACGCCGAATCCGCCCCGCGTACCGCTTCTCCAACTCCAGATTCCCCTCGAAGCCCCCGGGCACGTTCGCGGAGACATAAACCGGCGGCCGCTCCCCGGAGGCAAGCAGCACGGCCGACGCCTCGGCGACAGCCATCTGCACCAACATCACCCCGGTCAAAGTGGACAGCGCACACACCGCACCCCCACCCGGCAGCTCCAGCAACGCGTCCCCCCGAGGGGCCGCGTTGTCGAGCACCACATCGGCGAGGTCGACGAGCTTCTTGCCGCTGGAGTGACCGGCCGGGACCGCGTGGGTGTGGGTGAGGGACGTGATGGCCAGGAGCTTGTGCCCCTCTTCCTTCACGCGCAGCGCCATCTCCACGATGACGTTGTTCACCCCCGAGTTGGAGATGATCACGAAGAGGTCCTGGGGGCGCGGCGCCGCGAGGTCGTACAGGCGCGCGGCCACGCCAGGTTGCCGTTCGAGGAGCGGGTCGTCGAGGACGGACGGGGCGTCACCGCCGTAGAGGACGAGGTCGGCGATGCTCAGTCGATTCGTGGGCACCAACCCGCCCGCCCGGCCCGCGACTTCGAGGACCATGGCCTGCGAGTGGCCGGTGCCGAACGCCTGGATGACGCCGTCGGCGCGCACACAGTCGGCGATCAGTCCCGCGGCGCCCGCCACGTCGGCGCGGGCGGACTCGGTGACCTGCTGAAGGACGGCCAGGCTCTGCTGCGCGAAGCCCTGGGCGCTGACGGACTCGACGGACACGCGGCACTCACTCCCCACTGATGGATTGAATCACCCTATACATCTCCATCGGTGAATCAATAAACCACAGGATGCCCGATGCGTTCAATCGACCAGCACGGCACCCCTTCTGTCGGTCCTGGTCGGTCCTGGTATTCAAGGAGTCACCCGAGCGGTGGCTGATACCTTCTCCTCATGCCTCCGACGGACGTCACGACACTGATCCGCACCGAGCTGCCCCGGCTGGCCGGCTCCCTGCGCAAGGTCGGCGAGCTGATCCTGGAGGATCCGGCCGCCGTCACCCACTGCTCGGCCGCCGAACTGGGCCGCCGCACCGGCACCTCCCAGGCGACGGTGACCCGCTTCTGCCGGGCCATCGGCCTGGACTCCTACCAGCATCTGCTGATCGAGCTGGCCAAGGAGCACGGCCGCGGCGAGGTCTCCGACTGGGGCACCGCCGAGATCGGCCCGGACATCTCCCCGGACGACAGTCTGGAGCGGGTCGTGCAGGTCGTCGGCAGTGCCGATCTGCGCGCGGTCCAGCAGACCATCGACCGGATCGACCTCGACGCGATCGAGCGCGCGGCCCACGCCATGGCCCGGGCCCGCCGGATCGACCTCTACGGCGTCGGCGGCAGCGGGGCGGTCGCGCTGGAGACCGAGACCCGGCTGTTCCGCATCGGCTGCTCGGTGCGCGGCTGGACCGAGGTGCACGGCGGGGCGACCTCCGCCGCCCTGCTCACCCCGGCGGACGTGGCCGTGGGCATCTCGCACTCGGGGGCGACCCGGGAGACCATCGAGCCGTTCGAGCTGGCCAAGGAGCGCGGCGCCACCACCGTGGCGGTCACCTCCGACCCGCGTTCACCGCTCGCCAAGGCCGCCGACATCCGGCTTGTCTCGTCGGCCTCGGAGACCAACTTCCTCACCGGTATCGGCGGCCGGCACTCCGTCCTGGTGCTGCTCGACTGCCTCTACGTCCGGGTCGCGCAGCTCTCCTACCAGCGCGCGAGCGCCTCCCTCGCGCTGACCGACCACATCGTGCCGCAGCACTCGGCGAAGGGCCGCCGTACCCGCTGAGCAGCGCGATCAACGCTGCCGAGCGCAGTGATATTGCATAGATGATTCACCGAGTACACGCGTAGATGGTTGTTTGAACCATCCCTTCGGTGCAGGATGGGGCTCCGCCGAGCATCCTCGTAGGAGACCCATGCGCGTCACCTCTGTCGAGTCGACCGAGCTCTTCGCCGGAACCGTCGAGCAGCCGTACCAGCTGGTGGTCGCCGAGATCAGCCATGTTCCGGGCCGCACGGTCCGTCTGACGGCCGAGGGCCCGGGCTCTCTGCGCGGGGTCGGGGAGACCCTGGTGACGACGGCCGACGACGGCACCGCGCGCGCCGAGATACCCGTGACCGGCGAGGGCGACGAGATCACGGTCGTCGCCGTCGACGGGGAGCTGACCGCCCGGCACACTGCCCCGTTCACGGCCGCCGAGCCCGGCTGGACCATGTTCATGGTCAGCCACTTCCACTACGACCCCGTCTGGTGGAACACCCAGGCCGCCTACACCGAGACCTGGGACGTCGCCGACGACCCGGCCGGCACCGGACTGCCCGCCCGCACCTTCGACTCGCGCGGCCAGTCCGGGATGAGCCTGGTCCGCGCCCACTGCGACCTGGCCCGACGCGATCCGGCGTACACCTTCGTGCTCGCCGAGGTCGACTACCTCAAGCCGTACTGGGACTCCTTCCCGGAGGAGCGCGCCTTCCTGCGCCAGCTGATCCGCACCGGGCGCGTCGAGATCATGGGCGGCACCTACAACGAGCCGAACACCAACCTCACCGGCGCCGAGGCCACCGTACGCAATGCGCTCTACGGGGACGGATACCAGCGCGGGATCATGGGGGCCTCGCCCGAAACCGCGTGGCAGCTCGACGCGTTCGGGCACGATCCGCAGTTCCCCGGGCTGATGGCGGACGCCGGGGTCACCTCCAGCTCCTGGGCACGGGGGCCGTTCCACCAGTGGGGGCCGACGCTGTCGGTGTTCGGCGAGGAGCCGCGCGATCCCCAACGGATGCAGTTTCCGGCCGAGTTCGACTGGATCGCGCCCTCGGGGCGCGGCATCCTCACCGCGTACATGGTCAACCACTACGGCGCGGGCTGGGCGATCGACAACGCGCCGACCCTGCCGGCGGCCGAACAGGCCGCGTTCAAGCTGTTCAGGGGGCTGAAGAAGGTCGCGCTCACGCGCAACGTGATGCTCCCCGTCGGCGGGGACTACGCGCCGCCGTGCCGCTGGGTGATGGACATCCACCGCAGCTGGAACGCCCGTTACGTCTGGCCGCGCTTCGTCAGCGCGATCCCACGGGACTTCTTCGCCGCCGTGCGCGCGGAGCTCGACGCCGAGGGCCGCAAGGCCTCGCCGCAGACCCGGGACATGAACCCGGTCTACACCGGCAAGGACGTCTCCTACATCGACACCAAGCAGGCCCAGCGGTACGGCGAGACGCTGCTGGCCGACGCGGAGGCCTGGGCGACGCTCGCCTCCCTCACCGCCGGGCACCCCTATCCGGACGCGGCACTCGACAAGGCCTGGCGGCAGTTGGTGTACGGCGCCCACCACGACGCCATCACCGGCTCGGAGTCGGACCAGGTCTACATCGATCTCCTCACCGGCTGGCGGGAGTTGTACGACCTCGCCGAGACCGTGCACACCGACGCCACCCAGGCGCTCGCGGACCGGGTCGTCCCGCTGCCGGGCGGGGGCGCCGATCTGGTCGTCTTCAACTCCGCGACCTGGGCGCGCAAGGACGTACTGACCGTCGAGGACAAGGGCCTGCTCCCGGTCGACGAGAGCACCGGCCTCCCCCTCCCCGCGGTGCGCGAGGACGACGGCCGGCTGCGGGTCGTCGTACCGGATGTCCCGGGCCTGGGCCTGAAGGCCGTCCCGCTCACTGAGGGCGGCGCCGCCAAGTGGGCGCCCGCCGAAGGGACTTCGATCCGTAACGAGTTCTACGAGCTGACCGTCGACCCCGCGCGCGGCGGCGGGGTCAGCAGTCTGCGGGCGATTGGCGAGAACGCTCGCGAACTGCTGCGCCCCGGCGACATCGGCAACGAACTCGTCGTACAGGAGGAGTACCCGAGGCATCCGCGCTTCGGTGAAGGCCCCTGGCACCTCACCCCGACCGGTACGACCGCCGCCCGCAGCGGGGACGTCGACGCCGAGGTCACGGTCGAGCACTCCCCGGCCGGACAGCGCGTCACCGTCCGCGCCGACCTCGGGCTCTTCACCTACACACAGCGGCTGACGCTCTGGAAGGGCGTCGACCGTCTCGACGTCTCCACCACCGTCGACGGGTACGACGGCGCCGACCGGCTCATCCGGGTGCGCTGGCCGTCCGACGTGCGCGGCGGGCTGCCGGTGCACGAGGTGGCGGACGCGGTGATCGGGCGTGGGTTCGGGTTCGTGGAGGTGGACAGCGAACGGTTCCCGTGGACGCTGGACAACCCGGCCAACACCTGGTTCGGGCTCGGCTCCACCGCACGGGTCGCCGTCCGGGACGGCTCCGGGACGCTCCTCGGACACCGCTCGATCGGCGTCGCCGAGCTGATCTACGCCGACTGGAAGGTGGCCGGCGAGCTGGGCGCCGAGCTCGCCGCCGCCCTGGTCCGCGCCGGGGTCACCGCGACCTCGACCATCGCGGGCGGCCCCCGCTACGGCGACCTGGAGGTCGACTCCAACCTCCCCGACATCCGGATCGCCGTCGGCGGCCCCGACCGCAACTCCGTGGTCGCCGAGGCCCTCGGCTGGGACCCGGCCGCCGGGCGCGAACTGCGCCGGCAGCTCGCCGAGGGCGGTGTGGCGGCCGTGTGGGTCGCGCCGCGCGCCTCGCTGCGCGAGGAGTGGGTGCCGGGCGCCGATCTGCGGGACCTGGAGCGGCTGCCGCTGCTGGTGGTGGCGGGCGCCGATGCCGCGGGGGACGCCAAGGCTGTCGACGCGCTCATATCCGACCTGGACGACTTCACCGTGACGGCCACCGCGGCGGGCGGCGGCGAGGCGCTGCCGCCGGGCGACGCCTGGGACGGCCGGAGCTTCGCCGTCCTGAACCGGGGCACGCCGGGCTGCGTGGTCACCTCGTCCGGCGACCTCTACATGTCCCTCATGCGCTCCTGCACCGGCTGGCCCTCCGGCATCTGGGTCGACCCGCCCCGCCGCACGGCCCCCGACGGCTCCGCATTCCAGCTCCAACGCTGGTCCCACACCTTCGACTACGCGGTCGTCGCGAGCGAGGGCGACTGGCGGGACAGCCAACTCCCGAGGCGGGGCCACGACTTCAACCGCCCGCTCACCGCACGGCTGCGCACCGATTCCAAGGACCCGCTCCTGCCCCGCAACAGCACTCTGCTCCAACTGGAGCCCCCGGGCGAGGTGTTGCTCGACGCACTCAAGCCCACCGGCTCCCCGCTGGCCCGCGGCGGCACCGCGCAACCCGACCCGGCGAGCGGAGTCGTCGTCCGCGTGCACGAGGTCAACGGCCGTCCGGTACAGGCACGGATACACCGACCGCACGGCTGGACCCAGGGCGCCCGCGCGGACGTACTGGAGCGGCCCGGGGAGCCGTTGGCGCCGGGCCCGGACGGGGTGCTGGAGGTCGCTCTGGCGGGCTTCGAGGTGGCGACGGTACTGGCAGGACCCGCCGACGGCGCCGATCCCACGCCCGGCCCCGGAGTGGCCGCCGCCGAACCCGCCCAGCCCGTCCACACCCGTTACTGGCTCCACAACTCCGGCCCCGCCCC
This sequence comes from Streptomyces sp. RG80, assembly GCF_040446465.1. Taxonomy (NCBI): domain Bacteria; kingdom Bacillati; phylum Actinomycetota; class Actinomycetes; order Kitasatosporales; family Streptomycetaceae; genus Streptomyces; species Streptomyces sp. RG80. The sequence continues at coordinate 337,167 of NZ_JBEAAJ010000003.1, read as the reverse complement.
GCGCGGCAACATGCCGGTCGCCCTGTACGTCTCCCCCACCGCCCTCACGGTCTCCGGCCCGGTCACGGCCACCGTCCGGATCGGCTCGGAGCTCACCGACGCACCCGTGTCGGGAACCGTCACCTTCGAGGTGCCCCCCGGCTGGTCCACCGAGCCCACGGAACTGCCGTACGCCCTCGGCCCCGGCGGCTTCAGCCTCACCGAGGTCACGGTGACCCCACCGCCCGACCCCGAGCCCGGCCGCCACTGGCTCGCGGCCCGGCTGACGTACGGCGGACAGACGTACGAGGACGTGGTGGCACTGGACGTGCCACCGGACGGCCACCACGGACCAACGCTGCTGTGCGCTCTGGGAGTCGACCGAGTCACCGTACGACGCGGCGACCACGCCCGCGTCCCCGTGACCCTGCGCAACACCACCCGAGGCCCCGTCAACGGCACCCTCTGGGCCGTCTCCTCCTGGGGCACCTGGCCCGGCGTCGAGCCGGGCGTGCAGGGCTTCACCGTGGCGGGCGGGGAAGAGACCGAGGCCGTGATCGAGGTGGACGGTTCGAGGGTGCCGCCAGGTTCGTACTGGTTGATGGCGAAGGTGGGCTGGCACGGGTGCGTGGCGTACACGGAGGCAGTGGAACTGGAGGTGACGCCGTGAGGGAGGAAGACGCGGCGAAGGTACAAGGCAGGCCGGTCCCGAAGGGCCGCGTGGACGCCTTGCTGGAAGCCGTCCCGGCCCGAGACCGCGAGAGCCAACCAGAGGCCTTCGCACGGGCGGAACGCCAGCGACGCCGCTGGGCAACCCAGGTGGTGGTGATCGACGAGCTGGCCCGACAGGCCTGCGAGATACGTGAGCTGCTCAACTCCGCCCCGCCATCGGCTTTTAGGGGCGCGGGGAACTGCGCGACCAGCCCCCACGCCGCCGCACCCGACGAACAACCCACACCCCAAGCCGTCGCAGACCTCGGCAGCATCGTCGCCGTAGCCCTGGCCCACTCCCCAGCCGCCCGCACCCTCCTCGAACAACTGGAACAAGAGCAGCTGATCCCCGAGGAGGCGGTCTACGACTACTACGACCGCAACCGGGACCGCTTCCTCACCCCCGCCGCTCTGACCCGCGGAGCAGACCCCTTCCACGAGACGTCGGATCTCCTGCCGTACGAACAGGTCCGCGAGGCCATCATCGCCGAACTGCGTCGCGCGGCGGGCCGACGCGCATTCTTCGGTTGGTTGGACCAGGCACGGGCCGGCGTCGTGTACGCGCACGGGTACGAGCACCCCGGCGACCCCTCGCACCCGGACCACGAGCACCGGCACTGAATCTCCCACGGAACCTAAAAGCAACACGGCAAACCATTGACCTCCGATGAATTCTGGTCCACCTTTTCATCAATCGGAGTCGAAGTTGGTTGATTGAACCAGCCACATCCCTGACCCGCCCGGTCGCAGGAGGGCCCATCACATGCGTGCAAAGAGACTGACCCGCACCCTGACCTGTATCGCCGCTCTGTCGCTCGCCGCCACCGGCTGCGGCCTGTCGGGAGGTTCCGACAGCGGCGACTCCACGGCCGGCGGCTGCAAGGTCGACAAGGGCAACGTCGGGTCGGGGAAGCTCACCGGCGACGTCAAGGGCGACATCACCTTCCAGACGACCAACCTGAAGAAAGACTTCGGGAACTTCTTCAACGGGGTGATCGCCGCCTTCGAGAAGGCACACCCCGGCACCAAGGTCAAGTGGATCGACGATCCCGGCGACAACACCTTCACCAGCCGCACGGTCGCCGACGCCCAGGCCTGCACGCTGGCGGACGTCATCAACGTCAACGCGCCGACGGCGACGGCCCTCACCAAGGCCGGCTACCTGCTCGACGTCGGCACCAAGGACCCCGACGCGTCCAAGCCCTTCGTCCCGTCGTTCTGGAAGTCCGGCACCTTCAAGGACGCCTCGGGCAAGTCGATCCACACGGTGCTGCCCTGGTACACCGGTGGCGTCGTCCTGACGTACAACAAGGACCTGCTGGAGAAGGCCGGGGTCGACCCGGCGAAGCCGCCGACAACGTTGTTCGGGCTGTTCGCCGACTACGAGAAGGTCGCCAAGGCGGGCGACGGCAAGTTCTACGCGACGATGGCCAACCCGATCTGGCGCATCCCCGCCGACTTCGACCAGATGGGCATCAAGGTCCTCTCCTCCGACGGCAAGTCCGCCGTCTTCGCCGACGACCCGCGCACCACCCAGTGGGTGGCGTGGATGGCGAAGCTCTACAAGGCCGGCGCGATGCCGAAGGACTCGCTGTCCTCCAGCAACGACCCGTCCACGCTCTACAGCCAGGGCAAGGTGGCCTACGGTTCGACGAACCCGAGCTTCGTGCGGTTCGTGAAGCAGAACAGCCCGTCGATCTACGACAAGACGGCCGTCGGCCAGCAGCCCTACGACGCGCTCGGCCGCGCCTCCGCCGGTGCGCCGCAGTACATCTCGGTCGCCGCGACCAGCAAGAACGCCCCCACCGCACTGTCGTTCGCGGAGTTCCTCACCAACGCCGAGAACCAGACGGCCTGGTGCAAGGACCCGGCCGTGGTGATCTTCCCGACCACCACCGAGTCGCTGAGCGACCCGTTCTTCCAGAACGTCACCGGCAGCGACCCGTTCTCCCAGGCCCGCAAGCTCGTCGCCGACCAGCTGAAGACGGCCAGCACCAACCAGACGAACCTCTCCCCGGCCGTGCAGAACGCGATCGTCTCCCAGGTCCAGTTGGCCATGCAGGGCAAGAAGAGCGCGGCGGACGCCGTGAAGGACGCCCAGGAGAAGGCGAACGAGCTGCTGAAGCAGGCGGGCTGACGGTGACGGCTCAGATCACCAAGCCGGTGTCCGTGTCCGGCGCGGAGCGCACCGCCGCCGCGCCGGCCGGCAAGCCCTCCCGGCTCCGGGCCCTGCTTCCGGGCCCGGCGGCCGGGGCCAACGGGGCGGCCATGTATCGCCGTTGGTGGCTGCCCTGGCTCTGGACCGCTCCCGCGATCGTCTGCGCGGTGGTGTTCGGGGTGTTCCCGTTCCTCAACACGCTGCTGCTGTCGTTCACGAACGCCAAGCCGCTGGGCGGTGCCGCGAGCTATGTCGGGCTCGACAACTACACGCGGATGCTGGACGACTCGGACTTCTGGCTGGCGACCCGCAACAGCATCCTGTACGCCCTGATCGTCGTACCGCTGATGGTGCTGCTGCCGTTGCTGCTGGCGGTCCTGGTGGAGAAGAACCTCCCCGGCATCGGGTTCTTCCGCTCGGCCTTCTACACGCCGGTGCTGGCCTCCAGCGTCGTCGTCGGCCTGAGCTGGCAGTGGCTGCTCGCGGACGACGGGCTGGTCAACACCTGGCTGGAGAAAGGCCACTTGATCAAGTCGGCCATGCCCTTCCTGTCCGACCCGTGGCTGATCCTGCTGTCCGCGATGGGCCTGACGCTGTGGAAGGGCCTCGGCTGGTACATGGTCTTCTACCTGGCCGCGCTCGGGAACGTGCCGAAGGAACTCCACGAGGCCGCCGCCATGGACGGCGCCGGCGCGGTCCGCCGCTTCTGGCACATCACCGTGCCCGGTGTCCGCCAGGCCATGATGCTCGTCGGCACGCTCACCGGTATCGGCTCGCTGCGGGTGTTCACCGAGATCTACATGCTCGGAAGTTCCACCGGCGGCCCCGGCGGCGCCGACCGCACCCTGCCCTTCTACATCCGGGACGTCGGCCTGGACCCCATCACCGGCAACGCCGGCTACGGCTCGGCCGTCAGTGTTGCCCTGTTCGCGCTGACGCTGGGGCTGACCCTGCTGGCGCAGCGCCTGACGAAGGAGGACGAGTCGTGAGCACGGCTCTGGACAGGCGCCGGCGCCTGATGCCCCGCTGGCGGGACTACGGCCGCCCGCGTGAACTCCTCGTCCGCTACCTGCTGTTGTTCCTCGTGCTCGGTCTCACGGTTGGCCCCCTGCTCTGGCAGCTGCTGGCCTCCCTGAAGGGCACCGGCGAGGACGTCTTCGGCGCCGACGCCACGCTGCTGCCGCACGACCCGACCCTGCGCGCCTACCGGACCGTCTTCGACCAGGTCCCGGTGGCCACATACATCAAGAACAGCCTGATCGTGGTCGCCCTGTCGGTCACCAGCCAGCTGGTGTTCTCCACCACGGCCGGCTACATGCTCTCCAAGCCCGGCTGGAAGGGCCGCAAGGCGGTCTGGGTGGTGCTGGTCGCCTCGATGATGTTCCCCTTCGAGTCGATCATGGTGTCGCTGTTCCTGAGCATCCGCGACCTGGGCCTGGTCGACAGCCTGGCCGGGGTGTGGCTGCCGGGGTTCGTGGGCGCCATCAACGTCCTGCTGATGCGGGGCGCGTTCCTCGCCGTACCGCGCGAGATCGAGGACTCGGCGATGCTCGACGGCGCGAACGAGTGGCAGCGGTTCCGGTACCTGTACCTGCCGTCCGCGTGGGGCGCGATCCTGGTGGTGGTGATCAACACCTTCATCAGCGCCTGGGACGACTTCCTCTGGCCGCTGATCGTGCTGCGCTCGGAGAGCAACATGACGCTGACGCTGGGTCTTTCGCGGCTTCAGAGCTCGTCGTTCGGCTACGACCAGCGGATGGTCATGGCCGGTTCGGTCATCTCCGTGATCCCGGTGCTGGTGCTGTTCGTGATCACCCAGCGGTGGTTCTACAAGGGCGTCTCGGCCGGGGCCGTCAAGCTCTGAGGTCGATCACCAGCGGCACGGCGCGCAGAGCCGCCCGGGCCGACTCCGCGACACGGATCTCGGCGGAGTCGGTCCGGGCTTCCACGAACGCTTCCCCGAGCGGCAGGGCGACCGTACGGCACTCGCCCGGTTCCAGGCTGACGCCCTCGAACGCGCACAGTTCGAGGGTGCGCGGCCAGGAGTCCGTGACCAGGCGCCGCAGATAGACCTGAACGACCGTACGCCCGTACCGGGCACCAGTGTTGGTGACCTCGACGATGACGGTCCGGCCGGTGAGCCGGGGCGTGCCGTACGCGAAACTCGTGTACGACAGTCCGTGGCCGAACGAGTGGAGCGGCTCGGCGCTCTCGTCGACGTAGCCGCCGTACTCGGTGTCTTTGTGGTTGTAGTAGACGGGGAGTTGGGCGGCCGAGCGGGGGACGGAGACGGGAAGCCGGCCCGCGGGTTCCGTGAGTCCGAGCAGCACCTCTGCGATCGCCTCGCCGCCCCACGGGCCCGGGTACCAGGCGGTGAGCAGCGCGCCGCCCGTCTCGGGCACGATGTGCGGGCGCCCCTGGACCAGGACGACCGCGGTGGGCGTCCCCGTCGCGACGACCGCGTCCAGGAGCCGGTACTGGGCGGGGCCAAGGCGCAGGTCGGCCAGGTCGACGCCCTCGCCGCAGGTCATCTCCGAAACGGCCCTGAGCGCGGCCCCGTTGGCGTCGAATTCGGTGTCGGGGGTGCGGGCGCTGCTGCCGCCCAGCACCAGCACGGCCAGGTCGGACGCGGCGGCCGCGGCGACGGCCTCGGGGATGCCGGAGACGTCGTCGCCGGTGAGCGCGCAGCCACGGGCGTGGCGGAGGTCGACGCCGGGCGGGGCGAGGCGGCGGAGCGCGTCCAGGACGCTGCTGCCGGTGCCGGGGAGCTGGGGGGCGGTGTAGTCGCCCAACTGGTGGGCGGTGGTGGCGGATTGGGGGCCGAGGACGGCGATCCGGGAGGCGGTCGCGGCGACCGGCAGCACGCCTTCGTCGTTGTGCAGGAGGGTGACCGAGGCGCGGGCGAGGGCGGTGCTCATCTCCCTGCCGCCGCTCGGGAATTCGGGGGTGGTGGCCTGCCGGTCGAACAGGCCGGGATCGAACAGGCCGAGCCGGAACTTGAGCCGCAGGACGCGGGCGACGGCCGCGTCGAGGACCTTCTCGTCCACCAGCCCCCGTTCGACGGCCTCCTCCAGGTGTGTGAAGCCCTCGTCCCAAAGGCTCAGGTCGACACCGGAGTTGAGGGCGCGGGCGCCGGCGGAGACCTTGTCGCCGGTGATCCGGGCCAGTCGGTCCACGGCCAGCCCGTCCGCCATGACGAGCCCGTCGAACTCCCACTGCTCCCGGAGGAGTTCGGTGAGCAGGGCCCGGTTGCCGGAGCAGGGCATCCCGTCGACCTCGTTGTACGCGGCCATGACGGCGGCGGCGCCCGCGCGGACTCCGGCGCGGGCGGCGGGGAGGTGGATCTCGTGCAGTTCCCGCCGACCGAGTTCGGACTCGGCGGAGTTGCGGCCGCCGACGGTGGCGCCCTGTCCGGCGAAGTGCTTGAGGACGACGGGGGCCTTGTCGGGGGCGAACCGGGCGCCCGTGCCCTGCATGCCCCACACCAGGGCCTCGGTGAGCCGTGCCGCGAGGTAGGGGTCCTCGCCGAAGCACTCCTCGGTACGGCCCCAGCGGGGGTCGCGGGCGATGTCGAGGGCCGAGACCAGGGCGACATGCCCACCGCGGGCCCGCAGTTCGGCGGCGGCGTGGGCGGCGGCCCGCTCGTACAGCTCCGGGTCCCAGGTGGCACCGACAGCCAGGTTGACGGGGAGGACGGTGCCGTCGAGGGCCATGTGCCCGTGCGGCACCTCCTCCACGAACAAGGCCGGGATGCCGAGCCGGCTCCGCTCGACGACATGCCGCTGCACCAGCTCGGCCAGGGCCGCCCCGTCCTCGGCGCCGGGCCCGTCGCCGTGGTCGACGCCGGACCAGGCGTCGGCTCGCTGAAGGCCGTAGAGGGCGCCCAGTCCGGCGAACCGCTCGGTCTCCGCGTACAGGGCGTCGGTGAGTTCGTAGCCGCCGTCGGGGGTGCGGCGGTAGGCGTCCCAGCCGTACATCCGCTGGTTGAGCTGACCGACCTTCTCGCGCAGGGTCATCCGGGTGAGCAGGTCGTGGACGCGGGCGTCGAGGGGGGCGGCGGGATCGCGGTAGAGGGGCTCGTTCATCGTCCGGTACCTCCGTGGGCGAGCCGGGCCAGGGCGACGGCACCTCGGCAGCCGTCGGCGACCCAGTCGAGGGTCAGGCCGAGGGGGTGCAACCGGGTGGTCAGGGGTGCGGTGAGGGGGCCGCCGGGGCCGAGCAGACCGCCGGTGGCGACGAGCGGTTCGCCCGGGCGGGGCTTCAACGCCCGTACGGCATCGACGAGTTGGTCGGCGGCATCGTCCAGGACGGCCATCGCCACGGCGTCCTTCTCCCCGGCCGCCTCGACGACGAGCGGCGCCAGCCGGGCCAGCCGGATCGGAGGGTCGGCCATCACGGCGGGGAGCAGGTGCCTGCGGTAGTCCTCACGGTGGGCGGGGGACCAGCCCGGCCCGGCCTGGATGCCGTACGACGACACGCCGTCATCGGGCGCCTCCGGGTCGCCGGTGCCGTACGAGAGCAAGCCGGTCCGCGGCAGGACCGCCTCCGGCACCCCGAAGGCCCTCCCGACGGATTCCGCGAGCCGGGTCGCCGGTCCTCGCCCGTCCGCCATCCGCAACGCGGCCCGTACCGCGCTGCGGCCGATCCAGAAGCCGCTGCCGTCGTCGCCGAGCAGCCACCCGTCGCCGTCCACCGTGGTGGTGGCACGGCGTCCGGTGATGCGCATCGCGACCGCGCCGGTGCCGGCGACCAGGGCGAGGCCGTCGGCCGGGGCGCCGGGGGCGGCGGCGAAGGCGGCCTCGATGTCGCTGCACACGGCGACCGGCCCGGCCGGGATGCCGAGGCGCTCGAGGGCCGCGGTGAGTCCGGCGCGGGCACGGACGTACCCGGGGTCGTCCGGTGAGGCCCCCGTGGCGCCCGCGAACCCGCCGGCCACGGCGACGACCCGCCCCCGCGCCTCCGCGGGCACCGCCGCGCCGATCGCCTCGGTCAGATGCTCGACGAGCCGCGCCGCCGGGACGGTCAGCGCGTTGCCGGGGCCTCCCGCGCCCTCGCCCAGCGCCGGCCGGCCGTCCGCGGCGGACGCGCACAGCGCACGGGTGCGGGTGCCGCCCGCGTCGAGGCCGACGACCAGGTCGTCTCGCGAATTCTGGTTCAAATCATTGCCCATCACTGACTATGGTGGTTGATACATTCGCGCAGGACAAGAGCCGACGAGTTTTGAACCCGAGGAGGATCCCATCCGTACGCTCCGTTTCGGCGTCAACTACACGCCCCGCCGCGGCTGGTTCCACTCCTGGCAGGACTTCGACGCGGCGCACGCCCGCGAGGATCTGGAGCAGATAGCCGGCCTCGGGCTCGACCACGTCCGCGTCTTCCACCTGTGGCCGCTGCTCCAGCCCAACCGGAACCTGATCCGCCCCGCCGCCGTCGACCAGCTGGCGCACCTCGTCGACCTGGCCGGCGAGGCCGGGCTCGACGTCCTCGTGGACGGAGTGCAGGGCCATCTGTCGAGCTTCGACTTCTACCCGGAGTGGACCCGCAGCTGGCACCACCGCAACGTCTTCACCGACCCGGACGCCGTCGCGGCCCAGGCCGACCTGCTCCGCACCCTCGGCCGCGCGCTGGCGGGCCGCCCCCACCTCATCGGCCTCCAGCTGGGCAACGAGCTCAACAACCTGGTCGAGCACAACCCGGTGACCCCGGCCGAGGTGGACCACTACCTCGACACCCTGCTGGCCGCCGCCCGGGACGGACTCGGCGAGCGCGGCCTGGTCACGCACTCCGCCTACGACGCCGCCTGGTACGGCGACGACCACCCCTTCACCCCCGAGGCCTCGGCCCGCAAGGGCGACCTGACCACCGTCCACCCCTGGGTCTTCTCCGGCGGCTGCGCCCAGCGCTACGGCCCGCGCTCCCCGCAGGTGCGCCATCTCGCCGAGTACGGCACCGAGTTGGCGAAGGCGTACGCCGAGGACCCGGCGCGCGCGGTGTGGGTGCAGGAGACGGGCGCGCCGGAACCGCACATCCCGGCCGCCGACGCCCCGGAGTTCGCCCGCGCGACGGTCCGCAACGCCGCGGACTGCGAGGGACTGTGGGGCGTGACCTGGTGGTGCTCCCACGACGTGGACCGCTCGCTCGCCGACTTCCCCGAACTCGAGTACACCCTGGGCCTGTTCGACGCGGCGGGGCGTCCCAAGCCGATCGCCGAGGCGTTGTCGGAGGCGATCGCGGAGCCGCACTCCCCCCAACCCCGGGACACCGCCCTGGTGTTGGAGTGCACGCCGGGCACCCGGTCCGTGTCGGGCCCGGGCGGGGCGTACTTCGAGGAGTGGATGCGGCTGCGGACGGAAGGCGTGCGCCCGGCGGTGGTACTCGCCGAACGGGCCGAGGACGAGGGGTACTTGGCGGCACGCCGGATCAAGGACGTCGTACGACTGCCCTCCTGATCACACGCCGACGAGCACCTCGGCGACGGCCCGCAGGTTCACCCGCCCGCGCCCGTATGAGCACAGCGCACCGCCCTCCGGCAGCCCGGTGTCGACGCGTACCGCGCCGGGCCGCCGGGCCAGGAGGGCGTCGCGCAGCCGTATCTGCCAGGGGTGGAGTCCGGCGTCGCAGGTGGCGAGGACGAGGGGCCGGTCCCGCGCCAGGATCCCGTCCGCGAGGGCGACCGCGTCCTCGGGTTCACCGGCGACCGCCGTGCCCACGGCCGTGGGGTCGAGGGCGCGGACCTCGGTGAGCAGGTCCTCGCCGCCCCAGTTGAGGGCGGGGTGCGGGTGCGGGAACAGGTCGACGACATGGGCCCCGCGGACCGCGGCCGGTGCCCCCTGGCCGCGTACGGCCCGGCGCGCGGCCTCCAGACCCGCGTCCGCGTCCCACGCGGCGACCGCGCCGGCCGGGGTCGCGTACCGCTCGGCGAGCCGCCGTACCCGCTCCGCCGCCTCCCGTACCCGCTCCTCCGGCAGTACGCCGGACCGCAGCGCGTCGAGCACGGCGTCCCGGCAGCCGAGGGTGACCTCCAGGTCGGGTACGGCGACGATGACCTGGTCGGCGCCGGCCGCGAGGGCGATACGGGCGCCGGCCGCCTCCCCGTACTCGTCGGCGATCGCCTTCATCTCCAGGGCGTCGCTGACCAGCACCCCGTCGAAGCCGAGGTCGTGCCGGAGGAGGTCGCCGAGGATACGGCGGCTGAGCGTGGCGGGGCGGTTGGCGTCCAGGGCCGGGTAGACGACGTGCGCGCTCATCAGCATCGGCACCCCCGCGGCGACGGCGGCGCGGAACGGTTCCAGGTCGGCGCGGAGCGCGTCGGAGGACCGGGGGTCGACGGCGATGCCGTGGTGGCTGTCGGTGACGGTGCCGCCGTGGCCGGGGAAGTGCTTGGCGCAGGAGGCGATGCCCCGGGCCTCGGTGGCGGTGATCCAGGCCCGCAGATGCCTGGCGGCGGCCTGCGGATCGGCGCCGAAGGAGCGGGTGCGCACGATCGGGTTGCTCGGCAGGTGCTGGAGGTCGGCGACGGGGGCGTACGAGACGCTGATGCCGAGCGTCGCCAGGTGCCCGGCGAGCGCGTCGGCGCAGCGTGCGGTGAGGTTGGGGTCGTCGGCGACGCCGAGGGCGTAGGAGCCGGGACTCTCCGGCGCCCCCGCCGCCACCAGGTGCCCGATACCGCCGCCCTCGTTGTCGATGGCCACCAGCAGATCCGGCCGGATCGCCCGCAGCGCGTCTCCGAGCTCCCGTACCTGCTCCGCGTCCCGCACGTTCCGGGTGAAGAGGATGACCCCGCCGAGCCCCCGGTCGACCAGCCGTTTCAGCGTGTCGGGAAAGGTCGTGGTGCCATCGAACCCGGCGACGAGACAGCGGTGCGCCGCCTCGTCCAGGTCGGACGGGAGGACGGGGCGGGCGGTCGGGTGCACTGAAGGGGTCACGTCGGGATTCTTCTGGCTGATTCAGCCAGAAGTCAACATTGCGCCGGATAGTTTGATTCACCACACGTCGCTGTCTCGCCCTGTACCCGCAGGTCGGACCCGTCGCCAGGCCCCCTGCCCGTGTCGCCGGTCCGGTCAGCCCGGGATCCGTTCCTTCCGGGCGGGTGTCGCCGCCGGTGCCTGGTCGCGGCCCGCCTCGCGCATCCGGCCGTAGGCGTAGACGCAGCCGGCCAGGGCGAGGTCGGACAGGAGCATGAAGCCGATCGAGTAGGAGTCCTTGGCGCTGTAGACCGCGCCCATGACCAGCGGCGGGACGAAGCCGCCGAGGCCGCCCACCGCGCCGACGATGCCCGTCACACTGCCGACCTGCGGCTGCGGGGTGACCCGGGCGACCAGGGCGAAGACGGCGCCGCTGGTGGCGCCGAGGGCGGCCGCCATCACCAGGAGGCAGACCGTGGCACCCGGCACCAGGGACGGGTCGAAGGCCTGGACGACACCGAGGACCGCCACCGCGCCGAGCGCCCACGCGGTGACCACGGCCGGGTGGATCCGGTCCGACAGCCACCCGCCGATCGGCCGGAACACCACCGCGACCAGGGCGAACCCGGCGGCCCTGGTACCCGCGTCGGTGGCGTCGAGCTCGTACCAGGTCTTCAGATACGTGGGCAGGTAGACGCCGAACGCGACGATGCCGCCGAACCCGATCGCGTACAGCGCGGACAGCTCCCAGGTCACCCGCAGCCGCCCGGCCTGGCCGAGCCGGGTGGTGAGGGGGGTGGACGGGACGGGGCGGTCCGGGCGGTCGTTGATCAGGAAGTACGCCAGCACCGCGTAGGCGGCGAGTGCGACGGCCAGGACGACGAAGGGGAGGTTCTCGCTGTGCCGGTACATGCGGGGCGTGAAGTAGCCGGACAGGGCGACGCCGCCCATGCCCATGCCGAAGACGCCGAGCGCCGCGCCCCGGTGCCTGGGCGGGAACCACGAATTGACGAGCGGGACGCCGATGGCGAACGTCGTACCGCCGAGGCCGAGCACGAATCCGACGGCGATCAGCGCCAGGTAGGAGTCATGGGCCGGGACCAGCAGCAGCACCGGCACGATGGTCAGGGCGCTGGTCAGCGGGAACATCAGCCGCGCCCCGTAACGGTCGGTGAGCGCGCCGACCGGCACCCGTCCGAGGGAACCGACCAGCACCGGCACGGCGACCAGCACGGACTGCGCGAACGACGTCATGTGCAGCTTCTCGTCGAACTCCGCGGCCAGCGGGGCGATGAGATTCCACGCCCAGAAGGTCAGCGTGAACCCGACGGTGGCCACCACGAGGTTGCGCCAGGCGGCGCCGGAAGGACGCTCGTCGCCGGCCGTCGACACGTCGCTCATGCGTACTCCCAGACTCCGTGATCCCCCGTCCATGACGGCACGGGTCGGGACGCCGGGCAACTTTTCAGGCGGGGTCTTTACCCCGTCCGATCTTGAGAACGGCACCGGAGTCCGGGTCGAATGGAGCGATGGACACCGCATTCGAGGACGTTCCCCCCACCACCCTCGCCGACCTGCTGGGCCGCGCCCAGGTCATGGACATCGGCATCCGCCCGCTGTGGGACGCGCCGCGCGTCGCGGGCCCCGCCTGCACGGTGCGCTGCGAACCCGGCGACAACCTGATGCTGCACGCGGCGATCCACCGCGCCGAACCGGGCTCGGTCGTCGTGGTCGAGTCCGGTGACCTGGACTACGCGCTGGCGGGCGGCAACGTGTGTGCCGTGGCTCAGCGCCGGGGCATCGCCGCCTTCGTCGTCGACGGGCTCATCCGCGACCTCGGCGAGGTCCGCGAGGCCGGCTTCCCGGTCTTCGCCCGCGGCGTCATCCCGATCCCCGGCACCAAGCGGAAACTCGGCACCCTCGGCGAACCGGTCCGCGTGGGCGGCGTCCTGATCCACCCCGGCGACATCGTGGTCGCCGACGAGGAGGGCGTCGTCGTCACCCCGGCCGCCCGCCGCGAGGAGATCCTCACGGCGGCACGGGCGAGGCTCGCCAAGGAGGCGGAGGAGTCCCTGGACACCTGGGAGGCCAACCATCGGGCACGCATCGACGGGGCGCTGCGCGAACTGGGGCACACCGACTGACGTCGCGCCGGGGTGGCGAAGCGGGCCGTTCGTTCAGGGCCGACAGCCGGACGCCCATCTCGTCGGCGCGGACTCGCGCCCGGTGCCGCCACGTGTCGGCCCGTGGCCCCTCGGCCGCAGCCCCCCTTGCCCCCTAGCCCCCTAGCCCCGGCGGAGCGGAGTCACGACGCGTCTCCCGCTGCCGACGCCACCCGAACCTCCTCCGTGAACGTCACGGCCAGGGTGGCCTCGAAGCCGGTGCCTCTGATGGGGAACCGCCACTCGTCGTCCTTGCCCGGCCCTTCGGCGCGCTCGACGCCCGAGGAGCCGTCGCGGGTGGCCTCCTCCAACTCCTGCCGGGTGTCGCCGAGATGGCCCTCCCCCGTGTGCAGATACAGCGCGGGAGCGGCGCCGTCGTCCGGGAGCAGCTGGAGGTAGTACTGCTTGCGGAAGACGACGTTGTCCGAGAACCCGACGCCGAACGAGTCCCGTTCACCGAGGTACACGTCGAGACGGAACACCAGTCCCGACGCCGGGTTCTGGGTCGCGGGCCGTACGGTGCGGTCCACCCAGCCCTCCCAGATCAGCCGGCCGGGGCCGGCCCAGCCGGTCGTCCGGTCGCCCTCGGCCGCCAGCGGCTTGTCCAACTCGTCGGCCAGCGCGGGAGGTCCGTCGGTGAGACGGTCCGAGTGGAAGGGCCCGTAACAGTTCTCCGCTTCGGGGCTCTGGTGGAAGAGGTCGAAGTCGACTCCCCGCGGCTTCACCGAGACGCCGAGGAAGAACTCGCTGCGGCCGAAGAAGTCCTTGCCGCGCCGCACTTCGGCGTCTTCGAGGCACAGTCGCACATGGTGGGTGCCGTGGAAGAACCGCATCGCGATCTCGAACGCCTCGCGCGAGGTGACGAGGGAGTCCGGGCCGCCGTGGCACTTGTGCACGAACGTCCTTGGCGCGCCCGGTAGTTGGGCCGCGGCCTGTTTCACCAGTCCGTCGCTGCGGTTGTAGGCCAGGCCGCCCTCGTCGGTCAGACTCACGAGCCGGTTGGCCAGCGAGGCGACCGCCACACCGAAGCCGCGGTAGTCCGTCCCCACGACCGTCAGGACCCGCCGGACGGGGAACCATTCGCCCCACCGCGTGAACTCCGTGCTCTTCGGGTCGAACGCCGCGAGTTCGTCCGCGGTCGAGCCGAGCCCCGGCAGGAGTTCCACGAGTCCGCGGGGCAGCACCTGGAAGGCGATGCCCCGGTGCGGGGTCCCCAGCGTCACGATCCGGTGCACCAGCTCCCTGGGGCCCGGCACCCCGTCCGCCGCCCTCGCCGCGTCGCTCATCTGCCGCAGCGCCGCACGGACGACGAGCCCTCCCATGCTGTGCGCCACGATGTCGACACCCGAGAACGGCTGCGCCCCGTCCGAGCCGTTCCGGGCGGCGGCGGCACGGTGGATGATGTCGATCAGGCGCACCAGGCCCGCCCCGTACCCGTCGATCGTCCGCGGTTCGAGGTCGTAGTAGCGGTAGATCCACAGCGTCCCGCCCACCCCGCCGGCCAGCACCCGGTCCGCGGTGCCCGGATCGAGGACCACGTTCCCGGACAGCAGATCGGCGTCCCAGTCCCACACGCCCGGCGGTACGGGCTGCGGCCGGGCGTAGTACCCGACGACGTTCGTGGCGTCCCGGTAGGGGTGCTCGGCGTACTTCAACGCCCGCAGCACGAACCCCTCGTAGATGAAGTTCTCCCCGCGCCGGCCGGGATACACGGTCCCCTCGTTGAAGCCCTGGTAGGCGTTGCGCCGAACGCCTCCGAGCTCCGGTCCGCCGAACCCCCGCACCAGAATCAGTGGCCGTACGTAAGCGGTCATCACGCCCTCCCCCGTCCGCGGACGTGGGCCCATCCGCAGTCCCGCCCTACCAGAGCCCGGCGCCCGTGAACACACCGGCATCCGGCAACTACGGCGGAACCTGGGCCCGTTCAGGGGAGCATGCGCAGAGACCGTGCGCATGGCGACGTACCCCCGGCATCCGGCCCGAGGGCGACCGGCGGAGGCATCCGCCCCGGCCGGCCCCCGCCGTACGCGGTCAGCCCTCGTCCGGCGTCAACCGCAGCGAGATGCTGTTGATGCAGTACCGCTGGTCGGTCGGGGTCGCGTAGCCCTCACCCTCGAAGACATGCCCGAGATGCGACCCGCACCGAGCACACCGCACCTCGGTCCGCACCATCCCGTGCGACCGGTCCGAGACCAGCTCCACGGCGTCGGTGTCCTTGGGGTCGTAGAAGGACGGCCAGCCGCAGTGGGACTCGAACTTCGTGGTGGAGGTGAAGAGTTCGGCGCCGCAGGCGCGGCAGGAGTAGACGCCCGTGGTCTTGGTGTCGGTGTACTCACCGGTGAAGGCGGGCTCGGTGGCGGCCTGGCGCAGCACGGCGTACTCGGCCGGGTTCAGCTCCGCACGCCACTGCTCGTCCGGCTTCTCGACGTCGTACGACATGTTGCTCAGCCCCTATCCACTGCTCTACTGCGCGAGACGGTCCAGGATGCGCGGTCCGAGGTCGGTGACATCGCCCGCGCCCATGGTGAGAACGAGATCGCCCGGCTTCGCCATTCCCGCGACCACCGCCGGGACGTCCGCCTTGTCGTGCACCGGTGTCACGTCCGCGCCCGCCACCCGGGCCGCCTCGATGATCAGCTCGCTCGTGACGCCGGGGATCGGGTCCTCGCGGGCCGGGTAGATGTCCAGGACCAGCGAGGCGTCGGCCAGGGCCAGCGACTGGCCCATCTCCTTGCCCAGCTCCTGGGTGCGGGAGAAGAGGTGGGGCTGGAAGACCACCAGGATGCGCGCGTCGCCGGCGGCCGCGCGCATCGCCTCGAGGTCGGCCGTCATCTCGGTCGGGTGGTGGGCGTAGGAGTCGATGACCTGGACCCCGGCCACCTCGCCCTTAAGCTGGAGGCGCCGCTTCACGCCCGTGTACGCCGCCAGGGCGGGGGCGAGGTCCTCGGCCGGTACGCCCAGCGCGACGCCCGCCGCGAGGGCGGCGACCGCGTTGTGGGCGTAGTGGCGGCCGGGGACGGAGACCGTGAAGGTGTGCGTAACGCCGTCCAGCTCGACCGTGACCTCGCTCTTCAGGCCCTGGGCCACGACCGAGAGCACCCGTACGTCGGCGTCCTGCGCCTCTCCGTACGTCACCGTCCGCACCGAACCGGCGACCCGGCGGGTCAGCTCCCGCGCGCCCTCGTGGTCGGAGGAGATCACCAGGGTGCCGCCGGGGACGATCTTCGAGGTGAACGTCTCGAAGGACTCGTAGATCTCGTCCATGGACGCGTAGTTCGCGTGGTGGTCGAGCTCGACGTTGAGGACGATCGCGACCTCGGGCGCGTACTTGTGGAAGCTGCGGTCCGATTCGTCCGCCTCGGCGACGAAGATCTCGCCGTCGCCGTGCAGCGCGTTGGAGCCGGGGGCGTCCAGGTCGCCGCCGATGGCGTACGACGGCTTCAGGGCCAGCTCGGACAGGGAGACCGCCAGCATCGACGTGGTGGTCGTCTTGCCGTGGGTGCCCGCGACCGCGATCGGACGCAGGCCCTCCATCAGGGCCGCGAGGGCGTCGGAGCGGTGCACCACCGGGATGCCCAGCTCGGCCGCGCGGGCCAGCTCCGGGTTGTCCCGGCGGATCGCGGACGACACGACGACACAGCTCGCGTCGTCCGCGAGGTGCTCCGCCGCGTGCCCGATGTGCACGGTGGCACCCAGCGCGCGCAGCGCCTCGGCGGTCGCCGACTCCTTGGCGTCACTGCCCGCCACCTTCGCCCCGCGCTGCGCGAGGATCTTCGCGATACCCGACATCCCGGCGCCGCCGATGCCGATGAAGTGCGGTCGGTCCATGGCGGTGGGAAGGGTGCCGGGTGCCACGTGATGTCTCCCTGTGCATACAGATACGGCGGACGTTCAGCGCCCCAGCCTATTCGTTGCGATGACGGAGCAGGACCGAGGGACGCCGGGCCCTGCACCAACCCAGGGGCGCGGGGAACTGCGCGACCAGCCCCCACCGGCCCGCACCCGGAGAACGACTAGACCTTGCTGTGCGAGAACAATTTCAGCACCGGCACCCCCACCTTGTGCCGGGCCCGCGAGGCCCAGTCCCGGTGGAAGAACTCCTCCACGTAGTGCGGATCGGTCAGCACGATCACCTCGTCCGCGCCGACCTCCTCCACCAGCCCCTTCAGCGAGTCCAGCGGGTGATCCTCGATCAACCGGCCCTCCGCCGCGTTGCCGGAGCCCCGCAGCGCCTGCAGGGACACCTCCAGCGCCCGCTCCCCGAAGGGCCTCGCGGCGTCGCCCTCGGGCACCTCCCGCTCCTTCGCCGCCTCGTCCAGTTCGCCCAGCGCGACGTCGTCGATGGCCCGCAGCAGGCGGTCCGCCTGGTCGCCGCGCGGCTGGAGCAGCACATGGAAGGAGACCTGCTCGTCGCCGTGCAAGGTCGTGACGAACTCCACGTCGGCGGACGTCAGGGCCTTCTCGATCATCAGTACGCTTGTGAACACCGCGCGCCCCTTCTGCGGAAACCATCCTGCCCCGTGATCTCACGGGGCTCCGAGATTCAGTGTGCCCGTCGGAAGCTAAACGGAACGGTTTATTCCGCCGATTTCGGGACGGGCGGTACCACTGAACGAATTTCAAGTGCGCTGGTAGCGGCCGAAGAGAAACCCCTCCTCCTCCAGCAGGGACACCAGTGCGAACCGTTGCGGAACCGCTACGGACGGGCCCCCTGCGATGCGTTGCGCGGTCCCCACGGTGAGCATCGGGGCGACGGTGAGACAGAGCTCGTCGAGCACCCCGGCGGCCACGAACTGACCGAGCAGCCGCGGACCGCCCTCGGTCAGCAGCCGGGTGAACCCGAGCTCCGCGAGGGCCCGTACGGCGCGGGCGGGCTCCACGCCCATGCCGTCACCGGCGATCACCACTCGGGCGCCCGCCTTCTCCGCCGCGGCGACCCGGTCGGGGGCCGCCGCCGCGCCGGTCAGGATCAGGGTGGGGACGAGCGGGGAGGTGAACAGCGGCAGGGTGAAGTCCAGCTCCAGGCCGGCGCTGACCACCGCGATCGCCGGTGCGGGCCCCTGCCCGGCCGCCTCCCTGCGCTCGGCGAACTCCGCACGCGCGCGTGCCGGCCGGTAACCCTCCTGCCGTACCGTTTCGGCGCCTACGACGACGACGTCCGCGAGCCCGCGCAACGTGCCGAAGATCCGCATGTCGGCCGCGGTGGAGATGGGCTGGGACTTCCCGTCGTGCTGGGCGGCCCCGTCGAGCGTGGACACCATGTTGCCCCGCAGCCAGGGCACCCGCGCCCCACCGTCGGCGGGCTCGGGATAGGCGTACGCCGCGGCCAGCTCGTCGAGGCTCCACTCACGGTCGACGAGGTCCGCACCGGGCAGACCCCCCGCACCGAACCCGACGGACGGGGAAGGACCCACACCGCCCCCCTCACCGACAGCACCCGATCCGGCCACTCCAGGTACCCCGAGGGAACCGTCCGACACCGCACCGCCCCCAGCGAAACCATCAGCCCCACCGGCACCCCCGGCCCCGAGGCTCTCGACCGCACCCCCCGCCCCCACACTCCCGGCCCCACCGCCGGAGGCCGTCGTCGCTGTCTGGTCGGTCACAGGGAACAGGCGTCGCATGTCGTGCAGTGTGGCACGGCGCTTAGCATGGGGAACCGTGTCGTCCTCCACCGCCGCCTCCGGGATCAGCCCGATAGCAGACGCGGCCCCGCTGTCCCTGTGCGCCCGCGAGCCGCACGTCCCCGCGGACCGGCTGGTCGCCGAGATGGTGCCGCCGCCGCGGTTCGACTCGGTGCGCTTCAGCACGTACCTGCCGGACCCGAACCAGCCCAGCCAGATCGAGGCCGTCAAGGTGCTCGAAGGCTTCGCGGCCGGTCTCGGCGGGGCGCACGCCGTCGGCGGCGGCAAGCGCGGCTTCCTCGGCTTCGGCAGGGCCAAGGCACCCAAGACCCCGGCCGGGCCCCGCGGTGTCTACCTCGACGGCGGCTACGGCGTCGGCAAGACCCACCTGCTCGCCTCCCTGTGGCACGCCACCCCGGCGGAGCCCGCGCTCAAGGGCTTCGGCACGTTCGTCGAGCTGACCAACCTGGTGGGCGCCCTGGGCTTCCAGAAGACGGTCCAAACGCTCTCCGGCCACCGTCTGCTGTGCATCGACGAGTTCGAACTCGACGACCCCGGCGACACCGTGCTGGTCTCCACCCTGCTCGGCAAGCTCGTCGACGCCGGTGTCGCCCTCGCCGCCACCTCCAACACCCTGCCGGGCAAGCTCGGCGAGGGCCGCTTCGCGGCGGCCGACTTCCTGCGCGAGATCCAGGGCCTCGCCGCCCACTTCCGGCCGCTGCGCATCGACGGCGAGGACTACCGCCACCGCGGCCTGCCCGCGGCACCGGCCCCCTACTCCGAGGAACAGGTCACCAAGGCGGCGTACGCCACCGAGGGCGCCTCGCTCGACGACTTCCCGCAGCTGCTCGACCACCTCGCCCGCGTCCACCCCAGCCGGTACGGCGCACTGACCGATGGCTTGAAGGCGGTGTGTCTCACCGACGTACAGCCCGTCCCGGACCAGTCCACCGCGCTGCGGCTGGTCGTGCTCGCGGACCGGCTGTACGACCGTGAGGTTCCGGTGCTGGCATCCGGACTGCCGTTCGATCAGCTGTTCAGCGAGGAGATGCTGAACGGCGGCTACCGCAAGAAGTACTTCCGGGCCATCTCCCGGCTCACCGCGCTGGCCCGCGACGGCAAAGGACTCGCCGAGTCCGCCTAACCCACGAACTTCCCCAGGTCAAGAGCCGGTTCAGGTCAGCCGACCTACGCTTTTCAGGCTCTCTTCAGCTGGAAACGTTAAGTTAACCCTGCAAACAACTTTGCAGGGTTAACGTGTTTCTTGACCAGGCATTGACCATGTCTTGGCAAGCGCGTGAGCCGTGAACTGTGGGGAGGGGGACGCATGTTGAGAGACAAACCGACCGAGATCGGACTTTCGACCTCTGCCGTGGATCCACTCCCCCTCACCTTCTTCGCTATCACGGCATCGTTCGCAACCGCGCACACAGCCAGTGAGGCTTCGGCCAGAGCCCTGCCTCACAGATAACGGCAGTACCCCCCACCTGTCATGTACGTCCGACGCGCCGCTGCAGGCGCGCCAGGAGGAGTCACCACATGCAGCCCCTCATCGACAACGCCCGTCTGTTCGGACAGCGCCCTGAGGAGTTCGCCAAGCTCGCAGAAGGCCAGTCCCCACAAGTCCTGTTCATCACCTGCTCCGACTCCAGGGTCGTCCCGGCCCTGATCACGGGCGCCGGCCCCGGCGAGCTCTTCGAGCTGCGCACCGCCGGCAACATCGTCCCCCCGTACGCCTCCGAACACCCCACCAGCGAGGCGGCCACCATCGAGTACGCCGTGGAAGTGCTCGGCGTCAGCGACATCGTGGTCTGCGGGCACTCGCACTGCGGCGCCGTCGGCGCCCTGGTACGCGGCGACGACCTGACCGCCGTACCGGCCGTGCGCGACTGGCTCACGCAGGCCGCGCCACGTCCGGAAGGAGCGGTCGAGGACCCGACCGTCGCCGACGGCGTGCAGAGCCATGTCCTGACGCAGCTGCTGCGGCTGCGCTCCTATCCGTTCATCGAGAAGAAGGTGACAGACCGTCAACTGACCTTGCGTGCCTGGTACTACGAGGTGCACACCGGTGCCGTGCAGGAACACCGCGCGGCCACCGACACGTTCGAGGCGCTGTGATCGCGATGATGACCAAATACCCTCATCTGCGGCAGGACTTCGCCGCCTCCCTGGTCGTCTTCCTGGTCGCGCTCCCGCTCTGCGTGGGCGTGGCCGTCGCCTCCGGTGTCCCGGCCGAGCTCGGGCTCGTCACCGGCATCGTGGGCGGCATCGTCACGGGCCTGATGCGTGGCAGCAGCCTTCAGGTCTCCGGGCCGGCCGCCGGAATGACCGTGCTGGTCTTCGAAGCGGTGCGGGAGTTCGGGCTGCCCGTCCTCGGTGTGATCGTGCTGGCCACCGGTGCGCTTCAGATCCTCATGGGCACCCTGAAACTGGGCCGCTGGTTCCGGGCCATCTCGGTCTCCGTCGTCGAGGGCATGCTCGCCGGCATCGGCCTGGTGCTGATCGCCGGCCAGCTGTACGCGATGGCCGACGCCAAGGCCCCCGCCTCGGGCCTGGGCAAGATAGCCGGGCTGCCCGGCGCGCTCGCGGACGCCGTCGGGAACACCGGCGCCCTCGCCTCGCTGGGGCTCGGTGCCGGCACCATCGCGATCATGGTGCTGTGGAAGCGCATGCCGGCGGCGGTGCGCACGGTGCCCGGTCCGCTCGCCGCGGTCGGCCTCGCCACCCTCGCCGCCCTGGCGTTCTCGATGCCGGTGGCGACCGTCGAGGTGCAGGGGCTGCTGGGTTCCATCCAGCCGCCGCCCCTCACCGCCTTCGGTGAGCTGGCGAGCGTCGGCGTGCTCGCCACGATCGTCGCGTTCACCCTGATCGCGTCCGCCGAGTCGCTGTTCAGCGCGGCGGCCGTGGACCGGCTGCACGACGGTCCGCGCACCGAGTACGACAAGGAACTCGTCGCCCAGGGCGCGGGCAACGCGCTCTGCGGTCTGCTCGGCGCGCTGCCGATGACCGCGGTGATCGTGCGCAGCGCGGCCAACGTCCAGGCGGGCGCGCGGACCAAGGCGTCCCGGGTCATGCACGGCGTATGGCTGCTGCTGTTCGCGGCGCTGCTGCCGGGCGTCCTCGCCTACATCCCCATCCCGGCGCTGGCGGGCATCCTGGTCTACTCGGGCGCCAAGCTCATCCCGGTGCGGCAGATCGTGTCGCTGTGGCGCGAGCACCGGGGAGAGGCGCTGATCCTCGTGGTCACGGCCGTGTCGATCGTCGCGGTCAGCATGTTCGAGGGCGTCCTCATCGGTCTCGCGCTGGCCGTGGCGAAGACCGCCTGGGAGGCCTCGCACCTGAAGCTCGAGGTCATCGACAAGGGCGCCGGACCCGTCCAGGCGTATCTGTCGGGCAACGCGACCTTCCTCAGGCTGCCGAAGATCCTGGACAGTCTGGAGTCGCTGCCGCAGGACCGCCCGGTGGAGCTGGACCTCTCCGGTCTGCACCACCTCGACCACGCCTGCCGTACGGCCCTGGAGAACTGGGCCGAGCGGCACAGCGCGGTCGGTACGGAGCCGGTGCGGGTGACCACGCCGTAGCACGCGGCCCGGTGCCGTAGTGCGCGGCCCGGTGCCGTAGTGCGCGACCCGGTGTCTGGCCCCGTGCCAGGCACCGGGCATATCGTTACAGGAGCAGGTAAAACCCTCCGGAAAGCCCTCCGAGAGGCCTCCGAGAGCCCTCCGAAAGAGGGGGTCGTCATGCTCCAGGAGCTTCTGGCCGCGGCCGCGGCGACCGGTTCCGCCGGCGTGCTGTACGTCGCCGCCGGAGCGCGGATCGTCAAGCAGTACGAGCGCGGGGTGATCTTCCGGCTCGGGCGGCTGATGGACGACGTGCGGGCGCCCGGGTTCACGATGGTGGTCCCGTTCGTGGACCGGATGCACAAGGTCAACATGCAGATCGTCACCCTGCCGATCCCGGCCCAGGAAGGCATCACCCGGGACAACGTGACGGTGCGCGTGGACGCGGTCGTCTACTTCCGGGTGGTCGACGCGGCGAGCGCGCTGGTGAAGGTCGAGGACTACAGGTTCGCGGTCTCCCAGATGGCGCAGACGTCCCTGCGGTCGATCATCGGCAAGAGCGAGCTGGACGACCTGCTCTCCAACCGCGAGAAGCTCAACGAGGGCCTGGAGCTGATGATCGACAGCCCGGCCATCGGCTGGGGCGTGCAGGTCGACCGCGTCGAGATCAAGGACGTGTCGCTGCCGGACGCGATGAAGCGCTCCATGGCCCGGCAGGCGGAGGCCGACCGTGAGCGCCGCGCCCGGATCATCAACGCGGACGCCGAACTCCAGGCGTCGAAGAAGCTCGCCGAGGCCGCCAAGGAGATGTCCGAGCAGCCGGCCGCGCTCCAGCTGCGGTTGCTCCAGACGGTGGTAGCGGTGGCCGCCGAGAAGAACTCCACCCTGGTCCTCCCCTTCCCGGTGGAGCTGCTGCGCTTCCTGGAGAGGGCCCAGGAGCACCCCACCGACAGGTGACACCTCTACGCGCGTGGTTCCCGGAGCCCGCGCCAGGTGATAGACACAGCGGCGTCACATCCTGTCCGCCAGCAGGAAGGTTGCTGCTCCATGTCCGCAACACGACGTCAGGTCCTCGCCCGCTCCGGCGCGCTGGGGGCGGGTATCGCCTTCACCGGCGCCCTGTCCGAGCTCTTCACGGGCACCGCCGCCGCACAGAGCCTCGGTCACACCGGCTACGGCCCGCTCGTCCCCGACCCGAACGGTCTGCTCGACCTGCCAAAAGGTTTCCGCTACAAGGTCCTCTCCCGCGAGGGCGATCAGCTCCGCTCCGGCGAGGGCCCCGTCCCCTCCAACCACGACGGCATGGCCGCCTTCGCCGGCAGACACGGCCGCGTCCACCTGGTCCGCAACCACGAGAACCGCAACACCGGCAAGGTCCCCGTCCCGACGATCGACGGCCTGACCTACGACCCCATGGGCAAGGGCGGCTGTACGGCCCTGACGCTCGACGGCCGCAACAAGGTGCTGTCCGAGCGGGTCGCCATCGCCGGTACGGCCGTCAACTGCGCGGGCGGGCCCACCCCTTGGGGCACCTGGCTGACCTGTGAGGAGACCGAGGACAAGGCCGGCACCAACGGCTACACCAAGGATCACGGCTTCATCTTCGAGGTCGACGGGGCCGACCCGCGCCGCTCCGGAGCGGTCCCGCTGACCGCGATGGGCCGCTTCCAGCACGAGGCGATCGCGGTCGACCCGAAGCGCGGCATCGTCTACGAGACCGAGGACGCGTTCCTCAAGCCGTTCGGCCTCTTCTACCGCTTCCTGCCGAACAAGCCGCTGGGCGGCCTTGGTTCACTGCGCGCGGGCGGCAGGCTCCAGGCGATGCGGGTGCCCGGCGTACCCGACCTGTCCTCCATCCAGGAGACGGGCGCCTGCTTCGAGGGCGTCGAGTGGGTGGACGTACCGGACCCGCTGGCCGCCCAGACCCCCATCCGCCTCCAGGACTTCGGCCCGAAGGGCATCACGCACGCGCAGAAGCTGGAGGGCTGCTACTGGGGCGGCCGGTGCGTGTACTTCGTGTCCTCCTTCGCCCACAGCGCGGAGGGCTCGGCCGCGGACCACTTCGGCCAGATCTGGCGCTACGACCCGTCCTCGCGCCGGCTGACCCTGGTGATCGTCTTCGGCCCGGACACCGACATCCAGCTGCCCGGCGAGTCCCCGGACAACATCTGCCTCGCCCCCAGCGGCGGCCTGATGGTCTGCGAGGACGGCAACGGCGCCCAGCACGTCTACGGCGTCACCCGCCGCGGCGAGGTCTACGCGATGGCCCGCAACGCCCAGAACATCGGCACGCCCGAGGCGCCGGAGTGGGGCGAGTTCGCGGGGGTCACGTTCTCGCCGGACGGCGAGACGATGTACGTCAACTGCTACACACCGGGGACCACGTTCGCGGTGACGGGACCGTGGCGTAGGTAGGGCCGGTCCGCCGGGAGGCGAGCCCCCGCCTCCCGGCGCATGATCGAGGCACGACCGGAGCGGAAGGGGTTGCGCCTGTGGCCAAGAAGAGGAAACCCGGCCTGAGCGACCTCCTCCGCGTCCCCGACGACCGGCCGGTCGATCTCTCCGCGTACGACGCCAGGGCCACGACCGGCGGCCCGAGGGACAAGAGGGCGGCTCTGGCGGACATCGCCCGGACGGGCGAGCGCCTCGCCGACCTCCAGGAACGCCTCTGGGCGGCGAGCACCGCCGGTGACCGCCGCCGCGTCCTGCTGGTGCTCCAGGGCATGGACACCAGCGGCAAGGGCGGCACCGTCAAGCACGTCATCGGCCAGTTCAATCCCTCGGGCTGCCGCATCAAGGCGTTCAAGGCCCCGACCCCGAGGGAACGGAAACACTCCTTCCTCTGGCGCATCCGCCGGGAACTCCCCCACCCCGGCGAACTCGGCATCTTCGACCGCTCCCACTACGAGGACGTCCTGATCGCCCGCGTCCGCGAACTGGCCCCACCCGCCGAACTCGGCCGCCGCTACGACCAGATCAACGACTTCGAGGAGTCCCTCGCCGACGACGGCGTGACGCTGATCAAGTGCTTCCTGCACATCTCCTACGAGGAGCAGCGCCGACGCCTCCTCGAACGCCTCGACCGCCCCGACAAGCACTGGAAGTTCAACGTCGGAGACATCGACGAACGCGAGCTGTGGCCCGCCTACCAGGAGGCCTACGAGCTGGCCCTGCATCGCTGCTCGAGCCCACAGGCCCCCTGGTACCTGATCCCGGCCGACCGCAAGTGGTACCGCAACTGGGCGGTCGGCCGCCTCCTCCTGGAGCACCTCCAGGCCCTGGACCCGCGGTATCCGAAGGCGGACTTCGATGTGGCGGAAGCCCGGGAGCGGCTGCTGAAGGGGGCATAGGGGGCATGACCGGCGCGTGAGCGACCGCAATCCGGTTCGCGCCCGATTCATCCCGTTATGTTCATGCGGTGATCATTCGAGTACGACAAGTGGCGACCGCCTGCGTCCTCGGCGCCGCCCTCACCGCATGCACCACCACCGCCGCCCCCGAGACACCCCGGGCCGCCCACCCGGCCCCCTCCGCCGCCCCCTCACTGCCGCCGACGCTCGCCCCCGGCCCCGCCGGTCTCACCCCCGTCTTCAAGAACGGCCCCCGTACGCACAGCAAAACCGTCGCGCTCACCTTCGACGCCGACATGACCGCTGACCAGGGGGCGAGGGCGGCGGCCGGGGAGCACTTCGACAATCCGCGGCTCATCGCGACGCTGCGCGCGCTGAAGGTGCCGGCCACCGTGTTCATGACGGGCCGGTGGGCCGAGGAGTACCCGGCGCAGGCCCGCTCGATCGGCGGGGACCCGCTCTTCGAGGTCGCGAACCACTCGTACAGCCACTACGCCTTCACCGGCGACTGCTACGGCCTGCCGACGGTGTCCGAGGACCGGATGCGGGCCGACGTGGAGCGCGCGTACACCGCGTTCCGGGAGGCGGGGGTACCGGACGCGCGGCCGTACTTCCGGTTTCCCGGCGGCTGCTACGACCGCCGGGCCCTCAAGGCGCTCACCCCGGCCGGTGTGACCGCCGTGCAGTGGGACGTGGTCGGCGGCGACGCCTTCGCGACCGACGCGGACGCGGTGGCCCGGCAGGTCCTCGACGGGGTGCGGCCCGGTTCCGTGGTCGTGATGCACTGCACCCGCAGCGCCGCCCCGGCGACCGAGCGGGCGGTGCGCAGGATCGTGCCGGAGCTGCGGGCCGAGGGGTACCGGTTCGTGAAGGTGTCCGAGCTGATCGGGGCCGCGAGCCGGCAGCGGTGACGGTTCTACGCTGGAGGCATGAGCGAGGACTACTGCACGATCCGGCAGGTGCCGAAGCCCCCGGTCGCCGACGGGCCGCCGTACGCGGAGTGTGTGCTGTGCCGCAAGCCCACGGAGTACCCGGAGTCGTACAAGGGGATCACGATGTGCCCGGTGTGCGAGTGGCAGGAGGCCCAGCGGACGGCCTGCTCAGGGTGATCTGTGGGAGGTCGACGCGCAGGCCGCGGCGGTCGCCCCGGCGGTGAGCAGGGCGGCGGCCGCCAGGGGCAGCAGCGGCAGCGGGACCGTGCCCTCACGGGAGCCGGTGACCAGGCCGCTGACCGCCGCCTGGGCCGGGGAGCCGGTCGTCACCACGGCCATCAGCGCGGCGAGCAGCATCGTGGGCACCGCCCGGCCCGGTGAGCGCAGCAGCGGCCAGGCGGTGAGCGCGCCGACGGCCGTGCCGAGCAGGGCGCAGGCGAGGACGGCGAGCAGCCCGGCGGCACCGGCGGGGAGCCGTGGCACCCGCGTCTGGTGGTCGGCGCTCACGGGGTCGCTGATGAGCGTCACGACGAGGGTCGCCAGCGTGCCGAGCGCCGCCGCGGCGCCCAGCGCCACCAGCAGACAGGCCAGGTGCGCCCGGGCCGGACCGGCCGCCGCGGACACGCAGGAGCGGGCCGCGGGCGGCTCGTTGGAGACGCAGATCCGCACCAGCCAGGCGGCGACGGGCAGCAGCGCGGCGGCGGCGTAGCCGAGCGAGTCGAGGATCGGCTGCCCGCTCTGCACACCGACGCCCAGGAAGACGACGTACAGGATGAAGGGCGGCAGCCAGCGCTGCGAGCGGGCGAGCAGGGCGGTCTGGTAGCGGAGCAGGGCGGTCATCGGCCGCCTTCCTGGGTCTCGTGGCGCACGCTCACCACGTGCCACGGCGGGCGGGCGGTGAGCAGGGTGCGGAGCAGGACGTCCGAGTGGGACGCGGGGACGGTGAGCCGGTAGCCGCCGGGCGCGGTCTCGTCGGCGGTGGTGGCGACGCGTCGCGCGTCCGCGGGCAGCCGCCCACCGGCCGGCCCCTGCGCCACGACGGTCACGTGCGGCCCGGAAGGGGCGACGCTGTCCGTCGTACGGCGGTGGAGGCCGCCCTCGTGCACGGCGTACGTCGCGTCGGGCACCCCCGCCAGCCGGCCCGGGTCGTGGTCGACGAAGACCACCGCGCCGCCCGCCTCGGTGCGCTCGGCGACCGCCCGTTCCAGCTCGGCCCGGGCGTCGGTGTCGAGGCCGGTCCACGCCTCGTCCAGGACGAGCAGTTCCGGCTCGGCGAGCAGGGCCTGGGCGACGGCGACCTTCTGGCTGCTGCCCTTGGAGAGCTGGGCCATGGGGGTGCGGGCGTAGGCGGCGGCGCCGAACCGTTCCAGGGTGTCGCTCGCGGCGCGCTGGGCCGAGGGGCGGGACAGGCCGTGGACGGTGCCGAGGTGGGTGAGGTAGCCGAGGGCGGTGAAGGGGAGGGCGGAGGGGAAGCGTTCAGGGACGTAGGCGGTTCGGGGGCGGCCTTTGACGCGGCCCTCCGAGGGGGCGTCGAGGCGGGCGAGAACGCGCAGGAGCGTGGATTTGCCGGTGCCGTTCGGGCCCTCTATGCGGGTGAGGGTGCCGGGGGCGAGGGTGAGGTCGACGCCTCGTAAGACCCAGGGGCCGCGCAGGCCGTAGCGGCGGCCCACGTTGTCCAGCTGTAGATCGCGTTCCATGTGGGACATGATGTCGGCTCCCGGCCCGCAGTTGCCCGGGGCGGCCGACCGGTTCGCCGGCCCCCGTAGGGTTGGCGACGTGAGCGACAGTCCATTCCAGCACGAAGTCATCGCCCGGGATCACGCACCGCAGTTCGTCCTGCCTCTGGTCGTACGGCTCGAACGCGCCGCTCCCCCGGCCCGTACCGACGCCCTCGAGACCGCCGCCCGGGCCGTCCTCGTCCTGCTCGACGACGAACGGTCCCGCGGCGAGGGCGAGTGGGCGCGGGCCGTGCGGGACTGGCAGGACGCCCGGATCCGGAAGGTCGTGCGGCGGGCTCGCGGTGCCGAGTGGCGCAAGGCCGAGGCGCTGCCGGGGATCACGGTCACCGGGAAGTCGGCGGAGGTGCGGGTGTTCCCGCCGGTGCCGCTGGACGGCTGGCCGAAGGAGCTGGCCAAGCTCCAGGTGTCGGGGACCGAGCTGGACGACCCGGAGCCGCCGTCGGCCCCCGACCCCGGCGTGCCCGTGCTGTGGATGAGTCCGGACGTCGAGATGTCGGCGGGCAAGGCGATGGCCCAGGCCGGACACGGCGCCCAACTCGCCTGGTGGGAACTGTCGGACGAGGAGCGGGCCGCCTGGCGGGATGCCGGGTTCGCGGTCGCGGTGCGGACCCCCGACCGGGACCGGTGGCGTGAACTCGTGGGCAGCGGACTGCCGTTGGTGCGGGACGCCGGGTTCACCGAGATCGCCCCAGGCTCCTGCACGGTCGTCGCCGACCATCCGGCGCTCAGGTGACACGGCTCGACGGCCGGGTCGAACGGGGCAACCGCACCCGGCAGTTGATCCTGCGCCGCACGGTCGAGATCGCCTCCGTGGAAGGCCTGGAGGCGCTGTCGGTGGGGCGGCTCGCCACCGATCTGCGGCTCAGCAAGAGCGGAGTGTTCGCGCTGTTCGGCTCCAAGCAGGAACTCCAGCTGGCCACCGTGCGAGAGGCCTCGCGGGTGTTCGTCGCGGAGGTCGTGGCCCCCGCCGCGAAGGTCCCGGCGGGCATCGGCCGCGTCCGGCGGCTGTGCGAGGCGTGGCTGGCGTACTCGGAGGGCCGGGTCTTCCCCGGCGGCTGCTTCTTCTACGGCGTGCTGGCCGAGTTCGACGCGCGGGAGGGGGCCGTGCACGATGCCCTGGTCAGGGCCCAGCGGGACTGGAACGGGCAGGTGGAGGGCTGTGTCGAGGAGGCGAAGGCCGCTGGCGAACTGCGCGCCGACACCGATGCCGGACAGCTGGCCTTCGAGCTGATCGCCCTCATGGAGTCCGCGAACGCGCTGTCGGTGCTGCACGGGGAGCCGGTCGCCTATCGCCGGGCGCGGGTGGGGATCGCGGCGCGGTTGCGCGCGGTGGCGGTGGACGGCTCGCTGGTGCCTGAAGTGGGCTGAGGGACAAGGGTATTTGAACGGTCACCGGTGACGGAAAACAAGTAGCACGACCGTTCGCTTACTTTTATCCTCGGGTCATGCGAACCTCACGACGTGCCGTCCTGCGTGCCCCCTGGCAGCCCGGACCCGAGCCCCCGTCCGATGCACCGGTACTGGTCGGCGTCACCGACTTCAGGGCCCTCGGCCTCGGACAGTCCGCCGCGGTCGCCCTGGCCGGACTGCGGTTGCGCCACACCTGGCCGCGGACGCCCGGCGCGCTCGGCATGTGGCTGTGGGCCGACCCGGTCCACTTGCGTTCCGGGGCGGTGTCCGTGTGGGCCGACGAACGGGCGCTGAAGGAGTTCGTCGGCCGTCCCGACCATCTGCGGATCGTCCGGGCGCATCGAGGGCGCGGTGAACTCCGCTCGTCGACAAGGGAGTTCGCGGCGTTCGACCCGTCGGCCGTGTGGGATCACGCCCTGGACCTGATCACCGAGGAGCACTGATGGACGTCGTGGAGTTCGACCGGATCGCCGTGCACGAGGCCGTGCGCGTCGTGGAGCTCGCGCAGGACGGGGACTGGGAGCGGGACAGTCCCTGCGCCGGGTGGACGCTGCGGCGGCTGGTGGCGCACATGACCGCCCAGCACCACGGGTTCGCCGCCGCGGCACGGGGCGCGGGCGGCGAACCGGCGTACTGGACCGAACCGGAGGACATGGGCGAGCCCGCCAAGGCGCATCGGGTGGCCGCCACGGCCGTCCTCGCCGCGTTCGCCGAACCGGGGGCGACCGAGCGGGAGTTCACCCTTCCCGAGGTGGGCGGGCGGTTTCCCGGGCGGGTGGCGATCGCCTTCCATCTCGTCGACTACGTGGTGCACGCCTGGGACGTGGCCACCACGCTGGGCGTCGGCCTCGACCTGCCCGACGACGTGCTGACAGCGGCCCTGGCGGTGGCCCGACGCGTGCCGGCCGACCCGGCGGGCCGGGGCCCGGGGTTCGCCTTCGACCCGGCGCTGGAGGTGCCGCCGGGCTCCGGGCCGCTGGAGGAGACGCTGCGGCTGCTGGGGCGGTCGCCGGAGCGGGGATGAGCGAACGGTTTGAACGCCCGGGCGGGCTGTCCCGTACCTCCTGTCACTGGTGCCCGGAACCTCAAATGTTCCTCTGAACGACCGGGCGGAGGGATTCGAGGCCGGGCACCGGGGCCATACCCCCGTCACGCCGGAAACAGCGAGCGGTCGAAGGAGACGCAGCGGATCCAGGTGGAGCGGAGAGTCGGCTGGAGGAAGGACGGGGACGATGGAGCGACTGGGGACCGGAATCGGGTGGCGGCCGGAGATCGCGGACGCCGTGGAGCGCATGCCGGGCATCGACTGGGTCGAGGCCGTGGCCGAGAACGTCTGCCCCGGGCATCTTCCCGAGTCGCTGCGGCGCCTGCGCGAGCGCGGCGTGACCGTCGTTCCGCACGGCGTCTCCCTCGGCCTCGGCGGCGCCGACCGCCCCGACGAGGCACGCCTGACGGCCCTCGCCGAGCGGGCCGAGGCTCTGGGCTCGCCGCTGGTCACCGAGCACATCGCGTTCGTCCGGGCGGGCGGCCCCCTGACGGCCTCGCCGCGCCTGGAGGCGGGTCATCTGCTGCCGGTGCCGCGCACCCGCGACGCCCTCGACGTGCTGTGCGAGAACATCCGCATCGCGCAGGCGGCCCTTCCGGTCCCGCTGGCCGTCGAGAACATCGCCGCGCTGATCTCCTGGCCGGGCGAGGAGATGACGGAGGGGCAGTTCCTGTACGAGCTGGCCGACCGCACCGGCGTCCGGCTCCTCATCGACGTCGCGAACCTCCACACCAACCACGTCAACCGCGGCGAGGACCCGGCCGACGCCCTCGCCGAGCTCCCCCTGGAGGCCATCGCCTACGTCCATGTCGCGGGCGGCTTCGAGCGCGACGGCGTCTGGCACGACAGCCACGCCCACCCCGTCCCCCGCCCGGTCCTCGACATCCTGACCGACCTCGTCTCCCGCGTCTCCCCGCCCGGAGTCCTGCTGGAGCGGGACGAGAACTTCCCCGAGCCGCACGAGCTGGAGGGCGAGCTGACCGCGATCAGGGGCGCGCTGGAGAAGGGCCGCGAGCAGGCGGGAGGAGGCACCGCGGAAGGCCTGAAGAGCTCGGCGGAAGGTCTGAAGGGCACCGCGGAAGACCCGGAGAAGGCGCCCGCACTCACCGACGCCCCCGCAGGCACCACACCCGACAGCACCCCGTCCGACACCGCAACACCCGACGACACCGCCCCCGCCCGTCAGCGCCTCGCCCTCGCCCAGACCGCGCTGCTCTCGGCGCTCGTCGCCGGGACGCCGGTGCCCGAGGGGTTCGATCGGGTGCGGCTCGGGGTGCAGGCGCGGGCGCTCGCCGGGAAGCGGGCGGACGTGGTGGCGAAGGTCGCGCCGGAACTGCCGGAGATCCTCGGGACGCGGTACCGGTCGGCCTTCCTCGGATACGCCCACGGGCACCCGATGACCGACGGCTACCGGCGGGACGCGCTGGACTTCGCCGGGTACCTGCTGCACGACGGCCGGCTCCCGGACGAGCGGGGCCGGGACGAGCTGCGGGAGTGGTGGCTGGAGCGGTCGGGATCCCGGCCGCGCTCGCACCGGCCGGGGGTACGGCTGGCCCGGGCGACCCGGCGGGTGCTGCTGCGCCGGTGACGGCCCCGACGGCCGGACGCCCGTCGACGCCCCGTCCACGCCGAGTGTGCCCGGATTAACACCGCCGTCACGGACCGCGGCCGGCGCACCCGGTTAGGCCCCCTTTGTCGCCGTATGCCACCAACCGGCCCTCCACCATTCGCCCTTGGTGTCCCGGATACAACCATTCGCTCCTGTACGGCAGTTGGCGTAGACCGCGCAGTAACATGCCAATCCCGCACTCGAAGCTCACTAGCGTGCGGTGCCGTAACAGGAGGCACCATGCGACCGCGACCGCCCATCAACGGCCGAGGCATTTTCAGCGGCACGGGGATCATCATCACCGGCCTGACCGCGACCCTGCTCGCCCTGGTCTTCCCGATCTGGTCGTACGCCGACCGGTCGGGGACCGGAGTCGACGTGCTCAACGCCACGACCATGTCGACGAAGTACGGGCCGCTGTCCGCCCTGGACCGGGAGTTCCTCACCAAGGTCCGGCTTGCCGGACTGTGGGAGCTGCCCGCCGGCCAGCAGGCCCAGCAGAAGGGCACGACGCAGGCCGTACGGACCGCGGGGCAGCACCTCGTCGAGGGGCACACCTTCCTGGACGAGCGGGTCCGTGACGTCGCCTCCAAGCTCGGCATGGAGCTCCCCAACGAGCCGAACGACCAGCAGAAACAGTGGCTGGCGACCCTGGACGCGGCCCAGGGCGTGGAGTACGACCGCCAGTTCGCCAACATCCTGCGCCTCGCGCACGGCAAGGTCTTCTCGGTCGTCGCCCAGGTCCGCGCGAGCACCCGCAACTCCCTGGTCCGCACTCTCGCCGACGACGCCAACACCACCGTCCTGGACCACATCAAGGTCCTGGAGGCCACCGGTTACGTCGACTTCGACGCGCTGGCCCAGGACATGGCCGCCGGCAGCACTCCCCCGCTGACCAACTCCCCCGCCCCACCCCCCTTCACCGCCACCCCGACCCCGGCCGTCCCGGTGACCCCGAGCTACGCACTGCCCCCACCGGCCAGCAGCCCGCCGCCCGACCGGAACTGAGGCGGAACGTCACATACCGGCAACGCTGCGTCCGGATTGTGAACAAGGCATGGCGCCGGTCAGACCATTTCGCATAGAACAGCGTCATGTTCTGGGTCCTTCTCCTGCTGCTGGCCTGGGCCGCCGCCGGAACCGCGTGTACGCGACTGTGCCTGGCCGCCGTACGCGCCGCGGCCGACGATGTGGACGCGGGCCACGGACACGACCTCACGCTGTACGAGGCCGCCTTCCTGTCCGGCGGCCCACGCCGGGTCGCCGACCTCACCCTCGTCTCCATGGCCCGCCAGCGCCGGCTGCTGCTCGCGCACACCGGCTGGGCGACCGTCGTCGACCCGCGTGGCCGGGACGAGATCGAGCGCTCGGTGATAGGGGCGATCGGTCCGGAGGGGCAGTCCCGTATCGCCCCGGTGCGGGACGCCGCGGCCACCGCGCCCCCGGTGCGCGGCCTCGCCGACCGGCTGGTCCGCGACGGCCTCGCCGTGCCCGACGGCGCGCGTACGACGGTCGCGGCGGCGGTCCGCCAGGTGCAGTTCGCCGCGCTCGCCGTCCTCGTCCTGGGCGCGACCGCGCTGCTGACACCGGCCCCGTCGGAGATGCCGCGCCATCTGGTCGCCGTCTGGTTCGCGCTGCCCCTGGCCCTCACCCTGAGCTGTCTGGCCATCGCCCGTATCGAGGTCCACCCGTACTCCCGCTGGGCCTCCCCGGCCGGCCAGCGGCTGCTCGGTGCCCTGGCCCGGCGCAGCAACGGCGACGACCGTACGTACCTCACCACCGTGGCCGTGCGGGGCGTGCGGGCCGTCGACGAACCGGATCTGCGCGCGGCCTTCGCCGACCGTGAGCAGCACTGGCGCGTCGGGCACACCAGGGGCGCATAGGGGGCATTGGCGCCGACACCGGCCGGGCGGTGCTTGCCTTCCCCCACAACCGAACGAAACATCCCTTTTGTTGCTGCCGTGCACTGAAGGGATACGCGATGAGAGCCCCCGCCCCCGCGCTCTACTCGGCTGCCGGGTCCTTGCTCCTGACAGCCCTCGTCGCCGCCCCGGCAGGCGGCGCCCCGGCCGCTCCCGGCGCGGCCGAGCTGCGGGGCACCGCCACGGCCGCCGCGCGCGCCCAGGCCGAGGGCATCGCCTTCGGCAGGTGCGCCGCGGTGGAGGACCTGCCGGCCGATGTCCAGTGCGGCACGGTGTCCGTCCCGCTCGACTACGCGCACCCCGACGGCAAGCTGATCAAGCTGACCGTCAGCCGGGTGCGGGCCACCCACAAGGACCCGAACAACAGCAAGCGCAGGGTGCCCCGGCAGGGTGCCCTGGTCTACAACCCGGGCGGCCCGGGCGGCTCCGGCATGTACTTCCCGCTGATCGGTGTGGTGCCGGAGTGGAAGCGGCTGGCGGCGGCGTACGACCTCGTCGGTTACGCCCCGCGCGGCGTCGGCCGCTCCGCTCCGCTGTCCTGCCAGGACCCCAAGCACTTCTACAAGGCACCCTCACAGGCGCCCACGCACCCCTCGGAGTCGTACAAGCGGGAGCGCATCGCGGAGGCGAAGGCGTACGCGCGCGGCTGCGCCAAGCGGGCGGGGAGCGCGCTGCGGCACTACACCTCGCTCAACAACGCCCGTGACCTCGACGTCCTGCGCGCCGCGCTGGGCGAGGAGAGGCTGACGTTCATGGGGGCGTCGTACGGCACCTACTTCGGGGCGCTGTACGCGACGCTGTTCCCCTCGCATGTGCGGCGGATGGTGTTCGACTCGGCGGTGAACCCGGACCCGGCGCAGATCTGGTACCGCAACAACCTCGACCAGTCGGCCGCGTTCGAGGGCCGCTGGGCGGACTTCCGGGACTGGATCGCCCGCCACGACGACGTGTACGGGCTCGGCGACACGGCGGAGCGGGTGCAGCGCAGCTACGACAGGGCGGCGGCCCGGCTGGCGGAGGAGCCGGCGGGCGGGAAGGTGGGTCCCGGGCAGTTGCAGGGGGCGTTCCTGACGGCCGGGTACTACGACGACTACTGGCCGCACCGCGCGGAGGCGCTGTCGAAGTACCTGAAGGGCGACCCGAAGCCGCTCATCCAGCAGGCGGGGCCGCATCCGGAGGCGGCGAAGGAGGCCGAGAACGGCAACGCGGTCTACACGGCCGTCGAGTGCAACGACGCGTCCTGGCCGACGGACTTCGAGGTGTGGGACCGGGACAACACCCGGCTCGCGCGGGTGGCGCCGTTCGAGACCTGGGACAACGTCTGGATGAACCTGCCGTGCGCGTACTGGCCCGCGCCGCGTCAGGAGCCGCTGGACGTGCGGACCGGGCCGGGTGAGCTGCCGCCGACCCTGATCCTGGCCGCCGAGCGGGACGCGGCGACTCCGTACGACGGTGCTCTGAAGCTGCACCGGCGGCTGTGGGGTTCGGTCCTGGTGACCGAGCGGGACGCGGGCACGCACGGCATCGCGGGCGGCCCGAACCCCTGCGTCAACGGGCACGTGGACGCGTATCTGCTGGAGGGCACCCTCCCGGTGCGGCGCGCGGCCTGCGCACCGCACCCGGAGCCCGAGCCGCGCGAGCACACGCGGAAGAAGTCGGCCGTCCCGCCGACGGTCT
The DNA here is from genome assembly GCF_040446465.1 of Streptomyces sp. RG80. Lineage (NCBI taxonomy): Bacteria > Bacillati > Actinomycetota > Actinomycetes > Kitasatosporales > Streptomycetaceae > Streptomyces > Streptomyces sp. RG80. The sequence goes on along the minus strand of NZ_JBEAAJ010000003.1, from coordinate 301,385 downwards.
GATCAGGCGAGGCCCGCGACCAGTTCCGCGACGTCCTTGCGGCGGCCCGTGTAGAACGGGACCTCCTCGCGGACGTGCATCCGGGCCTCGGAGGCACGCAGGTGGCGCATGAGGTCGACGATGCGGTACAGCTCGTCGGCCTCGAAGGCCAGCAGCCACTCGTAGTCGCCGAGGGAGAACGAGGCGACCGTGTTGGCGCGGACGTCGGGGTAGCCGCGGGCCATCTTGCCGTGGTCGGCGAGCATGCGGCGGCGGTCCTCGTCGGGCAGCAGGTACCAGTCGTAGGACCGCACGAAGGGGTAGACGCTGACGTAGTTGCGCGGCGTCTCGTCGGCGAGGAACGCCGGGATGTGCGAGCGGTTGAACTCGGCGGGGCGGTGCAGCGCCATGTTCGACCACACCGGCTCCAGCGCGCGGCCCAGCTTGGTGCGGCGGAAGAGGTTGTACGCCTCCTGGAGCTGGTCGCTGGTCTCCGCGTGCCACCAGATCATGAGGTCGGCGTCGGCGCGCAGCCCGGACACGTCGTAGGTGCCGCGGACGGTGACGTCCTTGGCGGCGAGCTGGTCGAACAGCTCCTGGACCTCGTCGGCGTAGCCCGTGCGGTCCTCGGGGAGCACGTCCTTCAGCTTGAAGACGGACCAGAGCGTGTAGCGGATGACCTCGTTGAGGTCCTTGGCCAGCTTGCCCTTGTTCGGGATCCGGCCGGCCTCGTGGGTGGGGGCTTCGTTGCTCATGGTCCTTATTCTCCTGCTCCGCCGTGCAGACTCTGCACCGGGTGGGCGGTGAGCTCCTGCACACCGCGATCGTCTCCGTAGACCTGGTCCACGGCCGCGTACGCGCTCGCGATGCAGGCCGGGATGCCGACGCCGTCGTACTGCGCGCCGCACACCGCGAGCCCGGGGAGCTTGCCGATGTGTTCGCGGATCCGGGCCACGCGCGCGTGGTGGCCGACGGGGTACTGGGGCAGGCCGTCGGTCCAGCGGGTGACGCGGGTTTCGAGGGGGCGCGCGTCGAGGCCGGTGGCCTCCTCGAGGTCGTGCCGGGAGACGTCGACGAGCTCGGCGTCCTCGCGCTCCAGGATCGCCGTCTCGGCGTACCGGCCCACCGAGGTGCGCAGGACGACGACGTCAGGGTTCTCGTCGGCGATCCAGCCCCACTTCTGGGAGGCGAAGGTGGACGCCTTGATGGTGCGGCCGTCGACGGGCGGGACGAGGAAGCCGCTGCCCGCCGGGAGGGCGGTGTCGGCGCGGCGGTAGGCGAGGGTGACGAGGGCCATGGAGGCGTACTCCACCGTGGCCAGTTCGGTGGCGGCCTCAGGGACTTCGGCGCGCAGGAGGTCCGCGGCGGCGGGCGCGGGGACGGCGACGACGACGGAATCGACGTGCAGGACGCGGTCGCCTGCGACGACCCGCCAGCGCTCGGCTTCTTCGCGGCGCAGCTCGGTCACGGGTGTGCCGGTGAGGATCTCGCCGCCACGCGCGCGTACGGACTCCGCGACCGCGAGCGGCAGACTGCCCACGCCGCCCTCGATGCCCATGAACACGGGCCCGGTCTGCTGGTCGGCGGCGGCCTTGGCCTGGATCTCGCGGACCGCCTCGGTCAGCGAGGTGTGGGTCCTGGCGGCCTGGTAGAGCTGCGGGACGGCCGAGCGCATCGAGATGCGGTAGGCGTCGCCCGCGTACACCCCGCCGAGCAGGGGCTCGATGAGCCGGTCGACGACCTCGCGGCCGAGGCGCTCCGCCACGTACGCACCGACCGCCACGTCGTCGCCGACCTCGGTGCGCGGAAGGTCGGCGTCGCGCTCGATGCGGGCGAGGCCCTCGTCGGACAGGACGCCGGTCAGGGCGGAGGCGGTGCCGGGGACGCCCATCACATGCCCCTTGGGCATGGGGCGCAGGGCGCCGCGGGTCCAGATCGAGGCGGTCGCGGTGGCCGGGGCCTGGAGGCGGTCGTCGAGACCCACCTCGCGGGCCAGCGCGACGGCCTCCGGTCTGCGGGCCAGCATCGACTCGGCGCCGAGGTCCACGCGCGCGCCGGCGATCTCGCCGGGCAGCAGCTTGCCGCCGACACGGTCGGACGCTTCCAGGACCGTCACGCGTGCCCCACGCTGCAACAGCCGGTGCGCGGCGGCCAGCCCCGCGATCCCGGCCCCGATGACGACGACGTGCTCCGCCGTACCTGATCCGCTCATGGCTCCACCCTCTCAGACGCCACCGACAGTCCGGCCAGGGCCCAATGGCCCGTCCGAGTCCCGACCGTGACCGCATCGGAACCGTCGTGCTCCAACGTTCCGGCCCGGACCCGCGTCGAAGAAACATCAGCCGGTCACGACCCTCGGGGGTACACGAGATGCGCGCACGACGTTCCGTACGACCTGTCCAGGCCCTGGCCGGACTTCTGCTGGCCGCCGCCCTCGCCCTGTCCGGCTGCTCCGGCTCGGGCGACGACTCCGGCGGCAGCGCCTTGAGCGACTCGGACGCGGCCCAGTCCCGGGCCAAGGAGGCCGCCCCGGGCGCCGCCGCGGACGACGCGGGCGGCGGCGGCAGGCAGGCCACCACCGCGCCCAAGCTGCCGACGAGCCACATCATCCGCACCGCCGAACTGACCGTGCAGGTCAAGAACGTGCCGAAGGCTCTGGAGGCGGCCCGCACCACCACCGAGAACGCGGGCGGCTACGTCGGCAAGGAGTCGACGTTCCGCGACGAGGAGGGCGCCGAGGAGACGCAGGTGGTGCTGCGGGTGCCCGTCGACAAGTACGCGGACGTGCTCGCCGAACTGGAGGGCTCGGGCAAGCTGCTGGAGCGCAACGCGAAGGCACAGGACGTCACGGACCAGGTCGTCGACGTGGAGAGCCGCATCAAGACGCAGCGGGCGAGCGTGGCCCGGATCCGGGAACTGATGGACCAGGCCACCAAGCTGAGCGACGTGGTGACCCTGGAGGGCGAACTGAGCACCCGCCAGGCCGACCTGGAGGCACTGCTCGCCCGCCAGGCGTCCCTGAAGGACCGCGCGAGCCTGGCCACCATCACCCTGTCCCTGTCGGAGAAGCCGGTCGTGAAGGCCGCCGAGGACGACGATCCCGGGGTCCTCGACGCCCTCGCGGGCGGCTGGGACGCGTTCGTGTCGATGCTGCGCTGGATCGTGGTCGCCCTGGCCGCGGTACTGCCCTTCGCCGCGGTACTGGCCCTTCTCCTGCTGGCCTGGCTCCGCTGGCTCCGCCCCCGCCAGGCCCGCCGCCCCGCGCCGCAGCCGGGACGCACCGAGCAGGAAGGCGAACAGGACTGAAATGCCCAGCGGTTCGGCAGCGCCCCGAAGGGGCGCGGGGCTGTGTCGATGTGCGGCTGCCGCCGCGTGGGCGCGACCCGCCACGACGGCACCGCAGACGAACAACAACCCGTCCCCCGCACCCAGCGGAGCGCTTAGCGTGTTCGCATGAACATGAGCGCTGCGAGGGAACGGCTGGTCGTGATCGGTGGGGACGCCGCGGGGATGTCCGCGGCGTCGCAGGCGCGCCGGCTGAAGGGGCCCGGTGAACTGGAGATCGTGGCGTTCGAGCGGGGCCACTTCACCTCGTACTCGGCCTGCGGCATCCCGTACTGGGTCGGCGGCGACGTCGAGGAGCGGGACCAGCTGATCGCCCGCACGCCCGAGGAGCACCGGGCCCGGGACATCCAGCTGCGCATGCGCACCGAGGTCACGGAGATCGACGTGGCCGGGCGGCGGGTACGCGCGCGTGCCCTGGACTCCGGGGAGGAGTCCTGGACGTCGTACGACAAGCTCGTGATCGCGACCGGTGCCCGGCCGATCCGGCCGGAGATGCCGGGGGCCGACGCTCCGGGTGTGCACGGGGTGCAGACCCTCGACGACGGCCAGGCCCTCATCGACACGCTGGCACGCACGCGTGGCCGCACGGCGGTGGTGGTCGGCGCCGGTTACATCGGTGTCGAGATGGCCGAGGCGCTGATCAACCGCGGCTACCAGGTGACCGTCGTCAATCGGGGCAGCGAGCCGATGTCCACCCTCGACCCGGACATGGGCCGACTGGTGCACGAGGCGATGGAGGGCCTGGGCATCACCATGGTCAACGACGCCGCCGTCACCAAGATCCTCACCGGCGACGACGGCCGGGTGCGGGCGGTGGCCACGGAGGACGCCGAGTACCCGGCGGACGTGGTGGTGCTGGGGATCGGGGTACGCCCCGAGACGGCTCTCGCGAAGGCGGCGGGGCTTCCCGTGGGCGACCATGGCGGCCTGCTGACGGACCTCGCCATGCGGGTCCGCGGTCACGAGGACATCTGGGCGGGCGGCGACTGCGTGGAGGTCCTCGACCTGGTCTCCGGTCAGGAACGGCACATCGCGCTCGGCACCCACGCCAACAAGCACGGCCAGGTCATCGGCGCCAACGTGGGCGGCGGCTACGCGACCTTCCCGGGCGTGGTCGGCACCGCGGTCAGCAAGGTCTGCGACCTGGAGATCGCCCGCACGGGCCTGCGGGAGAAGGACGCGCGCAGGGCCGGGCTGCGGTTCGAGACGGTCACCATCGAGTCCACGTCTCGCGCCGGCTACTACCCCGGCGCCTCCCCCATGACGGTGAAGATGCTTGCCGAGCGCCGCACGGGGCGGCTGCTGGGCGTGCAGATCGTCGGGAGGGAGGGCGCGGGCAAGCGGGTCGACATCGCCGCGGTGGCGTTGACGGCCGGGATGACGGTGGAGCAGATGACAGCCCTGGACCTGGGCTACGCCCCACCGTTCAGCCCGGTCTGGGACCCGGTACTGGTGGCGGCCCGCAAGGCCGCGCTGAAAGTGCGGGCCTCCTGAGGGCGGTGCCGGGGGCTACGCCGATCCGTTGATCCGTTCGATGGCCTGGCGCGCCTGGTCGGCGGCCGGGCGGGGCGGCAGGGACGACACGGACGCGCTCGGGGCCATCGCCGGCGGCTGCTCCCCCGCCGGCTTGGCGTGCGTGGCGGTCCGCGTGGACCTCAGCCGGTGGCTCACCGCCTCGTCGAGGGTCACCGGACGCTGCATCTGCGCGGCGAGCCGCCCCGCGTCCTGACCCAGCCGGGCCACGTCCTCCCAGGGCAGCCGCAGCACCACGGCCACTTCGGCCTCGCCGTCCGGCAGTGCGTGGATCGGAGGGGTAACTCGGTCGTTCATCGCCTGTTCCTCACGTCTACTCAGGATTGCCGCGCAATGTCCGCGCCGGTCATCTGCACTGACCTGCTTTTCTGCTGGGGGTCCGGGGGTTATCCCCCGGGGAATGCAGCACCCCGCGACCCGCCTTCCCCGTGCCGCGGACGGTTGAGGAGTCATACGCACGCGCGCGTGGCGGCGTTCACCGATTCGCGGACCGCATCGCGGGCACTACTTCCTTGTGGTCATCCCCGTCCATGACGTGAATCCGGTGCGCCGCACCCCTGTGGTGACGTACGCGCTGATCGCCGCGAACGTGCTGGTCTTCCTGTACACGCCCGGCCTCGCCGGTTCCGTGGCGGGCGACAGCAACCTGTCCCAGCTCTGCCATCTGCACGCCTTCCTGGACCACTACGCGGCGGTACCGCAGGAGCTGATCCACCATCAGCTGCCCCGCCTGGTCCCCACGGGCGACGTGGCCATGGGCCAGAACGGCCCGGGCTGCGCGGTCGGCCCGCCGGGCTACGACAAGTCGCCCGTGCTGTCGGTGTTCACCGCGATGTTCCTGCACGGCGGCTGGCTGCACCTGCTGGGCAACATGCTCTTCCTGCTGATCTTCGGCAACAACGTCGAGGACCGCATGGGCCATGTGCGGTTCGCCCTCTTCTACGTCGTCTGCGGCTACGCGGCGTCGTACGGCTTCGCGCTCCTCAACGACGACTCGGGCGACCCCCTGATCGGCGCCTCGGGAGCCATCGCCGGGGTGCTCGGCGCCTATCTGGTGCTGTATCCGAAGGCCAGGGTGTGGGTGCTGGTGCCGTTCCTGGTGTTCCTGCCGCTCAGGCTGCCGGCCTGGCTGGTGCTGGGCTTCTGGTTCGTGCTCCAGGCGGTGTACTCGTCCGGCGAGGGCGTCTCGGACGCCGGCACCGTGGCGTACGCGGCGCACGTCGTGGGCTTCCTCGCGGGCATGGTGCTCGCCTGGCCGCTCAAGGCGGGCACGCCACCACCGCCGGAACCGCGCGGCCTGCTGTTCGGCAGGAAGGCGCGGCCCCGGCACACCTGGTAGGTCAGCGGGCGGTCTGCGTGTGGACGTACTCCACGAGCCGGGTCAGCGCGTCCGGGTCGGTGGACGGCATGACGCCGTGGCCGAGGTTGAAGACATGGCCCTCGAGGTCCTTCGCCGTCTCCAGCACCTCGCGCGTCTTGGCCTCCACGGCCTCGGTGCCGGCGAACAGGACGGTCGGGTCGAGGTTGCCCTGGAGCGCCTTGCCGGGGCCGATCCGGCGGACCGCCTCGTCGAGCGGGACGCGCCAGTCGACGCCGACGACGTCCGCGCCGGCCTCGCCCATCAGGCCCAGCAGCTCACCGGTGCCGACACCGAAGTGGATGCGCGGGACGCCGTAGCCGGCGACCGCGTCGAAGACCTTGGCGGAGTGCGGCATCACCGAATGGGTGTAGTCGGCCGGGGAGAGCGCGCCGGCCCACGAGTCGAACAGCTGGACGGCGCTCGCGCCCGCCTCGATCTGCACCTTCAGGAACGCGGCCGTGATGTCCGCGAGGCGGTCGAGCAGGTCGGCCCAGAGCTCGGGGTCGCCGTACATCATCGCCTTGGCGTTCTCGTACGTCCGCGACGGGCCGCCCTCGACGAGGTAACTCGCGAGGGTGAAAGGCGCTCCCGCGAAACCGATCAGCGGGGTCGGGCCGAGCTCGCGGGTCAGCAGGCCGATCGCCTCGGTGACGTAGGAGACGTCCTCGGGGGTCAGGTCGCGCAGCTGGGCGAGGTCGGCGCGGGTGCGGATCGGCTTCTCGACGACCGGGCCGACGCCGGGCTTGATGTCGAGGTCGATGCCGATGGCCTTGAGCGGGACGACGATGTCGCTGAAGTAGATCGCCGCGTCCACGTTGTGCCGGCGTACCGGCTGGAGGGTGATCTCGGTGACCAGTTCGGGCCGCATGCAGGACTCGAGCATCCCGACGCCCGCGCGGACCTTGCGGTACTCCGGCAGTGAGCGCCCGGCCTGCCGCATGAACCACACCGGGGTGTGGGGCACGGGCTCACGGCGGCAGGCCCTGAGGAAGGCTGAGTCTGCGACTGCGTCGGGCATGGCTGACGGCGGCGTCTGGTTTGCACTCACGGGGGAAAGTCTCGCACGGCGCCGGAGACGCTTTTCCCTGCCGGTGGGGCAATCCGGGCAACGGTCGGGGCACGGGGTGTCAGGGCCCCACCACGCCCCGCTTCCCCTTAACCTTCCGCCATGGCTGCGGCTCAGGGACGACTGTCGGACGGCACTGGCGGGATGGACGACGAGAAGGAGGGGGACCGGCATGGAAGCGTTACGGCGGCTCCGGCGGCTTTCCAGGCCGCGGTCCAGGCCCTGCGCGGCAGCCGGCTGCGGCCGCAGATCGAGATCGAGTCCACGCGGGCCCCACAGAAGCTCGCCCCCTTCGCCTACGCGCTGGAGGCCGCGGTCGTCGACGGCGACCAGGACCTGGCCGACGGCCGGCTGGTGCTGCTGCACGACCCGGACGGGCACGACGCCTGGCGGGGGACGTTCCGGCTGGTGACGCTGGTGCGCGCGGAGCTGGAGCCGGAGATGGCGGCGGACCCGCTGCTGCCCGACGTGTGCTGGTCGTGGCTGACCGGCGCGCTCCAGGCGCGTGGCCTGGCGTGCGGCGAGCCGAGCGGCACGGTCACCCGGGCGAGCTCCCACTACTTCGGGGGTCTGTCGGAGCGCCCCGCCGCCTCGCAGATCGAGATCCGGGCGTCCTGGACGCCTCGTGAGGGTCTGGGCGGGGTGCCGGACACGGCGGGTCATCTGGCGGCCTGGTGCGATCTGCTCGCCCAGGTCGCGGGTCTGCCGCCGGCCGGTCCGGGCGACGCGTCGGTGGTGACGCTGCCGCAGCGCCGCGGGCCCCAGTCGCGCTGACGCTTGACCATCACTTTGTCGATACGGCCACTTTCAGTCATGTGCGACCACTCGAACGAACCGATTCGCTCACCGAACGATCGACCGTACGTCCGAATTGCACTAATTGTTACTCACTAGATCGTGATCTTTCTCTAAAGGCCTACGGGTTTGGTGCCGAAGACGACTGTGACCTCACAGCCGTCCCCCACCCCAGGAGGCCTGGTGTCCGTTCTTCTCGAGCAGCCCGCAAGCCTGGTCGCCTACCGTCCGAACAAGCCGACCGCGATGGTGGTCGTGGCCGACCCCCGCGTCCGCTCCACCGTCACCCGCCACCTCTGGGCGCTCGGTGTACGCGACGTCATCGAGGCCTCGTCCGTCGCCGAGGCCCGGCCCCGGATCGGCAACCCCCGTGACATCTGCGTCGCCGACGTCCACCTGCCCGATGGCTCCGGCCTGACCCTCCTGTCGGAGACCCGTGCGGCGGGCTGGCCCAACGGCCTCGCCCTCTCCGCAGCCGACGACATCGGCGCCGTCCGCAACGCCCTCGCGGGCGGTGTGAAGGGCTACGTCGTCACCGGCACCCGCACCAACGTCGGGCTCCCCACCCGACCGGGCGCCGCCCCCATCGGTTCCCGCGCCGCCGGAATGCACCGCCGCCCCCCGGGTGCCCCGAGTCACCCGGGCGGCTACCGCGAGCTCTCCGGCCGCGAGGTCGAGGTGCTCAGGCTGGTCGCGGAGGGCCAGTCCAACAAGGCCATCGGCGTCTCGATGGGCCTGTCCGCGCTGACCGTCAAGAGCCACCTCGCCCGGATCGCCCGCAAGCTGGGCACCGGCGACCGCGCCGGCATGGTCGCGGTGGCCCTGCGGACCGGCATCATCCACTGACCGCTTCCCCCACTCAGCCGAACGTTCCACCATTCACGGACGTGAACTGGATCAGTCCTGGATCCGGGTGCACGCCCCCGACCGGTCGTGAACCCGAGGATTCACCGAGCTGACTGGTTTACGACCCTCAGGCGCCCGTCGACGGAACGTTCCGTCGGCGGGCGCTGTCCATACACAGATACCCTTGACATGTGACCGACGCCCAAGAGACCGCAGCAGACAGCTCACTGCGAACCACCGGAGGCGCCCCTCCGGACGACGGCGGATCTTCTGTTACGGGGGCGCCCGATCCCGAACCGGGTCCCGAGCCGACTCCTTTGCTCGAACCGCGCGAGGGCATCCCGCCCGTCGTCACCGACGACGACACGCTCGCCCGGGTGATCGCCGCGTTCGCGGCCGGCTCCGGCCCCGTCGCCGTGGACGCCGAGCGCGCCTCCGGCTACCGCTACGGACAGCGCGCCTACCTGGTCCAGCTGCGCCGCGAGGGCGCCGGGACCGCGCTGATCGACCCCGTGGCCTGCCCCGACCTGTCCGGGCTCGGCGAGGCGCTGTCCGGCGTGGAGTGGGTGCTGCACGCCGCCACTCAGGACCTTCCCTGTCTCCGCGAGATAGGTATGGTGCCCACCTCCCTCTTCGACACCGAGCTCGCCGGACGGCTCGCCGGGTTCCCCCGGGTCGGCCTCGGCGCGATGGTCGAGGGCGTCCTGGGCTTCGTACTCGAGAAGGGGCACTCCGCCGTCGACTGGTCGACCCGGCCGCTGCCCGAGCCGTGGCTGCGCTACGCCGCGCTGGACGTGGAGCTTCTCGTCGACCTCAGGGACGCGCTGGAGAAGGAGCTGGACCGGCAGGGGAAGCTGGAGTGGGCCCGGCAGGAGTTCGACGCGATCGCCTCGGCTCCCCCGGCCGAGCCGCGCAAGGATCCCTGGCGTCGCACGTCCGGGATGCACAAGGTGCGGCGGCGCCGGCAGCTGGCCGTGGTGCGGGAGCTGTGGCAGACCCGGGACCGGATCGCCCAGCGGCGGGACGTGTCGCCGGGCAAGGTGCTCTCCGACGCGGCCATCGTGGAGGCGGCGCTGTCGCTCCCGGCGGACGCGCAGGCGCTGGCCGCGCTGAACGGGTACGGGCAGCGGATGGGCCGGCGCCAGCTGGAGCAGTGGCAGGCGGCCGTGGACCGGGCCAAGGCACTGGCCGAGACGCAGTTGCCCGCGCCCGGACAGCCGGTCACCGGGCCGCCGCCGCCCCGCGCCTGGGCCGACAAGGATCCGGCGGCGGCCGCACGGCTGTCGGCGGCCCGCGCCGGTGTCTCCTCGCTCGCCGAACGGCTCAACATGCCGCAGGAGAACCTCATGACGCCGGACACGGTCCGACGGGTCTGCTGGGAGCCGCCCCGCACCGTCGACGCCGACTCGGTGGGCGCCGCGCTCGCGGCCTACGGAGCCCGACCCTGGCAGGTCGAGCTCGTCACCCCGGTCCTGGTGAGCGCCCTGTCCGCCTAAAAGCTGTCCGGCGGATCAGGTCGCAGTACATCGGCAGTGCGCCCTCGACGCAGGTGAGCGGGGTCTGGTGCGTCGAGATGCAAGGCGGAGGAGGGCGGCGACGCGGTGGGGGTCCCCCCGCTCGAGCGAAGTCGAGAGTGGGGGAGTCGGCAACCGCGACAACGCGGCAGATCGGCGTGCCAGACCCCGCGTCTGCGACATGGTCCGCCGGACAGCCCCTAGGGGGCTGTCACTTCGTCGCTCCTCTCATGAAGCCGTTGTAGATGAAGCGCTGGAGGGACAGGAAGACGACGAGCGTCGGGAGGATCACCAGGACCGCTCCGGCCGAGATGACCTCCCAGTGGGCGGCGTAGGGGCCCCGGAAGCGGAACAGGGACGTCGAGATCACGCCAAGATCTTCCGACGGCATGTAGAGGAAGGGGATGTAGAAGTCGTTGTAGACGGTGATCCCCTTCACGATCACGACCGTCGCGATCGCGGGCTTCAGCAGCGGAAAGATGATCTTCCGGTAGATCGTGAACGTGTTGGCCCCGTCGAGGCGGGCCGATTCGTCCAGGGAGATCGGGATGGACCGGATGAACTGCAGGAAGATGTAGATCGAGACGATGTCCGTGCCCATGTAGAGCGCGATCGGCGCCCAGAGGGTGTCGAACATGCCGAAGCTGTTCACGATCTGGAAGGTCGCCACCTGGGTCGTCACGCCGGGGACCAGCGCGGCGATCAGGAACAGCGCCACCACCAGCCCGCGGAAGCGGAAGGTGAAGCGGTCGATGGCGTACGCCGTCATCGAGCCGATGAGGACCGTGCCGCCGATCGACACCCCCAGGATGATCGCCGTGTTGGCGAAGGCCGAGAGCATCTCGCCGTCCCGGAACGCCGACGCGTAGTTGCCGAAGTTCAGCAGGTTGCCGGGGAGGTCCAGGGCACCGCTCGCGTTCGCCATCTCCGTCTCCGTCTTGAGGGAGGTCAGGAGGACGACGACCAGCGGCAGCAGGACCACCACGGTCGCGGCGATGAGGGACAGATAGACCAGGGTGCGGGACACCGCGTGGCGTCTCATACGAGGTCCACCTTGTCGTCGGGGACCAGGCGCCGCTGGATCCAGGTCACCAGCAGGATGATCAGCAGCAGGACCACCGCGGCCGCCGAGGCGAGGCCCGTCTTGTTGAACCGGAAGGCCAGGTTGACCGTCTGGATCACGAAGGTCTCGGTGCCGGTCGCGCCGCCGGTCATGATGTACGGGATCTCGAAGGCCGACAGCGAGCCGGAGATCGAGAGGATGACCGTCAGGGTCAGCACCGGTTTGATGCCGGGCGCGATGATGTACCGGAACTGGTGCCAGCGGTTCGCGCCGTCCAGTTCGGAGGCCTCGTAGAGCTCCCCCGGGATCGACTGGATCGCGCCCAGGAACAGGACGAAGTTCAGGCCCAGATAGCGCCAGACGGAGACTCCGGCGAGCGAGGTGTTGGCGGAGACCGGGGTGCCGAGCCAGGCGTGGTCGGTGTGATAGCCGACGAGGCTCAGGACCGAGTCGAGGGTGCCGCCGTCCTGGAAGAAGTAGAGGAAGACGAAGCCGATCGCCACCCCGTTGATCAGGTACGGGAAGAAGAGCACGCCCTTGAAGAAGTTCCGGAAGCGGACGTTGAAGCTCAGGATCGTCGCGAAGTAGAGCGCGAGGACGATCTGGAGGGCGGAGGCGGCCAGGTAGTAGCCGCTGACCCAGAACACCTCGAAGAGTTCGGGGCGGGTGAAGATCTCCTCGTAGTTCCCGGCCCCCGTGTAGTGCAGTTCGGGGCTGACGCCGTCCCAGTCGGTGAGGCTGTACGCCAGCATGTTGGCGATCGGCGCGTAGGTGAAGGTGATCAGCAGGGCGAGCGGGGCGAGCAGGAAGAGCCAGGGGGTCACACCTCGCCACACCCGGGTCCGGCGGGCGGCGGGGGCCGGGACGGGGGCGGCCGCGGTCACCTCCACGGCCGCCTTCTCGGTCGTGTGCGTCATCAGGACCCCAGGTTCTTCTGGGCGTCCGTCCAGCGCTCGCTGAGGTCGGCGAAGAAGTCGTCGAGGCTGCCCTTGCGGGCGCCGCGGGCGAGGTCGACGAGGTTCTGGCGGTACTCGGGGGCGTAGATGCCGACCTCCGAGTCACTGTCGAGCTGCTTGACCTGGGCGCCCTTGGCGTCGTCCACCTCGATGAACTTCACGCCCTGCTCCTCGTAGGGCTTCATCACGTCGGGCAGCGGGGCGTCCTTGAGCGGGGAGATGGCCAGGTTGTCCTGTCCGTAGGTGGACTTGTCGGTGAACCAGTCGACCCAGGCGCGGGCCGCGTCCTTGTGCTGGGAGTGGACGTTGATGCCCTGGTTGTAGTCGGGGCCGATCACCGCGCAGAACTTGCCGTCGACCTGGGCCGGGAAGGGCATGAAGCCGATGTCGTCGGGGTTGACGCCGGCCTTCTTCGCGGCGTCCTGGAACTGGACGATCGCCCAGGTGCCGAGCCACTGGGTGGCGATCTCGCCCTTGGCCGTCCTGGCCTTGGACTCCTCCCAGTTGCTGGTCGTCGGGTCCTTCTCGACGAGCCCCTGCTTCACCATGTCGTAGAGCAGGGTGTCACCGACGCGCAGGTCGGCGCCCTTGGCCCAGGGGTCGCCCGTGGCGAGTTCGTCGGTGGCCTGCGGGTCGCAGTGGACCGAGCCGTTGACGGCCGTCCAGGCGCTGAGCGTCCAGCCGGCCGAGAAGTTGGTGTAGTACGGGATGGCGTCGGTCTTGCCCTTGATGGCCTTGAGGTCGGTGAGGAACTCGGCCGGGGTGGTGGGCCACTGGGTGATCCCGGCCTCCTTCCAGACCCGCTTGTTGTAGATGAACCCCGGGCTCACCCCGTTCGGGCTCTGCCCGTAGACCTTGCCGTCGACGGTGGTGACGTCGGTGAAGCGGTACTTCTTGCTGCGCTCCGCCTCGGTGCCCAGCGAGGCGAAGAACTTCGGGTAGTCCGCCTTCTTGATGACGGCGGGGATCAGCAGGACGTCGCCGTAGTTCTTGGTGTTCATCCGGATCTTGACCTCGGACTCGTAGTTCGTGAGCCCTTCGAACTCGACCTTGACCTTCGGATAGGTCTTGTTGAACTCGGCGGCGTAGCGCTTCAGCGTGCCGTCCTGGATCAGGTCGGTGCGCACGGTCAGAACCTTGATGGTTCCGGAGACCTTTGACGGGTCGTCAGGGGCCTTGGCGTCCGCCTCCTTCGACGCGCCTCCCGTACCGGTGCAGCCGGCGGCCAGCAGAGCGGCTCCCACGGCCAGGACGAGGGTGTGACGGCGGTTCATGTGCATCAGCTCCGTTCTCGGGATGTTCTCGGACGGACGAGCACGTGCGGGTTGGCTGGTTCGGTACTCTGACAGCGTTGTCTTAACCGGTAAAGTCCGTATCCCGCCAACGATGTCAAAAAGTGTTCCCAGTACTGGACTTGATCGGTTTAGGGAGTGCGTACATGCTTCAGGCCACACCGCTCGCCGACGGATGGATCCTGCGGCACGACGGGGACGCCCTCCCCGCGTCCGTGCCGGGTTGCGTCCACACCGATCTGCTGGCGGCCGGGGTGATCCCGGACCCCTTTCTCGGGCGGAACGAGACCGAGGTGGCGTGGGTGGGGCGCCGGGACTGGACCTACGAGACCGAGCTGCGCGCCGGGCCAGGCGCCTCGGGGCACGAGCAGACCGACCTCGTCTTCGAGGGGCTCGACACGGCCGCCGAAGTCCTCCTGGACGGGCGGGTGTTGGGGCGGACCCGGAACATGCACCGCTCCTACCGCTTCGACGTGACCGGCCTCGAGGGGCGGCTGTCGGTGCGGTTCGTCTCCGCCTACGCCGAGGCCGAGGCGGTGCGCGGAGCGCTCGGTGAGCGGCCGGCCGCGTACGACGAGCCCTTCCAGTACATCCGCAAGATGGCCTGTTCCTTCGGCTGGGACTGGGGGCCGACACTCGTGACGGCCGGGATCTGGCGGCCGGCGCGGCTCGAGCACTGGTCGACGGCCCGGATCTCCCGGGTGCGACCTCTGGTCACCGTCGAACAGGGCCTCGGCGTGGTGGAGTTGGCCGTCGACGTCGAGCGGACCCGGGTCGAGGCGCCGCTCGCCGTGGCGGCGACGGTCGGCGGGGTGCGGGTGCGCGCCGCGATCGACGGGGCGAGCGGGACCGTGCGGCTCGAGGTGCCGGACGTCGAGCTGTGGTGGCCGCGCGGGTACGGCGAACAGCCGCTCTACGACGTCGAGTTGAGGCTGCTCCACGGCGACGACGAGCTGGACGCGTGGCGGCGGCGGATCGGCTTCCGCACGGTCGGGCTGGACCGCTCGGCGGACGAGCACGGCACCGGGTTCACCTTCGTCGTCAACGGGGAGCGGCTCTTCGCCCGGGGCGTCAACTGGATCCCGGACGACGTGTTCCCGTCCCGGATCACCCGCGAGCGCTACCGGGAGCGGCTCACGCAGGCCGCCGGGGCCGGGGTGGACCTCGTGCGGATCTGGGGCGGCGGGATCTACGAGAGCGAGGACTTCTACGACGTCTGCGACGAGCTGGGCCTGCTGGTCTGGCAGGACTTCCCGTTCGCGTGCGCGGCCTATCCCGAGGAGCAGCCGCTGCGGGGCGAGGTGGAGGCGGAGGCCCGGGAGAACGTCGTACGGCTGATGCCGCATCCGTCGCTGGTGCTGTGGAACGGCAACAACGAGAACCTGTGGGGGTTCCGGGACTGGGGCTGGGAGGAGCGGCTCGCCGGGGACTCCTGGGGCGAGGGGTACTACCTGGGCGTACTGCCCCGGGTGGTGGCCGAGTTGGACCCGACGCGGCCGTACACGGCGGGTTCGCCCTGGTCCGGGTCCTGGGAGCGGCATCCGAACGATCCGGCGCACGGGACGCACCACTCGTGGGAGGTGTGGAACCGGGAGGACTACGCAAAGTACCGGGCGAACGTGCCGCGGTTCATGGCCGAGTTCGGCTGGCAGGCGCCGCCCGCGTACGCCACGCTGCGGGCCGCGCTGCCCGGTGAGGAGCTCACACCGGACTCCCCCGGGATGCTGCACCACCAGAAGGCCGACGACGGGAACGGGAAGCTGCGGCGCGGTCTGGAGCGCCATTTCGCCTTTCCCGAGGGGGACTTCGACCGCTGGCACTACCTCACCCAGGTCAACCAGGCGCGGGCCGTGGCCACCGGGATCGAGCACTGGCGGTCCCACTGGCCGGTGTGCGCGGGGACGGTGGTGTGGCAGCTCAACGACTGCTGGCCGGTGACGAGTTGGGCCGCGATCGACGGGCACGGGCGGGAGAAGCCGCTGTACCACGAGCTGCGGAGGCTGTACGCGGACCGGCTGTTGACGGTTCAGGGGCGGGTGGTGGCCGTCGTCAACCAGGCCCCGCACGCGTGGACGGGCGCGGTGCGGCTGCGGCGGATGTCCGTCGACGGGGCGCTGATCGGTGAGGCGAGTGCGGAGTTCGGCGCCGGGGCGCGGGCCGTGGCGCGGGTCGACGTACCGAAGGAGCTGGAGCCCGTCGGGTCAAAGGAGTTCCTGGTCGCGGACGCGGACGGGCTGCGGGCCCTGTCCTTCGCGGCGCCGGACCGTGAAATCCCCTATCCCCGGCCGGAGTTCGAGGTGGCGCTCGTGCCGGGCGGTGTCCAGGTGACGGCCCGGACCCTCGTACGGGATCTGCTGTTGCAGGCCGACCGGCTGGATCCGGAGGCGCGGGCCGACCGGGGGCTGGTCACGCTGCTGCCCGGCGAACAGGTGACCATCGGGGTCAGTGGCTGGAAGACTCCTGATCCGGACGCCGCCCGATCCGCCCTGTACTGCCTGGAGCACAGCCGATGACAGCCCAGCCGGCCGCTCGCGTCACCATCAAGGACGTCGCCGCGCGCGCCGGTGTGTCCAAGGGTGCCGTGTCGCTCGCCTTCAACCACAAGCCGGGGTTGTCGGAGACGACCCGGGACCGGATCTTCCGGGCCGCGCGGGAGCTGGGCTGGGCGCCTAACCTCACCGCCCGGACGCTGGCCGGGTCACGGGTGGACGTGGTGGGGCTCGCGATCTGCCGGCCGGCGCGGCTGCTGGGGCTGGAGCCCTTCTACATGGAGTTCATCTCGGGCGTGGAGAGCGTGCTGACCGAGCACGCGTGCTCCCTGCTGCTGCGACTGGTGCGGAACGTGGAGGAGGAGGCCGGGCTCCAGGAGGCCTGGTGGCGGGGGCGGCAGATCGGCGGGGCGATCCTCGTCGACTTCCGGCCCGACGATCCGCGGGTGCCGCTCGCCGAGCGGCTCGGGATGCCCGTGGTCGCGGTCGGGCATCCCTCGCTGACCGGCGGCCTCACCTCCGTGTGGACCGACGACGCCACCGCCGTGACGGAGGCGGTGCGGTATCTGGCGGCGCTCGGTCACCGGCGGATCGCCCGGGTCGGGGGCGCGGCCGCGCTCGGGCACACGGCGGCGCGTACGGCGGCCTTCGACGAGGCGGCGCGGGCGCTGGAGCTGGCCGGGGCGTGGCAGGTGACGACCGACTACTCGGGCGAGGCGGGGGCGCGGGCGACGCGGTCCATGCTGGCCGCCGACGAGGCGGACCGGCCGACGGCCATCGTGTACGACAACGACATCATGGCGGTGGCCGGTCTCTCGGTCGCCGCCGAGATGGGGCTCTCCGTCCCCGGCGACGTCTCGCTGCTCGCCTGGGACGACTCCCAGCTGTGCCGGCTGACCCATCCCACGCTGTCCGCGATGAGCCATGACGTGCACGGATTCGGCGCGGAGGCGGCCCGGACCCTGTTCGGAGTGATCATGGGCGAGGGGCCGGGATCACATCCTGTGCCCACCCCGACACTCACCCCGCGCGGCTCGACCGCTCCCCCGCGGATGTGACCTTCGCCGCTCCGGCCTCCAGGGCTGTGCAGCCACGTTACCCGTAAGTAGCATGGGCCTGAGCGCGCGCTCAGCGCTTGCGCTTACGCAGTGCAGCAGTGCCATCCCGCATCTGGAGGAGAGCCATCGTGCCTCGTACCGTCAGGGACGTCGTCTTCGTCGACGGCGTCCGCACCCCGTTCGGCAAGGCGGGCCCGAAGGGCATCTACCACGAGACCCGCGCCGACGACCTCGTCGTGAAGGCGATCCGGGAGCTGCTGCGCCGCAACCCGGGTCTGGACCCCAAGAAGATCGACGAGGTCGCCATCGCCGCGACCACGCAGATCGGTGACCAGGGTCTGACCATCGGCCGTACCGCCGGCATCCTCGCCGGTCTGCCGCAGTCGGTGCCCGGCTACTCGATCGACCGTATGTGTGCCGGCGCCCTGACGGCCGTCACCGCGGTCGCCGGTTCGGTCGCCTTCGGTGCGTACGACATCGCCATCGCCGGTGGTGTCGAGCACATGGGCCGTCACCCCATGGGTGAGGGCGTGGACCCGAACCCGCGGTTCGTCTCCGAGAAGCTGGTCGACGAGTCCGCCCTGTTCATGGGCATGACCGCCGAGAACCTGCACGACCGGTACCCGACGATCACCAAGCAGCGCGCCGACGAGTACGCCGTGCGCTCCCAGGAGAAGGCCGCCAAGGCGTACGCCAACGGCAAGATCCAGGCCGACCTGGTCCCGATCTCGGTGCGCCGCACCAACGCCGAGGCCGGCGAGACCGGCTGGGGCCTGGTCACCGCCGACGAGCCGATGCGCCCGGGCACGACCATCGAGAACCTGACGGGCCTCAAGACCCCGTTCCGTGTGCACGGCCGGGTCACCGCCGGTAACGCCGCTGGTCTCAACGACGGTGCCACCGCCTCGCTCATCGCGTCCGAGGACTTCGCCCGCGAGAACAACCTGCCGGTGAAGATGCGCCTGGTCTCGTACTCCTTCGTGGGTGTCGAGCCGGAGGTCATGGGCTACGGCCCGATCCCGGCGACGGAGAAGGCCCTCGCGCAGGCGGGGCTGACCATCGACGACATCGGTCTGTTCGAGATCAACGAGGCCTTCGCCGTCCAGGTCCTGGCCTTCCTGGAGCACTACGGCATCGCCGACGACGACGCGCGCGTCAACCAGTACGGCGGCGCCATCGCCTTCGGTCACCCGCTGGCCTCCTCGGGTGTGCGTCTGATGACGCAGCTCGCCCGTCAGTTCGAGGAGCAGCCGGAGGTCCGTTACGGCCTCACCACCATGTGCGTCGGCTTCGGCATGGGCGCCACGGTGATCTGGGAGAACCCGAACCACAAGGACGCCGGAGGCGACAAGTGAGCACCACCGCTGAGCTTCTGAAGGGTGCGGCCGAGCTGTTCCCCGACGAGGTCGTGACGTCCGCGCACGTACGCCACCTCGACCTGCCGTTCGGCGCCGGGCGCTTCGCGCTCATCACGCTGGACAACGGCTTCGACCACACCAAGCCGACCACCTTCGGCCCGCAGTCCCTCGCCAACCTCGACGCCGCGATCGACCAGGTCGAGGCCGAGGCCGCCGCCGGTGACATCGTCGGCGTCGGTATCACCGGCAAGCCGTTCATCTTCGCGGTCGGCGCCGACCTCAAGGGCGTCGAGCTCCTGAAGGAGCACAAGGACGCGCTGGCCATCGGCAAGGGCGGCCACGAGGTCTTCAAGCGCCTCGCCGGCATCGCGGTCCCGACCTTCGCGTACTACAACGGTGCCGCGATGGGCGGTGGCGTCGAGGTCGGTCTGCACTGCGAGTACCGGACCGTCAGCAAGGCCCTCCCGGCCTTCTCCCTCCCCGAGGTCTTCCTCGGCCTGGTGCCCGGCTGGGGCGGCTGCACGATCCTGCCGAACCTGATCGGCGCCGACAAGGCCGTCTCGGTGATCATCGAGAACAGCCTCAACCAGAACAAGCAGCTCAAGGGCAGCCAGGTCTTCGAGCTCGGCATCGCCGACGCTCTCTTCGAGGGCGCGGACTTCCTGGAGCAGTCGCTGATCTGGACCGCCCAGGTGCTGAAGGGCGAGGTCAAGGTCGAGCGCCCGGTCATCGACCGCGGTGAGGCCTGGGACCAGGCCGTCGCGCGCGGCCGGTTCATCGCCGACTCCAAGGTGCACGGCGCGGCCCCGGCCGCCTACCGCGCCCTGGACATCATCGCCGCCGCCAAGAACGGCGACCTCCAGCAGGGCTACGACGCCGAGGACCTCGCCCTCGCCGACCTGATCATGGGTGGCGAACTGCGCTCCGGCATCTACGCCTTCAACCTGGTGCAGAAGCGCGGCAAGCGTCCCGCGGGTGCCCCGGACAAGTCGCTGGCCCGCCCGGTCACCAAGGTCGGCGTCGTCGGCGCGGGCCTGATGGCCTCGCAGCTGGCGCTGCTGTTCCTGCGCCGCCTCGAGGTCCCGGTCGTCCTCACGGACATCGACCAGGAGCGTGTCGACAAGGGTGTGGGCTACGTCCACGCCGAGATCGAGAAGCTGCTCGGCAAGGGCCGT
Organism: Streptomyces sp. RG80; assembly: GCF_040446465.1. NCBI lineage: Bacteria > Bacillati > Actinomycetota > Actinomycetes > Kitasatosporales > Streptomycetaceae > Streptomyces > Streptomyces sp. RG80. The sequence continues at coordinate 281,556 of NZ_JBEAAJ010000003.1, read as the reverse complement.
ATCAACCAGGACAAGGCCAACCGCCTCAAGGCCCTGGTCACCGGTGTGCTGGACAAGGCCGAGGGTTTCTCCGACGCCGACTTCATCATCGAGGCCGTCTTCGAGGAGATCGGCGTCAAGCAGCAGGTGTTCGCGGAGGTCGAGGCGGTCGCCCCGGCGCACGCGATCCTCGCCACCAACACCTCCTCGCTGTCGGTCACCGAGATGGCGTCGAAGCTCAAGAACCCCGAGCGGGTCGTGGGCTTCCACTTCTTCAACCCGGTCGCGATCCTCCCGCTCCTGGAGATCGTCCGCGGCGAGCAGACCGACGACGCCTCGCTGGCCACGGCCTTCGGTGTCGCCAAGAAGCTGAAGAAGACCGCGGTGCTGGTGAAGGACGCCCCGGCGTTCGTCGTCAACCGCATCCTCACCCGCTTCATGGGCGAGATCCAGAACGTCATCGACGAGGGCACGCCGGTCGAGGTCGCGGAGAAGGCGGTCGAGCCGCTGGGTCTGCCGATGTCGCCGCTGGTGCTGCTCGAGCTCGTCGGTCCGGCGATCGGCCTGCACGTCTCGGAGACCCTCAACCGGGCCTTCCCGGACCGCTTCACGGTCTCCCCGAACCTCGCGGCCGTCGTCAAGGCGGGCAAGCGCGGCTTCTACGTCTACGACAGCGGGAAGCCGGAGCTGGACCCCGAGGTCGCGGCTCTGTTGAAGCAGGGCGACTCCGTCCTCACCGAGGAGCAGGTCCGCGACCGTGTCCTCGACGCCGTCGCCCAGGAGATCGGGCTCATGCTCGACGAGGGTGTCGTCGCCGAGGCCCAGGACATCGACCTCTGCCTGATCACGGGCGCCGGTTGGCCCTTCCACCTGGGCGGCATCACGCCGTACCTGGACCGCGAGGGTGTCTCGGAGCGGGTGAACGGGAAGAAGTTCCTGGCGCCGGGCGTGGCGAGCGTCCCGGCGTAACGCTCCGCTGTGAACGCCTAGTGCCCCGCATGCCGTTTCGGTGTGCGGGGCGCTCGGCGTTTCTGGCGGGGCAAAGGCATTTTTTCGCCCCCCTCCGCCCCTTCCCGTCCCGTCCCTGGGGGCTGTGCCCCCAGACCCCCCTAAAAGATTGCGCAGTTCCCCGCGCCCCTTAGAGGGCTCGCCATGCCTCCAGCGCCAGGCCCGGCTCGTCCTTGCGTCGTGTGAACAGGAGTTGGCCGCTCGACGAGGACGACGTCGCCGCCACCACCTCGCCGTTCTCGTCCTTCGCCAGTGACACCCCGGCGTCCGCGGGGAGCGCCGGTCCCGACTCCGTCCACCACGCGCCCGCCTGCTCCTGCTCGGTCGGGTACGCGGCGAAGGCTACGCGGCCGCTGGCGGAGCGTTGGGCGAGCAACGTGCAGTCGTGGCCGTCGAGTTCGCAGCGGACGGCGGAGACCGGGCCGGGGCCGGCCGAGGGGAGGAGGGTGAGGGGCTTGCTGCCGGGGCGCCAGGCGCACAGGTCGCCGGAGTCGTCGGTGTAGAAGAGGGTGGTGTGATCGGCGGACGTGGCGAGGGCGCGCAGGGTGCCCGGGCGGACCGGGGTCTCCAGCTCCTCCAGCAGGGCGGGTTGGGCGCCCGCCTTCTCCTGGCGCCAGTACAGGACCCCGCCGGGGACGGCCGCGTACAGCTCGACGCACCCCGACTCGCCGGTCACCGCCGCCAGGTCCTCCTGGACGTCGCTGCCCTTGAGGTCCCGCCATGGGTCCCAGCCGCCCTTCTCCTTCTGGGCGACCATGCTCACCCCGCCGCCCCTGTTGCGGACGAAGACATGGGCGCGGCCCTGGGCGTCGACCGCGACGGCGGGGGTGCCGGTGCGGTCGCCCGTCTTGTTGGGATGGCCGATCGGGATCCAGTCGAGGGCGGCGAGCCGTGGCCGGAAGTGGGTGGAGTGCACGAGCCCGGACTCGCCGGGTTTGGTGGGCCGCCAGGAGACGAGATGGGCGTAGCCGTCGCCGCCCTGTCCGATCGCGAGCCCGGGACGGAGCTTCTGGTCGCCGCCCACCGTCCGCGCGTCGGTTTCCCAGGGGCCGCCGGGGCCCAGCTCGGCCCGGCACAGTACGGCCTCGCCGGACGGCAGATAGACACTGAGCCGGCCGTCTCGGCCGCGGAGGAGCCAGTCGCCGTTCACCGGTTCACTCTATGCGGGGCCCCTTGAGCCCTGCCTGGTCACCCCCGGGTAGTGGCCCCGGCCGTGACACCCTGGCCCCATGAGCGACGAAGCCCCTCTCCTTGTGATCGTCGATGCCGCCAATGTCGTTGGGTCGGTGCCGGACGGTTGGTGGCGGGACCGGCGGGGGGCCGCGGAGCGGTTGCGGGACCGGCTGGCGGTGGACGGGGTGCCGGGGCACGAGGGGCCCGTGGAGCTGCTGCTGGTCGTCGAGGGGGCCGCCCGGGGTGTGGAGTCGGTGCCCGGGGTGCGGGTCGACGCGGCGCCCGGCAGCGGGGACGACCGGATGGTCGAGCTGGTCGCCGAGGCTGCGGGGCGCCGGATTCTCGTCGTCACCGCGGATCGTGAACTGCGGCGGCGTGTCACGGAGTTGGGGGCGGAGGTGGCGGGGCCGCGCACCGTCCGCCCCTGAGCGGCCGAGCTACTGCGGGCTGCCGTTCGGCGGCTTGGCGACCTCGCCGACCGTCGTCTCCTCCTCGCGTCCGAGGCGGCTGTGGGAACGGCCGTAGAGGAAGTACACGATGAAGCCGAGGACCATCCAGATCCCGAACCGCAGCCAGGTCTCGGCGGGCAGGTTCAGCATCAGCCACAGCGACGCGAGCACCGACAGGATCGGGATGAACGGCACCCACGGGGTGCGGAAGGCCCGGTGCAGGTCGGGGCGGGACTTGCGCAGGATGATCACGCCGATCGCGACGACCACGAACGCGAACAGCGTGCCGATGTTGACCAGTTCGGCCAGCTCGCTGAGCGGTGTGAAGCCGGCGACGATCGCGATGACCACGCCGAGCAGGATGGTCGGCCGGTGCGGGGTCCGGAACCGCGGGTGGACGTGGGAGAAGAACCGCGGCAGCAGTCCGTCACGGCTCATCGCGAAGAACACCCGGGTCTGACCGAGCAGCAGGATCATGCAGACCGTCGTCAGGCCGACCGCGGCACCGAAGCTGATGAAGCCCGCGAACCACGGGTGTCCGGTGGCCTTGAAGGCGTCGGCGAGCGGCGCCGTGATGGACAGGTCCGTGTAGTGCTGCATGCCGGTCACCACGATCGACACGGCGACATAGAGGGTGGTGCAGATGATGAGGGAGCCGAGGATGCCGCGGGGCATGTCGCGCTGCGGGTTCCTGGTCTCCTCGGCGGCCGTGGCCACCACGTCGAAGCCGATGAAGGCGAAGAAGACGACCGAGGCGGCGGTGAAGATGCCCATCACACCGAAGTTGGAAGGCGCCCAGCCGAACATCAGCTGGATCAGCGGGGCTTGGAGGTCACCGCCCGCGTCCACGCTCTGCGCCTTGGGGATGAACGGGTCGTAGTTGTCGCCCTTGATGAAGAAGGCGCCCGCGACGATCACGGTCAGGACCACGGTCACCTTGATGGCGACGACGAGGGAGGTGACCCGCGCGGAGAGCTTCGTGCCGAGGACGAGGATGCCGGTGAGCACCAGGACGAGGGCGGCGGCGAGGATGTCGAAGCCGAAGCCGTCGGCCCCGTCTCTGCCGCTGAGCGCCTCCGGCAGATGCCAGCCCGCGTTGTCCAGCAGCGAGGCGATGTACCCGGACCAGCCGACGGCCACCACCGCCGTACCGAGCGCGAACTCCAGGACCAGGTCCCAGCCGATGATCCAGGCGGGCAGTTCACCGAGGGAGGCGTAGGAGAAGGTGTACGCCGATCCGGCCACCGGGACCGTGGAGGCGAACTCGGCGTAGCAGAGCGCGGCGAGCGCGCAGACGACGCCGGCCACGACGAAGGCGAGGGCGACGGCGGGACCGGCGTTGTTCTTGGCCACCGTGCCGGTGAGGACGAAGATGCCGGTGCCGATGATGACACCGACGCCGAAGACCGTCAGATCCAGCGCGGACAAGGATTTCTTGAGCGCGTGCTCTGGCTCCTCGGTATCGAGGATGGACTGTTCGACCTTCTTCGTCCGGAAGAGGGTGCTGCTCACGGGTACCTCCCACGCTGTGTCGTCCTCGACATGATCGAGAGGGGGCGTACTGCGTATGCCCCGGCGCGTGGTGATTCACGCAAATGGGCCGGTTCCACCACCCTTCGCGGTGGCGGAACCGGCCCATCCGGTCGTACCCGTCAGTCGCGTGCGGGCTCCACCTCGGCGGCCGCCGCACTGCCGTACCGGCCGTCCAGCTTGGAGACCAGACCGGTCACCTGGCGGGCGATGTCGGGCGCGGTGAGGCCGATCTCCGCCATGACCTCGGCACGGGAGGCGTGGTCGAGGAAGCGCGGCGGGATGCCGAAGTCACGCAGCGGGACGTCGACGCCGGCGTCGCGCAGGGCCTGGGCGACCGCGGAACCGACGCCGCCGACGCGGGAGTTGTCCTCGACGGTGACGACGACGCGGTGGCGCTCGGCGAGCGGGGCCATGGCCTCGTCGACGGGCTTGACCCAGCGCGGGTCGACGACGGTGGTGGTGATGCCCTGCTTGTCGAGCAGGTTGGCGATCTCCAGGCACATCGGCGCGAGGGCGCCCACGGAGACGAGGAGCACGTCCGGGGTGTCGGTGCCGGGCTCGCGCAGGACGTCCATGCCGCCCACGCGTCCGACAGCCGGTACCGCGGGGCCCACGGCGCCCTTCGAGAACCGTACGACCGTCGGCGCGTCGTCGACCTGCACGGCCTCGCGCAGCTGGGCGCGGACCTGGTCGGCGTCGCGGGGGGCGGCCAGGCGCAGGCCCGGGACGACCTGGAGGATCGACATGTCCCACATGCCGTTGTGGGAGGCGCCGTCGGTGCCGGTGACGCCGGCCCGGTCGAGGACGAACGTCACTCCGCACTTGTGCAGGGCGACGTCCATCAGGACCTGGTCGAAGGCGCGGTTGAGGAAGGTGGCGTACACCGCGAAGACCGGGTGCAGTCCGCCGGTGGCCAGGCCCGCCGCGGAGACGGCGCCGTGCTGCTCGGCGATGCCGACGTCGTAGATCCGGTCCGGGAAGGTGTCCGCGAACTTCTTCAGGCCGACCGGCTGGAGCATCGCGGCCGTGATGGCGACGATGTCGTTGCGCTCCTTGCCGAGCTGGACCATCTCGTCGCCGAAGACGGAGGTCCAGTCGGCGCCGGAGGCCTTGATGGGCAGGCCGGTGTCGGGGTGGATGGGGCCGATGCCGTGGAAGCGGTCGGCCTCGTCCTGGAGGGCGGGCTGGTAGCCGCGGCCCTTCTCGGTGAGGACGTGGACGATCACCGGGCCGCCGAAGCGCTTGGCGCGGGCCAGCGCGGACTCCATGGCCTCGATGTCGTGGCCGTCGATGGGGCCGACGTACTTGAGGCCGAGGTCCTCGAACATGCCCTGCGGGGCGATGAAGTCCTTGAGGCCCTTCTTGGCGCCGTGCAGGGTCTCGTAGAGCGGCTTGCCGACGACCGGGGTGCGCTCCAGGAGGTCCTTGCCGCGGGCCAGGAAGCGCTCGTAGCCGTCGGTGGTGCGCAGGGTCGCGAGGTGGTTGGCGAGGCCGCCGATGGTGGGCGCGTAGGAGCGCTCGTTGTCGTTGACGACGATGACCAGCGGGCGGTCCTTGGCGTCGGCGATGTTGTTCAGCGCTTCCCAGGCCATGCCGCCGGTGAGGGCGCCGTCACCGATCACGGCGACCACGTGGTCGTCGCGTTTCTGGATCTGGTTGGCCTTCGCGAGGCCGTCGGCCCAGCCCAGGACGGTCGAGGCGTGGCTGTTCTCGATGACGTCGTGCTCGGACTCGGCCTGCGAGGGGTAGCCCGAGAGGCCGCCCTTCATCTTCAGCTTCGAGAAGTCCTGGCGGCCGGTGAGCAGCTTGTGGACATAGGACTGGTGTCCGGTGTCCCAGAGCACCTTGTCCTTCGGCGAGTCGAAGACGCGGTGCAGGGCGATGGTGAGCTCGACCACGCCGAGGTTCGGGCCGAGGTGGCCGCCGGTCTTGGAGACGGCGTCGACGAGGAAGGTCCGGATCTCCTCTGCCAGCTGGTCCAGCTGCTCCAGGCTGAGCCGGTCCAGATCGCGCGGTCCCCTGATGCGGGTCAGCAGCGGCACCCGTGCCTCCTTGCAGTAGAGCTGTTGCCGGGCTTGTCGAGTCTAATGTTCCGCCTTTGCGGACGGTGCTCGGGAGGTGCGTCATACGTCACGCGATCGGCTGTACCCAAAATCACCCGGTACTACAACGCCCAAGGGGCGCGGGGAACTGCGCGACCAGCCACAACGGACCGGTACCCGCCAATTCACCCACGCCCCTACGGCGTCACTGCGCGCTGCTAACCGCGACCCGCGGCCTTCTGGCTCTTGCGGGAGACGGAGTCGATGACGACCGCTCCGAGGAGAACACCGCCGGTGATCATGTACTGGATCGAGGTGTTCATGTTCAGCAGGTCGAGACCGGTCTGGATGGACTGGATGACCAGCATGCCGAGGAGCGCGGACCACACCGTGCCACGGCCGCCGAACAGCGACGTACCACCGATGACCGCGGCCGCGATGGCCAGCATCAGGGTGTTGCCGCCACCGGCGTTCAGCGTCGCGGACGCCGTCTGACCGGCGAAGAACATACCGCCGATGGCGGCGAAGCCACCCGCGATGGCGAACACGGAGATCCGGATCGCCGCCACGTTGATACCGGCGCGGCGCGCCGCCTCGATGCCGCCGCCGACCGCGAAGACCTTGCGGCCGAACGTGGTGCGACGCAGCACGAAGTCCACGATCACCAGCGCGGCGAGGAAGATCACCAAGGAGTTGGAGACACCCGCGGCGTTGTTCAGCACGGCCGCGGCGGCGAAGGACGCAACCGCGAGGAGACCGACGCGCAGCAGGATCTCGCTGGTCGGGCGGAACGGCACGTTCGCGGCCTTGCGGCGGCGCTGCTCCATCAGCGAGCCCACGAGCATGGACGCCACACCGAGGCCCGCCAGCAGGTAGGCGCCGATGATGGCCTGGTCCATGAAGAAGGAGCCCTGGCCGAGGATGTGGACCGGGCCGCTGTCGTCCGGGATGTTGATCGTGCCGCTGTCGCCCAGCAGCCACAGCATCAGACCGTTCCAGCCGAGGAAGCCGGCCAGGGTGACGACGAACGCCGGCACACCGATCTTGGCGAAGAACCAGCCGTGCAGGATGCCGATGCCGATGCCGGTCAGGATGGCGAGGACCAGGGCCAGCCACTCGTTCATGCCGTGGGTGACCACGAACACCGCGAAGATGGTGGAGGCGAGGCCGCTCACCGAGCCGACGGACAGGTCGATCTCGCCGAGCAGCAGCACGAACACCAGGCCGATGGCGAGCATGCCGGTGGCCGACAGGAAGTAGCTGATGCTGGACAGGTTGTCCGCGCTCAGGAACAGGTCGTTCTTCAGCTGGAAGATCGTCCAGATGACGATGAGGCCGACGACGACGGGCAGCTGGCCGAGCTCGCCGCCCTTGACCTTGCGCTTGAACTCGGTCCAGTAGCCCTTGAAGCCCTCTTCGCGGATCAGCAGACGCGGGTCGACGACGACGACCGGGGCGGCCGTGGGGTCGTCGGCGGGGGCGACGGTGGTCTGTCCCTCCACCACGCCGGCAGTCTTTTCGACCTTCTCGGTCTTCGACGTGTCGCTCACTTTGCCGCCTCCGTGCTGCGACGCCCCGCACGACGGGTCACGGCGTTCTCCGTGGCACCCGTGATGGCGGCGATGATCTCTTCGTGGGTGGTGTCCTTCACGGAGAAGGAGCCGTTGTTCTTACCCAGGCGCAGCACTGCGACGGTGTCGGCGACAGCCTTCACGTCGGCCATGTTGTGGCTGATGAGGATGACGCCGAGGTTGCGCTCGCGCAGCCGCTCGACGAGGTCGAGGACCTGTGCGGTCTGCTCGACACCGAGGGCGGCGGTGGGCTCGTCGAGGATGACGACCTTCGGGTCGCCGATGAGGGCGCGCGCGATGGCGACGACCTGGCGCTGACCGCCGGAGAGGCTCGCGATCGGGATGCGGACGCTCGGGATGCGGATGGAGAGCGTGGACAGCAGCTCGCGGGCCTTCTGCTCCATCGTGACCTCGTCGATGACGCCGCGGTGCAGCAGCTCGCGTCCGAGGTAGAGGTTGCCGACCACGTCGAGGTTGTCGCACAGCGCGAGGTCCTGGTAGACCGTCGCGACGCCGAGTCCCTGGGCGTCGTGCGGCTTGTTGATGCTGACCGGCTTGCCGTCCCACTCGATGACGCCCTCATCGATGGGGTGGACTCCGGCGATCGTCTTGACCAGCGTGGACTTTCCTGCGCCGTTGTCGCCGACCAGGGCGACTACTTCTCCGGCGTGGACCTCCAGCTCGACGTCGGTGAGTGCCTGCACAGCACCGAATCGCTTGGAGACTCCGCGCAACGCCAGCACGGGCGTAGCGGACACGTGAACCATCTCCTTCGCCGCCTGACCGGCGGGGATGCCGCGCTTGGGGTAATGCGCGGAGGGGGATGCCGAAGGGGGCACCGACTTACTGATGAACTTGCGCGCAGCCCGTGCCACTTGGCAACGGCCGCGTTCGCCATGCTTCCGTCCGGCGCCCGTCCCTGGCGGGTCGGTGGAGGTAGGGGTGCGTTCCCGCGTCGTTCGGTGCGTGCGATCGGCGTGCCGGACGAAGGATCTCGTAGCGGAGCTACGTGGGCCTTCGGCCGGTGCGGCGAGCGTGCGTGCCGGGCGGCGTGGGGGTGTGCACCTACCTCCACCGACCCGCTTTAGCGGGGTATGAAAGGCGGGGCGGGCGCCGGAAGGGCTTGGATACCTGCCGGGAGGGCGTGCCGGGTCTGTGGCACGCCCTCGGGGCGGTGGTTACTGCAGACCGGCCTTCTTGCACGCGGCGGCGTACTCGGCGGTGCAGATCTGGTCCACGGTGTACAGCTTGTCCTTGATCACCGTGTCCTTGATGTTGTCGACGGTGACGGAGACCGGGGTCAGCAGCTGCGAGGGAACCTTGTCGCCGGAGCCGTTGGTCATGGTCGTCGTGGCGAGGGAGTCGATGCTCTTGCCCTCGAGCAGGTTGACCGCGAGCTGGGCGGCGGCGTCGGCCTCCGGCTTGAAGGCCTTGTAGACCGTGCTGGACTGCGTACCGGCGACGATGCGCTGGATACCGGCGAGCTCGGCGTCCTGGCCCGTCAGCGGGATGCCGGAGATGCCGGCGCCCTTCAGGGTGGTGGCGATACCACCGGCCATGCCGTCGTTGGCGGCGTAGACGCCCGCGATGTTCTTCTTGCCGAGCTGGGTGATGGCCGCCTTCATCTTCTGCGCGGCGACCGAGTCCTTCCACAGGCCGGACTGCTCGTAGGCGATCTTGACCTTGCCGTCGAGGACGCTGTGGGCGCCCTCCTTGAAGAGCGCGGCGTTCGGGTCGGCGTCGTCACCGTTGATCATGACGACGTTGGCCTTGGGGGTCGCCTTGTCGCCGAGGGAGTCGAGCAGGGCCTGGCCCTGGAGCTCGCCGACCTTCTTGTTGTCGAAGGAGACGTACGCGGAGACCGGGCCCTGGGCCAGACGGTCGTACGCGATGACCTTGACGCCCTTCTTGACCGCGGCGTCGATCGAGGACTTGATCGCGGCCGAGTCCTGCGCGGAGACCACGATGACCTTCACGCCCTTGGTCACCATGGTGCTGACCTGCTGGGCCTGCTTGGCGGCGTCGGCGCCGGCGTTGTTGTAGGAGACCGTGCAGTCGTCGCACAGCTCCTTGACCTTGGCCTCGAAGAACGGCCGGTCGAACTGCTCGTAGCGGGTGGTGACGCTGTCGGGCAGGAGCAGACCGATCGACTTGTTGCCGGAGTCGGAGCTGCCGCTGTCGTTGTCGTCGTCTCCGGCCTTGCCACAGGCGGCGGCCGTGAGGGCGAGAGCCGAGACCAGAACGGGTACCGCCGCACGACGCATAAGCGTGTTCACTTCAGAAACCTCCCTGACGAGGCCGCGTCGTTGCGGCCGAGGTGGCTGGAAGTCAACTCGGCCACACGTGCGACGTCAAGAAGTAAATACTTAACGGCTTGGCAACGGCGCGTTTCGTTCTCTAAGTGAAGGCAGGAGCCGCTGCGTGCAGCGTGCCGTCCAAAAGGGTCGAATCACCCATCTCGCTGAGCGCGAGGGCGAGTGCTCCGAGCACCTCCGCACGACCTCCAAGTGCCCCGGGGAGAACGGAGAGTTGACGCGCCGCGCTGGGGATCGCATAGCGGCCGACGGACTCCCTGATGGGCCCGAGCACCAGCTCACCGGACTCGGCGAGATCACCGCCGAGGACCACCCTGCTCGGGTTCAGGAGATTGCAGAGATTGGCGACTCCACTGCCGATGTGTCGGCCGACGTCGGCGATCACCCGACGACAGCCCGGGTCTCCGTCCCTGGCCAGCCGTACGACGCCTTCCATCGTCAGGTCGGTGCCATGGCTGGACTGGAGGAGCGGGAGCACATAGCGCGCCGCCGCGAAGGTCTCCAGGCAGCCGCGGTTTCCACAGCGGCAGACCGGGCCGGATTCATCAAGAGTAATATGCCCGATTTCTCCCGCTGTGCCACCCGGGCCCCGGTAGATCTTGCCGTTGATGACCAGGCCCGCGCCGACACCGCTGGCGACCTTGATGTACGCCAGGTCCCTGACGCCTCTGCCGCTGCCCCAGACCATCTCGCCGAGGGCGCCCAGGTTGGCGTCGTTGTCGACGTGCACGGGGACGCCGAGACGGCCGCCCAGCTCCTCGGCGGGCTTGGTGCCGATCCAGCCCGGCAGGATCGCGGAGGAGCCCAGCGAGCCGGACTCCAGATCGATCGGGCCGGGGACGCCGAGGCCCACCCCGGCGATCTTGGAACGGTCGACACCCGTTGCTGCGATCAGGCGGTTGACCAGCTCTTCCGCCCGGTCGAAGCCCTGTGTCGAGGAGGCGTCCACGTCCAGTGGCTCGGACTCCTCGGCGAGCACCTGATGGGCGAGGTTGCCGACCGCGACCCGCAGATGGGTGTGGCCGAAGTCGACGCCTATCACGATGCCGGCGTCCCCGCTGAGCGAGACGCTGCGGGCCCGGCGGCCGCCCGCCGACGTGGGCGTGACCTCGACGGTTCCGCCGTCCTTGAGTTCACGGACGATATTGGAGACGGTCGCGGCGGACAGACCGGTGCTCCGGGCGATCTCGGCCTGGGTGAGCGACCCGGCCAGCCGGACGGCCCGGACCACCCGTTCCAGGTTGGCTCGGTGCAGCGACGACTGCGACCCCGGAGTCTCCACGACGACCTCCTGCGCGCGGGACCGCTTCGATGAGGCCCCGTTCATGTCCAACTAGTGAACTCTAAGCTGAGCCGTTCGGGTCGCCTTCCGTCAAGAGGTTGAACAGTATCCGCGCTCTTGCACACGCGCGCGTACACCGCTCCCGGCGCGGGGAACGGCGTGCGCACGACCGGTTTCGCAGTGCTACGGGCGCCTCACTTCAGGGTCGCCGATGTCAGGCCCGCCTGCACCTGGCGCTGGAAGGACAGGTACACCACGAGCATCGGGATCATCGCGATGGTCACGCCCGCGAACAGGACCGGGAGGTCGGAGGCGTACCCCTGTTGCTGCTGGAGCTGGATGAGCCCCTGGGTGAGGACATAGCGCTCGGGATCGTCGCCGCTCTGCGGCTGCATCAGGACCGTCGGCAGGATGAACTGGTTCCACTGGCCGAGGGTGTTGAAGATGCCGACACTGAGCAGGCCGGCCTTCGCCATCGGCAGCATCACCTGGAAGAACGTCCGGGTGTGCGAGGCCCCGTCCAGGATCGCCGCCTCGAAGACCGCGGTGGGCAGGGTCCGGAAGAAGGCGTGCATGAAGAAGACCGTGAACGGCATCGAGTAGGCGACGTACACCAGGATCAGACCCTGGTAGGTGTTGAGCATGTCCAGCCGTTTGACCATGAAGAACAGCGGGACGAGGGCCAGGAACACCGGGAACATCGCGCCGGCCACGAAGAAGTAGTACAGGAATCGGTTGCCGAGGAACTCGTAGCGGGCCAGCACATACGCGGCCATCGAGCCGAACAGCATCGTCAGCGGCACCGAGAAGACCAGCACGATGACGGTGTTGACGAAGTAGTCGCCGATGCCCTTGTCCCAGGCGCGGGAGAAGACGTCCAGCGACCAGTTCTGGGGCCAGCCGAAGGCGGAGCCGCCGATCTGGGCGTCGGTCTTGAAGGAGCTCAGCACCAGCCAGAGCAGCGGCAGCACGATCAGCAGCGCCCACAGGGCGAGGAAGCCGTGCGAGAAGACGTTCAGGACGACGCCTTCACCACGCTCCTCACCGGGGCGGGCCGGGGTCTTGTCGACCGGGGGCTGGACCGGGACCGAGCCGCCCGCGGCGGAGGTCTCCTTGAGGGGTGCGCTCATGAGGTGTCTTCTCCCCGCTCAGAACTCGACGCGGTCGCGGCGGGTGGCGCGCAACGTGAACACGGACACGATCAGGGTGAGGACGAGCATGACCACGCCCATGGCGCAGGCGTACCCGCTCTTCCCGTACAGCTGGAAGTTGCGCATCATGACGGTCGCCATGACCTCGCTGTGGTGGTCGGGGCCGCCCCCGTAGTCGCCGGAGGTCATCGTGGAGACGAGGATGAACATGTCCATCGCCGCGATGCCGAGATAGACCCAGGCGGTCTGCACGGACTCCCACAGCAGGGGCAGTGTGATGCGGAAGAACGACTGGGAGCGGCCGGCGCCGTCGATGAGCGCGGCCTCGTAGATGTCCTTCGGGATGGACTGCATGGCGGCGGAGAACAGCACCAGGTAGAAGCCGACGCCGTGCCAGACGACGACCGCGAGCAGCGCCCAGAGCACGATGTTCGGCTCGTTCAGCCACTCGACGGGGTTGTCGGCGCTGACCAGGCCCAGCTTGATGAGGGCGCCGTTGAGCATGCCGCCGCCGTCGCTGCGGTACACGGCTCCGAAAAGGACGGCCATGATCGCCAGCGAGAGCACCTGCGGGAAGAAGTAGACGATTTTGTAGTACTTGGATCCGGCGACACCGGACACCCCGCCGGCCCGGCTGCGCCCGCCGACGTTCAGCATGAACGCGAAGAACAGCGCGAGCAGAATGGTGACCACGGGGATGAAGATCAGGAACAGGATGTTGTGCCAGATGGCCCCCATGAAGATGTCGTCCTGGAACAGCGCTTTGTAGTTGTCCAGGCCGACGAAATTGAAGGTCTGCGACTGTCCCTTCCAGTCGGTCAGCGAATAGCCGAACGTCTGGATGTACGGCCAGATCACGAAGATCACATAGAGCGCCACGGGAGCGAACAGAAATCCCGCGACGAACCGGTACTGCCCTTTGCGCATGGCGTTTCCCTGCCCCTGATGTCCCGTTCCGGGCCGGATCCCTCCGGCCCGGAACGCGGTCGGCCTCGCGAGATCAGTCCCGGTGGTTCTTCTTGGACTCCGGGTCCTTGGCCTGCTTGTCCACCGCCGCCTGGGCCCGCTTCAGCCACTCCTTGGGCTGGATCCGCTTGGCCATCAGCTCGTTGGAGGCGTTCTCGATGGCCGTCCCCATCTCGCTGTACCACTCGGTGTAGAGGTAGCGGAAGGTGTTCTCGCCGGCCGCCTTGGACGCCTCGACCGTGGACTGGGTGCCCGGCCGCAGCTGGACGCCGGTGTCGACGCCGTCCTTGACGATGGTCAGCGAGTTCGCCTCCTTGGCGAACGACGTCGACCACTCCTTGGAGAGCATCATCCGCATGAACTCCTTGGCCGCCGGGAGGTTCTTGGCCTTGGACGGGATGATGAAGGGCTCCCCGGAGCCGGCCCGGATCGCCTCGAAGGGCAGCTTGCTGTCGGGCAGCAGCGGCATCGGCAGGAACTTCATGTCGAAGTCGTCCGGTGTCGTCTTGAGCTGCTCGTTCTCCAGCCAGGAGCCGCTGGTGATGAACACGGCCTTGTACTGGTTCCACCGGGTCTGGGACTCGGTGTGGGTCAGGCCGTTCGTGCCGGGCATCAGATAGCCCTTCTCGACGACCTCGTAGATCGCGTCGACGGCGGCCGCGGCGGCTTCGGAGCCCACGAACGCGTTGGGCTCGAGGTTGTCGATGGCCTTCATGGCGTCCAGGCCGCCGGTCTTGGCGATCAGGTCCATGATCGCGACGTTGATGTAGTACGGGTACTTGCCCTGGTGGGCGAGGCCGCCGATGCCCTGGGACTTGGCGTCCTTGCAGATGGCGAGGAACTCGTCCCAGGTCTTGGGCTCGGTCCAGCCCTTGTCCTTGAAGAGCTTGCCGGAGTACCACAGGCCCCACACCGTGTAGATGTAGTTGAGGGCGACGACCTTCCCGCCCTGCATGCCCGAGTCGAGCGTGCCGGGGATCAGGGTGTCGCGGACCTTCTTGTTCGGGTCGTCGACGGACGGGGCGTCCAGGACCACGGCGAGGTCGAGCAGCTGGCCGTTCTTGTGGAGCACGTCGACCGGGATCTGCTGGGCGCCGGAGTCGTCCACGATGTCCGGCGGGTTGCCCGCGTTGAACCGGGGCTGGAGCTTGCCGGTGATCTCCTGGGTGCCGGTGTGGGTGGAGGTGACGCCCCACTTGGTCTTGAAGCTCGCCTCCCAGGCCTTGGCGTAGTCGTCGCCGTAGCCGCCCTTGAAGATGACGACGTCGAGTTTGGTGCCGTCCTTGACGCCGAAGGGGTTCGACTTGGACGTCTTGCCCTCGGTGTCGTTGTCGGAACTGTCGTCCCCGCCGCCGCTGGCGCACGCGGAGAGGAAACTCATGGTGGGGACGGTGATCAGACCGAGTGCGGCGGACCGCTTGATCAGATCGCGGCGGCCGACGGAGCCTTCACTGTTCTCGGCGGAAGTGGATCCCATGCTCAAGTCCTCGCCTTCTCCAGGACTCAGGCGGTGAACCGGATCCTCCCCGGCACCGCGATCGGGTCACGCTGGGTCGTGCAGGAAGTGCGGTGAATCGCCGACAGGTATAGTCCACTTCCCGCCAGTGGAGCAAGATCGAATGCAAGGTTGGCCATGGGTCTTTTCCGAGTTGAGACCTCACGGAAATATGTGCGGCCTGTGCGTTGACCGCCGGAAATATCCTCGGCATTACGCCCGAATGCCCCACCCAACACCCTTGACATCGTTCACCACTTGGGCCACTACTGATCCTTGCGCATCGAAGCTGACAACGTTGTCCGCGATGGCAGGGAGGGTACTGGCCCATGCGGCACAGAGCTCGGTACAGACGAGGTCCGGCGGTCGTTCTCACGGCCGCCTTCGCTTTGGCGGTGAGCTCACAGGGCGCGGCGACGGCCCTGCCCGAGGCTCCCGGCGCGGACCCGGCGTTCGCGTCCTCCTTCGAGGCGGACGACCCGCCTCCGGACTGGCTGAGCACAGTGGAGCACGCCTCGGGGGTCGACGGCGGCTACAGCAGCGGCATCCCGGGCAATGTCACCGACCATGTCACGGACGTCCGCGCGAGCGCCGAGAACACCGGCGGCGGCGAGGTGAAGGAGAACCTCGTCGACGGCGAGCCCGGCACCAAGTGGCTGGCCTTCGCGTCCACCGGCTGGGTCGAGTTCGACCTGGACAAGCCCACCAGGGTGGCCACGTACGCCCTTGTCTCGGCCAACGACCACGCCGAGCGCGACCCCGGGGACTGGACCCTGAAGGGCTCGACGGACGGCAAGGAGTGGAAGACCCTCGACACCCGCGCCGGGGAGTCCTTCGCCGAGCGGTTCCAGACGAAGTCCTACGATCTCGCCGACCCAGCCGAGTACCGGCACCTCCGCCTCGACGTCACCGCGAACAACGGCGCCGACGGCATCCTCCAACTCGCCGACGTGCAGTTCTCCACGGGCGGCGGCAACGGACCCGTTCCGCCGGACATGCTCTCGCTGGTCGACCGCGGCCCGAACGGCTCCCCCACCGCAAAGGCGCGGGCGGGCTTCACCGGGAAGCGGGCGCTGCGGTACGCCGGGCGGCACACGGCGGAGGGGCGCGCCTACTCGTACAACAAGGTCTACGACGTGGACGTGGCCGTCGGTCGGGACACCCGCCTCGCGTACCGCGTGTTCCCGTCGATGGCGGACGGCGACCGGGACTACGCGGCGACGAACGTGGGGGTGGACCTGGCCTTCACCGACGGTACGTATCTGAGCGGCCTGGGGGCGCGGGACCAGCACGGGTTCGAGCTGAGCCCTCGGGGGCAGGGCGCCGCGAAGGTGCTGTACGTCAACCAGTGGAACGACGTGTCCTCGCGGATCGGATCGGTGGCGGCCGGGAAGACGGTCGACCGGATCCTGGTGGGGTACGACTCCCCCACCGGGCGGGCGAAGTTCCGCGGCTGGCTGGACGACGTACGGATCGGGGCCGTGGCACCGGAGCGACCCAGGGCCCATTTGTCCGACTATGCCCTGACGACCCGGGGTACCAACTCCAGCGGTGCCTTCTCCCGGGGCAACAACTTCCCCGCGACGGCCGTGCCGCATGGCTTCAACTTCTGGACGCCTGTGACGAACGCGGGGTCGCTGAGTTGGCTGTACGACTACGCGCGGGCCAACAACGACGACAACCTGCCGACGATCCAGGCGTTCAGCGCGAGCCATGAGCCGAGTCCGTGGATGGGCGACCGGCAGACCTTCCAGGTGATGCCCTCCGTGGCCGCCGGGGTCCCGGACACCGGCCGCGAGGCTCGGGAGCTGGCCTTCCGGCACGAGAACGAGACGGCGCGGCCCTACTACTACGGCGTGCGGTTCGAGAACGGGCTCAAGGCGGAGATGGCGCCCACCGACCACGCGGCGGCACTGCGCTTCACCTACCCCGGCGACGACGCGAGCGTCCTCTTCGACAACGTCACCGACCAGGCGGGGCTGACGCTGGACAAGGCGGCGGGGGTGGTCACCGGGTACTCGGACGTGAAGTCCGGGCTGTCGACGGGGGCGACCCGGTTGTTCGTGTACGGGGTCTTCGACCAGCCGGTGGTCGAGGGCGACTCGAAGGGGGTCAAGGGCTATCTGCGGTTCAAGGACCGGACCGTCACCCTGCGGCTCGCCACCTCGCTGATCAGCGTCGACCAGGCGAAGGACAATCTGCGCCAGGAGATCCCGGACGGCACCGCCTTCGAGACGGTACGGGACCGCGCCCAGCGCCAGTGGGACCGGCTGCTCGGCAAGGTCGAGGTCGAGGGGGCGACACCGGAGCAGCTGACGACCCTCTACTCCAGCCTGTACCGGCTGTACCTGTACCCCAACTCGGGCTTCGAGAAGGTGGGTTCGACGTACCGGTACGCGTCCCCCTTCTCCCCGATGCCGGGTCCCGACACCCCGACGCACACCGGCGCGAAGGTCGTGGACGGCAAGGTGTACGTCAACAACGGCTTCTGGGACACCTATCGGACCACCTGGCCGGCGTACTCGCTCCTGACGCCCACTCAGGCGGGCGAGATGGTCGACGGGTTCGTCCAGCAGTACAAGGACGGTGGCTGGACCTCCCGCTGGTCCTCCCCCGGTTACGCGGACCTGATGACCGGCACCTCCTCGGACGTCGCCTTCGCCGACGCGTACGTCAAGGGCGTCGACTTCGACGCCAGGTCGGCCTACGAGGCGGCCCTGAAGAACGCGACAGTCGTGCCGCCGACGTCCGGCGTGGGCCGCAAGGGGATGGAGACCTCCCCCTTCCTCGGCTACACGAGCACCGAGACGCACGAGGGTCTGTCGTGGGCGCTGGAGGGCTACCTCAACGACTACGGCATCGCGCGGATGGGCAAGGCGCTGTACGAGAAGACGGGTGACAAGCGGTACCGGGAGGAATCGGAGTACTTCCTCGACCGGGCCCAGGACTACGTCAACCTCTTCGACACCGGGGCCGGGTTCTTCCAGGGGCGGGATCTCGACGGGGACTGGCGCGTGGAGTCGTCCACGTACGACCCCCGGGTGTGGGGCTACGACTACACCGAGACCAACGGCTGGGGGTACGCCTTCACCGCCTCCCAGGACAGCCGGGGCCTGGCCAACCTGTACGGCGGCCGGCGCGGGCTCGCCGACAAGCTCGACGAGTACTTCGCCACGCCGGAGACGGCCTCCCCGGACTTCGTCGGCTCCTACGGCGGGGTCATCCACGAGATGACGGAGGCCCGGGACGTCCGGATGGGCATGTACGGCCACTCCAACCAGGTCGCCCACCATGTGAACTACATGTACGACGCGGCCGGGCAGCCCTGGAAGACCCAGCGCAACGTCCGTGAGGTGCTGTCCCGGCTGTACACCGGCGGCGAGATCGGGCAGGGCTATCACGGCGACGAGGACAACGGCGAGCAGTCGGCGTGGTTCCTGTTCTCGGCGCTGGGCTTCTATCCGCTGGTGATGGGCAGTGGGGAGTACGCCGTCGGATCGCCGCTGTTCACCAAGGCGACCGTGCATCTGGAGAACGGCCGGGACCTCGTCGTCAGCGCGCCGAGGAACAGTGCCCGCAATGTGTACGTCCAGGGCCTGAAGGTCAACGGCCTGACCTGGACGTCGACTTCGCTCCCCCACTCGCTGCTCTCGAAGGGCGGCTCCCTGACCTTCGACATGGGACCGCGGCCCTCGTCCTGGGGCACGGGCGCGAAGGCGGCGCCGGTGTCCATCACCAAGAACGACAAGGTGCCGACGCCCCGGGCGGATGTGCTGAAGGGCGAGGGCGGGCTCTTCGACAACACCTCGGCGACCGAAGTCGCGTTCACAGGAACCGAGTTGCCGGTGGCCAAGGGCGTCCGAGCCGTGCAGTACACGCTCACCTCGCCCGCGGATCGCGCGAAGGCGCCCGACGGCTGGGTCCTTCAGGGATCGGCCGACGGGACCTCGTGGAAGACGCTCGACAAGCGGACCGGTGAGTCCTTCGCCTGGGACAGACAGACACGCGCGTTCACGGTGGGGTCACCGGGTACGTACGAGAGGTACCGCCTCGTCCTGGACGGCGAGGCCACTTTGTCCGAGGTCGAACTACTGGCCTGAGAAAGGGAGTTGAGGTCTCATGCGGGGTGTCGATGCCGCCTGGCTGTCGGACGGGGTGTTCCGGCACATCGGCACCCGGCGGACCCTCGTCCGCGGGGCGGGTCCACTCGTCGACACGGTGCGCCGTGAAGTGGCCGGGGCCTGCGCACGGTTCGGCGGTGCTGTCGTACCGGACGGCGACGCCGATCTGGTGCTGGAGCTGACCGGCGAGGACGACAGCGAGGCGTTCACCTACGAGCGCCGTGACGGCTGTACGACCGTCACGGCGTCCGGCGGCGCCGGGCTCCTCCACGGCTTCTTCCATGTCGTACGGCTCGGGGCGGCGGCGTTTGACGGCTCCTGTGAACGCCGCTCACACCGGCCCGAGTTGGCGCTGCGGATGTTGGACCACTGGGACAACGTGGCCGTGCACCCGGTCATGGGGCAGGTGGAGCGGGGGTACGCGGGCGGCTCGCTGTTCTGGCGGGACGGGCGGGCGCGCGGGGACCTGGAGCGCGTCACGGCGTACGCCAGGCTGCTCGCGTCCTGCGGGATCAACGCCATGGCCGTGAACAACGTCAACGTGCACGCGGTCGAGGCGCGTCTGCTCACCGACCGGATCGATGAAGTCGCCGAGATCGCGGGCGCAATGCGGGCCTACGGCATCCGGACCCATCTGTCGGTCACCTTCGCCGCTCCCATGGTCCTCGGCGGGCTCGCGACGGCCGATCCGCTCGACGAGGAGGTGCGGGCGTGGTGGGCGGAGGCGACGGCGCGGGTGTACGAGGCGATACCGGACTTCGGCGGGTACGTCGTGAAGGCCGACTCGGAGGGGCAGCCGGGGCCGTTCGCGTACGGCCGCACGCACGCGGACGGGGCCGGCATGCTGGCCGCCGCCCTCGCACCGCACGGCGGTACGGTCCACTGGCGGGCGTTCGTCTACGACCACCGCCAGGACTGGCGGGACCGGACGACGGACCGGGCGCGGGCCGCGTACGACCATTTCGTGCCGCTGGACGGGGAGTTCGCGCCGAACGCCGTGCTCCAGGTCAAGCACGGGCCGATGGACTTCCAGGTGCGGGAGCCGGTCTCACCGCTGATCGGCGCGATGCCGGGCACGCGGCTCGCGGTGGAGCTCCAGGCGACGCAGGAGTACACCGGGCAGCAGCGGCATGTGTGCTGGCTGGGCCCGATGTGGAGCGAGGTACTGCGGTTCCGGCCCGAGGGAGCGGCCGTGGGGGAGCTCGCGGACGCCCTGGTCGCCGTCTCCAACGTCGGCGACGACCCGTTCTGGACCGGGCATCCGCTGGCCCAGGCGAACCTCTACACCTTCGGGCGGCTGGCGTGGCGGCCGGACGCGGACCCGCTGGAGATCCTCGACGAGTGGATCCGGCTCACCTTCACGGCTGAGGCGACGGCGGGGGTGCGTGCGGTGCTGGAGGGGTCGTGGCGCACGTACGAGAAGTACACCGCGCCGCTCGGAGTCGGGTTCATGGTGCAGCCCGGTCATCACTACGGGCCGAGCGTGGACGGGTACGAGTACAGCCCGTGGGGGACCTACCACTTCGCCGACCGGGACGGTGTCGGCGTCGACCGTAGCGCGGCGACGGGCACGGGGTACGCCGCGCGGTACGCCAAGCCCTGGGCGGAGCTGTACGAGTCGCCGGAGACCTGCCCGGACGAGCTGCTGCTGTTCTTCCACCACGTGCCGTACGGGCATGTGCTGCACAGTGGGAAGACGGTGATCCAGCACATCTACGACACCCACTTCGAGGGCGTCGAGGAGGTGGAGGCCGCCCAGCGGGTGTGGGCCTCGCTGGTGGATCTGGTGGACGCCGAACGCCACGCGCGGGTGGCGGAGCGGTTCAAGGAGCAGCTCCGCGGTGCCCGCGAGTGGCGCGACCAGGTGAACAGCTACTTCTTCCGGAAGTCGGGGGTGCCGGACGGGCGTGGTCGGACCTTCTACTGAAGGCGTAGGACGGCGACGCCCCTGGGGTCGAGGGTGAACGGGGCGCCCGCCTCCGTCTGTTTGCCGGTGAGCAGGTCGGTCGCGGAGGTGCAGGCCTTCAAGTGGGCCGCTTCCTCGGTGTGGTTGAGGAGGAACAGCAGACGGGTGCCGTCGGGGGCGATCCTGGTCGCGGCCTCCAGGCCCTTGTGCTCGATGTAGGGGCCGATCAGATCGTGGCGGGACAGGACGCGGCGGACCACCTGGTCGACGCCCGGCTGGTCCAGGGCCGTGGCGACGTACCAGCCCTCGCCCAGCCCGTACCGGTTGCGGGTCACTGCGGCGATTCCGGCATAGAAGTCCGTGCCGTACGTGGCGACCGTCTCGGCGCCTCGGAGCTGCACGATCTCGAAGACGAGCCGCCCCTCCGACTCCAGCTCCGGGATGGGTTGAATGAACCCCGGTGGACGGGAGTCCCATTCGTCGATCCGGATGCCCATGAGGGAGGCGAGGGGGCCGGGGACGTCGGCGAGGAAGGCGCGGTCGTGTTCGTCGACGCGGCCGGAGAGAAACGTGGTCAGGACGGTACCGCCGCGTTCCGCCACCGCTTCGAGGCGCTCGGCGAGGTCGCCCTTGACCAGGTGCAGGACGGGGGCGAGGACCACGTCGTACGGGGTCAGGTCGGCGGTCTGCGGGACGACGTCCACGTCGGCGCCGGCCTCGCGGGCGGCGCGGTAGTAGGCGTGGACGACCTCCTGGTACTTGACCAGGCGGGAGGGTCCGTCGGAGATCTCCAGGGCCCACCAGCTGTCCCAGTCGAAGACCAGGGCGGTGCGGGCGGGGGTACGGGCGCCCAGTACGGCGTCACCCAGCCCCGCCAAGTCCCGGCCCAGTGCGGCCACTTCACGGAATACCCGGGTGTCGTCGCGGCCCGCGTGGCCGATGACCGCGCCGTGGTACTTCTCGCAGGCGCCGCGTGAGGCACGCATCTGGAAGTAGAGGGCGGCGTCGGCGCCGTGGGCGATCGCTTGGAAGGTGGCCAGCCTCAACTCCCCCGGTCGGCGGAGGGGGTTGACGTCACGGCAGGCCGTCGTGGACGGGGTCTGCTCCATGAGCCAGAAGGGGGCGCCGTCCTTGAGGCCGCGCATCAGGTCGTGGGCGAGGGCGGGCCAGGTCGGCGGGGCGTCCAAGGGCGGGTAGCTGTCCCAGGAGGCGAAGTCGAGGTGCGGGGCCCAGCGGTGGTAGTCGAGGGGGCGAAACATGCCCATGAAGTTGGTGGTGACCGGGGTCTCGGGGTCATGGGCGCGGATCACCTCCTTCTCGGCGAGGAAGCAGCCCAGCAGGGCGTCGGTGGTGAAGCGGAAGTAGTCGAGGGTGATGCCCTGGAAGGCGGTGTGGTCGGGTCCGCGCCAGTGCTCGGTGAGGGCGCTGGGGGGCTCGATCTCGGCCCAGTCGGTGTAGCGGTGGGACCAGAAGGTCGTCCACCAGGCGTCGTTGAGGGCGTCGAGGTCCCCCTCGAACTTGTCGCGCAGCCAGCCCCGGAAGGCTTCCGCGCACAGCTCGCAGTAACAGACGCCGCCGTACTCGTTGTTGATGTGCCAGGCGAGCAACGCCGGGTGGTCCGCGTAGCGTTCGGCGAGCCGGGCCGCCAGGGCCGTGGCGAGGCGGCGGTACGCCGGTGAGCTGGGGCAGAAGTTGTGGCGCTGGCCGTAGCGGTGGCGGCGGCCCTCGAAGTCGGTGCGGTTGACCTCGGGGTACTTCTTCGCGAGCCAGGGCGGGAGGGCGGCGGTGCCGGTGGCGAGGCAGACCTGACGGTCCTCGGCGGCGGCGCGGTCGAGGATGCGGTCCAGGGCCGTGAAGTCGTAGGTGTCCTCGGCGGGTTGGGTGAGCGACCAGGAGAAGACGCCGACGGTGAGGGTGTCGATGCCGGCCGCCGTGAACAGGCGGTGGTCCTCGTCCTGGACGGACTCCGGCCACTGCTCGGGGTTGTAGTCGCCGCCGTACCGGATCTTGCGGGTCATACGGTGAACTCCTCCTGGGTCTCGGCGATCACCGCGCGGCTGCCGTGCAGCAGGGACAGCAGCAGCGGGGCGGCCAGCAGGGCGGGCAGGGCCTCGGTCAGCAGGGCGGTCCCCGCGGCCGTCAGGACGAGCAGCGACGCGGCGGCGAGGCCGGAGCGGCCGTGCCGGAACAGGAAGTACGCGGCGAGGCGGGCGGTGTCGCGGGTACGGAAGCTGAACAGGGAGGTCAGCACGAGTGCGTGGGCACCCCACAGGAGGGAGCCGAGGCCGATCGCCGCGAGCAGCAGCGCCCACCAGCCGGGCAGGCCCGTCGCGGAGAAGTGGGTGAGCGTGAACGCGATGACCGTGAGCCAGCCGAGCAGCGGCGCCCACAGCCTGAGGACGGCCGGTGCGTTGAGCCGCCAGCCGCGCCGGAAGGTGCGGGCCGGGTGGAGGTCGGCGAGGTCGCGGTCGCGGTGGTGGAGGGCGTAGAGGGCTGCGGAGGCGGCCGGGCCGACCGGGAGCAGACACAGGGCGGCGAGGGGGAGGTTGGCGGGGTCGGGGCCGAGCAGGAGGAAGCCGGCCAGCCCTGGTGCGGCGGCGACCAGGAAGAGTGCCTCGACCGTGACCAGGGTGTGGAGGAGGGCGGCGGCCCGGGAGAGGGGGCCGACCCCGAAGGCGGTGGACGGTGCGCTCATCGCGGGTCGCCTCCCAGCAGCCTCCGCTCGCCCGCCCAGGGCGGCGCCTCCTCCACGACCGCGCTGACCTCGACGAGCGTCACCTCGTGCCGGTTCAGCGTCAGATCCAGCCCCACCCTGCCGTCCTCGACCGGCAACCGCAGATGCCGTCGCGCGGGCTCGGCCGCCTCGTGGAGTACGTCGAGCTGGTCCGGCCGGGGTGAGCGGGGGCTCCCCATCCGCTGCCAGGCGGTGCGGGCGTTGCCCTGCTCCTCGTCCACGCCGGACCGTCGTACGAACGCCTCCGCCGTGTCACCCACCGGCACCGACAGGCGCAGGCGGTGCCGGTCGGGGCCCGGTGTGCCGCCGCTCGCGTCGACCGGCGCCCAGGCGAGGACGGTGACGCGGCCGTCCGGGTACCGGGTGACCAGGTGGTCGTCGCCGCGCCGGAGGAACTCCCGCCCCATCCGGGCCATGAAGGCGTACAGGTGATAGGTCGGCTTGCGGACCTGCCGGTGGGTGAGCAGCCCGAAGCCGCCGTGGAAGAGCGCGGTCGGCGGTCCGACCTCCTCGAACATGTCGCTGAACGTCCAGTAGGAGAAGGAGTCGACGTGGTCGCCGCCGGCTGCCACCACGGGGGCCAGGTAAGCGGCGTGGAAGGCGGTGTCGTGAATCGGATTGTCGGGGCGGTAGGAGGAGTTGAACTCCGTGATGTGGACGGGCAGTTCGGCCAGCCGCGTGCCCTTCAGCCGCTCGCGGGGCGTGGCGAACTGGTCCAGCAGGCCGTGCGCGGGCCCCAGGGTCTGGTGCGTGCCGAACGGCACGTGCCGGGCGGGTCCGGAGGTGTAGGCGTGCTTGGACACGAAGTCGACGGGGACGTCGTAGCGCTCGGTGAACTCGGCGAAGCGGTCCAGCCACTCGTCGGCGCCGGGAGAGATGGCCGGGCCGCCGACCTGGAGCGAGGCGTCGACCTCCTTCACCGCCCCGGCGGTCACCTCGTAGAGCCGGTGGTAGGCCTGTTCGTCCGCGCCTTCCCAGAAGTCGGGGAGGTTGGGCTCGTTCCAGACCTCGATGGGCCAGGTACGTACCTCGTCGAGGCCGTAGCGGTCGACGAGGTGGGCGAGGGTCGCCTTCACGAGCGCCGCCCACTCCTGGTGCGAGCGGGGCGGGGTGACGTTGCCGCGCCACCAGAAGATCGTCCGCTCCCCCGAGGCCAGCCCCTCCGGCATGAAGCCGAGTTCGAGGAAGGGGCGGATGCCGAGGGCGAGGTAGGCGTCGACGACCTGGTCGACGTAGGTGAACGAGTGGTGGACGCGCCGTGCGCCCTCCCACTCGTAAGGCCGGTGGACGCCCATGCCGTCGCTCAGCAGCCCGTGTCCCCGGATGTACCGGAAGCCGATCTCGTCCTGGAGGAGCTTCAGCGAGTCCTGGTAGTCGCGGCGCAGGGCGAGTTCGACGCGGCCGGTGCCGACACAGTGGCGCCAGGCGTCGGAGAGGCGTCCCGTGCCCTCTACGGGTACGCGGATCACCCGTTCTCCTTCTTGAACCGGTCGTACGCCTTGTTGTGCACGTCGACGAGCTGCTGCATGTTCTTCGACTTCAACTCGCTGACGTACGCGTCCCATTCGGACATCGGGCGCTTGCCGAGGACGAACTTGAGCGTGTTCTGGATGACGTGGTCCTTGAGCGGGGTCTCCCAGAGCGTCGCCTGTTCCTGTTCCACGGACTGCAACGGGTGGGCCGGGTCGATGGGCAGCTGGGTGCGCTGGGCCATGACGTCCTGGAACTTCTTCTCGTCGGGGCTGAAGTTGGAGGAGACCAGGGCCCAGCTGCCGCCGTAGGTGAAGACGCCGTTGAAGAAGCCGAAGTCCTTCTGGAGGTCCTTCGGGGCGTCCGGGTCGGAGCCCATGAGGGAGATGCCGGGCTCCAGCTTGTACTGGCCGCCGGACTCCGTGTAAGTGGTGCCCGCCACGCCCCACTTGCAGAACTTCTGGCCCTCGTCCGAGTACCAGAGCCAGTCCACGAACTGCATCATCGCGACGAAGCTGTCGCTCTTGAGGGCCTTGCTGGAGACCATGATCCCGTTCTCCAGCCGGACACCGCCGATCACCACCGGGCCCGCCGGTCCGAGCGGCACCGGCACCATCTCGATCTTGGCGCCCTTGACCTGCTTCTCCAGGTTGAAGCGGTAGTTCTGCACCAGCTCCTGCGGATTGGCGCTGATCACATAGGACTTCTCGGCCAGCAGCTTCTGCACCGCCTGGTCGTCCTGCTGGGTGAAGCTCTCCGGGTCGAGCAGCTTCTCGGCGACGAGCTTGCGCATGAACTCGACCATCTGACGCCAGGCGTCCAGCGCACCGGTGAAGACGAACTGCTTCGCCTTGGAGTCGAAGGTGATGTTGTCGTACGTCCAGCCCGCCTTGATCCCGTACGCCGCTCCGAGGTAGCTGAACAACGCCCCGCACGGGAAGGGGGTGTTGGTGCTCCACCGGTCGGTCCACGGGTATTTGTCGGGGTACTCCGCCTTGAGTGCCTTGAGGATGTCGTACACCTGGTCCCAGGTCTCCGGCAGGGCGAGGCCGAGCTTGTCGAGGACGTCGGTGCGGAAGGAGAGCGAGTAGCCGGCCTTGGGCTTCTCGTGCAGGCCGGGCAGCAGGTAGTACTTGCCGTCGGACTGGCGTATGGAGTCCAGCTCGGGCTCCAGCTGCCACTTCTTGACCTTGTCCTGGTAGTTGGGCATCAGGTGCACGTACTCGCTGACCGGCAGGATGGCGCCGGAGGAGACGAAGGCGACCTCGCCCGGGTGGTACGTCTTCGGGATCAGGAAGGGGGCGTCGCCCGCGCCGATGAGGACGCTGCGCTTCTTCTCGTAGTCGGCCAGCGGCACGTCGAGGGGCTTGATGGTGATCCCGGTGCGCTTGGTGACCTCCTTCCAGAACAGCCAGCTGCTCTTCATCGGGTAGACCGGGTTGTTGTTGTGCAGCATCGAGAAGGACAGCGCCTTGGCGGCCTTGAACTGCTGGCCCGCGCGGTACTCCTTCATCGCGCCGTCCTGCTTCTTGGAGAGGTCCTTGGAGTCGCCTCCGTCCTCACCACTGCCACAGCCGGTGAGCGAGGCGAGACCGATGAAACCGGCGGCGGCGAGGATCTGACGCCGCGACAACTGCCCTGGATTCTGCACGGGAACTCCCTTGTTCCGAAGGTCGGTCGATGGAGCGTCAGCTTTCAACCCTTGACGGCGCCGAGCATCACGCCCGAGACGAAGTAGCGCTGGACGAACGGGTACACGCAGATGATCGGGAGCGCGGTGAGCACGATGGTGACCGCCTGGATGTTCGCCCCGACCTGGCTGAGCTGGTCCGTCGTGGCGCCGGCGTTGGAGCCGCCGGTGGCGCCCTGGATCATGTTCCGCAGGTAGACGGTGACCGGCATCAGATCCGAACTGTCCATGTAGAGGAACGCGCTGAACCAGGAGTTCCAGAAGGACACCGAGTAGAAGAGCACCATCGTCGCGACGACCGCCTTGGACAGCGGCAGCACGATCCTGAGCAGGATGCCGTAGGTGCTCAGGCCGTCGATCTGCGCGGCCTCCTCCAGCTCGGTCGGCAGGCTCTCGAAGAAGGCCTTCATCACCAGGAGGTTGAAGACGCTGATGGCGTTGGGCAGGGCGATGGCCCAGACGCTGTTCTTCAGTCCGAGGCTGGTGATCAGGACGTACTGCGGGATCAGCCCGCCGGTGAAGAACATGGTGAACACGGCGATGCCGACCAGCGCGGTACGGCCCTTGAGGTGCTTCTTCGACAGGACGTAGGCGTAACAGGTCGTCAGGACCATGGCCACGGCGGTCGCCACGACCGTGTAGAGCACGGTGTTGCCGTAGTTCCGCCAGAACATCGAGTCCTGGAACACGATCTTGTACGTGGTGAGGTTGAACCCCTTGGGCCACAGGGTGACTTCACCGGCGCGGATCTGCCGCTCGCCGCTGAAGGACCTCGCGATGATGTTGACGAAGGGGTACAGGGTCACCAGCACCACGAGGGAGAGGACCACCCCGTTGACGCCCTGGAAGACCCGGTAGGAACGGCTCGGCTTCACCACAGGCTGGTCCCCACTGTGCGGCGCGAGAGCTGGTTGGCGGAGACGATCAGGAACAGGCCGATGATCGCCTCGAACAGACCGATGGCGGCGGCGTAGCTGAAGCTGTTGGACTCCACGCCGGTCCGGTAGACGTAGGTGGAGATCACGTCGGCCGTCGGGTAGGTCAGCGCGTTGTAGAGCAGCAGGACCTTCTCGAAGCCCACCGCCAGGAAGGTGCCGATGTTGAGGATCAGCAGCGTGATCATGGTGGGGCGGATGCCGGGCAGGGTGACGTGCCAGATCTGCTGCCAGCGGTTGGCGCCGTCGATGCGCGCGGCCTCGTACAGGTCCTCGTCGATGGTGGTGAGAGCGGCGAGGTAGAGGATCGTGCCCCAGCCGGCGGTCTGCCAGATCTCGGAGCCGACGTAGATCGTGCGGAACCACTCGGGTTCCTGGATGAAGCGGATCGGGTCGTGGCCGAACCAGCCCAGGACGTGGTTGATCGGGCCGTCCGTGGCGAGCATCTGCATGGTGATGCCGGCGACGATCACGATCGACAGGAAGTGCGGGAGGTACGACACCGACTGCACGAAGCGCTTCAGGGAACTGCGGCGCACCTCGTTGAGCAGCAGGGCCAGCACGATCGGGATCGGGAAGCAGAAGACGAGCGTGAGGCCGCCGATCCAGAGGGTGTTGCGGAACACCTGCCAGAACGTGGGGTCGTTGAGGAACATCTCGACGTACCGCAGGCCCACCCACTGCTCGCCGAAGATCGAACCGCCGGGCTGGAAGCGCCGGAACGCGATCACGTTGCCGAGCATCGGCAGATAGCGGAAGACCAGGAAGAACAGCAGCGGCAGCAGGGCCAGTGAGTACAGCTGCCAGTCGCGGCGCAGTGCGCGCCGCCAACTGGTGCGGGACGAGGGCACCTTGGCCGGGGTGGGGCCGGGCGGGTCGTGCACATCGGGCGGAGAGGCCGACTTGGTGGAGGTGCTCATGCTCGGTCCTCTCGGAGGATGGAGGCACGGGAACCGAAACTTTCGAGCTCTTACCGGTAACTTCGCGGCAACTTAAAGGCAGGGAGAAAGCGCTGTCAATGGGTTCAGCAGCGCCCTCCTGGTGTGGATGTGGAGAGTTGGAGGTGCCGTCGGACGGGGTAGAACTCCGCAAGTTTCCCTCTGTCGTCCGATTCCTGCGAGGTGTGCCGTGCCCGCGTTCGATCTGCCACTGACGGATCTGGTGCACCACCGGCCACTCCCCGAAGAGCCCCCCGACTTCGACGAGTTCTGGCGCGACACCCTCAAAGAGGCCGCGCAGCAGGACCCGTTGGTGTCGGTCCGGCCGGTGGAGAACGGCCTGACGCTGACGCAGACCTGGGACGTCACCTTCCGGGGCTTCGGCGGCGATCCGGTGCGCGCCTGGTTCAGCAGACCCGCCGACGTGTCCGAACCCCTCCCCGCGGTGGTCGAGTTCGCCGGCTACGGCCGGGGCCGCGGCCTCCCGCACGAGCGCCTCACCTGGGTGAACGCCGGGTACGCGCACTTGCTGATGGACAACCGCGGCCAGGGCGACCAGTACGGCAACGGCGGCGCCACCCCCGATCCGCACGCCGCCTCACCCGGCGGCCCGGGCCCTGCGGTACGGGGCCTGCTAGCACCCCGGGACTACCACTACCGGCGCCTGGTGACGGACGCGGTGCGCGCGGTCGCCGCAGTCCGGGAGCTGCCCGGGGTGGACGCCGGGCGGGTCGCGGCGGCCGGCAACAGCCAGGGCGGCGGCCTCGCCCTGGCCGTCGCGGGGCTCGTCCCGGACCTGGCGGCGGCCCTGGTGACCGCCCCCTTCCTGTGCGGCATCCGGCGTGCCCTCGACCTCACCGACGCGAGCCCGTACGGCGAGATCTCCGCGTACCTCGCCGTCCACCGCGGCGCCGAGCGGGCCGCCTACCGCACCCTCGCCTACCTGGAGGGCATCTCCTTCGCCCGCCGCGCCCACGCCCCGGCCCACTTCGGCGTGGGCCTGCGCGACACGGTCTGCCCGCCGAGCGGCGCGTACGCCGCCTTCAACCGCTACGGCGAGCTGTCCGGCGCCACCCCGCCCACCGAGATCCACGCCTATCCGTACAACGGGCACGAGGGCGGGGACGCGGTGCAGGTGCGACGGCAACTGGACTGGCTGCGCCGCGTGTGGGAGGGGTGACGCCCTACGATGCGCGGGTGGACACGACAGCGACCGAGAACCCCTCCTACCGCGTGGGCGACATATTGCGCGTGACCTGCCCGTGGACCCCCGCGAAGGTGGCCAGGGTCGCGGGGAGCCATGCGTTCATCGTCTGGCCGTGGGCCGAGATCGACCCTGAGTCGCGATACCGGTGGGACGGCCAGACTGCCATGCCGACCGACCCGGACTCCCTCGAGTGGTGGCAGGGAGTGTTCCACACGGAGCCGAAGCCCTGGGAACTGTCGGCCGGGGACACCTGCCTCGTCGGCGTGCCCGAGACCCTGGTCCGGGTCCTCGACATCCAGAGGCACGACCCGCCGGCGGATCGGGGACGGCTCCCCCGACCGCGCATCACGCTGGTCGTGGCCCACGTCGATCAGCCGGACGGGACGTGGGCCGAGGAGGAGGGCCAGGGATTCGTCATCGATCCGAACTCCTCCGAGCCCCTCACCTTCGAGCTCGTCTCCCGCGCAGGCCGGTAGGTCAGCCGACGGCGAGGGTGAACACGTGCAGCCGCGGCTCGTCCGGCAGCCGCACGCTCGCGATGCGCTTGCCCGCGACCGCCGTGAAGGGCTTGGTGGCGAAGACGTACGTGGCGACCGGGTCCCTTCCGGCTCCCGCGATGTTGCGGTACGCGGTCCTGGCGACGACCTCGTTGCCGTACTGGACACCGCCGCTGCCGCCGCCGAGGGTCCAGTCGGTGAAGGCGAGGGGAATCGTGTCGGTGGTGCCGTCGGTGTAGGTGATGGTGGCCTCGGCCTGGCGGTCGCCGTACACCGCGCTGCCGATGAACGACAACCGGCGGCTGGGCTCGTGCAGTTGGAGTGTCTGCTCGTCGGCCGAGGCGTTGTCCGGGCGGCCGCTCGGCGAGGCGGGCCAGGTGAACTCCAGACCGCCGACCGTGCCCCGCTCGCCCGCCGTCAGCCCCGCCGCGGCCAGCGCCTGGCGGGAGTGGCTCCAGCCGCCCCCGTCGTAGTCGGCCTCGGTGTGGTCGCCGGAGTCGTCGGAGATGCCGGTGCCGTTGTAGGCGGCGAGGAGAGTGCCGGGGGCGGCGACGGTCAGGGCCACGGGCTGGACGTACGGGGTCACAGGCTGGACGTTCGGGGCCACGGCGACCTTGACGTCGTAGAAGCCCTGGGTGATGCCCTTGTCGGCCGACAGTGTGATCTCCCGGGTGCCCTCGACGACCTCGCCCTCGGCGGGATGCGCGGTGATGCCCTCGGGTGTCTCCACCCGGAAGCGCGCCTCGCCGCCGCCCATCGGCAGGGCCTTGACGCGGATCGTCGTGCTGCCGCCCGGGGCGAGCGTGGCGGTGGTCGGTCCGACGCCGATCTGGTACGGCTGTTCGCCGTCGCGGAAGGACGGGGGGGCGTCCTCGACCGCGCTGCCCCAGGCACGCTCCGGCGGTGCGGCTGAGAGCACGTAGTCGAGGCGGCCGCCGTCCCGCACGAACGACGCGGGGAGCCAGGGCCGTTGAGACGCGAGCCCATCGACCTTCAGCTCGTGGATGTACGGCGCGTCGGCCGCCGCCCCCTGTGCGCTGATCGAGATGTCGGCGCCGCCCGGCCGGTCGATCTCGATCCGTGGGAACAGCGGTGAGGCCAGGACGAGTTCGGCCCGGGAGGGCACCTGCGGATACATGCCGAGCGCGGAGAAGACGTACCAGGCAGACATCGCGCCGAGGTCGTCGTTGCCCGGGATACCGCCCGGCCGGGTCGACCAGAGCTGTCGCATCGCCGCGCGGACGGTCTCCTGCGTCCTGGCGGGGGCGCCCGCGTAGGCGTACAGGTAGGGGACGTTGATCGACGGCTCGTTGTCCAGCTCGGACTTCTCGCCGCCGCTGCCGGTCAGGGCCCAACTCCCGTCCGCCTTGCGGAAGAAGGCGTCGAGCCGATCCAACGCCCGCTCCCGGCCGCCCATCGCGGCGAAGAGTCCGGCCGGGTTGTGCGGGACCATCCAGGTGTACTGGGCCGCCGTACCCTCGACGAAGCCCCGGCCCGTGGCCGGGGTGAAGCCGGTGACCCAGCTGCCGTCGGCGTTCCGGTCGGCGATGTAGCCGCCGCCGGGGTCGGCCGCGAGGTTGAAGTTGTTCTGCCACCACTGGGAGCGCCCGGCGAAGTAGACAGCCGTCTCCTTCTCACCGGCCACAGCCGCCAGTCGGGAGAGGGCGAAGTCGGCGCCGGACATCTCCAGCGTCTCGGCGGCCCCGCCCCAGGCGTTGGAGACCGACGGCATGTAGCGCAGCTTCAAGTACTTGTCGAGGGACGGTCGTTGGCCGACGGACAGGACCGGCCGCCCGGCGGCCGACAGGTCCCGCTCGGTCGGCACGGTCGCCGCCTTCACCAGCGAGGCGAGCGCGCCGCGCACGTCGAAGTCCGTGCCGCCGAAGGCGTGGATGCCCGCCAGGGCGACGGCCGAGGGGTCCCCGTTCATGACATGGGTGCCGCTCGCGCCGTGCAGCCAGCGGTCCCAGACGCCGCCGTTCTGCCGCGCCAGTTCGTACAGGGACTGGGCGATGTCGGAGCCGGTCGCCGGTTCCAGCAGGGTGAGCAGTTGCACCTGGTCGCGGTAGACGTCCCAGCCGGAGAAGGTGCCGTACTGGGCGCGGCGGGTGGTGGTGTGTGCCTCGCCGTCGCCGCCGCGGTACCGGCCGTCGGCGTCGCTGATGACGTTCGGGTGCAGGAGGGAGTGGTAGAGCGCGGTGTAGAACGTGGTGCGCTCGGCGTCGGTGCCGCCGCCGACCCGGATCGCGTCCAGCCGGTCGCGCCAGGCGTCGCGGGCCGCCTCCCGTACGTCGTCGAAGGTGCGGTCCGGCGGGTTCTCGGCCGCCAGGTTCGCCTCGGCGCCGGCGCGGTCGACGTAGGAGATGCCGACCTTGGCGTGCACCGGCCCGGCGCCCGGCTCGAACTCGACGTACCCGCCCGCGCCCTTGCCCGCGACGGGCCGCCCCGCGTCGGCGAAGCCTCCCGTGCCGCCGCTCGCCTCCCGGGACCCCGGGGTGAGCTTGTCGTCCTCCCAGGTGCCCGTCGCCTTGAAGGCACGGTCGAACCGGGCGGTGAAGTGCAGGGTGTAGTAGGCGCGTCGGCCCTCGGGGTCGAGGTGGCCGCAGAAGTTCCCCGAGGTGACCGAACCGGAGACCGTGCGGGTGGCCGGGTCGATCTCGATCCGTGAACCGGTGGAGCCCACCTCGGAGTTGGCGGTCCGGATCAGCAGCGAGGCGGGCTTGCCGTCCGGGTAGTCGAAGCGGGCCGAGCCGGTGCGGGCGGTGGCGGTGAGGTCGGCCGTGACGCCGGACGCCAGGGCGACCTTGTAGTGGCCGGGCTCGGCGGTCTCGTCGGCGTGGTCGAAGTCGGCGGCGTACACCGCGTCCTTGGTGTCGCTCGCGGGCGAGGAGGTGACCTCACCGGCGTAGGGGAAGAACGGGATGTCACCGCTCCCGCCCGCGCACCCGGTGCCCGACATGTGGGTGAGGCTGAAACCCCGGATGCGGGTGGCGTCGTGGTGGTAGCCGCCGGGCGCGGCCGTGCGGGTGGCGTCGCCCCAGGTGTTCTCGGGGCTCCAGGAGAGCATCCCGAAGGGGGTGACGGCGCCGGGGAAGACGTTGCCGCCGTTGCTGGTGCCGATGAGCGGATCGACGTACGGCGTCGGGTCGTCGACGAGTTCGGGCGGTGCGGCGGGGGCGGTGGGGGTGACGCCGGCGAGCGTGAGGGCGACGGCGAGGATCAGGGACTTCACGTGCGCCAGCCGTACCACGGGGGTTGCCGGCGGGTGTACTGCCGCGCAGAGAGTCCACCCGGTCGGGTCAACCTCAACTGGCTTGACTCCGGGTTCCGTTGGCACGATAGAGTGAGGTTTAGACCACTCGACAACGTTGTCCGACGGCACGCTTCGCCGTCGACGACACGTGTCGCCGCAGACCAACCGACACCCGGGCAGGGACTCCCCCCGTTCGCCTGCCCGGCTCGCGGACCCGGTGGGGGTGTCCACCGGGTCCGCACGGACCACCCCGCCTTCATGGTCCGGGCCCCTGAGCGCGCGCCCGCCCCTACCCTGTCCGGGTGACCTCCACCGACCTCCTCCAGCGCGCCCTCGACGACCCCGGCCACCCACTGCTGCGCCCCTTGCCGGACCGGGCGGCGGAGCTGCTGCGGAAGCTCGACGCGCCGCCCCGCCTGGCCGCCCATCTGAGGGCGGTGCACGACGTGGCCTACCGCGTCGTCGAGTGGGTGTCGCGACGCCACCCGGCGCTTCCGCTCGACCGGGAGGCCGTTCTGTTCGGCGCGGCCACGCACGACATCGGCAAGACCGCCCATGTCGCCGAACTCTCCGGCCCCGGCTCGTCCCACGAGGAGACCGGCCGCGACCTGCTCCTCTCACACGGCGTCCCCCCGCACCTCGCCCGCTTCGCCGCCACCCACGCCACCTGGACCGAGCCCGACATCGGCGTCGAGGACCTGCTGGTGAGCGTCGCCGACAAGGTCTGGAAGAACAAGCGCGTCCCGGAGCTGGAGGATCTGCTGGTCAGGCGGCTGGCCGAGGCGAGTGGGCGGACGGTGTGGGAGGAGTTCCTGGAACTGGACGACCTGCTCACCACGGTGGGCGAGGGCGCGGACGCCCGGCTGGCGTTCCAGGGGTCGTATCCGGTGTAGTGCCCGCTCTCGGACCCGTCCCACCGACATACGTGCGGCTCGAGCGGGTGGGTCAGTGGTCGGACACCAGCAGCCGGTAACCGACGTCGAGGGTCTCGCGCGTGAGCAGGTCGACGTGACGGGTGTGCCATCGGCCGGTGTTGAGGTCGTCCGCGAGGCGGGCCAGGCCAGGGGCGAGAGCCTCCTCGCCGGGCTGGGCGAGCAGGGAGATGCCCGCGCGCACCCGGGGGTCGAGGTAGGCGTGCGGGCGGCGCCAGTACGCGGCGGCGAATCCGTCCACGCAGTCGTGGGGCACCGGAACCGGCTCCTCGCGGGCCCCGCCCAGCAGTTCGGCCAGCCGGGCGGTCGGCATCGCGCGGGTGTCGTCGAACGCGGCCGCCTCGGGCAGGTACTCCCGCACGAGCCAGAACCGCTCACGGAACACGCGCTGGTCCCAGGTCAGTACGACGACACGACGCCGCGCGACCCGGCGCAGCTCCGCGATCCCGGCCGCCGGGTCACTCCAGTGGTGGACGGTGAGCAGGGCCATGACCGCGTCGACGGCACCGTCCCGCAGGGGCAGTTGCTCGGCGACCGCTTGGACGGCGGGTGCCGCGTCCGGTGGACGCTGGGCGAGCATGACCCGGCTGGGCTCGACCGCGAGTACCGTCGCCGGCGGTTCGTACGAGCCGGTGCCCGCGCCGACGTTGATCACGTCCGTGACGTTGCCGAGGGCAGCGTGGATCCGCTCGGCGATGCGCGGATCGGGCCGTCGGGTGCGGGCGTACGTCACGCCGAGACTGTCGTAGGTGGCCATGCCCCACCTCATTCCCCGCGGGGAATGGCCCGGCACCCGCTCTGCCCGTTAGAACAGGCCCGTGGACTTCCCTCGCGCGCTTCGTGACCGCCGTACCCACCTTCGCCTCAGCCAGCTCGACCTGGCGCTGCGGGCGGGCACCACCCAGCGGCATCTCAGCTTCATCGAGTCCGGCCGGTCGACGCCCGGCCGGAACATGGTCGTACGCCTCGCCGAGTCCCTGGAACTGCCGCTGCGGGAACGCAACGAGCTGCTGCTGGCCGCCGGTTACGCGCCCGTCTACCCCGAGAGCTCCCTCGACGACCCGGTACTGGCCCCCGCGCGTACGGCGATCGACCACATCCTGCGCGCCCATCTGCCCTACCCGGCGCTGGTGGTGGACGGCGCCGGCGGGCTGATCGCCGCGAACAGCGCGTTCGACCTGATCGCCGAGGGCGCGGCCGCCGAACTGACGGTCCCGGGGCGGAACATGTACCGGCTCGCGCTGCATCCCGACGGCGTGGCGCCCCGCATCCTCAACCTCGCGGAGTGGGCCCGCCACATCCTCCTGCGCCTAGATCACCAGCCTGAGCTGCGCGCCGAGCTCGCCGCATACCTGCCTGAACTGGGGCCGTCGGCTGGGCAGTTGGGCTTCGCGGTGCCGCTGCGGCTGCGGTCCTCGTACGGCGAGCTGCGGCTGATGACCACGGTGACCACCTTCGCGACCGCCGTCGACGTGACCCTGTCCGAGCTGAAACTGGAGGCGTTCCTGCCGGCCGACCCGGCGACGGCGGAGGCGCTCGCCACGGCCGCGGCCGCCGCGGATCAGGCTCCGGGGAACATGTAGTCGATGCTGATCCGGCCGTCGTCGTCGAGTACGAGGATCTCCAGCCCTCCGCCCAGCACATCGCCGGTTTCGGCGGCCACCGCCTGCCAGTTGAACTTGACCAGGCCTTGGAGGCGTACCGCGTCGCCGTGGGCCCGGAAGACAAACCCCTTCTGCTCGACGAACTCCTCGTAGCTGCGGGTCACCCGGGTCTCGATGGCGTCGTGGCCGCGGGCCTCCAGAGTGGTGTGATCGAAGCCCAGCCCCGCCGCGATCTCCCGTATCTCCACGGGCGGTTGGAGGATGTGGCGGCCGTCCTCGGCCCACAGCCGCTCGATGGCCGCGCGGCGTTCGGCGGCGTCGGCGAGGTTCCACTGGGCGATGTAGTCGCGGGCCAGGTCCTGCGGGTTTGTCTCGGTCATGGACGTCTCGTCTCCTCGTGGGCCGTTTCGTTCAGGACCTGATCCTGCGAGGTACGACGGAGACCGACAATTCCCCGCGGGGAATGACGAAGACGGACGGCGGACGACGGACGACGGACCCGGCAGTGGTCGCCGCCGGGTCCGTCGTTGCTCAACCCACCCGGCAGGGCAGGGTGGTCGCCGTATCGCCGCCGGAGCCGGTGACGACGTAGCCGAATGTCGCGCTCTGTCCCGGACTCAGTGATCCGTTCCAGTTGGCGTTGTGGACCATCACCGCCTGGCCGTTGTAGGTGGCGTTGCCGTTCCAGAGGCTGTCGACCTTCTGGCCGGTCGGCAGGGTCCAGTCGACCATCCAGCCCAGCATCGGGACGTCGCCGGAGTTGGTGACGGTCACCTCGGACTGGTAGCCGCCGTTCCAACTGCCGGTGGTCTTACGGGTGGCGGTGCAGGTGCCCGGGACGGGTTCGCTCGGGTTGCCCGGCTCGTGGATACCGGTGACCTCGCCGTTGCCGCCGTCGAAGACGACGTCGGAGCAGGAGTAGAAGGTCTCCGCGCTGTCCGAGCGCTGCCAGACCATGTAGATGATGTGGCGGCCGGACTTGTTGGCCGGAAGCTGCCCGGTCCAGGAGTAGTTGGCCTCGACCGTGCCCGGGCTGCCGTTGAGCGGCGGGTGGTCGACGGAGAGGAAGGGCTGGGCCTCCATGTCGTCCCAGGTGAGGGTCTTGGTCGGGTCGAAGCCGTCCTTGGTGACGTAGACGTAGAACCAACCCGGG
This sequence comes from Streptomyces sp. RG80, assembly GCF_040446465.1. NCBI lineage: Bacteria > Bacillati > Actinomycetota > Actinomycetes > Kitasatosporales > Streptomycetaceae > Streptomyces > Streptomyces sp. RG80. The sequence continues at coordinate 244,152 of NZ_JBEAAJ010000003.1, read as the reverse complement.
TGCGCGGCCCAGGCGTTGTAGGAGAAGTCGACCGTCTTGCCCGAGGTGAGGTGGGTCAACGGCCAGTCGTTGCGCGCGGCGTTGAAGCCGGTGAAGTTGGTGTTGCCGCCGCTGCACAGCTGGCCGTCCGGCACGAAGCCGCGGGTGCGGCCGGCGCCGTCCGAGCGCAGTACGGAGAACCAGTTGTAGAACGGCGTGGTGCCGCTGACAGCCTGCGCGTTCTTGCAGGCCGGGTTGATCGGCTTGATCTCACCGGTGTCGGTCAGCCCGTCCTGCCAGCACAGGAATGTACGACTGGCGGGCTTCATGGGCGTGCCGTGGGCCTCCGCCGCACCGCCGGTCGACATCACCAGCGCGACGGCGGGGATGGTGGCGAGCAGGGAGACCAGGACGAGGAAGAGGGCTCTGGCCCGGGTGGGGAGCGTTAATCGGCGCCGCGATTCCGTTTTTGTCAGGATCATGACATGGGAGTCCGTTCCTTGGGGTACGGGCCGTGCGGATACGTGTGTGCGGATGAGCGGGGTGGGCGGATCCCCTGGGATGGGTTCCGGTCCACCGCATGGGAGCGCTCCCACCCCGCCTGTTGCGGAAGTTAGCGCGAACGGGGGCGACTGTAAACGGCTGGCGCGCGAGGGGTTGGCCGGCGAGGGCGCGGCCTCGGCGGTTCGAGTGACGGTGTCTTGGTGCGGGTGACCACGCCGGGGGCGGCGTCCGGACTTGCGAGTCCCAGGCCTCGCACGCCGGACTTGCGACGGTGAGAAGTCCGACCCGCAGATCGCCATTCGTCGACGCGACCGCGGTGGCGCCGGGCGCCGCTGATCCTCTATCGAGGGCTCGGTCATCTCCGCCGGCTCCCTTCGTCGTTGGCCCGTCCGTGGGGGACGGGCCGGGCGGAGACGACTCTCGAAGCGGAACCTGAGGCGGGCCTGGAGGGCGGCAACCGGAGCATGACCGCATGACGACTGCGGCCGCCTCACTCCGGGACATGGCCGCCCGATTCCCTGAACAGCCGTCGCCGGCCGTCTCGATGACCCCACCCGAAGCGCACGGACTTATCGGCCGCCCGTCCGGCACCTCGAGCGCCGTTTTCGTGCGCTGAGCGCAACTCGGCGCACCTGTAAGGGATTTCGTGCGCCCTTTGAGCTCCCGTGCTTCGACGCCTCGCAACCGGAGTACGGCTCTTCGGAGCACAAACACCCGTTCCGACGTTCTCTCCTACGTAAAGTCCGGTCGCGCGGTCTCAGCTCGAGGTCTCTCGGAGAGCTGCCGCCGCCCCATCGGCACCGCGCCGCGAACCGCCCGTGGCTTTTGGCTCTATCCTCTTTGATAGAGGCATAATGAGAGGAGCCAAAAGCTAGGAACTTTCTGTGCATGGCCGATCAGATTCAGGGTACGTGCACGGGCGAAGGAGCGGCGATGACCCCCGTGGACCCCAGTCTGAACCGGCGCAAGCTACGTATCGCACTGCGACAGGCGCGCGAGCGCGCCGGTCTGACTCAGCGCGAGGCGGCCGAACAGGTGGAGTGGTCCCAGTCGAAGCTGATCCGGGTGGAGACAGGCACGGTCAGCGTGTCCGTCAGCGACCTACGCGCGCTGGCGACGCTCTATCGCATCACCGACCCCGTCGAGGTGCAGGAGCTCGAGCAGGCGGCCCGGGGCAGCAAAGGGGCGAGTTGGTGGTCGAAGTACCACGACGTGGTGACCCCTCAGTTCGCCCAGTACCTGGGCTACGAGAGCGCCGCCTCGTCCCTGCACACGTACCACCCCATCGTCGTCCCCGGTCATCTCCAGACCCGCGGATACGCGAAGTCGCTCCTCGCCCCTCGCGGACTGTCGTCCGAACGGGCCGAGCGGGTCGTGGGTCTGAGGATGGAACGACAGGAGCGGATGTTCGACGGCTCCGGCAAGCCAGTGACCACGTTCATCCTGGACGAGGCCGCGGTGCGACGACAGATCGGCGGAAGGGAGGTTCTCGATGAGCAGTTGGAGCAGCTGCTGAGCTTCGGCGCCCGCGACGGCATCACGATCCGCATCCTGCCGTTCGAGGCCGGGGCGCACTACAGCACTCTGGGCAGCTTCGTCCTGCTGGGATTCCCCGACGACGACGATCTGCTGTACCTGGAGCATGCCGCCGGCAGCATGACCGGCGGTGAAGACCTGGAACTGCTGGCCCGTTACCAGGAGTGCTTCCACACGATCACGGAAATGGCACTCGGCGAAACCGAGTCTCGCGACCTGATCGATCGCATCAAGCAAGACCTCAGGGCCCGCTAGAACCGCGGTGCCCATGGCTGGTAGTGAGAGCCAGGGGGAGGACCGACGTGGTCTTCAGGTCGATATCTCAGGGCCTACAGCAGTGGGTCACCACTCTGCTCGGCGGAGCAGCCGGACTGAACGACGAGGAGCTCAAAGCACAGGCGATCAAGAACCAGGACGAGACGGACCGCCTGGTCCAGATCGAGAACGCCCGCGGCGCCGTGAAACTGAGGCTCGTGACGATAGTCGGCGTGCTCGTACTGGTCGCCCTCGCGATCGTGGTCGGGGCGATAGTCCTGGTCGTCCAGGCGGCCGGAGAGCTGAAACTGCCGTGGTCCCGGATAGGTACGGCCGTCGGCACGTTCATCGCCACCTCCGGACTCGCCGCCCTGGTGGGACGGTGGGCGACCCGGTGGTTCAAGCGCCGCCGGGCGGCCGGCACTCCTACCGTGGAGCCCGCGTCCCAGAACCCTCAGGGAGGCGACCCGAACCAGATGGCGTCGCCATGACGTGACCGGCCTTCCACACTCCCGCGCCGACCGACACACCGACCGCCACGGTCACCCACAGGATCCGCTTGGCGAGCAGGCTGTCGACGAGCAGGGACGCGAGGGCAGCCGCCAGCGTCGCCAGCGCGCCGACGGCGAGCGCGAAAGCGAGGGCGCCGCCGATCACCACGTCCCGTTTGGACCTCTTCTTCCCCGACTGCCGCACCGCAGATGCCTCGGCACCCATACAGGCCCCCTACCTACTGCCGATGGCTGTTCTCAGACATCACGAACCCTCTAACGCCCCTTGGTTCACCGCACGAAGGAACTGCGTCCAGACGGGAGCGGTGAATCGCAGAGGCGAACGATGAGGTTCCTTGGAGTCACGAGCGAGCACACGGTCCTCACGCACAGCGACCTCCACGCACTCGTTCTCATTGCCACACATGCTGCTCCTGCGCCACAAGGGTTCCCCCCTATGCACCACCTCAGCCCTCCTGCTCCCCCGATACGCCTGGGCAGTGCCCATCCATGCTAGTGGGCGGTCGAGCACCACCGCAGGCAAGTACCCCCGAACGTCAAGCCAAAGAACCACACATGGCATTCACAAGATTACGCTCAGCTACTACATGCCCAGCGTAAATGATCCCAGCCCACCCCAGCCATACCCGAATCTGTCGATATGCCATACGTCATTGCGACCGCCGCGTCTCACATCAAGTGGCCGCGTCGTCGGCGTTCCCAACTGCCCTCCCCACAAACCATATTGAGCATCTGTTGGCTTAAGTGCTCACAGTTCTTGGCGAGTTGACATGGTCCGGCGCGGCCACGGCGTCTCCTGCGAGCGGCAGCTCGATTCGGAACTCCGTCCGCCCCGGCTCGCTCCGCACCTCGACCCCTCCCCCGTGCGCCGCCGAGATCGCCGCGACGATGGCCAGCCCGAGACCTGAGCCGCCCTCCAGGCCCCGGGCCCTGGCGCGGGACGTGTCCGCCCTGGTGAAGCGTTCGAAGACCGTCGGAAGGAGGCCGGGGGGAATGCCCGGGCCGTCGTCGCGGATGCGTACGGCACAGGTGTCGTCCCTCGTCTCCACGACCGTCACCACCCGGGTGCCCGTGGGCGTGTGCACGCGGGCATTGGTCAGGAGGTGGGCGACCGCCTGGTGCAGTCGGGCCTCGTCGCCGATGACCAACGGGATGTTGTCGAGGCGGAGTTCGAGCTGCCAGTCGTGGTCGGGGCCTGCGGCTCGCGCGGCCCGGACCGCCTCGGTCACCAGGGCGGCCAGATCGACCTCGGTGGACTGCAACGGGCGGCCCTCGTCCAGGCGGGCGAGCAGGAGCAGGTCCTCGACCAGGCCCGTCATGCGCGCCGACTCCGCCGAGACGCGGCGCCAGGCGAGCCGCGGCTCGATGGGGTCGGTGCCGCGGTTCATCAGCTCCGCGTAGCCGGCGATGGAGGCCAGGGGCGTGCGCAGCTCGTGGCTCGCGTCGGAGAGGAAGCGGCGCATGCGCTCCTCCGTGCGCCGGCGTTCCGAGAGGAAGGACTCGACGTGGTCGATCATCCGGTTGAGCGCGGCGCCGACCTGGCCCGCCTCGTTGCCGGGGTCGGTGTCCCCGGCGGGGACGCGGGTGAGGGTCGTGGCCTCGCCGCGGTCCAGGGGCGCCCGGGAGACCTCGACGGCGGTGGCGGCGACCCGGCCGAGGGGGCGCAGCTGGCGGCGGATCACCACGGCGCAGACGCAGCCCGCCGCGGCGAGACCCGCGACCGCCACGACCACCTCGACCACGACCATGCCGCTGATCATCCGCTGGACGTCGTCCATGGGCAGGCCGGCCAGGACCCGGACCCCGTCGCTGTCGAGCGCGGTGATCCGGTAGGCGCCGAGGCCGGGCAGGGTCACCGTGCGCAGCGAGCCGTCCGGCTCGACCCCGGACAGGGTGGCGCGCTGGGTGGTGGTGAGGGCGGTCGGCGCGGCGGCCTGGCCCACCACCGCCGCTGTGAGGATGTCGCCGTCGTCGTCGAGGCGGGCGGCGAGCAGGCCGGCCGGGTGGCCGCTCTCCATGAGGAAGGCCAGGCTGCTCTCCTGGTCGGGGTGAAGCCCGGCGGCGCCGCCGAGGAGGCGCTGGGCGGCTTTGTCGACCCGGTCGTCCAGGTTGCCGAGCAGAAAGGAGCGTTGGACGAAGACGGTGGTCAGCGCCATCACCGCGCACACCGCGACGAGCGTGACGCCGGTGAAGACGAGCAGACGGGCGCGCAGCGAGCGCAAGCGTCGGCGGGGGGTCATCTCCCGTCCTCCAGCTTCTCGGCGGGCACGGGGAGCACGTCGGTGAGCGCGGGCTCGTCGTCGATGACGAGTGGGCGGACGCGGCCGTTTCGGTACCCGGCGGTGCCAGTCATGTCCCGATCGTGTCCCGGTGGGCTGGGGGAATCCTGTGTTCAGCCTGAGGGTGGGTGATGACCTGGACGTCCCGGCACGAATACGGCGAAGGGCCGCACTCCCCGTCGCCGGGGAGTGCGGCCCTCAACTGCCTTGCCGTACCGCTTACTTGCGGATCAGGCTGCGCAGCACGTACTGCATGATGCCGCCGTTGCGGTAGTAGTCGGCCTCACCGGGGGTGTCGATGCGGACGACCGCGTCGAACTCGACACCGGTGTCGGTGGTGACCTTGACCGTGCGCGGCGTGGTGCCGTTGTTGAGCTCCTCGACGCCGGTGAAGGAGAAGGTCTCCTCGCCGGTCAGACCGAGGGTCTCGGCGTTCTGGCCCTCCGGGTACTGGAGCGGCAGGACGCCCATGCCGATGAGGTTCGAGCGGTGGATGCGCTCGTACGACTCGGTGATGACGGCCTTGACGCCGAGGAGCGCGGTGCCCTTGGCGGCCCAGTCGCGGGACGAGCCGGAGCCGTACTCCTTGCCGCCGAGGATGACGAGCGGGATGCCCTGCTCGATGTAGTTGCGCGAGGCGTCGTAGATGAACGAGACCGGCGCGTCGGCCTGGGTGAAGTCGCGGGTGTAGCCGCCCTCGGTGCCCGGCGCGATCTGGTTGCGCAGGCGGATGTTGGCGAACGTGCCGCGGATCATGACCTCGTGGTTGCCTCGGCGGGCGCCGTAGGAGTTGAAGTCACGACGCTCCACACCGTGCTCGGTGAGGTACTTGCCGGCCGGGGTGTCGGCCTTGATGGCGCCGGCGGGCGAGATGTGGTCGGTGGTGACCGAGTCGCCGAGCTTGGCGAGGACGCGGGCGCCGGAGATGTCGGAGACCGGGGTGGTCTCCATCGTCATGCCGTCGAAGTACGGGGGCTTGCGGACGTAGGTCGACTGCGGGTCCCACTCGAAGGTGTTGCCGGTCGGGATCGACAGGGCCTGCCACTGGGCGTCGCCCGCGAAGACGTCCTGGTAGGACTTGTTGAACATGTCCTCGCCGATGGCGTTGGCGACGACGTCGTTGACCTCCGCCTCGGTCGGCCAGATGTCGGTCAGGTAGACCGGCTTGCCGTCCTGGTCGACACCGAGGGCGTCCTTGGTGATGTCCACCTTCATGGAGCCCGCGATGGCGTACGCGACGACCAGCGGCGGGGAGGCCAGGTAGTTCATCTTGACGTCGGGGTTGATACGGCCCTCGAAGTTCCGGTTGCCGGAGAGGACCGAGGTCACCGCGAGGTCGTGGTCGTTGACGGCCTTGGAGACCTCCTCCGGCAGCGGGCCGGAGTTGCCGATGCAGGTGGTGCAGCCGTAGCCGACGAGGTTGAAGCCGACCTTGTCGAGGTAGGGGGTCAGGCCCGCCTTGTCGAAGTAGTCGGTGACGACCTTGGAGCCCGGGGCGAGGGTGGTCTTGACCCACGGCTTGCGGGTCAGGCCCTTCTCCACGGCCTTCTTCGCGACGAGCGCGGCGGCGACCATGACGTACGGGTTGGAGGTGTTGGTGCAGGAGGTGATGGCCGCGACCGTCACCGCACCGTGGTCGATCTCGTACGTCGAGCCGTCGGGGGCGGTCACGGTGACCGGGTTGGACGGGGCGCCGTTCGGGGCGACGGCCGGGGCGTCGGAGGCCGGGAAGGACTCCTGGCCCGCCTCGTCCACGGAGTCGACGTAGTTGCGTACGTCGACCTTGAACTGCTCGGCGGCGTTCGCGAGGACGATACGGTCCTGCGGGCGCTTCGGACCGGCGATGGAGGGAACGACCGTCGACAGGTCCAGCTCGAGCTTCTCGGAGAAGTCCGGCTCGGCCTGCGGGTCCAGCCAGAGGCCCTGCTCCTTGGCGTACGCCTCGACGAGCGCGAGCTGCTGCTCGGAGCGGCCGGTGAGCTTCAGGTACTTGATGGTCTCGCCGTCGATCGGGAAGACCGCGGCGGTGGAACCGAACTCCGGCGACATGTTGCCGATGGTGGCGCGGTTCGCGAGGGAGGTGGCGGCGACGCCCTCACCGTAGAACTCGACGAACTTGCCGACGACACCGTGCTTGCGGAGCATCTCGGTGATCGTGAGCACGAGGTCGGTGGCGGTGGTGCCGGGGGTGAGCTCACCGGTCAGCTTGAAGCCGACGACGCGCGGGATGAGCATGGAGACCGGCTGGCCGAGCATCGCGGCCTCGGCCTCGATACCGCCGACGCCCCAGCCGAGGACACCGAGGCCGTTGACCATGGTGGTGTGCGAGTCGGTGCCGACGAGGGTGTCGGGGTACGCCTGGCCGTTGCGGACCATGACGGTACGGGCCAGGTGCTCGATGTTGACCTGGTGGACGATGCCGGTGCCCGGGGGGACGACCTTGAAGTCGTCGAAGGCGGTCTGGCCCCAGCGCAGGAACTGGTAGCGCTCCTTGTTGCGGCCGTACTCCAGCTCCACGTTCTGCTGGAAGGCGTCGTTGGTGCCGAACTTGTCGGCGATGACGGAGTGGTCGATGACCATCTCGGCCGGAGAGAGCGGGTTGACCTTGGCCGGGTCGCCGCCGAGCGCCTTGACGGCCTCACGCATGGTGGCGAGGTCCACGACACAGGGCACGCCGGTGAAGTCCTGCATGATCACACGGGCGGGCGTGAACTGGATCTCCTGCGACGGCTGGGCCTGGGAGTCCCAGTTGCCGAGGGCGCGGATGTGGTCGGCGGTGATGTTCGCGCCGTCCTCGGTGCGGAGCAGGTTCTCGAGCAGAACCTTGAGGCTGTACGGAAGGCGAGCCGAGCCTTCCACCTGGTCCAGCCGGAAGATCTCGTACGACTCGTCGCCCACGCTCAGCGTGGCACGGGCGTCGAAGCTGTTCGCCGACACGACAGTCTCCTTCATTGATGTGCGCGTACTCACCACGATCCTGCCGCCACGGCATCTTGGCCGATCCGCTAAGGTCAGGCTAAGTTAGGTAACCCTTACCGCTGGAGTGGCGATGCGGGCGGCTGCGGTGCGCCTGGGCAGATATCTCGATGTCGAGATAACTCTAGTACACGGGGGCGGGATGGTCATGCCCCGCCTCCGTTTGTGACGTCCCACACGGCCAGGGACACTCCGTGATTATCCGGCCGAACCCAACCTTCGGCGCGGGAAGGGGCTCGGCGTGACCGCATCCGGCCTCTCGTGGGACGAGGCTCACTGCCGCCCGGCGTACGGTCCACGCCGCAGCCGTCCTGGATCCGGCGGCCGCGACCGCGCTCGACGACACCGCGAGGAACACGGCCTGGGCGCACTCAACTCCACCTTCGAAGAGCCCGTCGAGTTCGGCCATCAGTTCGCCAAGTCGGGGTAACCGACAGGTACGTTCCGCCCCTTCGACGTTCGACGGGAGACAGGTATGCCCCTCACCTTCCGCAAGAGTTTCCGGATCCTTCCCGGCGTGCGGCTGAACATCAACCGCCGCTCCTGGTCCATCACCACCGGCGGCGGCAGGCACGGGCCGAAGCACACGTCCAGCAGCACGGGACGTCGTACGACATCGGTGGATTTGCCCGGACCTTTCGGGTGGCGCCGGACCCGTAACGCCAGGCGGCGTTGACGCACCATCAGGTCCGTCACCCGGATGGGCCCCCTGGAATGCGCCATCTCATATCTGAGATAGCCTCACCCCCATGGCAGACGATTACCTCGTACGCATCGGCAAGCTCATCCGTGACGCCCGGCAACACCGGGGCTGGACACAGTCGCAGCTGGCGGAAGCTCTCGGTACCAGTCAGAGCGCTGTGAACCGCATCGAGCGTGGCAACCAGAACATCAGCCTTGAGATGATCGCTCGAATCGGCGAGGCCCTGGAGAGCGAGATCGTGTCTCTGGGCTACGCGGGCCCGATGCATCTGCGGGTGGTCGGCGGGCGCCGGCTCTCCGGCGCCATCGACGTCAAGACGAGCAAGAACGCGTGCGTGGCACTGCTGTGCGCCTCGCTGCTCAACAAGGGGCGCACGGTGCTGCGTCGCGTCGCCCGTATCGAGGAGGTCTACCGTCTGCTGGAGGTGCTGAACTCCATCGGGGTGCGCACCCGCTGGATCAACGACGGTGTCGACCTGGAGATCGTGCCGCCGGCCGAACTGGACATGGCCGCGATCGACGCCGAGGCCGCCGTCCGCACCCGTTCCATCATCATGTTCCTCGGCCCGCTGCTGCACCGCATGGACAGCTTCAAGCTGCCGTACGCGGGCGGCTGCGATCTCGGCACCCGCACCATCGAGCCGCACATGATCGCGCTGCGCCGGTTCGGGCTCGACATCGCCGCGACCGAGGGCATCTACCACGCGCAGGTCGACCGGTCCGTCTCCCCCGAGCGCCCGATCGTGCTGACCGAGCGCGGCGACACCGTGACCGAGAACGCGCTGCTCGCCGCCGCCCGCCACGACGGCGTCACGGTCATCCGCAACGCGTCCTCCAACTACATGGTCCAGGACCTCTGCTTCTTCCTCGAGGCACTCGGCGTCAGGGTCGAGGGCGTCGGCACCACCACGCTCACCGTGCACGGCGTGCCGACCATCGACGTCGACGTGGACTACTCCCCCTCCGAGGACCCGGTCGAGGCGATGAGCCTGCTGGCCGCGGCCGTGGTGACGGAGTCGGAGCTGACGGTGCGCCGGGTGCCGATCGAGTTCCTGGAGATCGAGCTGGCGGTCCTGGAGGAGATGGGGCTCGACCACGACCGTACGCCCGAGTACTTCGCGGACAACGGCCGCACCCGCCTGATCGACCTCACGGTCCGCCCCTCCAAGCTGGAGGCGCCGATCGACAAGATCCACCCGATGCCGTTCCCCGGCCTCAACATCGACAACGTCCCGTTCTTCGCGGCGATCGCGGCGGTCGCGTCGGGCAAGACCCTCATCCACGACTGGGTCTACGACAACCGCGCGATCTATCTGACGGACCTCAACCGCCTCGGCGGCCGCCTCCAACTCCTCGACCCGCACCGCGTGTTGGTGGAGGGCCCGACCCGCTGGCGGGCCGCCGAGATGATGTGCCCGCCCGCCCTGCGGCCCGCCGTGGTCGTCCTGCTGGCGATGATGGCGGCGGAGGGCACGTCCGTACTGCGCAACGTGTACGTCATCAACCGGGGTTACGAGGATCTGGCCGAGCGCCTCAACTCCGTGGGGGCGCAGATCGAGATCTTCCGGGACATCTAGCCCGACCGGAGCCCGACCCGGGCTTCCACGGAGCATGCCCCCATTGAAGGATGGGGGCATGCTCGACGCCCTGGACCGCGCCCTGATCCACGCGTTGCACATCGACGGCCGTGCGCCTTTCGGACGGATCGCCGCGGCTCTCGATGTGTCGCCGCAGACCGTCTCCCGCCGCTACAGCAGGCTGCGCACCGAGGCGTCCCTGCGGGTCGTGGGGCTGCCGGATCCCCATCTGGCGGGGCAGACACAGTGGTTGCTCCGGCTGACCGCGGCGGCGGGTTCCGCGCGGGAGCTGGCCCAGGCGCTCGTGCGCCGGCGGGACACCTCGTGGGTGAAACTCGTCTCCGGCGGTACCGAGATCGTCGCGATCGTCCACGCGCCGACCGACCCCGCCCCCGCCACCAACTCCCTTCTGCTGCACGACATTCCGCGCACCCACCACATCACCGCGGTGTCCGCACACTGCGTCCTGCACACCTATCTCGGCGGGCCCACGAACTGGCGGCGCAGCGCCGACACGCTGGACGAGGATCAGCAGCGGATGCTGCGCGAGTACGCGGCGGTCGACATCTCGTACGTGCCGGTGCCGCGCCCGCTCGGTGACTCCGACGCCGGTCTGCTGGGTGCCCTGCAGAAGGACGGGCGGGCCACGCACGCGGAGTTGGCCAAGGCGACCGGGCGGTCCCCTGTCACCGTGGCGCGTCGGCTCGCGGATCTGCGGGCGGGCGGGGCCCTGTTCCTCGATGTCGAGGTCGACGCCGGGCAGTTCGGCGTCAACACCAAGGCGCTGCTGTGGCTGTCGGTGAGCCCGGCCCACCTCGACGCCGTGGCGACGGCCCTCGCCGGGCACGACGAACTCGCCTATGTCGCCGCGACCACGGGCCCCACGAACCTGGTCGCCCAGGCCCTCTGTCGCGACCCCGCCGACCTGCACCGCTACCTGACCCGGCGGCTGGGCGCCCTGCCCGCGATCCAGACCCTGGAAAGCAGCCCGGTGTTGCAGAACCTCAAGGCGGCGAGCCCTGTCATCAACGTCTCGGCGAGAAGGCACGGTTGACGTCTCGACGAGAAGGCGCCGTTGACGTCTCGCCGAGTAGGCCCGGTTAACCGGTTAACTCCCCGCCCGGACCCCCGACCGCCCCTTCCCGCCGCTCATCGCCCCGCTCGTCACGAAGCTGACCCCGACCAGCGCCACGGCGACCCAGAACGCGCCCTGGACGGCGTGCAGTTCGGCCGACGCGCCTTCCCCGTCCGTGTCGTTCAGATACACGCTGCCGAGGATCGCCACCCCGAGTGTGGCGCCCAGTTGCTGGACCGCGTTCAGCAGACCGGCGGCCGAGCCGATCTCCTGGGGCCGGAGCGGGGCGAGGGCGAGGGTGAAGAGGGCGGGGCTGAACAGACCGGCCCCGACGCCGACGACCCCGAGTGCGAACAGCAGCGGCGTCGGATAGTGGTGCGGGTCGGCCGCGTGGTAGACGGCGATGGCGGTGAGGGCTCCAGCCAGGAGGACGGCGAGGCCCAGGAACATCACGCGGTGCCCGTACCGCTTGACCAGGTGGGCGCCGGCCACCCAGGAGGCGACGGCTAGGCCCACCGACAACGGGGCAAGGGTCAGGCCCGACTCCAACACCCCGACTCCCAGGCCGAGTTGGAGGTGCAGGACGACGACCGTCAGCAGCCCGTTGGTGACGGCGAAGAAGAACGTGGACGTCAGCAGGGCGGCCGGGAAGCCGCGGTGGGCGAACAGGCTCGGCTCCACCAGTGGGCTGCGTCCGGCGGCGGCCACGGCCCGCTGGTGCACCGCGAAGACCCCCATCAGGCACAGCCCCGCCGCGAGGGACGCCCAGCTCCGGCCCGGCAGGGCGGTCAGGTCCGCGCCGATCAGGGGGTGGACGAGGAGGCCGGTGCCCGCCGTCGCCAGCAGCGTGCCGGTCACGTCGAGGGTGGGCCGCTTGGGCGCCCGGTTCTCCAGCAGCCGGGGCGAGATCGCCAGCACCAGCAGCGATATCGGTACGTTCACCAGGAACACCGCGCGCCACGAGGAGCCGAACAGGTCGGCGTGGGTGAGCACCCCGCCGAGCACCGGTCCGCAGACAGCGGCGAGGCCCATCACGGGACCGATGCTCCCCAGCGCCTTGGACATCTCGGGGCCGGTGAACATCGCCTTGATCAGGCCGATGGTCTGGGGGATGACCAGGGCCGCCGCGGCCCCCTGCACCACCCGGAAGGCGATCAGAAGCCCCACCGAGGGCGCCGCGGCACACGCCACGGACGCGACCATGAAACCGGTGACACCGCACACGAACAGGCGCTTGCGGCCCGCGATGTCGCCCAGTCGGCCGCCGGTGATCAGCAGCACCGCGAACGGCAGGGTGTACGCGGTCGTGAACCACTGGACGTTGGACACCGACCCGCCCAGATCGGCGTGGATCCTGGGCGCGGCGACCTGCACGACGGTCGCGTCGAGCAGGTTCATCGCCTCACCGAGCAGCAGGGCGGTGAGCTCGGGCCATCGCCATCGGTACGGCGTGGGGGTCGGCGCCTGCACAGGCTGAGCGGTCATCGGGGTTCCTCTCCACCGTCGTCGACACGCCGGCCCGGCCCCCCGGTCTGCGGGGCGTCGGGCCGGCCACGACTCAGCGTCGGCGGATGGAAACGGGAGCTCCAGCCAGGGCCCGGAGATGGTGGATTCCTTCCATCGGCACCGCCCTCGGTGTCGATTTCCTCCACTGCACACGCTGCACTGGCGGTGGGCGCTCACCACCTGGCTGGAGGTCAGCCCTGGGTCAGCGTGACCGCCTGCTGCCGGGTCGCGTGGAAGCGGGGCAGCGGCAGGCCGCCCTGCGGGTGGAGCTCCATCACGGTGGCCTCCACCTGGGCGGCGCCGGGCTCGAGCGATCCGGGCGAGGGCTGCCCGGTGTTCTCCCAGCGGTGCTCGACACCGTCGCAGACGGCCCGGGTGCCGCCGATGCCGTGGCGCACGGACGGGGACTTCTGCCCCACGGAGGAACTCACGAAGACCGGGCCCGTGTTGCCGAGGCAGCGGTAGGTGCCGGAGAGGGTGACCGTGCCGTCGGCGGCCACGGTGCCGGTCGGATCGACGGTGACCGTCTCGTAGGGGTCCGCGCCGGCGGTGGGGGCCACGGCCAGAAGGAGCAGCGCGGCGAGGACGAGAGCGGGGCGTACGGGCATGGGGGTGCCTCCCGGATAGGTGGAACGGGGGCCTCCACTGGTACCGGTCCGCCGCGCCGAGGGGTGTGATCGTCACTCCTTCGGTGGCGAGTCCGCCGCGGTCTTCGTGGATCGGTCAGGGTGTTGTCCGCGTGTTGTCACGGTTGGCGCCCGGCCGTTCCGATGAGTTCGCGGCAGGCGCATGGTCTATCCATACGGACGACCCGTACGGACCGTCCGCCCGATGTGGAGGTGCGCCATGTGTTCCCACCAGCCTTCGTGCCCCGCCTCCGACGCCCGCACGCCGCACGTCGTGGCCGCCCATCCCGAGCAGGGCTGGAGCCTGCTGTGCGACGGGGCGATCGTCTTCGACGACACCGGTGAGCTGCGGCCGGACGGAAGTGTCGTGGGTCCGGTCACCCAGCTCGCCATGGCCGCCTGAGCGTTCCGCCATGGTGTGTGACGGCTAGGGCAGTACCGCGAAGCCGTCTAGTTCCACCAGCGCCTCCTCGTCCCACAGCCGGACGACCTCCACTACCGCCATCGCCGGGTAGTCCCGGCCCGCCGACTCCCGCCAGATCCGGCCGAGTTCGGGAGCCCGTAGCCGGTAGTCCGCTACGTCCCTGGCGTAGACGGTGACGCGGGCGAGGTCGGCGGGCGTACCACCCGCGGCCCGTAGCGCGCTCAGCAGATTGGTGAGCGCCCGCTCGAACTGTGCGACCAGCCCCTCCCCCACGATCTTGCCGTCCGCGTCGAGCGCGGTCTGGCCCGCCAGGAAGACCACGCGCGTGCCGGTGGCGACGACGGCGTGGGAGAAGCCGGCGGGCGGGGCGAGGCCGGGCGGGTTGATGCGTTCGGTACTCACCGGGACGCCTCCGTCTCCGCGTACAACTCCTTGGCGATGATGCCGCGTTGGACCTCGCTCGCGCCCTCGTAGATGCGCGGCGCGCGTACCTCGCGGTAGAGGTGTTCCAGGAGGTGGCCGCGTTGGAGAGCGCGGGCGCCGTGCAGTTGGACGGCCGCGTCGACGACGTACTGCGCGGTCTCGGTGGCCAGCAGCTTCGCCATCGCGGCGCGCTTGGGCACATCCGGGGCGCCTTCGTCGTACGCCGTCGCCGCCGCGTACACCATGAGGCGGGCCGCGTCGGTGCGCAGGGCCAGCTCGGCGACCCGGTGGGCGACCGTCTGGAGGTCCTTCAACTTGCCGCCGAACGCGTCCCGTCGGGCGGTGTGCGCGAGGGTCGCGTCCAGTGCCGCCTGCGCCATCCCGACCGCGAACGCACCGACGCTGGGCCGGAACAGGTTGAGGGTGCCCATCGCCACCCGGAAACCGCGGTCGGGCTCACCGAGGACGTCGTCGGCGGTGACGGGGACGGCGTCGAAACCGAGGGCGCCGATGGGGTGCGGGGACAGCATGTCGAGCGCGGTACCGGTGAGGCCGGGTCGGTCGGCGGGCACCAGGAAGGCGGTGACACCGCGGGCCCCCGCACCGGGGGTGGTACGAGCGAAGACGGTGTAGAAGTCGGCCTCGGGGGCGTTGGAGATCCAGCACTTCTCACCGCTGAGCCGCCACCGGGACCTCCCGTCGGCCTCGGCGGCGAGGGGGGAGGCGGAGGCAGGGCGAGGGGTGCTGCCGATCGGCGCCTGCGCGTGCCGCTCGCCCTCCGCCGCTCCGTCCCCGCCCCCGTCCGCCTCCGCCCGCAGCCCCAGCGCGGCCGCGTCCGAGCCGGCGCCCGGCTCGCTCAGGGCGAAGGCCGCCACGGCCGTCCCGTGCTCCACTTCGGGCAGCCAGCGGTCTCGCTGAGCCGGTGTCCCGTAGGCGTGTACCGGATACGCGCCCAGGCCCTGGAGTGCGAGGGCGGTCTCGGCCTCCGTGCAGGCGTAGGCGAGGGACTCGCGCATGAGGCAGAGGTCCAGGGCGCCGGAGGTGAACAGCCGTCGCAGCAGGCCCAGTTGGCCGAGCTCGGCGACCAGGGGCCGGTTGACGCGCCCCGGCTCGCCCTTCTCCGCCAGCGGGCGCAGCCGCTCCGCGGCCGTCGTGCGTAGCTCCGCACACCAGGCGGTTCGTACCGGATCGAGCGAGAATGCGGGCATTGCCGGGCCCCTCTCTCCACTGGACCCTTCGACGATATCGCGTCCCATTGACTGTCGTCACCAACGCGATACGCTCCTTCAGCGAGCCCACCCACGACGCCCACAAGGCAGGCCACCAGGCAAGGGGGCACCCGCCATGAACGTCTCGGCGCACGTCGACACCTTCGCGCGCGACCATCTCCCGCCGCCCGACCAGTGGCCCGAACTGACCTTCGACCTGCCAGAGCTCCGTTACCCCGATCGGCTGAACTGTGCCGACGAGCTGCTGACCGGCCCACCCGACGACTCCCCGGTGTTCCACACCCTCACCGGCGACAGCTGGACGTACGGCACGCTGCGGGCCCGCGTCGACCGGCTCGCGCATCTCCTCACCGACGAGCTCGGGGTCGTCCCCGGCAACCGCGTGCTGCTGCGCGGCCCCACCACCCCCTGGCTCGCGGCCTGCTGGCTGGCGGTGCTGAAGGCGGGGGCGGTCGCCGTGACCGTACTGGCACAGGCACGGCCGCACGAACTGGCCACCATGTGCGAGATAGCCCAGGTCAGACACGCCCTGTGCGACATCCGGGCGGTCGACGACCTCGCGAAGGCCGAGATACCGGGGCTCAGGATCACGACGTACGGCGGTGACGCGCCCGACGACCTGCTGAACCGGACGGCACCCGACACCCCGTACCCGGCCGTGCCGACCGCCGCCGACGACGTGGCGCTGATCGCCTTCACCTCCGGCACCACCGGGCGCCCCAAAGGGTGCATGCACTTCCACCGGGATGTGCTCGCGATAGCCGACACCTTCTCCCAGCATGTGTTGCGCCCACATGTGGGCGATGTCTTCGCCGGCAGCCCCCCGCTCGGCTTCACCTTCGGCCTCGGCGGACTCGTCGTCTTCCCGATGCGGGTCGGCGCCAGCGCCCTCCTCCTCGAACAGGCCGGTCCCAAGCAGCTGTTGCCCGCGATCGCCGAGCACCGGGTCTCCGTGGTGTTCACGGCGCCGACCGCCTACCGCGCGATGCTCGACGAGCTGGACGCGTACGACACCTCCTCGCTGCGCCGCTGTGTCTCCGCCGGCGAGAACCTGCCCGCGGCCACCTGGCGGGCCTGGCACGAGCGGACCGGGCTGCGGATCATCAACGGCATCGGCGCCACCGAACTGCTGCACATCTTCATCTCCGCCGCCGACGAACACATCCGGCCGGGGACGACGGGGGTGCCCGTACCGGGCTGGCACGCGCGCGTGGTCGACGAGGACGGCCGGGACCGGCCCGACGGGGAGCCCGGACTGCTCGCCGTGCGCGGGCCCGTCGGCTGCCGGTATCTCGCGGATCCGCGGCAGGGCGAGTACGTGCGCTTCGGCTGGAACATCACCGGGGACACCTACGTCCGCGAGAGCGACGGCTACTTCCGTTATGTCGCCCGCGCGGACGACATGATCATCTCCGCCGGGTACAACATCGCGGGCCCCGAGGTCGAGGACGCGCTGCTGCGCCACCCGGACGTCGTGGAGGCGGCGGTCGTGGGGCGGGCCGACGAGGCCCGCGGGCAGATCGTCGTGGCGTACGCGGTGGTCAAGGAAGGTGCCGAGCGGGACGCGGAGGCGCTGCGCGCGTTCGTCAGGGCGGAGTTGGCGCCGTACAAGTGTCCGCGCGAGATCGTCTTCCTGGACGCGCTGCCGCGCACGGCGACCGGCAAGCTCCAGAGGTTCAGGTTGCGCACCGAGGGTGACCAGCAGTGATGCCGACGACCTAAGATGATCAACGTGTCCGACCAGCATGCACCACGGTCTCTCATCGTCACGCTCTACGGCGCCTACGGCCGCTTCGTGCCCGGCCCGGTACCGGTCGCCGAGCTCATCCGCCTGCTCGCGGCGGTCGGCGTGGACGCCCCCTCCGTACGCTCCTCCGTGTCCCGGCTCAAACGTCGCGGGTTGCTCGTGCCATCACGTACGGCACAAGGGGCGGCCGGGTACGAACTGTCGCCGGACGCCCGTCAGTTGCTCGACGACGGCGACCGGCGGATCTACGCCGTGGAGCCGCCCGAGGACGAGGGCTGGGTGCTCGCCGTGTTCTCCGTGCCGGAGTCGGAGCGGCAGAAGCGGCACGTGCTGCGCTCCCGGCTGGCCGGGCTCGGCTTCGGGACGGCGGCGCCGGGCGTCTGGATCGCACCCGCGCGGCTGCACGACGAGGCCCGGCACGTACTCCAGCGGCTCGGCCTCGACCCGTACGTCGACTTCTTCCGCGGCGAACACCTCGGCTTCGCCCCGACCGTCGAGGCCGTCGCCCGCTGGTGGGACCTGGCGGCGATCGCCAAGGAGCACGAGGAGTTCCTGGACCGCCACGCGCGCGTGCTGCGGGCCTGGGAGCAGCGCGAGGACACCCCACCCGAGGAGGCCTATCGCGACTACCTCCTCGCCCTGGACACCTGGCGCCACCTCCCCTACGCCGATCCCGGGCTGCCCGCCCGGCTGCTCCCGGAGGACTGGCCGGGCAGCCGCTCGGCGGCGGTCTTCCGGGGGCTGCACCGGCGGCTGCGGGACGCGGGGGCCGAATTCGTCGGCGGCTGAGTCCGTCTCCAGGCCTCCATCAGGGTGTGACCTCGCGCACAACACAGGTAGCTAAGCGAACCCTCAGGTTCCTCTGTCCGTCTTCTCAAGTTTCTTACCTAGCGTCCCTCGGGTCGTCCGAAGGTAAGGAAGAGGGCTGTTGCGCATGACCACCACGGCAAGGGCTCAGGGAGCCACGGTCTGGCTCACGGGGCTGCCCAGCGCGGGCAAGACGACCATCGCCCGGCGGCTCGGTGACCGGCTGAGGGCCGAGGGGCACCGGGTGGAGGTCCTCGACGGTGACGAGATACGCCGCTTCCTCTCCGCGGGCCTGGGGTTCTCCCGCGAGGACCGCAACACCAACGTGCAGCGCATCGGACTGGTCTCCGAGGTCCTCGCCCGCAACGGCGTGCTGTCCGTCGTCCCCGTCATCGCGCCCTACGCCGACAGCCGCGAGGCCGTCCGCAAGCGGCACGAGGCGAGCGGGACGCCGTACATCGAGGTGCATGTCGCGACCCCGGTGGAGGTGTGCAGCGAGCGGGACGTGAAGGGCCTGTACGCCAGACAGGCCGCGGGCCGGCTGACCGGGCTGACCGGCATCGACGACCCGTACGAGCCGCCGGTGGACGCGGCGCTGGTGCTGCCGACCCAGGCGCAGACGCCGCAGGAGTCCGCGGACGCGGTGTACGCGGTACTGGCCGAACGGGGGCTCGTATGAGCGACTTCGCCCTGTCCCACCTGGACGCGCTGGAGTCCGAGGCGGTGCACATCTTCCGCGAGGTGGCGGGTGAGTTCGAGCGGCCGGTGATCCTCTTCTCCGGCGGCAAGGACTCCATCGTCATGCTGCATCTGGCGCTGAAGGCCTTCGCCCCGGCGGCGATCCCCTTCTCGCTGCTGCACGTGGACACCGGGCACAACTTCCCCGAGGTCCTCGACTACCGCGACCGCACGGCGGCCGAGCACGGTCTGCGGCTGCATGTGGCCTCCGTACAGGACTACATCGACCGCGGTGTGCTCCGGGAACGTACCGACGGGACCCGCAACCCGCTCCAGACGCTGCCGCTGACGGAGAGGATCCAGTCCGAGCGCTTCGACGCGGTCTTCGGCGGTGGCCGGCGTGACGAGGAGAAAGCGCGGGCCAAGGAGCGCGTGTTCTCGCTGCGGGACGAGTTCTCGCAGTGGGACCCGCGCCGCCAGCGCCCCGAGCTGTGGAACCTCTACAACGGCCGGCACGCCCCCGGCGAGCACGTCCGCGTGTTCCCACTGTCCAACTGGACCGAGCTGGACGTCTGGCAGTACATCGCCCGCGAGGAGATCGAACTGCCGGAGATCTACTACGCCCACCAGCGCGAGGTCTTCCAGCGGGCCGGCATGTGGCTGACCGCCGGCGAGTGGGGCGGACCGAAGGACGGCGAGACCGTCGAGAAGCGGCAGGTCCGCTATCGGACGGTCGGCGACATGTCCTGCACCGGCGCGGTGGACTCCGACGCCGACACCATCGACAAGGTGATCGCCGAGATCGCCGCCTCCCGGCTCACCGAGCGCGGCGCCACGCGTGCCGACGACAAGATGTCCGAGGCCGCGATGGAAGACCGCAAGCGCGAGGGGTACTTCTGATCATGACCGTTGACACGCTTCGGTTCGCGACGGCCGGTTCTGTCGACGACGGCAAGTCCACGCTGGTGGGCCGGCTGCTGCACGACTCCAAGTCGATCCTCACGGACCAACTGGAGGCCGTGGAGCGCGCCTCGGCCAGCCGCGGCCAGGAGGGCCCGGACCTCGCGCTCCTCACCGACGGGCTGCGCGCCGAGCGCGAGCAGGGCATCACCATCGACGTGGCCTACCGCTACTTCGCCACGCCCGCCCGCCGGTTCATCCTCGCCGACACCCCCGGCCATGTGCAGTACACCCGCAACATGGTCACCGGCGCCTCCACCGCCGAGCTGACGATCATCCTGATCGACGCCCGCAACGGCGTCGTCGAGCAGACCCGCCGGCACGCCGCGATCGCCGCTCTGCTCCGCGTCCCGCACGTCGTCCTCGCCGTCAACAAGATGGACCTGGTCGGGTACGAGGAGAAGGAGTTCGACCGTATCGTCGAGGACTTCGCCGGACACGCGGCCAAGTCGGGGCTGCCCTCCTTCACACCGATCCCGGTGTCGGCCCTCGTCGGCGACAACGTGGTGGACCGCTCGGCGCACATGGACTGGTACGACGGTCCGGCGCTGCTGGAGTTCCTGGAGAGCGTGCCCGTCGGCGTCGAGGCCGCGGACGCCCCGGCCCGCTTCCCGGTCCAGTACGTCATCCGTGACGGCGAAGTCCGCCACTATGCGGGCCAGTTGGCGTCGGGCGCGCTGCGGGTCGGCGACCGGGTCACGGTGCACCCCTCCGGCGAGAGCTCCGAGATCACCGGCATCGACGTGCTCGGCGTCCCCGCCGACGTGGCGTACGCGCCGCAGTCGATCGGGGTGCGCCTCGCCGACCAGCGGGACGTCTCGCGCGGCGACATGATCACGGCCGGGGTCGACGTCCCGGCCCTCACCCGGGACGTCCGGGCGGCCGTCTGCCATCTGGCCGACCGTCCGCTGCGGGTCGGCGACCGGGTGCTCGTCCGGCACACCACCCGGACCGTCAAGGCGATCGTCAAGGACCTCGGCGGAGCGGATGAGTTGAGCGCCAACGACCTGGGGCGCGTGACCCTGCGCACGGCCGAGCCGCTGGCCCTCGACGACTACGCGGTCTCCCGGCGCACGGGCGCGTTCATCCTGATCGACCCGGCGGACGGGGCGACGCTGACCGCGGGCATGGCTCAGCTTTAGAGCCACTGCCTTGCAAACAGGATGTCGTACGCCCTCAAGTCCCCAGTGTCAGCCGGGGCTTGGGGGCGTCCGTGCGTCCGGTCTGCGGGCGGCGACTACCCGCCCGGTACGGGTCCGGCCAGCGGACGCCGGGACCGTCGTAGCCCTGTTCGGCGGCCGCGTGCAGCGTCCAGTGCGGGTCGTACAGATGCGGTCGGGCCAGTGCGCACAGGTCCGTACGCCCGGCCAGGATCAGGGAGTTGACGTCGTCCCAGGAGGAGATCGCGCCGACCGCGATGACCGGGACGCCGGTCTCGTGGCGGATGCGGTCCGCGAAGGGGGTCTGGTACGAGCGGCCGTACGCGGGCCGTTCGTCGGCCACCACCTGCCCGGTCGAGACGTCGATCGCGTCGGCGCCGTGCGCGGCGAAGGCGCGGGCGATCTCGACCGCGTCCGCACCCGAGGTCCCGCCCTGTGCCCAGTCGGTGGCGGAGATCCGGACGGTCATGGGCCGCTCCTGCGGCCACACGCCCCGGACGGCGTCGAAGACCTCCAGGGGGAAGCGGAGACGTTTCGCGAGCGAGCCGCCGTAGGCGTCGGTGCGGAGGTTGGTGAGCGGGGAGAGGAACCCGGAGAGCAGATAGCCGTGCGCGCAGTGCAGTTCGAGCAGGTCGAAGCCGGCCCGGGCCGCCCGCCAGGCCGCCGCGGTGAACTGTTCGCGGAGGTCGGTGAGTTGGGCGCGGGTGAGTTCACGCGGGGTCTGGTTGCCGGGTCCGTACGGGAGCGGGGAGGCGGCCACGAGGGGCCAGTTGCCGTCGGGCAGCGGTTCGTCGATGCCCTCCCACATCAGCTTGGTCGAGCCCTTGCGGCCGCTGTGGCCGAGTTGGACGCCGATCGCCGTGCCGGGTGCCTGGGCGTGCACGAAGTCGGTGATCCGCCGCCAGCCCTCGGCCTGTCTGCCGGTGTAGAGGCCGGTGCAGCCGGGGGTGATGCGGCCGGCCGCGGAGACGCACACCATCTCCGTCATCACCAGACCCGCGCCGCCGAGTGCCCGCGCCCCCAGGTGCACCAGGTGGAAGTCGCCGGGGAGGCCGTCGACGGCCGAGTACATGTCCATGGGGGACACGACGACCCGGTTGCGCAGGGTCAGGCCGCGCAGCCGGAACGGGGTGAACATCGGGGGCGTACCCGGTGGGCAGCCGAACTCCTGCTCCACCGCTCCGGTGAAGTGGGGGTCGCGCAGCCGGAGGTTGTCGTGGGTGACGCGGCGGCTGCGGGTGAGGAGGTTGAAGGCGAACTGGCGGGGCGGCTGGTCGAGGTAGCGGCCGAGGTTCTCGAACCACTCCAGGCTGGCGCGGGCGGCCCGCTGGGTGGAGGTGACGACGGGTTTGCGTTCCGCCTCGTAGGCGGCCAACGCCTGTGCCAAGGTCGGCTGTTCCTCCAGGCAGGCGGCGAGTGCGAGGGCGTCCTCCACCGCGAGCTTGGTGCCCGAGCCGATGGAGAAGTGCGCGGTGTGGGCGGCGTCGCCGAGGAGCACGGTGTTGCCGTGGGACCAGTGGTCGTTGACGACCGTGCGGAAGGTGGTCCACGCGGACTTGTTGGAGCGGAGCGGCCTGCCGCGGAGCGCTTCCGCGAAGATCTTGGCGCAGTGGTCGATGGATTCCCGGGTGTCGAGTTCGTCGAAGCCCGCGGCTCGCCAGACCTCCTCGCGCATCTCGACGATCACGGTGGAGGCGTCCGGTGCGTAGGGGTAGGCGTGCAACTGCATCACGCCGTGTTCCGTCTCCGCGATCTCGAAACGGAAGGCGTCGAAGGCGAAGTCCGCGGCGAGCCAGATGTAGCGGCAGTGGTGGGTCTCCACATGGGGGCGGAGCACCTGGGCATGGGCCTCGCGGGTGGTGCTGTTGACTCCGTCGGCGGCGATGACGAGGTCGTGGGTGGTCGCGAGGTCGGGTGGGGCGGGGGTGCGGAAGCGGAGGTCCACGCCCAGGTCGCGGCAGCGGTTGTGCAGGATCTCGAGGAGGCGTTTGCGGCCGAGGGCGGCGAAGCCGTGTCCTCCGGAGGTGTGGCGGGTGCCTCGGTGGACGATGTCGATGTCGTCCCAGCGGATGAAGTCGTGCTGGAGGGCTTCGTAGACCACCGGGTCTGCGTGTTCGATGCCGCCGAGGGTTTCGTCGGAGAGGACCACGCCGAAGCCGAAGGTGTCGTCGGGGGCGTTGCGTTCCCAGACGGTGATGTCGCGGGTGGGGTCCAGGCGTTTCAGTAGTGCGGCTGCGTAGAGGCCGCCGGGGCCGCCGCCGATGATCGCGATTCGTGGGGGGTGGCTGGGCTTGTTCGGCGGCTGCGGGCTCGTTGTGGCTGGTCGCGCCCGCGCGGCGGTAGCCGCAAATTCAAAACAGCCCCGCGCCCCTGAGGACGACACCGTTACCGTCCTTGCCATTTCGGCGGCCTCTTCTCCGTGAACGCCTTGTGGAACTCTGCGTAGTCCTCGCCGTTCATCAGGAGGGCCTGGGTCGACGCGTCGAGCTCCACCGCCGCCGCCAGCGGCATGTCCAGCTCCGCTGTCAGCAGCGCCTTCGTCTGGGCGTGCGCCAATGCCGGGCCGTCGGCCAGGCGGCGGGCCAGGGCGGCCGCGGCCTCGTCCACCCTGCCCTCGTCCGTGAGCTCGCTGATCAGGCCGATCCGTTCCGCCTCCGGTGCTCGTACCGCTTCGCCCAGCATGAGCAGGCGGGTCGCGTGCCCCAGTCCCACCACTCGCGGCAGCAGGTACGCGGCGCCCATGTCGCCGCCGGACAGGCCCACCCGGGTGAAGAGGAAGGCGAAGCGGGCCGTCGGGTCGGCCACCCGGAAGTCTGCCGCGAGGGCCAGGACCGCGCCCGCGCCCGCCGCGACGCCGTGCACCGCCGCGATCACCGGGAACGGGCACTCCCGTACCGCTCGCACGACCTGGCCGGTCATCCGGTTGAAGTCGAGGAGCTGGGCCGTGTCCATGGCGAGGGTGGCGCCGATGATCTCGTCGACGTCGCCGCCGGAGCAGAAACCGCGGCCCTCGCCGGCCAGGACCAGGGCGCGTACCGCGCGTTCCCGGGACAGCTCGGCGAGGAGGTCGCGCAGGTCGGCGTAGGCGCCGAAGGTGAGCGCGTTGAGTTTCTCGGGGCGGGCGAGGGTGACGGTGGCGACGCCGGCCTCGATCTCCACGCGCAGGTGCTCCCAGCGGGCGGTGCGGGCGGCGGAGCCGGTGAAGGGACTCATGCGGTGCGGCCTCCTCGTACACGGACAAGGTGCGCTTTCCCACGCTCTACCCCTCGAAGCTATCACCCATCTTTGACTGTCGTCACGAGTGCGCGATAACACCGCTCGGATGTGACCTGGTCCCGTCACATCCGTCACGGCTCGTCGACAGAGCGGCTACGGCGGGAGCAGCCGTGCGAGGCAGGCCGTTGTGAGGGGTAAGCCGCTCGATAACGGGGTCGAAGGTCCCGCGCGGTGCCCGTCGGACGCCTCTGCCGACGGCGCCGTACCATTCATAAGGTTGAAAGCAGGACAGCCTGCTCATGAACGGAACCGCCTTGCAAGATCGCCCCTCAGCCTCCGCCTCCTGGCGCATCGCGCTGCCGCACTCCGCAGCGGCCGTGCCCGTCGCCCGTGCGCTGGTGCGCACGGCGCTGGCCGAGCTGGAGCACGGGGCCGACAGCGACACCGCGGAGCTGCTCACCGCCGAGCTGGTCGCGAACGCCGTGGAACACACCGCCGGGGACGCCCCGATAGAGCTGGTCGTGGAGCTGCTGCCGAGCGGCTGCCAGGTCGAGGTGCACGACCCGGACCCGGCACCGCCGGGCAATCTGACCCGCCCGGTCGACGTGGAGCCGGATCCCTGGCAGGAGCACGGCCGGGGGCTGCTGCTGATCCGCGCGCTGAGCTCGTCCTGCGGGCACCGCCCGACCGAGTCCGGCAAGGCGGTGTGGTTCCGGCTGCCGGTGGTTCCGCCGCAGTGGCGACCGGCGTGAGACGTGGGTCCGGTCAGGCCAGCGTCGCGACCAGGATCGCCTTGATGGTGTGCAGCCGGTTCTCCGCCTCGTCGAAGACGACCGAGTGGGCCGACTCGAACACCTCGTCGGTCACCTCCAGGGACGCCAGACCGTACGCGTCGTATATCTCCTGCCCGACCTTCGTGCCGAGGTCGTGGAAGGCCGGCAGACAGTGCAGGAACTTGACGTCCGGGTTGCCGGTGGCGCGCAGGACGTCCATGGTCACGGCGTACGGGGCGAGGGACGCGATGCGCTCTTCCCAGACCTCCTTGGGTTCGCCCATGGAGACCCAGACGTCCGTGGCGACGAAGTCGGCGCCGGCGACGCCTTCCGCCAGGGACTCGGTGAGGCTGATGCGTGCCCCGCTGTCCACGGCGAGCTGCCGGGCGCGCTCCACGATGTCCTGGGCGGGCCAGTAGGACTTCGGGGCGACGATCCGGACGTCCATGCCGAGCAGGGCGCCGGTGATCAGGTAGGAGTTGCCCATGTTGAAGCGGGCGTCGCCGAGGTAGGCGAAGGCGATCTCCTCGACCGGCTTGTCGGTGTACTCGGTCATGGTGAGGACGTCGGCGAGCATCTGGGTGGGGTGCCAGTCGTCGGTGAGGCCGTTGTAGACGGGGACGCCGGCGTACGCGGCGAGTTCCTCGACCTTCTGCTGACTGTCCCCGCGGTACTCGATGCCGTCGTACATCCGGCCCAGCACGCGCGCGGTGTCCCGTACGGACTCCTTGTGCCCGATCTGTGAGCCCGAGGGGTCGAGATACGTCGTCGAGGCACCCTGGTCGGCGGCCGCGACCTCGAACGCGCAGCGGGTGCGCGTCGAGGTCTTCTCGAAGATCAGCGCGATGTTCTTGCCGCTCAGGTGCCTGGTCTCGGTCCCGGCCTTCTTCGCGGCCTTCAGCTGGGCGGCCAGCTCGACGAGGCCGAGGAACTCCGGCCCGGTGAAGTCGAGCTCCTTGAGGAAGTGGCGCCCGGCGAGGGCGGTCGGGACGGTCGCCATGAGGGCGCTCCAGAGGTGCGGGGGACAAGTACTCCTGGAAGTCTATACGACGCTCGGCATTTATATACGGTCTGGTGTGTGACTATACGGCCGCCCGTTCGACGGGACAGCTCATACAGCGCGGCCCTCCTCTCCCCCGGCCCAGCTCGCTGCCCGGGATCTCGATGACCTCGATGCCCTGCTTGCGCAGATGGGTGTTGGTGGTGGAATTGCGCTCGTAGGCGACGACGACACCGGGTTCGACGGCGAGGACGTTGCAGCCGTCGTCCCACTGCTCACGCTCTGCGGCGTGCACGTCCTGGGTCGCGGTCAGGACGCGGATCTCGCTGAGCCCGAGGGCGGCGGCGATCGCGCGGTGCATGTGCTCCGGCGGATGGTCGGTGACCTTGAGCTCCTTGTCCCCGACGCCGGGTTCGATGGTGTACGAGCGGAGCATGCCGAGCCCGGCGTACTGGGTGAAGGTGTCGCCGTCGACCATCGTCATCACGGTGTCGAGGTGCATGAAGGCACGGCGCTTGGGCATGTCGAGCGCCACGATGGTCTGCGCGGAGCCGGCGTCGAAGAGCTTGTGCGCGAGCATCTCCACGGCCTGGGGGGTGGTCCGCTCGCTCATGCCGATGAGGACGGCACCGTTGCCGATGACGAGGACGTCGCCGCCCTCGATGGTGGACGGGTAGTCGGCCTGCCCCTCGCTCCACACCCGGAACGTTTCGTCACGGAAGAGGGGGTGGTGTCGGTAGATCGCCTCGAAGTGCACGGTCTCCCGCTGCCGGGCCGGCCAGCGCATGGCGTTGACGGAGACGCCGTCGTAGATCCAGGCGGAGGTGTCGCGGGTGAAGAGGTGGTTGGGCAGGGGCGCGAGCAGGAATTCGTCCAGGTCCATGACGTGGAAGCGGACGGAGACCGGCTCCTCGTGCGCCTCCAGGAACTCCCGTTTGGTCATGCCGCCGACGAGGGCCTCGGCGAGCTCGGGCGCGGGCAGCGTCTCGAACGCGGCGCGCAGATGGTCGGTGGCGAGGACGCCGTACTCCTTCTCGTCGAAGACCCGGTCCAGGACGAGGGTGCGGGCCGCCGGGATCGCCAGGGCCTCGGTGAGCAGGTCGCCGAAGAGGTGGACGGTGACCCCGCGGTCGCGCAGCACGTCCGCGAACCCGTCGTGCTCGGCGCGCGCCCGGCGCACCCAGAGCACGTCGTCGAAGAGGAGGGCGTCCTTGTTGCTGGGGGTGAGCCTTTTGAGCTCGAGATCCGGCCGGTGCAGGATGACGCGGCGCAGCCGCCCGGCCTCGGAGTCGACATGGAATCCCATGTCTCCATCCTGACCACCGAAGACCGTCTTCACCCCCTGCTTGACCACTTCTGGTTCTCGTCCTCTTCTCCGTCTCCTCTCCGTCGTATTTTTCGTCCCCTTGACGATAAACCTGCCCCAGGGTTATCGTCCTCGAGACGAAAAGAGGGGTCTCGTGGCCGACATCACCCGGCGCCTGGGCTGGCGCCATCTGCGCGGCGCGCCCACGGCGCACATCCGGCACCACCGCGGCGGAAAGCTGCTGCACGACGGACCGGGCTTGAGCTTCTGGTTCCGCGCGCTGACCGCGGCGCTCTCCGAAGTCCCGGTCGACGACCGGGAGTTGGCGATGACCTTCCATGCCCGCACCTCCGACTTCCAGGACGTGGCGGTACAGGCGACGGTGACGTACCGGATCAGCGACCCGGCGCTCGCCGCGGCCCGTCTGGACTTCTCCGTCGACCCGGACACCGGCGCGTGGCGCGGCACCCCGCTGGAACAGCTCGGCACGCTTCTGACGGAGACGGCACAGCAGCACGCGCTGGACGTCCTGGCTCGTACGTCGCTGTCGTCGGCGCTGGTGGACGGGGTCGCGGCGGTACGGGAACGGGTGGCGGCGGGCCTCGCCGCGGAGCCCCGGCTGCCGGCCACCGGTATCGAGGTGGTGGCGGTCCGGGTGGTCGCCCTGCGGCCGGAGCCGGAGGTGGAGCGGGCGCTGCGCACCCCGGCCCGCGAGCAGATCCAGCAGGAGGCGGACCGGGCGACCTACGAGCGGCGGGCGGTGGCCGTCGAGCGGGAGCGGACCATCGCCGAGAACGAACTGGCCAGCCAGATCGAACTCGCCCGGCGCGAGGAGCAGTTGGTCGAGCAGCGCGGTACCAACGCCCGGCGCGAGGCGGAGGAGCACGCGGCGGCGGACGCGGTACGGGCCGGCGCGGAGGCGGCGCGGTCCCTGAAGCTCGCGGAGGCCGAGGCGGCGCGTTCCGTGCAGTTGGCCCGTGCCGAGGCCGAGGGCGCGCGGGCGGTCGGCGAGGCCCGGGCGCAGGCGCAGGCGGCGTGGCTCCAGGTGCACACGGACGTGGACGTGGCGGTCCTGCACGCGCTGACCGGGACCCGGCTGGCGGAGAACCTGCCGAGGATCGACAGTGTCACCGTGTCCCCTGACGTCCTCACGGGCCTGCTGGCCAAGCTGGGCACCCGGGACCCGGCATGAGCCTCGCCCCGCGGGTCGTCCTCGTCCACCGCACCACGGAGTACGAGGAGTTGGTGGCCCATCACGGCACCCACGGCCAGGCCGCGTTCTTCCTCTCCTCCCGCGGCCGGGACATCGAGGAGGTCGCGGAACGCCATCGCCGTACCCGTGGGGCACTGGCCGAGGTGACCTCGGCGATCCCCCTGAGCTGGCGGCAGTCCCGGGTGGAGCGAGCCGACCTGGACCGCTTCCTGTTCGCGCCGGAGGACGTGGTGGTCGTGGTCGGCCAGGACGGGCTGGTGGCGAACGTGGCCAAGTACCTCGCCGGGCACCCGGTGCTCGGCATCGACGCGGACCCCGGCCGCAACCCGGGCGTACTGGTCCGGCACCGCCCGGAACACACCGGGAAACTGCTCACCTCGCTCACCTCCAGGACCTCGGCCGTCGACGAACTCACCATGGTCGAGGCGGTGGCCGACGACACCCAGCGTCTCGTCGCGCTCAACGAGATCTACCTCGGCGCCCCCGGCCACCAGACCGCCCGCTACCGCCTGAACCTCGACGACCACGGGGGTGCCGTCGAGACCCAGGCCTCCTCCGGAGTACTGGTGGGCACGGGGACGGGCGCGACGGGCTGGCTGCGGTCGGTGTGGCAGGAACGGGGCAGCGCCCTGTCCCTGCCGCGTCCCGCCGAGGACCGCCTGGTGTGGTTCGTCCGCGAGGCCTGGCCCTCGCCGGCCACCGGTACGTCACTGGTGGCCGGCGAGCTCCCGGCGACGGGCGCCCTGCGTCTGACCGTCGAGTCCGAGCGGCTGATCGCGTTCGGGGACGGCATGGAGTCGGACGCCCTGGAACTGACCTGGGGCCAGAGCGTCCGCGTGGGCGTGTGCGCGCAACGGCTGAGGCTGGTCGGCTGACCCTCGCGGTCAGCCGACCCTCACAGCCTCGGGCCGACCGTCACAGCCTCGGGTCGACCGGCTCCGACTCCAGTGCCAGCACGCCGAAGACCGCCTCGTGCACGCGCCACAGCGGCTCGCCCTCGGCCAGGCGGTCCAGGGACTCCAGGCCGAGTGCGTACTCGCGGATGGCGAGGGAGCGCTTGTGGTTGAGGAAGCGGCCGCGCAGACGGGTCAGGTTGTCGGGGCGGGTGTACTCCGGGCCGTAGATGATCCGGAGGTACTCGCGGCCACGGCACTTGATGCCGGGCTGCACCAGGCGTCCCTCTCCGCTGCGGACGACCGCGCCGAGCGGCTTGACGACCATGCCCTCGCCGCCGCGGCCGGTCATCTCCAGCCACCAGTCGACGCCCGCCTGGACCGACTCGGGGTCGGCCGTGTCGACGTACAGGCGCCGGGTGGTCTGGAGCAGGCCGGTGCCGTCGTGCTCCACCAGCCGGTCCAGCAGGGTCAGTTGTTCGTCGTGCGCGAGGTACGCCAGGCTGCGGCCCTGGACCGCGAGGATCTGGAAGGGCGCGAGTCGTACGCCGTCCAGGCCGTCCGTGGTCCAGCAGTAGCGGCGGTACGCCTCGGTGAACGCGGCCGCGTCGGAGGCCCGTTCGCGCTGGCGGTCCAGCAGGTCCGTCACGTCCACGCCCCGTGCCGCGGCGCCCTCGAGCGCGGCCAGCGCACCCGGGAACACCGCCCGGGACGCGGCGCCGACGGCGGCGTACTGCGAGCGCAGCAGTCCGGACGCCTTCAGCGACCACGGCATCAGCTCGGCGTCGAGCAGCAGCCAGTCCGTGTCCAACTCCGCCCACAGGCCCGCCTCGTCGGCAGCCGCCCGCACCCGGCCGAGGATCTCCTCGGTCACCGACTCGTCGTCGAAGAACGGGCGCCCGGTACGGGTGTAGAGGGAGCCCGTCGGGCCGTCCACGCCGAAGCGCTTGCGGGCCGTCTCCGCGTCGCGGCACACCAGGGCGACCGCCCGCGAGCCCATGTGCTTCTCCTCGCACACGACCCGCGCGACCCCGTCATCGGCGTACTGCTTGAAGGCCTCGGCCGGGTGCTCCAGGTAGCCCTCGATGTGCGAGGTCGCCGTGGGGGCCATCGTCGGCGGGAGGTACGGCAGCAGCCTCGGGTCCACCGCGAAGCGGCTCATGACCTCCAGGGCCGCGGCCGCGTTCTCCTCACGGATCGCCACCCGCCCCTGGTGCCGGGTCTCCACCACCCGGCGGCCGTTGACGTCCGCCAGGTCCAGCGGACGGCCGTCCTGGCCGCCCGGCGCATCCGACTTCAGCGGCCTGGTCGGCTCGTACCAGACCCGCTCCGCCGGTACGTCGACCAGCTCCCGCTCCGGGTAGCGCAGCGCGGTGAGCTTGCCGCCGAAGACGGCGCCGGTGTCCAGGCAGATGGTGTTGTTCAGCCAGGTCGCCTCCGGGACCGGAGTGTGGCCGTAGACGACCGCCGCGCGGCCCCGGTAGTCCTCGGCCCACGGGTAGCGCACCGGCAGCCCGAACTCGTCCGTCTCCCCGGTGGTGTCGCCGTACAGCGCGTGCGAGCGCACCCGGCCGGAGGTGCGGCCGTGGTACTTCTCCGGCAGACCGGCGTGACAGACGACCAGCTTGCCGCCGTCGAGGACGTAGTGACTGACCAGGCCGTCGATGAACTCCCGTACTTCCGCCAGGAATTCGTCCGAGACCCCCTCCATCTGCTCGATGGTCTCGGCCAGGCCGTGGGTGTGCTGGACCTTGCGGCCCTTCAGGTAACGGCCGTACTTGTTCTCGTGGTTGCCCGGCACGCACAGGGCGTTGCCCGACTTCACCATCGACATCACGCGGCGCAGCACGCCCGGGCTGTCCGGGCCGCGGTCGACGAGGTCGCCGACGAAGACCGCGGTACGGCCCTCGGGGTGCACACCGTCGACGTAGCCCAACTTGCCGAGCAGCGACTCCAGTTCAAAGGCGCAGCCATGGATGTCGCCGATGATGTCGAACGGGCCGGCGAGGTGGGTGAGGTCGTTGAAGCGCTTCTCGGTGCGGACGGTGGCGTTCTCGACGTCCTCCACGCCGCGCAGGACGTGCACCTTGCGGAAGCCCTCGCGCTCCAAGTGCCTGATGGAGCGGCGCAGTTCGCGGATGTGGCGCTTGATGACCCGCACCGGCATGTCGGCGCGGTCGGTGCGGCCCGCGTTGCGTTCGGCGCAGACCTCCTCCGGCACGTCGAGCACGATGGCGATGGGCAGCACGTCGTACTGCTTGGCCAGGTCGATCAGCTGGCGCCGGGAGTCCGACTGCACGCTGGTGGCGTCGACGACCGTACGGCGGCCCGCGGCGAGCCGCTTGCCGGCGATGTAGTGCAGCACGTCGAAGGCGTCCTTCGTCGCGCTCTGGTCGTTCTCGTCGTCGGAGACCAGGCCGCGGCAGAAGTCCGAGGAGATGATCTCGGTGGGCTTGAAGTGCCGGTGGGCGAAGGTGGACTTGCCCGAGCCGGAGGCGCCGACGAGGACGACGAGGGAGAGGTCGGTGACGGGCAGGACGCGCCCCTTGGTCTGGTTCTCGGTCATGCCGCCTTCGCCTCCTTCTCGTTCTTGTCGTTCGGGTTGTTCACAGTGGTCTTCGGCTCGGTCGTGCTCATCTCGAAGACGGCCATCTGTGTGGGCGGGCCCACCTCCGGGTCGTCCGGTCCGATCGGTACGAACTCCACGTCGTACCCGTGCCGTTCGGCCACCCTCCCCGCCCAGGCGCGGAACTCCTCCCGCGTCCACTCGAAGCGGTGGTCACCGTGCCGGACATGGCCGGCCGGGAGGGTCTCCCAGCGCACGTTGTACTCGACGTTCGGGGTCGTCACGAGGACGGTCCGCGGGCGGGCGGCACCGAACACCGCGTACTCCAGGGCGGGCAGCCGGGGCAGGTCGAGGTGTTCGACGACCTCGCTGAGCACGGCGGCGTCGTAGCCCTTGAGGCGTTTGTCGGTGTAGGCGAGCGAGCCCTGGAAGAGCTTGACGCGGGAGGCCTGGCGTTCGCCCATGCGGTCCAGCTTCAGCCGCCGGGAGGCGATGGTGAGCGCGCGCATCGACACGTCGACGCCCACGATCTCGGTGAACCGCACGTCCTTGAGCAGCGCCTGCACCAGCTGGCCCTGTCCGCAGCCGAGGTCGAGCACGCGCGCGGCGCCGGACGCCTGGAGGGCGGCGATGATCGCGTCCCTGCGCTGTACGGCGAGCGGGGTCGGCTTCTCCTCGTCCTCGGTCTCCGCCTCGACGGCGTTGTCGATCTCCTCGACCTCGCTGTCGTCGGCCTCGGCGAGCCGGACCAGCTCCAGGCGTTCCATCGCGGCGCGCGTCAGCGACCAGCGGCGCGAGAGGTAGCGGCTGGTGATCAGCTTCTGCTCGGGGTGGTCGGGCAGCCAGCCCTCACCGGCGCGGAGCAACTTGTCGACCTCGTCGGAGGCGACCCAGTAGTGCTTGGCGTCGTCGAGGACCGGCAGCAGGACGTAGAGGTGGCGCAGGGCCTCGGCGAGGGTCAGGGTCCGCGACTCCAGTACGAGCCGGACGTAGCGCGAGTCGCCCCACGCGGGGAACTGCGTGTCCAGCGCGACCGGTTCGACGGTGACCGTCCAGCCGAGCGGCTCGAACAGCTTCCGTACGAGGTCGGGGCCGCCCCGGGCGGGCAGTGCGGGCACCTCGATGCGCAGCGGCAGCGGCTGTGCGGCCCGCTCCGGGCGGGCGTTGCAGACACCGCGCATGGCGCTGGAGAAGACGGCGCTCAGCGCGACGGCGAGCAGCGAGGACGCGGCGTACGGGCGGTCGTTGACGTACTGCGCGAGTGCCGCGTCGGGGGCGCCGCCGCGCCCCTTGCCCTTGCCCCGCCGGACCAGCGCCACCGCGTCGACCTCCAGCAGGAGCGCCGCCGTGCAGCGCTCGGCGTCGGCCTCTGGGTAGAGGACGTGCGCCTTGCCGTAGGACGTGGAGAACGCCTGCGATTTCTCGGGATGCTTGTGGAGCAGGTAGCCGAGGTCGGTCGCGGGGCGTTCGGACGTACCGGTGGTACTGATCGTGAGGAACACTGTGGTTACACCTCTGGGTGCCTTCTGAGCTGCGGGTTTCGCCGTTCTGAGTCACGGCGCGCCCGCTCAACGTACCGTGCCCGCTCCGCACACACTCACGATTTATCCCCAGCTCCGGTCCGGTCGGCGCCGGAGGTGCAGCGGACGGCCACGGCGCCGGGGAATGTCCGCTAGCCTCCCGATCGACCGGGCGTTCGAAGGAGGACCCACGACTGTGAGCGCGATCGACACCAGTAAGCCCCATTCGGCCCGTATGTACGACTACTTCCTCGGCGGGAAGGACAACTATCCGGTCGATGTGGCGGCGGCCGAGCAGGTGAGCTCGTTCTTCCCGGACGTGAGCCAGATGGCGCGGACCAATCGCGCGTTCATGCACCGGGCCTCCCGGCTGCTGGCCGAGCGGGGCGTCGCGCAGTTCCTCGACATCGGCACCGGCATCCCGACCGAGCCGAACCTCCACCAGATAGTGCAGGGGATCGCTCCCGAGGCCCGGGTGGTGTACGCGGACAACGACCCGATCGTGCTGCGGCACGCGGAGGCCCTGCTGCACAGCGCGCCGGAGGGGCGGACCGACTACATCCAGGCCGACGTACGGGAGCCGGACAAGATCCTCGCGGCGGCCCGGGAGACCCTCGACTTCACGCGGCCGATCGGACTGTCCCTGGTGGCGCTGCTGCACCTGGTGGCGGACAGGGACGAGCCCGCCCGGATCGTGCGGGAGCTGGTCGACTCCCTCGCCCCCGGCAGCTACTTGACCCTCTCCCACGCCACCGGCGACTTCGACCCGGAGACATGGGAGCGCGTGGTCGAGGTGTACCGCAAGGGCGGCACGGACGCGCAGGTCCGCTCGCGCGCCGAGTTCGGCGCGTTCTTCACGGGTCTGGAACTGGTCGAGCCCGGCGTGGCGCTCGCCGCGTCATGGCACCCCGAACTCGGTGAGCCGCAGGGCGGCGAGGAGATCCCGCTGTACGTGGCGGTCGGGCGCAAGCCCTGACGGAGGGGCGGATGGTCCGACGGGGCGCGCGGGGCGGCGCGCTCCGTCGGCCCGCCGTTTTCCGGGACTACGACAGCTGCGACTGGACCTGCGAGGAGATGAGCTCCAGGTGGTCCAGGTCGTGCAGGTCCAGGAGCTGGAGGTAGATGCGGCTGGAGCCGATCTCGGCGTAGCGGCCGATCTTGTCGACCACCTCGGCCGGGGAACCGGCCAGACCGTTGGTCTTCAGCTCGGGCACCTCGCGGCCGATCGCGGCGGCCCGGCGGGCGACCTCCTGGTCGTCCTTGCCGACGCAGACGACGAGGGCGTTGGAGTACGTCAGTTCGTCGCCCTTGCGACCGGCCTCGACCGCGGCGTCGCGCACCCGGCCGAACTGGCGCTCGCTGTCCTCGACGGATCCGAAGGGCATGTTGAACTCACTGGCGAAGCGGGCCGCCAGCTGCGGAGTGCGGGACGGTCCGTGGCCGCCGACGAGGACCGGGATCCGCTCCTGGGCCGGCTTGGGCAGCGCGGGCGAGTCGGTGAGGTCGTAGTACTTGCCGTGGAAGTCGAAGGTGTCGCCGGCCTTGGTCTCCCACAGGCCCGTGACGATCTCCAGCTGTTCCTCGAGGCGGCCGAACTTCTCCTTGGGGAAGGGGATGCCGTACGCCTTGTGCTCCTCCTCGAACCAGCCCGCGCCCAGGCCCAGTTCGACGCGGCCGCCGGACATCTGGTCGATCTGCGCGACCTGGATGGCGAGCACACCGGGCAGCCGGAAGGTGCCAGCGGTCATCAGGGTGCCCAGGCGGATGCGCTTGGTCTCACGGGCGAGTCCGGCGAGGGTGATCCAGGCGTCGGTGGGACCGGGCAGACCGTCGGCGGAGCCCATCTTCAGATAGTGGTCGGAGCGGAAAAAGGCATCGAAGCCGAGGTCCTCGGTGGCCTTGGCGACGGTGAGAAGGGTGTCGTAGGTGGCGCCCTGCTGGGGCTCGGTGAAGATGCGAAGATCCATACCTCCATCCTGCACGCTGCCCCACGGGTCAACCCCACCCGCCCCTGCCGTCCCGGCCCTGCCCGGTCGGGTGAAATTCCGTCAACGCGGCGCACGGGGGCTGCCCGGGCCAGTGACCCGGCGAAGGTGATGATCGTTGCTCGGGCGGAGCCGGACCGACCGGCGCCCGCGCCGGCCGGTCAGCGCCGGGCGTCATCCGTGTCGGCCTCCCGTGGAGGCCTGGGCCGAGGAGGCCGTCTTGTCCGAAGAATCCGTCCCGCAGCAGGGTGCCGGGCCCACCGGTCAGCCGAAGGGGCTGCTGCAACAGATGGAGGAACTGATGGCGACACTCAACGCGGACCTCTCCGCCCTGGACGCGGACCTGCAGTCGGCGGGCCGGGCCACGGAGGAGAACGAGGCACGCTGACGGCTGCCCCCGAGGAAAGCTCCCGCCGAGAGGCGGCGCGGTCGCTCACCCCGCCTCTCGTTCCGGTAACGCCTGGTCGCGGTTGGCCAGTTTGTTGAGCATTTCCAGGACGCGGTCCCGGGATTCGTCCGCCGCGTCGATGGCCTCCATGCACTGCCAGTACGTACCCTCGTCGTCGGCGGCGCAGGCAAGGCCGACGAGGGCGATGCCCACCTCGCCGAGCAGGCCGCCGAGACAGAGCAACACCTGGCGGGCGTCGCCCAGTTCGGTGAGCTGGGCGGCGCGCAGGTCGGCGGTGTCCAGGTCGGGGGTGTCCAGGACACCGCAGCCTCTGCCCGCCAGTTCGGTCAACCCCAGTGCCTCGCCCCTCAGTCGGGGCGGGCCGGAGACCGCGAGCCGGCTGCCTATCGCCTGGGCCAGGGCCTGCGCCTGCCACACCTCCGTGAGGATCTGAGGCCCGCCGCCGCTTCCCGCGAGGGCACGCCTGCTCGTCACTATGAGCCGCACCGCGTCCATGCGCTGCCCCCGTCCACCGCCCGAACTCCGTTGTCCACTACCCAGAGTGAGGGTCGGCGGGACGAAAAGCCAGAGGAAGGCGGAAATCTGCGGACAACGAATCGGTTTCGAGCCGGATTTTGACTCCGGAGAGTGAAAACGGACCGAGCTGCTCCCCAGGACGGACCCGACCCGTACGACGGAATCGACCTCTACGGCGCCGGGAACCTCCGCTCGTTGCGGTCGATCTTCGCGTCCAGTGCCGCCAACAAGTCGATGCCCAGCACCTCGCACAGTTGGAGCAGATACGCCAGGACGTCGGCGACCTCGTCGGTGACCCGGTGCGCGGTGTCCGGGTCGTCCATGACGCGGGCCGACTCCTCGGGCGTCAACCACTGGAAGATCTCGACCAGTTCGGAGGCCTCCACGCTGAGCGCGGCGGCGAGGTTCTTGGGGGTGTGGTACGGCTGCCAGTTCCGCGCCGCCGCGAACTCGGCCAGTCTGCGCTGGAGTTTCGCCACATCGAGAGGGTCTGTCACGCGTCCAGGTGTACCACCGTGACGCCCTCGGTCCGCGCCGCCCAGGACGCGTCGGTCACCGTGCCGAGCAGCCGGATGTGCCCGCGGTCGCACATCCGGGCCGCGAGCCGCAGGAGTTCGTCCCGCTGCCGTGGGTCCAGTCGCCGGTCGAAGCCGTCGGCGAGCACCGTGAGCGTCTGCATCGCCGCGGGCACCTCACCGGCCGGGTCGACCTCCAGCACGCCGGGTCCGGTGAACAGCACCAGCGCGAGCGCGAGGTACCTCAACTCCCCGTCGCCGAGCCGCCCCAGCGCCGTACGGCCGCCGTCGCCGCGGTCGAGGACCGCCCGGACCGTGCCGTCGCCGAGGAGTTCGGCGTGTACGCCCGCCACGGGTCCCGTACATCCGGCGCCGACCGACGCGACGAACTGCGCGTACCGGCGCACGCACTCGGCGTGGGTGCGCCACAGCACGTCGGCGAGGTTGTCGCAGCCGCCGAGGAGGCGCCCGGAGCCGGTGGGGACGGGGACCCGCATCCGGTCGGGGCGGGGGTCGCAGGCGAAGACCGAACGCAGGGCGACGACCATCTGCTCGGCGGCCGCCAGCACCCGGCGCTGGCCGTCGGTCTTGCCCGCCACCCGTAACGGGAGCAGCGCGGTGCCGAGCCGGTCGTCGGGGAGCGGGGCGCGGGTCACCGGGGCGGATCCGGCGGTGTGCCAGGCGGCCTGCACGAAGCGCCGCGAGGGGTCGCGCAGCGCGGTCTCCAGCAGGACGACCCCGCCGGCCGTCAACCGCTCCCCCACGATGCGCAGTTCGGGCTCGGCCTGTACCGCGACGTCGAGCCGTACCGGCCCCTCGGGTCCGTCGGCCGTGCACCCGATGCGGAACCCCCGTCGCCGCTGCGCGTCGGGCCGCGCCCGGTCCGGCACACAGGCCGCCGGATCGGCGAACACCTCGCCGACCTCGCCGCCCCCGCCGAGCCGGGCCAGCGCCTCGTACGCCCGTAGCGCGCTGGTCTTGCCGGAGCCGCTGGGGCCGACGAGGAGGGTGCACGGGCCCAGCGGCAGCCGGACGCGGCGATGGGCGGCGAAGGCCGACAGGCGGAGTTCGCTGAGGTGGGGCCGGCTCGGCCGGGTCTCGGCGCTCACGGGAAGCCGGGGGGACGGAACGTGATGCTCTTCACGTTCGCCGTGGGGTTCGACGGATACGGGCGCCTCTGACGCTGAGTGCACGGCCATATCCGGACCGTAGGCCTCCGCCGTCAGGCGAACCGTTTTGCCGGTGGCGCCTTCCTACGATCGGGGGACCGTGGCTCAGACGCCGGGGGCGCCGGCGGTCTCCATCAGGCCGCTGACCTCCATGCCGGGCGGCGTCAGCAGGAAGACGTTGCGGTCGACCCGGTGCATGCCGCTGGCCAGGCCGAAGACGACGCCGGTGCTGAAGTCGAGGACCCGTTTGGCGACGTCGCCCTCCGCTCCCGTGAGGTCGAGCAGGACGGGGATGCCCGCCATCAGGGTCTCGGCGACCTCGCGGGCGTCGCCGAAGACGTTGACCCGCAGGACGACGAACCGGCGGCGCGGTTCCGTCGCCGCCTCGGGAGGCACCCGGTGGTCCACCGCGGACGGCCAGGCGTCCCGGCCCCGCAACGGAACGACCTGGGCGAGCCCTTCCCACTGTTCATCGGTGACGTCGTACCTGCTCACCGGTTCCCCCCGGACTCGCTCGCCTTCATTGCCTGCACCACCCAATTCTTACGCCAAGTCACCCGTTCGGCCCAACAGCGACACGGTCCGCGACAGCCCCGCCCCCTCACATCGGGCCCCGAGCGGCTGTGTGTCCGACGTAACTCCTCATGATCAAGCCATGTGACATCGCCGTAATGGGCGATTCGTACGCTCTCGACCAAGACCGATCGTCGAGGAAGGGCCGCGTGTGACCCCCACCACTGCCACGTCCCAGGTGCGCTCGGTCTGCTCGTACTGCGGAGTGGGCTGCGGCATCGTGCTGGACGTCGGCATGGGGCCCGACGGGCGGCGCACGGTCCTGAAGGCCACCGGCGACAAGGCGCACCCGGCGAACGCGGGGCGGCTGTGCACCAAGGGCGCCACCACGGCCGAGATGCTCTCCGCGCCCGGACGGCTGACCACCGCGCTGGTCCGGGACGACCGCGGCGAGGAGCCGGTGCCCGCTCCGGTGGCCGACGCGATCGGGGAGACGGCCCGGCGGCTGCGCGCGATCATCGACGAGCACGGGCCCGACGCCGTCGCCTTCTATGTGTCCGGGCAGATGAGCCTGGAGGCGCAGTACCTGGCCAACAAGCTCGCCAAGGGGTTCGTGCGGACCAACCAGATCGAGTCGAACTCACGGCTGTGCATGGCGAGCGCCGGCGCCGGTTACAAGCTGTCGCTGGGTGCCGACGGGCCGCCCGGGTCGTACGAGGACTTCGACCGGGCCGATGTCTTCCTGGTCATCGGGTCGAACATGGCCGACTGCCATCCCATCCTCTTCCTGCGGATGATGGAGCGGGTCAAGGCGGGCGCGAAGCTGATCGTGGTCGACCCGCGGCGCACCGCGACGGCCGCCAAGGCCGATCTGTTCCTCCAGGTCAGGCCGGGGACCGATCTGGCCCTCCTCAACGGACTGCTGCATCTGCTCGTCGAGAACGGGCACACCGACCCCGACTTCGTCGCCGCCCACACCGAGGGCTGGGAGGCGATGCCGGAGTTCCTCGCCGACTACGCGCCCGCCTCCGTCGCCGAGATCACCGGTCTCGCCGAGGACGACCTGCGCGAGGCCGCCCGGCTGATCGGGGAGGCCGGTGAGTGGATGAGCCTGTGGACGATGGGCCTGAACCAGTCCACGCACGGCACCTGGAACACCAACGCCCTGGTCAACCTGCATCTGGCGACCGGCGCCATCTGCCGCCCCGGCAGCGGCCCCTTCTCCCTCACCGGCCAGCCCAACGCGATGGGCGGCCGCGAGATGGGCTACATGGGGCCGGGGCTGCCCGGCCAGCGGTCCGTCCTCGTGGACGCCGAGCGGGAGTTCGTCGAGGAGCTGTGGGAGCTGCCGGAGGGCACCCTGCGCAAGGACGGCGTCGGCAGGGGCACCGTCGAGATGTTCCAAAAGATGGCCGACGGCGAGATCAAGGCCTGCTGGATCATCTGCACCAACCCGGTCGCCTCGGTCGCCAACCGCCGTACCGTCATCGAGGGCCTGGAGGCCGCCGAGTTCGTCGTCACCCAGGACGTCTTCGGCGACACCGAGACCAACGCGTACGCCGATGTCGTCCTGCCCGGCGCGATGTGGACCGAGGGCGAGGGCGTCTTCGTCAACAGCGAGCGCAGCCTCACCCTCACCGCGCCCGTCGCCGACCCGCCCGGCGAGGCGATGGCGGACTGGCGGATCATCGCGGCCGTCGCCCGCGAGATGGGGTACGAGAAGGGCTTCTCGTACGACAGTGCCGAGCAGGTCTTCGAGGAGATCCGGCGCGCCTGGAACCCCGTCACCGGCTGGGACCTGCGCGGGGTGACGTACGAGCGGCTGCGGGAGACACCCGTGCAGTGGCCGGCGGCCGAGGGCGGGCCCGCGCGCAACCCGATCCGGTACGTCGGTGACGGCAGGCTGCGGTTCCCGACCCCGAGCGGGCGGGCCGTGTTCCACGCGCGGCCGCATCTGCCGCCCGCGGAGATGCCGGACGACGACTTCCCCTTCGTCCTGAACACCGGGCGGGTGCAGCACCAGTGGCACACGCTGACCAAGACCGGGAAGGTCGCCAAGCTCAACAAGCTGAACCCCGGGCCGTTCGTGGAGCTGCACCCCGAGGACGCGCGTCGGCTGGGGATCGCCGAGGGCGACGGGGTGGAGGTCGCCTCGCGGCGGGGGCGGGCGGTGCTGCCCGCGGTGGTGACGGACCGGGTGCGGCCCGGCGGCTGCTTCGCGCCGTTCCACTGGAACGACCTGTTCGGTGAGTATCTGAGCCTCAACGCCGTGACCAGCGACGCGGTGGACCCGATCTCCTTCCAGCCCGAGTTCAAGGTGTGCGCGGTGTCGCTGACCCGGGTCTCCTCCGCACCGGCTCCGGCGCCCGTACCGGTGACCGTGCCCGAGGTCATCGTTCCGACCTCCGTCACCCCCGGCGCCGACCCCTTCGGGCTCGCCCCCGCCCCGCCCCCGGTCCTGACCGCGCAGGAGCGCCTGTATCTCACCGGCTTCCTCGCGGGCATCGACTCCGGCGCCCCCGGTGTCCCGGTCCTTCCGATGGACGCGCCCTTCAGCCCCGAGCACGCGATGTGGGTCAACGGCGTGCTCGCCGGCATGTACTCGCGTACGACGGCCGCCCCGTCCCCGACCCGGCCCGGCCGTGAGGTGGTCGTGCTGTGGGCCTCGCAGACCGGGAACGCGGAGGAGTTCGCCGGTGCCGTCGCCGACCGGCTCTCGGCGAGCGGGCACCGTCCGATGCTCGTCGGCATGGACGACAGCGACCCGGGCACCCTGCCGACCGGCGCCGACCTGCTCCTGATCACCAGCACCTTCGGCGACGGCGACGCCCCCGACAACGGCTCCGGCTTCTGGGACCGGCTCGCCACCGAGCAGGCCCCGCGGCTGGACGGGACCCGCTACTCCGTCCTGGCCTTCGGCGACTCCTCGTACGACGACTTCTGCGGTCACGGGCGCCGGCTCGACGCGCGCCTCGACGAGCTGGGCGGGGTGCGGCTGGCGCCGCGCACGGACTGTGAGCCGGACTTCGAGCCGTCCGCGGACGCCTGGCTGGACCAGGTGCTGTCCGCGCTGGGCAGCGCCCCGGCGGCGGCACCGGCACCAACCCCGGCGCCGGTCAAGCCCGCCCGTCCCCCCAGACCCGCTCCCACCACCGCCCGGCTGGTCGGCAACCGGCTGCTCAGCCTGCCCGGCGCGGGCAAGGAGGTACGGCGGTTCACCTTCGACACCAGCGGGACGCCCCTGACGTACGAGGCGGGCGACGCGCTCGGCGTGCGGCCGGTCAACTCGCCCACGCTGGTGGAGGAGTGGCTGGCGGTGACCGGCGTCGACGGATCGGCCGTGGTGGCGGTCGACGGCGTGGGCGACGTCCCCTTCGCCGAGGCCCTGCACCGGCACCTCGACATCACCCGCATCACCCCCGACCTGCTCCGCTTCCTCACCGAACGGGTCCGGGACGGACGGGAGTTGAAGAAGCTCCTGCGGCCCGACAACAAGGACGGGCTGGCGCAGTGGAGTTGGGGACGGCAGGCGGTCGACGTCCTCGCCGAGCACCCGGTGCGGGCGAGCGCGGCGGACTGGACGGCCGTGCTCAGGAAACTGCAACCCCGCCTGTACTCCATATCGTCGAGCCCGCTGGCCGACCCGCATCTGGTCTCGCTGACCGTCTCCGTGGTGCGCTACGAGAACCTGCACGGCAGGCCGCGCGGCGGGGTCTGCTCGCCGTTCCTCGCGGACGCGGACGCCGACACCGAGGTGCCGGTCTTCGTGCAGCCCTCCCCGCACTTCCGTCCGCCCGCCGACGCGACCACCCCCATGATCATGGTGGGTCCGGGCACCGGGGTCGCCCCGTTCGTGGGCTTCCTCCAGGAGCGGCGCGCGCTCGGGCACCGGGCGCCCAACTGGCTGTTCTTCGGGGAACAGCACCGGGCCAGCGACTTCTACTACGAGCAGGAGCTGACCGAACTGCTCGCCGAGGGCACCCTGGCCCGTCTCGACACCGCGTTCTCCCGCGACCAGCGCCAGAAGGTCTACGTCCAGGACCGGATGCGCGAGCACGGGCCCGAGCTGTGGCGGTGGCTCCAGGACGGCGCGCACTTCTATGTGTGCGGCGACGCCTCCCGGATGGCCAAGGACGTGGACCGGGCGCTGAAGGACATCGCGGTGGCGCACGGCGGTCTGGGCGAGGTGGAGGCGGCGGCGTATGTGAAGCAGCTGGCGTCGGCGAAGCGGTATGTGCGGGACGTCTACTGACAAACCGTATCTTTCTTACCCCTCTCCTACCGGACTCTTCACCTCCCCCACCGCCTCGCTCACCGGGCGCGATTACGTTCCGGTGCCGTGCACTTGGCAGAACTGAAGCCGGTGACCCCTGGCCGGCTGACCCGGCCGGCGGTGTCCCCCGCCCCGGAGTCCCCCGCGCAGTGGCATCGCGTCCTGACCCTGCTCGCCGACATCAGCCTCCTCATCGGGACGCGCGCGGTGTGGACCCAGGCGGCCTCGCACCGGGTCGCGGTGGCCGCGGTCATCTCGGTCTGTTACGCCTCGATCCTGGTGTGCGGGGTGCTGGCGCTGGTGGTGCGCCGGACCCGTTCGCTGGCCCGCGTCGACCTGTGCGTGCTCGTCACGGCGGTGACCCTGACGCTGTGTGCCTGGTCGGTGCTCCACCAGGGCAGTGACGAGGCGCTGCTGACCACCCAGGCCGCCCGGGAGCTGGTCGCGGGGCACCCGGTGTACGGCCGGCCGTGGCCCTGGCTCTTCGGCCACGGCGTCGCCCTCACCCCGACGGTGACCGGCGGCTACGACTTCACGTACGGCTATCCCCCGCTCGCCCCGCTGCTGACCGCGCCGCTGCTGTGGCTCGGGCACGGCGCCGCCCCGGCGACCGCGATGAGCACGGGTGCGCTGGTCGTC
This sequence comes from Streptomyces sp. RG80, assembly GCF_040446465.1. Taxonomy (NCBI): domain Bacteria; kingdom Bacillati; phylum Actinomycetota; class Actinomycetes; order Kitasatosporales; family Streptomycetaceae; genus Streptomyces; species Streptomyces sp. RG80. The sequence continues at coordinate 200,691 of NZ_JBEAAJ010000003.1, read as the reverse complement.
GGGGCGGTGGTGCTGTGGCGGATGCTGCCGGCGCCGTGGCGGCCGGCGGCGACCATGGTGTGTCTGGGCTTCGCGATGCTGCCGCAGTACGCCCGGCTCGGCTATCCGGCGATCCTCGCGCTGGCCCTGCTGGTGCCGGTGGTGGTGGGCTGGCCGCGGATCGGCCGGGGCGGACGCCTCGGCGCGGCCGGACTGGCCCGGGCCGCGTGTCTGGGGGCGGCCTGCGCGGCACAGCAACTGCCGTGGTTCCTGGCGCCGTTCCTGCTCGCCGGCCTCCACGCCGTGCGGCGCGGGGAGCTGGGCGGGCGGGGCGCGGCGCTGGTGGTGCTGCGGATCACCGGGGTCGCCGTCACCGTATGGCTGCTGATCAACACGTACTTCGTCGTGAGCGAGCCGGGCCACTGGTTCACCGGGGTCGCCCTGCCGCTGACGCAGGGCGCGGTGCTGCACGGCCAGGGGCTGGTGGATGTCTCCATCTACCTCACGAACGGCAGCGACCGGCTCGACTGGTACTCCCACGCGAGCGTGCTGCTGGCGGCGGGTCTGCTGGTGCTGTTCGTGCTGTTCGTACGGCGGTTGGGGCCCGCGGCGACCGTGCTGCCCTGGTGCGCGTTCTTCCTGGCGACGCGATCGCAGGACGGCTACTACCTGATGATGACGCCGCTGTGGCTGGCGGCCGCGGTCACCGCGCCGACGTCGGAGTTCGCGGCGGCGTGGCAGCCGAGGCTGCGTCCGACCTCCCGCCCGGCCCGGGTCGCCGTCGCCCTGCTCGTGCTGTCCCCGGCCCTGGTGAGCGCCGCGGTGGCGGCGACGGGCTCACCGCCCCTGCGGATGGAGCTCACCGGGCTGCACCGGACCAGGTCGGTCTCCGGCGACCGGCTGACGATCCGGGTCACCAACACCGCCGGCAGCGCCCTCGCACCCCACTTCATGCTCACCGCGAGCCAGGGCATGAGCCAGTACTGGAGGGTCGTACGGGGGCCGGCCTCACTGCCCGCCCACGCCACGGCACGCTATGAACTCCGGCCGCCCGCCGGGAGGTACGTACTGCCTCGGGCGGGCGTACGGATCCGGCTGCGGGCCTTCACCGCCGTACCGCAGACGCTGTCGACCACGTACGTCAGGCTGCCGTCCGGGTGAAGCGGAGCGTGGTCGTGACCGTGGTGAGGCGGGCGATCATGCCGAGTTGGTTCCAGCCCATCCCGAACTGGTTGCGGTCCACCGAGAATTCGGCGTCCAGGGTGAGGGCGTCGGCGTCCACGCCGGTGAGGCGGGCGGTGAGGGTCAGGGGGCGGCTGATGCCGCGCGCGGTGAGCTGGCCGATGACGTGGACCTTGTCGCCGTCGCGGAGCTCCGCGCTGCGGACCGCGAAGGTGAGCTCGGGGTGGTTGTCGGCGTCGAAGAAGTCGGGGCCCTTCAGGTGGGTGTCACGCTTGGGGTTCTTGGTGTCCAGGGACGCGACGGCCAGGGTCAGGGTGCCGACGGCGGACCCGTCGGGGCGGACCTCGCCCTGCCCGGTGACGGCGGTGAAGGCGCCCTTCACGGTGATGAGCCCCCAGATCGACTTGTGCTTGATCGCGACGGTCGAGGCGGTGGTGTCGAGCTGCCACGTTCCGGTTTCCACGGCGACGGTCATGGGGGGCTCCTTCGTCCGATTCCCGCACTGATGCGGTAATCCAAATTTGAATGACCTCACGCTAGCCGGTTATCCAAATCTGAACAACCCCCTCGTTCAAATTTGGACAACAGGTACACTCGATCCATGGCCCACCCCGACGAGCAACCCGCCGACCAGCTCGAATGCCTGAACGCGCAGGGCGGCGGACTGCTGCCCCCCGAGCTGCGCGCCTGGATGGTGCTGCTCGCGGCGACCGGGGCGGTGGAGCAGCAGCTGCGCTCGGTGGTGAAGGACACCCTGGACGTCTCGCACGACGAGTTCCTGGTCCTGTGCCTGCTGGCCGAGCAGCCCGGGTCGGCCCTGCGCATGACCCGCATCGCCGAACTCCTGGGCCGCCCGAAGACCCGCCTCACCTACCAGATCGCCTGCCTCCAGCACGCCGGCCTCGTCAGCCGCCGCTCGGTCTGCGGCGACAAGCGCGGCATCGAGGTGGCCCTCACGGAGAAGGCGCGCGGCCTGCTCCAGGAGGCCTCGGCCGCCCTCGCCGAGACGGTCACCGGAGCCCTGTCCCGGGTCGTGGGACCGGAACAGTGCGAGGCGATGCGCGGCCTGCTGCCGGGGCTCACCGAGGGCTGAGCCGCCCACGCCCGCCGGGCCGGTGACCGTCGGCCGCCGATTGCCGCGACGTGCCCCGGGTACCCGGGCCGCACCCTGTCGGCGGCACCACCGGAGGAGGGCCATGGGCGCCTCGGACCTGCCCGATCCCGTCGTACGGCGAGGGAGCGCGGTCGACGCGCGGACCCTGGCCGCCGCTCTGCGGGACCGTGTCGACGGTGAGGTCCGCTTCGACGCGGGGAGCCGGGCCGCCTACTCCACCGACGCCTCCAACTTCCGGCAGACGCCGATCGGGGTCGTCGTACCGCGTACACCCGAGGCGGCGGCGGAGGCGGTGGCCGTCGCCCGGGAGCACGGCGCGCCCGTGCTGTCGCGGGGCGGGGGGACGAGTCTGGCGGGGCAGTGCACCAACACGGCGGTCGTGCTCGACTGGTCCAAGTACTGTCACGAGCTGGAGTCCGTCGACGCCGACGCCCGTACCTGTGTCGTCCAGCCCGGGATCGTCCTCGACGACCTCAACCGCCAACTGGCCCCGACCGGGCTGCGGTTCGGGCCGGAGCCCGCGACCCACGCCAACTGCACGATCGGCGGCATGATCGGCAACAACTCCTGCGGCGCCACCGCGCAGGCGTACGGCAAGGTCGTCGACAGCGTCGCCCGGCTGGAGGTGCTGCTCTACGACGGCACCCGGTTCTGGTGCGGCGGGACGAGCGACGAGGAGTACGCCGAGATCGAGCGGCAGGGGGATCTGCGGGCCGCCGTCTACCGGCAGTTGCGCGCCCTGCGCGAGACCTACGCCGACGAGATCCGCCGCCGCTTCCCCGACATCCCGCGCCGGGTCTCCGGCTACAACCTCGACTCCCTGCTGCCCGAGCACGGCTTCGACGTCGCCGGACTGCTCGTCGGCAGCGAGTCCACGCTGGTCACCGTGTTGCGGGCCGAGCTGAAGCTGGTGCCGGTGGTGCGGGAACGGGTGCTGGTGGTCCTGGGGTTCTCCGGCATCGACCGCGCCGCCGACGCCGTACCGGAGATCCTGCCGTACGAGCCGATCGCGCTGGAGGGCCTGGACTCCTACCTCCTGCGCGACGAACGACTCAAGCACCTCAACCCCGAGGCACGCGCCCAACTCCCCGAGGGGGACGCCTACTTGATGGTGCAGTTCGGGGCGGACACCGTCGAGGAGGCGGACGAGCGGGCGCACCGGATGCTGGACGCCCTGCATGAGAGCGAGCACGACCCCGAGGTCGCGTTCCTCGACGAGCCCGCGCACGAGGAGCAGTTGTGGCAGGTGCGGGAGGCCGGGCTCGGGGCCACCGCGCATGTCCCGGGCCACCCGGACACCTTCGAGGGCTGGGAGGACTCGGCGGTGCCACCGGAGCGGCTGGGCGACTATCTGCGCCGACTGCGGGGCCTGTTCGAGGAGTTCGGCTATCAGAGCGACACGGGGCCGAGTCTGTACGGCCACTTCGGGCAGGGGTGCGTGCACACGCGGATCCCCTTCGACCTGTACTCCGCCGAAGGGGTCGCCGGCTACCGGCGGTTCATGGAACGCGCCGCCGATCTCGTCGTGGAGTTCGGCGGCTCCTTGTCCGGTGAGCACGGGGACGGACAGAGCCGGGGTGAACTGCTGCCCCGGATGTTCGGGGAGCGGCTGGTCGCGGCCTTCGGCCGGTTGAAGGCCGTCTTCGACCCGCTCGACCGGATGAACCCCGGGAAGGTAGTGGCCCCGTACCGGCTCGACGAGAACCTGCGCCTCGGCGCCGACTGGGCCCCGCACGACCCCCGCGACCTGCACTTCCGCTTCCCCGACGACGGCGGGTCCTTCGCCGAGGCCGCCAACCGGTGCGTGGGCGTGGGCAAGTGCCGGCAGCTGGAGTCCAAGGGCTCGGTGATGTGCCCGTCGTACCAGGTCACCCGGGAGGAGGAGCACTCCACGCGCGGCCGGGCCCGGCTGCTCTTCGAGATGCTCGACGGACACGGCGACAGCGCGGTCCGAGACGGCTGGCGGTCGGAGGCGGTACGGGACGCGCTCGACCTGTGTCTGTCCTGCAAGGGGTGCAAGAAGGACTGCCCGGCCGATGTCGACATGGCCACGTACAAGGCGGAGTTCCTCTCCCACCACTACGAGGGCCGCTGGTGGCGCAGGCCGCGCGCCCATCTGTCCATGGGCTGGCTGCCCGTCCTCGCCCAGACCGTCGGCCGTGCCCGGCTCGGGCCGGTCGTCAACGCCCTCACCCACACCCCGCCGCTGTCCCGGGCGGCCGTCGCGATCGCGGGCGTCGAGGACCGCGAGGTGCCGCTGTTCGCCGGGCAGACGCTCCAGCGGTGGTTCGCCGGGCACGAGCCGTACGGTGACGGGGCCCGCGGCAGCGTCCTGCTCTGGCCGGACACCTTCACCAACCACTTCCACCCGCACGTCGGACAGGCGGCCGTGCGGGTGCTGGAGCACGCGGGCTGGCGGGTCGAGCTCCCCGACGAGCCGCTGTGCTGCGGACTGACCTGGATCTCCACGGGGCAACTCGGCGTCGCCGAGCGGGTGTTGGGCCGTACCGTACGCCGACTGGCGGGGCACGTCCGCGACGGCGGTCTGGTGGTCGGCCTCGAACCGAGCTGTACGGCGGTGTTCCGGTCGGACGCGGGCGACCTGTTCCCCGGCGACCACGACGTACGCCGGCTGCGCGAGCGGACCGTGACCCTCGCCGAGCTGCTCACCGAGCACTCCCCCGGCTACGAGCCGCCCCGGGTGCCGGACCGCGCCGCGCACGCGCTCGCGCAGGTGCACTGCCACCAGCACGCGGTCCTGGGCTGGGAGGCCGACCTGGAGCTGCTGGGCCGCGCCGGGGTCGACGCCGAGCGCCTGGACTCCGGCTGCTGCGGGCTGGCCGGCAACTTCGGCTTCGAGCCCGGCCACCTGGACATCAGCGAGGCGTGCGCGGAGCGTGAACTGCTGCCCCGGCTGCGGGAGGCGGACCCGGGGACCCCGGTGCTGGCCGACGGCTTCAGTTGCCGCACCCAGATCCACGAGCTCGACAGCGGCGGCCACGAGGCGGTCCACCTCGCCGAACTACTGGCCTGCGGCCTGCCCGGCACCGACGGCAGCGCGTACGGCGTCGCCCCCGGCGCCCGTCCCGCGCCGCCCGGACGCGCGGCACGGACGCTCGCCCTCGCGGGGGCGGGCCTGGCGGCGGCCGGCACGGCGGCGGAGCTGGTACGACGGCTGCGGCGATGAGGGGGCGCGGGAGGCGCTCTGCCTGATCACGTCGTCGCTGGGGCGATGAACGGCCAACACTCGGTGCCGACCCGCGGCCTGCCCGGCACGGACGGCGGCGGCGGCGGATACAGCATCGCTCTCGGCACCCGCCCCACACCACCCGGCCGCCAGGCCCAGGCGCTCACCCTCGCGGGCACAGGGCTGGCGGCTGCCGGCGCGGCGGTGGAGCTGGTGCGATGGCTGCGGTGGTGAAGGGCCGCGGGAGGCGCTCTGCCTGATCACGCCGTCACTCGGCGACGAACGGGCAACCCCCGGCCGGTGCCGGCCTGCCGCCTGCCCGGCGCGGGCGGCAGCGCGTACGAAGTGACCCCCGGCGCCCGCCCCCGGGCCGCCCGGCACGGCGGCCAGGCTGGTGGGACGGCTGCTCTCGGGAGGCGCTCTGCCTGATCACGTCGTCGCTCGGGCGACGGGCGGGCCAACAGTGGGTGACACGACACGGCACATACTTGGAACGAATCCATTTCTTGAACCATTCGTGTTTGTGGGGGTAGGTTGGCCCCCATGACTTCACCGCAGCCTCCGACCACCGCAGGGGATCTGCGGGGGGCCGGCCTGCGGGTGACGGCCGCCCGCGTCGCGCTCCTGGAGACCGTCCGCGCCGGTGATCATCTCGGAGCCGATGCCATCGCCTCCGGGGTCCGGGACCGGGTCGGCCACATTTCCACACAAGCCGTCTACGACGCCCTCCACGCGCTCACCGCGGCGGGACTCGTCCGCCGTATCGAGCCACCGGGCAGCCCCGCCCGGTACGAGGGCCGGGTCGGCGACAACCACCACCACCTGGTCTGCCGGGAGTGCGCGGCTGTCGTCGACGTCGACTGCGCGGTCGGGCACGCGCCCTGTCTGACCGCCTCCGACGACCGAGGCTTCGCGATCGACGAGGCCGAGGTCATCTACTGGGGCCTGTGCCCCTCCTGTTCCACCGCCCGCAAGGCTTGAGCACCACACCCCCCGGAAGGATTTCCCCTCATGTCCGAGAACAGCGCCGCTGAAGGCAAATGCCCCGTCGCGCACGAGCGCGCCGCACACCCCACCCAGGGCGGTGGCAACCGTCAGTGGTGGCCGGAGCGGCTCAACCTGAAGATCCTTGCGAAGGACCCGGTCGTCGCGAACCCGCTCGGTGAGGACTTCGACTACGCCGAGGCGTTCAACAACCTCGACCTGGCGGCCGTGAAGCAGGACATCGCCGCGGTACTGACCGAGTCCCAGGACTGGTGGCCGGCCGACTTCGGCAACTACGGCCCGCTGATGGTCCGCATGGCCTGGCACAGCGCCGGCACCTACCGCATCAGCGACGGCCGCGGTGGTGGTGGGCGTGGTCAGCAGCGTTTCGCGCCGCTGAACAGCTGGCCGGACAACGGCAACCTGGACAAGGCCCGCCGTCTGCTGTGGCCGGTCAAGAAGAAGTACGGCCAGTCCATCTCCTGGGCCGACCTCATGATCCTCACGGGCAACGTGGCGCTGGAGACGATGGGCTTCTCGACGTTCGGCTTCGGCGGCGGCCGCGCCGACGTCTGGGAGGCCGACGAGGACGTCTACTGGGGTCCCGAGACCACCTGGCTCGACGACCAGCGCTACTCCGGCGACCGTGAGCTCGAGAGCCCGCTCGGCGCCGTCCAGATGGGCCTCATCTACGTCAACCCGGAGGGCCCCAACGGCAACCCGGACCCGCTGGCCGCGGCCCGCGACATCCGCGAGACCTTCCGCCGCATGGCGATGAACGACGAGGAGACCGTCGCCCTCATCGCTGGTGGCCACACCTTCGGCAAGACCCACGGCGCGGGCCCGGCGGAGAGCGTCGGCGCCGACCCCGAGGCCGCCCCGATCGAGGCCCAGGGCCTCGGCTGGGCCAGCACCCACGGCACCGGCAAGGGCGGCGACGCCATCACGTCGGGCCTCGAGGTCACCTGGACCACCAAGCCCACCCAGTGGAGCAACGACTTCTTCGACATCCTCTTCGGCTACGAGTGGGAGCTGACCCAGTCCCCCGCCGGCGCCAACCAGTGGGTGGCCAAGGACGCGCAGGCGATCATCCCCGACGCCCACAGCGACTCCAAGAAGCTCCCCACGATGCTCACCACCGACCTCTCGCTGCGCTTCGACCCGGTCTACGGCGAGATCTCCAAGCGCTTCCACGAGAACCCGGACCAGTTCGCGGACGCCTTCGCCCGCGCCTGGTACAAGCTGACCCACCGTGACCTTGGCCCGAAGTCCCTGTACCTCGGCCCGGAGGTCCCGGCGGAGACCCTGCTGTGGCAGGACCCGCTGCCGCAGGCCGAGGGCGAGGCCATCGACGCCGCCGACGTGACGGCGCTCAAGGCCAAGCTGCTCGCCTCGGGCCTGACCGTCTCGCAGCTGGTGACGACCGCGTGGGCGTCCGCGTCCACGTTCCGCTCCAGCGACAAGCGCGGCGGTGCCAACGGCGCCCGTATCCGCCTTCAGCCGCAGGCCGGCTGGGAGGTCAACCAGCCCGACGAGCTGGCCCAGGTCCTGCGCGTCCTGGAAGGCGTCCAGGCCGACTTCAACGCGTCCTCCGGCGCCAAGAAGGTCTCCCTGGCCGACCTGATCGTCCTCGGCGGTGCCGCCGCGGTGGAGAAGGCCGCCAAGGACGCGGGCTTCGCCATCGAGGTGCCCTTCACCGGCGGTCGTGTCGACGCCACCGAGGAGCACACGGACGTCGAGTCCTTCGCCGCCCTGGAGCCCACCGCGGACGGTTTCCGCAACTACCAGGGCAAGGGCAACCGCCTCCCGGCCGAGTACCTGCTGCTCGACAAGGCGAACCTGCTCGGCCTGAGCGCCCCCGAGCTGACCGTCCTCGTCGGCGGTCTGCGTGTCCTGGGCGCCAACCACGGCGGCACGTCCCTCGGTGTCCTCACCGAGACGCCCGGTGTCCTGACGAACGACTTCTTCGTCAACCTGCTCGACCTGGGCACCGAGTGGAAGTCGACGTCCGAGGACCAGAACCACTTCGAGGCCCGTGACGCCTCGGGCGCGGTCAAGTGGACCGGCACCCGTGCCGACCTCGTCTTCGGCTCGAACTCCGAGCTCCGCGCGCTCGCCGAGGTCTACGCGAGCGACGACGCCAAGGAGAAGTTCGTGAAGGACTTCGTCGCGGCGTGGGTCAAGGTGTCGAACGCGGACCGCTTCGACCTGGTCTGAGTCTGATCACCGGGACGCCCCGGCCGGCCTTCACGGGCGGGCCGGGGCGTTCCCGCTTTTCTTCGCGACCCGCCTGCGACCTCGTACAATTTGAGTCCGAACGATCAAAGGAGCGTGCCTGTGCCCGGCCAGCGGTCCATCACCGAAGCGGAGAAACTGGCGGCGGCGAAGCTCGGGGGGATCCCGATCCACCGCGACCAGATGGCGGTGGTCGCCAACATCCACCGCGCCGCCTCGGCCGTACGGCAGCACCTGGAGAACTCCGTGCTGCGCGGCGCCGACCTGACGTGGACGGCGTTCGTCGTGCTGTGGGTGGTGTGGGTGTGGGGCGAGTCGGAGACCCGGCATGTCGCCGAGGAGGCGGGCATCTCCAAGGGGACGCTCACCGGCGTCGCGCGCACGCTGGAGGGACGCGGGCTGCTCCAGCGGGCCGGGCATCCCACCGACGGCCGGCTGGTGCTGCTCAGCCTCACCGAGGAGGGCGAGGCGCTGATGCGACGGCTGTTCCCCGCGTTCAACCAGGAGGAGGCGTTCGTCGCCTCCCGGCTCAGCGCCGAGGAGTGCCGCGACCTCGCCGACGGTCTGCGTCAGGTCGTCCTCCAGGTCGAGGAGCACGGTGAGGAACGGCGTCTGGAACTCCTCGACGGCGCGGACCCGGCACCGCGCCGCAGCGGGCGGCGGCCGAAGGGCTGAGGCTGGGGCCCCGGGCCCGCCGGCTCACGCGGCCGTGTAGCCCAGCTGTTTGCGCATGTAGGGCGTCATCAGCGTCTTCGCCTTCGCCAGCACCGACGTCCGCCCGCCCAGCACCGCGCTCTCCCCGCCCGGCACCGGCAGCAGCGTCATGCCGTCGGCCGGGCCGAAGGGCACGATCAGCGGGGTGCGGTGGACGGGCCGGTAGAAGCGGGGCTCCTTGCGGTGTCTGCCGGGGCTCTGGAGGTAGGCGCGGATGTTGTGGACCGCGAGTTCGGCCTGGGCGAGCGCGGCGGGGGTGATCTTGAGCTCGGTGGCGTCGTTCACGTCGCCGACGGCGAAGACGTCCGGGCGGCCGTCGACCCGGAGCGTGCGGTCGACCTTGACGTGTCCGGAGGGGTTCAGCCAGTCGCCGTGGCCGGCGAGGCGGAGCCAGAGCGTGTTGGGCGTGGTGCCCGTGGCCCAGTACGAGAGGTCGGCCTCCATGACGTTGCCGTGCGCGTCGCGGTAGGTGCCGAAGTCGAAGCCGGGCGACATGAAGGAGTCCAGCCGCACCTCCACGTCGTGCGCCTCCAGCCAGGCCAGCGCCTTGCGTCCGGCGCGTTCGCTGCCCGTGCCGTGCAGCAGCGCGGGGCCGGAGTGGGCCAGCGTGACCCGCGCGTCCGGCCGGGCCAGGCGGATCTCCGCGCTGAGTTCGACACCGGAGGGACCGCCGCCGACGACGAGGACGTGCCCGGCACCGGCCACGGCCTGCTGGTGCCCGGCGAACCCCTTCACCGCCTCCTCGACGGTGGTGCCGTTGAAGCGGGCCGGTTCGGGATAGTCGGCGCCGGTGGCGATCACCACCACGTCGTACGGCAGCCGCTCCCCCGTCGCCAGGACGACCTGGCGGGCCTCGGTGTCGATGCGCAGCGCCTTGCCCAGCACCACCCGGCCGCCGCTGAGCAGCCGGTCGTACGGGATGAAGGGCGTCACCGACCACTCCGGTCGCACCCCCGCCCGCAGCGAGGCGATGCGATGGAAGAAGACCTCCTTGCGATCCACGAGCGTGACCCGCGCGGTCGCGTCCAGCCTTCTGGCGATGCGGACACCCGCGTAACCGCCACCGATCACCACTACGTCGCCGTCGCTCACACGACTCTCCTGTGCTGTGGGGGGAGTCAGCAGCGTAACGCTTGAAGTTTAAAGTTACGGGGGAAAGTCTGTGTGCGTTCCGTGAAGCGATCCCCTACCGCAGCGCGGCGACGAACTTCCCGAGCCGGGCCAGCCCTTCACGCAGCGCGTCACCGGAGGCCGCGTACGACAGCCGTACGTGGGTCTCGGCCGTGCCCACGCCGAAGTCCCGGCCCGGGGTGAGAGCCACATGCGCCTCCTGGAGTGCCCGGGCGCAGAACTCCCACGAGGTGAGCCCGGTGCCGCTGACGTCGAAGTAGACGTAGAACGCCCCGTCCGGCGGCACCGGCACCGGCAGCCCGATCTGCGCCAGGCCGTCCAGGACGAGCCCGCGCCGCCGCCCGAACTCGGCGCGCCGCTCCTCGCAGACGGCGAGGGACTCGGGGGTGAAGCAGGCGAGGGCGGCGTGCTGAGCGGGGGTCGAGGCGCACAGGAAGTAGTTCTGAGCGAGGCGTTCCAGCGCCGGTACGAGGATCTCCGGGACGACGCACCAGCCGAGCCGCCAGCCGGTCATGCCGAAGTACTTGGAGAAGCTGTTGATGACGACGGCGTCGGGATCGTAGGACAGCGCGCTGCGCGGCGGCCGGTCCCGCTCGTCGTGGTCGCCGAGGTCGAGGTAGATCTCGTCGACGATCCGCCACGCGTCCCGCTCCCGGGCGAGTTCGCACAGCGCGGCCAGCTCGTCACCCGGCACCGAGGTGCCCGTCGGGTTGGACGGCGTGGCGACCATGACCCCGCGCGTGCCCTCGGTCCAGTGCGCCCGCACGGATTCCGCGTCCAACTGGAACCGGGAGGCCGCACTGGTCGGCACCAGCGTGACCCGCGCGCCGAAGCTCTCCATGATCTGCCGGTTGCAGGGGTAGGACGGGTCGCCGATCAGCACCTCGTCCCCGGCGTCGACGAGCGCGGCCGCGCCCAGCACCAGGGCGGCCGAGGCACCGGCGGTCACGACGACACGGCCCGGGTCGACGTCGACGCCGTGCCGCTCGCCGTAGAACCCCGCGATCGCCTGCCGCAGGGCGGGCATGCCGAGCGCCTCGGTGTAGCTCATGGGCCGTCCGTCCATGGCATCGCGCATGGCCCGCACGACGGCCGGGGGTGCGCCGAAGTCGGGTTCGCCGAGGCTGAGCTTGATCACGTGGTGGCCCTGGGCCTCCAGGGCGGCGGCGTGCTTGCCGAACTCCATGGCGTAGAACGGGGCGACGGACTCGGCCCGCTGCGAGATCCGCATGTGCGACCTCCGGATCGACGACGGACGGGATGTCCCGACCTTAAGCGGTCACGAAAGGGGCGGGCCCGCGGGCCCGCCCCTTCGTCGTCCGGTGACCGTCAGGCCTTGGCGTACTGCCAGCCGCCGCAGGAGTACGGGGTGCCGTCGGAGCCCTCCTGGAGACAGGCGCGGATCTGGAGGGTGGTGCCCTCCGCGAAGGACAGGTCCCAGTCGTGGGCGACGGCGTAGCCGTAGCCGTTGTAGTACGAGTGGGTGGCGGAGCTCGAGTTGTAGCGCCACTGGGCGGCGGTGCCGTGGCCGTCCTTCGCCATGTCGAGGGCGGTGAGGATCTCGCCGTCGGCGGCGAAGTAGGTCTTCGCGGTGATGTCGGCCGAGACGATGGAGTTGGTGGCCTCGTAGACCTCGCCGGCGGCCAGGGCCGGGGCGACACCCAGGGCGAGCGCCGACGCGGAGGCCGCGGCAATCCCGAGTGCAGACGTCAGTCGGCGGTGGAACTTGCGCAAGACAGCGTTCCTCTCTTCGAACAACCGGTCGCGCCCGAACTTACCTGAGGGCAAAGGGAGTTCGATCCGGACATCCGGGTCGACGCCGCCGCGGGCTACGCGTCGGGCAGCGAGGCCGCCAGGTGTTCCCAGGCCGCGTGCACCGGCTCCCCGACGATCCCGAACTGGGTGAGGACCGCGACGCAGCGGCCGTCCGCGTCGTCGAGTTCGAGGGCCGAGGTCGGGCCGTGCGCCGCCGTGGCGCGGACGAGCCGGCAGGCCCGGACGGCCGCGAGGTCGATCTCCACCGAGCTCTGGTCGATCGCCGCGAAGACCCGCCCGTCGGCGGTCCGGTCGGTGACGTGGACACGGCCCGCGCACGCCTGCATGGCCGAAGGGGCGAACACGGCGACGCCGACGGGCAGTCCGACGGAGCAGACGTGGTCGAGCACCTCCGGCACCACCCGGGCGTCGATCTCCCGGTGCTCGCCGCGGTACCGGTCGAACGCCGCGCGCCGGGCGGCCCCGCCGTCCGCGAGGACCGCGTCGAGCTGGGCGAGCTGGTCGCCGTTCTGCCACATCGGCACCTCGGGAGGCGCGGCCGGTCCCACGCCCCGGGTGCCGGCGCCGACCGTGCGGGCGAGACCGGCCAGCAGCCGGTCCCCGTCGGAGAGCAGCCGCCCCTGGTGCGCGGTCCGGCCGTCCGCGTCCAACAGGTGCAGGGCGACCTCGCCGGTGCCCTGGTCCCGTACGACCACGGCCGAGTCGACGCCGGCGCCGTCGAGGCGCAGCGCGATCTCGCCGGGGCGCACGGCGAACGCGTCGCCGCGCACGCTGGGCACCGCGTAGCTGCCCGCCTGGTCGATCCGCGCGACCGGGCCTCCGGTGACCGCCTGGACGTACCGGAAGAGCGTCAGGCACCGCGCCAGCTCGGGCATCCGCGCGTCGATCAGCCGCACGCTGCTGTTCCGCCGGGGGCAGCAGCCCTCGAAGGGGCAGCCGTCATCGTCGGTCATGCTCAGTACACGTCCCGTACGTAGCGCTTGGCCCGCCGCAGGTCCGCCAGGTACTCGGCGGCGTCGTCGTCCCCGCGGCCGCGCTGCTCGGCGATGACGCCCAGCAGGGCCGCCTCCACGTCCTTCGCCATCCGGGAGGCGTCTCCGCAGACATAGACGTGCGCGCCCTCCTCCAGCCACGCGTACAGCTCCCGCGAGCGCTCCCGCATCCGCGTCTGAACGTAGATCTTCTCGGTCTGGTCCCGGGAGAACGCGAGGTCGAGCTCAGTGAGCACACCCTGTTCCCGCAGCGCGGTCAGCTCGTCCTCGTAGACGAAGTCCGTCTCGCGGTGCTGGTCGCCGAAGAACAGCCAGTTGCGGCCGGCGGCGCCCCGCGCGGCCCGCTCGTGCAGGAAGCCGCGGAACGGGGCGATGCCGGTGCCGGGGCCGATCATGACCATCGGGGCGTCGTCGTTTGCCGGGACGCTGAAGGCGGCGTTCGGCTGGAGGTGGATGCCCACGTCGCCGGGGGCCCGGTCGGCGAGGTATGTCGAGGCGACACCCTCGTACCGGCGGTTGGCCATGCCGTACCGGACGGACGCGATGGTGAGGTGCACGCTGCCCGGGTGGGCGAGCGGGCTCGACGAGATCGAGTACTGGCGGGCCTGCAACGGCCGCAGGAACGGCACGAGTTCGGCGAGCGACGGCGCCTTGGACCCCGCGTCGCGGAGCAGGTCGAGCACGTCCCGGCCCCACAGCCAGGAGTCCAGGTCGGACCGGTCGCCGTGCGCGACGACCGCGGCCAGCTCGCTTTCCGGGGCGCGCTCGACGAGGTCGGCGATCAGCTCCTTGGACGGGGTGCGGATCTCGCGCTCGGTGCGCAGGAGTTCGGCGGTCCGCTCGTCACCGCCCGCCCCGAGGTGCGTCAGCAACTCCCCCACCAGGGCGGGGTCGTTGAGCGGTACGACGGCGAGCGCGTCGCCCGCCTCGTACGTGATGCCGCTGTCGCCGAGGTCGAACTCGTAGTGCCGGATCTCCTTCGCGCTGCGGGGCGAGGACAGCAGCCGGTTCTCGGTGAGACGGGACGGGTAGGGGTTGCGCTTGTTCCACCGGGAGCGCTGCTTGGCGGACGCGGCCGGGGCGGCCTTCGCCTCGCCGCCCGTCGCGCCGGTCTCCGCGACCAGTCGGTCCAGTACCGCAGTCGTCCACTGGGCCGCCGGCTCCTCGAAGTCCACGTCGCAGTCGACGCGTTCGTGCAGACGGGTCGCCCCGAGCTGTTCCAGACGGGTGTCGATGAGCTTCGCGGCCTGGCAGAAGTCGTCGTAGCCGCGGTCGCCGAGTCCGAGGACCGCGTAGCGTACGCCCTCCAGGCGCGGTGCCGTGTCGGACTGCAACGCCTCCCAGAACAGCCCGGCGTTGTCGGGCATCTCGCCCTCGCCGTAGGTGGAGGTGACGACGACGACGTGGGTCATCGCGGCGAGGGCCTCGGGCGTGACGTCGTCGAGGGCGGTGGCCCGGCCGCCCAGGCCGCGGGCGCGGGCACCGGCGACGACGTCCTCGGCGACGAGTTCGGCGTTGCCGGTCTGGGTGCCGACGAACACGTCGATCGTCGCCGCGGGCGCGTCGCCCGCCGCGTCGCCGCGGCGTCCGGCGGCCGCTATGCCGGCGAGGAACCCGGCCAGCCAGGACTCCTGTTGGGCGGAGAAGGGCGCGTCTGCCGGGATGAGGGTTCCGGTCGGGGGCATGAGGGTCATGCGGTCACCGCCTCGGTGGGGGCCTGCGGGACGCGGCGGGCGGCGATGTCGTCCAGCGCGGCGTTGGCGAGCAGTTCGTCGAACCGGGCGGCGCGGATCCGGCCGGCGTTCTTGATGGTCTGGTGGACGATCCAGCCGTAGGTGCCGGGGGCGTCCACGCTGAGGTTGTTGCGCTGCTTGAGGGCGCGCTTGTAGGCGTCGAGGCGCAGCGTCGCGATGAGGGTGGCGAGCTCGCCGTCGTCGAAGCGGTCCAGCGTGCCGCGCAGGTACTTCACCACGCGCTGCTTGACGAAGAAGTCCTCGGTGAGGACCAGGTTGCGGACGGCCTCGGCGACGCGCGGGTCGTCCGGGCCGGTCGCGCCCGGCACCCGCTGGAGGGCGAGGTCCTGCGCGACGCCGAGCACGGTGTACGAGGACAGCAGCGAGAACATGTCGTCGCTGCCCTGGTCGCCGAAGGCCGGGGCGCGGCCGTCGAGGACGGTGCGGCGGTCGCGGTAGTCGACCTTGAACGCGCGGAGCTTGTCGTTGGCGATGGAGGTCGCGAGCTCGTCGAGGAGCTGGCCCCGGGTGGCCGCGGCGAGGATCTCCGTGGCGTCCTGGTAGAGGAGCAGGGCGCGGGGCATCCCGCAGTACACGTGCTGCCGCTCGCTGTCCCAGTCGTGCAGCAGCCGGGCCGCCAGCTCCGAGCCGGTGGCCTCCGCATGCCAGGTCAGCAGCAGCCGTACGGCCTCCTCGTGGAAGGCGCCGTGCGCGGTGTCGGTCACCGGGAAGACCAGCAGCGAGTCGGCGCTGACCCGGCCGGCCAGTTCGCCGGAGGGGTCGTACTGGTAGAGGAAGCCGCCGCTCATGCCGTTGCCGAGGCCCTTGCCGAAGCCGCCGAGGTTGAGGACGGTGCCGCCGGTCATGTACTCGCAGCCGAAGTCGCCGACGCCCTCGACGACCGCGGTCGCGCCGGAGTTGCGCACGGCGAACCGGTCACCGGCCTCGCCCCCCACGAAGGTACGGCCGCCGGTCGCGCCGAACAGCGCGAAGTTGCCGATGAGCACGTTCCCGCCGCGCTCGGCGCTGCCGCCGCCGGGTGCGCGGACGACGATCCGGCCGCCGCTCTGGCTCTTGCCGACGCCGTCGTTGGCGGTGCCGGTGTGCTCCAGGGTGATGCCGTCGTTGCAGAAGACGCCGTAGGACTGGCCCGCGGAGCCGTGGGTGCGGATCGTGACGGCACCCTCGACCAGGCGGCGCCGGCCGCGGTCGTCGGTGGTGACGGCGGGGGCGTCGGAAAGGTCGCCGAGTCCGTGGCTCTCGTGGTTGAGGAGCCGCTCGACGTCGATGCCGAGCTGCCCGCCCACCGACTTGTCGCTGTTGCCGAGGCGGATGCCGTCGACGAGCAGGGACGGCTCGCGCCGGTCGAGGAGCGCCGCCCGGACCCGCTCGATGAGGGCGTCGTCGGTGGTGAAGTCCTTCTCCAGGTACTCCGGGTTCTCCACGACCTTCTCAGGCACCTGCGCGAGCAGCCGGCGCACGTCCAGGCGGCCGACGCTCGCGGGGTGGTCGAGCAGCTGGAGCAGGTCCGTGCGGCCCCGGGCCTCGCGCAGCGAGCGCAGGCCGAGGCGGGCGAGGATCTGGCGGACGTCGTGCGCGATGTTGAGGAGGTACTGGGCGAGTGCGCGCGGGTCGCCCTCGAAGACCTCGGGGTTGGTGGTGAGCCCGGCGGGGCACTTCACGTTGCAGTTCTTCGCCATCACGCAGCCGAGCATCATCAGCGCGGTCGTGCCGAACTCGAAGCTGTCGGCGCCGAGAAGGGCGGAGGTGACGACGTCGCCGCCGGTCTGGTGGGCGCCCGAGCAGCGCAGGACGACCTTCTGGCGCAGCCCGTTGGCGACGAGCGCCTGGTGGACCTCGGCGACGCCGATCTCCGCCGAACGGCCCGCGTACTTCAGGCTGGTGACGGCCGCGGCGCCCGTACCGCCGGTGTTCCCGGCGACGTTGATGACGTCCGCGCCGGCCTTGGCGACACCGACCGCGATGGTGCCGATGCCCTCCGAGGAGACCAGCTTGACGATGACCCGTACCCGTGCGGCCTTGCAGTCGTGGATGAGCTGCGCGAGGTCCTCGATGGAGTACGTGTCGTGGTGAGGGGGCGGGGAGATGAGCTCGATGCCGGGGGTGCCGCCGCGGGCCGCCGCGATGTCGACGGTGACCTTCGGGGCGGGCAGCTGACCGCCCTCGCCGGGCTTGGCGCCCTGGCCGATCTTGATCTCCAGTTCTTCGAGCATCGGGTCGGCGAGATAGCCCGCCCAGATGCCGAACCGGCCGGACGCGAACTGCTTGATCCGGGAGCCGCGGATGGTGCCGTACCTGGTGTGGTGCTCGCCGCCCTCACCGCTGTTGGACATGCCGCCGACCATGTTGGTGCCGTGCGCGACGGCCTCGTGGGCGGTGGCGACGAGGGCGCCGTGGCTCATCGCGCCGGAGGCGAGGGAGCGGGTGATCTCGTGGGCGGGCTGGACCTCGTCGAGGGGGACGCTGTCGGGGGCGCCGGTCAGGAGGGCGAGGAGCCGGGCGGCGGTGCCGGTGGCGGTGACCTCCGTGGCCGCGGCGCTCACGGTGAGCGTCTCGACCTCGCCGGGGTAGGCGAGCGCGAGGCCCTCCGCGAGCGCGGTGTGCCGGTCGGTGCCGCCCTCGGTGAGGCTCAGCCGGACGCCGGTGCCGTCCGTGGCCTCGGCGACGACTCCCCGGGCCGTGACGCTCGCGTTGCCGTCCGTCGAGAACCGTCCCAGCTCCCGCGCGAAGTCCTGCGGGGTCCGTAGCCCGGTGACGTCGGCGGGCAGCGCGAGCACGTCCCGCAGCGCGGCCGGACGCCGGGACCGCTCCTCGTGCGTGGTCCGCAGGAAGGCCCGGTACCCGGGAGTGATCCGGAAGGCGTCGATCTCGGCGTCGCTGAGCGCGTCGTAGCCGGTGTTGCGGTACGCGGCGTCGGTGATGCCGAAGGCGTCGTCGAGCTGGCCGAGGGTGAGCAGCCGCAGCGCGTCCGAGTCGCCTTCCCGGCCGAACTCCGGCTTCTCCTCGACCATGTCGCCGAAGCCGCGCACGGCGGTGACGCCGAAGGAGTGCCCGGCGCCGTCGGACCGCTCCTTGAACAGCCCGAGCAGCGGGATCTGCTGCTCGCCCTCGACCGCGCGGGCCCGCTCGTGCCAGTCCGTCGCGGCCTGTGCGATCCGGGCGAACCCGACGCCGCCGACCGGGGCCTCCATGTGCGGGAAGGTCCGGGCGAAGATGTCGTCGCGGGTGTCGAGGTAGTTCGGTTCGAAGAACTCGCCGCCGATGTAGCTCTCGGCGGTGCACAGGCCGACCCGGCCCATGGTCTTGGCGAGGGACTTCTCGGCCGCCTTGCGGAACTTCCTGAGCGCCAGGTCCGTCTCGGTGATCTCACCCGCCGGGGCGGGTGCGCTCGGGTACCTCTCCTCGGCGCGCAGTCGTGCGCTGAGGCTGTAGACGGCGGAGGCGCCGAAGCCGAGCGCGGTCGCCACGTGGTGCGAGGAGGCCAGCTGGCCGCTCTCGGCGACGATCGAGACGCGCAGCCGGAGCCCGGTCTCGATCAGGCGCTGGTTGACGGCCGCGACGGCGAGGATCACCGGCAGCGGGGCGCGGGTGGAGGAGACGGCCCGGTCGGTGAGCATCGCGATGCCGCCCCGCTCGGCGGCGAACCGCTCGACGTCGTCGCAGAGTCGTTCCACGGCCGACCGCAGCGCGTCGGCGTTCGCGGTCTCGTCCCCGGCGACGGGCTCGTAGAGCATCGCGAACCGCTTCAGCGGCACGATCTGCTGGTCGCGCAGCCGGACCATGTCGAGGTGCCCGAGGACGGGCGAGGAGACGACGAGCTGACGGCCGTGCGCGCTGCCCGTGCCGTCCGGCTTCGGGCCGAGGGCGACGCGCATGCTCATGCCGTCGGCCTCGCGGATGCTGTCCAGCGGCGGGTTGGTCACCTGGGCGAAGCGCTGCGAGAAGTACTTCGCCATGCCGCCCTCGGTGTCGCTGAGCGCGTTGATGGCGTTGCCGTAGCCCATCGCCGAGATCCGCTCCGACCCCTCGGCGAGCATCGGGTCGAGCATGAACCGGAAGCTCTCCTGGTTCAGCGAGTACGCCACGTACCGGCCGGCGAGGGTCAGGTCGCCGTCGTAGCCGAGGGTCGTGGTGCCGCGGTAGTAGTCGGGGGCGGGCAGGTCGTCGAGGTTCACCCGCGCCGCGGTGAGCAGTTCGGAGTACGGGCGGCGCGCGGCGAGGGCGTCGAGGACCTCGCGGGTGCGCATCCGGCGTCCGGTGCGGTGGTCGACGACGAGCATGCCGCCGGCCTCGATCCGGCCCCGGTGCACGACCTCGTCGTCCGGGAAGGCGACCTGCCCGGCCTCGGAGGCCACCATCAGGTACTCGGCGGTCTCGACGGTACGCAGCGGGCGCAGGCCGAGCCGGTCCAGGCGGGCGCCGACGACGTCGCCGTCGCTGAAGATGAGGGCCGCGGGGCCGTCGTTCTTCTCCTCGTACAGGGAGAAGTACTCCAGCATGTCGCGGACGCCGTCGGGCAGGGTGCGGTCGTTCTCCCAGGCGGGCGGCATGAGGGACACGACGGCCTCGACGAGGTCCAGGCCGTCGTCGAAGACCCGGCTCTGGAGGGTCTGGTCGAGGCGGCTGGAGTCGGACTGGCCGGGCGGGCGCACGATGGACCGGGTCCGGGCGCGCGCGAGGGCCTCGTCGGAGAGGCGGTTCTTGCGGTCGGTGTTGAGCTCGCCGTTGTGCGCCATGAGCCGGAACGGCTGGGCCATGGTCGGGTGCGGCTCGGTGTTGGTGGAGAACCGGGTGTGGAAGTACAGCGAGCGGACCGAGTGCCGGGGGTCGACCAGGTCGCGGAAGTAGCCGATGACCTCGCCGGAGTTGAGGCGCCCCTTGAGGACCTGGGTGCGCGCGCTGAGCGAGAGCGGGTACAGCCCGGCGTACGCCTCGTCGGCGTAGGCGACGGCCTCGACCGCGAGCAGGGCGCGGTGGGCGGCCGCGTCGACGGCGGCGCGCTCCCAGTCGTCGGGGGCGCGGAACACCCACTGCACGACGGGCAGTTGGTACTGCTCTGCGGCGGGGCAGGCGACGGTGTGGTCGACGGGTACGTCCCGGACGAGGAGGATCTCGAAGCCCTGCTCGGCGATGCTGCGCCCGACGAGTTCGCGCGCGCCCGCGCGGCGCCCGGCGTCGGTGGGCACGAAGCAGTTGGCGACACCGAAGTGCCCGGCGCGCAGCGCCCGGCCGGTGAGCGCGCCGAAGAACTCCACCGACAGGTCGACGCTCACGCCGGCGCCGTCCCCGACGCCCTCGGCGGACTTGCCGCCGCGGTGCGGGATGGTGCGCAGCGCTTCGTCGCCCTTGAGGATGACGTCGTGGCTCGGGGTTCCGTCGAGCCGGGTGAGGAAGCCGACGCCGCAGTCACTGTGGTCGCGGGCAGGGTCGTGGAGACCGAGGGTGCTGGAGTTCAAGTGGCGGTCCTGTGAGCAGCGGGTTTCGGCTGGGGGTACCTCCCAGGCCCGTGGGGCACTGGGGAAGGACGGCCAGGCTGCGTCGGTGGAGCGCTCGCCGCGGGCGGGCCGGTGTACCGGCCGAGCCCAGAGTGGTGCAAAGGGAAACGGTAAGGCGTGCCTAAGTTCGATGCAAGTGGGTCTTGATCTCCTTCATGGTCAGGTGGGACTCCAGACGCGAGACGGCGGGCAGCCCGCTGAGCCTGCCCATGAGGAAGGCCTCGTAGGCGGCGTGGTCCGCGACCGCGACGCGCAGGAAATAGTCCGGGCGCCCGTACATCCGGCGGAACTCCACGACCTCCTCGTAGGAGGCGACGGTCTCCTCGAACTCCTCGACGGTCCCGCGGTCCTGGGCATGGATCTCGACGTCGATCAGCACCTCGAGGCCGCGCCCCAGCGCCGCGGGGTCGACCACGGCCCGGTATCCGGCGATGACCCCGGCCTCCTCCAGCCGCTTGACCCGGCGCAGACAGGGCGGCGGGGTCAGGCCGACCCGCTTGGCCAGCTCGACGTTGGTGAGCCGACCGTCCTGGCGCAGATGAAACAGAATGTCGCGATCAATGGCATCGAGGCTTACTTCATTGCTCACCGAGCGATCGTACAGCGGTAATCGGCAACCATATAAGGCACGCTCTTTCCTAAAATTACGCCTATGCACCTAACTCCCGCCGTCAAGCCCTCCGAGGCGCGCGCGGCTTTCGGGGACTCCCTCGGTGTGGGCCTGGGGTTCGTCCCGCTCGGGCTCGCCTACGGGGCGCTGGTGACGCAGTCGGGGCTGCCCTGGTGGTGGGCAGGGCTGGCGGCGGCGCTGATCTTCGGCGGATCGTTCGAGTTCCTGCTCATCGGCCTGGTCACCGCCACCGCGCCGCTCGCGTCCGTCGCGCTGTCGGCGTTCATGGTCAACGTCCGGCACGTCTTCTACGGGCTGTCGTTCCCGCTGCACCGCGTGCCCGGCCGCCTCGGCAGGGCGTACAGCACCTTCGCGATGTGCGACGAGGCGTACGCGCTGGCCACCGGCGAGCAGGCCCGCGCCTGGTCCGGCCGCCGCATCCTGTGGCTCCAGCTCTTCCTGCACCTGTACTGGGCGGGCAGTGCGACCGCCGGCGCCCTGCTCGGCTCCCTCGTACCCGGCGTCGACGGCCTGGACTTCGCCCTGACCGCGCTGTTCGCCGTCCTCGCCCTAGAAGCCCTCAGGGACGTGCGTGGCGATCTGCCCACTCCCGTGCTGGCCCTGCTCAGCGCCCTGACCGCGCGGTTCCTCTGCCCCGGCGAACTGCTCCCAGCCGCCTTCGCCCTGTTCACCACCGCCCTGCTGGCCCGCCACCTCACGACCCGCCGGAAGCCGAGCCATGCCTGACACGCCCTACGCCGTCGCCGCCGTCCTCGTGGCCGCCGCCGTGACCTGGGCCCTGCGCGCCCTGCCCTTCGCCGCCCTCACGCCGCTGCGCGAGAGCGCGACCGTGCGGTACCTCAGCACCCGGATGCCCGCCGGCGTCATGCTGATCCTCCTCTTCTACTGCCTGCGCGACCTCCCCCTCCCCCACCCGCGCGCCCTCGCCCCGCTGACCGCCCTGGCCGTCACCGTCGCCCTGCATCTGTGGCGTCGCAACGCCCTGTTGAGCATCCTCGGCGGCACCACGGCCCATGTGCTCCTGCTCGGCACGGTGTTCACCGGCTGAGAGCGGCTCGGGGCCGCTCGAAGGGCGGTTGCGGGAGTCACTCGGCGCACTCGGCCCCGTCCCGGTGTGCGCCCGGCGCGAGCCGCCGGGCGCCGCTCACGCGCCCCCTGCTGCCGCTTGCCAGCGCCTTTACCAGCGCACTACTCTCGCCAGGCCTTGGTGAACGGGAAATCCGGTGTGATGCCGGTGCGGCCCTCGCCACTGTGATCGGGAAGTCCGGCTCCGGCTCTTACGAGCAGCCACTGGGTCCTTCGGGACCCGGGAAGGCGGAGCACGGGCGGTGGGACCCGTGAGCCAGGAGACCGGCCAAGGCGCGTCAACCATCCACGAGGTGCTGGAGAGGGTCTGCTGAGCCATGCACATAGCCGAGGGTTTCCTTCCTCCGGCGCACGCCGTCGCCTGGGGCGTCGCGTCCGCGCCATTCGTCGTCCACGGAGTGCGCTCGCTCACCCGTGAAGTCCGGGAGCACCCGGAGAGCACCCTGCTCCTCGGCGCCTCCGGCGCCTTCACGTTCGTCCTGTCCGCGCTGAAGCTGCCCTCGGTGACGGGCAGTTGCTCCCACCCCACCGGCACGGGCCTCGGCGCCATCCTGTTCCGGCCGCCGATCATGGCCGTACTGGGCACCATCACCCTGCTCTTCCAGGCCCTGCTGCTCGCCCACGGAGGTCTGACCACGCTGGGCGCCAACGTGTTCTCGATGGCGATCGTCGGGCCCTGGACGGGATACGCCGTCTACCGACTGCTACGGCGCTTCGACGTGCCGCTGATGGTGGCGGTGTTCTTCGGCGCGTTCTTCGCGGACCTCTCCACCTACTGCGTCACCAGCGTGCAGTTGGCGCTCGCCTTCCCGGACCCCGGCAGCGGATTCCTGGGCGCGCTCGGCAAGTTCGGCTCCATCTTCGCCGTCACCCAGATCCCGCTCGCGGTGAGCGAGGGGCTCCTGACGGTGTTCGTGATGCGTCTGCTGGTCCAGTCGAGCAAGGGCGAACTGACGCGGCTCGGAGTGCTGTTGACCCGGCAGAACAAGACCGAGGCCGAGACCGAGACCGAGGCGGTGGCCCGATGAGCCGTAACGCGAAGATCAACGCCCTGCTGCTGCTCGTCGTGGCGGCACTCGCCGTGCTGCCGCTGGCCCTCGGGCTCGGCGACCACAAGGAGGAGCCCTTCACGGGCGCCGACGCCGAGGCCGAGACCGCGATCACCGAGATCGAGCCGGACTACGAGCCCTGGTTCTCGCCCTTGTACGAACCGCCGTCCGGCGAGATCGAGTCGGCCCTGTTCGCCCTCCAGGCGGCGCTCGGCGCGGGCGTCCTCGCCTACTACTTCGGGCTGCACCGGGGCCGCCGGCAGGGCGAGGAGCGGGCGCTGGCCCGACGGGACACGGACACCCGAAAGACCCTGGGCGACTCCCCCGCCGAGGCCCCCGACGGGTCCGCCGCCCAGTCCGCCGCCGAACGGACCTGACCCCGCGTGCTGCCGATCGACGCGGCCGCGCACAGCAGCCGCTGGCGCCACCGCCACCCCGTCGACAAGGCCGTGCTGGGGCTCGGCCTGACGATCCTCGCCATCTCGCTGCCGCCCTGGCCCGGCGCCGCCCTGGTGCTGGCCACGGCCCTCGTCGTCCTCCTGGGCCCGGCCGGCGTGCCCGCCCGGCGGCTGTGGCGCGCCTACCGGGTGCCGCTGGGCTTCTGTGTGACCGGGGCCCTCACCCTGCTCGTCCAGGTCGGCGGCCCCGACGGCGTCGTCGCCCCGGCCGACGGCGGCTGGGTGCGCGCCGGGGAGCTGTTGCTGCGTACGTCGGCCGCCTCGCTGGGGGTGCTCCTGTTCGCCTTCACCACCCCCATGTCCGACCTGCTGCCCCGACTGGTGAAGGCGGGCGTGCCCGCACCCGTCGTGGACGTCGCGCTGGTGACGTACCGCATGAGCTTCCTGCTCCTGGACTCCGTGCGCCGGATCCGCGAGGCCCAGGCGGCCCGGCTCGGGCACACCAGCCGGGCCGCGGAGTGGCGGTCGCTGGCTGGGCTCGGCGCCACCGCTTTCGTACGGGCCTTCAGCCGGGCGGCGCGGCTCCAGGACGGGCTCGCCGGGCGCGGCTACGACGGCACCCTGCGGGTGCTGGTGCCCGAGGCCCGCGTCTCCGTCCGCTTCACGGCCGCCAGTGTCGCGCTGCTCGCGACGGTGGCCGCCCTCACCCTCGTCCTGGAAAGGCCGCTGTCATGAGCGAGCCCGTGCTGGTCGCCCTGCGGGGCGCGTCCTTCGCGTACGAGGACGGCCCGACCGTGCTCGACGGCCTCGACTTCGAGGTGCGCGAGGGGCGGGCGCTCGCGCTGCTGGGCCGCAACGGCAGCGGCAAGACCACGCTGATGCGCCTGCTCAGCGGCGGACTGCGGCCGCGCACCGGCGAGTTGGCGGTCGAGGGGCGGCCGGTGTCCTACGACCGCAAGGGGCTGACCCGGCTGCGGACGACCGTACAGCTGGTGGTGCAGGACCCGGACGACCAGCTGTTCGCCGCGTCCGTCGCCCAGGACGTGTCCTTCGGACCGCTCAACCTCGGTCTGCCCGACCCGGACGTACGGGCCCGGGTGGCGCAGGCGCTGGCCGCCCTGGACATCACCGCGCTCGCCGACCGGCCCACCCATCTCCTCTCGTACGGCCAGCGCAAACGGACCGCGATCGCGGGTGCCGTGGCGATGCGGCCGCGTGTCCTGATCCTCGATGAGCCGACCGCCGGCCTCGACCCCGACGGCCAGGAGCGGCTGCTCACCACCCTCGACGGGCTGCGCGCCTCGGGCACCACGGTGGTGATGGCCACCCACGACGTCGACCTCGCCCTGCGCTGGGCCGACGACGCGGCCCTGCTCACCCCCTCCGGCGCGCACACCGGCCCCGCCGCCGCGATGCTGGCCCGCACGGAGCTGCTCGGGCAGGCGGGGCTGCGGCTGCCCTGGGGCGTCGCGGCCGCCCGACTGCTCAGGGAGCAGGGGCTGCTGGCCGACGACGCCCCGGGGCCGCGCACCGCGGACGAACTCTCCGCGATGGTCCACGACTCCGCGTCCCGGTGACGGCGGGCGGACACGCCGGGTTCAGGCCGCCTGGAGGACAGGTCCCTCCTTCGCCACCGCCCTGCGGGCGGGGGCGGTGCCCTCGTCGTCCAGCAGGTCCAGCAGCGACTCCCGGGCGCGGGCCACGCGGGAACGGACCGTGCCGACCGGGCAGTTGCCGGCCTCGGCGGCCTCCGCGTAGGGCAGGCCGAGCAGTTGGGTGAGGACGAACGCCTCGCGGCGCTCGTCCGGCAGCGACTCCAGGAGATCCAGCAGGGCGATGCCGTCGTCGAAGCCGGGCAGGTAGCGCGGCTGCGCGTGCTCGACGGCCAGTTGCCAGTCCGGTGTGTCGGACAGACGCGGCCGCGCGGCGGCATGCCGGTAGCTGTCGATCACCGCGCGGCGCGCGATGGCCAGCAGCCAGGCGCGGGCCGAGGAGCGCCCCTCGAACCGGTGCAGACTGCCGAGCGCGCGCAGGAACGTGTCCTGCGCCAGGTCGTCGGCGGCCTGGGGGTCGCCGCAGAGATGGGCGACATAGCGCTTCACGTCGAGGTGCAGGGCGCGGACGAAGTGCTCGACCGCGTTCACGTCACCGCCGCGGGCGGCGAGCGCCCACGCGGTGATCGACTCGTCGGGCGACATCGACACATCCGGCGACATCGACACATCCGGCGACATCGCCGCGTCCTCGGGTGGGCGCGCGGCGGACAAGGCAGAAGTGATCACTTGGTGTCCTTCTCGGTCATCCATGATCCGGACCGGTGCGCGTGACAGTGCGGGCGGTCCGGTGCGGGGAGACGGCCGTACGGCACCCGGTGGGGCGTACGGCCAAGACCCGAGGCGCCTCCTGGGCGGCCTCGGGGAACCGGCTGTCGTCAGGCGACAGCGGTCCCCGCGGGCGGACCCCGAGAAGTGATCGCATGGACGAGGAGCAGGCGCGGCACCCGGTCCGAGGAGGGCCGGTGCGCGCGGACGCGGGGACGCTCGGGGGTGAGGTGCACCGCGGCGAGCAGCAGGCGCAGCGGTGCCACCAGGCGTCCGGCCACCGCCCGCAGGATGCGGAACGCGGCCTTCTCGCCGTACGCCAGCCACAGCCCGCACAGCAGCCCGGCCAGCAGGTGGGCGGCGAGCATGCCGAAGGACGACGAGCCGGTCAGGAGGTGGCCCGCGTGATCCATGGGCGCCATGTCCATGGGGTCCATGGAATCCGTGGCCCCCATGGAGTGCATGTGCATGGAGCCCATGGGTCCAGAGCTCATGTGCGTGGAGCCCATGTGCCCGGAGCCCATGTGTCCGGACCCCATGTCGTGTCCCATGGGCCCGGGTCCGGCGTCCGCGGTGGTCGACTGGGCGAGGGAGAAGGCCGAGTGCAGACCGGTCTGGGCGGTGACCACGACCGCCACGATCAGCGGGAGCCCGCGCTCACGGCCCGCCAGGCCCCAGCCCACGGCGCCGGTCGCGGCAAGGCCCGCGGTCAGCGCCCACGCCGGGACGTCGGCGCCGGACATCATGACGTGGCCCAGGGCGGCGAGCAGCACACAGACGGCCGCGAACACCGCGGCCCGTACCGTGCGAGAACACCACCCTGCTGTCATGGCGCCTCATCCTCGCATCCGGACATCCCTGGTCAGTCAGACGTACGGAAATCGCCGCCGGTTCACTCACGCCGGCCGGCGGAGCGGGTGCGGGCGACGGCGAAGGCGGCCGCGGCCAGGCCGAGCGCGCCCACGACCAGCCCGGCGGTGCCGAGCCAGCGGGCGGTCGAGTCGGCAGCGGAAGCGGTCTGCCGGACCGTCGTCTTGGTGGCGCCCTGCTTCGCTGCCTCGGCGGTGAGTTCGACGACCGGGGCCGGGTTCTCCGGCTCCTCGTCGCCCTGCGTGGCCGCCTCGATCCAGCGGACGGTCCTGCCGTCGGAGTAGGTCTGGAGGGCCTTGAAGGTCAGCTGGTCGGTGTCGTCCGGCAGTTGGCCGAAGGCGACGTCGAAGTCCTCGTACTGCCCGGCCGCGATCTTCCCGCCGGTCCACGTGATCTCGGAGACGGCGTCGGTGACGGTGCCGTCGTCGGTCTTGATCGGCGTCGTGAGCTTGGTGTCGGTGACCTTGGCGGTCCAGCCGTCGTGCGGCGAGACGAGCACACCGAGGAGGGGGTGGTCGGTGGGCAGGAACACCTGGACCTTGGTGGTGGCGGCGGTGGCCTCCTCGTCGGGGACGCGGAAGGTGAGGACGCCGTCGGTGGCGCCCTTGGGGTAGCTCTCCGGGTGGACGGTGACGTGCGCGGAGGCGACGCCGGCCGCGGTGAGGACTCCGGCCGCCGCGAGGGCGGTGACGACGCCGGTGCGGCGCAGGGTGCTGGACATGGCTGAGGGATCTCCGTACTGCGGAAGGGATGTCGGGCTTCAGACGGCGTACGACATCCCCGCGGGCGGCCCCCGCCGGTGAACCGAGTGCCTCAGCCACACCTGCCGCGGCGACCGTGTCCCGTCGGCGGCCCGGCACACGGGTCGCGGGGCCGCCGGGACGGCCCGGAAGCCGCTCGCCACCCGCCACCAGGCCGCGAGCCCGGGCACGAGGGCGACCGCCCACCGCAGCAGCGACCACAGCGCGGCCTCACCGCGCCGCAGCCACCAGGTCAGCACGAGAGCCGCCCCGACATGGGCGGCGGTGGCGTGGGACGTGAGCGCGTGCGAGTGCGGGGCCATGCGCATGCCGTGCATGAGCATCGAGGGGTGCGGCCCGTGTACGACCGTGGTGGGGTGCTGCCCGTGCAGGACCGGCGAGGGGTGCGGTCGGGCGGCGCCGAACGCGAGGTGCAGGCCGCCCTGAGCGGCCGTCGTCCCGCCGCCGATGCCGGCCAGCGACCGCTCGCGCCCGCCCAGCAGACAGGCGACCGCGAAGACCCCCAGCCCCCCGGCGACTTGGACCCGCACCGGCGGTGCCGTGCCCGTGGCCAGCCCGTGTCCCCCGGCGGCCAGCAGCACGCACAGCACGGCGAACACCGCCGCCCGCAGACTCCGTACCGCCGGGGACGCACTCATGGCACCCGATGCTGTCATGCGGCCCGGGGGTCCCCGGCACCGGCCGCGCGTCTACGGTGCCGCCGCCTCGGGTTCGTCCGCCGCGGACGGGTGAACGTATCTGCCCTCCTTGAACGGGGTGAACCACGAGCCGAACGCCATGAGTTCGACCGCGAGCGCGGCCCGTACCGAGTCCTCGTCCGTGTCGTCCACCGAGTCGCCGTAGAGCCACTCGTGGTCGGTGCCCTCGTACACCTGCGCGGCGAACGCGTCGAGGGCGGTCGAGACCTCGTCGTCGAGGAGCCCGTGCAGTTCCAGGGTCGTGGTCGCCCGGCCGAGCAGGAACCTCAGGGCGAAGCCCTCGGCGACGCAGGCGAGCCGCCGGAAACTGCCGTCGGTGAAGCGGGTGGTCATGGCGATCACCGTCACCAGGAAGCGCCGGGCGAAGCGGGCGTCGTACTGGAGCGCGTACCGGTCGGGAAGGCGTTCCAGATGCCACAGGGGCCCCTCGCACTCCGCGACGGTGGCGTCCTCCTGGGCCAGGACCTGTACGTCCTCGAACAACTCGGCGACCAGGACGTCGGTCGCGTGGACCAGGGCGCCGGCGGCGAGCCTGACGCTCTCCGGCGCGAAGGCGAACCGGTCGTCGCGCTCCTCCCGCGTGTCGTCCTCGGCGCCGGGCACGCCGAACGCGGCCGGCGCGAAGGAGCGCAGTTCGGCCGCCAGTTCCAGCATGCGCCCGCGCGCGGCGGCCGCCTTCGCGTCGGCGTCGTCCCCCGCCCCGGCGCTCTCGTACGGGGCGCCCCCGGTGTGCCGGGCCTTGCGGGCGGCGGGATCGTCGGGCGGGACGTCCGGGCCTTCGGCGGCGTCGAGGCTCTTCCTGGCCAGGTCCTGGTGGAGTTCGACCTCGCAGCGCTCGATCGTCCAGTCGGCCAGCAGTTCGGAGCGTTCCAGCAGTTCGTCCACCAGCACCCGCACCGAGTCCTCGGCGGACTCCAGCGTCGGAGCGTCCACGACGACCTTCAGCAGGGCGCCGTCGGGGTGGATGGCCACGATGCTGTCGAGGATGCCGACGCGCACGCCGCCGGGCGCCTCGACGGCCCGCACCGAGTCGAAGCCGTCCTCGATGAGCGCCACGGCGCCGGCGCGCTGAAGCGGATCCATCTCCGGAGTGCCCTCCGGGATACAGGTGTCCACGGTCACTACATACGTCACAGGTCCGAGCCTTACAGGAAAGCACCGCCCGCGCGACGGATCGGGGCGGTCCGTCGGACGAACTCGGCTGGTGCGGAGCGGAGGTCGGCGGTCGTGGTGACGGTTCTCCGAGGCCCTGCGCGCGGTTCCCGGCCGTCGATCAGCGGCCGTGCGGGCTGCTCGCGCTCACCGCGATGGCGGGCAGTACCGCGAGGGCCAGGACGCCGCCGGTGAGGGCGAGGGCGGGGTAGCCGGCGGCGGAGACGACGAGGCCGGAGGAGATGCCGCCGGTGGCGCCGGCGATGGCGATGGAGACGTCGACCAGGCCCTGCGTCTTGGCCCGGGTGGCCAGCGGCACGGCGTCCGTGATCATCGCGGTGCCGGAGACCAGGCCGAGGTTCCAGCCCAGCCCCAGCAGCGCCAGCGCGAAGGCGAGCAGGGCGACGGAGTCCGCCGGCGCCACGGCCGCGGCGACCCCGGCGGCGAGGAGCGTGAGACCGGAGGCGACCGCGACGACGGTGGGGCCGTACCGGTCGACGAGCCAGCCGGTCAGCGGTGAGGGCAGGTACATGGCGCCGACATGGATGGCGATGACGAGCCCGGAGGCGGCCGTGCCGTGTCCGTGGTCGTGCATGTGCACAGGGGTCATCGTCATGATCGCCACCATCACCAGCTGGGTGAGGATCATGGTCAGCGCGCCGGGCATCAGCCCCGGGCCACGGGCCGGTTCCGGCTCCACCGCCGTCTTTCCCGGGTCGGCCTCCGCCCGCCGCCGAAGGTCGAGGCTGCGGGCGAGCAGCAGGGGGTCAGGACGCAGCCATACGACGAGGACGGCGGCGGCCAGCGCGTAGGCGGCCCCGGAGAGCAGGAACGGCCCGGCCAGCTCCGGGATGCCGAGCGTGCCGGCGAGGTCGCCCATGGGGGCGGCGAGGTTCGGGCCGACGACCCCGCCGAGGGTGGTGGCGACCAGGACGGTGGAGACGGCACGGGCGCGATGGGCGGGCGCGGCGAGGTCGGCTCCGGCGTACCGGGCCTGGAGGTTGGTGGCCGTCCCGGCGCCGTAGACGAAGAGGGCGAGGAAGAGCAGCACGGGGTTGTCCACGACGGCCGCGGCGATGACGCCCGCGCTGCCGACGGCGCCGGTCAGGTAACCGGCGGCGAGACCGGGGCGGCGGCCGCGCGCCTGGGAGACACGGCCCACCGCGACGGCGGCGAGCGCGGATCCGGCGGTGAACAGGGCGCTGGGCAGGCCCGCGAGGTCGGTGGAGCCGAGCATGTCCTGCGCGAGCAGGGCCCCCACGGTGATGCCGGCCGCGAGCCCCGCCCCGCTCAGGATCTGGCTGCCGACCAGCACGGTGAGTACCCGGCGCTGTGCCGCGGACCGCGGGGATATACCGGCGCTGCCTGCTGAGGCGGTGCTCGTCACGGGCGGCTCTCTCCTTGTGCCATGGGTACTGAACTGTTGGTCACAGAACGTCCACGACGAGATAGCCGTCGATGCGGCGTACGTGCCCGCTGTCCGGGTCCGAGGGGAGCGCGCGCCCGAGGTCGCGCGCTCTGACCTCGCCGATCCACTGGTCGTGCTGGTACTCGTGGTTGATGAGCGTGGTGAGCAGATGGCCGGCCACGATGGTGAGTTGGGAGGGCGCGCCGACCCGGCCGGCGGCGATGTCGCCGATGCGGGCGTGGACGCGTTCGGCGACGGTGTCGCGGAACTCGGTGAGCCGCTTGACCGTCGGCAGCGTGCCGCGGAACTTCTCCGGATTGGCCGAGTCCATGAGCCCGTCCAGCTCCGGGTCCGGACTGGGCTCGGCCGCGGTGAGGTTGCGGATCATGAAGTGGGCGACGTGGGCCTGGTGGCCGAGGTGCCAGCCGATGGCGCTGGAGTCCTCGTGCGGGCGCCAGGTCACCTCGTCCGGGGTGAGGTCCTTCCAGAGGTCGTCGGTGTAGGCGCGGGCACGGTCGTACTCGCGCAGCAGGGCTTCTACCGGAAGCATGTGTTCACCTCGTCCGTCGTCGGGGCCAGGACTGTCCGCGCCGCCCGCTCCCCGGCGGCGAGGGCGCCCTCGATGTGCCCGGTGTACCGGGTGGCCGTCTCGGTCGACGCCCAGTGCAGCCTGCCGTCGAGCGCGGGCCGCTGGTAGAGAGGGTGACCGAACAGGGAGTGATCGGCCAGGCGGTGCGCGTCGGGCGGCGCGGTCCACGGCTCGCCGCTCCAGTCCTGTACGTGGAGCGACTCGGGTTCCGCGGCCACCGGTCCGAAGAGCTGTCCCAGCTGGGCGATCACCGCCCGCTCGAACCCGGGGCCCACGTCCTGCGCCGCGGCGAAGCCGAACAGGGCGGCGGGGCTCCCGTCGGGCCCCGACATGTCGTGCAGCTCCCGCAGCGGACCGGTCCTGCTGACCGCCGCCCCGGCGAGCCCCTCGCCACGCCAGAAGGCGGCGGGACAGCGGGCGACGACCTTGGCGACCACGCCCATCCACACCGGGGTGGCCCGTGCGAGGCGGGCCAGTTCAGCGGGTAGTTCCGGGCCGAAGTCGATGCGTGCGAGGGCCAGGGCGGGCGGTACGGCGAGGACGACGTGCTCGGCGTGCAGTACCGCGTCCGGTGTACGGACCTCCAGCCCGCCGGCGGCACGGCGGCGGATCGCCGTGACCGGCGTGGCGAGCCGCAGCGCCTCGGTCGGCAGCCCGGCCGCGAGTCCGTGAGCGAGGGAATCGGCTCCGGACGCGAACCGGCGGGCCGGGACGTCGATCAGGTTGCCCGGGAGCCGACGTACGCCGGTTGCCTCCTGGAGGAGGGTGTCGCCCGCGAGATGCTGGTCGAACGTCTCGACGCCGAGCCGCTCGGTCAGCGTCCGGACCCGTTCCTCTCCGTCCCAGAACCAGGTGACTCCGCTCGAGCTCGAGGAGGCCGGCAAGGAGCAGTTCATCCTCGTCCCGGACGCCTGCGGTCTGACCACGTTCACCACCCAGCTCTTCCAGGCCCACGAGATGCCCCTGCGCACCTACGCGGGAGAAGCCGCCGGCTACCAGGTCCTCCAGGACTGGTCGCGGCTGGGCCTGGGCTCGGCGATGGTCCCCCGCTCCAAGCTCACCTCGCCCGACGCCCCGCACCGGCCGCTGATGAACGAGGGCCGCGAGGTCCAGATCTCCTTCGAGGCCGTCTGGAGCGCCGACTCGCCCCTCGGCGCGGACCTCCGCCACCTGGCCGACAACCTCGCGTCGGCGCGCGGCTAGCCAGGTCCTCGACGCCGGCGGCACCGCCGTGGTCAGGGCCAGGCCGCGACCGCGAGGCCGAAGCCGATCAGCGCCACGCCCGTGGTCCGTCCGAGCGCACGGCGGATCCGTGGCTCGTGGAGGAACGGGCCTGCCTTGGACAGCAGGAGCACGTAGCCGCCCAGCCAGGCGAGCGTGAGGGTGGCGTGGAGGAGTACGAGGAGCGTCATGGCCCAGGCGGCGGGCATGCCGGGCGGGGCCAGCGTGGGCAGCAGCCCGGTGTAGAAGACGGCGATCTTCGGGTTGAGGACGTTGCTGACCAGGCCGGTCCGCCAGGGGCTCCCGACGGCGGCGGGACCGGCGGTCGCGGGGTCGGCCGGTGCCGCGCGGCGGTGCTGCCACAGCGACCGCGCGCCCAGGAACACCAGGTAGCCCGCGCCGACGAGCTTGACAGCCAGGTAGGCCGTGGGCGAGGCGGCGAGCACGGCCGCGAGTCCCGCCGCGGTCTGGGCGCCCCAGATCAGCAGCCCGGTCGCGATCCCGCCGACGGTACGCAGCGCGTCCGCGGGACCGGCCACGAGCGCCCGCCGGGTCACCACGGCGAGGTCCGGGCCGGGCAGGACGGTCAGCGTCCCGAGGACACCGGCGGCGGCCAGGAAGTGGGTCAGCACGTCGTCCGCCTCCTCCGGAGGCAACGGCCGGTCGCGGCTGAGGGCATGAGGAAGCGGTGACTCAAGGCAGCTGTCTTTCCGGTCGAGTTCAGTGATCTGCGTCGGAGTGCGGGTTGGCGGCCGGCCCCTCGGTGCTCAGCAGCACCACCACCGAGGACGGCCCGAGCCCCAGCGCCCTACGGCGTTCCCCGGCGCCCGAGCCGGTGAGGGCCACGCGCAGCCCGGCGAGCGCCGCGGCTCCGCAGGGGCCCGCCGAGACACCGAGGGCGGCGAGGCGGGCGGCCGCGCGGGCACTGTCGGCGTCCGTGACGGCGATCGCGGCGTCCAGACCACCGCTCAGGAAGGGCCAGGCGATGCTGGACGGGGTGCCGCAGTTCAGCCCGGCCATGGTGGTCGCCCCCGTCGTGACGCTGACGGGCGCGCCGAGGGCGAGGCTCTCCAGAACGCAGGCCGCCGCCTCCGGCTCCACCGACAGCAGCGCCGGAGCCCGCCCGTCGGAGCCGCCGGGACGGCTTCGGTAGTGGGTGACCACGGCCTGGGCCAACGACCCGACACCCACCGGCACGGACACGAGGTCGGGACCGTCGACGACCCCTTCGGCCGCCAACTGCTCGTCGATCTCGGCGCAGAGGGTGGAGTATCCCTCGACGATCCATCCCGGGATCCGCTCGTAGCCCGGCCAGGCCGTGTCCTGGACCAGGATCGCGTCCGGCCCGGCAGCCGCCTCGGCCGCCAGCCGCACGGCCTCGTCGTACGGCCCCGCGACCTCGGTGACCCTGGCCCGTTCCGCGACGATGGCCGCCACGGCCCGTGGATGCACACCCTGGGGAACGAAGACGTGGGCGCCCTGCCCGAGCCGACGCGCCGTACGGGCCACCGCGCGGCCGTGGTTGCCGTCCGTGGCGGTCACGAGCGTGACCGGGCCCGGTTCCGCACCGCTCGCGGCCCGCTCGGCGAGGGCGCGGTGAACCGCCCAGGACGCGCCCAGCGCCTTGAACGCGGGCAGTCCCAGACGGCACGACTCGTCCTTGACGAAGACCCGGCCGACCCCCAGTTCCGTTGCCGCAGAGGGGAGTTCGGTCAGCGGGGTGGGCTTGTAGTCGGGCAGCGAGGAGTGGAAGACCCGCACCTCGGCGGGCGCGGGCTCACACCGCCAGGCACGGGCATCGGGCCGCGCGAACCACGGCAGCGCACGAGGGAAGGAAGCGTTGTCGGACACACGACCAGGGTCCGACGGACCCGTACGATCGGTCCAGCGAATGTTTCCCACCGATACTCGTCGGAAGAACCGACCATTCCAGAACCGGCCATTCCGCCATCGGCCCACGGTCTTTCGACGACGAGGAGAGCGGGCGCCCCATGTTCGATCTGCACCGACTCCGCCTGCTGCGCGAGCTCAAGCACCGCGGCACCCTGGCGGCCGTCGCCGCCGCCCTCTCCTACGCTCCCTCCTCCGTCTCCCAACAGCTCTCCCAACTGGAGGCCGAGGTCGGCGTCCCGCTCCTCGAACCGGTCGGCCGCCGGGTCAGGCTGACCCCGCAGGCCGAGATCCTCGTCGCCCACACCGAGGCGGTGCTCGAGCGCCTGGAGCGCGCGGAGGCGGACATCGCCGCCTCCCTGACCGACCTGACCGGAACCCTGCGGATCGCCTCGTTCCAGACGGCGGCGCTGGCCCTGGTCCCGACCGCGCTCGGTCTGCTGCGTGACCGGCACCCGCGGCTGCGCGTCCACGTCACGCAGATGGAACCCGAGAGGTCCCTGCCCGCCCTCCAGGCCCGCGACTTCGACCTCGTCCTCGCCGAGGAGTACCCCGGCAGCCCCAACCCGCGGCCCGCCGAACTCGAACAGGAGGACCTGCTCGACGACCCCCTGCACCTGGCACTCCCACGGTCGGCCGACACCGGGGACGCCGACGGCCCGACGGCGGCCCTGCGCTCACTCGCCGACCGTCCCTGGGCGCTGGAACCCGAGGGCACCGCCGCCCGGCACTGGGCCATGACCCTCTGCCGCAACGCCGGCTTCGACCCGGACGTACGGTTCGAGACCACCGACCTCCTGCTCCACCGACGCCTGGTCGAGCAGGAACACGCCGCGGCCTTCCTCCCCGACCTCGTCTGGGACGGGCACCCCCCGACCGTCCCCCTGCGCCGGCTCCCCCGCGGCCAAGGCACCCGCCGCATCTCCACCGTGATCCGCCGGGGCCGCGGCCGACACCCCGCGATCCAGGCCTGCCGCGCCGCCCTCCGCGAGGCGGTCGCCCTACGCCGAGCGGTCGCCCTCCGCTCCGAACAGACCTGAGCAGGCGTGTTCTCCTGGGCGGTCGCCATGCCGGTCCCGCCCTCTACGGTGTGCCCATGAATCCTGTGACTCGTGTGACTCCTGAGCTGTGGGACCGGTTGACCCCCTTCCGGGACAAGGCGGTTGAGGACGGCATACCCGCCGAAGAGGTGGAGCGCTGGCTGGCTGCCGCCGTCCGTCCCTGCGCCGCGCTGACGCGGGACGGGGACGGGCCGGTCGTGGGCCGGTTCGGCGGTCCGCTCCTGCTGCCGGCCGACGCCCCGGACCCCGAGCACCCCTTCGTCGCCTCGATCGACCTCGCGGCCCTGCCCGCCGACGCGACGGACCTGCCCCTGCCGCCCGACGGCCGGCTGCTGTTCTTCGCCTTCCCCGAGACCGACTCCGCCGAGAGCCAGGGCAGCGTGGTGTACGTCCCCGTCGGGACGGCCGTGGTCGAACGGGACCGGAACGCCTGGAACCCCCTCGACGAGGACGACTACGAGGAGATGCTCGACGAGTTCCCGGAGGGTCCGCTGCGGGCGACGGCCGAGGTGTCGCTGCCGTACCACCCAGACGTCGCTCTGCCCGGCGGTCCGCTTCCCGAGCCCGCCCGCTCCGAGGAGTTCGTCGCGCTCTGGGACGGCACCTGTGCCGACATCGCCCCCGACGCGCCGCTTCAGATCGGGGGGTACGCCAACGAGGAGGCGATCGACGGCGACCCGGTCGCCACCGCCGTGTGGTGGGCCACGCAAGCCATGGAGGCGGGCCGGTGGGAGGGGCCCGTTCCGCAGGACGTCTCGAAGTGGGTACTGCTGGCCGACTGGCAGGCCCGCAACGACATGGAGGGCTGGGAGAGTTCCACCGTCCACTGGGTGATCCAGCGCGAGGACCTGGCCGCGCGGCGCTTCGACCGCGCGTTCGCCAGCGTCTTCTGGAACCCGTGACCCCACCTCGTCTATCGCACGAGGCACGGCCGCTTGTTGTCGAACTCCCAGCCGGGGACGAGGTATTGCATGGTGACGGCGTCGTCACGGCCCCCCAGCGCCTTCCGCTGGTACAGCTCGTGCGCCGCGAGGAGCCGGTCCATGTCGAGCTCGACGCCCAGACCCGGCGCGTCGGGCACGGCGATCTCGCCGCCGACGATACGGGGCGGGTTCACGGTGAGCCGTTCCAGGCCCTCCTGCCAGATCCAGTGCGTGTCCAGGGCGTTGTACTCGCCGGGGGCCGCGGCACCGCAGTGGGTGACCATCGCCAGGGAGATGTCGAAGTGGTTGTTGGAGTGGCAACCCCAGGTCAGCCCCATCGCGTTGCACAGCTGCGCCACCCGCACCGAGCCCTGCATGGTCCAGAAGTGCGGGTCGGCCAGCGGGATGGAGACCGACTGAAGGGCCAGGGCATGGGTCATCTGACGCCAGTCCGTGGCGATCATGTTGGTCGCGGTGGGCAGCCCGGTGGCGCGGCGGAACTCGGCGAGGATCTCCCGCCCGGAGTAGCCGCCCTCGGCCCCGCAGGGGTCCTCCGCGTACGCGAGCGTGTCGCCCAGCGGACGGCACAGCTCGATAGCCTCCGCCAGTGACCAGGCGCCGTTCGGGTCGAGCGTGATGCGGGCCTCGGGGAAGCGGCTCTTGAGGGCGCGTACGGCCTTGACCTCCTCGGCGCCCGCCAGGACCCCGCCCTTGAGCTTGAAGTCCCGGAAGCCGTACAGGTCGTAGGCCGCCTCGGCCTGCCGGACGATCGCCTCCGGCGTGAGGGCCTCCTCGTGCCGGATCCGGTACCAGTCCACCGGGGAGTCGGGTTCCCGGACGTACTCCAGATCGGTGCGGTCCGGGTCACCGACGTAGAAGAGGTAGCCCAACACCCGGACCGAGTCGCGCTGTTGGCCGTCACCGAGCAGGGCCGCCACGGGCACGTCGAGGTGCTGCCCGAGCAGGTCGAGCAGGGCCGATTCGACGGCCGTGACCGCGTGGACGGTGGTGCGCAGGTCGAAGGTCTGGGCGCCGCGGCCGCCCGAGTCGCGGTCGGCGAACCGGTCGCCGATCTCGCGCAGCACCCGCTTGTAGTCGCCCACCTTGGCCCCGACGACCGACGACTCGGCGTCCCGCAATGTCCGTGTGATCTTCTCCCCGCCGGGCACCTCCCCCAGCCCGGTCCGTCCCTCGGAGTCGGTGAGGACGACGATGTTGCGGGTGAAGTAGGGGCCGTGCGCGCCGGAGAGGTTCAGCTCCATGCTGTCCCGGCCGGCGACGGGGTAGACGGCGAACGCCGTGACGGTCGGCTGTCCGATGCTCATCGG
Source organism: Streptomyces sp. RG80 (assembly GCF_040446465.1). Lineage (NCBI taxonomy): Bacteria > Bacillati > Actinomycetota > Actinomycetes > Kitasatosporales > Streptomycetaceae > Streptomyces > Streptomyces sp. RG80. Next base: position 162,762 of record NZ_JBEAAJ010000003.1, on the reverse strand, counting down.
GGGCCCTTCCGGGGTGAGGTGGGGGTTCTTCGGAGAGAGTGCGGTGGGGGTTCTTCAGAGGCTGAGGGCGTCGAGGATCTGTTCGGCGATCAGGACACCGCCGAGGCCGAGTATCGCGAGGACGGTCGTGTAGCTCGTACGGACCTTGATCGCTTCGATGACGGAGAGGTTGAAGTACTCCTTGAACAGCCAGAATCCCGGGTCGTTGACGTGGGAGAAGGCGATGGAGCCGCAGGCGACGGCGAGCACCATGATCTCCGGATGGGCTCCGCTGTCCGCGAGCAGGGGCAGCACCACGCCGGACGCGGTGACGACGGCGACGGTCGCCGAGCCGAGCGCGATGCGGAGGATGACGGCGACGAGCCAGGCCAGGATGATCGGCGAGATGGACCAGCTGTCTGTGGCGTCCTTGATGTAGTCGGAGATCCCGCCCTCGACGAGGACGTTCTTGAACGCCCCGCCCGCGCCGATCACCAGCAGGATCATCGCCATCGCCTTGGCCGCCGAGGTGCAGGAGGCGCCGACCTCCTCCAGGCTGCGGCCGATCCGCGGCCCGAACGCCCAGATCGCCAGGCACAGGGTGAGCAGCAGCGCGATGGGCGCCGAGCCGATGAAGGCGACGAAGTGCAGGAACCCGTTCTCGGTGGAGGTGGCCATGTCGGTCACGGCGGCCGCCACGATGAGCACCACGGGGAACAGCGCCACGAACAGCGACCAGCCCAGACCGGGCATCTCCTCGTCCGTGAACTCCCGCTCGGTGACCAGCCCTTGGGGGATGGTGGGCGTCATCGCCTTGATGAACGGCAGGCGCGGCCAGAGCAGGGCGATGAACACGCCCGCCGGGACGGCGATGAACAGGCCGTAGAACAGGGTCAGTCCGACGGAGGCGTCGAAGGTCGCGGCGACGGCGGTGGGGCCGGGGTGCGGCGGCAGGAAGCTGTGCATCGTCGACAGCGTGATGGACATCGGCAGGCCGACCCACAGCAGCGGCGCCCCGGTGACCCGGACGAGGGTGAACGCGATCGGCACGATGATGATGAACGCGACCTCGTAGAACATGGTCACGCCGATCAGCATCGCGGTGACCACCATCGCCACCTGCACCCAGCGCGGCCCGAAGGCGTCCAGGAGCCTGCCGGCTATGCGCTGGGCGGCGCCCGAGTCACCCATGACGCGGCCGACCATGGCGCCGAGCCCGATGGTGAGCATGGTGTCGCCGATCTGGTCCCCGATGCCCTCGGAGAGGACGTCCGGGACGGTCGCCACCGGTATGCCCTGGACCAGCGCGACACCGACCGCGACGAGCAGCAGCGCCGCGAAGCCGTTGAGCCTCAGTCTGGTCATCAGGAGCAGCAGGACCAGGACACTGATCCCGACCACGAGAAGAGGCATGGCAGTTCTCCTTTGAACTGTCGAGCGTGGGGATGTGGGGAGGGTTGGGGGGAGTGGGGGGCGTGGGGAGGGTGGGGCAACGGGGGTGTCAGACGGGTCGTCGTACGGCGCCGACCAGGCTCAGCCCGTGGTCCAGCACCTTCTCCAGCTCGGCGAGGTCCGCGGGTGACGGGTCGGCGAGCGGGGCGCGTACCGGACCGACCGGGAGGCCGCGGAGCCGGGCGGCCGCCTTGACCAGGGAGACGGCGTATCCGGGGACGCGGTCGCGGAGTTCGACGAGCGGGACGTAGAACTCACGTAGGAGCGTGGTCACGACGGTGTCGTCGCCGTCCTTCAGCGCGGTGAAGAAGGCGTCGGCGATCTCGGGGGCGAAGGCGTGCACGGCGGAGGAGTAGGCGGGCACGCCGACGGTCGCGTAGGCGCGGGCCTGGATCTCGGCGGTGGAGGCGCCGTTGAAGAACAGGAAGCCCTCCGGGGCGGCGAGGGTGAGGCGCTGGAGCCGGTCGAGGTCGCTGTGGCCGTCCTTGAGGCCGATCACTCCCGGGATCCGCGCGATATGCCTCAACGAGGCGGCGGTGAAGGCGACTTGACCGCGCTGATAGGCGATGAGCGGCAGCCGCGTACCCGCCGCGATCCGCTCCAGCTGCCCCACCAGCCCCTCCTGCGGCGCGGCCACCAGATAGTGCGGGAGCACCAGCAGCGCGTCGGCGCCGGCCTCCTCCGCGATCCGCGCGAACCGCAGCGCCTGCGCCCAGCCGTAACCGATCCCCGCGACCACCGGCAGCCGCCCGTCGGCGATCTCGACGGTGGCCGCCACGACCGCGCGGTACTCGTCCTCGTCCAGCGAGAAGAACTCCCCCGTGCCGCAGGCCGGGAAGACGGCGCCGGGTTCGGCGGCCAACCGGTCGGCCAGGTAGGTCCGGTAGGCGTCCAGGTCGAGCCCGCCGTCGTCCCGGAAGCTCGTGAGGGGGAAGGAGAGCACCCCGCCCGCCATGCCGTCCCGGAGCCGCTGAGTGGTCTCGGCGACCTCGGCGCTGATCCCTGTCATGAATCCCATCCCTGTATGCAGATGCTGTCTGCGTATGCAGATGGAGGTTAGGTGGGTGAACGGGCCGGGTCAATGGGTGAACGGTCGTGAATTCGCGCGGAATTACGATGTACGCATGCCGGAGAAGACAGGTGTCCGCGGGGTGAAGTCGGCGGCCAGAACCGTCGCGTTGCTCGAACTGCTCGCGGGACGAGGGGAGCGGCCCTCACGCCTGGACCAGCTCGCGGAGGAGCTGGACGTGCCCCGCAGCAGCATGTACCAGCTGCTCCAGACCCTCGTCGACTGCGGCTGGGTCCGCACCGACGTCACCGGCTCCCTCTACGGCATCGGCATCCGCGCGCTGCTCACCGGCACGAGCTACCTCGACGGCGACCGCCGTATCCGGGTCGTCCGCCCCTACCTCGACGAGGCCTCGGACGCGCTCGGCGAGACGATCCACATGGCCCGGCTCGACGGCCCGGACGTCGTCTACCTCGCCACCCGCGAGTCCCACGAGTACCTGCGCACCATCAGCCGCGTCGGCCGCCGCATCCCCGCCCACGCCGGCGCCCTCGGCAAAGCCCTGCTCGCCGAGCGTCCCGACGCCGAACTACCGCTCCCGGAGGGCCCGTTGACCGCCCTCACGCCCAACACCCACACCACCCGCGCCACCCTCGTCGCCGACCTGGCCCGCATCCGTGAACGCGGCCACTCCATCGACCGCGAGGAGACGGTGCCCGGCATCGCCGGCTTCGGCTTCGCCCTGCGCTACGCCTCCCCGGCCACCGACGCGATCAGCTGCTCGGTCCCGGTGGCCCGCCTCACGCCGGAGCACGAGGCCCGCATCGTCGCCGTGATGCAGGAGATCCGAGCGAAGATCGAAGCCGATCTGCCACCCGTCTCGAGCGTCCCCGACTGGCGCTAGGCGAGCAGGGCGGAAGCCCTTACCCACTTCCCGGAAGGTTGCTAACCGGATAGCTGTCCGGTACGTTTTTCCAGTAGCGGACAGTCGTCCGCTTGCGCCTCGCGTCCCGCCTCGCACGCACGCGCTCGGCTGTAGCGGAAGGTCCCCTCGCCATGAATCTGCTCATCCTCGGCGCGACCGGCCCCACCGGTCGCCACGTCGTCGACCTGGCCCTCCAGTCCGGCGACCGGGTCACCGTCCTCGCCCGCAGGCCGGAGGCGCTGCAAGACCTGGCGGACCAGGTCACCGTGGTCGCCGGCGACGCCACCTCGCAGCGCGATGTCGCGAAGGCCATGGTCGGGCAGGACGCCGTCGTCTCGGCCCTGGGCAGGAGCACCTCCGTACGGGCCGACGACCTGTTCACCCGCGCCTCGGCGGCCGTCATCGGCGCGGCCCAGGAGATGGGGGTCTCCCGCCTGGTCTGGCTGTCGTCGTTCGGCGTGGGTGACACCTTCCGCTCGGCGAGCGCCGTGCAGAAGGTCATGTACCGCACGTTCCTGCGGAACATCTACGCCAACAAGGAGCTCTCCGAGAGGGAGATCCGCTCCAGCGGCCTGGACTGGACGCTGGTCTACCCGACCATGCTGACCAAGGACCCCGCCAAGGGCACCTACCTCGTCGGCGAGCGTCTGCCGATGAAGGGCAACCCGACGATCAGCCGAGCGGACGTCGCGGACTTTCTTTTCAAGGCGGCCCACAGCCCCGAGTGGATCCACCGCGACGCCGTCATCACGGACTGACCGGCCCCCCGTACCCAGGCGCCCCCGCACGCAGTCCGTCCATCACGATCTCCAGGAGCCGGGCGCTCTGGGTCTGCCAGTCCCCGCGGGCATCGATCTGCCAGATGCCCGCGACGGCCAGGACGAAGTCGCCGGACGTCAGCCCCGGGCGGAGGGCGCCCACCTCGTGATTGGCCGCGAGCAGCGCCTCGATCGCCTCGACCACCAGTGCGTAACCCGGCTGGGCCGGACCGTCCGACGTACCGACGATCTGCCGCATCGCGTCCGCCAGACCGGCCTTGGCGACGGCGAAGCGGGCGAGCTGGTCCAGCCAGTCACGCAGCGCCTGATCAGGCGCCCGAGTCTTGAGCAGCTCCGTCGCGGCGTCGGCGAGCTGTTGCGCCTCGTGGCGGTAGACCTCTAGAACGAGCGCCTCACGGTTGGGGAAGTTGCGGTAGAACGTCCCCTGCCCCACCCCCGCCTTCTTGGCGATCAGGCTCAGCGGCACATCCACCGCACGCGACAGCTCGGCCAGCGCCACCTCCAGGATCCGCTCCCGATTGCGCTGCGCGTCCGAGCGCTGGGGCCCGTCGTTTCGGGACTCCACTCCCCCTCCTTCAGGTCGCCCGCACTAGCGGACACCCGTCCGCTTACGCCCAACCATAGCGCCGGAGCGTGAGTTCGGGCCGACACCACTGCGTGCCGCCTGAGAAGCGGTGCGCCAGGTCAGGAGCCCTTGGCGGCAGGCTCAAGGATCGCCACGCACTCCATGTGATGCGTCATCGGAAACAGATCGAACACCCGAAGCGTCCGCACCCGATACCCCCCGTCCCGGAAGTACCCCAGGTCCCGGGCCAACGCCGCCGGATCGCACGCCACGTAGGCGATCCGCCGCGCCCCCAAGCCCGACAGGTGCTCGACCGTCTTGCGCCCCGCCCCCGCGCGCGGCGGGTCCAGGACGATGAGGTCGACCTCGGTGATGCCGGTGCGCGGGAGGACGCTCTCGACCTTGCCCTGCTCGATCCGCACCCGGTCGAAGGCGGCGAGGTTGTGTCGCGCGTCCTCCACCGCCCGCTTGCCGGACTCGATGCCGAGGACCGCGCCCTGGTCGCCGAGCCGGTCGGCGAGGGCGCCCGCGAAGAGGCCGACGCCGCAGTAGAGGTCGAGGGCCATCTCGCCCTTGCGGGGCAGCAGTCCCTGCATGACCGCCGTCACCAGGGTGTCGGCCGCCTTCGGGTGGACCTGCCAGAAGCCGCCGCTGCCCACCCGGTGGGTACGGCCGTCGGCCCGCTCGCGGACGAACGCGCGGCCGTGGACGCGGTGGACGCCACCGTCCTTCTCCTCGACCCGCATGACGGAGACGGGCTTGTCCAGTTCGACCAGAGGCAGCCGGGCGCCCGGGCGGGGCTCCAGGATCACCATCCGGTCCTGCGAGCCCGTCGCCGCGATGGCCTCCACGGACGCCATCCCGGCCCAGTCCCGCTCCTCGATGCCCAGCTCGCTCACGCCCGGCGCCGCGATCATGCAGTGGTCGATCGGCTCGACGTCGTGCGAGCGGTGGCGGCGGAGCCCGGCGTTGCCGTCGGCGTCCACGGCGTACTGCACCCGGGTGCGCCACTGCGGCACCTCACCGGCCGGCAGCTTGTCGCCCTCGGCCGGCATCACCGTGCCGTCCCAGCCGGCCTCCTCGGGCGTGAGCCCCGCGAGCCGCTTGAGCTGCTCGGCGACGACCTCGCCCTTGAGGCGACGCTGGGCGCCCGGCTTGGCGTGCTGCCAGTCGCAGCCACCGCAGCGGCCGGGGCCGGCGAAGGGACAGGGCGCCTCGACGCGGTCCTTGGAGGCCGACAGCACCGACACCGCGTCCGCGCGCAGGAACCGCGCCCCCTCCTCGCCCTCGGTCACCCGCGCGATCACCCGCTCCTCGGGCAGCGCGTGCCGGACGAACAGCACCTGCCCGTCGGAGGTACGGGCGATGCAGTGCCCGCCGTGGGCGACGGGTCCGACCTCGACCTCGAACTCCATCCCCACCAGCGATTTCTTCGGTTCTGCCTGCATGGCGGGGTGACTCCACAACGTCAAGGGGGGAAACGGCCGGACACGGAACGAAAGCGGCCGGGACGACAGCCAACCAGTCTACTTCGGCGTCGACGTCTCCTTCGCCCGCTCCACGGCCGGACCACGCCGCACCGCACCCGGCGCGTTCCAGTCCTGCCGCTTCTTGGCCCGGTTCTTCGCCGCCTCCGAGGACTGGAGCTGGTACGGCACCGAGGTCACCATGACCCCCGGCGTGAACAGCAGCCGGCCCTTGAGCCTGAGCGCGCTCTGGTTGTGCAGCAGATGCTCGTACCAGTGGCCGACCACGTACTCGGGAATGATCACGGACACCGCGTCCCGCGGCGACTCCTTGCGCAGGCTCTTCACGTACTCGATGACCGGCCGCGTGATCTCGCGGTACGGCGAGTCCAGCACCTTCAGCGGTACGTCGATCCCGCGCCGCTCCCACTCCGCGCGCAGCGCCTTGGTCTCCGCCGGGTCGACGTTGACGCTCAGCGCCTCCAGGGTGTCGGAGCGCATCAGCTTGGCGTAGGCCAGGGCCCGCAGGGTCGGCCGGTGGATCTTGGAGATCAGGACGACCGAGTGGACGCGGGAGGGTCGTACGCTGTCGTCGCTCGGGCCCTCGGGGGCCGCGATCTCCTCGGCCACGCGGTCGTAGTGCTTACGGATCGCGGACATGGTCGCGTAGAAGATCACCATGCCGAGCAGGGCGACCCAGGCGCCGTGCGTGAACTTGGTGACCAGGACGACGACCAGCACCAGGCCGGTGAAGAAGGCGCCGAAGGCGTTGATGGCGCGCGAGCGGACCATGTGACGGCGCTTGGTCTCGTCCTTCTCGGTGGCCAGGTGGCGGTTCCAGTGCCGGACCATGCCGGTCTGGCTGAGCGTGAAGGACACGAACACGCCGACGATGTAGAGCTGGATGAGCCGGGTGGAGTCGGCGCCGTAGATCCCGACCAGCAGTCCGGCCGCGCCGGCGAGCAGCACGATGCCGTTGGAGAACGCCAGGCGGTCGCCGCGGGTGTGCAGCTGGCGCGGGAGGTAGCGGTCCTGGGCGAGGATCGAGCCGAGCAGCGGGAAGCCGTTGTAGGCGGTGTTCGCGGCGAGGAACAGCACCAGCGCGGTGGCCGCGGCCAGCACGATGAACAGGAAGCTGCCCTTGCCGAAGACGGCCTCGGCGACCTGGGAGATCACCGGGTTCTGGACGTAGTCGGAGCCGAGCGCGACACCGTCGTGGACCAGGTCGACGGCCGGGTTCTCGGCCATGCGGACCTTGGTCACCATGGCCAGCGCGATGATGCCGCAGAACATGGTGACGGCGAGCAGGCCCATCGCGGCGAGCGTGGTCGCCGCGTTCTTGGACTTCGGCTTGCGGAACGCCGGAACGCCGTTGGAGATGGCCTCGACGCCGGTGAGCGCGGCACAGCCGGAGGAGAAGGCGCGCAGCAGCAGGAAGACCAGGGCGAAGCCGGCCAGGCCCTGGTGTTCGGGCTTGATCTGGTAGTCCGCGGTCGGCGCCCGCATGGTCTCGTCGAGGACCAGGCCGCGGAACGCGCCCCAGGCGATCATGATGAAGACGCCCGCGACGAAGACGTACGTCGGGATCGCGAACAGCGAGCCGGACTCGCGCACGCCGCGCAGGTTCATCAGGGTGAGCAGCACGATCACGCCGATCGCGCAGAGCACCTTGTGCTCGACGACGAAGGGCACCGCGGAGCCGAGGTTCTCGATGCCGGAGGAGATCGACACGGCGACGGTCAGGACGTAGTCGACGAGCAGGGCGCTGGCGACGGTGAGGCCGGCCTTGGGCCCGAGGTTGGTGTTGGCGACCTCGTAGTCGCCGCCGCCGCTCGGGTAGGCGTGGACGTTCTGCCGGTACGAGGCGACCACCGTGAACATCAGCACCACGACCGCGACGGCGATCCAAGGGCTGAAGTGGTACGCCGACACGCCCGCGATGGACAGGACCAGCAGCACCTCGCCGGGAGCGTACGCCACGGAGGACAGCGGGTCGGAGGCGAAGACGGGGAGAGCAATGCGCTTCGGCAGGAGCGTTTCGCCCAGCCGGTCACTGCGCAGTGCGCGCCCGATCAGAATCCGTTTGGGCACGTCGGTCAGTTTGGACACGACTGAACATCGTAGGCGTTCGAACGGGTGCGCAACCACCCGCCACCCCGCTTCTGCCCTCCGGGTGAAAACACGGGGTGCCCCGGCTGCGGATTCCGTGGGGGACCGGATGCGCATGTCTATATGACAAAAACCCGTCTGTCGCCGCCCCTTGGAGGCTCCATGCACGCGACCGCAGAGCTGATCGGCGCCGCCGCCACGCTTGTCGGCCTCGGAATCCTGACGTTGGTGAGCGTCCGCAGCATCAGCCGCCGCTGATCGTCCCGAACCTCGGGACAACCGTGCACAGGGGTGCCGCCGTCCTACCGTGCGTGTGTAGCTTGGGCGACGGTCTGAGACCCTGATGGGGCTGAGCAGTATCTCTTGACACCGGAAGGACGGTCGTGCACATCGTCATCATGGGCTGCGGCAGAGTGGGTTCCGCTCTCGCCCAGACCCTGGAGCAACAGGGGCACACGGTCGCCGTGATCGACCAGGACCCCACCGCCTTCCGACGACTGGGCTCCGGGTTCGGAGGCCGCCGCGTCACCGGGGTCGGCTTCGACCAGGACACCCTGCGCGAGGCGGGCATCGAGGAGGCCGGCGCCTTCGCCGCCGTCTCCAGCGGTGACAACTCCAACATCATCGCGGCCCGCGTGGCCCGCGAGATGTTCGGCATCGAGAACGTCGCGGCCCGGATCTACGACCCCCGCCGGGCCGAGGTCTACCAGCGCCTGGGCATCCCGACCGTGGCCACGGTCCGCTGGACGGCCGACCAGATGCTGCGCCGGCTGCTGCCCTCGGGCGCCGAGCCGCTGTGGCGCGACCCCACCGGCGGTGTCCAGCTGGCCGAGGTGCACACCTCCGCCTCCTGGGTGGGCCAGCGGATCAGCCGGCTCCAGGAGGAGACGGGCGTCCGGGTGGCGTTCCTGACCCGGCTCGGTGAGGCCATCCTGCCCAGCTCGCAGACGGTGCTGCAGGAGGGCGACCTGGTGCACGTGATGATGCGCACCGACGAGGTCGACAAGGTCGAGGCGGCGTTCGCCAAGGGTCCCGAAGAGGAGGGCGGTCACTGATGAGGGTCGCCATTGCCGGTGCCGGCGCGGTCGGCCGCTCGATCGCGGGCGAACTGCTGGAGAACGGCCACGAGGTCCTTCTCATCGACAAGGCGCCGACCGCCATCTCGGTCGAGCGCGTCCCCCAGGCGGAGTGGCTGCTGGCCGACGCCTGCGAGATCACGTCCCTGGACGAGGCGGCGCTCCAGCGCTGCAACGTCGTCATCGCCGCGACCGGCGACGACAAGGTCAACCTGGTCGTCTCCCTGCTCGCGAAGACGGAGTACGGCGTCCCGCGCGTCGTCGCCCGCGTGAACAACCCCAAGAACGAGTGGCTCTTCAACGAGTCCTGGGGCGTGGACGTCGCCGTCTCGACCCCCCGACTGATGTCGGCCCTGGTCGAGGAGGCGGTGAGCGTCGGCGACCTGGTCCGACTGCTGCGCTTCAGCCACGGCGACGCCAACCTCGTCGAGCTGACCCTGCCCGAGGAGTCGGCCCTGGCCGGCACCCAGGTCGGCGACGTCGAGTGGCCGCAGGACACGTCCCTGGTGACGATCATCCGCGGCAACCGGGTCCTGACGCCGACCCAGGACGACTCCCTGGAGGCCGGCGACGAACTCCTCTTCGTGGCCGCCCCGGCCCGCGAGGAGCAGCTGGAGGACCTGCTGTCGGTGCGCCGGGAAGAGGCCTCCTAAGGCGGTACGACGACGGAGGGCGCCCCCGGTCATCGGGGGCGCCCTCCGTCGTCGTAGAGGTGGCTACGCCTCGCGCCGGTGGCGGGCACCGGGGGTCGTCTCGCCGTGCTGCTCCGCGGACAGCGCCGCCTTGCGCTCCTCCTCGGCCTTCTCCGCGGCCTCCATCTCGGCGAACACGTCGATGGGCGCGGGCGCCTTGGCCAGGAAGACCCAGGTCAGCCAGACGGCGAGCAGGAACGGCGGGATCTTCAGGGCGATCAGCACCCAGCCGAGCTGTGTGGTGTCGGCCCACCAGTAGAGCGGGAAGAGGATCGCGCACTTGGCGAGCAGGATCGCGCCCCAGGCGTAACTGGCCTTGGCGTACGCCTTCTTGCGGCCCGGGTTGCGGGTGCGCCAGGAGAGGTTCTCCTTGAAGACCGGGCCGAGGATCAGGCCGATCAGCGGGACCCCGCACAGGGTGGTGATGATGTAGGCCAGGGCCAGGCCCAGCGTGTAGAGCATGCCGGGCAGGTAGAAGTCCTTCGCGTTGCCGGTCATCATCGCGAAGACGACACCGAAGGCCACGCCGAAGACGCCGCTGAAGGCGTGCTTGACGGTGTCCTTCGTCGCCAGGCGGACCACGACCAGGACCACCGACACCGCGAGCGCGGCGATGGCGGACATGTGCAGGTCCTTGTTGATCGTGTAGATCGTGACGAAGAGCAGACCGGGCAGCACCGTCTCGACCATGCCGCGCAGGCCTCCGAAGGCCTCGAACAGCGCGGCCTCGGTCACCGCCCGGGCGTCGTGCTGGTCGGTCTCTTCGGTCGGCTTGTCGAGCGACGTCACCGGCTACTCCCTACCGAGGGGTCTCAGTTCGTACTTCGGGTTGAACAGCACCCGGCGGCCCCGGCTCATCGAGATCCGGCCGGACGCGATCAGCTTGCGCCCCGGCTCGATTCCCACGATCGAGCGCCTGCCGAGCCACACCACGTCCAGGGCGGCGGAGCCGTCGAACAGCTCGGCCTCCAGCGCGGGGACACCGGCTCTCGGGCGCAGCGTGACCGTGCGCAAGGTACCAGTAACGGTCACGATCTGTCGGTCGTGGCAGTCACAGATCTTGATGCAGCCTGCGGTCTCGGCGTCCTCCCGCAACTCCTCCGACTCCAGGTCCTCCTGGGACGAGGAAAGCCGGTCGAGCATGCGCCGAAACCGGCCCACCGGCTTTTCGGAACGCGGAACAGCACTCATATGTGAAGCGTACCGGGGTGCACTGACACCTTCGTACCCGCGGTACTAGCCCTCGAACCGGTAACCCATACCGGGCTCGGTGATGAAGTGCTTCGGATGCGACGGGTCCGCCTCCAGCTTTCTTCTGAGCTGGGCCATGTAGACGCGCAGGTAGTTCGTCTCCGTTCCGTACGACGGCCCCCAGACCTCCTGGAGCAGCTGCTTCTGGCTGACGAGGCGGCCGGTGTTGCGCACCAGCACCTCCAGCAGATGCCACTCCGTGGGGGTCAGCCGCACGTCCTTGCCGCCCCGGTTGACCTTCTTCGCGGCGAGATCGACGGTGAACCCCTCGGTCTCCACCGTCGTCACGTCGTCCTCGCCGGGTCCGACCGGCTCGGCCCGCCGGACCGCCGCCCGCAGCCTGGCCAGCAGCTCGTCCATGCCGAAGGGCTTGGTGACGTAGTCGTCGGCGCCCGCGTCGAGCGCCTCGACCTTCTCGTCGGAGGAGTGCCGGGCGGACAGCACCAGGATCGGCACCCGGGTCCAGCCGCGCAGCCCCCGGATCACCTCGACGCCGTCCATGTCGGGCAGCCCCAGGTCGAGGACCACCACGTCGGGGTGGCGGGCGGCGGCGAGCTCGAGGGCGGTGGCGCCGTCGTGGGCCGCGTCGACCTCGTACTTGCGGGCCTTGAGGTTGATCACGAGGGCGCGCACGATCTGCGGCTCGTCTTCGATCACGAGCACCCGGGTCATGTGACCTGCCTTTCGGGTTGTACGTCGGGTTCCGGCTCGGGGCGCGTCTGCGTCGCCCGGAGCGTCAGCACCATGGTGAGGCCGCCCCCCGGTGTGTCCTCGGCGTTCAGCGTGCCGTTCATCGCCTCGGAGAAGCCGCGGGCCACCGCGAGACCGAGCCCCACCCCGGCACCGCGCGGGGCGTCGCCGTACCGCTGGAAGGGCTCGAAGATACGTTCCTTCGCCTCGTCGGGGACACCGGGACCGCGGTCGACCACCCGGACCTCGACCCGGTCGGCGATGGCGCTGGCGGACACCAGGACGGTCCGGCCGGGCGGGCTGTACTTGACGGCGTTCTCGACCAGGTTGGCCATGGCCCGCTCGAGGAGCCCCGCGTCCACGGCGACCATGGGCAGCGTCTCCGGGATGTCCAGCTCCACGCTGTCCTCGGGCACCCCGCCGAGCGCCATGGGCGCCACCTCGTCGAGGTCGATCTCGCGGATCAGGGGCGTGACGGTGCCGGTCTGGAGCCGGGACATGTCGAGCAGGTTCCCCACCAGGTGGTCGAGCCGGTCGGCGCCCTCCTCGATGCCCTCCAGCAGCTCGGCCTGGTCCTCCTCGGACCACGCCACGTCGTCGGAGCGCAGCGAGGACACGGCCGCCTTGATCCCGGCCAGCGGGGTGCGCAGATCATGGCTGACGGCGGCCAGCAGCGCCGTCCGGATCCGGTTGCCCTCGGCCAGCGTCCGGGCCCGGTCGGCCTCCTCCTGTAGGCGCCGCCGGTCCAGCGCCACGGCGGCCTGCGCGGCGAACGCGGCCAGCACCCGGCGGTCCTCGGCGGGCAGCACCCGGCCGGTCAGGGCCAGCGCCATGTGGTCGCCGACCGGCACCTCCACGTCCGCGTCCTCGGGCCGCTGGACCGAGCGCCCCGGCCCGGCCCGGCCCGCGCAGGTCCACGGCTCGACGTCGCTCACGCGCTCCAGCAGGGCCGCCGACTCCATCGCGAAGGTCTCCCGGACCCGCTCCAGGAGCTCCTCCAGGCCGGTCTCGCCGCGCAGCACGTTGCCGGCGAGGAAGGACAGGATCTCCGACTCGGCCCGCAGCCGGGCCGCCTGATGGGTGCGCCGGGCGGCGAGGTCGACCACGGAGGCGACCGAGACGCCGACGCCGACGAAGATCGCGATGGCGACGATGTTCTTGGGATCGGCGATGGTCCAGTGGTGCAGGGGCGGTGTGTAGAAGTAGTTCAGCAGCAGGGAGCCGACCGCAGCCGAGGCCAGCGCGGGCAGCAGTCCGCCGAGCAGGGCGGCGGCCACCGTCGCGGTCAGGAACAGCAGCATGTCGTTGGCGAGGCCGAGATCGACGGTGTTGAGCAGCAGGGCCATCACCGCCGGGCCGACCACACCGACCGCCCAGCCCCAGATGATCCGGGCCCGGCCGAGCCGCGCGCCCCGGGCGACGGGCAGCCCGCGCCCCTTGGCGACCTCGTCGTGGGTGACGATGTGGACGTCCAGGTCGGGCCCCGAGTCCCGGGCGACCGTGGTGCCGACACCGGGCCCGAAGACGTACTGCCAGGTCTTGCGACGGGACGAGCCGAGGACGATCTGCGTGGCGTTGGCGCCGCGGGCGAAGTCGAGGAGAGCTGCGGGTATGTCGTCGCCGACGACGTGGTGGAAGGTGCCGCCGAGGTCCTCTACGAGGGTGCGCTGGACGGCGAGTTCCTTGGGCGAGGCCGACGTCAGTCCGTCGCTGCGGGCTATGTAGACGGCCAGCACCTCGCCGCCCGCGCCCTTCTCCGCGAGCCGCGCGGCCCGCCGGATCAGCGTCCGCCCCTCCGGCCCGCCGGTCAGTCCGACGACGATCCGCTCCCGCGAGCCCCAGATCCTCGACACCCGGTGCTCGCTGCGGTACTGCTTCAGGTACTCGTCGACCCGGTCCGCGACCCACAGCAGCGCCAGTTCGCGCAGCGCGGTGAGGTTCCCGGGCCGGAAGTAGTTCGACAGGGCCGCATCGACCTTGTCCGGCTGGTAGATGTTGCCGTGCGCCATCCGCCGCCGCAGCGCCTGGGGCGACATGTCGACCAGCTCGATCTGGTCGGCCCGCCGTACGACCTCGTCGGGGACGGTCTCCCGCTGCCGTACGCCGGTGATCGACTCGACGACGTCCCCCAGCGACTCCAGATGCTGGATGTTGACCGTCGAGATCACGTCGATCCCGGCCGCCAGCAGCTCCTCGACGTCCTGCCAGCGCTTGGCGTTGCGGGAGCCGGGGACATTGGTGTGGGCGAGTTCGTCCACCAGGGCGACGGCGGGCGCGCGACGCAGCACGGCGTCCACGTCCATCTCGGTGAAGACGGCGTTCCGGTGGTCCAGCTCCCGGCGCGGGATCTGCTCCAGGCCGTGCAGCATCACCTCGGTGCGCGGCCGGCCGTGGTGCTCCACGAAGGCCACCACACAGTCGGTGCCCCGCTCGACGCGCCGATGCCCCTCGGAGAGCATCGCGTACGTCTTGCCGACGCCCGGTGCCCCACCGAGGTAGATCCGAAGCCTGCCGCGTCCCATGGTTCTCATTGTCTTCCGGTCACTACTGCCTACGCAGCGTCGACCCTACGACCAGCGATCCCGGCAAACGGGCCCGGAACGGCCGCGGGCCCCGTCTTTGACGCAACCCTGACGGCACCCCCCAGCGCGCTGCCCCACCGGCTCAGACCTCGACGATCTCCCCGTCGCCCAGCTCCAGCACCCGGTCGGCCAGATCCAGCAGGGTCGCGTCGTGCGTGGCGACCAACGCGGTGACGTTCTCACTGCGTACGACGGCCCGCAGCAGCTCCATCACGGCGTGCCCGGTCTCCGCGTCGAGCTGGCCGGTCGGCTCGTCGGCGATGAGGAGCGAGGGGTTGTTGGCGAGGGCGCGGGCGATGGCGACCCGCTGCTGCTGGCCGCCGGAGAGCTCGGTGGGCCGCTGTGCCGCGTGGTCGGCGAGGCCCACCAGGGACAGCAGCAGCTCGACCCGCTCCTCACGCTCGCGTGCGTCGGCCCGGCGCAGCCGCATCGGGACGCCGACGTTCTCGGCGGCGGTGAGGATCGGTATCAGCCCGAAGGACTGGAAGACGAAGCCGATGCTGTCCCGGCGCAGGGCGAGCAGCCCGTCCTCGTCGAGCCCGGCCAGGTCGCGCCCGGCGACCTCGATTCGCCCCTCGTCCGGTGTGTCGAGCCCGCCGACGATGTTGAGGAGGGTCGTCTTCCCGGACCCCGACCGCCCCTTGAGGGCGACGAGTTCACCGCGCGGCACCTCCAGGGAGACCCCGCGCAGGGCGTGGACGACTCCGGCGCCACGCCCGAAGGACTTGTGGACGTTCTCGACCCGCACCATGGTCTCGGTGACCACCTGGCTCATGCGTCTCTCCCCCGTGCAGCCGTTGACCGGGCGCCAGTTCACCACGGGGCGCCCGGTCGTTCAACGGTCGGTCAGCTCGGATTGTCCCCGTGGGTGAGGGTCTCCCAGGCGACGAAGAGGTTGTTGCTGCCGGCCGGGCGGTTGCGCTCGGTCAGTGTCTGCGTGTTAGTCATGCCCATGCCAAGCCTGTTGTGCAGGGCGTTGTAGCCGACCTCGGTGACCGGCCCGAGCCCCAGCTTCAGCGATCCCCCGCACAGCCAGCTCGGCACGGCCGTACCCAGCTCGTACTTCGCCTGGAACCCGAGCGCCTGCCGCAGCCGCTCCCCCACGTCGGTGCCGTAGAGGTCCTGCCCCTGGATCCGGCTGGTCTCGGCGATGTGCGAGATCGCGGAGACGCCGTACCCGGTGTGCGTGAAGTCTCGGCAGGTCTCCTGGGTCAGCCCGGTGACGAAGGTGGACTGCCCCTGCCAGTACCTGACGACCTTGTCCCGGGTGTCGAGGTTCTGGCTCGGCACGGTCTTCGGCAGCTCGCCGTCGGAGGCGAGGTAGACATAGGCGGCGGTACGCGTACGGAACTTGGCCATGGCCTTGTCGTAGGACGTCCGGTCCTCCAGGAAGACGGAGATGCCTACGGCGGCCTCCATCATCGACAGCTCCCAATTGCCGTTGGAGTTGGAGCCGTTGATGATCTCGGGCAGGTAGACGTTCCGGAGCATCGTCCCGAAGCGCCCGGAGCCCGCCCAGCCGCCCGGGTACGTGTGCTTGATGATCTCGGCGGCCTTGGGCCAGGAGGAGCCGGCCCAGCCGGTCTGGAGGGGCGCGTTGCTGTTGGTGTGGTCGGTGATCACCGCGGACCAGGCGTCCATCAGCTGGATCGACTTCTTCGCGTAGCGCTCGTCACGGGTGATGTACCAGGCCAGAGCGTGGGTGTACGCGGCTATGGCGTCCTCGCGCTCGTCGGTGCAGCCGTAGTTGGGGTTCGAGTACGAGCCGCACTCGACGACCGCGCGCGGCTTGGGCGTGCGGTTCAGATCGGCGTACCTGCTCGCCATCATCCGGTCGAAGGCGCCCTTCCAGGGCTGGGCGCCGGCGTCGACCTTGCTCCGGGCGAAGTCCAACTGCCCTTTGGAGACGGTGACTCCGGGATGGGCGAAGGTGGCGGGGGCGGTGGGCGCGGCACCGGCGGGCCAGGAGAGGACACCGGCGACGAGGGCGGCGACGGCTGCGAGAAGAGCGGTTCTGCGCATGCGTGGGGGCCTTCCGTTCTCGTATGTGAACGCGAAGCGCCTTTATGAACAGACGCGTTGAGCCGAGACGGTAGGTACAGACCAATGCGCCGTCAAGGGTCCGCGCACGAGGTTCACGCACGAGAAAGAGCCGCACCCCCGGTCAGGGATGCGGCCCTTGTGGTTCTACGAGGCTCAGCGCACCTCGGTGATCTCCGGTCCGCGCTGGAGCTGGCCCATGCCGCCGGAGAAGCGGGAGCTCTCGTCCTGCTGCTGGACACCCTCGGGGACCATCTGGGCGTCGTTCGGCAGCTTGAGGACGATCGGGTCGCGGGGCGCCATCGGGCCCTCGCCGCGGACCACGACCGTGTCCCGGAAGATCTGCTCGAGCAGGCCGGCCGCCTGCGGCTGCACCGCGCCCTGGCCCGAGATCACCCCGCGCAGGAACCAGCGGGGGCCGTCCACACCGACGAACCGCACGACCTGGAAGCCGCCCGTGCCGTCCGGCAGCTGCACCGGCACCTGGGCCCGCAGCTCCCAGCCGAGGGGACCCTCGACCTCGTCGACGATGCCGCCCTGCTGGGTGATGCCGGTCGCGATCTCCTCGCGCACCTCGCCCCAGATGCCCTCGCGCTTGGGCGCGGCGAAGGCCTGCAACTGGACGGCGCTGTCGCGCAGCACCACGGTGGCCGCGACGATCGCGTCACCCGCGACCTCGACCCGCAGCTCCATGCCGTCCACGCCGGGTACGAAGAGACCGCCCAGGTCCACCCGGCCCTCGCCGGGCTCGCGCACCTCGGTGTCGTCCCAGGGCCCGTCGGGCCGGGGCTCGGGCTCGAGCCTCACGCGCTCGCGCGCACCGTCTTCGTCCGCCTCAGCGCCGACACTGTCGACGACCTGCTCGGCCTCGCCGGCCGCGCCGTCGGCGGCATCCTTATTCTTGCGACGTCCGAACACGTCACTGTCCTTCCCGGTCGGATACGACCGAAGCGTATCGATTCCCACCCGCCCGGCCGCCGACGGCGGCCTGACCGTTTGTGCTGCTTGCCCCGGCCACCGCGGCATGGCCTCCGGTGGACCCGAAGCCCCCTTCGGCCCGCGCCGAGTCGGGAAGTTCCGCGACCTCCTGGAAGCGGACCCGCTCGACCTGCTGGACGACCAGTTGGGCAATCCGGTCGAAGCGCTCGAACCGCACCGACTCGCGCGGATCGAGATTCACCACGATCACCTTGATCTCCCCACGGTACCCGGCATCAACCGTCCCCGGGGCATTCACGAGAGCGACACCGCAGCGGGCGGCGAGGCCGGATCGGGGGTGCACGAAGGCCGCGTACCCCTCAGGGAGCGCCACAGACACCCCCGTGGGCAGCACGGCCCGTTCACCCGGCTTCAGTTCACAGCCTTCGGTGGTGCGCAGATCGGCTCCCGCGTCACCGGGGTGCTCGTACGACGGAAGCGGTACGTCGGGGTCGACGCGCCGGATCAGTACGTTCAGGGGCTCACGGCTCACGGGTTCACCTCGAAGGCACGGGCACGCCGGACCTGGTCCGGGTCGCTCATGGCCGCCTGGATCTCCTCGGGGCGGCCGTTGTCGATGAAGTGGTCGACCTTCACCTCGATGAAGAGCGCCTCGGCGCGGACGGCGACGGGGCCGTCGGGGCCGCCGATGCGTCCGGTGGCGGTCGAGTAGATCTTCCGCCCGGCGACGGCCGTCACCTCGGCCTCCAGGTACAGCACCGTGTCCACGGGGACGGGCCGCGCGAAGTCGGTCTCCAGCCGTCCGGTCACCGCGATGGTGCGCAGCAGCCAGTTCAGCGAGCCGAGGGTCTCGTCGAGGGCGGTGGCGAGCACGCCGCCGTGCGCGAGGCCGGGGGCGCCCTGGTGGGCGGGCCGCACGGTGAACTCGGCGGTGACGCGGACGCCTTCGGCGGCCCGGGCCGCCAGATGCAGCCCGTGGGCCTGCTCGCCGCCACAGCCGAAGCACTGGCCGTAGTGCGCGCCGAGGAGCTCGCCGGGTGCGGGCGCGTCGGGGTGACGCACCGGCGGCACGGCGTCGGCGGGAGGCTTAAGAGCTGCGGAACTACCACTCACAGGCGCAGACCTTACCCGCGCGTCGGCCCTCTTCTAACACCGTGCCAAGCTTGGCTTCATGCAGCTCTCCGCCACCCCGTACGAAGAACGCCTCACCGCCCCCCGCTCGTGGTGGTTCATCTCGTTCCTGGTGGGGGTCTCCTTCGCCCTGATCCTGCTGCCGTTCGGCACGCTGCCGTTGCTCGGCGGCCTGGTCGGCGGCACCGCGGCCGCGGCGGTCGTCGCCAGTTCGTACGGCTCGCCGCGCATCCGTGTCGTGGGCGGCTCGCTGATCGCCGGCGAGGCGAAGATCCCGGTCACGGCGCTGGGTGCGGCGGAGGTGCTGGACGCGGAGGAGGCGCGCGCCTGGCGCACGTACAAGGCCGACACCCGCGCCTTCCTGCTGCTGCGCGCCTACATCCCCACGGCCCTGCGCGTGGAGGTCACGGACCCCGAGGACCCGACGCCGTACCTGTACCTGTCGACGCGAGAGCCGGAGCGGCTGGCGGAGGCGATCAAGCAGGCCCGGGACGCCGCCTAGAACGTTCTCGCGAGGTTTCACCCCGCGGGGAGGTCGTCCGGGGGTCCCGCGGGCCGAGGACTCTCACGGAACTCTTACCGGGTCTCGCGGCCCTCGCCGGAGCCATGGCCCTCGCCGTGTCCCCGCCCGAGTTCCTTCGCGATGTCCCCGATCGCCAGGGGGTCCGCCGGCGTCTCCAGCGGCGGGAGCGCATCCAGCGCGTCCCAGGGCACCTGGGTCTTCCGCAGGTCCGCGCGGATGCGTGCCGCGAGCTTCTTGGTGTCTCTGCGGTTCATGACCGCTCCGACGGCCGCGCCGACCATGAACGGCATCAGGTTCGGCAGGTTCCGGACCATCCGCTTCATGATCTGCTGCCGCAGCTGCGCTTTCATCGGGCCGCCGAGGGCGGAGTTGATCGTCGACGGCTTGGTCACGTCGATGCCGCGCTCTCCCGACCACGAGTTCAGATACGCGGTGCTGCGGTCCTTCAGACCGCCCGGCGGCCGCACGCCGTAGACCTCGTGGAGCTCGGCGATCATCTTCAGCTCGATCGCCGCGACCCCGGTGATCTCCGCGGCCAGCTCCGTCGGCATCGCCGGCGGGACGGGCAGCATCGCCGCCGCGCCGATCCCGGCGCCGACGGTCGAGGACGCGTTTGCGGCGCCCGCCACGAGCTTGTCGGCGAGCTGCTCGGGTCCGAGGCCCGGGAACTGCCTGCGGAGCGTCGAGAGGTCGCGTACGGGGATCCGCGGGGCGTTGTCGATGATCCGGTCGGCGAGGTACGCCAGGCCTGCCCTGGCGCGGCTGCCGCCTCTGCGGACGCCCTCCCCGACCTTCTCGCGCATCACCGCGACCCGTCGCCTGGCGACGGGCGCGGGATGGTCCGCGGACGCCGGGAGGTCACCCCGGCCGGCCGCGGGTTCGAGCGAGGCTCCCGTACCTGATGAGCCCCGCCCGTCGTCACGCGCACCGTGAGGGCCGTCGGACGGCCCTTGGTCCGCTCCCGGCAGGGGGGAGCGGCGCTTCCAGGGAGGGGTCGAGCCAGTCACGGCCGACCCGTCCTCAGTCGCAGTCGCGGCAGATCGGCTGACCGTTCTTCTCGCGGGCCAGCTGACTGCGGTGGTGCACCAGGAAGCAGCTCATGCAGGTGAACTCGTCCTGCTGCTTGGGCAGCACCCGGACGGCCAACTCCTCGTTCGAGAGGTCCGCGCCGGGCAGCTCCAGGCCTTCGGCGGCCTCGAACTCGTCGACGTCCACTGCTGACGTCGACTTGTCGTTCCGCCTGGCCTTCAGCTCTTCAAGGCTGTCCGAGTCGACGTCGTCGTCGGTCTTGCGTGGGGTGTCGTAATCCGTTGCCATGTCGCTCTCCCCCTCTGGGTGTCTGCGGTGTCTCCAGCGCACGTAACGCGTGAGAGGCCGGACTTGTGCCCGACCCGAGGCGGAGATTTTGCCTCACATCAAGGTCTGTTACTCAATCGACACCCAACCGGACTCCTCATGAGTGATCGGCTGGGATGGCGATGGGGACCGTACACGGTCCGAATGCCGCACTTCAAAGGCGTCTCACCGTGTACTTCCCGTGATCAGGGCCCCCGAAAACCCGGACTTTCCCGGCTTTCCGGCAGCATTCTTGATCACCGACAGTAGATGGCCTGAATTTCGCCCTTGTGATCGATCACACACGGGACGGCTCGACGAGTGCCCAGAAAATTCCGCGCAAAGCGAACATCCCCGTGTGTCGGCGACATGATCTCAGATCGGAAGGGTGACCCGCATCACGAGTCCTCCTCCCTCGCGCGGCTGTGCGTAGATGTGCCCGCCGTGCGCCCGGGCCACCGAGCGGACGATGGACAGACCGAGTCCGACGCCCTTGTCGCTGCCGGTGCGATCGGCGCCCCGCAGCCGCTTGAACGGCTCGAAGAGATTGTCGATCTCGTACGCCGGCACGACCGGGCCCGTGTTGGACACGACCAGGACCGCGGAACCGTGCTGGACCTCGGTGGTGACCTCGACCCAGCCGTCCTCCGGCACGTTGTACCGCACGGCGTTCTGCACGAGGTTCAGCGCGATCCGCTCCAGCAGTACGCCGTTGCCCTGGACGACCGCGGGCTTCTGCTCGCCCCGGATCACCACGCCCTTGGCCGTGGCCTCGGCGTGCACCTGGTCCACGGCCTGCTCGGCGACCTCGGCGAGGTCCACAGGCTTGCGCTCGACGATCTGGTTGTCGCTGCGGGCGAGCAGCAGCAGGCCCTCCACGAGCTGCTCGCTGCGCTCGTTGGTGGCCAGCAGCGTCTTGCCGAGCTGCTGGAGCTCCATCGGTGCCCCGGGGTCGGAGAGATGCACCTCCAGGAGTGTGCGGTTGATCGCCAGGGGCGTTCTCAGCTCGTGCGAGGCGTTGCCGACGAAACGCTGCTGGGCCGTGAAGGCCCGCTCCAGGCGTTCCAGCATCTCGTCGAAGGTGTCGGCCAGTTCCTTCAGCTCGTCGTCCGGGCCGTCCAGCTCGATCCGCCGGGCCAGGTCCGAGCCGGCCACCGCGCGCGCGGTCCGGGTGATCCGGCCGAGCGGCGACAGCACCCGGCCGGCCATGGCGTAGCCGAACGCGAAAGCGATGATCGCCAGGCCGAGGAGGGCGAGGAGGGAACGGCTGAGGAGATCGTCCAGCGCGTGGTTGCGCTGCGTCGCGTCGCACTGCTTGAGGAAGTCGTTGAACTGGTTCTGCGTGGTGGCGGTCTCCAGCAGGGGGCAGGTGGAACTGGTTATGTCGAGGTTGCTCCCGGTCACCTCGAAGGACGGGCCACTGCCCTCGTGAAGGGCCTGCGCGGCCAGCAGGTAGATGATCGACAGCAGCAGGATGCCGGCGATCAGGAACATGCCGCCGTACAGCAGGGTCAGCCGTATGCGGATGGTGGGACGCAGCCAGGGGAACGGCGGCTCCGGCCGCCGCGGGTCCCAGGTGGGCTTCGGAGGTGCCTCGGGAGGCGCGGGGGTCGCGGCCACGGCGATCAGATCCGGTAGCCGGAGCCGGGCACGGTGACGATGACGGGCGGCTCGCCCAGCTTGCGGCGCAGGGTCATGACGGTCACCCGGACGACGTTGGTGAACGGGTCGGTGTTCTCGTCCCAGGCCTTCTCCAGGAGCTGCTCCGCGGAGACGACCGCGCCCTCGGAGCGCATCAGCACCTCCAGGACGGCGAACTCCTTGGGCGCGAGCTGCACCTCCTTGCCGTCGCGGAAGACCTCGCGGCGGTTCGGGTCCAGCTTGATGCCGGCGCGCTCCAGGACGGGCGGCAGCGGCACGCTCGTACGGCGGCCGAGGGCACGCACGCGTGCCGTCAGCTCGCTGAACGCGAAGGGCTTGGGCAGGTAGTCGTCGGCGCCGATCTCCAGACCCTCGACCCGGTCGCTGACGTCGCCGGAGGCGGTGAGCATCAGCACGCGCGTGGGCATACCGAGCTCGACGATCTTGCGGCAGACGTCGTCGCCGTGCACGAGCGGGAGGTCGCGGTCGAGGACGACCACGTCGTAGTCGTTCACGCCGATGCGCTCCAGGGCGGCCGCACCGTCGTACACGACGTCGACGGCCATGGCCTCCCGGCGCAGTCCGGTGGCCACCGCATCGGCGAGCAGCTGCTCGTCCTCGACGACGAGTACGCGCACGTCGCTTGTCCTTCCTGTGTCCACCCGCGTAGCGCTTGTCGGGGCACGCGGGCAGGGGCTCGGTGAGTGTTGACCTCCATCCTGCCCTTTTCGGCCATAAGTCGGCTGTAAGGCGGGGAACGGCCGTCTGAAGCCCAGGTGTGGGGCCGGGTGAAGGACAGGTGTGAAGCCGGGGAATGCGAGATTTTCTCCCTCGGTTGAGGTTTCCGTGGAAGAGAGCGGGGGGAGGACGGCTTTACACCCCGCGATCACGCTCTGCATGTGCCGCAGCACCATGCGGTACACCGCAATCCGCTTTCCGCAGAGCGGGCGTGGGTGTCCGGCGCCGTCGCCGCCCAGCAGGGCAGCGCTGGGCATCTGCTGGAGGCGTGATCGCCCCTTCCGAACGGCACACCCCCGTGCCACCGACCCACGACCCAGGACGAGGGGGCGCAGCATGGACGCATTCACCGCAGGACTTCTGCAGCGCATAAGGGCGACGGAGACCGACCTGACGCGGGCTCGCAACGAGGGCGACGACTTCCTCGTCGAGGTGGAGCAGGGCGAACTCGACGACCTGCGCCGGCTCGCCGCCGAACACGGTGTGGAGGTCAGCGCTTAGCGTCTGATCGGCTTTGAGCAGGACAGTGGGCCCCGGTGAATCCAGCACCGGGGCCCATTGGTTTGCGCCCTGTCGGTTTGCGCTCTGTCGCGCCCCGTCAGTCGTGCCAGGCGCCGAAGTCCTCCAGGAGCCGCTGGAGGGGCTCGAAGACGCCCGGGGTGGCCGCGATCGCCAGATCGCGTGCGGGGCGCTCTCCGGGGCGCCCACCGGTCAGGGCGCCCGCCTCCCGGGCGATCAGGTCGCCCGCAGCGAGGTCCCAGGCGTTCAGGCCGCGCTCGTAGTAGCCGTCCAGTCGGCCCGCCGCCACGTCGCACAGGTCCACCGCCGCGGAGCCGCTGCGGCGGATGTCGCGCAGGAGCGGGATCAGCTTCCGGGCGACCTCGGCCTGGTGGGCGCGGACCTCCAGGACGTAGTTGAAGCCCGTGGAGACCAGGGCCTGGTCCAGGGGCGGGGCGGGACGGCAGGCGAGTGCGCGCTCGCCCTCCCACGCGCCCGTGGCCCAGGCGCCCTCGGCCTTGACCGCGTGGTACGTCTCGCCGCGCATCGGGGCCGCCACCACTCCGACGACCGTTTCGCCGTGCTGCTCGGCGGCGATGGAGACGGCCCAAGTGGGCAGCCCGTACAGGTAGTTGACCGTGCCGTCGAGGGGGTCGATCACCCAGCGGACACCGCTCGTGCCCTCGCTGGAGGCGCCCTCCTCGCCGAGGAAGCCGTCGTCGGGGCGGTGGGCGGAGATCAGGTCGGTGATCAGCTTCTCCGCGGCGATGTCCATCTCGGTGACCACGTCGATGGGGCTGGACTTCGTGGCGGCCACCGCGAGGTCGGCCGGACGGCCGTCCCGCAGCAGGGCGCCGGCCTTGTGGGCGGCCTCCTGGGCGAGCCGAAGCAGTTCCGTGTGCAGCGGGGCAGTCACAGGGCTCCTCACGCGTAGGGGCTGTCGACGCCCGCGGCGGCGGGACGGGGGGCACGGGAGGGACAGCAGCCGACCGGGCAGAGGTTGTGGCTCGCGCCGAGCGCGCCGAGGGCACACGGGGTGACGTCCTGGCCCCGCTCGACCGCGGCACGCTCCAGGACCAGGTCACGGATCGCCGCCGCGAACCGCGGGTCGGCGCCCACGGTGGCCGAGCGCCGCATCGGCAGGCCCAGCTCCGCCGCCTTCGCCTCGGCCTCCGTGTCGAGGTCGTACAGGACCTCCATGTGGTCGGAGACGAAGCCGATGGGAGCGATCACCACCGCGCGCGCGCCGGCCTCGTGGCGCTCCTCCAGGTGGTCGCAGATGTCCGGCTCCAGCCACGGGATGTGCGGGGCGCCCGAGCGGGACTGGTAGACGAGCTGCCACGGGTGGTCGACGCCGGTGCGCTCGCGGACGGCGTCGGCGATCAGCCGCGCGACCTCCAGGTGCTGCCTCACGTACGCCCCACCGTCGCCGTGCTCCTCCACCGGGCCCGAGGTGTCCGCCGAGGCGTTCGGGATCGAGTGGGTCGAGAAGGCGATGTGGGCGCCGTCCCGGACGTCCTCGGGAAGATCGGCGAGGGACCGCAGCACGCCCTCGATCATGGGCTCGAGGAAGCCCTCGTGGTTGAAGTAGTGCCGCAGCTTGTCGATCTTCGGAAGCTCGACGCCCTCGGCCTGGAGCGCCGCGAGCGAGTCGGCGAGGTTCTCCCGGTACTGGCGGCAGCCCGAGTACGAGGCGTACGCGCTGGTGGCGAGGACCAGGATGCGGCGGTGGCCGTCGGCGGTCATCTCGCGCAGGGTGTCCGTCAGGTACGGGGCCCAGTTGCGGTTGCCCCAGTAGATCGGCAGGTCCAGGCCGTGCTCGACGAAGTCCTTGCGCAGGGCGTCCAGCAGGGCGCGGTTCTGGTCGTTGATGGGGCTGACCCCGCCGAACAGGAAGTAGTGCTGTCCGACTTCCTTCAGGCGTTCCTTGGGGATGCCGCGCCCTCTCGTCACGTTCTCCAGGAACGGGACGACGTCGTCCGGGCCCTCGGGGCCGCCGAACGAGAGCAGGAGCAGGGCGTCGTAGGGGCTGGCATCGAGCGCGTCTCGCATGGGTCGATCCTGTCATCCGGTACTGACAGCCGGAAAACGGTGGGGTGTGGGACGGAGTTCCGGATCCCGACCGCCAGGTGCATTAGGGTCACCTAACTCGTAAGCTGTATCCGCCGCATTCACGCCTTACTGGACTGTCGGCACCCACAGCCGATCCGTCCAGACCGGAGACCCTCGTGCCGAGTCCCTACCTCGCCCTGTTCGCCGCCCCCGGCAGCAAGGGCTTCTCCGCCGCGGGGTTCCTCGGCCGGATGCCGCTGTCGATGATGGGCATCGGCGTGGTGACCATGGTGTCCCAGCTGACCGGACGGTACGGCCTGGCCGGCGCGCTGTCGGCCACCATGGCGCTGGCCGCCGCGGTGGCGGGTCCGCAGGTCTCGCGGCTGGTCGACCAGCACGGGCAGCGGCGGGTGCTGCGGCCGGTGACGCTGATCGCGCTCGGCGCGGCGGCCGGGCTCCTGTTCGCCGCCCACTACCGGTGGCCGGACTGGACGCTCTACGTGTTCAGCGCGGGCATCGGGTGCGTGCCGAGCATCGGCGCGATGATCCGCGCGCGGTGGGCGGCTGTGTACGGCGGGACGCCTCAGTTGCACACCGCGTACTCGTTCGAGTCGGTGATCGACGAGGTCTGCTTCATCTTCGGGCCGATCATCTCCATCGGGCTGTCGACCGCGTGGTTCCCGGAGGCGGGGCCCCTGCTCGCCGCGTGCTTCCTGGCGGTCGGGGTCTTCTGGCTGACCGCGCAGCGCGCCACCGAGCCCGCACCGCACCCGCGCGAGAAGCACGGTGCCGGCGGCAGCGCCCTGCGCTCCCCCGGGCTCCAGGTCCTGGTGGCCACCTTCGTGGCGACCGGGGCCATCTTCGGTGCGGTCGACGTGGTCACCGTGGCCTTCGCCGACGAGCGGGGACACAAGGGCGCCGCGAGCGTTGTGCTCGCCCTGTACGCGGCGGGCTCCTGTGTGGCCGGTCTCATCTTCGGGCTGCTGCACTTCAAGGGGGCACCCGAACCTCGCTGGCTGCTGGGCATATGCGCGATGGCCGTGAGTATGATCCCCCTCCTACTGGTCGGAAACTTGCCGTTTCTGGCCGTGGCGCTGTTCGTTGCGGGCCTGGCCATCGCTCCCACGATGATCACCACGATGTCCCTCATCGAGCAGCACGTACCACGCGCGCAGCTGACCGAGGGCATGACCTGGATCAGTACCGGGCTCGCGGTCGGGGTCGCACTCGGCTCCTCCGCGGCCGGCTGGGTCATCGACGAGGCCGGGGCGCGCGCCGGGTACGGGGTTCCGGCGGTGTCCGGAGCCGTCGCGGTCGCGGTCGGTTTCCTGGGGTACCGCCGGCTCAAGCGGCCGGCTCCGCGTCGGGGAGGCACCGTTGAGCAGCACAGCGAGCGGGAAGAACGGCACGTGGCGTAACTGGGGCGGAAACGTCACCGCACGCCCCGCGCGGGAGGTCACTCCCGCCTCGGTCGAGGAGCTCGCGGACGCCGTACGGAAGGCGGCCGAGGACGGTCTGAAGGTGAAGGCCGTCGGCACCGGGCACTCCTTCACGTCGATCGCCGCCACCGACGGTGTGTTGATCCGCCCTCAACTGTTGACCGGTATCCGCGACATCGACCGCGATGCCATGACGGTCACGGTCGAGGCCGGTACGCCGCTCAAGAGGCTCAACATGGCTCTCGCGCGCGAGGGGCTGTCGCTCACGAACATGGGCGACATCATGGAGCAGACCGTCTCCGGCGCCACCAGCACCGGCACCCACGGCACGGGTCGCGAGTCCGCTTCGATCGCCGCCCAGATCAGAGGGCTGGAGCTGGTGACGGCCGACGGTTCGGTGCTCGCGTGCTCCGAGAAGGAGAATCCCGAGGTCTTCGCGGCGGCCCGGACAGGCCTCGGCGCACTCGGCATCGTCACCGCGATCACCTTCGCCGTGGAGCCGATCTTCCTGCTGACGGCTCGCGAGGAGCCGATGCCCTTCGACCGGGTCCTCGCCGACTTCGACGAACTGTGGGCCGAGAACGAGCACTTCGAGTTCTACTGGTTCCCGCACACCGGCAGCACCAACACCAAGCGCAACAACCGCAGCGCGGGCCCGGAGAAGCCGGTGCCGCAGCTCCAGGGCTGGATCGAGGACGAGTTCCTCTCCAACGGCGTCTTCCAGGTGGCCCAGTGGGTCGGCCGCGCGGCGCCCGCGACGGTCCCGGCCATCGCCCGGATCTCCAGCAAGGCCCTGTCCTCGCGCACGTACACGGACATCCCGTACAAGGTCTTCACGTCGCCGCGCCGGGTGCGTTTCGTGGAGATGGAGTACGCCGTCCCGCGCGCGGCCGTCACCGAGACGCTGCGCGAACTGCGGACCATGGTCGAACGCTCCGGCCTGAAGGTCAGCTTCCCGGTCGAGGTGCGCACCGCACCGGCCGACGACATCACCCTCTCCACGGCATCCGGCCGCGACAGCGCGTACATCGCCGTCCACATGGTCAAGGGCACTCCTTATCAGGCCTACTTCACCGCGGCCGAGCGCATCTTCACCGCGCACGAGGGCCGGCCGCACTGGGGCAAGGTGCACACCCGCGACGCCGGGTACTTCGCCGGCGTCTACCCGCGCTTCGGCGAGTTCACCGCGCTGCGGGACCGCCTTGATCCTGATCGCCGGTTCCAGAACGACTACCTGCGGCGGGTGTTGGGGTCGTAGCGTCGGGCTCGCTCGTCGAAGTGGGCGTGTCCACGCCGGACTTCGAGGACCAGGCGTTCTCCTCTGTGACGGCACCCGGGCACGGTTGACGGTGCCCTCCGTGAACTCCCCCGGGTGTCGCGGCTGTTGCGGGGTCCGGCCCCTGTCACGAAACCAATGGTTCCATTTCTGGCGATTCCGTGAGATAGGCCACGTTCAAGATCCGTAGAACCGCGCGGGAGACGGCCAAGTCCCCTCTGCCACCAGAAGTTGGGCGGCGCGCCAATCCACGCACGTGGTCCGAATGGAGTACTGTTGCGAGCCCTGGGTCCGGTCTCCCGCCAGGGCGTCCGTGGCCTTCAAGGACCGCCTGGAGGGGGCTAGTTGCACAGGGTGACGGAGTTGGTCACTTAGCGTTGCGAATAAGTAACCGTGCCATAACGGCGGCCCAGGGTCCATGCCCGACACGCCGGGCAACTCGGCAAGGTTGTGGCAGGCTGCACCCGGGCAGGCCACACTCGACTAGCGGAAGCAGCGACGCACGTGACGTCGGCAGGCACCACCCGGGAGGTCCCCATGCCCGAACTGCGTGTCGTGGCCGTCTCGAATGACGGCACACGGCTGGTGCTGAAGGCTGCGGACAGCACGGAGTACACGCTTCCGATTGACGAGCGTCTGCGCGCCGCGGTACGCGGCGACCGTCCCCGCCTCGGCCAGATCGAGATCGAGGTGGAGAGTCATCTCCGCCCCCGCGACATTCAGGCACGTATACGCGCCGGTGCGACGGCCGAAGAGGTCGCGCAGATGGCCGGCATCCCCGTCGACCGTGTCCGCCGCTTCGAGGGCCCCGTCCTCGCCGAGCGCGCGTTCATGGCCGAGCGGGCCCGCAAGACACCCGTCCGCCGGCCCGGCGAGAACGCGGGCCCCCAACTCGGCGAGGCCGTCCAGGAGCGACTGCTGCTGCGCGGCGCCGACAAGGACACCGTCCAGTGGGACTCCTGGCGCCGCGACGACGGCACCTGGGAAGTCCTGCTGGTCTATCTGGTCGCGGGCGAACCGCACTCGGCGAGCTGGACCTACGACCCGCCGCGGCGGCTCGTCCAGGCCGTCGACGAGGAGGCCCGCTCGCTGATCGGCGAGTCCGACGACCTCGTCGCGCCCGAGCCCAGCTTTCCGTTCGTCCCACGGATCGCCCGGCTGCCCCGGGACCGCCCGCTGGACCGCGCCCTGGAGCGGCCGAGCCTGCCCGCGCCGACGCCCGAACCGGTCGAGGAGGCGGTGAGCGAGCGCGACTCGCTGACCAGCCTGCTGGAGGCGGTGCCGAGCTTCCGGGGCGACCTGGTGGTCCCGGAGCGCCCGTCGGACACCCCCGCGCCCGTGGAGGAACCGGCCGACGAACCGGTGGAGGAGGAGCCCCCGGCTCCGGCGGCCTCGGCCGGCTCGGCCTACGCGGACGTCCTCATGCCCCGCTCGGTCGGCAGCCACCGCGACCGCCTCACCGGCTCCACCGACCGCCAGGCCGAGGCCGACGGCGTCCGCCCCGGCCGCCGCGCGGCGGTCCCGAGCTGGGACGAGATCGTGTTCGGGACCCGGCGGAAAAAGCAGGAGTAGCCGGGCGACCGCCCGTACGACGTCCCCGACAGACGTCCCCGAGGGGCCGCACCGATTCGGTGCGGCCCCTCGGGCTGTACGGCTGCCGCCGATCGGGGCCGTCGGGCCGTAGCGCTATTGCGGGTCCGGGCCCACGGCGACCGGTCGGGACGGATCCGAGGACCATTCCGACCAGGACCCCACATACAGTGCCGCCGGGATCCCCGCGACCGCCAGCGCCAGCACCTCGTGCGCCCCGGAGACGCCCGAACCGCAGTACACGCCGACCGCGGAGCCGTCGCTCGCTCCGAGGGCCTTGAAGCGCGCGTGGAGCTCCTCGGCGGGCAGGAACCGCCCGTCTGCCCCCACGTTCTCGTTCGTCGGCGCGGACACCGCTCCCGGGATGTGCCCGCCGACCCGGTCGATCGGCTCGACCTCCCCGCGGTACCGCTCCCCCGCGCGCGCGTCGAACAGCACACCCGAGCGGGCCAGCGCGGCCGCCGCGTCCGCGTCGAGCAGCCCCGTGGCACCCGGGACCGGCTGGAAGTCGCCCTCGGCGAGCGCCGGACCCGGCACGGACGACTGGAGGGGGCCCTTCCAGGTCGGCAACCCGCCGTCGAGGACCCGCACGTCCGGGTGACCCGTCCAGCGCAGCAACCACCACGCCCGGGCGGCCGCCCAGCCCTGTCCGCCGTCGTACACGACCACCGGTTTCGAGGACGACACACCCGCGCGGCGCATCGCGGCACCGAACTCCGCGACATCGGGCAGCGGATGCCTGCCGCGGGTACCGGCGGCGGAGGCAAGTTCCCTGTCCAGGTCCACGAAGGCCGCGCCCGGGAGGTGCCCGGCCGCGTACTCGGCGCGGCCGTCGAAAGGCGGCTCACCGGTCGCCTTGGCCATGCTCAACTGCCAGCGGACGTCGAGCAGTACAGGCGGGTTCTCGCCCACCAGTTCGCTCGCGAGTTCGGATGCGGAGATGATGGCGTTCATGGCCACCATCCTTGCGTACGGGGTGGCCGCATCGTCCATGTCCGGCTACTGTGCTCCGCCGGGCAGGCCCGATCACCAGGCGTACGGGATCGGGCACATGCTGTACAGCCGATCGACACTCGTGGGCAATCGCGCAGAAACGGGCGGGAAACCGCACACCGGGCATTCTGCGGACATGGGCCATCGAGCGGCGGCGCGCCCGGAGCGCGCCGCGCCCCGGGTGGTGCGAGCATCGGCACGGGGTTCCGGAGTGCGGTGGTGAGCCGGCCGCCGCGAGGGGGCGAGGAGAGAGTGACGATGACCGGCGAGACGCACACTCCGCACGCGCCCGGCACACCCTGCTGGGTGAGCCTGATGGTGCACGGGCTGACCACGACCCAGGACTTCTACGGCGAACTGTTCGGTTGGGAGTTCCAACCCGGTCCCAAACAACTCGGCCCCTACGTCCGGGCCCTGCTGGACGGCAAGGAGGTCGCCGGAATCGGCCAACTTCCGCCCGACCGCCACCTCCCGGTCGCGTGGACGCCCTACCTCGCCTCGGACGACGTGGACCTGACCGCGGAGACGGTACGGCTGTGCGGCGGCACGATCGGTGTCGGACCGCTGGACGCCGACGAGGCGGGCCGCCTGGCCATCGGCTCCGATCCGTCCGGCGCGGTCTTCGGCATCTGGCAGGCCGGAGCACACCGCGGCACCGGCGTCTCCGGCGTCCCGGGCACCCCCGCGTGGCACGAGCTGATGACCTTCGAAACGGCGAGCGTCACCAAGTTCTACGAAACGGTGTTCGGCTACGAGGAGGAGCCGGTGGTCTCCGACGACCTCGACTACGTCACCCTCCACGTCGCCGATCACCCGGTGGCCGGCGTCCACGGCGTCGGCAACTCCCTCCCCCGCGACCGCGGCCCCCACTGGATGACCTACTTCGAGGTCGCCGACACCGACACCACCCTGACCCGGGTATCAGCCCTCGGCGGCCACATCCTCCAACCGGCCCACAACAGCCCCCACGGCCGCGTGGCCACGGTGGCCGACCCGGAAGGAGCGAGGTTCTCGGTGGTGGAGCAACCCCACTGAGGCTCGGGCCGACCGACGACGGTTCGCCGGCCCCGCCTACACGGACGAGACGGGCAGCACATCCGGGGACAAGGCGGCCGCGCGGGCCGTGGCTGCGGTCGTGCGGCGGCGGTGGTGGCGGCGGCACAGGACCTCGTAGCCGATGGCTTCCGCCTGGTTGACGTCGCCGACGACCACCTGGGCGCCCTCCACGACCATCTCGCCCCCTATCGTGCGGGCGTTGTGGGTGGCGCGGGCGCCGCACCAGCACAGGGCCTCGACCTGGAGGACCTCGACGCGGTCGGCCAGTTCGACGAGGCGTTGGGAGCCGGGGAACAGCTTGGAGCGGAAGTCCGTCGTGATGCCGAAGGCGTAGACGTCGAGGCTCAGGTCGTCGACGACACGGGCGAGTTGGTCGATCTGCTCGGGGGCCAGGAACTGGGCCTCGTCGGCGATGACGTAGTCCGCGCGGCCGCCCTGGGAGAGGTGGTCGACCAGGTACGCGTACAGGTCCTGGCCGTCCTCGACCTCCACCGCGTCCGTCACCAGGCCCAGACGCGAGGACAGCTTGCCCTCGCCCGCGCGGTCGTCACGGGTGAAGATCATGCCCTGGAGGCCGCGCGCGGAGCGGTTGTGCTCGATCTGGAGAGCCAGGGTCGACTTCCCGCAGTCCATGGTTCCGCAGAAGAACACCAGCTCGGGCATGGGGAGTTGAGCACCTTTCGGCAAGAGAGGAGGGCAGACGGAGGCTTCAGGAGCGTACTTCCAGCAGCGGCACCAGCTGCTCCGCAGGGGTCATCGAACCGTGGTTGCCGACCATCGCCGACTCCTTCGGCTCCCGCTCGGACGCGATGATCAGGACGTCGTCCCGCGCCGCCGCGACCACGTCGCCGAGACGCGCGTACACCCGGTCGTCGATCTGCGGACCGAACCAGCCCGCCGCGATCGCCTCGTCCCGCGAGGCCACCCAGAACTGTTCGCCGAGCACCTCGCGCCAGCAGGTCAGCACGTCGTTCTCGGCGCCCGGCACCGCGTACACATGGCGGGCCCGGCCCTCGCCGCCCAGCAGGGCGACCCCGGCGCGCAGCTCCCAGTCCTCGTCGAAGTCGATGCGGTGCTGCTCGTCGAAGGGGACGTCGACCATGCCGTGGTCGGCGGTGACGTAGAGGGCGGTGCGCGGGGGCAGTTGCTCCGCCAGGCGCTGCACGAGGCGGTCCACGTGCATCAGCTGGCCGCGCCAGTTGTCGGAGTCGACGCCGAAGCGGTGGCCGGCGCCGTCGAGTTCGGCGTAGTACGTGTAGACCAGCGCGCGGTCCGCGGCGGCCAGCTGCTCGGCCGCCAGGTCCATCCGGTCCTCGCCCGCCAGGCGGCCCAGGAACTTGCCACCGCTCAGCGCCACCTTGGTCAGCGGGGTGTTCTCGAACGTCGGCGAGGACACCTGCGCCGCGTGCACGCCCGCGTCATGGGCGCGCTGGAAGATCGTGGGATACGGCTGCCACACGCGCGGAGAGGTCCACGGCTGCCAGCGCAGCTGGTTCATCAGCTCGCCGGTGTCCGGATTGCGCACGGTGTAGCCGGGCAGTCCGTGCGCGCCCGGCGGCAGGCCGGTGCCGACGGAGGCGAGGGAGGTCGCGGTGGTCGCCGGGTAGCCGGCGGTCAGCGGACGGCCGGTGCCGCCGCGCGAGCTGCCGAGGAGCGAGGCCATGAAGGGCGCTTCCTCGGGGTGGGCGCGCAGCTGCTCCCAGCCGAGGCCGTCGATCAGGAACACGCAGTTCCGGTCGGCGGGGGTCAGCTCGGTGATCGTCGCGGTCGTGCCGGGTACGTCCATGCCCGCGGCCAGCGTGGGCAGGAGGTCGGCGAGGGAGCCGCTGCCGTACTGGGGCGGCGGCGCGGACTCGACGGCGAGGGGTTCCGGATGGGGGTCCCAGGTGGTGGGCTGGGACATCAGCGGGTGACGTCCGCGG
This sequence comes from Streptomyces sp. RG80, assembly GCF_040446465.1. Lineage (NCBI taxonomy): Bacteria > Bacillati > Actinomycetota > Actinomycetes > Kitasatosporales > Streptomycetaceae > Streptomyces > Streptomyces sp. RG80. The sequence goes on along the minus strand of NZ_JBEAAJ010000003.1, from coordinate 129,014 downwards.
TCGCCTCGGAGAGGGACTGCGCGAAGGCGAGGGCCTGGCGCACCGTCTCCGGGCCGTCCCCGGCCTCGCTGACGCGCAGGCTGAGGTCGTCGGCGGTCGAGCTGCCCGTGTAGCCGTGGTCGGCCTCGCAGTTGGGGTCGCCGCAGGCCGCCGGCTCCAGGTCGATACGGGAGACGGCGCCCCAGCCGATGGTGAGGACGACCTCACGCGGCAGGGTGCCCGGCTGGTACTGCTCCGGGTTGGCGACCACGCGGCTCAGCACGACGGACGAGATCCGGCCAAGCTTGACCGACTCGGTGGAGGTCGTGGCGTACGGCGTCGGAGAGGTGCTGTCGGCGGCCTGCTCGTCGGTGTGGCTGACGATGAAGCGGTTGCCGGTGAGGACGAGCACGGTGACGTGCCGCCGCACCTCGTTCTGGTCGAACGTCGTCTCCTGGTGGACCAGGTACGACCGGATCGGCTCGCCGCCCACGGCGGCCTCCACCGCCTCGGCCACGAGGGCCGGGTAGTAGCCGCTGCGCTCGATCGCCGCACGCAGCCCCTGGGTCGTCGTACTGGTCTTGGCCATGACCCCCATCCTACGGGGGACCACTGACTGCGAGGCACCGCTCAGGGGTGTTCTCAGTACGCGGGCAGGGTCCGCGGACCGAGGTCGTCGCGGGCGGGCGGGGGCGCCAGCCGGACGGAGGCGCCGAGGACGCTCAGGCCGTGCGGGGCGACGACGACCGGTTCCAGGGTGACCGCGACGACCTCGGGATGGTCGTCGACGAGGCGGGAGACCCGGAGCAGCAGCTCTTCGAGCGCCGCCGTGTCGACCGGCGCCGAACCTCTCCAGCCGAACAGGAGCGGTGCGGTCCGGATCGAGCGGACCAGGGAGGTCGCCTCGCGGTCGGTGACCGGAATCAGCCGGTGCGCGATGTCGTCGAGCAGCTGCGAGGCGGCCCCGGCGAGTCCGAAGGAGAGCACGGCACCGGCTGCGGGGTCGATGACGGCCCGTACGACCGTGTCCACGCCGCGTGGCGCCATCCGCTGCACGACCGGGCGCAGCTCCTCCGGCGTCCCGAACAGTTCGGTCAACTCGGCGTACGCGCGCCGCAGTTGTTCCTCGTCCGCGAGGTCGAGGCGTACGCCGCCCAGGTCGGCGCGGTGCCTGAGGTGCGGGGCGGTGGCCTTGAGGGCGACGGGGTAGCCGAGGGTGCGGGCGGCCCGGGCGGCATCGTCGGGGGTGGGCGCCGGCAGGGCGCGGTGGACCTGGATGCCGTACGTGCCGAGGAGTTCGCAGGTCTCCTCGGTGCCGAGGGTGAGGCCCTGACCGCGCGCGAGGAGGCTGTCGATGAGAGCGGCGGCGCCCTTCTCGTCGATGGCCGCGTCGATGGACTCGGGCACCTTGCCGGGATCGGCGGCCTCGCGCCGCCACTGGGCGTACTTCACGGCTTCGCCGAGGGCCCGGACCGCGCGTTCGGCGGCGGGGTAGGCGGGGATGAGGCGGGAGCAGTTGCGAGGAGTCTCTTCGGCGGGTTTGACGGCGAGGCGGTCCAGGGCCCGGAAGGGATGGGAGGCGCTCGGCGTCGCGGCCTGTGGCGCGGTACTGGTCGCGGCCGACAGTGCCGCCGCGAGTCCGCCCAGTTCGACGTGGACGACCAGCACCGGCTTGCCCGGCACCTGCTCGGCCGCCGACCGGAGCGCCTCGGCGAGCGCCGCGTCCCCGGCGGAGCCCTCCCCCACGGTGGGTATCGCGGTCACGACGACCGCGTCACAGGTGTCGTCCGCCAACGCGCGCGACAGGGCGGTGTGGAAGTCCGCGGGCGAGGCGGCCGTCGTCAGATCCAGCGGGGTCAGCGGCCGGAGCCCCTCGGAGAGGCATGCGTCGTAGGTCAGCAGGCCCAGGGACTCGGAGTTGCCGAGGATCGCCACGCGCGGGCCGCCCGGGAGGGGCTGCCGGGCGAGCAGCAGGCCGGTGTCGACGAGCTCGGTGATCGTGTCGACCCGGATCACACCGGCCTGCCTGAGCAGCGCGGACACCGTCGAGTAAGGGAGCCGCGTGGCCCGTACGGCGTGGCCCTGCGGGGCGGAGCCGGCGCCCTGGACGACGACCAGGGGCTTGGCGGCGGCGGTGCGGCGGGCGAGGCGGGTGAACTTGCGCGGGTTGCCGATGGACTCCAGGTACATCAGGACGACGTCGGTGTCCGGGTCGTCGTACCAGTACTGCAGGACATCGTTGCCGGAGACGTCCGCGCGGTTGCCGGAGGAGACGAAGGTGGACACCCCGGTGACCCCGGTGACGCCGCCGCCGCGCCGGTGCAGGCGGGACAGCAGCGCGATGCCGATGGCGCCGGACTGGGCGAAGAGCCCGATGCGGCCGGGTCGGGGCGTCTCGTTGGCCAGGGAGGCGTTCAGCCGTACGTCGGGGCTGGTGTTGATGATCCCGAAGGCGTTGGGCCCGATGATCCGCATGCCGTACGCGCGCGCGTGCCGGACGAGTTCGCGCTGGCGCTCCCGTCCCTCGGGGCCGCTCTCGGCGTACCCGGCGGAGATCACGACGAGGCCCTGCACGCCGTGCTCACCGCACTCGGTGACGACCTGGGGGACGTGCTCGGCGGGTACGGCCACGACAGCGAGGTCGACGGGGCCGTCGATGTCCCGCACGGAGCGGTAGGCGGGCACCCCGTCGAGTTCCTTCTCCGTGAAGGCCTTGTTCACGGCATAGAGGCGGCCGGTGAACCCGGCGTCCCTGATGTTGCCGAGGATGCCGCGGCCCACGCCGCCAGGGGTGCGGCCGACGCCGACGACGGCGACCGAGCCGGGCTTGAGCAGCCGCTCCACGGACCGCCCCTCCGCGCGCTGTTCGCGCGCGTACTGCACGGCGAGGGAGCGGTCGGTGGGTTCGAGGTCGAACTCCAGGCGGACGACGCCGTCCTCGAAGCTGCGCTTCTGGGTGTACCCGGCGTCCGTGAAGACCTTGATCATCTTATTGTTGGCGGGCAGCACCTCGGCGGCGAAGCGGCGGATGCCGCGCTCGCGGGCGACCGCGCCGATGTGTTCGAGGAGGGCGGAGGCGACGCCCCGGCCCTGGTGGGCGTCCTGGACGAGGAAGGCGACCTCGGCCTCGTCGGCCGGTGCGGACGCGGGCGTTCCATCGGAGCCGATGCGGTCGTAGCGTACGGTGGCGATGAACTCGCCGCCGACTGTGGCTGCGAGACCCACCCGGTCCACAAAGTCGTGGTGCGTGAAGCGGTGGACGTCCTTGGCGGACAGGCGAGGGTACGGCGCGAAGAAGCGGTAGTACTTCGACTCGTCGGAGACCTGCTCGTAGAAGCTGACCAGGCGCTCGGCGTCATCAACGGTGATGGGGCGGATGCGCGCGGTGCCGCCGTCGCGCAGCACCACGTCGGCTTCCCAGTGTGCGGGGTACTCGTGCCGGTCCGGCGAGCTCTGCATGGGCCCCAGATTACGGCTCGCGTACGACAACGGCGCGAGGCAGTCTGTGGAGAACGCAAGAGGATCGCTCAAGGACGGGAGTCGGACCGAGGCCGCGGTCCGACGACCCACCCCGGACAGGACGAAGGTCCGCTCCGGAGACACTTCATGTTGTGGGAAACTGGTCTAGACAACCCTGAACACCGAAGGGCAGCATCACATGGCTGAGCGCCGCGTCAACGTCGGCTGGGCCGAGGGCCTTCACGCCCGCCCCGCTTCCATCTTCGTCCGGGCCGCCACGGCCTCCGGTATCCCCGTGACGATCGCCAAGGCCGACGGCAACCCCGTCAACGCGGCCTCCATGCTGGCGGTTCTGGGCCTCGGCGCCCAGGGCGGCGAGGAGATCGTGCTCGCCTCCGACGCCGAGGGCGCGGACGTCGCCCTCGACCGACTGGCGAAGCTGGTCTCCGAGGGTCTCGAGGAGCTCCCCGAGACCGTCTGATTCACCGGGGCCGTCCGATTCACGGCACCACGAAAGGGCTCGTCCGATTTCCGTCGGGCGGGCCCTTTCCGTTTTCTGCGCAGGTGCGGAGAATTCCCGGTCGCAGGCAGCAGAAATAATCCCCCGCGAATTACTTCCTCTTTGTATACGGCTCCCGTGTTAATGCCGCAGGCTCGGCATGTTTACGGGATGTTGCGAGTTCCTCACACGCTCCGGCCGCTCTCCCGGGCCGGCGAAACGGAGCCGGTGCGCGACCGTCGAGCGCTCGGTGTGCAGCGCCGTGACCGCACGCGCGCGGTCGCCGTCGCCGCGGGCCACCGCGTCGACGATCGCACCGTGCTCCGCCCAGGACTCGACGGGGTCGGCCGGCGCGTCCACGGCGTACATCCAGGAGATCTTGTGCCGCAGCTGGGTCAGCATCGAGGCGAGCGCGGGGCTGCCGGAGGCCTGGGCGAGCGTCTCGTGGAACCAGCCGCCCAGAGACCGCAGGTCGTCGCTGTTGCCCCGTCTGGCCCGCTCCTGGCCTAGCCTGACCAGTCCGCGCAGCACCTTGAGGTGCGCCTCGGTACGCCGCTGGGCGGCCCGGGAGGCGCCGAGCGGCTCCAGGAGCATGCGCATCTCCAGCAGGTCGGCGGCCTCCTGCTCGGTGGGTTCGGCCACGCACGCGCCCGCGTGCCGCCGGGTCACCACGAAGCCCTCGGCCTCCAGCGTGCGCAGGGCCTCCCGGACGGGGACGCGGGAGACGCCGTAGCGGCGGGCGAGGAGTTCCTCGGTGAGGCGGCTGCCGCGCTCGTAGACACCGGCGACGATGTCGTCCCTGATCGCGGTGCATACCGAGTGCGCCGGAATACGCATGACCGACCTCCGCTTTAATCCCCGTGAAACGTCGACGATTGACGTGTGTTCAGTGACTCTATTGCAAAGAGCGGGAATTTCCGATGGCGGGCCGGAATCCATGGATATTTTTTGGACAGCAACGCGACAGAAACGACGAAACCCCGGCTCGTGAGCCGGGGTTTCGAAGAGGTCTCGCGGTCCGTCGTCAGACGTTCACGCCGTGCGAGCGCAGGTAGGCGACGGGGTCGATGTCCGAGCCGTACTCCGCGGTCGTGCGGGCCTCGAAGTGCAGATGCGGCCCGGTGACGTTGCCGGTCGCGCCGGACAGGCCGATCTGCTGGCCCGGGGTGACCGTCTGGCCCACCGAGACACCGATGGACGACAGATGCCCGTACTGGGTGTACGTGCCGTCGTTCATCTTGATCACGACGTTGTTGCCGTAGGACCCGCCCCAGCCGGCCTCCACGACCGTGCCGGAGCCGACCGAGCGCACGGAGGTGCCGCTGGCGGCGTGGAAGTCGACGCCGGTGTGGCTGCCGGAGGACCAGACGGCGCCGCCGGCCTTGTAGCCGGTGGAGATGTACGAGCCCGAGATCGGGGAGACGAAGGTGTTGAGGCGCTTGCGCTCGGCGGCCGCGCGGGCGGCGCGCTCCTTGGCCTCGCGCTCCTTCTTGGCCTTGGCGGCGGCCTTCTTGCGCGCCTCCTCCTCGGCCTTCTGCTGCGCGGCCTCCAGGGCCGCCTGCTGCTGGGCCTCGGCCTGGGCGTCGATCTGGGCGGCGACCGAATCGCCGATGGTGATGACCGGGGTGAGTCCGGTCTGCTCGGCCGCGGGCTCCGCGGCGAGGGCCGGGGCGGCGAGGGTGCCGATGACGCCGGTGGTGGTGAGGGCCGCGACGCCCGCCACGCGAACGGTGCTGCGCTTCATCCGGCTCGGGGCGCGATGCTTCCCGGTGGGGCGCGTGAACGCCATGTAGTGGCTGGTCCTTTCCTTCCCTCTCGCCTACCGGGTTAGCTGACGGGTTCGGAGCAGGAAGGTCTCCTACGGACCCCCTCGCATGACGCGCGGGCGTCCGATTCACCCCAGGGACTACGGATGGGTCCCCGGCTCCCCTGGCTCGCGCCGTACGGGGACTCGGCGATGACTGTCCGGTGCCGCGGGCGCGGCGCACTGCCTGACGAACAGCCCGGACGAAGCTATGCGGGGCGACTTTCAATCCCCAAACGGATCAGGGTTTTTGTAGCGCATCCCACAGGGCAAACAGGCAACCAGCCTTCAATTCGGACATTAAGGGGCCCTGGTGACGCTTCAGTCACCAGGGCCCCTCCACGCGCGTGCCTCTACTCGGCGGTCACGACCGTCACTTCGCCGATGCCGAGGGCCTCCACGGGCTCCCTGATGGCGGACGCGTCGCCGACCAGGATCGTCACCAGACGGTCCACCGGGAAGGCGTTGACGGCGGCCGCGGTGGCCTCCACGGTGCCGGTGGCGGCGAGCTGCCGGTACAGGGTGGCCTGGTAGTCGTCGGGCAGGTGCTGCTCGACCTGGTCGGCCAGCGTGCTCGCGACGGCCGCCGCCGTCTCGTACTTCAGCGGGGCCACCCCGACCAGGTTCTGCACCGCGACGTCGCGCTCGGCGTCGGTGAGCCCCTCCGCGGCGAGGGTGCGCAGCACCTTCCACAGGTCGTCCAGGGCGGGACCGGTGTTGGGGGTGTCCACGGAACCGCTGATGGCGAGCATCGCGGCGCCGGTGCCTTCGGGGCCGGACCTGAGGACCTGCCCGAACGAGCGCACGCCGTAGGTGTAGCCCTTCTCCTCGCGCAGGACACGGTCCAGGCGGGAGGTGAGGGTGCCGCCGAGGCAGTACGTGCCGAGCACCTGCGCGGGCCACACGCGGTCGTGCCGGTCGGCGCCGATCCGGCCGATCAGCAGCTGCGTCTGCACGGCGCCGGGGCGGTCCACGATGACGACCCGGCCGGTGTCGTCGGCGGTGATCGGCGGCACCGGCCTCGGCTCGGCCGAGGAGCCGGTCCACGAGCCGAGGGTGTCGCCGAGCAGCTCGTCGAGGTCGGTGCCGGTGAGGTCGCCGACGACCACGACGGTGCCGGTGGCGGGGCGCACGTGCTTCTCGTAGAAGGCGCGTACGGCCGCCGAGTCGATGTTCCGGACGGTGTCCTCGGTGCCCTGGCGCGGGCGGGACATGCGCAGGTCCGCCGGGAACAGGGTCCTGGAGAGCTCCTTGGCGGCCCGGCGGGAGGGGTTGGCCAGCTCGTGCGGGATCTCGTCGAGCCGGTTGGTGACCAGCCGCTCGACCTCGCTGTCCGCGAACGCGGGCGCCCTGAGCGCGTCGGCCAGCAGACCGAGCGCCTTGGGCAGGCGGGAGACCGGGACCTCCAGGCTCAGCCGTACGCCGGGATGGTCGGCGTGCGCGTCGAGGGTGGCGCCGCAGCGCTCCAGCTCGGCGGCGAACTCCTCGGCGGTGTGCTTGTCGGTGCCCTCCGAGAAGGCCCGCGCCATGATCGTGGCCACACCGTCGAGGCCGGCCGGCTCGGCGTCCAGCGGGGCGTCCAGGAGGACCTCGACGGCGACGACCTGCTGGCCGGGACGGTGGCAGCGCAGGACGGTGAGGCCGTTGTCGAGCGTGCCGCGCTCGGGGGCCGGGAAGGCCCATGGCCGCGCCTCGCCCGCCTGCGGCTGGGGGTGGAATTCCATCGTGGCGAGCTCGGTCACTTGGCCGCCTCCTCGTTCTTGTCGCCGGCTTCGACGGTGGCCTCGGCCTCGGGGTCCTCCGGGGGATCCGCGTCCTCGGCGGTCTCCGCGGAGACGGGTTCGTAGACGAGCACCGCGCGGTTGTCCGGGCGCAGGCGGGCCTTGGCGACCTCCTGGACCTCCTCGGCGGTCACCTCGAGGACGCGGTTGACGGCCGTGAGGGCGAGCTGCGGGTCGCCGAACAGGACGGCGTAGCGGCACAGTTCGTCGGCGCGGCCCGCGACGGTGCCGAGCCGGTCCAGCCACTCGCGCTCCAACTGGGCCTGGGCGCGCTCCATTTCCTCGGCCGTCGGGCCCTCCTCGGCGAACCGGGCGAGCTCCTCGTCGATCGCGGCCTCGATGACCGGTACCTCGACGTCACCGGACGTCTTCACGTCCAGCCAGCCCAAAGAGGGTGCCCCGGCGAGCCGCAGCAGGCCGAAGCCGGCCGCGACGGCCGTACGGTCCCGTCGTACGAGCCGGTTGTAGATGCGGGAGGACTCGCCGCCGCCGAGGACGGTGAGAGCCAGGTCGGCGGCGTCGGCCTCGCGCGTGCCGTCGTGCGGCAGGCGGTAGGCCGCCATCAACGCGCGCGCGGGGACCTCTTCCTCGACGACCTCGCGCAGCTGTTCGCCGATGATCTCGGGCAGCGAGCCGTCGCGCGGGGCGGGCTTGCCGTCGTGGGAGGCGATGGAGCCGAAGTACTTCTCGATCCAGGCGAGCGTCTGCTCGGGGTCGATGTCGCCGACCACGGACAGGACCGCGTTGCCCGGCGCGTAGTACGTCCTGAAGAAGGCGCGGGCGTCCTCCAGGGTCGCCGCGTCCAGGTCGGCCATGGAGCCGATCGGCGTGTGGTGGTAGGGGTGGCCCTCCGGGTAGGCGAGGGCGGTCAGCTTCTCGAACGCCGTGCCGTAGGGGACGTTGTCGTAGCGCTGCCGGCGCTCGTTCTTGACGACGTCGCGCTGGTTCTCCATCGACTCGTCGTCGAGGGCGGCGAGCAGCGAGCCCATGCGGTCCGCCTCAAGCCAGAGGGCGAGCTCCAGCTGGTGGGTGGGCATGGTCTCGAAGTAGTTGGTGCGTTCGAAGCTCGTGGTGCCGTTGAGGGAGCCGCCCGCGCCCTGGACGAGCTCGAAGTGCCCGTTGCCCTTGACCTGTCCGGAGCCCTGGAACATCAGGTGCTCGAAGAGGTGAGCGAGTCCGGTACGCCCCTTGACCTCGTGGCGCGAGCCGACGTCGTACCAGAGGCACACCGCCGCGACCGGGGTCAGGTGGTCCTCGGAGAGCACCACGCGCAGCCCGTTGGCCAGGCGGTGCTCGGTCGCTGTCAGGCCCCCGGTGCCTGCCTGGTCTGTGGCCGTGTGACCCATGGGCATGTACGTCCCTTCGATCGCGGTGCGGTTGATCGGAACCGCGTTTTCCTGCCGGTCCTGCCACTGTATGCAAGCGTGCGGAGCCCCGGTGAAGTTCCCGGTGGTCGTACGCCGAGAGCGAGATCCCGTAGCCTGCGGATCGGGCCGCGTGCCGTACGGGTGAACACGCGGCGGGACGGCTGACGTCGGGTCGTCGTCCACGTTGTCAGTGCCGCGGTCCACAATGGTCCGCGTCAGATCCCGTTCACGCTTCAGCAAGAGTGAGCCGAAGGGGCGCGACCCGAAGGCGAGCGACCAGAAAAGAGGAGCCGGCAGCGATGGCCCGCCGTAGCACGAAGACCCCGCCGCCCGACGACTCGTACGAGGAGAAGATCCTCGACATCGACGTCGTCGACGAGATGCAGGGCTCCTTCCTCGAGTACGCGTACTCGGTCATCTACTCCCGCGCCCTGCCGGACGCCCGTGACGGCTTGAAGCCGGTGCACCGTCGCATCGTCTACCAGATGAACGAGATGGGCCTGCGCCCCGATCGCGGCTATGTGAAGTGCGCCCGGGTCGTCGGCGAGGTCATGGGCAAGCTGCACCCGCACGGCGACGCGTCGATCTACGACGCCCTGGTGCGCATGGCCCAGCCGTTCTCCATGCGCGTGCCGCTGGTCGACGGCCACGGCAACTTCGGTTCGCTCGGCAACGACGACCCGCCGGCCGCCATGCGGTACACCGAGTGCCGGCAGGCCGAGGCGACGAGCCTGATGACCGAGTCGATCGACGAGGACACGGTCGACTTCGCCCCCAACTACGACGGCCAGGAGCAGGAGCCGGTGGCGCTGCCCGCCGCGTTCCCGAACCTGCTGGTGAACGGCGCGTCCGGCATCGCGGTCGGCATGGCCACCAACATGCCCCCGCACAACCTCTCCGAGGTCATCGCGGCCGCCCGCCATCTGATCCGCCACCCCAACGCGGATCTCGAGACCCTGATGAAGTACGTCCCGGGTCCCGACCTGCCCACCGGCGGCCGGATCGTCGGCCTCGCCGGCATCCGGGACGCGTACGAGACGGGCCGCGGCACCTTCAAGATCCGGGCCACCGTGTCGGTCGAGACCGTCACGGCGCGCCGCAAGGGCATCGTCATCACCGAGTTGCCCTTCACGGTCGGCCCGGAGAAGGTGATCGCCAAGATCAAGGACCTGGTCGGTTCGAAGAAGATCCAGGGCATCGCCGACGTCAAGGACCTCACCGACCGCGCGCACGGCCTGCGCCTGGTCATCGAGATCAAGAACGGCTTCGTGCCGGAGGCGGTCCTGGAGCAGCTGTACAAGCTGACCCCGATGGAGGAGTCCTTCGGCATCAACAACGTCGCGCTGGTGGACGGCCAGCCGCTGACGCTGGGCCTCAAGGAGCTCCTGGAGGTCTATCTCGACCACCGCTTCGAGGTCGTGCGCCGTCGCAGCGAGTTCCGTCGCACCAAGCGCCGCGACCGCCTGCACCTGGTCGAGGGCCTGCTCACGGCGCTCATCGACATCGACGAGGTCATCCGCCTCATCCGCTCCAGCGACAACTCCGCGCAGGCCAAGCAGCGGTTGATGGAGCGCTTCTCGCTGAGCGAGATCCAGACGCAGTACATCCTGGACACGCCGCTGCGCCGCCTGACCAGGTTCGACCGGATCGAGCTGGAGTCGGAGAAGGACCGCCTCAACGCGGAGATCGAGGAGCTGACCCGGATCCTCGACTCGGACACGGAGCTGCGCAAGCTGGTCTCCACCGAACTGGCGGCGGTGGCCAAGAAGTTCGGCACCGACCGGCGTACGGTCCTGCTGGAGGCGGGTGCGGTCGCCCCCGCGGCAGCCGTGTCGCTGCAGGTGGCGGACGACCCGTGCCGGGTGCTGCTGTCCTCGACGGGTCTGCTGGCCCGTACGGCGAACGGCGGCCCGTTCCCGGAGGACGGCGACGGCAAGCGCGTCAAGCACGACGTGATCGTCTCCGCGGTCCCGGCGACCGCGCGCGGCGAGGTGGGCGCGGTGACGTCGGCGGGCCGGCTGCTGCGGATCAACGTCATCGACCTGCCGCAGCTGCCGGAGACGGTGTCGGCGCCGAACCTGGCCGGCGGGGCGCCGGTGTCGGAGTTCGTCTCCCTGGAGGACGGCGAGACGCTGGTGTGCCTGATGACCCTCGACGAGTCGTCGCCGGGCCTGGCGATCGGCACCGAGCAGGGCGTCGTGAAGCGCGTGGTGCCCGACTACCCGTCCAACAAGGAGGAGTTGGAGGTCATCACCCTCAAGGACGGCGACCGGATCGTCGGCGCGATCGAGCTGCGCACCGGCGAGGAGGACCTGGTCTTCATCACGGACGACGCGCAGTTGCTGCGCTACCAGGCCTCGCAGGTCCGTCCGCAGGGCCGGCCCGCGGGCGGCATGGCCGGCATCAAGCTCACGGACGGCGCGAAGGTCATCTCCTTCACGGCGGTGGACCCGGCCGTGGACGCGGTCGTCTTCACGGTCGCGGGCTCGCGCGGCACACTGGACGACTCCGTCCAGACGACGGCCAAGCTGACCCCGTTCGACCAGTACCCGCGCAAGGGCCGCGCGACCGGCGGAGTCCGCTGCCAGCGCTTCCTGAAGGGCGAGGACTGTCTGTCCCTGGCCTGGGCGGGCGCCGTACCGGCCCGTGCCGCGCAGAAGAACGGCACACCGGCGGACCTCCCGGAGATCGACCCGCGCCGCGACGGTTCGGGTGTGTCGCTGCCGAAGACGGTCTCGGTGGTGGCGGGACCGGTCTAGAACCCGGGGTCCTGGAGCTCGTCCTCGGGATCCTGTACGTAGCGCAGGACGCCCCACATACCGTGCTCGTCGGCGGTGTGCGGGGCGTCGCTCTTGCACGCCGCCAGCTCCTTGCCGAGCGCGGGCACGTCGATACCGGAGCCGATGAGGACCAGCTGGGTGAGGCGTTCGTCGGCGTCCGTCGGCCAGGGCTCCGGGTAGAACCGCAGAAACCGCCCGACGGCGTGGACGGCGTAACGGTTCCGGGTGTCGTGGGGCCCGAAGTCGACGTACCCCTTGATCCGGTACAGCCCCTCGGGCCGGCTGTCGAGGAACGCCATCAGCCGACGTGGGTCGAGGGGCACGTCGGAGACGAAGGAGAGGCTCTCGTAGGCGGAGTGCAGATGCCCGGCGTGCCCGTCCTCGCCGTGGTCCTCCTCCCCGTGCTCGTGCAGGTCGTCGAAGGAGAGCTGGCCGATCCGCTCCTCGCCGGGTCGGCAGTCGAAGAGGAACTCGGGGTCGATGCGGCCATAGGAGGCGGGCACCACGGCGGCCCGGTCGACAAGGGACCGGACGAGCCCCAGCACGCGCTCGCCGTCGGTCGCCCGGTCGAGCTTGTTGACCACGACGAGGTCCGCGAGGGCGAGATGGCGGTCGATCTCGGGGTGCTTGGCGCGGGTGTCGTCGAACTCTGCGGCATCGACGACCTCGACGAGACCGCCGTAGACGATCCCCGGATGCTCGCTGGCGAGCAGCATGCGCACGAGTTCCTGGGGTTCGGCGAGCCCGCTGGCCTCGATGACGATGACGTCGATACCGGCGGAGGGCGCCGCGAGCCGCTCCAGATAGGTGTCGAGCTCACTGGCGTCGACGGCGCAGCACAGGCAGCCGTTGCCGAGGGAGACGGTGGAGTCGCCGAGGGCGCCCGCGACGGCCATGGCGTCGATCTCGATCGCCCCGAAGTCATTGACGATCGCGCCGATACGGCTGCCTCCGCTGCGGTGCAGGAGGTGGTTGAGGAGGGTGGTCTTGCCGGAGCCCAGGAATCCAGCGAGTACGAGGACCGGGATCTGCCGAAGGGTGCGGCTCGGCTGGCTCAACGTGCGACCTCTCTGACACCTACGCGTGCACCGGATCGTGGGGTCGGCGCACGGATGAGAATTGAATGCCGGACCAGGATACGAGCCGGAAGAATCACCGCGAAGTGAACGATTGTTAGCAGCACTTGCGGGGCAGACGTTGGGCAAGGCGCCGGTGCGTGCGACCCTCGCTTCCCTCCGTGCGCCGCCTCTCCGCCTCCCCCGCCGATCAGAGCCGCTCGGCACCCTGGGAGACGGCACGCGCCGCCCATCGCTCGCCGGTACCCTTCGTCGACCCTCACTCCGACGACCGGCGGGCGGTCGCCTGATTCGGGGGTTGACATGGCCACAAAGACCTCGACCGCGGGAGCGCTCCTTCCCGTCGCCGCCGCGGGGTTGGGGTTCGCAGCCGGCGCCCTCACGGTTCTGGCCGTCCACCGGCGCACCCAGGACGCCTTCGAGGCACGCCTGCAGTCCCTGGAACGCTCGTCGGACACCCGCCGTCAGGCGAACCTCGCACACCAGCATCGCCTGCACTGGGAACTGCTCAGCAAGGCGATGGACAACGCGGACCTCGCCGAAGTGCTGGACGCATATGACGACACCGTCTCGGCCAAGAGGCAGCGCCAGTACCTCTACGCGAACGCCATGTACACCAGCATGGTCTTCAACTACCGCCTCGGGAATCTGAGCCGGGAGCAGTTCTACGGCGCGGTGCGCGGGATGCTGCAGAACCCGATCTGCCGAGAGTACTGGCACGCGACCCGGAACCACCGGGCCAGCCTGGACAGCACGAGCGAGCAGGCCCAGCTCGGGGCACTGGTCGACGATCTGCTCCAGCAACTGGAGGACGCGGACATCGACGAGTGGTGGGTGATCGGCGAGCCGCCGCCGGACATGTGAGCGCACGACACGTTTTCGTGGTTCCGGGGCCGTAAGGCCATGTCCTCCGTACGCGTGTGCACGTATGGGCGAACTCCGTCATACGGCCCATCCCGGCGCGACACCTTCAAGTTTTGGAAAAGACCCTGCCTTTCCTTGGGATCGGGCGCTCGGGACTTCGCCACACTTGGCAAATTCGCGCCCGGAGCGCTGCCCGACGCGGTAGCGAGCGGGTGCGTGATCTTGGAAAGTAGGCGTGGCACCGAAAGCACGGTGCAGCAGCTGTGCTGCACCACACGGTCCGGTTGTCGAGCGGTCACCGAGGTGCGGCCGGGAACCGGAAGGACCGCAAGTGAGTCGTATTGTCCGTCGGATCGGCCCCTCTCCGCGAGCTCGAGGATGTGAGACGGGACAGACATGCCCCGACATCTTCGAACTGTCCGACGGAAATTTCGCGATCATCGGCACGGAGGCCACCGAGCAACTCGACTCAGAACTGCCGCCCGATGCCGCACGCGCCGACTACGAACGCATCGTCGTCATCAGCAGAGACGTATTGATCCGGGCGAAGGCGGACATCCCCGACGCGTGACCGCGCTCTGCGGCGGCCTGCGTCCACGCGAGGACGCAGGCCGCCGCATCTCAAGCCACCCCCGGCACCGCCACCGGCGCCCCCGGCCCCACATACCGGGCCACCGGCCTGATGATCTTCGAGTCCTCCGCCTGCTCCAGAATATTGGCGCTCCACCCCACCACCCGCCCCGCGGCGAAGGTCGGAGTGAACATCTCGCGGGGCAGGCCGCACAGTTCCATGACCACGCCCGCGTAGAACTCGACGTTGGTGTGGAGTTCGCGGCCGGGCTTCAACTCGGCCAGGATCTCCTCGACATGACGTTCGACCTCGACGGCGAAGGCGACACGTGGGCCGCCGAACCGCTCCGCGACCTCGCGCAGCATCCGGGAACGCGGATCCTCGGTGCGGTAGATCGCATGGCCGAAGCCCATGATCCGGTCACCGGCGAGCACCCGCTCACGGATCCAGGGATCGATACGGTCGGGCGTGCCGATCGCGTCCAGGGTGTCCAGTGCCCGGCTGGGCGCGCCCCCGTGCAGCGGCCCCGACAGCGCCCCCACCGCACCCACGAGACACGCCGCGACATCCGCACCTGTCGAGGTGATGACACGCGCCGTGAAGGTTGATGCATTGAACCCGTGATCAATGGTTGAGATCAAGTATTGCTCGACCGCCCGGGCCCGCCGCGGATCGGGCTCGGAACCCGTCAGCATGTAGAGGTAGTTGGCCGCGTAGGACAGATCCTCGCGCGGCTCCACGGGTTCCAGCCCCTGCCCCAGCCGATGCAGCGCGGTGAGCAGGGTCGGTACGGCCGCGGCCGCCACGACGGTGTCCCGCCGACGTTCGTCCGCGCCGATGTCGTACACCGGGCGGAAGCCCTTCGCCGCACCCAGCAGGGACAGCGCCGTGCGCATCCCGGCGAGCGGACCGGACACCGCGCTCGCCGCCGCGACGGCCGGCAGCGCCGCCCGCACCTCGTCCGGCAGCCGACGCAGCGCGGCGGTCTCGGCGGCGAAGGCGGCGCCCCGTTCGGCATCCGGCAGCTCACCGTGGACCAGCAGATGCCAGACGTCCTCGAACCCACGGGTCTGCGCGAGATCGACGGCCGAGTACTGGCGATAGTGGTAGAAGCCCTCGAGCCCCCGGACGTCACCGATCTCGGTGTCAGTGACGACGACACCCGCGAGTCCTCGCGGTACGTCGACAAGCGTGGCCGCGGCCCTGTTGACGGACATGTTTCCTCCCTGGACTTGATTCGACTGTCCATGTTGACTAATGGGTCTGTCAATATTGATTGAATCAATGCATACTCAATACGGATACGGTGGCTCCATGCGCGATCACGAACCCGCTCCCGACCTCCAGGGACGGCGGCTGACCACCAAGGAGGCCGCCGAACTGCTCGGCGTGAAGCCCGAGACCGTCTACGCCTATGTGAGCCGCGGTCAGCTCGGCAGCCGCCGCGTGCCCGGCGGCCGCGCCAGCACGTTCGACGCCAAAGAGGTGGAGGCGCTCGCCCGACGCAACAGGCGCGAGGGCGCCGGGAGTCCGGGCTCCGGCGGCGAACTGTCCGTACGGACCCGCATCACGCTCATCGACACAGACCGGTACTACTTCCGGGGCGTCGACGCGACCGAACTGGCCGCACACCACTCCTACGAGGAGATCGCCGAGTGGCTGTGGACCGAGCGGATGCGCCCCGGCACGACGTTCACGGCCCCCGACACCTCCGTGACCGTCGCCCGTCGCGCCGTCGACGCGCTGCCCGAACACACCTCGCCCACCGACCGGTTGCGGGTCGCCGCGATCGCCGCCGCGACCGCCGACCCCCTGCGCTTCGACCTGTCCGAGGACGCCGTGCTCGGCACCGCGCGCATCCTCATCCCCACCCTCGTCGCCGCGCTGCCGCCGGTGCGGATCGGCCACCGCGACGAGGGCCCACTGGCCGAGCACCTGTGGGCCCGGCTCACCGCGCGCCGACCCGACGAGGCGTCCCTGCGCACCTTGGACACGGCACTGGGCCTGCTCGTCGACCACGATTTGGCCGCCTCCACCCTCGCGGTGCGGGTCGCCGCCTCAGCCCGCGCACACGCCTACGCGGCCGTGTCTGCCGGGCTCGGCGTGCTCGAGGGCCCGTTGCACGGCGCGGCCAGCGGACTCGCCCACCGACTGCTGCTCGACGTCCTCGACCAGGGCGACGCGGGCCCCGTGATCGCCGAGGAGCTGCGGGCCGGACGCCGGATCCCCGGTCTCGGCCACCGGCTCTACCCGGGCGAGGACCCACGCGCGCGTGCCCTGTTCGCCCTCCTGGAAGAGATCCCCCACGCCGAGCCCGCCCTCGCCGCGGCCCGCGACGTGGTGGCCACCACCGCCCGCCACGCCCCCCTGCACGCCAACGTGGACCTGGCCCTGGCCGTGCTCACCGCGTCCTCCGGCATGCCCGCCACGGCCGGCGAGACGATCTTCGCCGTCGCCCGAACGGCGGGCTGGATCGCCCACACCCTGGAGGAGTACGGGGAGCGCCCCCTGCGTATGCGGCCCAGCGGGCTCTACGTGGGCACCAAACCCCCTCAACCACTGCCGTAGCGGGACACGAGCCCACTCGGAAGTCGCCCTGAGCCAAGTCAGGTTAGGCTCACCTCTGTGAGAACGTGTGCATCCGTCTCCCGCGACCTCGACGAGCCCATTTCCGGGACCGCGGCGACCGCGAAGACCTGGCTGCTCCTCGAACAGCCCGGTCCGTGGGGCGCTCATGCGCTCAGCTCGAGCCATCTGGACCCGTCGCTCGGCCGCGCCCTGGAACGGGCGGCTGAGGGCACGGGCGTACGCATCGCGCTCATCCGCCGGCCTGGTCGGCACGCGGACTGGCGCACCCCATCCGTACGCCGCGTCTATGCGTCCCACACCGCCCCCGGCAACGTATGGCTGCACAGCGCCGAGGTCCGCGACCCGCGGCGCCTGCTGGATCTCGACTTCCTCGCACTCGGCGCGGGCGACCACCGCGGCTTCGGCGCGGCGCTCGACGGGCGCCCCCACACCCGCGATCCGCTCGCGCTCGTCTGCACCAACGGCAAGCGCGACCGCTGCTGCGCGCTCCTCGGCCGCCCGCTGGCCGCCGAGCTCGCCGCCTCCGGGGCGGAGGGCGTCTGGGAGGTCACCCATCTGGGTGGACATCGCTTCTCGCCGACGCTGCTCGTGCTGCCGTACGGCTACGCGTACGGCCGGGTCGGAGCCCCCGCCGTCAAGGAGATCCTGCACAGCGTCCAGGACGGACGGATCGTCGTGGAGGGCTGCCGCGGGAGCTCGGCCTGGGAGCGGCCCGGCCAGGCGGCGGAGCTGGCGGTACGTACGGCGGCGGGCGAGTACGCGGCGGACGCGCTGAGCGTCGTACGGACGGACGGCGCCGCGCCGCGCTGGGAGGTGACCGTCGCGCATGCCGACGGGCGGCACTGGCGGGTCGTGGTGGCGCAAAGCGCGTCCCTGCCGCCGCGCGCGCAGAGCTGCGGGACCTCGGTGCTGGGCTCGCCCGCGCGGATGGACGTCGTGACGGTACGGGAACTGGCACCGCCGACAGCGCTCGCGAGCTGACCGGGCCGGTCGGCGGTGTCCATGGTTGATCGAGCGCCCGGTCCTCTCCACCGTTGATCGCGTTGATCGCCCTGGTCAGCAGCACTCATGTGTTGATCAGGTGTATTGATCAAGAGATCCACGCCACACCCCTACGGCAGCCCGTACCCCTCCGCGTACCGTCAGGGGTATGAGTCCCACTCCCCCCGTACGACGCCTCCGCCTCGGTCTGCCGCGGCGGATGTTCTCGCAGCTGCTGCTGATGCAGCTCGCGATCGCCGCGGGGGTCACGGTGCTCGCGACCGGGCTCTTCCTCGCACCGCTGAGCGCTCAGCTGGACGACCAGGCGATGCGCCGGGCCCTGGCGATCGCGCAGACGACCGCCGAGCAGCCACAGATAGCGAAGGACCTGCAGAGCACCGCGCCGTCGGTCGACGGGCCGGTGCAGGTGGAGGCCGAGCGGATCCGGAAGGCCACCAAAGCCGAGTACGTCGTGATCATGAATACAAGGGGCGTGCGCTGGTCGCACACCGACCCGAAGCAGATCGGCGGGATCGTCTCCACCGACCCCGCGCGGGCGTTGGGGGGCGAGGAGGTCATGGAGATCGACAACGGCACCCTGGGCCGCTCGGCCCGCGGCAAGGTGCCGTTGCGCGACGCCGACGGCGACATCATCGGCGCGGTCTCGGTCGGCATCGCCTACGACAGCGTCCGGGCCCGGCTGATCCACGCGATCCCCGGTCTGCTCGCCTACGCGGGCGGGGCCCTTGCCGTGGGCGCGCTCGCCGCCTGGCTCATCTCTCGGCGAGTCCAGCGGCAGACCCGCGACCTGGCCTTCTCCGACATCTCGGCACTGCTCGCGGAGCGCGAGGCGATGCTGCACGGCATCAGGGAGGGCGTCGTCGCGCTCGACCGCGCCGGCCGTATCCGCCTCCTCAACGACGAGGCGCGGCGTCTGCTGGGCATCGGCGACGAGGCCGTCGGCCGCTCTCTGGACGAGGCCCTCGGCGAGGGCCGTACGGCCGACGTCCTGGCCGGCCGGGTGACCGGTACCGACCTGCTGACCGTACGCGGCCAGCGGGTCCTGATCGCCAACCGCATGCCCACCGACGACGGCGGCGCAGTCGCCACCCTGCGCGACCGCACCGAGTTGGAGCAGCTGGGCCGGGAGCTCGACTCCACGCGCGGTCTGATCGACGCCCTGCGCGCCCAGGACCACGAGCACGCCAACCGCATGCACACGGTCCTCGGGCTGCTCGAACTGGAGATGTACGACGACGCCGTGGAATTCGTCGGAGAGGTGGTCGGCGACCATCGCGCCACCTCGGAACAGGTCACCGAGAAGATCAAGGACCCCCTGCTCGCGGCCCTGCTGGTCGGCAAGGCGACCGTCGCGGCGGAGCGCGCAGTCGCCCTGTGGATCTCGGACCGGACCCGGCTCCCGGACCAGCTGATCGATCCCCGGGGCATCGTCACGGTCGTCGGCAACCTGGTGGACAACGCCCTGGACGCCGTGGCGGGCACACCGCACGCGCGCGTGGAGGTCGAGTTGCGCGCCGAGGGGCGTACCGCCGTCCTCAGGGTGCGGGACACCGGGCCCGGTGTCCCGGCGGAACACCGTGAGCAGGTCTTCACCGAGGGCTGGTCCACGAAGAAGCCACCGGCCCACGGCAAGCGCGGCATCGGGCTCTCCCTGGTGCGCAGGCTGGCCGAGCGTCAGGGCGGCAGCGCGACCGTGACCGAGGCCGACGGCGGGGGCGCGGAGTTCACCGTCGTCCTGCCCGAGGCGCTGGCGGGCCCCGGTCTGGAGCCCGCGCTCACCGCCCCGGCGGCCACAGAGGAGACTGCTGGCAGCGCCGTCGAGGAGGAGTCGCGATGATCGAGGTCCTGGTCGTGGACGACGACATCCGGGTGGCCCGGGTCAACGCCGCCTACGTCGACAAGGTTCCGGGCTTCCATGTGGCGGGCGAGGCGCACAGCGCGGCGGAGGCGCTGCGCCAGGTGGAACTGCTTCCCCGGCTCGACCTGGTCCTCATGGACCACTACCTGCCCGACGAGACGGGCCTGTCGGTCGTCCAGGAGATGCGCCGCCGTGGGCACCAGACCGACGTGATCATGGTGACGGCCGCCCGGGACATCACGACCGTGCAGGCAGCGATGCGGCAGGGCGCGCTCCAGTACCTGGTAAAACCGTTCGCCTTCGCGGGCCTGCGCGCCAAGCTGGAGGCGTACGCCGAACTCCGCCGCACCCTCGACGGCGGCGGCGAGGCCGAACAGGCCGAAGTGGACCGCATCTTCGGCGCCCTGTCCGCACCGTCGGAGCCCGACCTGCCCAAAGGGCACTCCCCCACGACCGCGGAACTCGTACGCCAGTCCCTGATGAACGCCGAAGGCCCCCTGTCGGCCCAGGAGATCGCCGAACGCACGGGAGTGAGCCGCCAGACCGCCCAGCGCTATCTGAAGCTCCTGGAGCGCACCGGCCGCGCCCGCCTCACCCTCAAGTACGGCGACGCGGGCCGCCCGGAACACCGTTACGTGTGGGCGACCCGCGCCTGAGGACACGGCCCGTGGGGGCGGGGGAAGGAACCGTGCCCTCCCTTCATACGGATGCCGACCCACCACTTTCTCGACGGACGCGTCGGTGAACGCCGCCGCGCCTAGGCGGCTCCGGCCCCCGTCAGTGAACGCACCTCGGTCTCCGCGTGCTTGGCCTCGTCCGCCACCTCCGCCGAGGTGACCGTCCCGAGCCAGCCGGCGATGAATCCCAGTGGGATCGAGACGAGGCCGGGATTCTGGAGCGGGAAGAACTGGAAGTCGACGCCCGGGAACAGGGACGCGGGGCTGCCGGACACCACGGGTGACAACAGCACGAGCACCACGGCCGGGACCAGTCCGCCGTACACCGCCCACACCGCTCCACGAGTGGTGAAGCCGCGCCAGAACAGCGAGTAGAGCAGCACCGGCAGATTGGCGGACGCGGCGACCGCGAAGGCGAGGCCCACCAGGAAGGCGACGTTGAGGTCCCGGGCCAGCAGGCCGAGGCCGATCGCCACCACGCCGATACCGACGGCGGCGACACGCGCCACGGCGACCTCACTGCGAGGCTTGGTGCTGCGCCGCCGCAGCGACGCGTACAGGTCGTGGGCCACGGACGCGGAGGAGGCGAGCGTGATCCCGGCGACCACCGCGAGGATCGTGGCGAAAGCGATGGCGGCGACGATCGCGAACAGAACCGTTCCGCCTGTGGAGTCGGCGCCTCCGCCCAGATCGAGGGCCAGCAGCGGTACGGCCGTGTTGCCGGCCGCGTTGGATCCACGCACGGCATCGGGACCGACGATCGCGGCCGCCCCGAAGCCGAGGACGATGGTCATCAGATAGAAGCCGCCGATGAGCCCGATCGACCAGACGACCGAATGGCGGGCGGCCCGTGCGGTGGGCACGGTGTAGAAGCGCGAGAGGATGTGCGGCAGCCCCGCCGTGCCCAGGACCAGTGCGAGTCCCAGACTCATGAAGTCGAAGCGCGCGGTCCAGTCCCCACCGTACTTGAGCCCCGGCGCCAGGAACTTCTCGCCGTGCCCGCTGCGTTCGGCCGCGGTGAGCAGCAGTTGGTCGAAGTCGCCGTGGAACCGCACCAGGACGAGCACGGTCAGCGCGATCGTGCCGCCGAGGAGCATGACCGCCTTCACGATCTGAATCCAGGTGGTGGCCCGCATCCCTCCCAACGACACATAGATCACCATGAGCGCGCCGACACCGATGACCGTCCACGTCTGCGCCGCCTCGCTGGTGCCACCGAGCAGCAGAGCGACCAGACTCCCCGCTCCCACCATCTGCGCCACCAGATACAGAACGGACACCGTGACCGAGGAGGTTCCCGCCGCGATCCGCACCGGCCGCTCGCTCATCCGCGCCGCCACCACGTCGGCCAGCGTGAACCGCCCGCAGTTGCGCACCAGTTCGGCGACAAGGAACAGCACGACCAGCCACGCCACGAGAAAGCCCACCGAGTACAGCATCCCGTCGTACCCGAAGAGCGCGATGAGCCCGGAGATGCCCAGGAACGATGCCGCTGACATGTAGTCGCCCGCGATGGCAAAACCATTCTCCATCGGCGAGAAGAGACGGCCCCCCGCGTAGAACTCCTCAGCCGAGCCATGCCGGTTACGGCTCACCCACGTCGTGATCGCCAGCGTGACCGCGACGAACGCACTGAACAGCAGCAACGCCAGCGTCTGGTGATCACCTGTCACGAAGCACCGCCCCGGATGCCCCGCGTCAGTTCCTGGGTGTCCCAGCGCAGCTCCAACGCCGCCCGGTCCCTGCGCAGCCGCGCGTGCCGGGCGTACGCCCACGTCAGCAGGAACGTGGTGAGGAACTGTCCCAGCCCCGCGACCATCGCCACGTTCACCGCCCCCGCCACCGGCCGCGCCATGAGTCCGGGCGCGGTCGTCGCGGTCACGACGTATCCCACGTACCAGCCGAAGAACGCGAAGCACGCCGGAACCACGAACCTCCGGTACCGGCCGCGCACCTCCTGGAAGGCCGCGCTGCGCTGCACCTGGAGGTACACGTCCGCGGCCGCCTCTTCCCGCTCGACCCGTCCAGGCTGAGCGACGGGCGACGGCACAGGTGCACCGGCGCCGCCCGACTCACCCCAGCCGGAGGCGAGCGCGTCGTACCAGGGGTCGTCGTACCTCACGGCTCCGGATGCCTCGGCGAACGGCGGGACAAGACCGTCGTGGATCTCGGCTGCGCTTTCGGGACCACCCCCGTCTCCGCGGGGACGACCGTTGCTTGACTGCATGCCCAAGGATGGACAGAACGGGAAGATCCCCGACTCTTCTTCTCCTCCCGCTTCACCCCATCAGGTGACTCAACCCGCCGGAGGCCGCGCAAGGCCCTTCGTATACGCGTAACGCACCGCCTGCGCACGGTCCTTGAGCCCCGTCTTGGCGAACAGGTTGTTGATGTGCGTCTTCACGGTCGCGGTGGAGACGTGCAGTCTTCGGGCGATCTCCTGGTTGCTCAGCCCTTCCGCGATCAGCACCAGCACCTCCGTCTCCCGCCCCGTGAGCCCGTCCGGCGCCTCCACCGGCTCGGCCGGCCGTGGCTCGGGGTCCGACAGCCGCTCCAGGAGGCGCCGCTGGATGCTCGGCGACAGCCCCGCGTCCCCGGACAGGACACTGTGCACCGCACGCACGATCTCGTCCCCTCCGGCGTCCTTGGTGAGATACCCGCGCGCCCCCGCTCTCAGCGCGGGGAACAGCGACTCGTCGTCCGCGTACGTGGTGAGCACCACCACCTGCGTACCGGGATGCTCGGTCCGGATCCGCCGGGTCGCCTCCACACCGTCGCAGCGCGGCATGCGCAGGTCCATCAGCACCACGTCCGGGGCGAGTTCGGCGACGAGCCGCACCGCCTCGTCCCCGTCTCCGGCAGCGCCGACGACCTCGACGCCGGGCAACAGCCCCAGCAGCATCACGATGCCCTCCCGGACGACGGTCTGGTCGTCCGCGACCACCACCCGCGCGGGCTTGCCCAGTGCCTCCTCCGTCATACGGGCACCTTCAACGTCACCACGAACCCCTCCTCGTCCGGCCCGGCCTCCAGCGAACCGCCGAGCAGTTCGGCACGCTCCCGCATGCCCAGCAGACCGTACCCGCCCCCCGCCGCGGTGAGTTCACCCGGCGATCCTCCCGAGTCCCGAACGCCCAGCGTCACTTGGTGCTCGCCGTAGTCCAACCGCAGCCGCACCTTGGCGCCGGGGGCGTGCTTACGGACGTTGGTCAGCGCCTCCTGGGCCACCCTGCGTACGGCCTGCGACGCCTCGGCCGGCAGGGCCCTGTGCTCACCCGTAATGGTGACCTCGGCATCCACGGTCGTCTCCACGAGTTGGGCCAGGAAGTCCTCCAGCGGTGTCAGATCACCGCGCAGCGCCGAGAGGGCCTGCCGGGTCTCGGCGAGCCCGTCACTGGCCATTCCCCGCGCCGCCACGACCCGTTCGAGGATCTGCTCCCGGTCGGCGCCTCGCTCGATGAGCAGCCGGGCCGCCTCCAGATGAACGAGTTGCGCGGAGAGGCTGTGCGCCAGCACGTCGTGGATCTCCCGTGCGATGCGGGCCCGTTCCGCGAGTGCCGACGTCTCCGCCTCCGCCGCCCGCGCCGCCCGCTCCTGCGCCAGCAGCCGCTGGGCGTTGCCACGGGCCTCGGCGTCCAGGCGCAGGGTGTAGCCGGCGAGCGCCATCCCGGCCGTCGTCACCGCCGTCGTCAGCCACACGTCGTCGTTCACCGCGGCGAAGGCCGCGAGGGAGACCGAGGTCACGGGCAGAGCCGCCGCGAGAGGCATCCGCTCCAGGGCACTGACGGCACAGCCGCACCAGATGACGAGAGCCACTGTCTCGAAGCCGGTGGCCTGTGCCATGACCGCGATCCCCACGAGCGCGGCGATGAGCGCGATCGACGGCAGAAGCCTGTGCGCGAGCGTGGCACGCCAGAACGCCCAGGCGACGAAGGCGGTGAGCAGGACCCCCGCCAGAGCACCGGCCACGGCCCAGCCACGGACGTGAGTGCTGTTGTAGGCGCCCCACAGCAGCATGCCGATGACCAGCAGCCGCACGACCCAGCCGAGGAGCCGTCGGGACCGCGCGGCCCCGTCACGGCCCAGCGCCTCACGGGAGGGCCAGTCCGTCCAGGCTTTCTCCGTCACACAGGTTCCTTCCATGCGGGCCGGTGCCCGGCGACACCGTACGCCGCGCCCCGCGCGGGAGGCGTCTGCAGCGCCCGGGCACGCAAGGCGAGGATGCCCGCGCGGACGAGCAATGTGGCCGCCAGGGCGAGGAGCAGGGCGGAGGAGTTCTGGTGGACGCCCAGTGCGGCACCGAGGGCGTAGAGGCCGATACGGAGGGCTATGCCGATGAACCAGACTCCCCCGCTCGCCTTGGTGCTCCGGCTCCACACCGTTCCGTCCGGCTCTGCCCATATGCGGGTGGTCCAGGCCCAGGCGGCTCCGGTGGCAAGGCCGATGAGGAGTTCGGCGGTGAGCAGGGCTATCGATGCCGTGGGGTGGTGGGCGTCGACGGTGCCGGGCTCCCGGAGCGCCACGACGCCCAGGACGATCGGCAGCAGCCACCAGCGGCGTCCCGCGTCGATCCGTTGCGCGCGGAACTGGCGCGCGATCACCAGGGCGATCACGGCCACGACCACGAACGCGTTGACCAGCCCGGACATCTGAGCCTCCGTGAGCGAAGAAGGGCGGTGCCGGCAGCGAGCGTTGCCGACGCCTCCGAAGCTACGGAAATTCGCAGGTCAGGAGATCGGAGCAGGGGTGGATCGTGGGTGGATCCGCAGACACGGCGGCGTCCACCCACGGGTGGAGAAACCCGGCCGGCGAGCGGCCAGGAGGGACAGTCACCGGCGCGGGATGGGCTGCGGGACTGGACTGGGGGCGTTGTGGGGCGCGGAGCGTGGCTGCGGGCCGTTGTGGAGTACGGGACGTGAGAGGGCTGGGCCCATCGCAGACCGACGGCGTCGACTCGCACCGCGGCACGGCACGGCAACATACGGCATCCAGCGCGGCCAGGCGCCGCGCGACGCCGGGGAACGGGGCTGGACCCGACTGGGCGCCCGGTGCGGGGCGGGAACCCTCCCCGTCCCGAACCGACGACTACGCCCAGCCCCACCAAGCCGCCGACGAGGCCGTCAGACCCCGCCGGGGCGGACTCACCCCGACAGAACCGGACAGCCCCCGTCCAAGCCTGCGCAGCGCTACGCGTCGATGCGCGACCGGTCCAGCGTCGCTGCCGAGCTGGAGATGAACTCCTTGCGCGGCGCCACGTCGTTACCCATCAGCAGATCGAAGACCTGCTCGGCGGCCTCCAGGTCGGACAGGCTGATCCGGCGCAGAGTGCGGTGGCGGGGATCCATGGTCGTCTCGGCCAGCTGGTCGGCGTCCATCTCACCCAGACCCTTGTAGCGCTGGATCGAGTCCTTGTACCGGACACCCTTGGTCTGGAACTCCATGAGCTTGTCGCGCAGCTCGCGGTCCGAGTACGTGTAGACGTACTTGTCCTGGCCCTTCTTGGGCTGGACGAGTTCGATCCGGTGCAGCGGCGGCACCGCCGCGAACACCCGGCCCGCTTCGATCATCGGCCGCATGTAGCGCTGGAACAGCGTCAGCAGCAGGGTCCGGATGTGGGAGCCGTCCACATCGGCGTCGGTCATCATGATGATCTTGCCGTAGCGGGCCGCGTCGATGTCGAACGTCCGGCCCGACCCCGCTCCTATGACCTGGATGATCGCGCCGCACTCGGCGTTCTTCAGCATGTCGGTCACGGACGACTTCTGGACGTTGAGGATCTTGCCGCGGATCGGCAGCAGCGCCTGGAACTCGGAGTTCCGGGCCAGCTTCGCCGTACCGAGCGCGGAGTCTCCCTCGACGATGAACAGTTCGCTGCGGTCGACGTCGTCGCTGCGGCAGTCGGCGAGCTTGGCGGGCAGCGACGAGGACTCCAGGGCCGTCTTCCGGCGCTGTGCGTCCTTGTGCTGGCGGGCCGCGATACGCGTGCGTGCGGCGGCGACCGCCTTCTCCATGACCACCCGGGCCTGCGCCGCCGCGTCCCGCTTCGTGGACGTCAGGAACGCCTTGAGCTCCTTGGAGATCACGGTGTTCACGATGCGGCGGGCCGCCGAGGTGCCGAGGACCTCCTTGGTCTGACCCTCGAACTGCGGCTCGGCCAGTCGTACGGTCACCACCGCCGTGAGGCCCTCGAGGGCGTCGTCCTTGACGATGTCGTCCTCGGCGACGCGGAGCAGCTTCTTGGCCCGCAGCACCTCGTTCATGGTGCCGGCCACGGCCGTCTCGAAGCCCGCGACGTGAGTGCCGCCCTTGGGGGTGGCGATGATGTTCACGAACGACTTCAGGGTTGTGTCGTAGCCCGTGCCCCACCGCATGGCGACGTCGACGTCGAGTTCCCGGGTGACCTGGGTGGGCGTCATCTGCCCGTGTTCGTCCAGGACCGGCACCGTCTCCTTGAAGGTGCCCTGGCCGGAGAAGCGGAGGACGTCACAGACCGGCTTGTCGCTGGCCAGGTACTCGCAGAACTCGCTGATGCCGCCGTCGAAGCGGAAGGACTCCTCGCCCTTGCTGCCGCCCTCGCCGAGGCCGAACTCGTCGCGGACGACGATGGTCAGGCCGGGGACCAGGAAGGCGGTCTGGCGGGCGCGCTGGTGGAGGTTCTCCAGGGAGAGCTTGGCGTCCTTGAGGAAGATCTGCCGGTCGGCCCAGTACCGCACGCGCGTGCCGGTACGGGTCTTGGGGATCCGCTTGGTCTTGCGCAGACCGCCCGTCTCGAACTTGGCGTCGGGGCCACCCGTGGCGAAGGCGCCGGGGACGCCGCGCCGGAAGCTGATCGCGTGGGTGTTCCCGGCACGGTCCACCTCGACGTCCAGCCGGGCGGAGAGCGCGTTCACCACCGAGGCGCCCACACCGTGCAGACCACCGGAGGCCGCGTACGAGCCACCGCCGAACTTGCCGCCGGCGTGCAGCTTGGTCATGACGACCTCGACGCCGGACAGGCCGGTCTTGGGCTCGACGTCGACCGGGATGCCCCGGCCGTTGTCCCGGACCTCCACCGACCCGTCGTCGTGAAGGATGACCTCGATGTGGTCGCAGTAGCCCCCCAGGGCCTCGTCCACTGAGTTGTCGATGATCTCCCAGAGGCAGTGCATCAGGCCTCGACTGTCAGTCGAGCCGATGTACATGCCCGGGCGCTTGCGCACGGCCTCGAGCCCCTCAAGGACGAGCAGGTGCCGCGCGGTGTAGTTGGAACCGTCCCGGTCTGCTCCTGCCAGCAGCGCTGTGGACGGCACGGACGTCTCGGCGGTCACGCGGTTCGCTCCTCGCTGAATTTCAGGTGTCGCCCCGATGGGTAAGGGCGCGGCTTGGGTCGCCGCCAAGAGGGTACCGAGGCCTGGTAGAGCCGTTGTAACGCCACCCTCGTCTGAACTCACGATAGTCCAGAGTCGCATAGGTGTTCGATCCCTCGTTGGAGTGAAGTACATATCACGTTCCCTTCGAGGCATGAACCATTTAGGCTCCGGGCACGTCCTCATGAACAACCGGCAAGCCAGCCGGGAGGACGGACATTGACAGCAAGAGCGAACCCGTAAGACACATAGACACGCAATACGGCACATTCGCCGCCAACCGGCAGCAGACAGCCGGCCTCGAAAGATTTTTTCGAGGGAAGGCCCTGAGCGGGAACGTTTTGGGGCTGGTTGGATGTTGACCCTGGTACGACAGCTCGTCGAGCTAGAGAAGAGGCGACGTGACTACTGTTCTGACCCCCGCGAGCCCGTTGACGGCCGCCGATCGCTGCGACCGCTGCGGCGCCCAGGCATACCTGCGCGTCGTCCTGCTCAGTGGCGGTGAACTGCTCTTCTGCGCCCACCATGGCCGCAAGTTCGAGCCGGAACTCAAGAAGATCGCCGCTGAGATACAGGACGAGACGGAGCGGCTGACGTCCGTTCCGGCAACCTCCAACGAAGAAGAGCGCTGACACTTCGCGTCCACGACGAGCCAGCGCCGGCACAGGCCGGCACACGGGCGGCCGCCCCTGGAGACAGGGGCGGCCGCCCGCGCCGTAACCGGTGATTGCCCTCAGGCCCCGTCAGGGGCGCTCGTGCGGCCCTCTCGCCGCGCCGTCCCACCCGAGCGTCCGTAGGACGTCGGACACGCGCGTGTAGACGCCAGGGCTACCCGGGCGGCCGCAGCCGCTTCCCCAGGACACGAGTCCGACGAGCTTCCCCTGGGCGACCAGCGGCCCGCCGCTGTCGCCCTGGCAGGAGTCGACCCCGCCGCTCTCCTCCCCGGCGCACAGCATGCTGTCGGCGAGAAAGGTGCCGTCGGCGCTGCCCGGGTAAGCCTGCTCGCAGAGGGTGTCGGACAGCACATGCACGCGTGCCGCCCGCAGGCTGCGCGCGTAGTCGCCGCCTCCCGTGGCGTCCCCCCAGCCGTAGACGGTGGCCGCCGTCCCCGCCTCGTACGCCGCGTCACCGGCGCGCGCCATGGTGATGCCGGACTCGGGCGGCAGGGGCTCGGCGAGCGTGACGACCGCGAAGTCCCCTGCGTTGGTACGCGCGTCGTAGCCGGGATTCACCCAGGTGTCCTGTACGGGGATCTCCTGCCCCTCGTCAGAGAGCAGGTCTGTACGGCCCGCGATGACCTTGAGATCGCGCACCCGGTTCGGCGGGGCCCCCAGGACGTCCTCGCCCAGGCAGTGGGCAGCGGTGAGCACGGTGGTCCGGCCGACGGCCACTCCGCCGCAGAACTGCCCCGCGCGGGTACCCCCGAACCGGTCACGGCTGGACAGCGCCACGGTCCATGGGCCCTCGGAGATGTCGACGGGGAAACCGCCGACGACGACGCTGTCGGCGGACACGGGGGCGGCGGCGACCAGCGGTATGGCACCCGCGGCGGCCGCCAGCACCAGCGGCCGGGTCAGCGTCCGGACAAAGGGACGACGCATACGGAATCCTCACTCTGGGATGGCCAGGGGACACCCAGAGTGATCCACGGCGGCGTGGCCCGCACCCGCTCAGCACGAAGGCCCGGCTCCCTCTGCGAGGAACCGGGCCTTCGACGTCGTACGACCTCGGCCTAGTCGAGGTAGTCGCGCAGCACCTGCGAACGCGACGGGTGGCGCAGCTTCGACATGGTCTTGGACTCGATCTGGCGGATGCGCTCGCGCGTGACGCCGTACACCTTGCCGATCTCGTCGAGGGTCTTCGGCTGACCGTCGGTGAGACCGAAGCGCATCGAGACGACGCCCGCCTCGCGCTCGGACAGGGTGTCGAGGACCGAATGCAGCTGCTCCTGGAGCAGCGTGAAGCTGACCGCGTCGGCCGGGACGACCGCCTCGGAGTCCTCGATGAGGTCACCGAACTCGCTGTCGCCGTCCTCACCCAGGGGGGTGTGCAGGGAGATCGGCTCACGGCCGTACTTCTGGACCTCGATGACCTTCTCCGGGGTCATGTCGAGTTCCTTGGCCAGCTCCTCCGGGGTGGGCTCACGGCCCAGGTCCTGGAGCATCTGGCGCTGCACGCGCGCGAGCTTGTTGATGACCTCGACCATGTGCACCGGGATACGGATGGTGCGGGCCTGGTCGGCCATCGCGCGGGTGATCGCCTGACGGATCCACCAGGTGGCGTACGTCGAGAACTTGTAGCCCTTGGTGTAGTCGAACTTCTCGACCGCGCGGATCAGACCGAGGTTGCCCTCCTGGATGAGGTCCAGGAAGAGCATGCCGCGGCCGGTGTAGCGCTTGGCCAGGGAGACCACCAGACGGAGGTTGGCCTCCAGGAGGTGGTTCTTGGCGCGGCGCCCGTCCTCGGCGATGATCTCCAGCTCACGCTTGAGCTTGGGAGCGAGCTTGTCGGCGTTGGACAGCTTGTCCTCGGCGAACAGACCGGCCTCGATGCGCTTGGCGAGCTCGACCTCCTGCTCGGCGTTGAGCAGCGGGACCTTGCCGATCTGCTTGAGGTAGTCCTTGACGGGGTCGGCGGTGGCACCGGCCACGGCGACCTGCTGGGCAGGCGCGTCGTCCTCGTCGTCGTCGGAGAGGACGAAGCCCTTGGTCTCGCCGCCCTCCTCTTCCTCTTCGCCGGGCTTGATGTCCTCGAGGACCTCGTCCTCGACGGCCTCCGCGTCGTCCTTGCCGGCGGTCGTCTTCTTGGCCGCCGTCTTCTTGGCGACCGTCTTCTTCGCGACTGCCTTCTTGGCGGTCGTCGTCTTCTTGGCGGCGGCCTTCTTCGCGGGCGCCTCGTCCTCGACGGAGGACTCGGCGGCGGGGGCCGCCGGGGTGGCGGTGGCGGTGGCCTTCTTGGTGGTCACCGTCTTCGCAGCGACCGTCTTGGTAGCGGTGCGCTTGGCCGGACTCTTCGCTGCGACGCTCTTTCGGGTGCGCTTGGGCTCCGCGGCACTGACCATCAGCGTCACACCCTCTTCCTCGAGGATCTGGTTGAGGCTGCGCAGTACGTTCTTCCACTGAGTGGCCGGAATCTGGTCAGCTTCGAAGGCCCGACGCACGTCATCGCCGGCGATCTGCCCCTCAGCCTTTCCCCGCTCAATGAGAGCCATGACAGAGACGGACTCGGCGATCTCCGGCGGGAGCGTACGGGATGTGCTGGCCGACACGAACAACCTCTCGGAACGTTGGAAAACGGCTTCCGGCCCCGTCCAGGATGGACAGGAACCGACCACCGGCCGTGAAGATGGGCCGACGGTGCGGGCGGGGGCCGGGAAGATGCACAGCGCCTTTCATGGCGTCCGTATTCCCTCCGCGGCTGTCACCTCTTAGGTCATCGCGTTGCTTCCGCGAGCGTTACGCCCAATCTGCGTGGCCCGAGTCACACCCCGTAAGCGTTCAAAAACGGTCAGACACGGGCAGAGGAGGCCATCAGTGGGCGCTTCGAGGGAGGAGCCGCCCTCTCGCGCCGTCGGACCCCGCAGGATTCCGAAGGATCCTGCGGGGTCCGACGGGGGGACGGTTCGCCGGCCGAACGATGCCCAGGAGGGGGAGGCATCCCCCGGCCGTACCGTCCGCGGTGCGTGGTCAGTGCTCGCGCGGCGCCGGCACCACGCGCTCCACCTCCGGGTGGACGGTGAGCAGCTGGCGAACCGCCGCCTCGGCCGCCGAGCCGTCGCCGGCGGCGAGCGCGTCGACGATCCTGCCGTGCTGCACCAGCGACGCCTCGTTCGGCCGGTCACACCCCGTGACCGGACCGCCGGACACCTGGAGGGCCGCCGACACGATGCCCGAGAGGTGCTCCAGCATGCGGTTGCCCGCGACCTGGATGAGCAGGGAGTGGAACTCGGCGTCCGCGCGGGAGAAGGTGAGCGCGTCACCCTGGCCCATGGCGTGCCCCATGATCTCGACCATGTCGGCGAGCCGCTGCTGGACGTCTGCGCGTCCGTGCCCGGCGGCGAGACGCGCGGCGAGCGGTTCGATCGTCCAGCGCAGCTCGCTCAGCTCGCGGCGCTGGTCGTCGCGCTGCGGCCCGAAGGCGCGCCATTCGATGATGTCCGGGTCCAGCAGGTTCCAGTCACTGACGGGGCGCACGCGCGTGCCGACGTTCGGCCGGGCACTGACCAGGCCCTTGGCCTCCAGGACACGGAGGGACTCACGGACGACGGTGCGGGAGACCTCGAAACGCTGGCCGATCTCCTCGGGCACCAGCGGGCGGTCGGCACCCAGGTCGCCCGAGACGATCATCTGTCCCAGCTGTTGGACGAGTTGGCCGTGCAGCCCGCGTCCACGGCTGCCCGCGGCACGTCGGCCCATGCGGCCCAGCTCGGGATCCGCAGCATCCCACGGCGAGGCTCCGACACGCTCGGCGACGGGCGCCTCTGCGTAGGGGTAGCGGTCGAGTTCGCCCGGGCCGGCGAGGCCGGAGTCTGCGGAGCGGGCGGCGGTCATCATGGTGTGCGCAAGGGTACTCACGGATCCTTTGTCGGCGCCGTCCTCAACTGCCTTGAGGTCTTTGGTGAAAAG
Organism: Streptomyces sp. RG80; assembly: GCF_040446465.1. Taxonomy (NCBI): domain Bacteria; kingdom Bacillati; phylum Actinomycetota; class Actinomycetes; order Kitasatosporales; family Streptomycetaceae; genus Streptomyces; species Streptomyces sp. RG80. The sequence continues at coordinate 96,737 of NZ_JBEAAJ010000003.1, read as the reverse complement.
CACACGAAAGGGTGATCGCTCACCCCGTCGCAATTGACGCCTTATCGGAAAGAAATGGGCTTTCCGCGGGGAGTTGTGCACAGAGCCTGACCGGACGGGCGCGCACGGTCGTCATCGGACCCTGCTGCGCAGGGTCGTGAGCAGATATGCGCAGAGCAGAGCCATCAACGACAACGTCAGCGCACCACCGACGGGTTGAGCGACCATCCGCGCTGCGGCGGACAGATAGCGCTCTCCGCCGAAGGGCCACTGCACCAGAAGTGACTCTCGCAGCCTTAGCGGAAATCCGGCCGCCGTCCGCACAGCCGGTCCCTCCAAGGCCTTTTGTACGAGGGGTACGACGACGACGGGCACCGCGACGACCGCCGCCAGCCCGGCGGTGGTGGACCGAAAGATCCCGGCGGCCAGCACTCCGGCCCAGGCGCACCCGACCACCAGTCCGACCCAACTCGCGCTCAACGGCAACCAGTCGGCGGGAACTCGCGCGAGCTCCCGTCCGTAGAGGAGGTAGAGCACTTCGGCGTCGCAACCCACCGTGAGAAAAGCCAGCAGCAGCGCGGTGGTCGCGGAGACGACGAGTTTGGCCGCGAGCAGCCCCAGTCGGCGGGGCACGGTGCCGCGGTCCGCCGCCAGGGCGGGGTGGCGGAACTCATCACCGAAGGCGAACGCCCCGAGCAGCCCCGCGCCGAGCGCGGCGGGCGGCAGCGGCAGCTCCCGAGGCCACCCGGCGAGCAGACGGTGCTGCGGAGTGTGTCCGACACGGGCGAGGAGTACGGCGGTCAGGGCCGAGACGACGAGGACGGCGGCCCCGGTCAGGAACCCGGTCCCGATGCCGGCGGCACGGCGCAGCTCGTACCGCAGCGGGCGCAGCGGGCTGGGAGCGGGGCGGACAGAGATCGGGGGTGGCAGTTCAGAGAGGGCGTCGAGGGTGGCGACCCCGGTAGCGGGCCGGGGCGGGGCGGGGCGCTGAGTCGCGACGCCGTTTACCGGGCGAGGTGCGACAGTCGCGGATGGTTGGCGAGCCGCCGCACCGGTGCTTGGGGGGACGGGTTGGCGCGTGGCTGTGCCATCGGTGGGGAGGCACTCAGGCGCCACTGATTGGCGGACGTCGTCAGCCGCCGTTGCGCCGTCGGCTGGCCGTGTGCCGTCGGCTGTCTGTGTGCCGCCGATTTGATGGACTCCTGAGCGAACCCCCTGAGCCGAGTTCGCCTCTTGGACTCCGCCCGGATCGAGGTGATCCTCGCGAGCTACGGACGACTGAATCCGGCCTGGTCCACCCGAGGCTTCGCGAACGGACGAGGTGGCGTGACCGGATGGGACGGTGGGCCCAGAAGGGGCGGTGTCGGCGTGACCAGGAAGGGCGGCGTCCGGCCGCGGCTCGCCAGCCGAGACCGTCGACGGCTCGTCCGATTCTCCGAACGCCACGGCCGAGGCCGGTCTGTGCACTTCGGTGTCGCGCTCCCGGATCTCCTCGAGCCGTCGCCCTTCGCAAGTGGCCCGCGCCACGCCCGAGGCGACCTCTCCCGCCCCGGGCCCCATGTCTCCGATCTCGTCGGCGAGTTGGTGTACGAGGATGCCGTGGCGGAACGCGATCTCGCCGACGTCGGCGCAGGCACTGCCGTAGACGGAGAGGCGGTTGCCGCCCTCTCGGACGACCTCGACGGAGCGCTGGGCTGTGCGGGCCTCCTTGGTGAGCAGGGTCGCGAGACGGGCGGCGTGCGGGGTCCGGACGGCGACCCGGGGTCGCAGGCGGGTGCGGGCGAAGTCGGCGGCTTCCTGATCGGCGACCAGTCGACCCTCCTCCAGGGTGACGACCCGGTCGGATGTGCGGGCGGCCTCTTTGGGGTCGGCCGTGGTGATCAGGACTGTGCCGCCCTGGGCCGCGTGGGCGCGCAGCATGCCGTACAGCCAGCGGTTCTCGCGGGCGGAGAGGCCGTCGCCCGGACCGTCGAGGATGAGCGTGTGCGGGTCCGACAACAGGGCACAGGCCAGGCCGAGGCGGCGGTCCATGCCGCGCGCGAGGGTGCCCAGGCGTTCCTCACGCAGGCTGACGAGGCCGACGACCTCAAGCACCTCGTCGGCGCGGCGCACGGGAACGCCTGCGGCGGCGCACAGCATGCGCAGATGATTGCGGACCGTACGGGAGGGGTGGCCCGGCACGTCGCCGAGGAGCACGCCGACCTCGCGCGACGGATGGGCGATCCGGTGCAGGGGGCGGCCTCTGAAGTAGGTGACCCCACGCCCCTGTTGGAGTTCGAGCATCAGCCTGAGTGCCGTCGTCTTGCCCGCCCCCGGGGCGCCGAGCAGCGCGGTGACGCGACCTGCGCGGGCCTCGAACGAGACGTCGTCGACGGCGGGAGGAAGCTCCTTGCGAGGGTTGCTGGTCAGTCCGAAGGCCTGGATCACCCGTAGCAAGATAGCGCGCTATGTCCGGTTTTTCCGTCACCATGGGACCCGTCTGACGGGCGGCAGTCGGTCGGCTCGGGCCCGTGTTCGGCGCTGGCCGCCGGGCCCGGCCCGTTCGCAGCCCGAGGGGCCTGGCGTCACATCTCGAGGTGCCGGGAAGGAGGTTGAGTGGTCGTCACACTTCGGGACGGAGCATCGGCGGGTTGAGGAGCGTGGCACCGCCCGCCCGGAAGAGCTGGGCCGGGCGACCGCCCTGCCGCGTGGTCGTACCGCCGGTGGGGACGAGAAAGCCGGGTGTCCCCGTCACCTTGCGATGGAAGTTGCGCGGATCCAGTGCTACCCCCCACACCGCTTCGTAGACCCGACGCAGCTCGCCGACGGTGAACTCCGTGGGGCAGAACGCCGTCGCCAGTGACGAGTACTCGATCTTGGAGCGGGCGCGCTCCACCCCGTCGGCGAGGATCTGGGCGTGGTCGAAGGCCAGCGGCGCGACCGGTTCGCCGTCACGGCCGTAACCGCCCTGCTGGAGCAACTCCTCGACCGGCGCCCAGCGGGCGTTGCTGGCGTCGCCGCCCGCGCGGGGTGCGGGCAGGTCGGGGGCGAGCGCGAGATGGGCGACGCTGACGACCCGCATCCGGGGGTCTCGCTTGGGGTCGCCGTACGTCGCCAGCTGCTCCAGATGGGCACCGTTGTCCTGGACGGGGACGGCCGGTTCGTGGGCGCGCAGTCCCGTCTCCTCGGCCAGTTCGCGAGCCGCGGCCTGCGAGAGATCCTCGTCGGCCCGCACGAAACCGCCGGGGAGCGCCCAGCGCCCCTGGAACGGCGGTTCGCCCCTGCGCACCGCCAGCGCGCACAGGGCATGGCGGCGCACGGTCAGCACGACCAGGTCCACGGTGACGGCGAAGGGCGGGAAGGCTGACGGGTCGTAGGGCATGCGGCGATCATAGTCGTCTGCCTGACGATAAACACTCCCTTCGTCGACCGCGAGGATGGCTGATCCACTGCGGCTCGATGCAGGTTCCACCGTCTTCCCCGGCGTCGTGGGCGGCACGTCGTACGAGGTCACACTCCCAGTTGCAGTCCGTCGGCGGCCTCCTCCACCATGGCGAGGCCGAGCCGGCCGACCCTTACGGAGAACGGGGCACCCACGACCCTCAGCCCGGTCAGGACGATCTCGCCCAGCGGTGCGCTGCGAACCGAGCGCAGGGTGACGGTCCCTGCGGGGGCGTCGGGCCGGATACCGGCGAGGGTGGTCAGCAGCAGCACGCCCGCTGCCGCCGCCGTGGCCGCCGGACGGCACGCTGCCGGATGCGGGACGGGAACGCTCCCGTCGGTGCGCTGCTCTCCCGCGTACATCTCGGGCAGCCGGTGGCCGAAGGCCTCGGCCGCCGCCAGCGCGCCTCGCAGCAGTGAGGTCGCCTCCTTCTCGTAGCCTGCGGCGGCCAGGCCGGCGACGGCGATCGCCGTCTCATGCGTCCGTACGGCTCCCCCGCGGTGACCGAACGGGTTGTAACCCGCCTCTTTCGCACCCAGACCGCGCAGTCCCCAGCCCGAATCCATGGCGGGGCCGCCGAGCAGCCGGGCGAGCTGTTCGGTCTGCACCTTGTCGAGCAACCCGGACGCCCACTCGCCCCCGCCGAGCAGTCCCGTGTCGAGGAGGTGGACGGCCGCCGCGCCCAGGTGCGGGACGGGCCGGCCGTCCGGGGCACGGGCCGCCGCGGGCCGACCACCGCCCAGATCGTCGAGCCAGAACTCCTCACGGAACGCGATCCGCAGCTCCTGGGCCCATTGCCGCAGTCCGGCACCGCCCGGTCTGCCGCAGGCATCGAGCAGATCCGCGCCGAGCAGCGCGGCGCGATGGGCATGGGCCTGGGTCTCGCAGCGGACCGGACCGTCAGGCTGCGGGTCGCGCAGGTACGGGGCGTCGCCCACGGTGGCACGCAGCCAGGTCAGACAGCGCTCGGCGGCGGGCAGCAGTTCCTCCGTCTCGGCATCGGGAAGGCCCCAGCGGCGGGCCTCCGCGAGGAGCACCGGGAAGAGCAGCGTGGCTTCCGTACCGGTGCAGCCGGGCGGTAGATGTGTGCCCGCGTCGCGCCTGGGACCGGGGATCATTCCGGACTGCCGTTCCGGGCCGGGAAGTTGGGTGCGGGCAAGAGTGCGCAGGGTGCCGGCGGCGAGCCGGGTCCCGAGGGGCAGGGTCATCCGGGCCGCGGCGAGCGCCTCGGCCGGGGCCAGCCCGCAGCGCCACGGTGCTCCGGCGGCCAGATGCGTGTCGGCCGGGTGCGCGGGGTCGCGCAGGAGCAACGCCTGGAGATCCTCGATGCTCGTCCGGAACAGTGCCTGGACTCTGGGGTCGTCGCCCGCCGCCCGTGCGGGAGCCAGAGGACTCGTGGCCGTTCGTCCCACGGCCCGGACGGGCCCCGCGCTGTCGGTACGGACCCTCAGTTCCACGCTGGTACTGCCTCCCGGGGGCAGGACGAACTCCCAGCGCAGTAGCCCTGCCGAGGCCAGCGCGTCGGCGGGCGGCGGGTCGGCGGTGACCGACGAGCTGCCGGACGGAGAGGACCAGCGCAGACCGGAGTCGTGGACGCTCGCGGGCAGTTCGGGTCCGGGAGTGCCGCTCGCGATCGCCCCCAGATCGGCCAGGTCCGTCCCCAGGGCCACTTCGACCGGCAGGCGCAGCGGGCGCGGGGCCGCGCTGTACAGGGTGATCCGCTCCGTGCCGTCCGCCTGGCGCAGGCGCTCGACGACGACGTCCGGATCCGGGCCGAAGGGCGCGAAGGTCCGAACCGTTCCCACGAAACGGGCGCTGTCGGCTCTGGTCATACGCGCCTGGACCGCGAGGGGTTCGCGTCCGGCCACCCTGACCTGGCAGCGGGACAGCAGTCGTCGGCCGGCCCGGTAGAACCCCTCGAGTCCGTGACCGGTCAACTGCCCGTGCTCCGTGGAGATCGCGAGGCTCGGCAGGGAGACACAGATCAGAGCGGTGTGGGTGGGTGGCAGTTCGGCAGAACGACGCGGTGGGGGCATGACGCCGCCTTGGCCCGGAGGAGCCGGTGATCGGCCTGGTGGGGCCGGTGAGCGACTCGGCGGAGCCGGTGAACGGCCCGGTGGGACGGCGAGCCGGGATGGTGGCGCGCCAGCGCCCACGGGAGGCGAAGCTGGGAGCCCTTCCGCTGCTGAGGGAGCCGAGCGGTGTGGTCGGCCTGCCATCCGTGAAGGTGGCGGACCACCGGACGGCGCGGCCGAGTCCGCGTTCCCCATGGCGGAGTGCCCCAGCCCCTCCGCCTTTCGGCCAGGACGAACCTCCGGGTCCGCTTCCGGTGAGGAGGATGCGACGGACGTCGCCGGGTCAGGACGGCCATCTGGACGCGGCTCCCGCGAGACGGGCACGCCCAGCGACGTCGCCGGGCCGGGACGGACACCCGGACGCAGCTCCCCTGAGAAGGGCGCACCCGAGGATGTCGCCGAAGCGGGGAGGCCGTCCGGACGTGCCTCCCGTGGGACGTCCGCGCCCAGAGCCGTCGCCCGACCGGGACGGCCCTCCGGATGCGCCGCCTGAGCGGGAGGTGGACCGGAAACCGCTGCCGCGCGCGGATGGACGGCTCGGCCCGTCGGCCAGGCGACCGCAGCATCCCCCTCAAGCGATGCGGGCGCGTGTCGGCCCCGGCCGGAGGACGCGGAGCTGCCGCTCGGGCCTCCCGGATCAGGCCGCTCTGCACCGCTTCCGTACGGTGGCGTGCTGGTCTGCGAACCGGGCCCGCCCGTGGCGGAGCGGTTGTCGTCGGAGGCGGAGGGCGGAGTCGGCTGAAACATGGGCGGCTTCTTCTGCGCTCTGTGCGCCTCGGGCGTGGTCGGCGTCGGCGTGGTGGTTCCTGAACGGTCTGGGCGGTGTGCCGGCAGGGCCCGTCCAGGCGTTCCGCCACTCAGGTGAACGGAACAGAGCTCCTCGGGGTCACGCCTGTGACCGGCCGAGCCGACCGAATGGCGGCCGGTGCTCGGTCGGCGGAGGCCCTGACCGCCCGCGGCGAGGGCCGACACACCTGAGGCAGCGCTCCGGCCGCCCGAAGTTCCCGCGTGCCTGGCGTGTGGGGACGCACGGAAGGCCGTTGCCCGGTCCGTCCGGGAGGCGGGACGGCGACGAATGCAGGCCCGGCCAAGGGCGGCATTCAGTCCGTCGGTGAGCCACCGACGCACCGGCATGAGCCGACTCACCGACGGCCAAGGACCCCATCCAGCCAGGACCCTTGCGAACCGCCGTCGCCACCGCCCCGTAGCCCGACCGCGCTCGCTCACGCGTCTCCTTCGGTGTCGGCACCCCGGCTGCGCACCGCCCTGTTACGCGTGCGGTTCACACGTGCGGCGAGCGGCCTCGTGCCTCCCGCCGTCGGTGTCCGAGGGCGCGAACCGTTGGAACCGTGCCCCGGTGCCTTCGCAGCGGCGGAGTCGGTGGATCGCATCCTGCGTCGGCGGCCGGTGGCCGGCGCGGGGCAGGGCGTGGGTTCGTCGGTGTCACCCGGCTCCAAGTCCTCACCGCCGTCGGGGTTTTCGGAGCCCGGCTGTTTCCTGTCCACACGCTCCGCCCGCAGACAGCGGCGGATCGACTCCGGGTCCAGACCCTCGTTGCAGGCCTGGTGCAGCAGTCGGGCGAAGAGGTAGTCGGGGTCCGCGCCCAATGCCATGGCCAAGGCCTCCCTCGCCTCCAGACCGTCCCCCGTGGACCAGGCGACCCAGCCCGCCAGGGTGAGCGGTGCGGCCGCGTGCTCGCCGTACGGCCCGACGCAACGTCGGGCCAGAGCCCGCCACAGACGTAGGGCGGGGGCTGCCTCGTCGCCCTCCATCCACTCGGCCGCGCGGTCGCGGGTCGTGCGGTCCTGGAGACCGAGAAGGAGCGTCGCGGCCTCGTCGTGGTCGAGCAGTTGGTCGTCGCGGAGATCCTCGGTGAGCGTGCCGGACACGGGCGGAGCCTGTGTGAAGCGCCGCATGATCTGCCTCGCCAGCTCCAGTGTCTCCTCGGCCATCCCCGCACGGCTCGCGCCGTCGAGAATCCTCGGGACGATCGCCATGCTGCCCGTGTCCAGGGCGATCTCCTGAGCCAGCGCGGACGCGTTCTCCCAGGGCAGCAGCCTGCCCCGCAGCTCCCGCAGGGTGCCCCGCACCTGGAGGCCGGCGTAGGTGGCGGCGGCCGCCAGGACGGAGGTGCCGGGCAGGCCCATCGCCTGTCCCTCGGGCGGGCAGCACTCCGCGCCGGTGCAGCAGTACGACCAGAAGCGGCCGTCCGAAATGCACAGGGCCTCGATCACCGGTACCTCAAGGAGACCGCACTCGACGCGCAGCTTCTGGGCGAGGGGACGCAACCGCTCCATCACCTGCCTACCGGACTCGCCTTTCCCGGGCTCCTGACAGAGGTAGGCGACCATCTGCTCGGGGCGGGCCCCCCTGCGCTCGCTGCCGGTGACCAGTCCCTGGGCCAACTGCCGTGCCACGGCAGGCCAGTCGTCACCGTTCCCGGGGATGCCGAGCCTGGCCCGGCCCCCGAAGCGGCCCCGTCCGTCCTTGTCGTGCAGGGCCACCAGGACGATGCTGTCCTCCGGGCGGTACCCCAGCAGATACGGCAGGGCGTCGGCGAGTTCGGCCGGGGTGCGCAGCGTCACCTGATGCTCGCCACCGTGGCCGTCGTACGTGGTGCAGTCGAGGCGATCTGCGGAGGCGGGGCCATCCGCCGGAACGCGACGATCGGCGGAGGCGGGGCCATCCATCGAGGCGGGACGGCCGCCCTGCACCCCGCGCCCGTCGCTCCGCTCACGTCCCGCCCTGTCGCCGTTTTCGGGTGATCCAGTCGTTTCGCTGTGGTTCGTCATGCGCAGACGATCTCGCGGATCATGAAGTTCCGCTTTGCCCTGTGGATAACCCCGATCAGGGACACGCCAATCGGGATCCCGAGCGTGGCTGTCTGTCCACACCTGGCCATCCCGCACCCGCGCCCCGCCTCGGCCGGGCCCGGATTGTCAGTGGCGTCCTGTTGTATGGACGCATGGAGCACACGAGCAACGTCGATCTCCGGGCGGCCGCCGACGCCGTACTGGCCCGCCTCGTCGGGGACACCACGGGCACGGCCCGGCTGCGCGAGGACCAGTGGCGGGCGATCGAGGCGCTGGTGGCCGACAGACGGCGAGCCCTCGTCGTACAGCGCACGGGCTGGGGCAAGTCCGCGGTGTACTTCGTGGCGACGTCGCTGCTGCGCTCCCGGGGCAGCGGCCCCACCGTGATCGTCTCGCCGCTTCTCGCGCTGATGCGCAACCAGGTCGACGCCGCGGCCCGGGCCGGCATCCACGCACGCACCATCAACTCCTCCAACACGGAGGAGTGGGACACCGTCCAGGCGGAGATCGCGGCCGGGGAGGTGGACGTCCTGCTGGTCAGCCCCGAGCGGCTGAACAACCCCGACTTCCGCGACCAGGTGCTGCCCAAGCTGGCCGCCGCCACCGGGCTCCTCGTGGTGGACGAGGCCCACTGCATCTCCGACTGGGGCCACGACTTCCGGCCGGACTACCGACGGCTGCGCACCATGCTGGCCGATCTCCCGCCGGGTGTCCCCGTGCTGGCGACGACCGCCACGGCCAACGCGCGCGTGACGGCTGACGTCGCCGAGCAACTCGGTACCGGTGGTACATCTGACGCCCTGGTCCTGCGCGGCCCACTGGATCGGGAGAGCCTGAGTCTGGCCGTTCTGCCGCTGCCGGATGCCGCACACAGGATGGCCTGGCTCGCCGACCACCTCGACGGGCTGCCGGGATCCGGGATCATCTACACGCTCACCGTGGCTGCCGCCGAGGAGGTCACCGCCTTCCTCCGGCAGCGGGGCCACACCGTCACCTCGTACACGGGCAAGACGGAGAACGCCGACCGGCAGCAGGCCGAGGACGACCTGCTCGCCAACCGGGTCAAGGCCTTGGTGGCCACTTCCGCACTCGGCATGGGCTTCGACAAGCCCGACCTCGGATTCGTGGTCCATCTCGGGTCGCCCTCCTCCCCCATCGCCTATTACCAGCAGGTGGGCCGTGCCGGGCGCGGCGTCGAGCACGCCGAGGTGCTCCTCCTGCCGGGCAAGGAGGACGAGGCGATCTGGGAGTACTTCGCGTCGCTCGCCTTCCCGCCGGAAGACCTCGTGCGCCGCACGCTCGACGTCCTCACGCGCGCGACCGGGCCGATGTCGCTGCCCGCGCTGGAGCCGCTGGTGGAGCTGCGCCGCTCCCGGCTGGAGACGATGCTCAAGGTCCTGGACGTGGACGGCGCCGTCCGGCGGGTGAAGGGCGGCTGGGTCGCGACCGGCGAGCCGTGGACGTACGACGCGGGTCGGTACGACTGGGTGGCCCGGCAGCGCAAGGCGGAGCAGCAGGCGATGCGCGAGTACGCGTCCACCACGGGCTGCCGGATGGAGTTCCTGCAACGCCAGCTGGACGACGAGGACGCCAAGCCCTGCGGCCGTTGCGACAACTGCGCGGGCGCGCGCTTCACGGCGGACACCTCCACGGCAGCGCTGGACGCCGCTCGCGTCGATCTGGGCCGGGCCGGCGTCGAGGTCGACCCGCGCCGGATGTGGCCGACGGGTCTGCCGGCGATCGGGGTCGAGCTCAAGGGACGTATCCCGGCCGGTGAACAGGCCGCGCCGGGACGGGCATTGGGCCGTCTGTCGGACATCGGGTGGGGCAACAGGCTGCGGCCGATGTTCGCCCCCCAGGCCCCGGACGGTCCGGTGCCGGACGACGTGGCGAAGGCCGTCGTGGGCGTGCTGGCCGACTGGGCCAAGGGCCCCGGCGGCTGGGCTTCGGGCGCGGCGGACAGCGGGCCGCGGCCCGTCGGTGTCGTCACCGTCCCGTCGCGCACCCGGCCACGGCTGATCAACTCCCTCGGCGCACACATCGCGGAGGTCGGCCGGCTGCCGCTGCTGGGGTCGGTGGAGTACGCGGGCGACGCGCCCCCGCTCTCCCGGAGCAACAGCGCCCAGCGCCTCAAGGCGCTCGACGGAGCTCTCACGGTGCCGCCCGCCCTCTCCGCCGCGCTTGCCGAAGCCGGAGGCCCGGTCCTCCTCGTGGACGACTTCACGGAGACGGGCTGGACCCTCGCGGTGGTGGCTCGGATGCTCCGACGAGCCGGTGCGCAGGGGGTGTTGCCGCTGGTGCTGGCAGTACAGGGTTGATGACGCCGCGTCGCGGAATCCCGACTCCGAAGGCACGCTGCGCCCGCCTGGCACCTCGGGAGTCCGCACCCCTCTGACATGCGTGGACGTCCCAGGCGTCACATGGCGCTTCGCCGGGTAAGGATATAAACCACACACCGCCAGATATCGGTCGGTGGCCCCAATTGCTCGTTGCCGCAACCAAGTTCGACAGGAAGAATTGAAGTCCGCTCCCCGCACGGCTCGCCCGTGGTCCGGTAGGGCTTTGCTGCGGCGTGCGCTCCCCCGAATCCGACCCCGCCCGCAGTATGGGCGCGTAGCCGAAGGGAGGACCGTGACCTTCGGATTCGCTCCGTCCTCCGCGGCATCCACGTCGACGTCTGCCGACCTGTCCGCCGCATCCGCCAACCCGTTGACCCGCATGCTCGAACCCGCGGAGTGGGCCGCAGCCGGAATTCCCCTGCTGCGCAATCCCCGGGAGGTGGTCAGTGGACTGCACACCCGGCACCGTCCGAAGCCGGCGACCGCGATCGTGGCCGTGCTCGATCCCGACGAGCGGCTGCGCGCGAGTGCGTCGTTCATCCGCCGCCCGGCCCCGGCCGACGGCTGGATGTTCCGCAACGTGTTGCTCGCCCAGTTGCGTCGAGTCATCCCGCACGACCTGCGGCGCCGTACACCGGTGCGCACCGCCGTGCTGCTCTACTGCCGTGACGGCGACGCGCGTTGGACGGAGGAGGACGGCGCGTGGATGTGGGGCCTGCGAGATGCCTGCACCCTGCACGGGCTGCGCTGCGGCGCGTACATCACGCTGACCCGCGACGGCTGGCAGGTTCTCGGCGAGGGACGCGGCGGCCGCCGCCCCAACTCCGACTCGTCACCGGAGCCTTTCGCCCTGTCCGACGCCCCGCCCCCGCTGCCGCGCACCGGCGGCGCCGCCTCGGAAGTCCTGCGCCGCGCGGCTGCCCGCTGAAACAACTCCCGGAGTGCCCGACCGACCCTTGCGGATCAGAGGTCGGGCAACGCTCCGGGTTCACACGATGGAGCGGTCTGACCGAGCATCGGATCGCTCCGGTGGGGGCATGATCGCCGCGTACGGCACGCGACTTCACGACGTCATCGGACACACGTCATCGGACACACGACTTCGCCTTCGTAGAGCATGCGAGGTCGAGTTCGTAGGACATGCGACGTCGAGTTCGCGGGGATGCGGCTACGTTCGAGTACTCAGGGACATCCGGCTACGACGGCACGCACCTCCGCCCGCCCTGCGACAGGCAAGCAGGCAGGCAGGCAGGCAGGCAGGCAGAGGGAGTCTCGGACCCCGCGCAGCGACAAGTCGACCCGCTCCCCACTACGGCGCGGACCCACGGCGCATCCACTCCGCGTTTTCAGGGCGCGCCAAGGCGGGGGAAGACGCGCACGGACCGTCCCCCGATCGTCCGCGCACGACAAACCCCCCGCTGTACAGGCGCCGCCGCAACGGCGCCTTCGTCACCCCCAGAGTCCCCCCGGACGTGCCGGAGCGGGCTCAGACGCGCGCGCCCAACACCGAGTTGATCTGCTGCGGGTCACCGCAGACGATCAGCAGGGCACCGGCCCGACCGAGCGCCAGGGGCAGAGCGGTCGCGGCGACGGAGTCGGGACCGCCGTTGACGGCGACCACGACCACGGGACGCGTGGTGGCACGGCTCGCTACGGCGGCGTCGGCGTAGAAGACGTCGTCGCCCGCGTCGTGCTGGGCCCAGTAGGACGTTTCACCGAAGGACAACTCGTGGGCGGCCCACGGGTGCTGTTCGCCGGTGGTGATGACCAGCACGTCACTGGGGGCACGGCCCGAGTCCAGGAGCAGGTCCACGGCTTCCTCGGCGGCGTCGAGCGCGCCTTCGGGAGAGGCCGGGATCAGCTGGACCTGCGGGGATGCCGGAGCGGCGGTGGTGTGGGCGGCCGGACCCGAAGGTCCGGGCTTGACGGCCACGTCACGCGGCGTGCGTTGCACCGGAGGCGTGGGCCGAAGGGGGCCGGGACGGCCGGGACGCGGATGCGCCGCGGGCCGGGGGCCGGGTACGGGACGGGGGGTCGGCGCGGTACGGCCGGTGGCCGAAGCAGTGCGGGGACCCTGGGCACTCTCGTGAATCTGAGGCTCCTCGGGAAGGAGAGGCATGGCTGACTTTTATCAAACATTGGTGCGGCTCGCGCCAGCGGGTGGCACATGAGTGCGAGCGGAACGGTCAGAAATCGAAGCCGAGCTGGCCCTCGATCTCCGGAACGCCTCCGTCCGCCCAGCTGCGGGCCTTCTTGAGATGCCGCCACTGGGGCAGCGAATCAAGATACGCCCACGACATCCGGTGGTACGGGGTGGGGCCCCGCTCCTCCAGTGCGGCCTTGTGCACGGGCGACGGATACCCGGCATTGTCCGCAAAACCGAAGTCTGCATGGTCGATACCCAGTTCGGCCATCATTTTGTCGCGCTGAACCTTGGCGATCACCGAAGCCGCCGCGACCGCCACACACGACCGGTCGCCCTTGATCACCGTACGGACCTTCCAGGGCACCCCGAGATAGTCGTGCTTACCGTCGAGGATCACCGCGTCGGGCTGGACCGGCAGGGTCTCCAGAGCCCGGACCGCCGCCAGTCGCAGCGCGGCCGTCATGCCCAGGTCGTCGATCTCCTCCGGCGAGGCGTGCCCCAGGGCGTACGACGTCACCCACTTCTCCAGCTCCGCGGCCAGACGGGTACGCCGCTTTATGGTGAGCAGCTTGGAGTCGGTGAGACCTTCGGGGGGTCGACGCAGTCCGGTGATCGCCGCGCAGACGGTGACGGGGCCGGCCCACGCGCCGCGCCCCACTTCGTCGACACCGGCAATGATCTTCGCTCCGGTCGTGGCGCGGAGGGAGCGCTCGACGGTGTGTGTAGGTGGTTCGTACGGCATGGCGCCCTTAGCCTACGCCGCCTGGATCACCAGGCGACACCCTGGTTTCCCCGAGTCTCGTCACCGCCGTTCCGGGTCGCGTTCAGCCGCCGGTCCTGCGCAACAGCGGGACCATCAGCTGGTCGATCATCTCCTCGAGATCCTGATCGCCCCATTCACTTGCGCACATCTTGGATCGGTACATCATCATGGCCGGAATGGCATCGAAGACGTAGCTGTTCGCAGCGTCGGGACGCACCTCATTCCGCTCGATTCCACGGGTGATGACCTCGCGAAGCAGCCTGATGGTCGGCTCGACGACCCCTTCGAAGATCACACCATGAAAGCGCTCCGCCTGAACTGGATCGCATTCGTGAATCACTGAACGGAGCGCGAAACCGGGACGCGAGTACATCGCCTCACGCGCCTGCCGACAGAGTTCCAGGAGGTCCTCGCGCACACTGCCCAGATCGGGTGCCGTCTCGATGATCGGGAGTCCGGACTGGAGTGCGTCGACGACGAGATCCTCCTTGGACGGCCAGCGACGATAGACCGCGGCCTTGCCCGTCTGAGCTCCGGCGGCAACGCCCTCCATCGTGAGGCCCTTCCAGCCGACCGTACTGAGTTGCTCCAGCGCGGCGTCGAGGATCGCGCGTTCGAGCACAGCGCCGCGCCGACGGAGGGAGGCCGCCTGAGCGGGGGCGGCCGTCCAGCGCGAGGTAACCATCTGAGTGACTCCAGCGAGCAGGGGAAGCGGGGTTTTCCGGGGACACGGGCACAGTGCGCGGTGACGACGGGGGACACACCACGCGACGAGAACCTAAGTGAACGCTTGCGTTCACTATGAAGGACTCACTACGGTTGACGCGACAGTGAACGCGAGCGTTCACTAACGCACTTGTGGGGGACCCATAGTGACAACCTCTCAATTGATCAAGGATCAGAAGCCAGGTGCGGCCCGCCGGGAGGGACACCCCGGCATCGCACTGACCGTCATCGCGGCCTGCCAACTCATGGTGGTCCTCGACGCGACGATTGTGAACATCGCCCTCCCGCACATTCAAGACGCTCTCAAGTTCAGCACCACCGACCTCACCTGGGTCGTCAGCGCGTACACACTCACCTTCGGCGGCCTGCTGCTCCTCGGCGGCCGGGCCGGCGACATCCTCGGCCGACGCCGCGTCTTCACGGCAGGCATCCTGCTGTTCACCTTCGCCTCGCTGCTCGGCGGACTCGCCCAGGAGCCGTGGCAGTTGCTGGCCGCGCGCGTGCTCCAAGGCGTGGGAGGCGCGATCGCATCGCCGACTTCGCTCGCCCTCATCACCACCACGTTCCCCGAAGGCCCGGAGCGGAACCGGGCGTTCGGAGTCTTCGCCGCCGTTTCCGCGGGCGGCGGCGCGATCGGGCTGCTCGCGGGCGGCATGCTCACCGAGTGGCTCGACTGGCGCTGGGTGCTCTTCGTCAACGTGCCCATCGGTGTCCTGATCGCCGTCCTGACCCCGCTGTACATCAGCGAGTCCGAACGGCACACCGGCCGCTTCGACATCGCCGGCGCCCTCACGTCGACGGCAGGAATGGCGTCTCTCGTCTACGGGTTCATCCGCGCGGCGGACCAGGGCTGGCGGGACAGCCTGGCCATCGGTTCGTTCGGTGCCGCGATCGTGCTGCTGCTCGCCTTCGCCTTCATCGAGACCCGGGCCAAGGAGCCGATCACACCGCTCAGGATGTTCGCCGACCGCAACCGCTCGGGCACGTACGTGATCATGCTGAGCCTGGCCGCGGCGATGTTCGGCATGTTCTTCTACATCGTGCTCTTCGTGCAGAACGTGCTGGGGTACACCCCGATCGAGGCCGGCCTCGCGTTCCTGCCGGTGACGGTCGTGATCGCCCTCGGCGCGGGCCTGTCCCAGCGGTTCCTGCCCGTGCTCGGTCCCAAGCCGTTCATGATCGCCGGCTCGGCGCTCTCGATGATCGGGCTGTTCTGGCAGACCCTCATCAGCTCCGACAGCTCGTACGCGGGCGGAGTGCTCGGTCCGATGCTGGTCTTCGGCTTCGGCATGGGCCTGAACTTCGTCACCCTGACGATCACGGCCGTCTCCGGGGTCGCCCCGCACGAGGCGGGCGCCGCGTCCGGACTGCTCAACGCGACGCAGCAGGTGGGCGGATCGCTCGGCCTGTCCATCCTGACGACGGTCTTCGGCTCGGCCAGCAAGGACGAGGCGGAGAAGCAGCTGCCGCAGTTCATGGCCGACGCCTCGCCCGAGCAGAAGGCCGAGTTCGCCAAGACTCATGAGCTGCCCGCTCCCTGGGGGCACGAGGTACTCACCCAGGGCATCTCCACGGGCTTCGTCGCCGCGGCCTCGATGGCTGTACTGGCCCTGGTCACCGCCTGGTTTGTCATCAAGGTCCGCAAGAGCGACCTGGAGGCACTCGCGGGCACAGCGGGTCCCGGCATCGGCTGACTCGACCGGGCCCGCGCGGAATCGCGGACGGCCGGACCCCGCCCGGGGTACCGATGACGACGGTCCGGCCGTCAGCACCCCACGCACAGGACGCGACGCGCCACCGACTGCGCGTCGCCGTCCGGCCCACATTCCGGCCGCCACGGCCAGCAGGACCACCAACACGGGCATGAACGGCATGACCACCCCCTGCGCCCCTCGTGAGTCACCCACTCTGTGCAGGCCCATAGGCCACACAGCGGTTGCCACGACAACGAGCCGATGGTCACGCAGAGTTCCCGATATGCACAGAGAGTTTCATGCACGTGGATGAAGAGGGTTCAGCCCGACGCGGGCACCCACTCCGGCAGGGCCTCGGTCCGCCCCACCCACTCGGCAGGCGGTGTCCCGGCCTTGCCCCCGGCGATCACGCCGCCCACGATGGCGCAGGTCGTGTCCACGTCGCCGCCCACCTGGGCCGTCGACCAGAACGCCTCCTCGTAGTCCCCGAGGGACCGGGCGGCCGACCAGAGCGCGAAGGGCACCGTGTCATGGGCCGTCGTACGCCGTCCGCAGCCCAGCACGGCCGCGACGGTGCCCGCGTCGCCGTAGTCGAGCATGTCCCGGGCGCGGCGCAGGCCCGCTCCGACGGCGCTCTTCGGGACGAGGGCGATGACGCCGTCCAGGAGTGCCTCGGGGCTGGGTGGGCCACCAGGGGCCGCGGCCAGCGAGGCCGCCGCGGCGACGGCCATGGCGCCCACCACGGCCTCGCGGTGCTGATGCGTGGGGTAGGCCGAGATCTCCGCCTGATGAATCGCCTGCTCCGGGTCGTCCGCGTACCAGGCACCCAAGGGGGCGATCCGCATCGCGGCGCCGTTGCCCCAGGACCCCTGCCCGTTGAAGAGCGCGGCGGCGAGCTCACGCCAGTCGCCGCCCTCCCGGACCAGGCGCAGCAGCCGGTTGACGGCGGGGCCGTAGCCACGGTCGAAGTCGTGGTGGTGCGCGAAGGAGTGCGCCAGTGCGTCCTGGTCGATCCGGTGATGGGCGGCCAGGACCGCCACCACGGAGCACGCCATCTCGGTGTCGTCCGTCCACTGCCAGGGCTCGGGCGGCAGCTCGCGGCGCTTCAGCAGCGGGTAGTTCACCGGCACGAAGAACTGTGAGCCCAGCGCGTCCCCCACCGCGAGTCCGCGCAGGCTGGACAGGGCGCGGTCCAGGCGCCCGTCGGGAGAGGAATCAGCGGTCATCGCCCTGCCACTCTAATTCGTTGTCATCAGGTCCGGCATCACACAGATGGTCGCCCCGCCCGGGCGGGCAGCTACCAGGCACACCGCGACCGCCGGATCTCCGTCTATCCGGTGACTCCGTAGGGCTCGGGATCACGCCACTGCTCGAAGGGCCGGTCAAGCACGTACTTGCCGTCGTCCCCGAGAACGAGCATCCGCATCTCCGCGTTCCCCGGATTCGACAGCGACTCGAATTCCGCGACCGACCAGTGGAACCAGCGCATACAGAACAGGCGCATGGCGAGGCCATGGGTCACCAGCAGGACGTTGGGCGGATGGTCGGGGGCCTCGAAGCTGCGGTAGAGGCTCTCCAGGAACCCGCCGACCCGGTCGTACACATCGGCCCCGGACTCTCCCTGGGCGAACCGGTAGAAGAAGTGCCCGTACGCGTCCCGGTAGGCCTTCTGCAGACGTACGTCGTCCCGGTCCTGCCAGTTCCCCCAGTCCTGCTCCCGCAGCCGGGGCTCCTCCCGCACCCGCACGAGCTCCGGGTCGAGGTGGAAGGCGCGGAACGTTTCGTGAGTACGGCGGTACGGGGAGACGTACACGCTGATCCGCTCGCGTCCGAACACCTCGCGCAGCCGTTTGCCCGTCTCCTCGGCCTGCTGCCAGCCTCGCTCGGTCAGTGCCAGCGCGTGGTCTGGCTCGCGTTCGTACACGGAGTCATCAACATTGCCCGTTGACTCGCCGTGCCGGACAAGGACGATGCGCCGTGGTCGTGCCATGCCAAGACCCTAGATCGAGTGATGGCCGATCGAGCACCCGTACGGCCTCCATACGGCGTAGGTCACACATTTCCTGCACCATGGGCCACATCAGGGCACCCGTTTGACAGTCCGGTTCTCAAACCGTCCAGCCCGGCTCCAGCTCCACGATGTCGCCCGTCAAGGACGCCACATCCGCTTCCGTCTGGGCCCGCAGGGCGAGGCGCTCGATCCGTTCCGTGCGGTACTTGCCGTGTTCGGCCGCCGACTGCCACATCGAGAGCACCAGGAACTCATGGCCCGGCGCCTCA
This sequence comes from Streptomyces sp. RG80, assembly GCF_040446465.1. Lineage (NCBI taxonomy): Bacteria > Bacillati > Actinomycetota > Actinomycetes > Kitasatosporales > Streptomycetaceae > Streptomyces > Streptomyces sp. RG80. The sequence continues at coordinate 78,501 of NZ_JBEAAJ010000003.1, read as the reverse complement.
CCGAACAGGCCGCGGATCATGCCGGGCGAGCCGGCCATCGCCGGGTTCCAGACCTTCTCCTGCATCAGCGTGAAGTGCTCGGCGCGCTCCTCGTGGACGCGGCAGTGGGCGACCCGCACCAGGTCGGTGTCGGTGAAGCGCGGTTCGAAGCCGGTCTTCACGTCGAAGCGGTAGTCGAAGAGCTTGGCCTGCGCGTCCTTGTACGTGCCGGACTGCGCGGACGCGAGCCGGTCGTGGGAGCGGGCCATGAAGGAGTCGTAGAAGGAACGGCTTTCCCAGAAGGAGAAGACGTGCGCCACTCCGGGCCGTCCCCGGCTCCAGCCTCCGCCCTGTCCCCGAAACCCCGGCTCCCCCAGAAGCCCCGCCCATTTCCGCTGCCCCCGCTCGAAGCCGCGGCGGTCCACCACGGTGCAGCGAATCCACTTGACCAGCACCGCGCCATCGTAAGGCCCCACAGCGTGGCGCCGGTCACGCTCCGACGGAGATCTCTCCCGCGAGCGGCACGCGCGCGTGGCAGGATGGACAACCGGCCGCGACTGCCTGGCAGTTCGCACCGTGGGACACGGGGAAGGGGAAGCCTGGTGAACGGCCTCAACAAGGGGATCCGCAAAGTCGAAGTCTCGCTGAAGTGGGACCCGAGCCCGGCGGGGCATCCCGCCACCGATCTGGACATCGTCGCCGCGACCTATCAGGCGGCCGATCCGTACGGGGCCCCCGCCTATGTGGTGCACTTCGACAGCCGCTCCCCCGACGGGACCATCACCCTCAACCGGGACAGCAAGGACGGCAAGGGCTTCGGCTGGGACGAGGTCATGACCCTGGAGCTCGACCGGCTCGACAGCCGGTACGCGCGCGTGGTCGTCGGTGTCGTCATCCAGCAGCGCTCCGAGGAACGGACGTTCGTCGGCGTCAGCAACCCGGCGCTGCGGATCCGTGACGGGTACACGGTCCTGACCGAGGACGACTTCGGCAGTGTCCTCGGGGCCACCGCGGCGACGGTCGCGGAGTTCGTGCGGGACGGGTCGGGAACGTGGGAGCTGCACTCCGGCATCCACGGGTTCGAGGACGACCCGGCGGAGTACACCCGGGCCATGGGACAGGTGCACCGACCCTGATCAGGTAGTGCCTGGTGTGTCCGGTGTGCGCTGGCGCAGTTGGAGCCCGTGCTCGAACAAGGAAATGGCCACCTGGCTCACCGGAGGATCGCGCACTCGATTCTCTTGATCATGGCGAGGATCCTGCCATCGGGCCGAACCACTGACCGGACCGCTGACCAGCGCGAAAGCCGAGTGGGGAGCCGGCATCACGCCGACTCCCCACCTCAAGCAGTCAGTTCACGCCTCAGTGGCGCTGACCGTCAGCTGCAGCCGCTGGTCGAACCGCAGCCCTCGCAGATGTAGCAGGAACCGGCCCGCTGCATCTTCGTGCCACAGGAGAAGCAGAGCGGGGCGTCCGCCTGGATGCCCAGCTGCATCTCCACCAGCTCGGCGCTGGTGTGGGCCTGCTTCGGGGCGGGCTTGGCCGCCTCGACCTCGGCCTTGGGGGTGACGACGGCCTTCAGCTCCTGGGTGCGCGGCGCCGACTGGGCCAGGCCCTCGACGTCGACCTCGTCGTCGGACGGCTCGTACGAACCGGTCTCCAGGTGACGCTGACGCTCCTCGGCGGAGTGGATGCCGAGCGCGGAACGCGTCTCGAAGGGCAGGAAGTCGAGCGCCAGGCGGCGGAAGATGTAGTCGACGATCGACTGCGCCATCCGCACGTCCGGGTCGTCCGTCATGCCGGCCGGCTCGAAGCGCATGTTGGTGAACTTCGAGACGTACGTCTCCAGCGGCACGCCGTACTGGAGGCCGACGGAGACCGCGATGGAGAAGGCGTCCATCATGCCCGCGAGGGTCGAACCCTGCTTCGACATCTTCAGGAAGACCTCGCCGAGACCGTCGTCCGGGTAGGAGTTGGCGGTCATGTAGCCCTCGGCGCCACCGACCGTGAAGGACGTGGTGATGCCGGGACGACCCTTCGGGAGACGCTTGCGGACCGGGCGGTACTCGACGACCTTTTCGACCGTCTCGCGGATGGTCGCCTCGGCCTTCGCCGTGACCTCGGCCTTCTCCTTCTCCTTGGTTTTGGCGGAGAGGGGCTGACCGACCTTGCAGTTGTCGCGGTAGATGGCGAGCGCCTTGACGCCCATCTTCCAGGCCTCGAAGTAGACCTCTTCGACGTCCTCGACGGTCGCCGTCTCCGGCAGGTTGACCGTCTTGGACAGCGCGCCGGAGATCCACGGCTGGATCGCGGCCATCATGCGGACGTGGCCCATCGCGGAGATGGAGCGCTCGCCCATGGCGCAGTCGAAGACCTCGTAGTGCTCGTGCTTGAGGCCGGGGGCGTCGACGACATTGCCGTTCTCGGCGATGTGGGCGACGATCGCCTCGATCTGCTCCTCCTGGTAGCCCAGGCGGCGCAGGGCCTGCGGGACAGTGCCGTTGACGATCTGCATCGAGCCGCCGCCGACCAGCTTCTTGAACTTGACCAGTGCGAGGTCGGGCTCAAGTCCGGTGGTGTCGCAGGACATCGCGAGACCGATGGTGCCGGTCGGGGCGATGACCGACGCCTGGGCGTTACGGAAACCGTTCTTCTCACCGAGACGCAGCACGTCCTGCCAGGACTCCGTGGCGGCGGCCCAGATCGGCGTGTCCAGGTCGTCCATGCGGACGGCCTTGGTGTTCTCGTCCGCGTGCTGCTTCATGACCCGCAGGTGCGGCTGCGCGTTGCGGGCGTAGCCGTCGTACGGGCCGACTACCGCGGCAAGTTCGGCGGAACGCTTGTACGACGTGCCCGTCATCAGGGAGGTGATGGCACCGGCGAGGGCGCGGCCGCCGTCGGAGTCGTAGGCGTGGCCGGTCGCCATCAGCAGGGCGCCGAGGTTGGCGTAGCCGATGCCGAGCTGGCGGAACGCGCGCGTGTTCTCACCGATCTTCTGCGTCGGGAAGTCCGCGAAGCAGATGGAGATGTCCATCGCGGTGATGACGAGCTCGACAACCTTCGCGAAGCGCTCGACCTCGAAGGACTGGTGGCCCTTGCCGTCGTCCTTCAGGAACTTCATCAGGTTCAGCGAGGCGAGGTTGCAGGACGTGTTGTCCAGGTGCATGTACTCGCTGCAGGGGTTCGAGCCGTTGATACGGCCGGACTCCGGGCAGGTGTGCCAGTGGTTGATGGTGTCGTCGTACTGGATGCCCGGGTCGGCACAGGCCCAGGCTGCCTCGGCCATCTTGCGGAACAGGCTCTTGGCGTCGACCTCTTCGATGACCTCGCCGGTCATGCGGGAGGTCAGGCCGAACTTGCCGCCCGTCTCCACGGCCTTCATGAACGTGTCGTTCACACGGACCGAGTTGTTGGCGTTCTGGTACTGGACGGACGTGATGTCGTCGCCGCCCAGGTCCATGTCGAAGCCCGCGTCACGCAGGGCGCGGATCTTCTCCTCTTCCTTCACCTTGGTCTCGATGAAGTCCTCGATGTCGGGGTGGTCGACGTCGAGGATGACCATCTTCGCGGCACGCCGCGTGGCGCCACCGGACTTGATCGTTCCTGCGGAGGCGTCGGCACCGCGCATGAAGGAGACCGGGCCGGAGGCGTTGCCGCCGGAGGACAGCAGCTCCTTGGAGGAGCGGATCCGGGAGAGGTTCAGGCCGGCGCCGGAGCCGCCCTTGAAGATCATGCCCTCTTCCTTGTACCAGTCGAGGATCGACTCCATGGAGTCGTCGACGGCCAGGATGAAGCAGGCCGAGACCTGCTGCGGCTGGGGCGTACCGACGTTGAACCACACAGGGCTGTTGAAGCTGAAGATCTGATGCAGGAGGGCGTACGCCAGCTCGTGCTCGAAGATCTCGGCGTCGGCGGGCGTGGCGAAGTACTTGTAGTCCTCGCCGGCCTTCCGATACGTCTTCACGATGCGGTCGATCAGCTGCTTGAGGCCGGTCTCGCGCTGCGGGGTGCCGACGGCACCGCGGAAGTACTTGCTGGTGACGATGTTGACCGCGTTCACCGACCAGAAGTCGGGGAACTCGACGCCACGCTGCTCGAAGTTCACCGAGCCGTCGCGCCAGTTGGTCATGACGACGTCACGGCGCTCCCAGGCCACCTCGTCGTACGGGTGTACGCCAGGGGTGGTGTGGATGCGCTCGATACGCAGTCCCTTGGTCGCCTTGGTGCCCTTGGCGCGGGAACTCCGTGCCGGACCGCTCGCCGTCTCTGTCATGCCGCCTCCCTGTACGGGCTAAAACGCCCTGAAGTGCCCCGATGTTCCCGTGGCACGGTGTTCTGTCTGGTGCTGCGGGCACCCTCGCTGCCGCCCGCAACAGGTCTTCGATCGCCGCCGTCCGGTCGGTCCCGGGGTCTCCGTCCGGGCCGACCCGCCGATCAGTCGGCGGCGCCTGCGGGCTCGGGGACCTGTACGGCCTCTCCCGACCCGCCGTCTCCCTGGCTCCCCACATCCGCGTCCGCGTCGGGGTGTCCCGTCGCCTCCCTCAGTTCCGCGATCGCGGCCTCAAAGTCCTCGAGCGAGTCGAACGCCCGGTAGACGGAGGCGAATCGCAGAAAGGCGACCAGGTCGAGCTCCTGCAATGGGCCGAGTATGGCCAGCCCCACGTCATGGGTGGTCAACTCGGCGCTCCCGGTGGCCCGCACGGCCTCCTCGACCCGTTGGCCGAGCTGGGCGAGCGCGTCCTCGGTGACAGGCCGTCCCTGGCATGCCTTGCGCACACCATTGATGACCTTGGTACGGCTGAAAGGCTCGGTGACTCCGGACCGCTTGACGACCATGAGCGAACACGTCTCCACGGTCGTGAAACGACGGGAGCAGTCCGGGCACTGGCGGCGCCTGCGGATCGACGTGCCGTCGTCGGTCGTACGACTGTCGACGACGCGGCTGTCGGGGTGCCGGCAGAAGGGGCAGTGCATGAACTCCCAACCCTCCTCACAGCAGACTCAATAGCCTCGTTGGACCTCTCGGGCCCCTCGAAGCAGCCCCAAGCATAGGCGATCGCCGAGCGTCCGAAGACCCGGGGGACCACAACTTCTGGGCCGCTGTAGCAATCCAAGCACTAGATGTAGGGATCGGCTCTATAAACACGCCGTACGCGCGCGTTGCATCCGTATTGGCATGTGCCGCGCGACCGCGCCGTCACCAAGAGCCACCCGTGCACAGGCGTACCGCTGCGAAGCATGCGGAGATACCGTGGGCACCGCACGGAGGGGACACGGAGGGGACGTGGGACTCCCGCGCAGATGAGGACCGGGGCCCTGTCGCCGGAATACCGGATGGCAGACTGGGTCAACAACCCACGAGGTCGTCATCCCGGCGGTGAAGAGTACAGCAATGGCCCCTTTTGTCCGCCAGGCGCCACGTTAGCCATACACCCAGACGCATGATCACGTCAGGCGATACGCGATTTTTCACTCGAACGTGTGTTTGGCGCAACCTTTCGAAAGCAACTACCGTTGTCCAGCAGGGAGACCATCGAGAGGGGCCGACGTGACCACCACCGCAGACAGTGCCACCATCACTGCCCAGGACCGCTCCCAGGGCCGACTCGAGCCGGTGCATGCGATGAACGAAGCCACGAATCCCGAGGGACACAAGCGCTCCCTACCGGGCCGACCTCCAGGGATCCGGGCGGACAGCTCCGGACTCACCGACCGGCAGCGTCGGGTGATCGAGGTCATCAGGGACTCCGTGCAGCGGCGCGGCTACCCGCCGTCCATGCGGGAGATCGGACAGGCCGTCGGCCTGTCCAGTACGTCCTCCGTCGCACACCAGCTCATGGCACTGGAGCGCAAGGGCTTCCTGCGCCGCGATCCGCACCGCCCGCGCGCGTACGAGGTACGCGGATCCGACCAGGCCGCCTCCGTGCAGCCCACGGACACCGCCGGCAAGCCCGCCGCGTCCTACGTCCCGCTCGTCGGCCGCATCGCCGCCGGTGGCCCGATCCTCGCGGAGGAGTCCGTCGAGGACGTGTTCCCCCTCCCCCGGCAGCTCGTCGGCGACGGTGAGCTGTTCGTGCTGAAGGTCGTCGGCGACTCCATGATCGAGGCCGCCATCTGCGACGGCGACTGGGTCACGGTCCGCCGTCAGCCGGTCGCCGAGAACGGCGACATCGTGGCCGCGATGCTCGACGGCGAGGCCACCGTCAAGCGCTTCAAGCGCGAGGACGGCCACGTCTGGCTCCTCCCGCACAACGCCGCGTACGAGCCGATCCCCGGCGACGACGCAACCATCCTCGGCAAGGTGGTGGCGGTGCTGCGCCGCGTGTGACGGCTGCGGCGGGCGGACGTCACGGTCCGCCCTCTGACCGGGCCCCGGAACCCCTGCGCCGGTTCCGGGGCCCAGTGCTGTGCGGGCACCTTCGAGAGTCGTTGCCCTCCAGAGGACGTGGGTTGGCCTGACCGGCACCGGCCAGACCAACCCACGTCTTTTCTACGCCTCCGCCTGCTGCGCCTTCGCGTCGATCGCGGCGAGCGACTTCCGGACCTGGTTACGGTCCGTCGTGTACCAGAAGTCGGGCAGCGACGCCTTCAAATAGCTCCCGTACCGCGCCGTCGCGAGCCGTTGATCCAGTACGGCGACGACGCCCCGGTCCCCCGACGCCCGCACGAGACGGCCGGCACCCTGCGCCATCAGCAGCGCCGCGTGCGTGGCGGCGACAGCCATGAACCCGTTGCCGCCCGCGTCCTCCACAGCCTTCTGCCGGGCGCTCATCAGCGGGTCGTCAGGACGCGGGAACGGGATCTTGTCCATCACCACCAGCTGGCAGCTGGGGCCGGGGACGTCGACGCCCTGCCAGAGTGACAACGTGCCGAAGAGACAGGTCTTCGGGTCGGCGGCGAAGTTCTTGATCAGCTCCCCGAGGGTCTCCTCGCCCTGCAGGAGGATCGGGAACTCGGGGATACGGGACCGGAGTTCCTCGGCGGCGAGCTGAGCGGCCCGCATCGAGGAAAACAGACCCAGTGTGCGGCCACCTGCCGCCTGGATCAGTTCCGTCAGCTCGTCCAGCATGTCCACGCGGTCGCCGTCCCGCGCGGGGCGCGAGAGGTGCTTGGCGACGTAGAGGATGCCCTGCTTCGGGTAGTCGAAGGGCGAGCCGACGTCGACGCCCTTCCACTGGGGCACGTCGTCTCCCTCGGTGCCCTCGGGGGCGAGCCCCAGGGAGGCCCCGACACCGTTGAAGTCGCCGCCCAGCTTCAGGGTCGCCGAGGTCAGGACGACGGAGCGGTCCGCGAAGAGCTTCTCCCTGAGCAGGCCCGACACGGACATGGGGGCGACGCGCAGGGAGGCGCCGAAGCGGTCGTGGCGCTCGTACCAGACGACGTCCCACTCGGAGCCGTTGGTGATCCGCTCCGCCACGTCGTGCACGTTCTCGACCGAGGCCAGGGCCTGTTTGCGGACCGCGTCCTCGTCCTGGACGGACTTGTCGCGGGTGGCCCCGATCGCGGAGATGACGGTGCGGGCGGCGTCGCGCAATGCCATGAGCGCGTAGCCGAGGTCCTCCGGGATCTCCTCCAGACGGCCCGGCAGGGCTAGCTCCATGAGCCGCTCGAAGCCCTCGGCGGCGGTCTGGAGCTGGTCGGCGGCCTTCTCGTTGACGAGCCTCGCCGCCCGGCGCACCGCGCGGTTGACCTGGCCCGGGGTGAGCTCGCCGGTGGCCACTCCGGTCACGCGGGAGACCAGTTCGTGTGCCTCGTCGACGATCAGCACCTCGTGCTGCGGGAGGACCGGGGCGCCCTCGATGGCGTCGATCGCGAGCAGGGCGTGGTTGGTGACGACGACCTCGGCGAGCTTCGCGCGCTCACGGGCCATCTCGGCGAAGCACTCCGCGCCGTACGCACACTTCGTGGCACCGAGGCACTCGCGCGACGAGACCGACACCTGGGCCCAGGCCCGGTCGGAGACGCCCGGGGTGAGGTCGTCGCGGTCGCCGTTCTCCGTCTCGTCCGACCACTCACGCAGCCGCAGCAGGTCCTGGCCCAGCTTGCTGGTGGGCGCGGCCGCCTCGAACTGGTCGAAGAGGCCCTCCTCCTCTTCCTGCGGCACACCCTCGTGCAGGCGGTGCAGACACAGGTAGTTCGACCTGCCCTTGAGCATCGCGAACTCCGGGCGGCGCCTCAGCAGCGGGTGCAGCGCGTCGACCGTGCGCGGCAGGTCCCGCTCGACGAGCTGGCGCTGAAGAGCCAGGGTGGCGGTGGCCACGACGACTCTCTCCCCGTGCGCGAGCGCGGGCACGAGATAGCCCAGCGACTTTCCGGTGCCGGTGCCGGCCTGGACCAGCAGATGGGAGCCGTCGTCGATCGCCTCTGCGACGGCTTCGGCCATGGTCACCTGGCCGGGGCGCTCCGTGCCACCGACGGCAGTGACGGCGGCATGCAGGAGTTCGGGGAGTGAGGGCTTCGTCATAGCGCGACAACCCTACGGCCCACCACTGACAACCGAGAGGTCACGGGGGGACAAGGGGCGGGATCAAGACCGGGTGCGGGAGGGACGAGGGACCGGATCGGTTCGCTTGAGGGCGGGATGGGACGGTTCAAGGTCGGTCTCGGACTGTTCGGGGCGGAATCGGTTCGGATCCGAGAGGAGTAGGTCAGGAGCGGCCCGGATCAGTCAGTTCCGGACGGGATCGGTCGGGCGGGCCGGGTGCCGTGGCCGGCAACGTCGATCCCGGCTTGAAAAAGGTGGGGCCCGAGTGGGAACCGAGCCGGGACGAGCGGTGTACCAAAAGTGATGATGCAGCGACGTCGCGTCACAGCAGATCGCGCAGGGACCGGTCTCGGACCATGAGGGCGGCCCGCTTGTCGGGCAGGTCGACCTCGGCGGAGAACCGGAAGCCTGCGCTCAGAAATGCGGAGACAGAAGGAGTGTTGCGAATGTCGGGTTCGGCGATGACACGGGCACAGGCGGGGCGCTTGTCGAGCGTGAGGTCGGCGACGGCTCTGAGCAGCGCGCTGCCGAGACCTCGTGCACGATCCGTGGCCGCACCGATGAGGAGGTGGAGACCGGTGTCATGAGGGCGGGCCGGGTAGTGGCGGGCCAAGGGATCGAGGTCGGCCCGGTAGATCTCCCAGTAGCTCATGGGCGTGCCGTCCAGGGCACCGAGGCACGGGACGCTGCGTCCGTCACCCGCGAGTTGGGCCAGCACATGGTCCTCGGCCATGTTGCGGGAGCCGGACAGGCCCCAGAATGCCGCGACGGCGGGATCGTTCATCCATCGGCTGATGAGCGGAAGATCACCCTCGCCATCCACGGGGCAGAGCTGGAAGACACCCACGGAGGTGGTCACCGGCCCCCAGTCGGCGATGCGGTCGAGAAGGTCGTCGCGGGGCCGGGCGACCGAGTCGGGCTCGGCCGTGCCATGCCCGTCGCTGAGTTCCTCGTTGCTGTCGGAGGTCTCGTCCGCGATGAGTGCGAGGAATTCGTCGGGCAGGCGCAGTTCGAGGGTGTCCTCGCTGTCCGTGCCCCATTCGGGATCACGGCCGGAGCGGCCCGGGCCGGCGTCGAGGTCGGTGGGGCGGTCGGCCGAGCCGGGAGCGGAGCAGGTGCCTACATCGGTGGTGCGGGCGGTGGTGCCGGCCTCGGCACTCGCGTCGGTGGGAGACACGGGCGACGTTCCTTTCAGGAGTCGGGTCGGGGCATGTTCCTCAGGGATGGAAGGGGCTGACGGTGATCACGAGCGACGGCGGCGGGTGGTGACGCGGTACGAGGCGTCGATGATCACGAGTACAGGGGGTTGGCGATGGTGACGTAGACGGACTGGGTGTCGACCGGACCGACGAGTTCGTCGAGGCCGTGCAGTCGAGTCAGAAGGTTGGCCTTGCAACGAAGGACGGGTGAGTCGAGCAGACGGGCCGGCAGCGAGGTGCGCAGCCGGGTGGGTCCGGAGGCGACCTCGTTCAGGAAACGGCGGAAGGCGGCGAGCAGCAGCCGTTCGTCAGCCAGGCGTTGGGAGCCGAACGCGCCGATGAGACCGAGGACGTTGTTGATGCCGAGGTAGTACGCGAAGCGCTCGTCGGTGACGTCGTCGGAGACGAACGTGTCGCTGTGCTCGCCGATGCCGGGAAGACGGGCCTCGAGTTCCGCGCGCCGGGACTCTCGGAAGTAGTAGCCCTGGTTGTCCCGGTAGCGGCCACCCACAGGCCAGCCGTCGCCGTCCAGGTGGACCAGCGTGTTCTGCTGATGCGCCTCCAGCGCGATGCCGGCTACCGCGTCGAACCACAGCACCGGACGCACAACCTGCTCCAGATAGCGCAGGAACCACTCGGCGGCGACCGCACCCAGCGGGCGACCGGTCCGGCCGGCGAGGTGCGTGACGATGTCGGCGAGACGGGACCGCATCGCCGGCTGGTGTGCCGCCCCGCCGCCCGGCGTGGTGTTTGCAGCTGGCGCGGTGCCAGTGGTGCCCGGCCGGACGTACGGCCTGGGGGAGACAAGCCCGGCGACGCAGGCCACGTCGTCCGTGGGGCGGAACGGGTTGTGCCGGATCACCACGTCGAGTCCGGGTACAGGGTCGCCGTCCGGCCCGTCGACGGCCAGCCAGGCCGGGTCGCGGACGATGTCGAAGCCCGGGTGAACGGCCTGCCACTGCTCGGCGAGCCCGCTGCGCAGAAGGCGGTGGACCTCGACGCCCCGGTGGAGTTCCTTGCGGAGGTTTTCCCGGCGGGAGTTGGTGATGCGCAGGCCCAGCGAGAGTTTGAGCATGGCGGGGGCGCCGGATCGGTGCACGGTGCGGACAGAGGAGGTGGGGTGCCAGGGGGAGCCATGGGCTCCGAGATCCCGGAGCAGACCGGCGTCGAGCAGGGCCGCGGTCGCGGGATGGTGCCGGGCCTCCCGCAACTGCCAAGGGTGCAGCGGCAGGGCCGTATAGCCGTCGGGCAAGAGCGGTCCGGTGTCGGCGAGGCGCGCCGTGAGCTGGGGAGCCGGGATGGGGCGCCCTCGTTCGGTCCAGGCTGAGTCGGTGACGAGTACGGAAGGAGCGACGGCGAGCCAGTGCAGGAGGAAGGAGCCGCGCAACTCGGGTGAGTACAGCGGCGCTTCGGCTTCGGAGAGCCCCTCGCGGCTCTTCGGCGCAGGGTGGAGGGCATGTCCGAGGACCAGGGCCTGTTCGGCAGCGAGGAAAAGGTCTGGGCCGTCGGACGGATGCTTTCTGCGCTCGTCGATGAAGGTGACGGTTCGGCGCACGGAGTCGGCTACGCGCGCAACGAGGTCGGTGCCGTCGGTGGGTCCGGCGTCGTGGCTGGGAGCGGAGGCGACCTCGCCCGCCGAGGTGGGGGCGGCTACGGGGGCCGGGGGGTCGGCTGGCGCGGTGACGGTGGCCGGCGTGATGGTAGCGGCCCGTGCGGTGTCGGTAGCCGGCGTGGTCTCGGCGAGGCGCGTGCCCGGTGCCTCCCTCGTGAGCAGGGCGGCGACGATGACGGCGTCGAGGGGCGGCGACTGTTGGGGAGCGTCGGCCAGGCGCGGCGGGCCGAAGCGATGCCAGCCGGTCGGGGACCAGTAGTGGACGGGCGTGAGCAGAGCGGTGCCGCTGGCAGGGAGGGGAATACGAAGGGTGCCGTCGGTGGGGGCGGGAAGGTCGGCCTCGCGCACCCAGCAGCGGAGCAGGTTCTCGATGGCTGCGGCCTGGGCCGCGGTGTACGGGTCGGAGTGGTCCAGAGGGTCCGGGATGGTGCCCCGTAGCCAATCGGCGCTCTGACGGTTGCTCCGCGTTGGGGCCGTGAGGGTCCCGCCCTGCACCGGAACCCGCTCCTGGTCCGAGCTGCCGCCCTGGCCGGAGGACCTCACCTCCTGTGGGCCCCGTCCCTGCTCCGGAACGCGGCCCTGCGAACGAGGGGTCGTGGGAGCGGCCGGCCCGGGCTGGGGCTCCTGGTCAGGTCCCTTGGTGGAGGCGCCTCGGGTGGGTGCGTGGACCGGGCCGTCAGTGGCGGGGGTGGAGTTCAAGGCTGTTCCTTGTGAGCGGGTGCCGGATCGTGGGGGCGGGCCGGGGCGGGATGTCGTTCCGGGGCTGGAGGGATGGGCTCGACAGATGGGTTGGAGTTGGTCCAAGTGGGGCTGTCCGTAAGGGGGTTCTGGCGAGCCGTGTCATCGATCAGGGGGCTGTCCTGCCCGTACGGGGTGATCGCCGCGTCGGTGGTGTTCGTGCTCCGGTGGGTCCTTCTGACCGGGAAGGATGTGGGTGCGAGGGGTGTGGCCGCGAGCCACCACCTCCACCGCGTCGGACAGCCGGTCGAGCACCGCGTCCGCCTGTTCGTCGCTGATCGTCAGGGGCGGGACGAGACGTACAACGCTCGTGTGGGGGCCACCGAGTTCGACGATGAGGCCGCGTCGCAGACACTCGCGCTGGACCGCTGCGGCGAGTTCAGGAGCGGCGAGGCAGGGGCCGGCCGCCGCCCTCTCGACGCACCCCCGCTGAAGCGCATCCGCTCCAATACCACCGCCCCCGGCACCGCAAGCCCGGACACAACAGGTCTCACCCCTGTCACCACCATCACCCCTGCCCCCGGCCTCCCTGCCCCCCACCTCCCGATCCGGATCCACCAGCCCGAGCCCAAGCATCAAGCCCCTCCCTCGCGCCTCCCCCACGCAAGAGAACTGCCTGCCAAGATCCCGAAGTCGAGAGAGCATCCGCTCCCCCAGAAGCGAGGCGCGCTCGGCGAGGCCGTTCTCGCGGACGTGGGCGAGTGTGGCCGTGCCTGCGGCCAGGGCGAGTTGGTTGCCGCGGAACATGCCGGTGGGGGCACCGTGTTCTCGGACGTCGAGGTCGTCGCGGTAGACCAGGACGGACAGCGGCAGGCTGCCCCCGATGGCCTTGGAGAGGACCATCACGTCCGGGGTGACGCCACTGTGCTCCACCGCCCAGAACGCGCCGGTGCGGCCGACGCCCGTGTGGATCTCGTCGGCGATCAGAGGGATGGACCGGGCCGCCGTGATCTGTCGTACACGCCGTATCCAGGCGTCCGGGGCGGGGATCACCTCGCCCTCACCATGGACGGGCTCGACGATCACCCCGGCGGGGGCGGGAGCACCCGACGTGTAGTCGTCGAGGAGGGACTCGGTCCAGCGGGCCGCGAGTTCGGCTCCCTGCCGGCCGCCGCCGAACGTGCGCCGGTGGTCCCGCGGGCAGGGCAGCCACGTGACACGAAGGTCGGCCACCTCCCCGGGCAGATCGAAGGCCTCGCGCGTAGTGATGGTCGTGTCGTGGCAGGCGCCGGTGAAGGCCAGGATGCCGGTGCGGCCGGTAGCAGCGCGGACGAGTTCGAGGGCCACCTGCTTCGCGTCCGCGCCGCCCGGTCCGCAGAACTGCACGTGGGCGTGGCCGGCGAGACCGGGCGGAAGGGTCCGGAACAGCTCGGTGACGAAGGCGTCCTCGACGGGTGTCGCCAGGTCGAGGGCGTGCAGGGGCGCGCCCGAGTCGAGGACCTTGCGGATCGCCTCCAGCACCACGGGGTGGTTGTGCCCGAGGGCCAGGGTCCCCGCGCCGGAGAGACAGTCCAGGTAACGGCGGCCGTCCGCGCCCTCGATGGTGAGGCCGCGCGCCCGCACGGGCACGATCGGCAGGGCGCGCGCATAGGTGCGGGCCGTCGGCTCGCGGGCCGGCTGTCGGCGCGGAAGCCCCTCGGACAGGCACCCGTCGTACGAAGACTCGGCCACGTCTCCCTGTCCTCCCGCCGTCGTCCCGAGCCCGTCGGCGAGCCGGAGTCGCGCCATGGGCACAGGGGACCGCGCGCAGACGGCAGGCCCCCACGGCTACCAACCCCGGACGGTTCAGCCGGTTACGGGTTGCCTCAAGATCCTTGCCGTGACGGAACCGTTGCCGTTCCGTCGGGAGTCCCCCACAGCGAGCGCATAGTGTGTGTTGCCGTTCCAAGAGGCCGTACGCGCACAGGAGATCGGCACCGGACGGACAAGTGCCGCCGGGATGTCGACGTGGGTGTCACGGCCACAGCGCCTAGTTCGTTCACCTCAGGGGGAGTCAGATCATGCGATCCATACGGCCGTTGTTCACCGCCGGCAGGGCAAAGGGGGCGCGCCGCAGAACCTCCCCCGTGCTGGCCACCGTCGCCCTCGCCTCCGCGCTCGCGCTCACCGCCACCGCCTGTGAGTCGGGGGACGCCGACGCCGATGCGCAGGCCTCCGCCACCGCCGCGTCCGAGGGCGACGGCAAGATCACGATCCCGGACAACATCAAGGACCGGCTCAAGGAGCACGGGATCGACATCGACGAGTGGAAGGACGGCGCCTGGAAGGACTGGAGCAAGGACGACTGGCTGCGCGAGGCCGAGGACTACATCAACCCGATCATCGCGGGCCTGTGGGACCCGGACCGCATGCGGGAGGCCGAGGAGCCGGACCAAGAGGTCGACGACAGCGACCTCGACGGTGACCAGGGAGTGACCGACCCGGAGCCGGCGCCGGTGGACGCGAAGGCCGTGTCGCCTACGTACCACGACAGCGTTCCCGAGGCGGGCAAGGTGTTCTTCGACTCCCCCGAAGGACAGATGGTCTGTTCGGCAACGGTCGTGCAGGACCCGGCCAACCCCGGCAAGTCCAACATGGTGTGGACGGCGGGCCACTGCGTCCACGCGGGCAAGAGCGGCGGCTGGTACCGCAACATCGCCTTCGTGCCGTCGTACAACGACAAGGGCCTGTCGACCGCGGAGCTGGAGGGCGTCTCCCGGGAGGAGGTCGCTCCGTACGGCGTGTGGTGGAGCGACTGGGCGCAGACCTCGGACCAGTGGATCGAGCAGGGCGGTACGACGGGCGGCGACGGCGCCTCGTACGACTTCTCCGTGCTCCATGTGACGCCGGAGGAGGGCGGCACCGGCAAGTCCCTGGAGGAGACGGTCGGTTCGGCTCTGCCGGTGGACTTCAAGGCCCCGGCGGCGACGAAGATCCAGAGCATGACGGCGACCGGGTATCCGGCGGCGGCGCCGTTCGACGGTCAGACGCTGTACCAGTGCCAGGACAAGCCGGGACGGCTGTCGCTCAACGCTTCGGAGCCGACGATGTACCGCATCGGGTGCACCATGACGGGCGGTTCGTCCGGTGGCGGCTGGGTCGCGACGGGCTCGGACGGCAAGCCCGCGCTGGTGTCCAACACCTCGATCGGCCCGGTGACCGCCGGCTGGCTGGCGGGACCGCGACTGGGTGAGGTGGCCAAGGGCGTGTACGACTCGGTCAGTGAGAAGTTCGCCGGTCAGTGAGGTTCCGCGGCGACGGAGCGGCTCAGCGGGTTCACCGGCTCACGGAAACCTTCACCGCCTCGTCGCCGTTCGCCCTCAACTCCACGGGCATAGTGGTGTGTCGTGCCCCAGGGGGTCCACACAACTCCCTGTGAGTGACACGCACATGACATCAACGCCAGCACGATCAGCATGCCCAGCATCACCATCACCATCACCAACGCACCTTGCAGCACCGATCGCTCCAACGGGGGTTACCGCACCATGCGTTCCACACGTACGTCCGCGACGTCGAGTCGTCGACGTCGCACCACTCTCGCCGCCACCGGCCTCGTCGCCGCCCTGGCGCTGACCTCGACCGCCTGTGAAGGTTCGGACACCGCGGCCGACCAGCCGGGCGCCACCACGTCGCAGGCCGCCGACAGCGGCAACGACAAGATCAAGATCCCTGCCGACCTCGCCGACAAGCTCAAGGAGCACGGCATCGACGTCGACAAGTGGAAGGACGGCGGCTGGCAGAACTGGGACAAGGACAAGTGGCTCAGCGAGGCCAAGGACTTCGTCAACCCGGTGATCGACGGCCTCTGGAAGCCTGAGCGGATGAAGTCCGCGAAGGAGGCCAACAAGACGTACTCGACGAAGGACGCGGCGGCCGACCAGGGCGTCACCGACCCGGACCCCGCGCCCGTCGAGGCGACCGCCGAGAAGACGCCGTACCACGAGAACGCGGCGCCGGTCGGCAAGATCTTCTTCGACACCCCCGACGGTGCGGCCGTCTGCTCGGGCACGGTCGTCAAGGACGTGAACCACCCGGGCAAGTCGAACCTGGTGTGGACGGCCGGCCACTGTGTGCACGCGGGCGACGGCGGCGGCTGGTACCGCAACATCATGTTCGTCCCGGCGTACAACGACTACGGCAAGTCCGAGTCGCAGCTCACCAACGCCGACGCCTCGCAGATCTCCCCGTACGGCCAGTGGTGGGCCGACTGGGCCTCGACCTCGAACGAGTGGATCGCGGGCGGCTCGGAGACCGGCGGCGCCGGAGCCGCGTACGACTACTCGGTGCTGCACGTGAAGCCGGAGTCCGGCTCCAAGTCGCTGGAGGAGACGGTCGGCGCCGCGCTGGACGTGGACTTCACCGCCCCGTCCGCGACCGAGGTCGCCAAGATGGGCGCCTGGGGCTACCCGCAGGCGGCGCCCTACAACGGTCTGAAGATGTTCAAGTGCATCGACCAGCCGGGCCGCCTCTCGCTGAGCACTTCGCTGCCGACGATGTACCGCATCGGCTGCACGATGACCGGCGGATCGTCCGGCGGCGGCTGGTTCCGGGTGGTGGACGGCAAGACCAAGCTGGTCTCGAACACGTCGATCGGCCCGGCGGACAACACCTGGCTGGCGGGCCCGCAGCTGGGCCAGGAGGCCGAGGCGATCTACCAGAACATGAGCAAGACGTACGGCGGTCAGTGACCGCGCCAGGCATGACGAAGGCCCGCTCCCCGGGAACAGGGGGCGGGCCTTCGTCGCGTTCCGCGAAGTGCTACGGCCGTCAGGCGACCGGAACCGGCGCCGGCACATACGGTGCCAGATCCGCCGCCAGCTCCTCATGCACCCGCACCTTGAGCAGCGTGCCCTCCGCGGTGTGCTCCTCGGAGATCACCTCGCCCTCGTTGTGGGCGCGGGCGACGAGCTTGCCGAGCGTGTACGGCACCAGCGCCTCGACCTCGACCGAGGGCCGCGGCAGCTCGTTGTCGATGAGCGCGAGCAGTTCCTCGATGCCCTGGCCGGTACGGGCCGAGACCGCGATGGAGCGCTTCTCGATCCGCATCAGCCGCTGGAGCGTCAGCGGGTCGGCCGCGTCGGCCTTGTTGATCACGACGATCTCGGGCACGCCGGTGGCACCGACGTCCGTGATCACCTCGCGCACGGCGGCCAGCTGCTCCTCCGGGTTCGGGTGCGAGCCGTCCACCACGTGCAGGATCAGGTCGGCCTCGCCGACCTCCTCCATGGTGGAGCGGAACGCCTCGACCAGGTGGTGCGGCAGATGCCGTACGAAGCCGACGGTGTCCGCCAGCGTGTACAGCCGGCCGCTCGGGGTCTCCGCCCGGCGGACGGTCGGGTCCAGGGTCGCGAACAGGGCGTTCTCGACCAGGACACCGGCGCCGGTCAGGCGGTTGAGCAGCGAGGACTTGCCGGCGTTGGTGTAGCCCGCGATGGCCACGGACGGCACCTTGTTGCGCTTGCGCTCCTGGCGCTTGATCTCGCGGCCGGTCTTCATGTCCGCGATCTCCCGGCGCATCTTCGCCATCTTCTCGCGGATCCGACGCCGGTCCGTCTCGATCTTGGTCTCACCGGGACCACGGGTGGCGAGGCCGCCGCCCTTGCCGCCGCCCATCTGCCGGGACAGCGACTGACCCCAACCGCGCAGTCGCGGCAGCATGTACTGCATCTGCGCGAGGGCGACCTGCGCCTTGCCCTCTCGGGACTTGGCGTGCTGGGCGAAGATGTCGAGGATCAGGGCCGTACGGTCGATGACCTTGACCTTGACGACGTCCTCGAGGGCGATGAGCTGGCCCGGGCTGAGCTCACCGTCACAGATGACGGTGTCCGCGCCGGACTCCACGACGATGTCGCGCAGCTCCATGGCCTTGCCGGAACCGATGAAGGTGGCCGCGTCGGGCTTGTCGCGGCGCTGGATCACGCCGTCGAGCACGAGCGCTCCCGCGGTCTCCGCGAGGGCGGCGAGCTCCGCGAGGGAGTTCTCCGCGTCCTGCGAGGTCCCCGTGGTCCAGACGCCGACGAGGACGACCCGCTCCAGACGGAGCTGGCGGTACTCGACCTCGGTGACGTCCTCGAGCTCGGTGGAGAGGCCTGCCACGCGGCGCAGAGCCGCGCGCTCGGAGCGGTCGAACTGGTCGCCGTCCCGCTCTCCGTCGATCTCGTGGCTCCAGGCGACGTCCTCTTCCATCAGGGCATCGGCCCGAAGACCTTCGGGGTATGTGTGCACGAGGCGCTGCGAGTCCTGGGAAGGGGATGAAGAGGAGGTCATTGGGTCCTTACGTCGTTGGGGATACCGATGCGGCGGTCGTCACGGCGACTGTCACACCGATCACTGTGCTCAACGCACGAGTACCCCGGGAGATTCCCGTGTCCCGTGCCGCGCCGACCTGAAGATGGTCGCACGGCACGGCCCGTCTCGTCATCGCCTTATTTCGCGGCCTTCGCCGCGGGTTTCGTCGCGGGCGCCACCGACTTCCAGTCCGGGTGGCCCGGCATCGGCGGGGTCTTCTCGCCGTAGAGCCAGTCCTGGAAGAAGCCGCCCAGGTCGCGGCCGGAGATCTCCCCGGCGAGGGCGACGAAGTCGGCGGTCGTGGCGACCCCGTCCTCGTGGCGGCTCACCCAGGCCCGCTCCAGCTCCTCGAAGGCCGGGCGGCCGATCTCCTCGCGCAGGGCGTAGAGGATCAGCGCGGCACCGTCGTAGACGTTGGGACGGAAGATGCTGATCTTCTGGCCGGCGTCGGGCTTCTTGGGTGCGGCCGGCGGGCCGCCCGCCGCACGCCAGCGGTCGGAGGCGCCGTAGGCGGCCTTCATCCGTGCCGCCATGGGCCTGTCGGCCTTCTCCTCGGCGTACAGGGCCTCGTACCAGGTGGCGTGGCCCTCGTTGAGCCACAGGTCGGACCAGTTGCGCGGGCTGACGCTGTCGCCGAACCACTGGTGCGCCAGCTCGTGCACCATGATCGACTCGACGTACCACTTGGGGTAGGCGGGCTCGGTGAACAGGTCTCTCTCGAAGAGAGAGAGGGTCTGCGTCTCGAGTTCGAAGCCGGTGTCGGCGTCGGCCATGAGCAGGCCGTACGTCTCGAAGGGGTAGCGCCCGACCTTGCTCTCCATCCACCGGATCTGGTCCGGCGTCTTCTCGAGCCAGGGTTCGAGGGCCTCACGGTGCTTGGTGGGCACCACGTCACGGACCGGCAGTCCGTGCGGGCCGGTGCGGTGCAGCACGGTGGAGCGGCCGATGGAGACCTGCGCGAGCTCGGTGGCCATGGGGTGCTGGGTCCGGTACGTCCAGGTGGTCTCTCCGGCGACCCGGTCCACACCGGTCGGCAGGCCGTTGGCGACGGCGGTGTAGCCGTTGGGCGCGGTGACCCTGATGGTGAACATCGCCTTGTCGGAGGGGTGGTCGTTGCACGGGAACACCAGGTGGGCGGCGTCCGCCTGGTTGGCCATGGCGAGGCCGTCCGTGGTCCGCACCCAGCCGCCGTCCCGGTCCTCGGCGGCGACGGGATCGCTGGTGTGCTTCACGGTGACCCGCATCCAGCTGCCGCCGGGCAGCGACTCCTCGGGCGTGACCACCAGATCCTCCCCGGCCTCCGCGAAGGACGCGGGCTCACCGTCGACCTCGACCGACTCGACCTCGCCGTGCGCGAAGTCGAGGTTGATGCGGTCCAGTGAGGTGGTCGTCCAGGCGTCGATCGTGGTGACGGCCTTCAGCGGCTTGCTGTTGGAGCCGGGATAGGTGAAGGAGAGGTCGTACGAGGCCACGTCGTACCCGGGGTTGCCCAGGTGCGGGAAGAGGCGGTCGCCGACGCCCAGCGGGGTGGCGGGCGCGCTCGCGGCGACGAGACAGACGGAGACGGCGGAGGCGAGCAGCGCGGCCGCCTTCAGTCGGCGCGGGCTCCTGGCGTGGGGGGTGAGCAGCATGCACCACCGCTACCAGCGCGCGCGTGTCACGCGGCGACGACTCGCGCCCGGCCCACCCGAACGAGTAACGGCCTGGTCGGATGCGAGCGTGGACGGACACTGGGAGTCCGGACCGACGACGTACTGCCTCGCCTGCTTGTTCGACCCCCACGCTGGTCGGCGTAGCGCCACGGGGCCCGTCACGCGGTGGTCGTCTGTGCCCTGCTCACGTCGTACACGCCGGGGACGTTCCGCATCGCGCGCATGAGAGCGGGCAGCAGGGCCGCGTCGGGGAGTTGGACCGTGTACGTGTGGCGGACGCGCTGCTGGCTTGGGGGTTCGACGGTCGCCGAGACGATCTCGGCGCCTTCGAGGGCCATGGCCTCGGTGAGGTCGGCGAGCAGATGCGGGCGGCCGAACGATTCGGCGAACAACGTGACCCGGCACGCGGCGGTGTCGCCCCAGCGCACGTCGACCTCCGTGCGCCCCGCCTCTGTCATACGCGCCACGGCGGCACAGCCGACCCGGTGCACGGTGACCACGCCCCCGCGCACGGCGAACCCGGTGATGTCGTCGGGCGGCACGGGCGTACAGCAACCGGCCAGCCGTACGGTCGCGCCAGGTTGGTCGACGAGGACGTCGGCGCCACCGGGACGTTCGGCCGGAGCGTCCGCGAGCGGCGCTTCGGCGGTGGACCGCGGCGCGACCTCGCGCTCGGCGCGCTCGTCGGTCTCCTGCGACTCCTCGTGCGACGGGTGCGTCGCGATCCACCGCTGGATGGCGATCCGCGCGGCGGGCGTGTGCGCGTGCTCCAGCCACTCCCTGGACGGCTCGGAGGCAGGGTCCTGGCCCATGAGGAGCTGGACGGTGTCGCCGTCCCGCAGAACGGTGCTCAGGGTCGCCAGCCGACCGTTCACGCGGGCGCCGATGCACGCGTGCGCGTCCTCGCCGTACTGCGCGTAGGCGGCGTCCACACAGGTCGCGCCCTCGGGCAGACCGAGGGTGCCGCCATCGGGGCGGAAGACGGTGATCTCGCGGTCCTGGGCGAGGTCCTCGCGCAGGGTGGACCAGAAGGTGTCGGGGTCGGGTGCGGCCTCCTGCCAGTCGAGGAGGCGGGAGAGCCAGCCCGGGCGCGTGGGGTCCTCGCGCTCGCCGTCGACCGGCTCCTCCGAAGGAGGAGCGTAGGGATTGGCGAGCGCTACGACGCCGGCCTCGGCGACCTTGTGCATCTGGTGGGTGCGGATGAGCACTTCGGCGACCTGGCCGTCGCCTCGGGCCACCGCGGTGTGCAGCGACTGGTACAGGTTGAACTTCGGGACGGCGATGAAGTCCTTGAACTCCGAGACGACAGGCGTCATGCACGTGTGCAGCTCTCCGAGCACGCCGTAACAGTCGGCGTCCTCGTTGACCAGCACCAGCAGGCGGCCGAAGTCGGCGCCGCGCAGTTCGCCGCGCTTGCGGGCGACCCGGTGCACGGAGACGAAGTGCCGGGGCCGGATGAGGACTTCGGCCTGGATGTCGGCGTCCCGCAGGACGCCGCGCACCTCGTCGGCGATGTCGGCAAGGGGGTCGTCCGCGCGGGAGGCGTTGTCGACGATCAGCTCCCGCGTGTGCTCGTACTCCTCGGGGTGCAGGATCGCGAAGACCAGGTCCTCCAGCTCGGTCTTGAGCGCCTGGACGCCGAGCCGTTCGGCGAGCGGGATGAGGACGTCGCGGGTGACCTTGGCGATGCGCGCCTGTTTCTCGGGGCGCATCACGCCGAGGGTGCGCATGTTGTGCAGCCGGTCGGCGAGTTTGATCGACATCACGCGGACGTCGTTGCCGGTGGCGACGAGCATCTTGCGGAAGGTCTCGGGCTCGGCGGCGGCGCCGTAGTCGACCTTCTCCAGCTTCGTCACGCCGTCGACGAGGAAACGGACCTCCTCGCCGAACTGCTCACGGACCTGATCCAGTGTCACCTCGGTGTCCTCGACGGTGTCGTGGAGCAGAGAGGCCGTCAAGGTCGTGGTCTCGGCGCCGAGTTCGGCGAGGATGAGGGTCACGGCGAGCGGGTGTGTGATGTACGGCTCACCGCTCTTGCGCATCTGGCCGCGGTGCGAGGACTCGGCCAGGACCCAGGCGCGGCGCAGGGGTTCGAGGTCGGCGTCGGGGTGGTGGGCGCGATGGGCCTCGGCGACATGGCCGATGGCGTCGGGCAGCCGGTCGCGGGCGGCGGGGCCGAGCAGGGCGGCGCGGCCCAGGCGGCGCAGGTCGATCCGCGCCCGCCAGCGGGCCGCAGGTCCTGTTACCGGACCTGGGGTCGCGGGGTTCGTGGCCTCCGCACTCATGGGCACCTCCGGCTGCGTCAACCGGCGGACGGGGTGCCCCAGGGCGGACACGGCTCAGGGGATGGCATCAATCCCCCGTCCGGGCCGGTGCTTGATGCTACCGAGCCCACCACGCGCGACTGACCGCCTCTCGTCGAGCGTGAAACGGATCACCCATTCGAGCGACGGTTTTCAGGTTTACGGTTTCGCGCCAGCTGACCTGCGGTTGTCCGTCGTTTCGAGCGGTTCCGGATGCCCTGAGCCATGGATCCCGGCAACCGGTACCACCGCGCACCACGGTTCACACGGTCAACGAAGCGCGTTTTCCAGCCATTCCGCGTCGATCTCGCCCTCGGCCACGATCACCGCCGGTCCGGTCATCTCGATCTCGCCGTCGGGTCGCTCGGTGATCACGAGGGTGCCGCCGGGCACATCGACGGTGTACGTCACCGGGGTCCCGGTCACCGCCGGGTCGGCGCCGTCCCTGCGGGCGGTGGCCACGGCGACGGCGCACGCGCCCGTGCCGCACGAGCGGGTCTCGCCGGAGCCGCGCTCGTGCACGCGCAGGGCGACATGCCGAGGGCCACGGTCGACGACGAACTCCACATTGACCCCGTCCGGGTACACGGCGGCCGGGCTGAAGGGCGGCGGGGAGTACAGGTCGCCGGCGTGGGCGAGGTCGTCC
The DNA here is from genome assembly GCF_040446465.1 of Streptomyces sp. RG80. Lineage (NCBI taxonomy): Bacteria > Bacillati > Actinomycetota > Actinomycetes > Kitasatosporales > Streptomycetaceae > Streptomyces > Streptomyces sp. RG80. The sequence goes on along the minus strand of NZ_JBEAAJ010000003.1, from coordinate 55,617 downwards.
ACGAAGGCCACGGCGTGCGGGTTGCCCATGTTCACGTTCCGCGCGGGCCAGCTGCGCTCACCGACGCTCACGGTGACGTCGCCCTCGGGGAGGCGCGCCTTGCCCATGCCGACGGTGACGTCACCGTCCTTGGCGAGGTGCACGCTCTTCACACCCCCGCGCGTGGCGATGGCCAGGTCGCCCTCGGTGACATGCCCGGCATGCTGGAGGTAGCGCGCGAAGACACGTACGCCGTTGCCGCACATCTCCGCGATCGAGCCGTCGCCGTTGCGGTAGTCCATGAACCACTCCGCCTCGGCCGCCATGCCCTTGGCCTCGGGGTGCGCGGCGGACCGCACGACGTGCAGCACACCGTCAGCGCCGATGCCCGCGCGGCGGTCGCACAGGGCGACGACGGCGGCCGGGGACAGGTCGACGGCGTTCTCGGGGTCCGGGACGATCACGAAGTCGTTCTCGGTGCCGTGACCCTTGAGGAAGGCGATCCGCGTGCTCATTCCTCGATCGTACGGGGTGGGTACGACACCGGGTCATCGACGGTCGTACGACATCCCCACGCGTGCGTGAAGGTCAGCGCAGTCGGGCCACGCGGAGCACGGCCAGGACGACCACGGCGGCCACGACCACGGCGTACAGCAGCACCACACGCCAGTCTGGGCGCCGTCCGGATCCCCGCTGCGGCAGTCCGGGCCAGGTGTAACCCACGCGACGGGCGGCCATCATGCCCCAGCCCGCCGCGCACGAGCAGATCAGCAGGCCCAGCATGGCGATCACGGCGCCGCTGTCGCCGAAGTCGAAGGCCAGCGGGAAGGCGAACATCAGGGAGCCGACCGCGGCCAGGGAGACGATGGGCGCCAGCTGCCAGATACGCATCCGGCGCTGCGGGCGTAGCTCGACCTCGACCTCCGGGCCGCCCGCGAACATCTCCTCGGGCTCGGGACCGTCGGCGGTCACCCCGCCCTGTGTGTCGTCGGGCCCGTCGGGGCTCAGACGGTCGCCGTCCTGCTCCGGTTCACCGCTGTCGACGGTGAGGGGCTCAGTGCCTTGTGCGGTGTCGCGAGGGCCGGCCTCCATCGCCACGCGCCCTCCCAACTCGGACTCCACTTGGTCGATCGAAGCTCGATGATGGCACGGCGCCGGAGGGCCGGATGACGGCCTGAGCGTCCCGATGCCAGGACGTGATCAGGCTGTGACCGGTCGTTCGACCAACGCCAGCGCGAGCTGCGGAAGTTCTGTGAGATCTGCCGCGGCCCCACTCAACCAGTGCACCCGCGGATCGCGCCTGAACCATGAATCCTGGCGGCGCGCGAAGCGCTTCGTGGCACGGACGGTCTCGTCCCGCGCTTCCGCGAGCGTGCACTCCCCGGCGAGCGCCGCGAGCACCTGCTGGTACCCGAGCGCGCGCGAGGCCGTGCGCCCCTCGCGCAGGCCCTGCGCCTCCAGCTCCCGCACCTCGTCCACCAGGCCCGCGTCCCACATCCGGTCGACGCGGCGCGTGATCCGCTCGTCGAGCTCGGGGCGCGCCACGTCGACGCCGATCTGGACGGTGTCGTAGACCGAGTCGTGGCCGGGGAGGTTGGCGGTGAAGGGCTTGCCGGTGATCTCGATGACCTCCAGGGCCCGGACGATCCGGCGGCCGTTGCTGGGCAGGATCGCCTGGCCGGCCTCGGGGTCGGCGGCGGCCAGACGGGCGTGCAGGGCGCCGGAGCCACGGAGCGTGAGCTCCTCCTCGAGCCGGGCTCTGACCTCGGGGTCGGTGCCGGGGAACTCGAGGTTGTCGACGGCGCCACGGACGTACAGGCCGGAGCCACCGACCAGGATCGGCCAGCGTCCCTCGGCGAGGAGCGCGTCGATCCGCTCGCGTGCGAGCCGCTGGTACTCGGCGACGGAGGCGGTGACGGTCACGTCCCAGATGTCCAACAGGTGGTGCGGGACGCCGTCGCGCTCCTCGGGCGTCAGTTTGGCGGTGCCGATGTCCATCCCTCGGTAGAGCTGCATGGAGTCGGCGTTGACGACCTCGCCGCCGAGACGTCGGGCCAGAAAAACGCCCAGATCGGACTTTCCGGCCGCGGTCGGTCCGACGACGGCGATGACGCGGGGGGCGGGGGGTGCGCTGCTCACCGCCCCAGTCTCGCAAACGTCATGGCGTGGCCTCGAACGAGTTACGTGACGGCACACGCCCGGGGTCGTTGCCTGTTGCGAGGTTTTCGCCGCCGATTTCGAGAGGCGGCGTCCCGGGCGACGCAAACGGACGCACCGGGCAACGCGGGATTTCCCCCGCACGAGTAACGTATGGAGTGGATATGGGTGTTTTCGCACGACTTCTCCGGAGGTCGAAGGCTACGGAGGAGGCGTCAACCGCCGAGGCAGTAGCCGCCACACTGACGGCCGAGTCCGAGGCGGAGGAGGCGGCAGAGGCGAAGGAGCCGGCCGAGGCGGAGGCCAAAGCCGACACCGAGGCCAAGGACACGGCCGAGCCGACGGCGACGGATGCCGTCGAGGCCGGTGCCGTCGACGGCGTCGACATCCCCAAGCAACAGTCCGCCGACGAGGCGGCCGACAGTGCGGCCGGCGAGGGCGCCCGCACGTAACTGCCCCGCGCGGGAAGGTGAACGATGGGTCTCCTGGACAATTTGAAAGCCAAGCTCAGCCCTGCCAAGGACAAGGTCTCCGGCCTCGCACAGCAGCACGGGGACAAGATCCAGCACGGTCTCGACAAGGCCGCGAAGGTCGTCGACGAGAAGACCAAGGGCAAGTACAGCGACAAGATCCAGACGGGCACGGGCAAGGCCAAGGGCGCCATGGACCGACTCGCACACAAGGACGACGGCACGGACGGCGGCCCGACCACGCCCCCGTCCTCACCGCCGCCCGCTTCCTGAACGGCACATCGACGGACGGCCGCGGAGCTCAGGGCTCCCGGCCGTCCGCCGTTTCATGAACGGTCAGGACCAGGCCGCGACCATGTACCCCACGCCGTACGGCGCGTCGTCGTACAGCAGGCGGCCGTCGAGACCCGCGCCTTCAGCCGCGCCCGCGAGGACCTGCCAGGGGGCCCGTCCGGACGCCTTGAGCTCGTACGCCAGCTCGGTGTCCAGCGCTTCGAGGGCCGCCACGTCCGCCGCCCCCAGCGCCCGCGCAACCTCCGCGTCGAAGGGCGCCGCGCGCTCGTCCAGGTAGCCCGGTGCCTTGAGCGTGCGGCAGGCGCTGGCGTCGCCCATCACCAGCAGCGCCACCCGCTCGGCACGCGCGGCGATGTCCCTTCCGACTTGGATACACCGCTCGGCGGCCAATGGTTCCCCCACGCCGAGTCCCTCGATCGGGGCGCCCGACCATGCGGTGCGCTCCAGCAGCCACGCGGCCACGGCGAGCGAGAGCGGAAGCGCGCGGGGGGACGTCTCCTCCCGCTCCGCGCCCAGTCGTACGTCGACGTCCACGCCGTAGCCCCGGAACGAGCCGCGCGTTCCCTCCGCGTGCGTGCCCCGGCCGCTCTGCTCGGCGGGGCCGACGACCACGAGCCGGTCCGGCCTGGCGGCGGCGAGCACCCCGAGGGCGTCCATGCACGCGGCCCGCGCGGCGTCCAGTTCGTGCGCGGCACCCGCGGCGACCTCGGGCACGAGAAGCGGCGGGCAGGGGCAGACGGCGGCGGCGACAAGCATGATCGGCAGCCTACTGCCAGGGGTTCGGCTCGGTGTCGGTGCTCCAGGCCAGTTCGGCCAGGCGGTACAGCACACGATGCTTGGACATCCTGCCTTCGATGGTGGCGTAGTACGCGTCACCGTCGCCGATCCGGTAGACCTGCCTGCTCTTCTGGCGCAGCCTGGAACTCGGGCGGTGTGTGCAGGCGATCTCGTACAGCCTCGCGCGGGCCCGCTCGAGGGTGTCCTCGAGGTGCTCCACCTCGTCGAGGGCGTACGACTCCCCGTAGCCGGTCTGCACCACGACCACCCAGCGCGGCATGTCCCGCCCCCGTCCCTCGTCGGAGGACGAGTATGGCGTGCGCTCAGTCGATCGCGCAGCCGCCCGTGACCGCCGGCAGCGGTTCCGGGACACCGATCTTCGGCAGGCCGAGCAGCACGCCCGCGGGCTTGGCCGCCTCCGTCGCGTTGCGCTTCTCCCAGGCGTCGCCCGCGCGCGTGCGGCGGACCTTCAGGACCTCGCCCTCGGCGAGGAGGTGGTGCGGGGCGGCGTAGGTGATCTCGACCGTGACCACGTCGCCGGGGCGGACCTCCTCGTCCGGCTTGGTGAAGTGGACCAGGCGGTTGTCGGGGGCACGGCCGGAGAGGCGGTGGGTGGTGCCGTCCTTGCGGCCCTCGCCCTCGGCGACCATGAGGTCGAGCGTGCGGCCGACCTGCTTCTTGTTCTCCTCCCAGGAGATCTCCTCCTGGAGGGCGACGAGACGCTCATAGCGCGCCTGGACGACCTCCTTGGGGATCTGCCCGTCCATGGTGGCCGCCGGGGTGCCGGGGCGCTTGGAGTACTGGAAGGTGAAGGCGTTGGTGAAGCGGGCCTCGCGGACCGCGTGCATGGTCTGCTCGAAGTCCTCCTCGGTCTCGCCGGGGAAGCCCACGATGATGTCGGTGGAGATGGCCGCGTCCGGCATCGCGGCGCGCACCTTCTCGATGATCCCGAGGAAACGCTCCTGCCGGTACGAGCGGCGCATCGCCTTCAGGATCGTGTCCGAGCCGGACTGCATCGGCATGTGCAGCTGCGGCATCACGTTCGGCGTCTCCTCCATGGCCGCGATCACGTCGTCGGTGAAGTCGCGCGGGTGCGGGGACGTGAAGCGGACGCGCTCCAGGCCCTCGATCTTCCCGCAGGCCCGCAACAGCTTGCTGAACGCCTCACGGTCGCCGATGTCCGAGCCGTACGCGTTGACGTTCTGTCCGAGCAGGGTGATCTCGGAGACGCCCTCGCCGACCAGGGCCTCGATCTCGGCGAGGATGTCGCCGGTGCGGCGGTCCTTCTCCTTGCCGCGCAGCGCCGGGACGATGCAGAACGTGCAGGTGTTGTTGCAGCCGACGGAGATCGACACCCAGGCCGCGTACGCGCTCTCGCGGCGGGTCGGCAGGGTCGACGGGAACGCCTCCAGCGACTCGGCGATCTCGACCTGCGCCTCTTCCTGCACACGCGCGCGCTCCAGCAGCACCGGCAGCTTGCCGATGTTGTGGGTGCCGAAGACGACGTCGACCCAGGGCGCCTTCGAGACGATCGTGTCGCGGTCCTTCTGCGCCAGACAGCCGCCGACCGCGATCTGCATCCCGGGGCGCTTGGTCTTCATGGGCGCGAGGCGGCCGAGGTTGCCGTACAGCCGGTTGTCGGCGTTCTCCCGCACCGCGCAGGTGTTGAAGACGACGACGTCCGCGTCGCCGTCGGAGCCCTCGGGCGCGCGGACGTAGCCGGCGTCCTCGAGCAGACCGGACAATCGCTCGGAATCGTGGACGTTCATCTGGCACCCGTAGGTGCGCACTTCGTAGGTCTTGGAAGAGGAGGGGACGTCCACGGCCTGGCTCCGGTCGATGCTGCTCATGTGACAAGGGTAGGCGGTGCCGGAAGTGGCTCCGGTCGCCCTGTGGACAACCGGGGGTTCAGGGCTCGATCAGCCCGGCTCGTATCGCGTAGCGCGTGAGTTCCAGGCGGTCCCGCATGCCGAGCTTCTGGAGCAGGTTCGCGCGGTGCCGTTCGACCGTCTTCGCGCTGATGAACAGCATCTCGCCGATCTCCTTGGACGTGTGCCCCTCGGCGACGAGCTTGAGGATCTCCTCCTCCCGCTCGGTCACGGCCCGCTCGGGCAGGGAGTCGCCGCGGTGGAGGCGGTCCAGGTAGGAGCGGACGAGAGCGCGCTCGGCGCCCGGGTAGACGAACGGCCGGTCGCGCACCGCCGCCCGGCAGGCCTCCACCAGATCGCGGTCGGCGACGGACTTGAGGACGTAGCCGCTGGCCCCGGCCTTGAGGGCCTCGAAGAAGTACTGCTCGTTGTCGTACATCGTCAGGATCAGGATGCGCAGGTCGGGCAGGCGGCGGGAGAGCTCGCGGGCCGCCTGGAGGCCGGTCATCCGGGGCATGGCGATGTCCAGTACGGCCAGATCGACGTCACGCGCGCGTGCCAACTCGACGGCCTCCGCCCCGTCACCGGCCTCGGCCACGACCGTGAGGTCGTCCTCGCCGTCGAGGATGAGGCGCACTCCTCGCCGTACGAGAGTGTGGTCGTCGGCGAGCAGTACACGAACGGGAGCGGCCGGAGTCATCGCGGGCCCCCTACGCGCAGTCGGACGTCCGTGCCGCCGCCGGGCGCCGCGCCGACCGTGAGCGCGGCCCCTATGAGCAGCGCCCGCTCCCGCATGCCCCGTATCCCGGCGCCCTCCTGTGCCTCGCCCAGCCCCTTGCCGTTGTCCCGGACCAGCAGCTCGACACCGCCGCCGACCTGCCGAAGGCGGACCTCGGCGTGGTCGGCCACGGCGTGCCGGGCGGTGTTGGTGAGGCCCTCCTGGGCCACCCGGTAGAGCACGAGTTCCGACTCCTCGGTCAGGGGCGGCAGTCCGCCGGGGACGTGATGGCGCACGGTCAGGCCATGGGCGCTGAACTCGCCGGCGAGCGAGCGCAGGGCGCTGGCCAGGCCGAGTTCCTCCAGGACGCCGGGGCGCAGTCGGCGGGCGATGAAACGGATCTCGTCGAGCCCCGCGCGGGTGGCCTCCTGGGCCTGGGCCACCTCCTCGCGCAGGTCGTCGGGGGCCCGGTCGGCGACGCGCTTGAGCTGGAGGAGGACGGCGGTCAGGGTCTGACCGACCTCGTCGTGCAGCTCGCGCGCGATGCGGTGCCGCTCGCGCTCCTGCGCGGACAGCGCACGGGCCGCTCCGGAGGCCCGCTCGGCCTCCAGCCGGTCGAGCATCGTGTTGTACGTCGTGATGAGCGCGGCCGCTTCGGCGGGACCGGCGACGTCCGCGCGGGCTCCGGGCCGCAGCAGGTCGGCGGTGGCCATGGCGTGGCCGAGTCGCTTGAGCGGGGCCAGGCCGATCCTGAGGACCAGGGCGTTGGCGACCAGGAGCACCACGAGGCCGAACATGATGACCAGGGCCTCGGCCTGGCGGACCGGGGTCGACACGGTGACCGGGCCGAGCAGCAGGGCCGCGGCCACGATCAGGCCGGCGGCGTTGAGGGAGAAGATCCGCCAGAACAGTGACACGTGTCTGGTCCCGCCCTCCTCGCATGGCTGTTCGGAGACCAGCCTCGTCGCCCCGCTCTCGTCGCGTATATCCGTGCCAGCACCCATATCGCCACGGTACGGGCCGATGGCAGCATGCGGACTCGGCACCCACGATCACGCTCAGTACATGGGCTCAGTACCAGGGGAGAAACGTGTCTGCACCGCGCCTGAAGGCGACGCCGCTGCCGGGGATCGGGGTCCAGTACGACCTCGTGACACGGGAACACCGTCATCTGTCCGTGGTGGCGCATCGCGACGGCGCCCGGACGGTGAGCGTGTACCGGGCCGACGACCCCGACTCCTGCGCGCAGTCGCTACGGCTGACCGGAGCGGAGGCGGGTTCGCTGATCGACGCGCTGAAGCCGTCGCACCACAGTGCGAGCCTGCTCTACACCACGGATCTGGGGCTGGTCGCCGAGCGCATCGAGGTGGCCGCGGCCTCGCGCTGGAACGGGCGGCTGCTGGGCGAGACCAAGATGCGCACCGACACGGGCGCGTCCATCGTGGCGGTGCTGCGGCGGGCCGAGGCCATTCCGTCACCGGCTCCGGACTTCCGGCTGGTGGGCGGGGACACGCTGATCGTCGTCGGTACGCGCGAGGGCGTCGACGCGGCCGCGGCGATACTCGGGCGGGAGTGAACCGGTGCATTCCGCGGTTCTGCTGATCGAGTTCGGTTCCATCATCCTCGGCCTCGGCCTGCTCGGCCGGTTCGCGGCCAGATTCCGGATCTCCCCGATCCCGCTGTACCTCCTCGCCGGGCTCGCCTTCGGGGAGGGCGGGCTGCTGCCGCTGGGGGCGAGCGAGGAGTTCGTCTCCATCGGTGCCGAGATCGGCGTCATCCTGCTGCTGTTGATGCTCGGCCTGGAGTACTCGGCGAGCGATCTGGTCACCAACCTCAAGGCGCACTATCCGTCCGGGCTGGTCGACTGCGCCCTGAACGCCGTCCCTGGCGCGGCGGCCGCGTTGCTGCTGGGCTGGGGCCCGGTGGCCGCGGTGGTCCTGGCGGGCGTCACCTGGATCTCGTCGTCCGGTGTCATCGCGAAGGTGCTCGGCGATCTGGGCCGGGTGGGCAACCGGGAGACACCGGTGATCCTCAGCGTGCTGGTCCTGGAGGACCTGGCGATGGCGGTGTACCTGCCGATCGTCACCGCGCTGGTGGCGGGGGCCGGGCTGCTGGCCGGCAGCGTGACCTTGGCGATCGCGCTCGGTGCGGCGGGCCTGGTGCTGTTCGTGGCGGTCCGCTACGGCCGTCTGATCTCCCGTTTCGTGTCGAGCGACGACCCGGAGAAGCTGCTCCTCGTCGTACTCGGGCTGACGATCCTGGTCGCGGGTGTGGCCCAGCAGCTCCAGGTGTCGGCGGCGGTGGGCGCCTTCCTGGTCGGCATCGCGCTGTCCGGGGAGGTCGCGGAGGGCGCGCACACGCTGCTGAGCCCTCTGCGGGACCTGTTCGCGGCGGTCTTCTTCGTCTTCTTCGGCCTGCACACCGACCCGGCGAGCATCCCGCCGGTCCTGCTGCCCGCGCTCGCGCTGGCGCTGGTGACCGCCGCTACGAAGATCGCCACCGGGTACTGGGCGGCCCGTCGCGCCGGGATCTCCGTCAAGGGTCGCTGGCGTACGGGTGGCGCGCTGGTGGCTCGCGGTGAGTTCTCGATCGTCATCGCCGGTCTCGCGGTGACCGCCGGCATCGAACCGTCCTTGGGCCCGCTGGCCACGGCGTACGTCCTGATCCTGGTCGTCCTGGGCCCCCTGACCGCCCGCTACACCGAGCCCCTGGCCTCCTGGTGGGCGTCCCGGCGCTCGGGCAAGCGCCAGGACGTCGGCGGGACCACGTCTGCGGTGCCGGAGGCGTCGGTGGCGGACTGAGCGGACTCGGCGGGCGGTCCGGGCGGGCGGGCGGGCGGGCGGGGCGGAACGGCATCCGGCGACTGAGCGCTGATCCGCCGGGCGCGGAATTCGTGCCGCGGCAAGCCGAGGCCACCTGCGCCGACAGGCCGAGCGACGCCGTGCCACGTGTGCCCGCCTCCGCGCACGCGGCACGGCACTTCGGCCGCAGACAGGACACCCGACAGCCACCCATCGCCGCCGCGCCCCAACCCGCGATCACCCGCCCCGGCATGCCACCACTGTCACCGATCCCGCCCCGCCAGTCAGACCGCCCCCTCCGGCACCCACCCCTGCCTCCGCAGCACCCCCGACACATCCGGCGCCTCGTAGTGCTCCCCCTTGAGGACCTTGCCGTCGGCCCGCCGGGTGACATGGCCGTCGGGTCCCAGCTTGGTCATGTTGGAGCGGTGGATCTCGGCGATCACCGCGTCGAGGTCGATGCCGTGGACGAGGGCTGTGCCGTAGGCGACGTAGACCACGTCGGCGAGTTCGTGCGCCAGCCGGTCCAGCGGGCCCTCGACAGCCACTTCGGCGACCTCCGCGGCCTCCTCCGCGAGCAGCTCGCCACGGTGGGCGGCCAGCTTCGGCGACACCGCTGTCGGCGTACTGCGGGCATCCAGCCCGAAAGCGAGGTGGAATGCACGGACCAGGTCGGCGGGTGATGAGCTCATACGGCGACCCTAACGATCACCACTGACATCCCGACCAACTCTCCCCACTACCGGGCGTCTGCTGCACCCCGAGTCCGACCACCCCGCACCCGCCCTGGCCACCCCCGCCCCCCACCTGGCAGGATCCCCCGCATGTCCAAGCTGTTCCCCCGTATGAGCAGGAGCCGGGCGCTTCAGGGTGCCGCCGCCGGTTTCGTGGTCTTCGGGCTGCTGCTGTGGTGGCTGCTGCCGGGCGAGGGACCGCCGGGCGGGGCGATCACCTTCAGCACGGGCTCGCGCGGCGGGGTCTACGAGGCGTACGGCAAGGACCTCAGCAACGAGTTCGCCAAGGACATGCCCTCCTTGAAGGTGGACCTGGAGACCAGCGACGGGTCACAGGACAACGTCACGCGCGTGGCGACCGGCCAGGCCGACTTCGCCATCGCCGCGGCGGACGCGGTGGAGTCGTTCGCGATCGAACATCCGATCGAGGCCGCCCGGCTACGCGGCGTCGCGCGTCTGTACGACGACTATGTGCAGCTCATCGTCCCGCGGGACTCGGACATCGCCACCCTGGCCGACCTGAAGCACAAGCGCGTCGCCATAGGGCCAAAGACATCGGGCGTGCGGCTGATCGCCGAACGGGTACTGCGAGCCGAGGGCATGGACCCGGCCACGGACATCAAGCCGCTCCCGTACGGCATCAAGGACGTCGCGCAGCTCGGGCACACCTTCGACGCCTTCTTCTGGTCCGGTGGACTGCCGACGAACGGGCTGAAGGCGCTCGCCAAGACGTCGTCCTTCAAGTTGGTCCCGATCAAGGCCGACTTCGTCGCCAAACTCCACACCCAGAGCGCCGCCAACCGCTACTACCGGCCTGCCAACATCCCGGAGTCGACCTACGACGGTCTGGACGCCGACGCGGTGCCGACCATCGCCGTGTCCAACCTGCTGATCACCCGCGAGGACCTGGATCCGCGGCTCACCGAGTGGCTGACCCGGACCGTGATCCGCAGCCGGGACGACATCGGCGGCAAGGTGCACTCCGCACAGCTGGTCGACCTGCGCACGGCGATCTACACCTCCCCCCTGGAACTGCACCAGGGCGCGCAGCGCTACTACCGCTCGGTCAAGCCGTAGCGGCGCTACGGGGCACGGTCACCGTCACCTTGAGGCCGTGCGGTTCGTGATGGTCGTAGGCGATCGTGCCACCGCCTGCGTGCAGCAGGGTCCGCGAGATGGAGAGGCCGAGGCCTGAGCCCTTGATGTTCTGGTGGCGGTTGCTGCGCCAGAAGCGGTCGCCGATGCGGGCGAGTTCCTCGTCGGTCAGACCGGGGCCGTGGTCGGTGACGGTGACGGTGGCCGTCTCGCCGTTGGAGGAGACCGTCACCTCGACGCACTCGCCCTCGGGCGTGAACTTGACCGCGTTGTCGATGACCGCGTCCAGTGCGCTGGACAGGGTGACGGGGTCGGCCCAGCCGGTGGTGGGCGGGCAGTCGTCGACCAGCCGTACGCCCTTGGCCCGGGCGGTCGGGGCCCAGGCCGCGACCCGCTCGGCGGCCAGCGCGCCGAGGTCGGTGATGCGCAGGTCCGCGTCGGTGTGCTCGGCGAGGGCGAGGTCGAGCAGGTCGTCGAGGACCTGGGCCAGGCGCTTGCCCTCCGTCTGGACCGAGGCGATCTCCCGGTTGCCCTCCGGGAGTTCGAAGGCGAGCAGCTCGATGCGCAGCAGCAGCGCGGCGAGGGGGTTGCGCAGCTGGTGCGAGGCGTCGGCGACGAAGGCGCGCTGCTGCTCCAGGACGTCCTCGACGTTGTCCGCCATCTCGTTGAACGACCGGGCCAGGCGCTGGAGTTCCGGCGGACCGCCGGCGGCAGCGACCCGGGACTTCAGACGGCCGCTCGCGATCGCGTGCGTGGTGGCGTCGAGCACGCGCACCGGTCTGAGCACCCACCCGGTCAGCCGCAGGGCCGCGCCGACGGCCACCAGCATCGCGGCCATCAGGCCCGCGCCGATGACCAGCCAGCCGTGCAGGATCCGCGAACGCATCTCCCCCGTGGGCGAGTCGGTGACGACGACCGCGACGACGTCACCGTCCCGGATGACCGGGGAGGCCACCACGAGCCGCCCCCGCTGCCAGGGAAAAATCTGCGGCGGGTCCTCGCTGCGCCGGCTGAGCAGCGCCTCGTCGAACGCGTCCCGCACCTCGCCGTTCTCGGGCAGGAACCAGGTCGCCGGAGCGTTGGCCATGATGTTGCGGTTCTGATAGAAGACGCCGACGTTGATCCGGTACACCTGGTAGTAGCTGTTGAGCTCGCTCTGGAGCGTCTGCTGGCGCTCTGAGCCCTCGCCGGTGACGTACTGGGCGAGCGCCGCGAAGTGCGCGGTGTCGTCGATCCGGTCGACGATCACCTTCTGCTGCTGGGCCGCGGCCACCCCTACAGCGAGCGGAATGCCGAGCGCCAGCAGTACGGCGGCCATCAGGACGATGAGCAGCGGAAGAAGTCGTGTGCGCACCCGGGCCCGCTACGAGGACGGCGCGACGAGCCGGTAGCCGACGCCGCGTACGGTCTCGATGAGGGCCGGCATGCGCAGCTTGGCGCGCAGCGAGGCGACGTGCACCTCCAGCGTGCGCCCCGTCCCCTCCCAACTGGTGCGCCACACCTCGCTGATGATCTGTTCCCGGCGGAAGACCACTCCGGGGCGCTGGGCCAGCAGGGCGAGCAGATCGAACTCCTTGCGGGTCAGTTGGACAACCGAACCGTCCACACTGACCTGACGGGTCGGCAGCTCGATACGGACCGGGCCGAGGCGCAGCGCGGTCTCGGCGTCCGAGGCGGTGTCCTCGTGGACGGTGCGCCGGCTGACGGCGTGGATCCGGGCGAGCAGCTCTCCGGTGTCGTAGGGCTTCACCACATAGTCGTCCGCGCCGAGGTTGAGGCCATGGATGCGGGAGCGGACGTCGGAGCGTGCGGTGACCATGATCACCGGGGTGCTGGTGCGCTTGCGGATCTTGCCGCAGACCTCGTATCCGTCCTGGTCGGGCAGGCCCAGGTCGAGGAGGACGACTCCGAAGCCGTCGCCTTCCGGGACCAGTGCCTGGAGGGCTTCCTCGCCACTGCGCGCGTGGGTGACGTCGAAACCGTGCCGTGCCAGAACCGCGGACAGAGCGGCGGCGACATGATTGTCGTCCTCTACGAGAAGCAGTCTCATCCGGGCCTCCTTCGGTTCATCGGCCGTACGATCTAGATGTGTACACAAACGCGTGCACACGCGCGCGTGCACCCCGTGCAGTCACGCTGATGGAAGAGGACGACGTCAAGTGGGTTCCGGTTGCGAGCCGCTTCCGTTACCCGGCCGATATGCGCCCTGCTCACAACTGCTACGACACGTGTCCGATTGCTATCGGATCGTGATGCTCAGATTCCCCTCAAAGGTAATGACGCAGGTCGCATGGGGTCACTACTGTCCTCCGAAACCGAGGAGGACGGAGCCCGATAGCGATGACCAAAGTATCGGTGGCCAAGGAAGATGTGGCCGCGACCGGCGAACTGGTCGTCCTGAAGAGCGTCAACAAGCACTTCGGCGCGTTGCATGTTCTCCAGGACATCGATCTCACGATCGCCCGCGGCGAGGTCGTCGTGGTCATCGGACCCTCCGGGTCCGGGAAGTCCACGCTGTGCCGAACCATCAACCGCCTGGAGACGATCGACTCCGGCACGATCGCCATCGACGGCAAGCCCCTGCCCGCGGAGGGCAAGGAGCTGGCCCGGCTGCGCGCCGACGTCGGGATGGTCTTCCAGTCCTTCAACCTCTTCGCGCACAAGACCGTGCTCGAGAACGTGATGCTCGGCCAGGTCAAGGTCCGCAAGGCGGACAAGAAGACGGCCGAGGAGAAAGCCCGCTCCCTGCTCGACCGGGTCGGTGTGGCGAGCCAGGCGGACAAGTACCCCGCGCAGCTCTCCGGCGGCCAGCAGCAGCGTGTCGCCATCGCCCGAGCCCTGGCCATGGACCCCAAGGTCATGCTCTTCGACGAGCCCACCTCGGCGCTCGACCCCGAGATGATCAACGAGGTCCTCGAGGTCATGCAGCAACTCGCCCGGGACGGCATGACCATGATCGTCGTCACCCATGAAATGGGGTTCGCCCGTTCGGCCGCGAACCGGGTGGTGTTCATGGCGGACGGCCGCATCGTCGAGGAGGCTGTGCCGGACCAGTTCTTCAGCGCCCCGCGCAGCGACCGTGCCAAGGACTTCCTCTCCAAGATCCTGCACCACTGACGGCGTACGGCACGACCCGCGTCACCCGCCTCGACGGCTCGCATCTCTCATCACACAAAGGATGTTCACCATGAAGCTCCGCAAGGTCACCGCCGCGGCCGCCGCTGCGCTCGTCCTCTCGCTGACCGCGACCGCCTGTGGCGGGGACGACGGCGACAGCGACAGCGCCGACACGGGTTCCGGCGGCGGCGGCAAGATCAAGATCGGCATCAAGTACGACCAGCCCGGTCTCGGCCTCAAGGAGCCCGACGGTTCCTTCTCCGGCTTCGACGTGGACGTGGCGACCTACGTGGCCAAGGAGCTCGGCTACAAGCCCGACCAGATCGAGTTCGTGGAGACCAAGAGCGCCGACCGCGAGAACGCGCTCGCCCGTGGCGACGTCAAGTTCATCGCCGCCACCTACTCGATCAACGACGAGCGCAAGCAGAAGGTCGACTTCGCCGGCCCGTACCTGCTGGCCCACCAGGACCTGCTGGTCAAGGCGGACTCGGACATCTCCGAGGCCACCGACCTCAACGGCAAGAACCTGTGCTCGGTGACCGGCTCCACCTCGGCGCAGAACGTCAAGGACGACTTCGCCCCGAAGGCCAACCTGAAGCAGGTCAGCGGCTACTCCGAGTGCATCGCCGGCCTCCAGAGCGGCACGGTGGACGCGCTCACCACGGACGACTCGATCCTCGCCGGCTTCGCCGCCCAGGAGCAGTACAAGGGCAAGTTCAAGCTCGCCGGCCTCAAGCTGAGCAACGAGAACTACGGCATCGGTGTGAAGAAGGGCGACACCGCGACCGTGGACAAGATCAACAAGGCGCTCGAGAAGATGGTCAGCGACGGCGCGTGGGACACCGCCGTCAAGGACAACTTCGGCCCGGCCAACTACAAGAACGAGCCCGCCCCGAAGATCGGCGACATCAAGTAACAACGGGATTCACTGGCGCGCCGCCGCCCGCCGCGATCAGGGCGGCGGCGCGCCGCGCCCCTTCACGTACCCCAGACACCCGGAAGCGCGGGAGATCGTGTTCGACTTTCTTGATGGTTACGACGTCCTAGCGGCGTTCTGGATGACGGTGAAGCTCACCGCCATCTCCGCCCTCGGCTCCCTGATCTGGGGCACCCTGCTGGCCGCGATGCGGGTCAGTCCGGTCCCGCTCATGCGCGGGTTCGGCACCGCCTACGTGAACCTCGTCCGGAACACCCCCCTGACGGTGATCATCGTCTTCACGTCGCTCGGCCTCGCCGACACCTTCGGCGTGACCATGGGCTCCAAGGACTTCGATGTCCAGGGCTTCCGGCTGGCGATCCTCGGTTTCATCGTCTACACCGCGGCCTTCGTCTGCGAGGCGATCCGTTCCGGCATCAACACCGTGCCCGTCGGACAGGCCGAGGCGGCCCGTGCCATCGGGCTGAACTTCAGCCAGGTCCTGCGGCTCGTCGTGCTGCCGCAGGCCTTCCGCGCGGTCATCGGCCCGCTGGCCAACGTACTGATCGCCCTCACCAAGAACACGACCGTGGCGGCCGCGATCGGTGTGGCCGAGGCCGCCGCCCTGATGAAGACGATGATCGAGAACGAAGCCCAGACGCTCGCCATCGGCGCCGTCTTCGCCTTCGGATTCGTCGTCCTGACCCTGCCGACCGGCCTCTTCCTCGGATGGCTGAGCAAGCGACTGGCGGTGAAGCGATGAGCTCCGTTCTGTACGACACCCCTGGACCCCGCGCCAAACAGCGCAACATCCTCATCTCGGTGGTCTTCTTCCTCCTGCTCGCCCTCCTCGCGTGGTGGATCTGGCAGGTCATGGATGACAAGAACCAACTCGAGTGGACCCTCTGGGAGCCGTTCACCACCGAGCAGGCCTGGACGACCTACCTGCTGCCAGGACTCGGCAACACACTGAAGGCCGCGGCCCTCGCCATGGTGATCGCCCTCCCGCTGGGTGCGGTCTTCGGCATCGCCCGCCTCTCCGACCACCGCTGGGTGCGCGGTGTGGCCGGAACCGTGGTGGAGTTCTTCCGGGCCATCCCGGTGCTGCTGCTGATGCTGTTCGCCAACGAGTTCTACGTCCGCTCCACGGACATCAGCAGCGAGCAACGACCGCTGTACGCGGTCGTCACCGGCCTGGTGCTCTACAACGCGTCCGTCCTCGCCGAGATCGTCCGGGCCGGCATCCTCTCGCTGCCCAAGGGCCAGACGGAGGCCGCCTACGCGGTCGGTCTGCGCAAGGGGCAGACGATGTCCAGCATCCTGCTGCCGCAGGCCGTCACCGCGATGCTGCCGGCCATCGTCAGCCAGCTCGTCGTGATCGTGAAGGACACCGCTCTGGGCGGCGTGATGCTCAACTTCCCCGAGCTCCTGAACTCGCGCCAGACACTGGCGGCCAACTACGCCAACGTCATCCCCAGTTTCATCATCGTCGCGATCATCTTCATCGTCCTGAACTTCCTCCTCACCAGCTTCGCGAGCTGGCTGGAGAAGCGGCTGCGGCGCAGCAAGAAGAGCACGGGCGCGGTTCTCGGCGCCGAGGACATGGAGGAAATCAACCCGGCGGCCATCGGCGGTACGTTCGGGACCGGTGGTGAGGGTGGTGGCCTGCCTGGCACCGGGACCTACACCGACCGAAAAAAGCTATAACTGACGATCACTCAAACAGCCTGTACCGTACGGAGGCAGTGGCATGATCGCCACTGCCTCCGTCACTTGACGCAAGCACCGGCAATGGGTTGCATACGTTCTGTGATCGTGCACCCTGCTCCAACCTCCTGTTCACATACGTCTCTCGGGACGCCCTCGCGGGCAGGAGGCGCCGCGTCGTGGACCCGGTGATCATCGTCGGAGCGGGGCCCGTGGGGCTCACGCTCGCCCTCGCGCTGGCCCGGCAGGACGTGCCGTCCGTGGTCCTCGACGAGGGCCCCGGCAAGGACGAACCGCGCCCCGCCCGCACCGTCGTCCTGCGCGAGGACACCGCCGCCCTCATGACCCGCCTGACCGGCGTCCCGCTCGCCGAGGCGGGCTGCCGCTGGGCCGGATGGCGGTCGCTGCGCCGCAAGCAGGTGATGCGCGAGATCAGCTTCGACGACGACACCGACAGCGCTTCGGGCGAGGCCGGGTCCGCGCCCCTGCACATCGCCCAGCACGTCCTGACCGGCGCCCTGCGCGACGCCCTCGCCGGCGAACGCCTGATCAAGCTCGCCGTGGACAGCCGCCTCGACACCGTCGAACAGGAACCCGCCGGTGTCACCGCCCACACCCGCGGCCCCAAGGGCACGTGGTGGCGCGGCAGTTACCTGGTCGGCTGCGACGGCCCGCGCTCGACGGTACGCAAACTCCTGGACATCCGCTTCCCCGGACGTACGGCGGTGGAGCGACACGCCGTCGCCGCGCTGCGCACGGAACTTCCGTGGACCGACGAGGCGTTGCTCCATCGGATGCCGCCGTGGCGCACGTCCGGACCCTCGGCCGGGGAGGTCACCGGACGCCCCCTCCCGGACGGCGTCTGGCGCCTGGACTGGCTGCTGCCGCCCGGCAAGGACCTGGTCACGCCGGAGCTGCTGGTGGCGCGGGTGCGGGAGACCCTCGCGGGGTGGACGGACGGTCCGACACCGCCGTACGAACTCCTCGACACCGGTGTGCACACCGTCCACCACCGGCTCGCGCGCCGCTGGCGGGTGGGGCGGGTGTTCCTCGCCGGGGACGCGGCGCATCTGCTCGGCGCGCTCGGGACGCAGGGGCTCGACGAGGGGCTCCGGGACGCCGACAACCTCGCCTGGAAGCTGGCGCTGGCCTGGCACCACGGGCCGCACGAGGCGCTGCTCGACAGCTACCAGGAGGAGCGGCGCGCGGTCGTCGCCGCCCGGCTGCGCGCCGCCGACCAGGCGCTGCCGCTGGTGCGGGGCGGTGGCGGGCTACGGTCTGTCGTCCCCGGCTCGGCCCGCGGCCACGACGCCCTGCTCACCGACGGCCACCTGGGGCGCGGGGCACTCGGCGCGCCGGGGGCGTACGCCACCTCTCCGCTCGCGCCGCGGCATCTGGAGGCGGAGGTGGCGGTGGACACCGCGCCGGGCGCGCCGGTCGCCGACGTACGGGTCACCGCCGAGGACGGCTCCTTCGTACGGCTCCGGGACCGGCTCGGTCGTGGAGCGCTGCTCGTGGTGCTGATCGCGCCGGGCACCGGTGTGTGGGAGCGCAAGCACTGGGTGGGCGCCGGGCTCATGCCGCGGCTGGCGGCCGCGGTGACCGCGCTGCCGCACGCGGCCGAGCTGCTGGTCGCGGAGAGCTATCCGGGCGCGGCGGCACACAGTGTGCTGCTGGTACGGCCCGACGGTCACCTGGTGACCGCGCTGGGCGGGGTGCGGCCCGCCGATCTGTACGCGGCCGCCGAGGCGACGCTGGGCGGTCCCGCGAAGACGGAGGCCGCGGCCGGCTCACGATGAGCCGCACTCGCCGTCACTGTGAGGGCCGCACATATGTGCGTTCCACATAGTGACGGCGAGTTGACCGGTCTGTACCGCCATGGTCTACTCCGCGTCATGACCGACACCTGTGTGCGCCTGTGGCGGAGGGTCCATATGGACCTCGTTCGCTACGCGGGCTGCGTGTGTCGCGAGTCCTGCTGAATTCGCATCCCTCTTCTCCCGCGCGCGCCGCTTCGGCGTTG
This sequence comes from Streptomyces sp. RG80, assembly GCF_040446465.1. Taxonomy (NCBI): domain Bacteria; kingdom Bacillati; phylum Actinomycetota; class Actinomycetes; order Kitasatosporales; family Streptomycetaceae; genus Streptomyces; species Streptomyces sp. RG80. The sequence continues at coordinate 36,961 of NZ_JBEAAJ010000003.1, read as the reverse complement.
CCGCGCGCATTCCGCGAACGCTCATCAGGACGGTACCCGTGTCTGTCTCCTCCGCTGCCTCCCCCTCCACCACGCCTTCCACCTCGTCTTCCGTGTCCGCCGCCTCCGGGCCGACGCAGGCCGAGCTCCTGGATTTCGTACGGCGGACCGCCGCCGACGCCGAGTTGATCTCGTCGCTCCCGCTCGACCCCGAGGGCCGCACCTGGGTGCGTCTGGAGGGGCCCGGCGGCAGCGAGGCCTGGCTCATCGGCTGGCCGCCCGGCACGGGTACCGGCTGGCACGACCACGCCGAGTCCGTCGGCGCCTTCGTGACGGCCGCCGGTGAACTCAAGGAGAACTCGCTGGCCGCTCGACTTCCGGCGGACGGCTGGAAGACCCTCGAACTCACCGAGGGCGTGGACCGGGAGCGACGGCTCGCGACCGGAAAGGGCCGTTCCTTCGGACAGCACCACGTCCACGAGGTGCTCAACGAGTCCACCGACCTGCACGCCATCTCCGTCCACGCCTACTACCCGCCCCTGCCGCAGATCCGCCGCTACAGCCGCACCGGGCAGGTCCTGCGTCTGGAGCACGTGGAGCGCCCGGAGGACTGGCAGTGAGCGTCGGCTCTCCATCCGGCATCGACGGGTTGCTGGAGCGGGTGCGCGAGGGCTACGAGCGGATCGAAGCGCGGGAGGCCCACGACGTGCCCGGCGCGGGGAGGCACTGCTGGTGGACATCCGCTACGCCGCCCTTCGCGAGCGGGACGCGCTGATTCCGGGCGCCCTCGTCGTCGAGCGCAACGAACTGGAGTGGCGCCTCGACCCGCTCGGCAGCCATCGTCTCCCCGAGGCCACCAGCCACGATCTGCTCGTCGTGGTGATCTGCGACGAGGGCTACGCCTCCACACTGGCGGCCGAGTCGCTGCACCGGCTGGGACTGCACCGGGCAACTGACCTGGTGGGCGGGTTCCAGGCGTGGCGGGCCGCCGGGTTGCCGGTGGCGGGTAGGGCGTAGGGACGGTGGCGGCGTAGGGCGTAGGGGCGGTGGGGCGGGCCACACCGGGCCGCTGACAGGCTGGCGGGCTGGCCGTCTCAGTCGATCTCGGGGTCGCAGTAGAGCGGGGCCGTGTCGGCGTTGCGTTTGGTGACGAGGCGGACCGGGGTCGTGGCCATCTTGTCGACGCCGTCGTCGCCGCACAGCAGGTCGATGGCGTTGGTCACCGCCAACTCGCCGGTGTCCTCGGCCGAGTCGGCGACGGTGGCCGCGAAACGTCCGTCCTTCAGGGCGGCCAGCCCCTCGTCGGTGCCGTTGACGGTCACGATCCTGACGCCTTCCGCACCGGCCGCGTCGAAGGCCTCCCGGAGGCGAAGGCCATCTCCTCGTTGGCGACGAAGGCGTAGTCGAGGTCGGGGTGGGCCTTGATCATGCTCTCGGCGACCTTCCGGGCTTGGCCGCGTCGAACATGCCTGGCCGGCTCGCGACGACCGTGGCGTTGTCGGGCAGGGCGCCCGTGAAGCCACCGACCAGCAGATCGGGGGCGGCGCCGGGCGCACCGGCGACGATGCCGACCCGTACGTCCGCTCCCGCGGCGTCTCGCTCGATCCAACGGGCATCCAGAGCACCCACCTTCTCCAGGTCCACGACGACCGCTCCGAGGATGTCGGAAATGTCGTCGGGGACGATCGAGGTGAGGAAGATCGGAACGCCTGCCTCCTTGGCCTTCGCGATGTCGTCCTTGAGCGCGTCGACGTCGACGGTCTGCACGATCAGCGCGTCCACGTTCCGGGCGATCATGTCCTCGATGTTGGCCAGCTCGGTCGTGGCGTCCTGCCGGGACTCGGCCGTGTGGATCACGGTGAGGTAGTTGGCGACGGTCTCCTCCACGGCCTTCTGGAGACATCTGTGGAACCGGGTGGACCCACCGTTGACGAACCCCAGCGTGATCGAGCCGTCGACCGTTCCTCCCGCGTCCTCACCCCAGTGCAGACCACAGCCACTGAGGACCAGACTGCCACCGAGGCGAACGCGATCAGCGCCCTACGAGTGCGGGCGGTCCTGCGCATGGCGGGGCCGCCTTTCCTGACGCATCTGCGCGGGTCCGCCCCACCGACCGGCTCCGATGAGGCGGCGGCGGGAGAGGCGCACGGATACGAAGGGCCGCGCGACAGACGGTACCGGCGACCGGGAGAGGCTCACCCTCACGGAACGCAAGGTAAGCCTGCGCCACCGGAGCGGTGCCGCCGGGGCGCGGAAGCCGCGGTGTCGGTCCTCGCGACCGCCGAGGATCGTCGCGGAGCGGTGCCGGCGGCCAGCCCCTGAGACGCGGGGCGCGGGCCCTATAGAACTCGCGCGGCAGAGAAGGCATCCACGGACCAGCCTCTGACGAACAGACCTGCCACGGCCTGACCCGACAGCGAAGGCCTCACAGACGCCGCCTCCCAGAGGCACGCCCCCTCGCCCACTGCCAGACATACGCCCCGGCAGGCAAACCCCTTGCGGACCAAGCCCCGCCGCACGCCCACCCCTTACGGACGAGCCGCCTCGCAGGCCAAACCCCCTTGTAGCCCAAGCTACTTGCAGCCCACCCCCTGGCAGATCCACCACTCACCGGCCCGCCCGCCCCAGACCGCTCGCTCCCCCGACCCCGCTCACCCGCCTGGACTGGGCAGCGTCCCTGAGCCCCCCCCTAGCCGCGCACCCCCTAGCCGCGCCTCCCCACCGAGCCCGCCCCCCGCTTCAGAACCCCTCGCCCTCGAGGAACTCCGTGTCCTCGCCCTCCTCTTCCAGCGCCTGCCGGACCACCCGCAGGGCCATGCCCTCGGGGTACCCCTTGCGGGCGAGCATGCCGGCGAGGCGGCGCAGTCGCTTGTCGCGGTCGAGGCCACGCGTCGAGCGCAGCTTGCGGGCGACGAGGTCGCGGGCCGTCGCCTCCTCCTGTTCGGAGTCGAGCTGCGAGACGGCCGCGTCGATCAGTGTGGAGTCAACCCCCTTGGTACGCAGCTCCTGGGCAAGGGCACGCCGGGCCAGACCCCGGCCGTGATGCCGGGACTCCACCCAGGCGTCGGCGAACGCGCTGTCGTTGATCAGCCCGACCTCCTCGAACCGCGACAGCACCTCCTGAGCCGCCTCGTCCGGAATCCCCTTCTTGCTCAGGGCGTCCGCGAGCTGCTTCCGCGTACGCGGGGTCCCGGTGAGCAGGCGCAGACAGATAGCCCGTGCCCGCTCGACCGGGTCCCCTGAAGACTCCCCCTGCTCGGCCCTCGACGAGGAGGAGGCGCCTTCGTCCACACCGGACGGATCCCCGCCGCGTCGCTGCCGACGTCCACGGGAACCGCCCGCGCCACGGGCCGCACGGCCACCGCCGCGCCCACGGCGGGAACCTTCGCCGAACGAGGCGGAGCCGTGCGACGAACCGTCGTCCGGCGACTCTTCGCCACCCCGTTCGTCGCCGTACGACGACTCCCGGCCGTACGACCGGCCGGCACCGCGGCCTCGGTCCTCGCCGTACGCTCGCTCGGCGCCGTACGAACCATCCGTGCCGTACGACGCCGCGCGGCCGTGCCTCCCGTCCGCGTCACGCCCTGTGTCGTCCCCGTCCGCATCGCCGCCCGGCCCGGTGAATCCCCCGTCGCCTCCCCCGCCCCGCGCACGCGGAGCGTCCTGGTAGGCGTACTCGGCCCAGTCGGTTCGTCGAGTCACGGATCAGCTCTTGGCAGCCGCGGCCTTGGGCTTGGCGGCCTTGGCCGCCGGTGCGGGCACGGTCTTCGCGGTGTCGTCCGAGGAAGGAGTGACCGCGGCGTCGGCGCCCGGCTCGGCCGCCGGCTCCTCCGGCCGCACACCCACGCCCAGCTTCTCCTTGATCTTCTTCTCGATCTCGTTGGCCAGGTCGGGGTTGTCCTTCAGGAAGTTGCGCGCGTTCTCCTTGCCCTGGCCCAGCTGGTCGCCCTCGTACGTGTACCAGGCGCCGGCCTTGCGGACGAAGCCGTGCTCAACGCCCATGTCGATCAGGCCGCCCTCGCGGCTGATGCCCTGGCCGTAGAGGATGTCGAACTCGGCCTGCTTGAAGGGCGGCGCGACCTTGTTCTTGACGACCTTGACGCGGGTGCGGTTGCCGACGGCGTCCGTGCCGTCCTTCAGGGTCTCGATGCGGCGGATGTCCAGACGCACCGAGGCGTAGAACTTCAGCGCCCGGCCACCGGTCGTGGTCTCGGGGGAGCCGAACATCACGCCGATCTTCTCGCGGAGCTGGTTGATGAAGATCGCGGTGGTCTTGGACTGGTTGAGCGCGCTGGTGATCTTCCGCAGGGCCTGGCTCATCAGACGGGCCTGGAGACCGACGTGGCTGTCGCCCATCTCGCCCTCGATCTCCGCGCGCGGGACGAGCGCCGCGACGGAGTCGATGACGATGAGGTCGAGGGCACCGGAGCGGACCAGCATGTCCACGATCTCCAGGGCCTGCTCGCCGTTGTCCGGCTGGGAGAGGATCAGGTTGTCGATGTCGACGCCGAGCTTCTTCGCGTACTCGGGGTCGAGGGCGTGCTCCGCGTCCACGAAGGCGACCTGGCCACCGGCCTTCTGCGCGTTGGCCACCGCGTGCAGCGTCAGCGTGGTCTTACCGGAGGACTCCGGTCCGTAGACCTCCACCACACGGCCGCGCGGCAGACCGCCGACGCCGAGGGCCACGTCGAGGGCGGTCGATCCGGTAGGGATGACCTCGATGGGCTCCATCGACCGCTCGCCCATGCGCATGACCGCGCCCTTGCCGAACTGCCGTTCAATCTGTGCGAGTGCGGCATCCAGGGCCTTCTCGCGGTCGGTTCCTGCCATGGGTTCCACCCGATTTGCTTGAGTCGATCGCTTCACGTCAAAGACGCTAACGCCTGCCACTGACAATGGGCCCCGACGCCCGCCCGACCTGTGGATAACTCGGTCACTTCTCCGCCGAAACCGTGCCTAAATACCCGCCGGGGGCCTCGCCGGAACTTCCATAAGAATGGATGTTCGATTTTCGTGTCAAGCGCACCACGCGGCACTCCCGGGGCATTCCGCCGGGCGCCGCCACAGACCCGTCGTTGTCACCGACGGTCGGTGATCAGTAGCGTCGCCCGTGCCGTCATGGCCTGTCATGGCCGTCGACTTCCGAGCGGTTGTGAGCCCCCGAGGCCGTACCGCGCGGCAGGACGGAGAGGTGGGAGAGATGGTGAGGCACTGGTCGGCGCCGCTGCTCCTGAACGTGCTGCTCGGAATCCCGGGCGTGGTGCCGATCTGGCTGCTCTGGTACGTCGCGGCGAACGGCCCGCTCGCCGAGCTCGACCTGACCGTACGGGAACCGACGGAGAACGACGGCATGCTGCCCTGGCTGCTGATCGTCGTCCCCGTCGTCGGGCTGTTCGGCCTGCTGTGGTGGCTGGCCAACAGTCCGCTCCGGCGCAGGACCGCGCTCGCGCCGCGCGCGTACTGGTCTCTCAGCGTCGTCGCCCTGCTGGTCCCCACGATCGCCCTCTTCATCAATTCCTGAAGGTGACCCACCTGACGGGGACGCGGGCGATCGTCCGAGGAGGGCTCGTCAGGAAAGCGTCATCCGGGGATGGCTCGTCCGGGTAGGACTCCTCCGAGGATGGCTCCGCCGGCCCGCGCACGGCAGGCAATCCGCACCACCCCCCGTCCCAACGGCCGCTCCCTGCCTGCGAGAGTGCCGCCATGCTGCTGACGCCTGAACAGACCCTGTTCGTCCGGGGTGCCACCCCCGCGCTCCTCCTGTCCGAAGCCCCCGTCCACGACACCCTGCCGGTCCTGGTGACGCGGGACGGATCAGTGCCCTGGTGCGAGGGATGGAGCATCGTCCCCAAGCTCACCCTGTGTGTCGTGGACGGCCCCGGCGAGGCCGGGATCGTCATCCCCGCCCTCGCGGCCCCGGTGCAGACCGACGGAGCCGCCGACCCGGACGGCATGGCCGACTGGTGCGCGGACGCCGAGCGGGCCGGCGGCGCGGTCGTCCTGTCCCTCGCCCAGCTGCCCCGGACGCTGGACTGGCCCTACCTGCTGAACTCCGGCTCCGCCCACGGCGGGTTCATGCCGGCCCTCACCTGACCCTGGCCTGACCCTGGCCCGCTACCAAGGGGCGCTGCTTCCCCCGCCTGACCCGGGCCCCCTACCGAGACGCGCTGCTTCCCACGACGTACCGCGAGTGTCTTCCGCCGGACGACGACGGAACGGGCCCCGCTCGCGAGCCTTGGGTCATGGAGACCACGAAGAGCACCCGAGACACCGTGAAACGGCCCCGAGAGTCGGTACGGACCACCCGGGAAGCAACTGGCAGGACCACCCGGAGGGCCCGCCCCGCCGCCGTCACCGCCACGTCGGCCGCCCTGCTCCTGCTTGCCGCGTCGATCGTCGGCCAGATCGCCGCCGGGGCGGACTACCCCGTCGTACCGCCGGGCCTCGTCATCCCGCTCGTGACCGCGGGCTTGCTGTTCTGGCGGGTGAACCGCTGGACGACCGGACTCGCCCTCGCGGTCGGCCTGTTCATCGGTGTGGGCGCGTTCCTGACCCCCGACACCGGCGACCACCTCGCGTCGGGGAACACCGCGCTCATCGTCTCGACGGCGGCCGAACTCGTCGCCCTCGCCGGAGTGATCGCCGCCGGTGCCACGGCCACGCTACGGAAGGGAGACCGGGCCTGACGGGAGCACTTCTCAGGAGGAGCCGCCCTTGGCACCGCCCCCGGAGTCGTCCGCGGGCCCCTCCGGGGACCCACCCGCAGAAGGGCCCTCGGAGCCGCTCGCCGAGTCGTCCCCGGCGCTACCCGTAGAGTCCTGCTCGCCCGGCCGCCGCGCCCACAACCCACGCGCGCGTGTGAGGAGCCCCGACTCTCCTCCCAGACGCCGGTGACCGTGAACCCGCGGATCGTCCGTGACGTCGTACCGCTTCACGTACGCCCCCAGGAACGCCTGCAACGTGGCGACCGCCGGAATGGCGATCAGCGCGCCCACGGCGCCCAGGAGGGCCGTACCGGCGATGACCGAGCCGAAGGCGACCGCGGGGTGGACGTCGACCGTCTTCGAGGTCAGCTTGGGCTGGAGCATGTAGTTCTCGAACTGCTGGTAGATCACGACGAAGATCAGCACCCACAGCGCGTACCAGGGATCGACCGTGAAGGCGATCAGCATGGGCAGCGCGCCCGCGAGATAGGTGCCGATCGTCGGGATGAACTGCGAGACCAGCCCCACCCAGACGGCGAGCACGGGCGCGTTGGGCACGCTCAGCGCCTGCAACAGGACGTAGTGCGCGACACCGGAGATCAGCGCCATCAGACCGCGCGAGTACAGATAGCCGCCGGTCTTGTTGACGGCGATCTCCCAGGCCCGCAGCACCTCCGCCTGCCGGGCGGGCGGCAGTACCGAGCACAGCGCGCGCCGCAGCCGGGGGCCGTCCGCGGCGAAGTAGAACGAGAACAGCGTGATCGTCAGCAGCTGGAAGAGCCCGCCGAGGACCTGGGCGGAGACGTCCAGGACACCGGTGGCGCTGTTCTGCACGTAGTTGCGCAGCCAGTCGGAGTTGAGCACACCCTCCTGGACGTCCACTCGCTTCAGGTCGGTGTGGAAGTGCGTGTTGATCCAGTTGATGACGGAGTCGAGATAGGCCGGGAAATCCTCGACGATCTTGATGATCTGGCCCGCGAGCATGGTGCCGAGCAGCGTGACGAAGCCCGCGGACACGATCAGCACGGCGAGGAAGACCAGGAAGGTGCCGAACCCCCGGCGCACTCCGCGCGAGGCCATCCAGCTCACCGCGGGTTCGATGGCCAGGGCCAGGAAGAACGCGATGAGGATGTTGATCAGCAGCCCGGTGAGCTGGTGGAAGGCCCAGGTGCCGAGCTGGAAGGTGGCGAAGAGGGCGAGTGTGAGCACCACGGCACGCGGCAGCCAGCGTGGCATGCGGGAGTTCGCCCCGGCGGAGCCGGCGGCCGGGGGCCGGGCGGGCGGTGTCGTACCGAAGGGGGAAGCGTGCGGAGGGACCTCGTCGGTCTCGTCGGTGGGTGCCACGGTGCAAGTTTCGCCCACGCGACTGACAATGCGCTGCCCCCCTACGATCTTCGTGACCGGTCAGCGCTGTTCTTGTGGCACGTTCATGACCGCGCACACCACTCGCCACACATCCTTCGCGTCCCAGCCACCGTCCAACGCCTCGTTCACCGTGCGCCCGCCGAGCTCCGTCATGACGTGATCGCGCGCGAAGGTGTCGGCATAGCCGGGACCGAAGTGATCCGCCATCCGCTGCCAGAAGACCGTCAACCGCATGACACCAGTATCCCGCCCCTGAGAGTGGGCCTCGGCCGGGACCACTTGTCGAGAACGCTTTCCGTCCTACGGTCTGACGCATGGCCGAAACCGGAGCTTCCCCACTCCCCCCGACGCCCCCGGCGCACTCCCCGCTCTTCCGCGCCGAGCACTTCGTCTGGCTCACCGCGCGCGTGCTGGAACAGCGCCTGTTCGCGCACCATTTCCTGAACGGGAGCCCCGACCCGGTCGAGACCGCGCTGGACGCCTACCGCAACGAGGACGGCGGTTACGGCCACGCGCTGGAGCCCGACCTGCGCGGCCCGGTCAGCCAGCCGCTGCACGCCGGGCACGCTCTGCGGGTCCTGGACGCCATCGGCCGCTGCGGCGGACAGCGCGTGGAACGGGTGTGCCGCTATCTGACGTCGGTCTCCACCCAGGACGGCGCCCTGCCGACGATCCATCCCAGCCAGCGCGGCTATCCGGCGGCCCCCTTCATCCCCGTCACGGACGACCCGCCCAGCGCACTCCTCGCCACCGGCCCGGTGGTCGGCCTGCTGCACCGCAACGAGGTGTGGCACGCCTGGCTGTTCCGGGCCACGGACTTCTGCTGGCACGCGGTCGAGTCCCTGCGGGAGTCCCACCCTTACGAGATGCAGGCCGCCGTGGCCTTCCTGGACTCCGCTCCCGACCGCCCGCGCGCGGAGGCCGCCGCCGACCGGCTCGGCCGCCTGGTACGCGAACGCCGGCTCGCGGCACTGGACCCGGAGCACCTCGACACCCACCCGGTGTCACCCGGCTACGCCCCAGGCGAGCACCACTTCCCCCACGACTACGCGAGGACGCCGCACTCGCTCGCGCGCGCGTGGTTCACCGACGAGGAGATGGAGCGCTCCCTGGACTTCCTGACGGCCCAGCAACAGGAGGACGGCGGCTGGCCGATCCGCTGGCGCCAGTGGGCCCCGGGCACGTCTCTGGAGGCACGCCCCATGGTGACCATCGAGGCACTGCGCACCCTGAGGGCGTACGGCCGCTCGATCGGCTGACCCTCATCCCATCGCCCGCACACCCGCCGTCACCGCCACGGCCGCCGCGACCACGAGCAGGAAGGGAGCGCGCAGCACCAGCGCGAGCGCGGCTGCCGCAAGCCCCGCGCCCCTCGCGTCCAGCACAAGCTCACGACCGTCGGCGAAGGCCTGCTGAGCTGTCAGAGCCGCGAGCAGCGCGACCGGCAGCAGGGCGGCGAGCCGCTTGACGAGAGGCCGTTCCAGGGCACCTGAGGGCACCAGCAGCCCCACGAGCTTGACGGCATAGCAGCCCAGCGCGGTGACCCCGATCGCGATCCAGACGCTCACGCCTTCCCCTTCCCGCGCCCGGCGGCCCACAGCACGACGGGCGCCGCGAGGGCGGCCGCGAGGACGGGCACGCCAGCCGGCAGCACGGGCAGCAGACCCAGCCCGAGCAGAACGGCGAGCCCGGCGACGGCCCGCTCGACGGCGCTCTTGAGCATGGGCGCGAGCAACGCCAGGAAGACGGCGGGGCCGGCCGCGTCGAGGCCCCACGCGTCCGTGTCGCCGATCGCCTCGGCACCCAGCGCGCCGAGCAGGGTCGTGAGGTTCCACAGCACATACAGGCTGAGCCCCGTGACGGCGAACCCGATACGCGCGCCCCGCCGCGTGCGCTGCGCCAGCGAGACGGCCGCGGTCTCGTCGATGACCCACTGAGCGGCAAAAGGCCGCACCGCGCGCGGAAGAGCCAGCAACTGCGACAGCCGCAGCCCGTAGAAGGCATTGCGCACGCCCAGGAAGAACGCCCCGGCAGCAGCCGTGAGCGGATTCCCACCGGCTGCGAGCGCCCCCACGAGCGCGAACTGGGAGGCCCCGGTGAACACCAGAAGGCTGAGCGCACAGGTCTGCGTCACGGTGAGCCCGCTACCCGCCGAGGTCACCCCGAAGGCGAACCCGGACAGTCCTACGGCGACCCCGACCCCGAGGGCGTCTCGTACGACGGCGGCGTCCGGCCTTCCTCCGTCGTCGGCGCGTGTGTCTGGGAAAGCTGTCTGTTCTGCCACGCCTCGGACGGTAGAACCAGCCCCGACCGACCGTCTTGTACGTTCTTGCGCTCCCGCTGATACGCCCCGGGAGGCACCCCGACGATCCGGCCGAAGTGCCGGTTCAGATGCGGTTGATCGGTGAACCCCACGGCAATGGCGGCCTCCGCCGGCGACGTCCCCGCATCCAGCAGCCGCCGGGCCCTTCGCACCCGCGCATCGGTCAGCCAGGCGTGCGGCGGCATCCCGTACACATCCCGAAAGGCCCGCAACAGCGCGAACGGCCCGACCCCGAGCTCTGCGGCCAGCTGCTCCAGCGTCGGCGGCCCAGCCATCCGCTCCTCCAGCAGAGCACGCGCCCGTGCCGCCGCCCGCGCCCCGGCCGTCCGCACCTCACGCCGCGCCAACGCCCCGCCGTTGAGCCGCAGCAACCGCGTCACGGCAACCCGCAGCAACGTGTCGGCGGCCAGCGCGTTCCCCTCGTCCACGGCCCGCAGCACCTGATGAACCAACCCCGCCGCGTAGGGATCGTCCAGCACCGGGCTGACGAACCCAGGGGTCCCACGAATACTCGTGGTCTCGGCAGCTATGGCGCCCACGACCTCGGGCGACGGATACACCGCCCCGTACCGCCACCCCTCAGGCACCCCAGCCCGCCCGGTATGCGGCGTATCGGGATTGACCAACGCCAGCGAACCGGCCCCCGCATACCGATCGGCACCCCGATAGTGAAAGACCTCCACACCATCGGCGATGGCAGCGATCACGAAGTTCTCGTGGGTGTGCCGCACAAAGTTCTTCCGAATGTACCGCGCCCGCAGCAGATCCACCCCGGGCAGCTCGGCGTACCGCCAATGCCGAGCCAGCTCACCGGATCCCATACCCCCATTCTCCGCCGCCCGGCCGGAAGCCCGCCCGGACGGGAGCCTCAGCCGCGACGCACCCGCACCGGCGCAACGGCGAGCAGGGGACGTACCGGGGGGTGTCCGCCCGCAGCGTCGGGCGTCAAACCGACAGCACACCCCAGACGAAACAGTGGCGCCCGACCGAGGACGGACACCCCCCGGTGCGGCACCGACTCACCACGAACCGTAGTGCGCGACGCGAACCCCCACCGAACAGCAAGGGGCCGCCGCAGGCATAGGCCCCGACCCCCACCGGGCGGAAAACCGCAGGTCAACCGAATTGTCAGTACCCGGGTGCAGGATGGACCCATGGCCAGCTCCCCTCACCGAGCCCTCAACAACTTCTCCCCCGCGACCCAAAGCTGGTTCACGGGAGCCTTCGACGCGCCCACCGCCGCCCAGGCAGGCGCCTGGCAGGCCATCGGAGAGGGCTCGGACGTCCTGGTCGTAGCCCCCACCGGCTCCGGCAAGACCCTCGCCGCCTTCCTCGCCGCACTGGACCAGCTGGCCTCCACACCCCCACCCGCGGACCCCAGGAAACGCTGCCGAGTCCTCTACGTCTCCCCCCTCAAGGCCCTGGCGGTCGACGTGGAACGCAACCTCCGCAGCCCTCTGACCGGCATCCGCCAGGAATCCGTCCGCCTGGGCCTGACCGAGCCCGAGGTGAAGGTCGGCATCCGCTCCGGCGACACGCCCGCCGCGGAGCGCCGCGCCCTGTCCACCCGCCCCCCGGACATCCTGATCACCACCCCGGAGTCCCTCTTCCTGATGCTGACGTCGGCCACCCGCGACGCGCTGACCGGCATCGACACGGTCATCCTCGACGAGGTGCACGCCGTCGCGGGCACCAAACGGGGCGCCCACCTGGCCCTCTCCCTGGAGCGCCTCGACGAGCTCCTGCCGAAGCCGGCCCGCCGCATCGGCCTCTCCGCGACCGTCCGCCCGGTCGACGAGATCGCCCGCTATCTCTCCCCCCGCCGCAAGGTGGAGATCGTCCAGCCGAAGTCCGGCAAGGAATTCGACCTCTCCGTGGTGGTCCCCGTAGAGGATCTGGCCGAACTGGGCGGCTCCCCGGTCGCCGACGGCACCGAGGGCGCGGAACGCCCGTCGATCTGGCCGCACGTCGAGGAGCGCATCGCCGACCTCGTCCAGTCCCACCGCTCGACGATCGTCTTCGCCAACTCCCGCCGCCTGGCGGAACGCCTGTGCAACAGGCTCAACGAGATCGCCTACGAACGGGCGACCGGCGAACCCCTCTCCGAGAACCACACCCCCGCCCAGCTCATGGGCGGCTCGGGCGCCACCCAGGGCGCGCCCCCGGTCATCGCGAGGGCCCACCACGGCTCGGTCTCCAAGGAACAACGCGCCCTCGTGGAGGAGGACCTCAAGGCCGGCCGCCTCCCCGCGGTCGTAGCCACGTCCAGCCTCGAACTCGGCATCGACATGGGCGCGGTAGACCTCGTGGTCCAGGTCGAGTCACCCCCCTCGGTGGCCTCCGGCCTGCAACGAGTGGGCCGCGCGGGCCACCAGGTGGGCGCGGTCTCCACCGGCGTGGTCTTCCCGAAGTACCGAGGAGACCTGGTCCAGTCGGCGGTCGTCACGGAACGGATGCGCACCGGCGACATCGAGTCCCTCAAGGTCCCCGCCAACCCCCTGGACGTCCTGGCCCAGCAAGTGGTGGCCATGACCGCGATGGACACCTGGCAGCTGGACGACCTCCTCGCCACGATCCGCCGGGCCGCCCCCTTCGCCTCCCTCCCCGAGTCCGCCTTCACCGCCGTCCTCGACATGCTCGCCGGCCGCTACCCGTCCGACGCCTTCGCGGAACTGCGCCCGCGCGTGGTCTGGGACCGGGTCGCCGGCACGATCACCGGCCGCCCCGGCGCCCAGCGCCTCGCGGTCACGTCCGGCGGCACGATCCCGGACCGCGGCCTCTTCGGCGTCTTCCTGGCCGGTGCCGACCCCAAGAAGGGCGGCGGCAGGGTCGGCGAGCTGGACGAGGAGATGGTCTACGAGTCGCGCGTGGGCGATGTCTTCACGCTCGGCACCAGTTCCTGGCGCATCGAGGACATCACCCGCGACCGCGTCCTGGTCTCCCCCGCCCCCGGAGTCCCGGGCAGGCTCCCCTTCTGGAAGGGCGACCAGCTGGGCCGCCCCCTCGAACTGGGCCGCGCGGTGGGCGCGTTCCTCCGTGAGGTCGGCTCGCTCCCCAAGGACAAGGCCCGCCCACGCCTCCTCGCGGCGGGCCTGGACACCTGGGCGGCCGACAACGTCCTGGCGTACCTGGACGAGCAGCGCGAGGCATGCGGCCACATCCCCGACGACCGCACGATCGTCGTGGAGCGTTTCCGCGACGAACTCGGCGACTGGCGCGTGGTCGTCCACTCCCCCTTCGGCGCCCAGGTGCACGCCCCGTGGGCCCTCGCCCTCGGCGCCAAGCTGTCCGAGCGCTACGGCATGGACGCCCAGGTCATGCACGCCGACGACGGCATCGTCCTACGGCTGCCGGACGCCGACCTGATGGGCCTGGACCTGCTCGACCAGGAGCCGACCAGGCTCGGCACGGAGTACGACGCGGACCAGGCCCCGGTAGGCGCGGCGGACGTCGTCTTCGACAAGGGCGAGGTCGACCAGATCGTCACCGACCAGGTGGGCGGCTCGGCCCTGTTCGCCTCCCGCTTCCGCGAATGCGCGGCACGCGCGCTACTGCTCCCCCGCCGCAACCCGGGCAAGCGCACCCCGCTGTGGCAGCAGCGCCAGCGCGCCGCCCAACTGCTCCAGGTGGCCAGCGAGTTCGGCTCGTTCCCGATCGTCCTGGAAGCGGTCCGCGAGTGCCTCCAGGACGTCTTCGACGTCCCCGGCCTCGTCGAGCTGATGGGCGACCTGGAGTCCCGCAAGGTCCGCCTGGTCGAGGTCACGACTCCCGAACCGTCCCCCTTCGCACGCTCCCTCCTCTTCGGCTACGTCGCCCAGTTCCTGTACGAGGGGGACTCACCGCTCGCCGAGCGCCGCGCGGCAGCCCTCTCCCTCGACTCACGCCTGCTGGCCGAGCTGCTCGGCCAGGCGGAGCTGCGCGAACTGCTCGACGCCGAGGTACTGGCCGAGCTGGAGCAGGAACTCCAGTGGCGCACCGAGGACCGCAGGGCCAAGGACGCCGAAGGCGTCGCCGACCTGCTCCGCCTCCTCGGCCCCCTCACCGACGGGGAGTTGACCGAGCGGGGCGCGGATCCACAGTGGGCGCTCGACCTCTCCCGAGCCCGACGCGCGATCAAGGTCCGCATCGCGGGCACCGACCACTGGGCGGCGATCGAGGACGCGGGCCGCCTGCGCGACGCGCTGGGCACGGCACTACCCGTGGGCGTACCGGAAGCCTTCATGGAACCCGTCAAGGATCCGCTGGGCGACCTCCTCGCGCGCTACGCCCGCACCCACGGCCCGTTCACCTCGACGACGGCGGCCGCCCGCTTCGGTCTGGGCGTGGCGGTGACAGAGGGAGCCCTCCAGAGGCTCGCGGCGTCAGGCCGTGTCGTACAGGGCGAGTTCCACCCGGCGGGCATCGGCCAGGAGTGGTGCGACGCCGCCGTACTGCGCCGACTGCGCCGCCGCTCCCTGGCCGCCCTGCGTCACGAACTGGAGCCGGTGTCCCCGCCCGCCCTCGCCCAGTTCCTGCCCCAGTGGCAGCACATCGGCAAGGGGCACGGCCTGCGCGGCATCGACGGACTGGTGCGTGCCGTGGAGCAGTTGCAGGGCGCGTCCGTGCCGGCCTCCGCCCTGGAGAAGCTGGTCCTGCCCTCCCGGGTCGCGAACTACTCCCCGGCGATGCTCGACGAACTCACCTCCGCGGGCGAGCTGGTGTGGGCCGGAGCGGGCTCCCTCCCCGGCAAGGACGGCTGGGTCTCCCTCTACGTCGCGGACGCGGCGCCCCTCCTGCTGCCGCCGCCGCACCCCTTGGAGCTGACGGCACTCCACGAGTCCGTCCTGAACGCCCTCTCCGGCGGCTACGGCCTCTTCTTCCGCCAGATCGCCGACCAGGTCCGCGCAACCACCCACCCGGACGTCACCGACCCCCAACTCGCCGACACGGTCTGGGATCTGGCCTGGTCCGGTCGCCTCACCAACGACACGCTCACCCCTCTGCGCTCCCTGCTGGGCTCGGGCCGCACGGCCGGCTCCACGGCCCACCGCGCCAAGCGCACCGTCCCGCGCGGCCGCTACGGCTCCCTGACCGCCGCCGCCCGCCCCGCCTCGCGCGGCGGCCCGCCGACCGTCGCCGGCCGCTGGTCCCTGCTGCCCGACCGCGAGCCCGACCCCACCCTGCGCGCCCACGCCCTGGCCCGAACCCTGCTGGACCGGCACGGCGTGGTGACCCGAGGCGCGGTCTCGGCAGAGGGCGTCGAAGGCGGCTTCTCGGCGACGTACCGCGTCCTGTCCGCCTTCGAGGAGACCGGCCAGGCCCGCCGCGGCTACGTCGTGGAAGGCCTCGGCGCCGCCCAGTTCGCCATGGACGGAGCGGTGGACCGCCTGCGCGCGGTGGCCAATGCCCGCGAACGGAACGGCGGCCTGCCGGGCCAGGGCGACGGCTTCGGCGCCCCCGCCGCGCGCGACGATTTCCAAGCCCCGGACGGCACCGCCCCCCATGACGACTACGGCTTCGGGACGCCCGGCGGCACCGCCCCCGCCGACGACCTCGACCTCGACTGGCTGGACGACGCCTCCCCCGCACCGGCGGCCCCCCGCTCCCGCGACGGCTACGTGTCCCCCCGGGACCTCGCCACCCCGGGCACGGGCGGCCCCCGCGGCGGGCCGTACAACCCGTACAGCTCATACGCCCCGGGCCCGCACCCCACCCCACACCGTTCCTCCCCCCGCACCCCCGACTCCCGAGCCGTGGTCCTCGCCGCAGCAGACCCGGCGAACGCGTACGGCGCGGCCCTCCCCTGGCCCGAGCCTCCGACCGGCGCCGGCCACAAGGCGGGCCGCAAGGCGGGCTCCCTGGTCGTGCTGGTCGACGGCGAGCTGACGCTCTACATGGAGCGCGGCGGCAAGACCCTGCTGGCCTGGCCCGAGGATCCGGACGGCAAGCCCACCGACGACCCACGCCTCCGCTCGGCCGCCGACGCACTCGCCGCGGCCGCCCGAGCGGGCTCCCTGGGCACCGTCACCGTGGAGCGCGTCAACGGCGCCCCGGCCCTGACCTCCCCCATCGGCGCCCTCCTGGAAGGAGCGGGCTTCATCGCCACCCCACGCGGCCTGCGCCTGAGGGCCTGACCACCCGGCCGCCCCCTCCGGCCCTCACCTCTCGGCCGACGGCCACCAAGACCCATCCAGGGGACGCGGGGCTGTATCGATCTGCGGCTCAGCCGCGTAGCCACGACAAGCCGCATTCCCCCCGCACCCGCCACACCACAACAGCCCCCAACCCATTGGGCACCCGCCACACCACAACAGCCCCCAACCCATTGGGCACCCGCCACACCACAGCAGCCCCAACTCATTGGGCACCCACCCACCACCCCGTGCCACCCTTGACCCATGCCCGAAGGAGACACCGTCTGGCAAGCGGCGCACCGCCTGCACACCGCCCTCGCCGGCCAGGTGCTCACCCGCAGCGACCTCCGCGTCCCCAAGTTCGCCACGGCCGACCTCACCGGCCGCACCGTCCTGGACGTCACCCCCCGCGGCAAGCACCTGCTGACCCGCATCGAGGGCGGCCTGACCCTCCACTCGCACCTGAAGATGGACGGCTCCTGGAAGGTGTACGCCCCCGACCAGCGCTGGACCGGCGGCCCCACCCACCAGATCCGCGCGATCCTCGGCACCGCCGACCGCACGGCCGTCGGCTACCGCCTCCCCGTCCTGGAACTCCTGCGCACCACCGACGAACACCGCGCCGTGGGCCACCTCGGCCCCGATCTCCTGGGCCCCGACTGGGACCCCGACCGCGCCCTCGCCAACCTCCTCCAGGACCCCACCCGCCCCCTCGGCGAGGCCCTCCTCGACCAGCGCAACCTCGCCGGCATCGGCAATGTCTACAAGAGCGAGCTCTGCTTCCTGCTCGGCGTCACCCCATGGCTCCCCACCGGCGCGCTCCCCGAGGACCGCGCCGCGAAGCTGCCGGTGCTCGCCAAGAAGCTCCTCGAGGCCAACCGCGACCGCCCGATCCGCATGACCACGGGCCGCCGCGGCCAGGACCTCTTCGTCTACGGCCGCGCCCGCCACCCCTGCCTCCGCTGCGGCACCCCCGTCCGCCTCGCCGACCAGGGCGACGGCTCCCGCGAACGCCCCACCTACTGGTGCCCCATGTGCCAGACCGGCCCGGCCCCCACCGTCGCCCGCAGCCCCGGCGCGGCCCGAACACCCCGGAACCCCACACCGTACGACTAATTGACGATCCGTCAGAAACCCTCGTACCGTCCCCCCCCATGACCGTCAGCGCGTACGACCTGAGCGGACGCACCGCATTCGTCACCGGCGCCGCCGGCGGCATCGGCCGGGCCTCGGCGGTCCTGCTCGCCGAAGCCGGTGCCACCGTGCACTGCGCGGACCGGGACCCACAGGGCCTGCACGAGACGGCGACCCTCATCAAGGACGCGGGCGGCGCCGCCCGCACCCACCACCTCGATGTCACCGACCGCGAGCAGCTCCGGCAGGCGATCGCCTCCTGCGAGCGCCTGGACGTGCTGGCGGCGATCGCCGGGATCATGCACAGCAGCCCGGTCCTGGAGACGCGGGACGAGGACCTTGACCGGGTCCTGAGCGTCAACTTCAAGGGCGTGCTCTACGCCTGCCAGGAGGCGGCCCGGCTGATGCTGGCCCGGGAGACCAGGGGCAGCATCGTCACCATGGCCTCCGGCGCCGTGGACACCGGCGGCCCCGGCCTGCTCTGCTACGGCGCGGCCAAGGCGGCCGTCGTCCAGCTGACGAAGACCCTGGCGACCGAGGTCGGCCGGCACGGCATCCGCGTCAACGCGGTCGCTCCGGGCTGGATCCGCACCCCCATGACCGAGCGGCACGGCGAGGCCCAGGAGCGGACCGAAGCTCTGATGGCCCGGATGTCGCCGCTGGGCCGGGTCGGCGAGGCCGAGGACGTCGCCCACACGGTGCTGTACCTCGCCTCCGACGCCTCGTCCTTCACGACGGGCCAGATCCTGCGTCCGAACGGCGGGGTGGCGATGCCGTGGTGACCCGCCAGGCCGCCCGCCACCGCCCCGCGGCGAGAGCTCCGGCCGCCCGCGCCCTCGGCACGCAGTGCACCGGCAGCAGACTCAGCCCCCAGCCACCCGCGGCGACCGCCCCCTCCAGCACCCCCGCCCCGGGAACGAACGCCAGCCGCAGCACGGCCCACCACCACAGCGCCCCCAGTCCGAGCGCCGCCCCCCAGCGCACTATCGGTCGCGCCATGAACCGACCTCCAGCCCGAAGAGCCCCGACAGCCCGAAGCTAGGCCACCTGTGTCACCCGTGGCACGGGCGCACCGACAGCGCAGAGAGGCACCGTCCGCACATCCTGCACCGGTGCCCCCGGGACATGTCACTCCACGATGCACGAAAGCCCCGACCAACGCCTCTCCGAATGATCCGGAGAGACCCGGCCAGGGCCTCCCGCGCTTCTCAGCGCATCGTCAGCTCAGGTTCGAGCCCGTCTCAAGCGCAAACGCCTTCGACGCTCAAGCGGCGACGACGTCCACCGCTTCGGCGGGCGCCTTGATGGTGACCCGTTCCGGTGGCACACCGGCCACCGACACGGAACCCAGCATCGGACGTACCGGCGTGGGCACGGGCTCGCTGGGGGTGGCCGCAGCGGACTGGGCCAGCTCGGCGAGGGCGAGCTCGTCGCTCACTTCCCGCATCAGTTCGGACATCCGTACGTCCAGCGCGTCGCAGATGGCGGAGAGCAGCTCGGAAGATGCCTCCTTCTGCCCCCGCTCCACCTCGGAGAGATAGCCGAGTGAGACTCGGGCGGACGAGGAGACTTCGCGCAGAGTACGGCCCTGGCGCTGGCGCTGCCGACGCAGCACGTCACCCAGCAGGCGACGGAGCAGAATCATCGGTGGCTCCCTCCTCGGACCGCGTAGCCGCATCCTTCACGCCCCACCGTACCGCCTTGCGCCGCGGCCGTGCGGGGAGCGATGTCGTGTTCACTCAGGGCTGCAAACATCAAAACCCCCCGTTCCGTTCCGTATCCTGTGCCCGCTCATTTCCGGTCTGTTCGCCCGCAAGCTCCTGAAGGAGCAGTGCGAGTACGCTCCGTACACTCTCCATACGAATTTCCGCCCGGTCGCCGTTCAACCGCAGCGACGACACTTTCCCGCCATCCGACAGCTCCGAGGTGGGGCCGGCGACGGCCACATAGACCGTGCCGACGGGCTTCCCGTCCTGTTCCTCCGGCCCGGCGACACCCGTGGTCGCGATCCCCCAGGCGGCACCGAGCGCCTTGCGCACTCCGGCCGCCATCTGGGCCGCGACCTGCGGATCCACCGCGCCACGCTCGGCCAGCAGGGTGGCATCGACACCGAGCAGCTGGTGCTTGAGCTCGGTGGCGTAGGCGGTCACGGAGCCCCGGAACGCCTTGGACGCCCCTGGGGCCGCTGTGATTTCCGCCGCAACCAACCCACCGGTGAGCGACTCGGCGACGGCGAGCGTCTCCGCCCTCACCGTGAGTAGTCGCACCACTTCGGTGGCCGGGGAATTCACGCTTCCGTCTCCTCCAACGCCGCCTCGCGCTCGGCGATTCCCTGCCTGCGCAGCACAATGGCCTGTCTCACATAGTCCAGGCCGGTCGCCACGGTCAGCGCGACCGCCACAGCCATCACCCAGAACCTCGCGGTGGCCAGCCACCCCGTCAGCGCCAGGATGTACATCCCGACCGCGATGCCCTGCGTGAGGGTCTTCAGCTTGCCGCCCCGGCTCGCCGGGATGACGCCGTACCGGATGACGATGAAACGCAGCAGCGTGATCCCGAGTTCCCTGCCGAGGATGACGCCGGTCACCCACCACGGCAGATCGCCCAGCGCGGACAGACAGATGAGCGCCGCCCCCATGATCGCCTTGTCGGCGATGGGGTCGGCGATCTTCCCGAAGTCGGTGACGAGGTTGTAGGTGCGCGCCAGATGACCGTCGAAGAGGTCGGTGATCATCGCGACGGCGAAGGCCGCCCAGGCGAACGCGCGCCAGGCCGGGTCGTACCCGCCGTCGGCCAGCATCAGCGCGACGAAGCCCGGGACGAGCAGCAGCCGCACCATCGTCAGGATGTTCGCGATGTTCCAGAGGCTGGCCTCGTTGACGGCCGCGGCCACGATCTTGCCGCTCCGCGCGGACTTGGCACCGGATTCGGCGCCTGACGCACCCGCCGCGCCGGACGCACCCGCCTGGGAGGGGCCACCCGCGGCGGATGCCGGTACTCCGGTCATCTGCCCGCCTCCTCACTACACGCGAGCGAGCCCGTCAGCGGCTCGGCGACCAGGTCGACACCCTCGGTGCCGACCACCTTCGCCTCGACGATACGACCGACGCTCAGGCCTTCGCCGCTCGTGAGCAGCACCTGGCCGTCCGTCTCCGGCGCCTGGTGCTCACCGCGCCCGTACACGCCCTCCTCGTCCACGGACTCCACCAGCACGTGCACGGTCTCGCCCACGCGCTCCTCGGCCCGTTGCGAGACCAGCTCCTCGGCCAGCCGGGAGACCCGCGCGAGACGCTCGGTGACGACGTCCTCATCGAGCTTGTTCTCGTACGTGGCCGCCTCCGTGCCCTCCTCGTCGGAGTAGCCGAAAACGCCGATGGCGTCCAGCCGCGCGCCGTTCAGGAACCGCTCCAGCTCCGCCAGGTCGTCCGCGGTCTCGCCGGGGAAGCCCACGATGAAGTTGGAGCGCACACCGGCCTGCGGGGCCTTGCCGCGGATGGTGTCGAGCAGCTCCAGGAACCGGTCGGTGTCGCCGAAGCGGCGCATCGCGCGCAGCACACCAGGGGCGGAGTGCTGGAACGACAGGTCGAAGTAGGGCACGACCTTGGGCGTCGAGGTCAGCACGTCGATGAGGCCGGGCCGCATCTCGGCCGGCTGGAGGTAGCTGACCCGCACCCGCTCCAGGCCGTCGACCTCGGCGAGCTCGGGCAGCAGGGACTCCAGGAGGCGGATGTCGCCCAGGTCCTTGCCGTACGAGGTGTTGTTCTCGGAGACCAGCATGATCTCCTTGACGCCCTGCTCGGCCAGCCACCGCGTCTCGTTCAGCACGTCGCTCGGGCGGCGCGAGATGAAGGAGCCGCGGAAGGACGGGATGGCGCAGAAGGAGCAGCGCCGGTCGCAGCCGGAGGCGAGCTTCACCGAGGCGACCGGGGCACCGTCCAGACGGCGGCGCAGGGGCGCACGGGGGCCGGAGACCGGAGCCACGCCTTCGGGCAGGTCCGTCGGGGCACCGTGCCCCGGCAGCGCCACATCCGACACCGACTGCCGGTCGGCCGGGCTGATCGGCAGCAGCTTGCGCCGGTCGCGCGGGGTGTGGGCGGCGTGGACGCCACCGCTCAGGATGGTCTGGAGTCGGTCGGAGATGTCGGCGTAGTCGTCGAAGCCGAGCACGCCGTCCGCCTCGGGGAGGGCCTCGGCAAGGTCCTTGCCGTACCGCTCGGCCATGCAGCCCACCGCCACGACGGCCTGGGTTCTGCCGTGCCCCTTGAGATCGTTGGCCTCCAGGAGGGCGTCGACGGAGTCCTTCTTGGCGGCGTCGACGAAGCCGCACGTGTTGACGACGGCGACGTCCGCGTCCGCGGCGTCCTCCACGAGGTCCCAGCCGTCCGCCTCCAAGCGGCCTGCGAGCTCCTCCGAGTCCACCTCGTTACGGGCGCAGCCAAGAGTGACGAGTGCGACGGTACGGCGTTCAGGCATGGGCTCAAGACTACTTCGTTCCACTGACAGCCCACGTCGACGGGGTTGGCGATCTTGCTCCGCCAACCCCGTACCCGCTTACTGCGGCGCCTGACCGGCCTTCACCGGCCTCGGATCACCCGGCTCAACCGACCGTCGGGTCGCCCTTGGTGTAGGTCAGCCGCTCCACCGCTCCCGGCTGCCAGTCGTCGTCGATCTTCTTGCCGTTGACGTACAGCTGGATGGCCCCGGCGTCGCCGAGGACGAGGTTGATCTTCTCGCTGTCCTGGAAGGTCTTGGAATCGCCCTGCTTGAGCAGGCCGTCGAAGAGATTGCGGCCGTTGTGGTCCTTGACGGAGATCCAGCTCTTGCCGTCGGCGGCGCTGACCTGGACGGTGACCTTGTCCTGGGGCGCGGCCGCGATGGCGCTGTCGGACGGGGCCGGCTTGGGCGATTCGGGCTTCTCGCTCTTGGGCGTGGGCGAGGAGGACTTGCTCGTCGAGGGCGTGGCACCCTCGGCGACCTGCGTCTTCCCACCCTCGTCGTCGCCCTTGAAGGCGGTGAACCCGACGAAGCCGATCACGGCGACGATCGCGGCGACCATGGCCGCGGTCCAGTTGGGCCCCCGTCGCTCGGGACGGATGCGTTCCGCCTCGAACAGCGGGGCCGCCGGGGTGGGCGCCGGACGCCCTCCGCCGTGATCGGCGGCGTACTGGTCCAGGAGCGGGGCCGGATCGAGGTGGACGGCCTTGGCCAGGGTCCGGATGTGCCCACGGGCGTAGACGTCCCCGCCGCAGGGGGCGAAGTCGTCGGCCTCGATGGCATGCACGATGGCGATACGGACCCGGGTGGCGTTGCTGACGTCGTCGACGGTCAGCCCGGCCGCGATCCGTGCCTGCTGGAGGGCACGGCCGACGGAGATACGGGCTTCCTCGCGGTCGTCTTCGAACGGACGCTCGTCTTCAGGGGAGTTGCCGATGGACACGGGGGCGCCTTTCGAGCGTTTAAGCCACCTGTGCTGGAGGTTCAGTCTAGGGGGGGTGCGAAAGGGTGGGGCAACCGGGCGGTAGGACTTTGTACGCCATCGGTATGGCCGGACACGCCGATGGTGGAGCGGGAGCTTTTCGCTTCCCTCAACTTGACGTACGCCGAAGGGAAACGGTTGCTCAATGATCCCTTACGGGTGAGTCACGATCGAACACCCTGCCTTTAAGCCTCCCCGCGGATCACCGCGAGCACTCCGTCCAGCTCGTCAGCCTTCACAAGAACGTCACGAGCCTTGGACCCCTCGCTCGGTCCGACGATGTTCCGAGACTCCATCAGGTCCATCAGGCGCCCCGCCTTGGCGAACCCGACCCGCAGCTTGCGCTGGAGCATCGACGTCGATCCGAACTGCGTGGAGACGACCAGCTCGGCCGCCTGGCACAACAGGTCGAGGTCGTCGCCGATCTCCTCGTCGATCTCCTTCTTCTGCTTGGTGCCCACGACGACGTCGTCCCGGAAGACGGGCGCCATCTGGTCCTTGCAGTGCTGGACGACCGCCGCGACCTCGTCCTCGGTCACGAAGGCGCCCTGCATACGGGTGGGCTTGTTCTGCCCCATCGGCAGATACAGCCCGTCGCCCTTGCCGATCAGCTTCTCGGCGCCGGGCTGGTCGAGGATGACCCGCGAGTCCGCGAGCGAGGAGGTGGCGAAGGCGAGCCGCGAGGGCACGTTCGCCTTGATCAGACCGGTGACCACGTCGACCGAGGGCCGCTGCGTGGCGAGCACCAGGTGGATGCCGGCCGCGCGCGCGAGCTGCGTGATGCGCACGATCGAGTCCTCGACGTCCCGCGGCGCCACCATCATCAGGTCGGCGAGCTCGTCGACGATCACCAGCAGATACGGGTAGGCCTTGAGCTCCCGCTCGCTGCCCTCCGGCGTCTTGAGCTTGCCCTCGCGGACGGCCTCGTTGAAGTCGTCGATGTGCCGGTACCCGAACGCCGCCAGGTCGTCGTAACGGAGGTCCATCTCCCGTACGACCCACTGGAGCGCCTCGGCGGCGCGCTTGGGGTTGGTGATGATCGGCGTGATCAGGTGCGGGATGCCCTCGTAGGCGGTCAGCTCGACCCGCTTGGGGTCGACCAGGACCATGCGGACGTCCTCGGGAGTCGCACGGACCATGATTGACGTGATCAAGCAGTTAATGCACGACGACTTACCGGAACCGGTGGCTCCGGCGACGAGGACGTGCGGCATCTTCGCGAGGTTCGCCATCACATAGCCGCCCTCGACGTCCTTGCCGAGCGCGACCAGCATCGGGTGCTCGTCCTCGGCCGCCGCCGCGAGCCGCAGCACGTCACCGAGGTTGACCATCTCGCGGTCCGTGTTCGGGATCTCGATGCCGACCGCGGACTTGCCGGGGATCGGGCTGATGATCCGCACGTCCGGACTGGCGACGGCGTACGCGATGTTCTTCGCCAGCGCGGTGATCCGCTCGACCTTCACGGCGGGGCCGAGCTCGACCTCGTACCGCGTGACCGTCGGCCCGCGCGTGAAGCCGGTGACGGCCGCGTCGACCTTGAACTCCCGAAAGACGTTGGTCAGCGAGGCGACGACGGCGTCGTTGGCCGCGCTGCGCGCCTTGCCGGGACCGCCGCGCTCCAGGAGGTCGAGCGAGGGCAGCGAGTAGGTGATGTCGCCGGACAGCTGAAGCTGCTCGGCACGCGGCGGCAGCTCGCCCGGGGCCTCGGGAGCGGGCTTCGTGAGGTCCGCGACCTCGACCTTCAGCTTCTCCTGCTTGGGACGTGCGGCCGGCGCCGGTACGGCCTTCGGCACCGGTGTCGGGGTCGGCGTCGTGTCCTCGCGGTCCCCGGCGCTCACGCCCTGGGTGAGGTCGGCGACGATCGGCGACGGCGGCATCCCGTGCAGCACGGCACCGTCGAGCGCGGCAGCGGCAGCTGCGGCGACGTCCACGGCGTCCATGGGCCGGTCCATGTCGGGCTGCGGCACAGCGGAGCGCCGGGGTCGGCCACGACGCCGTGTGAGGGCCTCCTGCTCGGCGCCATCGGGGTCGTACGCCTCGGGCGCCGGAGCCCGCCTGCGACCGCGCGCGGGCAGCGCCTCGCGCCACTGCTCGTCGTAGCGCTCGTCGTCGGAGAACTCGTCGAGCTCGTCCTCCGCCGGATCGTGCACGACACCGAGCCGTACGCCGAGCTCCCGCAGCCTGCGCGGGATGGCGTTGACCGGTGTGGCGGTGACGACCAGCAGCCCGAAGACCGTGAGCAGCACCAGCAGCGGTACGGCGAGAACCTCGCCCATGGTGTACGTCAGCGGAGTCGCCGCGCCCCATCCGATGAGGCCGCCCGCGTCCCTTATGGCCTGCATGCCGTCGCTGCGGGCGGGCGCGCCGCACGCGATGTGGACCTGGCCGAGCACGCCGACGACGAGCGCCGACAGGCCGATCACGATCCGGCCATTGGCCTCGGGCTTCTCCGGGTGCCGGATGAACCGCACGCCGATGGCCGCGAGCAGTATCGGCACCAGCAGGTCGAGGCGGCCGAAGGCGCCGGTGACGATGATCTCGACCAGGTCGCCGACGGGGCCGCGCAGGTTCGACCAGGTGCCGGCCGCGACGATCAGCGCCAGACCGAGGAGCAGCAGCGCGACGCCGTCCTTGCGGTGCGCCGGGTCCAGGTTCTTCGCGCCGTTCCCTATGCCGCGGAACACCGCGCCCACGGCGTGCGCCAGGCCCAGCCAGACGGCGCGTACGAGCTTGTAGATGCCGCCGGTCGGGTTCGGCGCCGGTTTGGGAGGCGGCGCGGTCTTCTTGGCCGCGGCTTTCCTGGCGGGCGCCTTCTTCGCCGGGGCCTTCTTCGCGACGGCCTTCTTCGCCGGAGCCGCCGCCTTCTTCGCGGGCTGCTTCTTGGCAGCGGAGGGACGTGAGGCCATGGGTGTGAGGTTACCGGGGGAGACGACAACGGACACGTGTGGCCGGTGCTTCACCCGTTCGTGTCGCCCTTGCGGGGGCGCGGAACTGACACGCGCTCACCCGCAACTGGGCCACGGGTGAGGGTCAGTTCTGCGAGGGCACCGACTGGGTGCTGCCGGCTCCCGGCTCGAGGGCGTCCAGCGCCCGCCGCAGGCCGGTGAGTTTGCGTTCGAGATGAGCCGCGGTGGCCACGGCCGCCGCGTCCGCCGACTCGTCGTCGAGCTGCTTGGACAGGGCCTCGGCCTGCTCCTCGACCGCGGCGAGCCGCGCCGAGAGCTCGGCCAGCAGTCCCGCCGGCTCCTTCGTCTCACCGGCCGGGGCCTTGCCGCCGGCGCCGCCCTCCAACTGGAGCCGCAGCAGCGCCGCCTGCTCCCTCAGCTGGCAGTTCTTCATGTACAGCTCGACGAACACGGAGACCTTCGCGCGCAGTACCCACGGGTCGAAGGGCTTGGAGATGTAGTCGACCGCGCCCGCCGCATACCCCCGGAAGGTGTGATGCGGACCGTGGTTGATCGCGGTGAGGAAGATGATCGGGATGTCCCGTGTGCGCTCGCGCCGCTTGATGTGCGCGGCGGTCTCGAACCCGTCCATGCCCGGCATCTGCACATCCAGCAGAATCACCGCGAAGTCGTCGGTGAGCAGCGCCTTGAGCGCTTCCTCCCCGGACGATGCCCGCACCAGTGTCTGATCGAGCGCGGAGAGGATGGCCTCCAGCGCCAGCAGATTCTCCGGCCGGTCATCGACCAGGAGGATCTTGGCCTTCTGCACCATGGCCCGCCCTCCTCGCCCCGGCGTGGGGCCTCCCCTGTCCTCAGGACTCGTGGTGACACCGGCAGGTGCCGCCCCGGGGGACGACTCCCTTGCGCCGCCCGTCCTCGTGCCGGTCATGGTAGCCGCACCCCGCCCGTCGCCACACCCTGTCACCGCGATGTCACTGTGCACGTAGCAGAAACGTGGCGGGAGACCAGAAGGTTCCCCGAATCCCGTACTTCTACACGGCTTCGAGCACAGTGAGTCAGCAACTCCGCGTGAACAACGAGGGTTCTCGCAGCATCCACGCGAAGTCCGACCGTTCCCGTCACGACTCCCGCATCCACTGATCCATCACCGACAGCAGATGATCGGGGTCGACCGGCTTGGTGACGTAGTCGGAGGCGCCCGACTCGATCGCCTTCTCCCGGTCGCCCTTCATCGCCTTGGCGGTCAGCGCGATGATCGGCAGGCCCGCGAACTGCGGCATCCTGCGGATCGCATTGGTCGTCGCGTATCCGTCCATCTCCGGCATCATGATGTCCATCAGGACGACCGTGACATCGTCGTGCTGTTCCAGGACCTCGATGCCCTCGCGGCCGTTCTCGGCGTACAGCACCGACAGGCCGTGCTGCTCCAGGACGCTGGTGAGCGCGAAGACGTTGCGGATGTCGTCGTCGACGATCAGCACCTTCTCACCGCCGAACCGGATGCCGCGCCGCACCTCCGGCGCCGGGCTCTGGTCTGCCGCCGACCACTGGTCCAGCTGGAGGCGCTGTTCGGCCTCGGGGAGGATCCTGCGACGGCGCCTGAAGAGCGCGGCGGCACCGTTCTGCGTCTCCTGGTACGACTTCACCTCGGCCGGCGTCTCGATCTCCACGTCGGCCCGGCCGTTCTCGGAGGCGAGCAGTTCCCCGACCTCCAGGGCCGCGACCGTCTGCTGATAGCCCTGCGGGGGCAGTTCGCTGGGGTGCAGCGGCAAATACAGCGTGAACGTCGAACCGCGCCCCGGCTCGCTTTGGGCGTAGATCTCACCACCGAGCAGCTGTGCGATCTCCCGCGAGATGGAGAGCCCGAGACCCGTACCGCCGTACTTGCGGCTCGTCGTGCCGTCGGCCTGCTTGAACGCCTCGAAGATCACCCGCATCTTGCTGGCCGCGATCCCGATGCCGGTGTCCGTCACGGAGAACGCGATCAGATCGGCGTCCGGATCCCGCAGCGAACCGGTCTCGAGCAGCTGCTCACGGATCTGCATCGGCACGTCCGCACCGGCGGGCCGGATGACGAGCTCCACCGATCCGGAGTCGGTGAACTTCACCGCGTTGGACAGCAGATTGCGCAGCACCTGAAGGAGGCGCTGTTCGTCGGTGTGCAGCGTGGCGGGCAGCTCCGGGGAGACCCGTACGGACAGATCCAGGCCCTTCTCCGCGGTCAGCGGCCGGAAGGTGGCCTCCACGTAGTCCACGAGCTGCACGAGCGCGATACGCGTCGGGGAGACGTCCATCTTGCCCGCCTCGACCTTCGACAGGTCGAGGATGTCGTTGATCAGCTGGAGCAGGTCGGAACCGGCCCCGTGGATCGTCTCGGCGAACTCCACCTGCTTCGGCGAGAGGTTGGCGTCCGCGTTGTCGGCGAGCAGCTTGGCCAGGATCAGCAGCGAGTTGAGCGGCGTACGCAGCTCGTGCGACATGTTGGCGAGGAACTCGCTCTTGTAGCGCATCGACACCGCGAGTTGCTCGGCACGCTCCTCCAGGACCTGCCGCGCCTCCTCGATCTCGGTGTTCTTCACCTCGATGTCGCGGTTCTGCTGGGCCAGCAGCTCGGCCTTCTCCTCCAGTTCGGCGTTGGACGCCTGGAGCGCCTTCTGCCGGTTCTCCAACTCCGCCGACCGCTCCTGGAGTTGCTCGGTCAGCTCCTGCGACTGCTTCAGCAGCTGCTCGGTCTTGGTGTTCACCGAGATGGTGTTGACGCTGGTCGCGATCATCTCGGCGATCTGGTTGAGGAAGTCCTTCTGGATATGGGTGAAGGGGGTGAAGGAGGCCAGCTCGATGACACCGAGCACCTTCCCCTCGAACAGCACCGGAAGCACGATCACCTGCGCCGGCGGCGCCTCCCCGAGCCCCGAGGAGATCTTCAGGTAGCCGCTCGGCGCGTTCTCCACCAGGATCGTCCGCTTCTCCTGGGCAGCCGTCCCGATCAGCGCCTCCCCCGGCCGGAACGACGTCGGCATGGAGCCCATCGAGTAGCCGTACGACCCGAGCATGCGCAGCTCGTACGAGTCCTCGTCGGCGGCGCCCGCGTCCTTGCCGTCGAGGTGCGGCATCGCCAGGAAGAACGCGCCGTGCTGCGCGGACACCACCGGCGTGAGCTCGCTCATGATCAGCGAGGCCACGTCCGCGAGATCGCGGCGGCCCTGCATGAGCGCGGAGATCCGGGCGAGGTTGCCCTTGAGCCAGTCCTGCTCCTTGTTGGCGATCGTGGTGTCGCGCAGGTTGGCGATCATCTTGTTGATGTAGTCCTGGAGTTCCTGGATCTCCCCGGACGCGTCCACGTCGATCTTCAGGTTCAGGTCGCCGCGGGTCACCGCGGTCGCCACGCGCGCGATGGCACGCACCTGCCGGGTCAGGTTCCCGGCCATCTCGTTCACGGACTCGGTGAGGTCGCGCCAGGTGCCGTCGACGTCACGCACGCGTGCCTGGCCGCCGAGCTGTCCCTCCGTGCCCACCTCGCGGGCGACTCGGGTGACCTCCTCGGCGAAGGACGACAGCTGGTCGACCATCGTGTTGATCGTGGTCTTGAGTTCGAGGATCTCACCGCGCGCGTCGATGTCGATCTTCTTCGTGAGGTCACCCTTGGCGATGGCCGTGGTCACCATGGCGATGTTCCGCACCTGACCGGTCAGGTTGGACGCCATCTGGTTCACGGACTCGGTGAGGTCCTTCCACGTACCCGCCACACCGGGCACGCGCGCCTGTCCGCCGAGGATGCCGTCCGTGCCCACCTCACGGGCCACCTTGGTGACCTGGTCGGCGAACGAACTCAGCGTCTTCACCATGGTGTTGAAGGTGTCGGCGAGCTGCGCGACCTCGCCACGCGCCTCGATCGTCACCGTCCGCGTCAGGTCGCCGTTGGCGACCGCCGCCGCGACCTGGGAGATGTTCCGCACCTGCACGGTCAGGTTGTTGGCCATCAGGTTGACGTTGTCGGTGAGGTCCTTCCAGATGCCCGTGACCCCCGACGCGTGCGCCTGGCCGCCCAGGATGCCCTCGGTACCCACCTCGCGGGCCACCCGGGTCACCTGCTCGGCGAACGACGACAGCTGGTCGACCATCGTGTTGACCGTCGTGACGAGTTCGAGGATCTCGCCCTTCGCGTCGACGGTGATCTTCTTCGACAGATCGCCCTTGGCGACCGCGGTCGTGACCTCGGCGATGTTGCGCACCTGGATGGTCAGGTTGTTCGCCATGAAGTTCACGGACTGCGTGAGGTCCTTCCAGGTGCCCGAGACCCCCTGCACCTCGGCCTGGCCGCCGAGGATGCCCTCGGTGCCCACCTCACGGGCCACTCGCGTGACCTCCTCGGCGAACGACGACAGCTGGTCCACCATCGTGTTCAGGGTGTTCTTCAGCTCCAGGATCTCGCCGCGCGCGTCCACGGTGATCTTCTGGGACAGGTCGCCCCGGGCCACCGCGGTGGCCACCTGGGCGATGTTCCGCACCTGGCCGGTGAGGTTGGACGCCATGCCGTTCACGGAGTCGGTCAGGTCCCGCCACACACCGGCGACGCCGGGCACCTGCGCCTGCCCGCCCAGCCGTCCCTCGGTGCCCACCTCGCGGGCCACCCGGGTCACCTGGTCCGCGAAGGCGGAGAGCTGGTCCACCATCGTGTTGATGGTGTTCTTGAGCTCCAGGATCTCGCCGCGCGCGTCGACGTCGATCTTCTGGGACAGGTCGCCCCGGGCCACCGCGGTCGTCACCTGGGCGATCTGCCGCACCTGCGAAGTGAGGTTGCCACCCATGAAGTTGACGGAGTCGGTGAGCTCCTTCCACGTACCCGAGACCCCGGGCACCACGGCCTGACCACCCAGGCGGCCCTCGGTGCCCACGTCCCGGGCCATCCGCGTCACCTGGTCCGCGAAGGCGGAGAGCTGGTCCACCATCGTGTTCACGGTGTTCTTCAGCTGGAGCATCTCACCGGAGACGTCCACGGTGACCTTCTGCGACAGGTCACCGTTGGCCACGGCCGTCGTCACCTGTGCGATGTTCCTCACCTGTCCGGTGAGGTTCCGGAACGCCGTGTTGACGGAGTCGGTGAGGTCCTTCCAGGTACCGGCCGCCCCGGACACCTGCGCCTGACCACCCAGCTCACCCTCGACACCGACCTCGCGCGCCACGCGCGTGACCTCGGCACCGAACGCGGAGAGCTGGTCCACCATCCCGTTGACGGTGTTCTTCAGCTCCAGCATCTCGCCGGCCACGTCAACGGTGACCTTCTGCGACAGGTCACCGCTGGCCACGGCCGTCGTCACGGCGGCGATGTCCCGCACCTGGATGGTCAGGTTCCGGAAGACCGTGTTCACCGAATCGGTGAGGTCCTTCCACGTCCCCGCCGCACCCGGCACGTTCGCCTGCCCGCCGAGCCGCCCCTCGGCTCCGACCTCGTTGGCCACGCGCGTGACCTCGTCAGCGAAGGTCCGCAGCGTCTCGGTCATCTGGTTGATCGTGTCCGCGAGCTGAGCGACCTCGCCCCGCGCCGACACGGTCACCTTCCGTGACAGATCACCGCTGGCGACCGCGGTCGTCACCTCCGCGATCCCACGCACCTGGGCCGTGAGATTGCCGGCCATCAGGTTCACCGAATCGGTGAGGTCCTTCCACACACCCGCCACACCGGGCACCTGCGCCTGGCCGCCCAGCTCACCCTCGACGCCCACCTCGCGCGCGACGCGGGTCACCTCGGAGGAGAACGACGACAGCTGGTCCACCATCGTGTTGACGGTGTTCTTCAGTTCCAGCATCTCGCCGGCCACGTGAACCGTGACCTTCCGGGACAGATCACCCTTGGCGACCGCGGTGGTGACGAGCGCGATGTCCCGCACCTGCGCCGTCAGCCGGTACGCCATCGTATTGACGGAATCCGTCAGGTCCTTCCAGGAACCCGACATACCGCGCACCTTGGCCTGTCCGCCCAGCTTGCCCTCGGTGCCCACCTCGCTGGCCACGCGCGTGACCTCGTCGGTGAACGTCGACAGCTGGTCGACCAGGTTGTTGACGGTCCGCCCGACCTTGAGGAACTCCCCCCGCAGCGGATGCCCGGACCCGTCCGGCGACTGCGTCCGCAACTCCATACGCGGGGACAGATCGCCCTCCGCGACCGCGGAGAGCACCCGTCCGACCTCGGAGACAGGTCGTACGAGATCGTCGACCAGGGCGTTGGAGGCGTCGATGGCGGCCAGCCAGGAGCCCTCGCAGGCGCCGATTTCCAGCCGTTCCGTGAGCTTTCCCTCACGGCCCACCATCCGCCGCACCCGTGACAGCTCGCCCGTCAGATGCAGATTCCGGTCGGCCACTTCGTTGTAGACAGCCGCAATCTCGGACAACACGCCGTCGCCCGACACCGTGAGCCGCTTCCGGAAGTTCCCATCCCGCATCGAGACGAGTGCCGCCAGCAGTCGGTTCAGGGCAGCCGTGTCCACCGCGGTGGTACCGCCGCGCGGTTTGCGCTGGTTGTTCAGGGACTGTCCGCCCTTCGCGCGCGTCTTCGTGCCCCGCGTCGCTGCGCCAGACTCCACTGTGTCCCTCCCGCAGGGATCGACCGTTACTGCTGTGCTCCGGTACTACTGATGGACGTACCAGTTACTGCCACTGTTACAGCTGCGCATTTCTGCCGGATATACCAGGCCGCACCCCGGGCTGCTGCCCGTCGTACGCGGAACACACTCAGTCTGCCCGGACCTTCACAAGAAGCTTGCCCAGTGTTTCACCCTGGCTGAACCAGGCCATAACAGTTCGGCAGCTTCGCACATCGTCCGCACACCCTCCGGACGGAAACACTGGTGACCGGCATCCGCATGGACGGGGAAGGTAAGTAACCTTGCATGCGGCTGTCCAGCCGCGCCGGTCCGTCCGGCCTGGGCGGTGGCACGAGAACGAGCGGGCATCGGAGGGGCGGCCGCACAACATGACCACCGGACTGATCCCTGGGGAACACTCCCCGGACCGTCGGCCGACGGACGGCCTGCCGCACCAGCGGCACGAGCCGGTCGGCCACGGAGCCCTGCACGTCGACAACCGGTCGAGGAGTTCTGTGATCACCGCGCGCGCGGCCGCCAACTTCGAGCCCGTCGGGCGCTCGGTCGCGAGCGCCCGCTCCTTCGTCCGCGACACGCTCCAGGGCTGGGGCTTCGCCGACATCATCGACGACGCGGTGGTCCTCACCAGCGAACTGGTGACCAACGCCGTCGTACACGCGGGCACCACCGCAGACGTCCTGTGCCTGCGCACCGACGACGGCGTACGGATCGAGGTCGCCGACCGCTACCCCGAGCGCGAGGTCCCGCTCCAGGGCTCCCTGGCCACCATGGGCAGCCCCGACCGCGAGGGCGGCCGCGGCCTCCAGCTGTGCGCGGCCCTGGCCGGCCGCTGGGGCGTCGAGTACACCCCCACGCACAAGCAGGTCTGGTTCCAACTCGACCTCCCCGAACGCCCGGTGGGCACGCGAACAGCCGGCCCGTCCCTCCCCGCGGACCTCCTCCCCCTCGCCGACGGCCGCGTCCGCGTCGCCGTCGTCCAGATCGACCGTACGGCGGCCATCTCGGCCTGGAACGAGGACGCCGAGGAACTCTTCGGCTACCCCGCGGAACAGGTCACCGGCAAGCCCCTCACCGACCTCGCGGCCTGGCCGCACACCCCGGGCACCAGCACCGGCATCGCGGAGGCCCTCCAACTCTCGCGCTGGGAGGGCACTTACGGCATCCGTGGCGCCAACGGCCGCGTGACCCCGGTCTACGCCTCCCACCTCCGCGTCCGCGACACCGGCGGCGAACCCTCCACGGTCTGCCTCCTCGTCCGCGACCACGAACGGGCCGTCCTCCAGACGCCGTTGCGCATCCCGTCCTCCGACGCCTCGTCCTCCTCCGACGGCCAGAGCACCGACCCTTTCGAGGTGTTCATCGGCTCCCCCGCCCCGGACGACCTCGACGGCCTCCTCCAGCGCACGGTCGAACGCGCACGCGACATGCTCGACGGTGACTCCGCCTTCCTGCTCCTCGCCACCGACGACGAGACGGAGTTGGAGGTCCGCGCCTCGACCGGCCTCCCCTCCGCCCGCCAGCGCTTCGCGCGCGTGCCCGTCGAGGCCGGCCCCGGCCGCTACGGCTCGGCCCGGATGCCGGCGGTCCACGACGACCTCACGGCCGTCCCCGGCGCCGTCCCGCTCCTGAACGGCACCGGCATGCGCTCGGTCGTCACGGTCCCCCTGAAGGTCGAGGGCCGCCTCACCGGCTCCCTGGGCGTCGCGGCCGAGGGCCCCGGCAGATATTCCAACGAAGAGGCCCTGCGCCTCCAATTCGCCGCCGACCGCATCGCGTTGGCGGTCGAGTCGGCACGCCTGGGCGAACTGGAACGCCTGCGCAGGGGCTCCCTGAGCTTCCTGGTCGAGGCCTCCGACCTCCTCGCGGGAACCCTGGACCGCGACCAGACCCTCGCCCTCATGGCCCAGATGACGGTCCCCACACTGGCCACGTGGTGCGCGGTCTACACGATCGCCGACCAGGCCTCCGAGCCCTACCTCTCGTACGTCCTCCACGAGGACGAGGAGCTCATCGACGGCATCAAGTCCCTGCTGTCGAAGATCCCCTCCCCCGACCCGGTACCCACCCCGGGCGCCCGCGTCTGGTCGGCCCCCGCCCAGGCGGCCCACCAGGCCGCCCTGCGCACCTCCATGCGCAGCCTGGGCCTGGGCGAGCCCATCGGCCGCCTCAGCGCAGGCATCGGCCCCACCCTCGCCACCGCGTCCGCGGTGGGTGGCGAGACGGTCGTCCTCCCCCTGGTCGCCCGCAACCGCGTCATCGGCATGCTGACCCTCGGCAAGCCCACGGACGAACACTTCCGCCAGGAGATCCTCGAACTGGCCGAGGACCTGTCCCGCCGTGCCGCCCTGGCCCTGGACAACGCCCGCCTCTATTCCGAGCGCACCGCCATCAGCCAGTCCCTCCAGCGCAGCCTCCTGCCCCCCGAGCTCCCCGAGATCGACGGCGTCGAGGTCGAGGTCATCTACCGCGCGGCCGGCGAGGGCAACGAGGTCGGCGGTGACTTCTACGACGTCTTCCCGATCAGCGACGGCGCCTACGGCTTCGCCATCGGCGACGTCTGCGGCACGGGCCCCAACGCGGCCGCGGTGACGGGCCTGGCCCGCCACGCCCTGAGGCTGCTGGCCAGGGAGGGCTTGAGCGGCCCGGCGGTCCTGGAGCGCCTGAACTCCGCCATCCTCGACGAGGGAGCCCGCAGCCGCTTCCTGACCCTCCTCTACGGCGAGATGCGCCCCCAGGAGGACGGCAGCGCGGAACTGAAGGTGGTCTGCGCCGGCCACCCCCTCCCGCTCCGCCTCCGCCAGGACGGCACGGTCGAACCAGCCGCCGAGCCCCAGCCGCTCCTTGGCGTCATCGAGGATCTCGAGCTCTACGAGCAGACGGTCACCCTGGACCCGGGCGACGTCCTGCTGTGCGTCACGGACGGTGTCACCGAACGCCGTGAGGGCGCCCGCATGTTGGGCGACGACGGCCTCACCGACGTCCTCACGACCTGCACGGGCCTGACCGCCGGCGCGGTCGCCGCCCGCATCATGCGCGCCGTGGAACGCTTCGCGTCCGACGCCCCGTCCGACGACATGGCGATCCTGGCCATGCGGGTCCCGGGCCTCCACAAGGACTGAGAGCAGGCACGAAAAAGGCCCCGCCCGAATGGGCGGGGCCTTTCAGTTGGAGCCCCCTAACGGAATCGAACCGTTGACCTTCTCCTTACCATGGAGACGCTCTGCCGACTGAGCTAAGGGGGCCTGTCGCCTATTCAGGTTTCCCTGCGGCAACGGAATAGATCATAGCCCGAACAGACCCGTGCTTCCAAACCGATCAGACGGCAGTCTGCAGCAGTCCGCCGAGCCCATTGCACACGGACACGATCCGCTGCATGTCCCGCTTCGTCAACGCGGCATCGACCGGCAGCGCCAGCGTCTCGTCCGCAGCCAGTTCGGTCTCCCGCAGCGACACGCACCGCCGGTACTCGGGCAGCCGGTGCACAGGCGTCTTCACCGGCACCCGGCACTCAACCCCCTTGCCCCGCAAGGCACGAGCGAAGGCATCCCGATCGGGTCGCCCGTTCCCGGGCACCCGCACGACGTACTGCTGATAGGTGTGCCCATCACCACCATCGGGCGTGCGCACCCCCTTCAACTTCCCATCGAGGTAGGCCGCCCGCTCCCTGCGCTGAGCGACTTCGTCGTACGGCGCCTCGGACTCCCCCTGCTCCAGCACGAGCAGCCCATGCCGCTGCCCGAGAGCATGCAGCGCCGAGATGTCGGCCCGCCGCCCAAACCGGTGTACGACAACTACGGCCGCGGTCCGCGGAGTCACGGCCCCTTCGACAGCAGCCGCGGCCAGGCAGTAACTCACCGGATCTATGTCGGCGAACACCGGGAGCGCACCGGCCAGTACGACGGCCTCGGCCACCTCGACGTTCCCGAAGGCCGGCACCACGACCTCGTCACCGACTCCGACGCCGGCGGCCCTGAGCATTGCAGCAGTACCCATGCCTCGGATGGTGGTTGCGGAACGTGAACTTCAAGTGACGCAGAACAAAAAAGGGTTGGACCCCGAACCGAAGTTCAGGATCCAACCCTTTGAAGAATTGTTCGGCGGTGTCCTACTCTCCCACAGGGTCCCCCCTGCAGTACCATCGGCGCTGTAAGGCTTAGCTTCCGGGTTCGGAATGTAACCGGGCGTTTCCCTCACGCTATGACCACCGAAACACTATGAAGTTAGACCGGAAAACACACGGTCGTTGCCTCAGAACTAACACAGTGGACGCGAGCAAATATGGACAAGCCCTCGGCCTATTAGTACCGGTCACCTCCACCCATTACTGGGCTTCCAGATCCGGCCTATCAACCCAGTCGT